>CAVZRY010000016.1:0-238763 GCA_963777805.1 uncultured Microthrixaceae bacterium | reverse complement strand
CTGATCAGCCCCGGGGAGCCGGGCCCGAAGACGCCATCGCACCGGGGGACGGGTCCGGCGACGAGGCGGAGACCACGGTGGCCCGGATCGCGTCCCGGGGCGAGCCCATGCCGCCGTGGCTCCTGCGGGCCATCTTCTGGTTCTTCGGCACGGGCGTGGCCCTGCTCCTCGCCTGGTGGCTGATCCTGCGGATCCGCGGCCTGCTGGTCATGCTCCTGGTGGCCTTGTTCATCTCCTTCGCCCTCGAACCCGCCGTCAACTGGCTGGCGGAACGGGGCTGGCGCCGGGGGACGGCGACCCTCACCGTCATGGCCGTGCTCCTGGTGGGCGTGGGCCTGTTCATCTGGGCCATGGGCTCGGTGCTGGTCAACCAGATCACCGACTTCGTCGACGAGGCGCCCCGCTACATCGAGGACGCCGAGGTCTGGTTCAACGACACCTTCGACGCCGATGTCAAGGCCGACGACCTGACCCAGGAGTTCCAGCAGGGCGGCAGCGCCCAGGAGTTCGCGGCCAACCTGGCGGGCAACATCGTGGCCGTGGGGGCCACGGTGCTCCGGGTCCTCTTCCAGCTCCTCACGATCGCCCTGTTCACCTTCTACCTGGTCGCCGACGGGCCCCGCCTGCGCCGGGCGATCCTGTCGGTGCTGCAGAAGGAGAAGCAGGCCGAGGTGCTGCGGGTCTGGGAGATCGCCATCGAGAAGACCGGGGGCTACATCTACTCCCGAGCCGTCCTGGCCTTCTTCTCCACCATCTTCCACTGGGTGGCCTTCGCGATCATCGGCATCCCCTTCCCGTTGCCGCTGGCCCTCTGGGTCGGCCTCATCAGCCAGTTCGTGCCCACCATCGGGACCTACATCGCCGGCTTCCTGCCGGTGGTCATCGCCCTCATCGACCGGCCCATCGACGCCCTCTGGGTCCTGGCCGTGATCGCCCTCTACCAGCAGGTCGAGAACTACCTGCTGGCTCCCCCCATCCAGGCCGAGACCATGGACATCCACCCGGGGGTGGCCTTCGGCGGGGTCATCGCCGGGGCCAGCATCCTCGGGCCGATCGGCGCGCTCCTCGCCCTGCCCGCGGCGGCCACGCTCCAGGCCTTCGTCTCCACCTATGTGCAGCGCCACGAGGTGATCGACAGCCACCTCACCCGGCGCCAGCGGGCCCGCGTCGACGTCCTGCGCCCGCTGCGCTACCTGCGCCGGACCAAGGACGAGGCCGTCACCCCCGACTCCGACGACGCCGACGGGGACTCGCCGGCATCAGAACAACCTGATTGACATCGGAATGAACTGAAAGGATAGTAGAGGCGTGTCGAAGCGGCCCGCCCTCCTGCTCCTGAGCCTCGTCCTGGTCGGCTCGGGCTGCGCGGCCGATGCCGGCGCCGCCCCCACTGGACGCACCGCCGGGCCGACCGTCCCCGCGCCGACCGTGGCCCCGGCCCCGCCGCTCGCCGCGCTCGACGAGGTGGAGGCCGCCTACCGCCGGAGCTGGGCCGTCTATGCCGACGCCATGGGCCGACTCGACGCCTCCGATCTGGCCGAGGCCTTCGGCGCCAGCGCCCTGGTGTTGCGCCGGCGCGAGGTCGAGGCGTTGCGGCGCGCCGGCGAGGCGGTGCGGGTCCGGGTCACCCACGACCTGGAGGTGGCCCTGGTCGACGCCGTCACCGCGGTGGTCACCGATGTCCTGGGCAACCACATGGTGCGGGTCGACGCCCGCACCGGTCGGCCCCTCGAGCCGGACCCCGGCGGCACCCTCACCCGGGCCTACACGCTGCGCCGGGAAGGAGGGACGTGGAAGGTCACCGAAGCCGTCGCCCTCGGCTGAGCCGTGTGGTCGTCGTGGCGGCCATCGTCCTGGCCGCCACGAGCCCGGCGACCGCGGCCGAGGACGCCGTGGGCGGGACCGTGGACACCTCGGGGGTCACCATCACCATCGTGCGGTGGCAGGGCAGCAACACCGTCCACGCCACCGGGAGCGGCGGCGGGGACGACTCGACGGGCTGTGACTGGTCGATCGTGCCCGCCCCCCTCGGCGCCCTGCCCCCGGCCGACATCCCCCCGTTCCAGGCTGACTCCTGGCTCGGCCTCCTGCTCTGCAACGGCGTCGGTGTGGAGGTGATCTGGGTCGGCCCGCACAACACGAGGGACCTGGAAGCGGAGGCCCGGCGCCTGGTCGAGGAGTACGTGGCCCGGGTCCCGGTCCCCCGCATCACGGTCGAGGCCAACCCCCTCCCCACCGGGCTGGTCGGCCTGGAGTCGTGGTTCTGGGCGACGGGCTATGACCGACGCCCGATCGTGGACCGCATCGACGCCCTCGGCATCGGCGTCGACGTCCGCATCGACCCCACCCCGGTCACGTGGACGTTCGGCGACGGATCGAGCGCCTCCGGCGGCCTCGGTGCGGCCTGGCCCGAACGCTCACCGGTCCGCCACGCCTACCTCCGCCACGGCACCTGGACGGTGACCGCCCACCTCGACCTGGTCCCCCGCTACCGCATCGACGGCACCGACTGGATCGAACTGCCGATGATCCCGGTCGCCGACGGCTTCGTCCACCGCGTCCGCGAGGCCCAGGCCGTCATCACCGGCTGAGCAGGCGGCGGGTCAGGCGTCGTCGTCGCGGACCACGGAGAGGCGGCCGCCGGGGGTGAGGACGAGGACGCCGACCAGGGCGGCGCCGGCCCCGAGGGCGAGGGCGGCCACGATCAGCTCGAAGCGGGCCCCGGCGACGGCGGCATGGACCAGCAGGCCGGCCCCGCCGAGGGCCATCACGGCGACGGCGACCAAGGCGAGGCGATGCGACGGCGGGGAGGCAACGGGCGCGTTGCCGTCGGTCACCTGCGTCACGTTCATTACGAACAGGTTACAACCCACCCGGCGGGGCGGAAAGGGGAATCCCGGTCCCCCGGGTCAACCGAGGAAGCGGCCGCAGATCGGCCAGGGCTGGGCACCCCGGGTCTGGAAGAGGGCCTTGGCCCGCAGGTCCTGCTCCCAATAGGGGGCGTCGGAGGGGCGCCCGGTGCCGCCCATCGTCTCCCAGGTCTGGAGGTCGAACTGGTAGGCCCCGTAGAAGCCGTTGCCGGTGTTGACCGAGTAGACCCCGCCCGACTCACAGAACCGCAGTCGTCCCCAGGCGCCCTCGCCCGGGTCGGACCGGCTGGCACCACCCATGGCCTGCGCGGCGCTGAGCTCCACCTGGGCCCGCTCGATGGCCCCGTCGGCCAGGAGGATGTCGGCGCCGGCCTGCTCGATGGCGGCCTGGATGTCGTCCAACCGTTCGGCCAGCTCGATGACGGTGTCGTCGGCCTGGGCCTGCAGGTCCCGGTAGTCGTCGATGGCGGTAGCGGTGTCCACCACGTTCCCGGTCAGCAGCTCGCTGCGGTAGAGGTGCTCGCCGATGTCCTCAGCGTTCATCAGGACGTCCAGCTCGCGGGCGCCACCGCCGCCGGTGTAGGCCCGGACGGTGACGACCCGCACCTGGCGGCGGGCCAGCTCCAGCTCGTGGGCCAGCGCCACCTGCTCGAGGCCGAGGGCGCTGATCTCCGAGCGGGTGGCGACGAGATCGGCCTGGCCCTGGGTGCGGCGGGCCATGGCGTCGGCCCGTTGGGCCTGGGCGTCGGCCAGTGCGGTCTGGGCGCCCTCCAACGAGGGCGGCCCGGGGTGCACCATCGTCTCGGCGGCGGCCGGCGCCGAGCCGAGCGCCGCGAGGGAGGGCGGCGAGGGCGACCACGGTCACCGTCGCCGCGGCCCGCAGGACGGGACGAGGGCCGAGAGACGCGTCGCGGGACGGTGGAAATGTTGCGAAGCCATTACGAGATCCGAGGAGCGTAGCCCAAGGCCATCGGTCCGACGGCAGCCGGGGACACCCCGGGTTCGGTCCGACCGGATCGGGCGCTGGGGGCTACGCTGCCTGGCCCGGGGGACCTGGAGGGGCACATGGCACATCATCACGAGTACCTGGATCGGCTGGCGGCGGTGCCGTTGTTCGCCGACCTGGACCAGGACGAGCTCGAAGCGGTCGCCGCACTCGGGACCGACGTCGACGTCGAGGCCGGCCGGGAACTGGCCAAGGAGGGCGACGTCGGCAGCGAGGCCTTCCTCATCCTCGAGGGCAGTGCGGTGTGCACCCGGGGCGGCGAGGAGATCGCCACCTTCGGGCCCGGGGACTTCTTCGGGGAGATGGCCCTCCTGGTCCACGGTCACCGGACCGCGACGATCACGACCACCTCCCAGACCTCGGTGAGGGCCTTTCACCGCTCCGAGTTCGACAGCCTCCTCGATCGCTCGCCCAAGGTCGGTGTGAAGATCCTCCGCACCACCGCCGAGCGCCTCCTGCACGCCGAGGACTCGCCCCACCACTAGGAGTCCGGGGCCACCCGACCCCCTCACATCGCTGCCCCCGCCTCCGATGGAAAGGGGGAGTCCTTCGACGCGATGCGGGGCAGAGCCATGAGCACGGCAGGTGACCAGGAGCAGGACGCGGGCATCATCGCCTACGCCCTGCGGGCCCTCGTTGCCGGCGCGGTGGGCGCGCTCGCCGGCGTGGCCCTCGACCTCGGCACCCGACTCACCGGCTCGCTCGCCGGCGTGGTGATCGGCGGCGCCGTCGGCTTCGGCCTGGCCAGCGGCCTCTACGTCGCCACCGCCTTCCGCACGATCGACCGCCTGGGCCGTCGCGTCGACGAGCTCGAGACGCGCGACCCATTGACCGGGCTGCCCAACGGTCGGGCCATGCGGTCGTGGCTGGACCGCCACCTCCCCCACGCCAACGAGGTGCAGTCCCACACCGCGCTTCTGGTCATCCACGCCGAGGGCATCGATCGCATCAACGAGAGCCACGGTCGGGAGGTCGGTGACGAGCTCCTGAAGGCGCTGGTCGCCCGGGTCCGCTCCTGCCTGCTGACCAAGGACCAGGTGTTCCGGTCCGGCGGCACCGACATCGCCGTGGTCCGGCCCGAGCTGGCCGGAACCCATGCCGCCGAGGACCTGGCCGAGTCCATACTCGAGCTGCTCGCCAACCCCTACGAGATCGAGGGCGAGCTGCTGCGGGTGCCGGTCTGCGTCGGCCTGGCGGTCGCCGGCGGTCGGCCCACCACCGCGGAGGACATGCTGCGGGACGCCGAGGTGGCCACGTATCGGGCCACCACCAACGGCTCGGGCTCCCTGGTCCGCTTCGAGCAGGCGCTCGTGGAGTCCCTGACCCCCGCCACCGCCGAGCACCGGCTGCGCACCGCCCTGGAGCGGGGTGACTTCCAGGTCACCTACATGCCGGTGTTCTCCCTGACCACCGGCGAAGTCGTCGAGGTCGAGGCCCTCCTGCGTTGGATCGACGAGGGCCGCGGCATGGTCGCCGCCGACGAGTTCCTCACCGCCATGGAGCAGACGGGGATCATCGTCCCCGTCGGCGCCTGGGTCATCCAGGAGGTGTGCCGCCAGGCCACCTACTGGGCCCGGACCTTCCCCAGCCACCGTCCCGTGCGCGTCACCGCCAACCTGTCCCGGCGCCAGCTCCTGCAGGTCGACTTCAACGACCTGGTGGCCACCGCCCTCGACGACGCCGAGACCGACCCGGCCCGGGTCATGCTCGAGGTCAACGAGAGCAGCCTCGGTGACCAGCGCGAGGACCTGTGGTCCGTGCTGCGCCGCACCAAGGACCTGGGCGTCGGCATCTCCCTCGACGACCTCGGCGCCGCCAACTCGTCCCTCGCCACCCTCCGCCGGTTCCAGCTCGACCAGGTGAAGATCGACCAGAGCTTCATCGAGACCGTCATGGCCGGGGCCGAGGACGCCGCCGTCGTCCGCCACCTCACGGCCCTCTGTCGCGAGCTCGGCATCATCACCGTGGCCAAGGCCGTCCAGACCGAGGACCAGGCCGAGCGGCTGTGCCAGCTCGGCGTGGAGCACGCCCTCGGCCGCTGGTTCAGCGAGCCGGTGACCCCCGGCCAGATCGACGAGCTGATCTACACCGACCTGACCCGCCCCGCCCGCTCGGCCGCGGTCGCGCCGACACCGACACCGACACGAATGCCGGTGGCCGAGGGACCCAAGCCCAACCTCCTCCCCCAGCGCACCCCCGGCGAGAACCCCACCCCCGTCGAGGAGACCCGCTCCGCCCCCGTCGTGGTCCCCGACCTCGCCGCCACCCGGAAGTTCCCCCGCCGCAACAAGATGTTCGCGTAGGGCAACCGCAAACGACGCACCACAGGGGCGTGGGGACGAGCCGCCGGTCGTCGGCGGCGCACACGACCTTCCCGGCACCCGAATCCCACTCGCCGTGACCACCTCTCGTTCTGCCGACTCCCGGCACGAATGGCCCGCCCCCCCTGGTTGCCGCATTTCCCACGGCCCGAGCGGCTGGACGCCGCGGCTAGCCGTCCCGGGTCTTGGACACGTCGATGACGGCGGTGCGGAGGTCGGTCATGTCGAGGAGGGTGTACTTGCCGCCGATGCGGCCCCAGCCGGTCTTGGTGCCGGAGGCGCCGCCGAAGGGTGGGTGGGGCTCCCAGAAGCAGGTCGAGTCGTTGACCACGACGGTGCCCGCCCGCAGGCCGTCGATGTAGCGGAAGGACCGGGTCAGGCTGGAGGTGAAGACCGACGCCTGCAGGCCGAGGGGCGAGGAGTTGGCCAGCCGGAGCGCCTCCTCGTCGTCGCGGAAGGTCGTGAGGGGCAGCACCGGCCCGAAGCTCTCGTCGGTGAACAGCAGGCCGTCGACGCCCACCCCGTCGACCACGGTCAGCGGGTAGTACAGGTCGGTCGGGAAGCCGCCGGCTCGCTCGCCACCGCAGCACGACCTCGTAGCCGCGGTCGGTGGCGTCGGCCAGGTGGGTGTCCATCTTGGTCGCCACCGCCTCGTTGTTGAGCGGGCCGAGGGTGGTGGCCTCGATCATGGGGATCGCCGAGGCGGCACTGCCGGGCGCGGGCCAGGACCAGCTCGACGAGCTCGTCGTGCACCGACTCCTGCACGAGCAGTCGCTCGGTGGCGACACAGCACTGCCCGGAGGCGAACTCGGCGCCGTAGACGGCGGCCTCGGCGGCGGCCTCGCAGGTCGGCGTCGTCGCAGACGATCTGCGGTCCGTTGCCGGACGCCTCGATGAGGGTGCGCTTGAGGCCGGCGGTGCGCACGATCCGGTCGGCGGTCTCCATGGAGCCCACGAAGGCGATGGCGTCCACGCCGTCGTGGCGCGACGAGAGCCGCGCCGATGTCCCCGCCGCCGTGGATGAGGGAGATCGAGCCCGGCGGGAAGCCGGCGTCGTGGCAGGCCTCGACCAGGGCGGCGCCGGTCAGCGGCGTGAGGTCCGAGGGCTTGAGGATGACGGCGTTGCCGCCGCCCAGGCCGGGGGCCAGGAGCTCAGCGGGGATGTTCATCGGGAAGTTCCACGGCGTGATGCAGGCGTAGACGCCGTTGGCCCGCCGGAAGGTCAGCACCTTCTTGTGCGGATCGGCGCCCGGCAGGACCGGGGTCTCGAGGCGCTTCACCTCCTCGGCGGCCCACCGGAAGATCTCCGCCGACTCCTCGATCTCGCCCCGGGCCTCGGTGGCGATCGGCTTGCCCTGCTCGGAGGTCAGCTGCCGGGCCAGGTCCTCGGCCCGCTCGTCGAGGAGGTCGGCGGTGGCGTGGAGGAGGGCGGCCCGCTCGAAGGGCGGCATGGCCTCGAGCTCGACCTGGGCCGGCCCGGGCGGCGGCCACCGCGTGCGTCGACGTCGGCCATCGAGGCCGTGCCGACGTCGGCCAGGTGCTCGCCCGATCCTGGGCTGTGCACAGCGATCGGTTCGTCGCCGCCTCCCTCCACCCAACGTCCGTCGATGAGCAGCTCGGTCCGTGCCATCGGCGCAGGGTAGGGGACCGCTCGAGGGGCCGTGGTCGCCAGGAACGAGACGAATAGTGGCCTTTCCACCGCCCTCCGTGGCCGCTATCGCCGCGGTCCCACGCAGAGTGGTTGACCGGTTACTTCCCGTGCTCAAGAGGAGTAGGGTGTGACCATGCCCCGCCGAAGCCGCCGCCAGCGGTGGGCCCTGGTCGTGACCGCCGTCGCCGGCACCCTCGTCGGCACGGCCGGCGCCGCCCAACCCGCCGAACACCGTCCGCACCCGACCACGTCCGACCTCGCCGACGGGCATCGAGATGACCATCGGGCCGATCCACACGGGGCCGCTGCCGCCCCGACCCGCCCCCCGATGGCGACGACCCCGGACCACACCGGACACCCGACCACGACGACGGCGCCGACCACGCCCGACCCCGACCACGCCGGACCGACCCGACCACGCCGGCCGACCGACCACGACGACCGGCCCGACCACGCCGGACGACCCGACCACGACGACCGGCCCGACCACGCCGGACGGCCCGACCACGGCAACGGCACGACCACGACGGACGACCCGACCACGCCGGAGGACCCGACGAGGAGAACGAGCACGCCAACGCCGGCGGCCAGGCTCCGGGCCAGGGGACTGACGAGACCGATGGTGGGCCCACCCAGCCTGGCGGCGCGTCGCCACCGCCGACGGATGCCGACGACGAGGTTGTCCCCCCGGGACCGCCGACCAGTGCCGGACCCGCGCCTGGTCCCCGGGGCGGTGTCGGTGACACCTCCGGCCCCTTCAGGGGCTTCGGGGGACCGACGCCCCCGGACCCCGACGGCCGCCGATCCCGGGCCGACACCCCCGGCACGGCCGGCCACCGCGATGTGGCCCTGCCGCGCGCCGACTGGCTGTTCAGCGACGGCCGGGCCGTGATCACGCCTCCGAGTGACGACCTCCGACACCACCCGAGCCGTGTGGGTTGCGGTACTGCTCGGTCTGGGTGCAGGCATCGGCCTGACCGCTGGGGCTTCAGCCGTCGTCGACAGGCTCGGCCGCCGGCACCCTGAGTGATCGCCCGGGCGGTCAGGCGGCGAAGGTGATGGGGGGTCGTCGGCCTGGCGGTCGACCTTGGAGCGGTACATGGCCCGGTCGGCACGGTCGAGGAGGGACTCGGCGGACTCGCCGGGCTGGGCGAGGGCCACGCCGAGGCTCATGGCCACCTCGATCCGGTGGCCGTCGACCTCGAGGGGCTGGGCCACCTCGCGGTGGAGGCGCTCGGCGGCCAGGCGGGCCCCGGCCTCGTCGTCGAGCTCCTCGCAGATGACCACGAACTCGTCGCCGGCGTAGCGGCCGACGGTGTCCATCGCCCGGGCCGCGCCTCGCAGGCGCTTGGCCACCCCGACCAGCAGGCGGTCCCCGACGAGGTGGCCATGGCGGTCGTTGACCCCCTTGAACCCGTCGAGGTCGCCGAAGACCACCGCCACCCGGCTCCCCGTGCGCTCGGCCCGCACCAGGGCGTGGCTGAGCCGGTCCTGGACGAGGGCCAGGTTGGGCAGACCCGTCAGGCCGTCGTGGGTGGCGTCGTGGGCCAGCTGGTCCTCCAGCTGCACCCGGTCGGTCACGTCGTGACCGGTCAGCACCAGGCCGCCGATGGCTGGGTCATCGAGACGGTTGGCCACCACCACCTCGAAGCTGCGGTACGAGCCGTCGCTGTGGCGGAAGCGGACCAGGCCCTTCTCGGACACGCCGGGCCGGGAGGCCAGGGCGGCCAGCAGGGCGCGGTCGTCGGGATGGGCCAGGTGGGCCAGCGTGCCACCGGCGAGCGCGGCGGGGTTGCGCCCCAGCAGGCGGGTCACCGACGGCGTGACGAAGCCCACCGCCATCGCCGCGTCGGTCACCACGACCAGGTCCGACAGGTGCTGGACCACCGCCCGGAAGTTCTCCTCACTGCGGTCCCGGGCCCGCTGGGCCTCCGAGGCGACGATGAGAGCGCCGGCCCGGCCGCGGGCCAGCACGAGGATCAAGGAGCCGACGAGGATGCTCAGGGCGATCCCGGCCCCGAGCAGCAGGCCGGGCTCCCGCCAGCCACCACCGGCCAGGCCGTCCACGTCGGCCACCGTGACCAGGAGCGGTCCTCCCTGGATGGCGAAGGGGCGCACGGTACGGGCATCGGACGACACGGCGGCGAGGTCCACCACGGCGCCGTCGTCCCGGTCCGTCGACGCGCCCAGGGGAGAGCCGTCGACAGCCAGCGCGACGTCGAGGTCGTCGTCCACGCCGGCCGCCTGCGCGGCGAGCTCGTCACCCGACAGGAGAGCGAGGACCCACGCCCCGGGCCCGGCGGGCACGACCAGGGCGAAGGAAGACCGGCCGAGATCAGGGTGCACGGCCAGGACGTCGGCGGGCAGGGCGTCGAGCCGGGGGAGATGCGCACGGCCCGACTGGCCGCAGGGGCTAAGGCATCCGACATGGCCGGGATGGCCCGCAGGTCATAGCCCGACAGGATCGGGGCGCCCCGGGTGCTGGCCTCGAAGGTGGCGATGGCCGGCGCCCGGCCTCCGCGCTGGACGGACTCGACCTCGAAGTCCGGGAGCCCGGCGGCCCGGCGGGCAGCCGTCAGCTCGTCGAGCTCGCCCCGACCCACCCGTTCCACGAGGCTCACCGTCGCCAGCGACGGCAGCTCCTCGGGCAGGGCGGCGGCCACGGCGCCCTCGAAGGACTCCGCGGTGACCCTGGAGGGGGCACCGTCCACCTCGGCCTGGGTGTCCTGCAGGAGGCCGATGGTGCTCTGGAGCCGCTGGACGACCAGCTGTTGGGCCTCGGTCGCCGACAGGTCGAACTGCTCGCGACCCTCGCCCTGGAGCTGGCTGCGCCAGCCCACGGCCGCCATGGCGCTCAGGGCCATGAGCACCATGGTGACGGCGACGGCAACGGTGAACGGGCGGACCCCCCGTCGGGGGCCATCGACCCCGGCGACGTGGGTCATATGGCCCAGGTTAGCCGGTTGACCACTTCACGCGGTTGCCCGTGCACGGAGCGTGTCGGCCGGTTCCGGCGACACCGTCCGGGTGCCTCTACGCTCCCCCGCCTATGGCCGACGTAGCCCCTGTCCCCCCTGCTGACTTCGCCGCCCGGATCACCGCCGGCTACTCCGCCGAGGGGGCGGTGGTCGGCCTCGGGCGGGGGGTGCTCGAGGGCACGACCCACCCCGACGCCGTGGTGCAGATCCCCGCCGCCATGTGCAACCGCCATGGCCTGATCGCCGGGGCGACCGGCACGGGCAAGACGGTCAGCCTCCAGGTCATGGCCGAACAGCTCTCGTCCATCGGTGTGCCCGTCTTCGCCGCCGACATGAAGGGCGACCTGAGCGGCCTGTCGGCCCCCGCGACGCCCAACGACCGCCTGACCGGTCGGGCCACCGAGCTGGGGATCTCCTGGACGCCGACGGCGTGCCCGGTGACCTTCCTCTCCCTCGGCGGGGTCGGGCCGGGTGTGCCGGTGCGGGCGCCGGTGACCGCCTTCGGCCCCGAGTTGCTGGCCAAGGTGCTCGGCTCGAACGAGACGCAGCGGTCCTCGCTGGCCCTGGTCTTCCGCTACGCCGACGAGCACGGGCTGCCCCTGCTCGACCTGACCGACCTCCGGGACCTCCTCCACTACCTCACGGGGGACGAGGGCAAGGCCGACCTGAAGGCCATCGGCGGGGTGTCCAGCGCCACCGCCGGCGTGCTCCTGCGATCGATCAGCGAGCTGGAGGGCCAGGGCGGCGACGCCTTCTTCGGCGAGCCGGAGTTCGCGGTCACCGATCTGCTGCGCGTCGAGGGCGACAAGGGCGTCATCAGCTGCCTGGAGCTGCCCGCGGTCCAGACCCAGCCGAAGCTCTTCTCCACCTTCCTCATGTGGATGCTGGCCGAGCTCTTCGAGACCCTGCCCGAGGTGGGCGACCTCGACAAGCCGAAGCTGGTCTTCTTCTTCGACGAGGCCCACCTGCTCTTCGAGGACGCCAGCGACGAGTTCCTCGACCAGGTCGCCCAGACCGTGCGCCTCATCCGCTCCAAGGGCGTCGGCGTGTTCTTCGTGACCCAGCTCCCCGACGACGTCCCCGACGTGGTCCTGGCCCAACTCGGCAACCGCATCCAGCACGCCCTGCGGGCCCACACGCCCCGGGACGCCAAGGCCCTGAAGGCCGCAGTGTCGACCTACCCGACCACCGAGGACTACGACCTGGAGAAGGCCCTGACCGAGCTGGGCACCGGCGAGGCGATCGTCACGATCCTCTCCGAGAAGGGTGCGCCCACACCGGTGGTCTGGACCAAGATGCTCCCGCCGTCCAGCTTCCTGGGCGCCCTGGACCCGGCCGTGGTCAAGGCCGCCGGAGAGGCCTCGACGCTGTGGCCGACCTACGCCGTGGAGATCGACCGGGAGTCCGCCACCGAGCTGCTGGCCGCCAAGATGGGCGTGACCGACCCCACGGCCACCACCCCGGCGGAGGGGCCGGACGGGACGACGCCGAACCCCAAGCCGACGGTGAAGGCGGGCACCAAGAAGGCGAAGAAGAAGCCCGACACCAGCCCGGTGACCGACTACCTCAAGAGCCGGGAGGGCCGCTCGATGCTCAACACGATCGCCCGCGGCGTCTTCTCCATGCTGAAGAAGTAGCTACGCCTAGCCCTCGTCGCCGGAGCCGGGGACGTCGCCGGTGCACTCGAGGACGCGCTCGCAGGCGGCCTGGACGGGGACACCGAAGGTCACGTCGCCAGTGGCGTAGTTGAGCGGGGCGTAGGCGATGGAGGCGATCGCCACGACCTCGCCGCGACCATTGACCACCGGGCCGCCCCGGAAGGCGGCGTTGAGGGCGGCGGTGTGCTGGATGCCCACCTCGGACTGGTCGATGACCGAGCCGGGGCTGAGGCTGACACCGTTGCCCCCGATGCCCTCCACGGCCCAGACCCGCTCGCCCACGAGGTGGGCCATGGCGTCGTCGTCGGCCCACGGCAGCGGGTCGAGGCCACCCCGGGGCAGGATGAGCAGGGCGAGGTCGTGGTCGGGGTCCCAGTTGTAGAGCTCGGCCTCGAAGGACTCCTCACCGGAGCGGACCGTGATGGTCGGTGACGGTTCGGTCGTCCCGGCCGCCACCGTCCCGAAGGAGGTCACCAACAGCGACTGGGCGTCGTCGGAGGCGGCCACGAAGGCCGAGCCGACCGAAGGGGCACCGTTCTCGTCGAGGGTCTCCACGAACCAGACCGAGCCCTGCATCCGTCCGGTCAGGTTGCCCACCACCCGCTCCTGCTCGAGTAGGTCCCGGAGCGGCGCGGCCTCCTGGCGGATGGCCTGGATGGCGTTGTCCGAGGAGAGGTTCAGCTCCTCGTTGGCCGCGATGAGGCGCTCCTGGAGGCTCTCGGAGAGCTCACCGATCCGTTGCTCGTTCTCCGACAGGCGCCAGTCGTAGTAGGCGTAGAGGATCGCGCCCGCCAGGCCCACGCCCAAGCCGAAGAACAACAGCATCGTGGCGATGCCGATGGCCGACCGGGGCAGGACCCGGTGTCGGCGCTTCTCCAGCTTCTTGATGCGGCGCTCGTTCTTCAGCTCTCGCTTCCGGAGCCGGGCCTGACGCCGCGTGAGGCGGACCGGCTCGTCGTCCTGGTCCTCGTCGTCCTGGTCCTCGCCATCGGGGCCATCGGGGCCGACCACCGGTCCGACGCCCGGCGCCGGGTCGGGGACCGGCTCGGCCGGCGGCATGACGACCGGTGGGGCCAAGAGGTCGTCGGCCCAGGTCCCCACCGGCACGCCCACGGGCGGCTCGGTGACCGCGGCCTCCGCCGCCAGGTCGTCCCAGAGGGAGCGCACGGTGTCGCCGTCCTCCAGGTCGGGGACCCGCAAGGCGTCCTCGAGGGTCGACGGGCCCTCGCGGCCCGTGTCGTCGAGTGCTCCCAGGTCTTCTCGTCGCATCATCGCCATGTCCTTCCCGGTCAGGGGACCAGATCTCGGGTGCACGGGCCGCCACAGTCATCGGGGATGACGGCGGCCGGCAGGGGGGAACCCGCGGTGGCCCCGAAGGGCTCGCGGGCGGGCGGGGCCAGCGGCTCCTCGACCACGGGCACGGGCACGGCCGAGTCGGGAGCGATGTCGGGCAGGGGACCGGGTTCGACGAAGTCCACGACGGGCAACGGCGCCATCGCCGCCCCCATGAACCGTCCCCACGTCTCGGCAGGGAACGAGCCGCCGCTCACGCTGCCGACGCCCTTGATGCCGACCAAGGGACGGGGCACGTCGCTGTAGCCCATCCACACCGCGGTCGACAGCTGTGGGGTGTAGCCGGCGAACCACGCCGCCCGGTACTCCTGGGTCGTGCCCGTCTTGCCCGCCGCGGGCCGACCGATGTCGGCGGCCTCGCCGGTGCCCTCGGTGATGACACCCTGCAGGACGTCGGACACGGTGTCGGCCACGGCCGGGTCGATCACCTGCTCGCCCTCCGGGGCGGTGTGGTCCTCGAGGACGTTGCCCTGGCGGTCGAGCACCCGCAGGATCGGGGTGACCTGCTGACGCACCCCGCGGTTGGCCAACGTGGCGTACCCCGCGGCCATGTCGAGGGGCGAGACCTCGTAGGCCCCGAGGGCCAGGGAGATGCCGTAGGGCTGGGTGGGGTCGATGGCCGACACGCCGAGGCGCTGGGCCATCTCGGCCACCGTCTGGGGCCCCAACTGGTCGATGAGCTGGGCGTAGACGGTGTTGATCGAGTTGTGGGTGGCCGACCGCAGCGTCATCGAGCCGTGGTCGGCGAAGTCGTAGTTGTTCACCGTGCAGGTGGGGTCACAGCCGGGGAACTCCATCGACGCCGGGGCGTCGAAGGTGGTCTCGGGGTCGATGCCGGCCTCGAGGGCGGCGGCCAGCACGAAGGTCTTGAAGGACGAGCCCGGCTGCATGCCCGCGGAGCCGCCCAGCGCCAGGTTCACCTGGCTGGCCTCCCAGTCCCGGCCCCCGACGAAGGCCCGCACGTGGCCGGTCGACGGTTCGACCGACACCAGGGACATCTCCAGCGGGGCGCTGGTGCCGTCCAGGGTCTCGGCCACCGACGCCTCGGCCTGGGCCTGCAGGGCCGGATCCAGGGTCGTCTCGATGCGCAGGCCGCCCCGGTAGAGCTGGCGGTGGCCGTAGCGCTCCTCCATGACCCGGCGGACGTAGTCCACGAAGTACGGGTAGGCCGTGGCCCCGTTGCGGGGTGGGGCCTGGATGACCGTGGCCGGGCCGGGGGGCGGGCCGAACGGGGCGTACCAGAGGTCCTGACGGCGGGCCTGCACGAACTGACGGCGGCTGATGAGGTCCTGCTGGCGCATGGTCCGCAGCACCAGGAGGCGCCGGTCGTTCGCCGTCTCGGCGTTGACCCGGGGCCCGTAGCGGCCGGGGGAGGCAATGGTCCCGGCCAGCAGGGCCGCCTCCGACAGCGTGAGCTGGGACACCGGCTTGCCGAAGTACGACTCGGCGGCGGCACCGATCCCGTAGGCCCCGTCGCCGAAGTAGACGGTGTCGAGGTAGCGGAAGAGGATCTCGTCCTTGGTCAGCTCCCGCTCGAGGCGGGTGGCGATCAGGGCCTCCCGCAGCTTGCGGGCCACGTCCCGCTCACCGGTCGTGTAGGTGTTCTTGACGTACTGCTGGGTGATGGTCGAGCCGCCCTGGACGACCTCGCCCTGCTCGAAGTTGGCGACGGCCGCCCGCACCAGGCCCTCGGGGTCCACGCCCTGGTGCTCCCAGTAGCGGCGGTCCTCGATGGCGACCACGGCGTCCTTCACCACCTGCGGGATGTCCCGGTAGCGGATCGGCACGGTCAGCTCGAAGGCCCGGAAGTCGGCGATCTCGTTGCCCGCGGCGTCGACCACGACGCTGGGGTAGGACCGGATCCGGGGGTTGGTGTCCTCGGGCAGGTTGCCCGGGAGGTCCAGGTTGAGCAGGGCCCAGAACCCGGCGGCCCCGCCGGCGGGCACGGCGACGGCAACGAAGAAGACGGTGAGGACGGCGACCTTCACGGTCATCCGGGGGATGGCCCACCACGGGCGACGTCGCTTGGCCGGCTTCATGTCGTGCGCTCGTAGGTGCAGGCGGGTGAGTCACCCAGGGCCTCGAGGTCCCGGGCGATCTCGGGGATGGTGATGACCCCGGTCCCGGTGACGGTCCGACGGGCCGGGTCCCAGTCCTCGCCGGTCCAGGCCTCGTAGGTCAGGGCGCAGGTGCCGGGGTCGTCGATGACGATGTAGGTCCCGGCGGGGATCGGCCCGCCATAGGGCGGAGCGAAGGAGGCGCCGATGGGGAAGTCCGGTTCGGGAGGCACCACCGGGGGCTCGACCACGACGGGCACCACGCAGGTGGCCGACACGGTCGTCTCGGTGCCCAGGGCCACCACCCGGGCCGAGACGGAGCCGGCGGCCCCGCAGGTGAAGGTCCAGGCCGCCCGACCGGCGGCGTCGATGACCGCCGTCGGGGACGTGTTCAGGGTCCAGGGCCCGAAGGCGGTCGCGGTGGCGTCCCGGCCGGAGGCAGGACTGGTCGTGATGATCCCCCCGCCGTCGACCTGCTGGCGGGTGGCCAGGACGGTCACGGTGGCCGTGGCCCCGACCTCGGGATCGGCGTCATCGACGTCACCGGTGACGTCGGCGCCGTCGTACCGGTCGACGCCCAGGGTCAGGTCGACGTCGGCGTCCGCGGCGACGAAGCGGAGCTCGGAGCCGGCCATGGCCAGGTCCGGGGTGCGCCACGCCCGGAAGCGGTAGCGGCCGCCGTACACGTCGATGGCGTTCCAGCGGCCCTCGGCATCGGTCCGGACCCGGATCGACCCGGAGGACTGGCCGACGAAGCGCTCCAAGAGCACGGTGGCCCCGGCCACAGGCCCGTCGGGGCCGTGCACCGAGCCGGTCATCGCCAGGTCGCCACCCTGGACCGCGACCGGGAAGCTGCCCCGGGTGCCACCGACACGGGTCAGGGAGACGTTGCGGGTGTCCGGGAGCGGCTCAGGAGCGCGGATCGGCCGCTGGTGGGGCACCGAGGTCGGCGGGGCGGCCTCTTCGGGCGGAGAGGAGCAGCCGGCCGCGAGCGCGCCGAGGAGGGCGACGCACACGGCAACCGACACGACGCGCGCGGCGCGTCCGGTCGAAGCCCCGGCTTTCGGCGGCTGGGCCATCCCCCACCCATCGGCAGCGGAGGACAGCTCTGGAGGCTCAGAAGTAGGTCAGGCCCATCGCGGGTAGATCACCGATCATGACCACGATCCCTGATCCCCCGCCGGACAACCCGCCCGATCCCGCCCCGGTGATCCCCGATCCGAACCCCAACCCGGAACCGGCCCCCATCATCCCGGACCCCAACCCCAACCCGGAACCCGCCCCGATCATCCCCGATCCGGACCCCACCTGATCCCTTCTGGCGGCCGATTGAGGCGCCATGGCGCCTCAATCGGGCGCCAGAACGATGGATGGGTCAGCTAGGCGGGGCTGGGGCCGCCGGCGGCGGCGGCGCCGCCGGGGACGTAGACGCCGACGCCGTCGGGGAAGGCGAGGCCCTCGGCGAGGGTCTCGGGGGGTTGCGGCTCGCCGTCGACGAAGCGGATCCGGCGGAAGGTGCCGGTGCCGTCACCGGGGCCGAAGCCGTTCTCCGGGTCGTTCACGATGCCGATGTCGGCGTAGTAGATCGTGCCGTCGGGGGTGACCCCGATGCCCAACGGGGTGCCGGTGGACAGGGAGGTGTCGGCCCCGATGGCCTCACCGGCGGGCGGGGCCAGGATCGTGCGCACGAACTGCCAGTCGGCGTCGTACTCGTTGATGACGCCGGTGATCACGCTGGACAGGTAGTAGCCGCCGTCGGGGGAGGGGGCGATGCCCGCCGGCGACAAGACGTCGTTCTCGCCGGGAGCGAGGACCTGCTCGCGGGTCACCGAGTCCGCCAGCGGGGCGCCGGTGACATCGGTGTCGCCGCAGCCGCCCGCGGCGTCGGCGGAGGTGGGCAGGTCGGTGTAGCGCCACACCCCCGAGGTGGGCGGGCGGGCCGAGACGACGTAGACGTCGTCGTCGGGGCCGACCAGGAGGCTCTGGGCCGTGGCCAGGGCGACGTCCACCTTGCAGTAGGTCTGGTCCGTGCCCTCCGGGTCGCCGAACCACACGATGAACTGGCCGTTGCCCGGGTCGCCGGGGGCCTGGCCCCCGAGGTCGGTGGTGACCATGCGGCCGTCGGCGAGGACCCCGCACCCGTAGTTCTCCGGATCGGCGCCGGCCTGGTAGGTCGGGGTGAGCTTGCCGATCTGCTCGGCCTCGAGGTCGCCGATCCCCGTCCCACTCAACTGGAAGATGCCCCAGCCCGCCGGCGGATCCGGTTGGCCGGTGTCCTCCCCGGCGATGAACCGCCCGGAGCCGTCGGGGAAGAAGCAGATCTGGGCGTTGATGTCGAGGCCGTCGGGATCCTCGGCCACCGTGGTGATGACCCGCTGGATCTCGCTCGGGTCATCGTTGCTGTAGGCGTCCAGGTTGTTGCCCTCGGCGCCGAAGACCAACACCTCCTCGGGCAGGCCGTCGTCGGCCACCGTCGTGGGCGGCGTGGTCTCATCGGCCGCCGCGATGTCGGCCGTCGTGTCGTTGCTGCTGTCCTCGGCGTCGTCGCTGCAGGCCCCCGCCAGCAGCAGCAACGCCACCAGCGGCACCCACCCTCGTCGCATCCCCATGTGCCGTCACCCCCTCCGTGCGGACCCTATGGTTCCACGGCCCGCAGCGGCGGGTCGAAGCTCAGCGTGCGCACCAGCCGGTCGGCGCCGTCCGACAGTGTCGGCTCGGTGCTCTCGTCGACGATCGCCAGCACGCTCAGGCGGTTGTAGGTCGGCGCGAAGCGGGGGATGGCCGTCCCCGTGCAGCCGTCCTCGCCCTCGGCCCAACTGCAGATCAACCCCCCACCCCCGAACGGGTCGTCATCGCGGGCGGACAGGAACACCCCGAAGCGGGTGGCGCCCTCGCCGGCCGCGGCCGAGCCCTGCCGCACCCAGTCCTCCGGCGCCCCGAGGTCCTGGGCCGTCACCGCTATGGCCAGGGGATCGGCGGTCAGCTGCACGTAGAGCTCGGGGCGGGTGCCGGGCGGCGGATCGTTGATCTCGAAGTCGATCGGGCAGGGGGCGTCGGCACAGGCCAGTCCCTGGGGCTCCAGTGCGGTCACGGCCGCGGCCTCGGCGACGGTGGTGGAGGGCGTGGTGTCAGCGGACGGGGCGGCCTCCCCGAGCGAGAACCGGTACACGCCGCTGGTCTCGGAACGCTCGTCGAGACCGGGCTCCCGGATCCCGGCCACGGCGAAGAGGTCGTCGCCGCTCACCACGGCGCCACCGGACACCGCGCCCTGCATCTCCTCGGACCAGAGGATCTCGCCGGTGGCCAGGTCCAGAGCCCGAAGGGTGAAGTCGTTGCCCCCCAGGAACAGCACGCCGTTGGCGACCGCCGCAGAGGCGTAGGTGGCGGCCGGCTCGTCGTTCTGCCAGAGGATCTCCCCGGTGGCGGCGTCGATGCCGTGGGCGCAGGGACAGGGGCCGACGCCCGTCCCCCGTCACCACTCCGTCACTGACCGCGGAGCCGCCGATGAAGCCGCCGGTGGAGAAGTTCGATCCCTCCGCCTCGAGGCCCGGCTCGGTGGCCTCGGCCTGCCAGACCGGCTCGCCGGTCTCCCGATCCACGACGTAGTAGGTGCCGTCCTTGTTGCCCAGCCCGACGACGTCCCGGTCCCCGATGCGGAAGAGGTTGGGTGCCCCGGCGAAGTCGAGGTCGTCGTTGTTGGGCTCGTGGGGCTGGAAGGACCAGACCGGGTTGCCCTCGAGGTCGACGGCGAAGAGCGCCTCGGTGTAGCCGCCCCAACCCTCCGGCGAGCTCGGGCAGTTCCCCGTGGCGGCGAAGACGAGGCCCCGCTCCCGGTCCACCGACGGCGAGGACCACACGTCGACACACCCGGTCGGCGCGCCGCCGTGGCCGCCCTCCCGATCGAGGTCGACGTCCCAGACCAGATCGCCCGTGGCGACATCGACGGCCTGCAGGCCCGCCCGGTACCCCGGCGTGTTGTGGACGTCGTAACCGAAGACGGCCAGGCCGTCGACCACCACCGGGGAGGACTCGATCTCGGTGGGCTCCGCGGCGTCGCCCGCCTCCCCCAGTTCGTGGTGCCAGCGCTCGGTCCCGTCGGCCGCGACCAGGCCGTACAGCGTCTTGCCCGCCCCGATGACCACCAGGCGCTCGCCGTCGACGTCGGCCACCGCCGGGCTGGACACGATCTGGCCGGCGTAGACGTTGCGGTGCTCGGTGGTCTGGAACCGCCAACGCTCCTCACCGGTCTCCCGGTCGAGCGCGTACACCACCCCTGCCCAGTCCCCCGTGTAGACGGTGTCGCCCACCACCGCCGGGGTGGCGGTGACCACGTCGTCGGTGGCGTGGAACCACACCCTCTGCAGGTCACCGACGGTGTCGGGGGCCAGGGCGGTGTCACAGGTCGTGGCGAAGGTGCGTTCGATGCCATAGCCCCACAGGGGCCAGTCACAGGCGTCGATCGGCCCGGTCGCGTCGGTCGCGGCTCGGTCCCCGTCGTCCCCCGCACAGGCCGACGCCGCGAGGGCGACGACGAGCAGACCCCCCACGATCCCCCGCATCGCCGCGGAGCGTAGAGCCTCCTCCGATGGCACCCGGCGCGGATCCGGACCCGCTCTCGATGCCGGGAGTACCGTCCCCCCATGGCCGTCGTCGCTGTCGCGAACCAGAAGGGGGGGGTGGGCAAGACCACCGTCACCCTCGGCATCGCCGACGCCGCAGCCCGGCGGGGCCTCGCCGTCCTCGTCGTGGACCTCGACCCCCAGGCCAACGCGACCAGCGGCCTGGGGGTCGCCGACCCCAGCCGGACCGTGGACGACGCCCTCGCGGGCGACCACACCGGCGCCCTGGCCGACGTCGTCACCGCCTCGGGCTGGCCCAACGGCTCGGGCCCCGTGCCCGCCGTGGCGCCCAGCTCCCCTGCGCTCGCCGCCCGTGAGCCCCAGTTGGCCACCGACCCCATCGGGGCCCAGGACCGCCTCCGCCACGCGCTCGAGGGGGTCGCGGCGGGCTACGACCTGGTGCTGGTGGACTGCCCGCCGAGCCTCGGCCTGCTCACGGTGAACGGCCTGGTCGCCGCCGACCGGGTCCTGGTCGTGACCGAACCCGCGGCGTGGGCCTCCGACGGGGTGGAGCAGATGCTGCGGACCGTCGCCCGGGTTCGTGACCTCCGGCGTCCCGATCTCGAGGTCGCCGCCGTGGTCATCAACCGCCTCGGCCGCACGCGTGACGCCACCTACTGGCAGAGCCAGCTCGAGGAGCAGTTCGGGCCCCTGGCCGCCGGGCCGGTCCGGCTCCGGGCCGCAGTGGCCGAGGCCGCCGCGCAGTCGCTCCCCCTGGCCGAGCTGGGCACGAGGGCCGGCGCCGCCGAAGCCCGCGACGAGTTCGACGGCGTCCTGCAACGGGTGCTGGGAGGTCCCTGATGGCTGGTTACGACCCGAAGGCGAAGCGGGCCCACTCCGCGGCCGCCCCCGACGGCCCCGCCCCCGTGGACGACCTCCTCGGCGCCCCCAAGGCCCCACCACCGACCCCGTCGGCACCCGCCGAAGCGAGCCCCGCCCCCACACCGACACCGCCACCAGCGGCTCGTCCGACGGCGGCCTCGACCCCGCCCCGGCCCGAGGCTCGGCCGTTGGCCCCGA
The DNA here is from genome assembly GCA_963777805.1 of uncultured Microthrixaceae bacterium. Lineage (GTDB taxonomy): Bacteria > Actinomycetota > Acidimicrobiia > Acidimicrobiales > DATDAH01 > DATDAH01. The sequence continues at coordinate 217,230 of CAVZRY010000016.1, read as the reverse complement.
CCCCCGCCGCCGCCAACGGGCCGGACCCGAAGGTGCTGGCGGCAGTGGTCGCCGCCGTCCTCGCCCTGTTGTTCTTCTGGCGACATCGCCGCCGCGGATCGGCCTGATCTCTACGAGCGATCATGTGACCCAAGTCACCGCTCCAAAAGGTGCAGAATCTGCAAGAAGCAGCCGATACTCCTGGTGTGGACGAACTCACGAAGATCAACGAGACCCGCCAGGCCCTGCGTTGGCTGTCGCGGGAACTGGCCTGGGAGCGGGTGCTCACGGGCCTCCGCAACGAGGACACCGCGACGCCGGAGCGCGCCGCGGCCTGAGCCGCTTCCGTCGGCTCCTGCCGGCGGCGACGGCCCTGCTCCTCGTCGCCCGGCCCGTCGCGGCCCAGACCCCGGCCACCGACGACCCCCTGCTGGACCAGCAGACCGCGCTGAGCGCGCTGGCCCTCCCCGAGGCCTGGGCCACCTCCACCGGCGAAGGGGTGCGCACCGCCGTCCTCGACTCCGGGGCGCAGGCCGACCACCCCGACCTCATCGGGCACCTGCTGGCGGGTGACGCCATCGAGGACCCCGACGGCACCGGTACCCATGCCGCCGGCGTCATCGCCGCGGTGACCGACAACGGCGTGGGCATCGCCGGGGCCGCGCCGGACGCCGAGGTCCTCGCCCTCGATGTCCTCGACGACGACGGGGGGCTGACCCCGGAGGCCCTGGCCACCGGGATCGCCGCGGCCACCGACGCCGGCGCCAAGGTCATCGCCCTCACCCTCGGCGGGACCGAGGAGAACCTGGCCCTGATCACCGACGACGCCGTGCGCCCCGCCCTCGAGGCGGCGGTCGACGCCGGGGTCACCGTGGTGGGGGCCTCCGTCGACGGGAACCGACTCGCCGACGACCTGGCCCTCGTCACCGTGGGCTCCGGGCAGGACGGCCCGATCGACCCCGGGATCGTGACCGTGCCCGCCGTCGGGGTCCTGGGCACCGCGCCCCTCCAACCGTCGGCCACCTGGCCCGAGGGCACCGACGGCTACGAGACCCTCGACGGGCCCGTCCCGGCGACCGCCCTGGTGGCCGGGACCGCGGCCCTCCTGGCGGCCCAGGGCCTGACCCCCGAGGAGATCGCCGATCTGCTGGTGGGCACGGCTCAGAACCCCGACGGCGACCCCGCCCTCGGGGCGGGCACCGTGGACGCCGCCACCGCCGTCGCCCAGGCGGGGACGCAGGGGGCCGGCGGCGCCGTCGTCCCGTCGGCCGGCGGCGACGACGGACTCGCCCCGGCGGCGGTCGGGGCGATCGCGGTCGGCGCCGCCGTGCTCGCCGTGGGCGCGACGGTGTTGATCGCCGGCCGCCGCCCCCGGATGCGACCGGGCTCCGATACCCCTCAGGGGTAACCATTCCGGTCCGGGGACGACGGGCATCATCCGGGGCGCGCCCACTACCCTCCGGTCGAGCGACGCGGGAAGAGTCGCCCCGCCGCCTTTCCCTGCCTCACGGAGCACCCCCCATGGTTCGAGTCCGTCGCCTCCTGGTCCTGTCCGTCGCCGCCGTCGCCTTCCTCGCCACGGTCGGCCCCACCGCCGCGGGCGCGTCGCCGGCGCCGGGCCCGGCGAGGACCGGTCACGAGACCACGGTGGAGAGCGTCACCGTCCCGGTCGAGACGGTCGAGGCCGACCGGCCCGGCACCGAGAGCACCTCGACCCGCGAGGTGGGCGGCGACGCCGCCGCCCCGTTCACCATGATCGGTGCCAGCTACACGGCGCCGACCGACGCCCCCGGACGCGTGCGGGTACGGGTCGATGGCCGCTGGACCCGTTGGTTCCCCCTGGTCGAGGCGGGACCCGACGCCGACCACGGACCCGACGCCGCCACTGGCGAGACCAATCGCCCGGCCAGTGACCCGATCTGGGTCGGGGCCGGTGAGGCCTTCGAGGTCAGCCTGCCCGCGGGGTCCAGTGCCGTCACCGTGCACCTGGTGCGGGACGAGGACGTGGCCGGCGGCGGAGCCGTCGCCGAGTCGGCCGAAGCGGTACCCGCGGCCACCGAGGCGGGTGGCTACACGATCCCAGCGGTGCGCCCGCGGACGGACTGGGGTGCGGCGCCCTACCGCGGATCGGTCGACACCGCCGACGGCCTGACCCGGGCGGTCATCCACCACACGGTGAACGGCAACGACTACTCGGTCGCCCAGGTCCCGTCCATGCTCCGGTCGATCCAGGCCTACCACCAGAACACCCGGGGCTGGGACGACATCGGGTACAACTTCGTGATCGACCGGTTCGGCACGATCTGGGAGGGCCGGGCCTCGAGCCTCTACCAGCCGGTGATCGGCGCCCACGCCCGCGGCGTCAACGACGGCAGCGTCGGCATCGCCTACCTGGGCGACGGCACCAACGTGGGCCTCACCTCGACCGCGGTCACCAACCTGGGCCGGTTCCTGGGCTGGAAGCTGCCTCTCCACGGGGCCCGACCGACCCGGACCGACATCGTGGGCCATCGGGACGTCGGTCAGACGTCCTGTCCCGGCAACACCCTCTACCCCCAGCTCGGCGCCATCCGGGAGCGCGCCATTGCCCTCGCCGCCCCGGTCGGGCCCTTCTTCGACGTCCCCGCGACAGACCCCCGCGCCGCGGATCTCCGCTGGGGCCGCGAGGCGGGTGTCATCGACGCCCGGCCGGACGGCACCTTCGGCCCTGCCCTGAACGTCAGCCGGGCCGACAACGTCTACTGGCTCTGGCGGCTCGCGGGGCGACCGCTGGCCACCCAGCCCCACGGCTTCACCGACGTCCCCGCCGGTGCCTACTACCGCGACGCGCTGCGGTGGGCCCGACGCGAGGGCATCGTCCGGATGACCGCCAGCGCCCGCTTCAACCCCGCGGCCGCCGTGACCCGAGAGCGGGCGGTGCTCCAGCTCTGGCGTTACGCCGGCCAGCCGGACCCCTCGGTGCCCCACACCTACACCGACGTACCCCCGGGGGTCGCCGACGAAGTGGCCTACGACTGGGCGGACGCCTCCGGGCTCGTCCCCACCGACGCCTTCGGACGCGCCGGGCGCGTGACCCGCACCGAGTCGGTCGCGCTCCTCCATCGCCTCCCGCGTCAGGTCACCCCACGATCGCGGACCGCCGCCGCGGTCGCCGCGCAACCCGACGACGACCCGGTCAGGCCCGAATGGTCACCGGCGTGCCGACCGGGGCAAGCGGGGCGAGGCGCTCGATGACGCCGTTGGGCATGCGGATGCAGCCGTTGCTGACGGCCTGGCCGATGACGGACTCGTCGGACCAGCCGTGGATGGCGATCTGGCCGATGCCGCCGCCGAAGTTGGTCAAGACGTTCGAGAACCCGGCGACGCTCAGCATCCAGGACCCGTAGGACCCTCCGGGGTTGGCCAGGGAGATGTCGACGTAGAACTCACCCTCGGGGGTGGGGGTGCTGGGCGAGCCCACGGCCACCGGGGCCGACAGGAGGACCTCGTCGCCGTGGTTGGCCCGCAGCATGCGGTCGCTCAGGTCGATGACGATGTCGTTGGGGACCACGTAGGTCACGACCTGGCTGGCGTCGATCCAGGCGGTGCTGCCGTTGGGTCGGATGGGGAGGCGCACCTGCAGGCGGGCCCCGACCCGGTCGATCACCGTGAACGACAGGGGCATGCCCTCGTGGGTGGGGTTGGGCAGGGACCACATCGGGGTGGTGCCGGTGGCCTCGGCGAAGAGGTCCACCTCGCCCCCCGCCGCCTGGGCGCCGATGTAGCCGGGCTCGGGCACACGGACCTGGCCGATGGCCTTGGGGGGCAGGTTGGTGGCCCCGACATCGGTGGCGGCCGCGGCCACTGCGGTGCCGCCGGCGGGAGCAGCCTCGGCGTCGTCGCGCTGGTCGATGGCGACCACGCCGAAGGCCACGCCACAGGCCACGAGGGCGAGCGCGGCCATCACGGGCACCACGGCACGCTTCACGGGACCCAGGGTACGGAACCCCGACCCCGAGGGGAAGGGCGGCCCGGCGAACGGGTCATTTGACCCAGGTCAGTCCTGCGGCAACCCCAACATGCGCTGGGCGTTGCCGCGGCAGATCTTGTCGACGACGTCCTGGGGCAGGTGGCCCATCAGGTCCTGGGCCACCTCGAGGGTGTTGGGCCAGGTGGAGTCGGTGTGGGGGTAGTCGGTCTCGAAGGTGATGTTGTCGACGCCGACCTTGTCGAGGGCATCGAGGCCGTGGCGGTCCCGGAAGAAGCAGCCGTAGACCTGGCGGTAGTAGTAGGTCGACGGGGGTTCGGGGACCAGGTCGCCCACCCCGCCCCACGCCCGGTGCTCCCGCCAGACGTCGTCGGCCCGCTCCAGCACGTAGGGCAGCCAACCGATCTGGCCCTCGGAGTAGGCCAGGGTGAGGGTCGGGTACCGCACCAGCACCCCGGAGAAGAGGAAGTCCGACAGCGACGCCATGGCGTTGTTGAAGCTGAGGGTGGCGGCCACCGCAGGCGGGGCGTCCGGGGAGGTCGCCGGCATCTGGGAGGACGAGCCGATGTGCATGCACACGACGGTCTCGGTGGCGGCGCAGGCGGCGAAGAACGGGTCCCACTCGCCGGTGTGGATGCTGGGCAGGCCCAGCTTGGGCGGGATCTCGCTGAAGCAGACGGCCCGCACGCCCCGGGCGGCGTTGCGCTCGACCTCGGCCACGGCGGCGTCGATGTCCCAGAGGGGGATGATCGTCAGGGGGATGAGAGCGCCGTCGCTGTCGCCGCACCACTCCTCGACCATCCAGTCGTTGTAGGCCAGAACACAGGCCATCGCGAGGTCCTTGTCCTCGGCCTCGGAGAAGGTCTGGCCACAGAACCGGGGGAAGGTCGGGAACGAGAGGGACGCCTCGACGTGGTTCATCAACATGTCCTCGACCCGAGCCTTGGGCTCGTAGCAACCGGGGCGCATCTCGTCGTAGGTGATGGGCGACAGGGTCATGTCGTCGCGGTCGAAGCCGACCGAGGCCACGTGGCGCTTGTGGGGGAACATCTTGCCCTCGTAGAACCAGATGTCGCAGGGCGGGCCGTCGTCGGTCAGCTCGTACTCGTAGGTCGTGCCCCCGACGTACTTCAGGCTCCCCAGCCCGTGGCGTTCGATGTACGGCGCCCCGGCCTGGTGCTTCTCGGGCAGCCAGGTCTGCCAGAGGTGGGCGGGCTCGACGACATGGTCGTCCACGCTGATGATCATCGGGATCTCGGCCACTCGCTCACTCCTGCCCGGACCCGTTTCTGACGGGTCGTCAGAAACGACGATACCCGCGCCGGGGCGGCGGGACGGCCGGACGGGGTTTAGCGTTGTCCCCCATGTCGCACGCCGAGCTCCTCGCCCGCCACCGGGCCGTCCTGCCCTCGTGGCTCGCCCTCTACTACGACGAGCCCATCGAGCTGGCCGAAGGCCAGGGGCGACACGTCATCGACGGCGAGGGCAACCGCTACCTCGACTTCTTCGGCGGGATCCTGACCACGATGACGGGCTACGACGTGCCGGAGGTGACCGCCGCCATCCGGGAGCAGGCCGGCCGGATGCTGCACACCTCCACGCTCTACCTGATCAGCCAGCAGGTCGAGTTGGCCGAGATGATCGCCGAGCTGTCGGGCATCCCCGACGCCCGGGTCTTCTTCACCACCTCGGGCACCGAGGCCAACGAAGCCGCCCTGCTGGTGGCCTCGTCGTACCGACGGTCCAGCCAGATCGTGGCCGTGCGCAACAGCTACCACGGGCGCTCCTTCGCCACCATCGGCATCACGGGCAACCGGGGCTGGTCGCCCTCGTCGCTGACCCCGTTCCAGGTCAGCTACATGCAGTCCGGCTACCGCTTCCGCAGCCCCTTCCGGGACCTCGACGACGGCGCCTTCATCGACGCCTGCGCCGAAGACCTGCGGGACGTCATCGCCACCCAGACCGCCGGCGACATCGCCGCGCTCATCGCCGAGCCGGTCCAGGGCGTCGGCGGGTTCGCCATCCCGCCCGACGGCTTCTTCGGACCGATCGAGAAGGTGTGCCGTGAGTACGACATGCTCTTCATCGCCGATGAGGTCCAGACCGGCTGGGGTCGCACCGGGGACCACTTCTGGGGTCACCAGGCCCACGGCATCACCCCGGACCTGATGACCTTCGCCAAGGGGTTGGGCAACGGCCTCACCATTGCCGGGGTGGTCGGGCGGGCCGAGATCATGAACTCGGTCTCGGCCAACTCCATCTCCACCTTCGGCGGCAACCCCCTGTCCTGTGCCGGGGCCATCGCCAACCTGCGCTACCTGCTCGACCACGACCTCCAGGCGAACACCAAGGCTCGGGGCGGGGAGCTCATGACCGCGCTGGCACCGCTCACCGAGCGCCACGCGGCCATCGGCGAGATCCGGGGCAAGGGCCTGATGATCGGCCTCGAGTTCGTGGGCGCCGACGGCTACCTCCCCGACCCCCAGGTGGCCGGCGCCGTGTTGGAGGGCTGCAAGGACCGGGGCCTGCTCGTCGGCAAGGGCGGCCTCCACGGCAACTGCCTCCGCATCGCCCCGCCGCTGTCGCTGACCCCGGACGAGGCAGCCGAGGGCGCGGCCATCCTCACCGCCACCCTGGACGCCGTCTTGGGCTGAGCCTCTAGGAGGCCTGGCCCTCGGGCCCGCACGGTGGCAGGGCCCGGGCCAGGGCCTGATGAGGACGATCTGCCGTCGTTAGGGGATGCTCGTCCTGCTCTCGCAGCCGCTTCCGAAATCGATCCCCGGTCCGCCGACACAGATGTCGGGCCCGCCACCGCCCTGCAGCACGTCGGGCCCCGTCCCGCCGTTCAGGAAGTCGGCACCGCCTTGGCCGTTCATGCGGTCGAGGCCGTTGCCGCCCAGAGCCCGGTCGCCTCCGCCGCCGAGGTTCACCACGTCGTCACCGGATCCGCTGCACACCCGGTCATTGCCTGGGCCGGTCGCAACCGTGTCGTTGCCGGAGAGGGTGACGATCACATCGTCACCGGCGGTGCCCACGATGGCGTCGGGACCGAACGTCCCGGTCAAGGTGGGGGTCTGACCTTCGCAGAACACCGGCGAGAACCGGATCGCCCGCCCGTTCACCAACGACGCCTCGTTGAACGAGTACTGCAGCCGGCTGGTCGCGCCGTTGTCGATGCCGATGGTGGCCCCGAGCCCCAGATCCAGAGTCGCGCTCGATTCGACCTCGAGGTAGTGGAACTCGATGACATCGCCTTGCTCGAAGAGCTGGAGTTGGAAGTCGACAGCATCGGCCGCAGAGCCACCGAAGGGTCGCACGTCGTCCCAGTGAATCGTGAACACCCGGGTCGGGGCTACGCCGCTCACGCCGGTGCTCACCTGCCCCGACACCACCCAGTCGTTCCACAGGGGGGCGATCATGGTCTGGCTCACCGTCGCCAGGTCGGCGTTGACGAAAGAAACGGCCTGCCCGGCGGGGAAGACCACGGCACCGTTCGGGCTGACGGTCACCGTCGCATAGGAGTTGCCGTAGAAGTCGAAGGCGAACGGGAGGGCCACGTTGGCCTCGCCGTCGTCCGTCCCGCCGACGAACGTCAGGGCCGTCGGCAGCGTTCCGAATGGTGAACGTCGGCCCGCCCGGGGCCCGGTCGTCCAGATAGACATAGCCACCGGCGGCATCGGTTCCCAGCGCGGGTGCAGCCGCCGCTGGGGACGGCGCCCACATGAGCACGGCGCCGACCAGTGCCAAGGCCGCAACACCGGCGGCGAAACGTCGTCTTGAGGTCATCGCGTTCTCCCAGTTCGGCTCGGAAGGGGAGCATAGTTGCCCCGTTCGGGTGACGCCGGGTGGTCCGGACGCGGCAGTCCTCAGCCTGCTCGTCAGTGCGACATGAGGCGTTCGGCGATGCTGCGGCCGCTGGGGGCCTTGCCGGTGCGGACGGCCCTGTCCTCCATGCGGGCGGCAGCCTTCTGGATGTAGCGGACGCCCAAGTACCGGAAGGGCTCGGGCTCCCAGTTCTTGGGCTCGTGCTGGACCATGGGCAGGTCGCAGAGTGGGGTCCCCTCCCCCGTGATCAGGTCGGCCAGGGTGCGGCCGGCCAGGTTGGTGGCGGCGACGCCCTCGCCGGCGTAGCCGCCGGCCTTGGCCAGGCCCGTCGCCTGGTCGAAGCTGAAGGACGGCATCCAGTCCCGGTGGATGCCGACCACGCCGCCCCAGCACCGCTCGAAGGGCAGGTCCTTCAGGGTCGGGAAGAACTCCTCGAACTGCTGGCGCAGGCTGCGGGCCGTCTCCTCCATGCAGTCCCACTCGGACTTGATGGCCGAGCCCCAGTGGTAGAGCGAGCCCCGGCCGCCGAACGCGATCCGACCGTCCCGGGTGATCTGCAGGTAGTCGATGGTCAGGCGCTTGGACTGCATGACGAAACGTCGCTGCCAGCCGATCTCGGCCCGCTGGGCGTCGGACAACGGGGCGGTCAGCATGATCTGGGAGTAGACGGGCAGGATCTCCCGGCGGTGCTGGGGCAGGGCGGACAAGTAGGCCTCCCCCGCCAGCACGACGACGGCCGCGGTCACGTCGCCGCCGGTCGTGTGCAGCACCGGCTTCGGGGACAGCTCGTAGCTGGTGACCGCGGTCTGCTCGTAGATGGTGGCCCCGAGGGACTCGACGGCCCGGGCCAGGCCCCGGACGAGGCGACCGGGGTGGACGGCGGCGAACGGCTCGGCGGACAGGGCGGCCCACGTGTTGTCGACCTCGACCAGCTCGGCGGCCTCCCCCGGCTCCAGCCAGGTGTAGAAGTCGGGATAGCCGAGCTCGGCCATCTCGTCGTAGATGTGGCGCAGGGTCTTCATCTGGTGGCCGCCCCGGGCCAGCATCAGCATCCCGTGGCGGTCGAGATGGGCATCGACCCCGTGGCGCTCGAGGGCGGACTCGACGTGGCCGATGGTGTCGACCAGCGCGTCGTGGGTGGCCCGGGTCGCGTCCTTGCCGTGACGGGCGATCATCTCGGAGTGGCTCACCGAGATCTCCGGTGAGAGCCAGCCGCCGTTGCGACCCGAGGCCCCCCAGCCGGCGATCTCCTTCTCCACCAGCACGACCTTCAGCCCCGGGTCCCGCTCGAGCAGGTAGAGCGCGGTCCACAGGGCCGTGTAGCCGGCGCCGAGGATGGCCACGTCGGCGGTGGTCGAGCCGTCGAGGGGCGGGCGGGGCGTCAGGTCGTCCCCACAGGTCTCCATCCACCAACTGACCGAGTGATCCTCCGACGCCGTCATGGGGCCGATCATGGCACCACTACCGTCGTGGGCATGTCCCCCCTCGCCGACGACGAACCCGTCCTGGTCGGGGTCGGCCAGGCCGTCCACCGCCCCCAGGACGGCCCGGTGCCCTCCCTGGTGGAGATCATGACCACGGCGACACGGCGGGCGGGCGGCGAGATCGGGCCGCGGTTCCTGGAGGCAGATCCGGTGGGTAGGGGTCCCCAAGGGGGCCTGGACCCACCCCGATCCCGGCCGCGAGGTGGCCGAGGCGGTCGGCGCCCCGGGCGCCCACACCGTGCTGGTCGAGGTCGGGATCACCCAGCAGGAGATCATCGACGCCGCACTGACCGCCGTGCGCGAAGGTCGGGGTCCGGCGCTCGTCGTCGGCGGCGAGGTCAACCACGCGTCATCGACCGGAGCCGCGGCCGCCGTGGGTGAGGCCCGTCGGGCCGCCGTCGAGCCCGATGAGCACCTCGTGTCCCACGACCTGGGCATCAGCGCGATGGAGTTCAACCAACGGTTCGTGGACCCCCCGACGGTCTACGCCGTGCTGGAGAACGCGTTCGCCGCCTCCGAGGGCTGGACCGAGGACGAGCACCGTCGTCGCCTGGGCCGCCTGACCGAGTCCTTCGCCGCCCAGGCGTCGTGGAACGCGTACGCCTGGAACCGTGAGGCCCTGTCGGCCAACGCCATCGTCACCCCGTCCGCCGACAACCGCATGGTCGCCGAGCCCTACACGAAGCTCTGCTGCTCCAACATGCGGGTCAACCAGTCCGCCGCGCTGCTGTTCACCACCGTCGCCGACGCCCGAGCCGCCCAGGTCCCCGAGAACCAGTGGCTGTACCCCCGGGCCACGGCCTTCTGCAACCACGCCGTGCCCGTCGTCCAGCGGACCGATCTCAGCCGATCGGTCGTGGCCCGCACGGCGGGAAGGCGGGCGATGGACCTCGCCGGCATCACCAGCGAAGGCCTGCAGCACGTCGACCTGTACTCCTGCTTCCCCGCCGCCGTGCAGATCACGGCCCGCGAGCTCGGCATCCCCATGGAACGACAGCTGACGGTGACCGGGGGGATGACCTTCGCCGGCGGTCCGCTGAACAGCTACGCCCTGCACGCCACAGCGAGGATGGCCGAGGTCCTGCGGGCCGACCCGCTCTCGATCGGCCTGGTCACCTCCGTGTCGGGCTTCCTGACCAAGTTCGGCGCGGCCCTCTGGTCGACCGAGCCGGGCGTCCACGGCTGGCGGGGCGAGGACGTGACCGCCCAGGCCGCCGCCGAGGAGCAGCCGCTCCCGGAGGTCGAGGATCCCGGGGACGACGTCACCGTCGTGGCCGGCACCGTCACCCACGACCGGGAAGGCGCCCGCACCCGGATCGAGGTCGTCCAGACCCCCGGCGGCGAGCGCTCCCTGCGCTCCACCCCCCTCTGACCCCCGTTGCTTCTGGCGCCCGATTGAGGCGTCCTGGCGCCTCGATCGGGCGCCAGAACGAGGGTCAGGAGCCGAGGAGGGGGTTCAGGTAGTTGGCGACGAGGCTGGTGCCGTAGTCGGTGGCGGGGGCCCAGCGACCGCCGAGGCGCTCGACGGTCGGGGCGCTGGCGTAGATCGAGGCGAAGTGGCGGGGGTCGGGGGTGTCGGCCCGCGGATACCCCGGTGCGCCGGCATAGAGGGCGAGGTGGTCGATGCAGGCCGTGACCCCCTCCCGCCAGTCGACGAAGCGTTGGTGCGCGTTCGGGTCGTCGTTGCCCCCACCCGCGGTGACCTTCAGGCCACAGGGGTTGTGGAACGACGGGTCGAGGACCCCGGTGAAGAGCCCATAGTTGGTCTCCTTGCCGGACTGGGCGTAGGCGATCTCGGGCCGGATGCCCCGGGACGGCGCCAGTTCGAAGTAGAGCCCGGCGTTCCGGACGAAGCGGGGGGTGGCCCCCTCGGCGCGGGCCCAACGTTCGGCCGTTGCCCGGTTGGTGTAGGTGCGCCCCTCGATCCGGGTCTCGATGCCCCGGCTGCGGTAGACGACGGCCTTCACCCGGTCGTGGCGACCGGCCTCGTCCGCGGAACGCAAGGCGAGCCGGGCGATGGCCTTCGACCCGACCGGCGCGGCGTTCCGGGCCCGGATCTCGATGGTCATGATGCGGAAGCCGCCCGGGCCGATCGGACCGAACCGGTGGGTGCCGTTGCGAACGGCGCCCGACACCCGGACGCCGTTGACGAAGTAGTCGATCACGAAGTGCCTCGGGCTACGGGACCCCTGTACGACGAACGTGTCGGGGTCGGAGCCGTCGTTCTCGAAGCGGACCACGAAGCGGGCCACGGACCCGGTGGGGATCACGGCCACCTGGGTCTGGCCGAGGCTGTCGAGGTTGTAGATGTCGTCGCCGACCAGGGTCGGGGTGTCCCGACGCCGGATCTGACCGTCGGGCCGGTGGCAGGGGTCGACGCAGTCGCCGGGGCCCTGGGCAGGCAGCGGCGACTGGGCCGACGCCACCATCGGCAGCAGCACCAGCACGCTCACCAGCACCAACGCGACCCGGGTCCTGCGTCCGCCGTCAGTCACCTGTCGATCTCCTGTCATCAGCACGGCCCGCTCGGCACCCACGGTAGCGGCCCGCCTACGCTCCGGGCGATGGAGCCGAACGCGGGAGGACCTGGTCGTCGACGGGGGTGGACGGCGGGCCTGCTGGTCACCGCGTTGCTGGTGCTGACGGCGTGCGGCGATGACGCTGACACCGCCACCCCGGCGGAGACGACGGCCGCCCCGACCACGACCGCCGCTCCCCTGGTCCCACCCCCCGGTCTGGGCGAGGACCCGGACCCGGTGGTCATAGGCCACCGGGGCGCTGCCGGGCACCACCCGGACAACTCCCTCGAGGGCTTCGCCGCCGCCCGGGACCTCGGGGCCACCTGGGTGGAGCTCGACACGCGGATCTCCGCCGACGGCGACGTGTTCCTCAGCCACGACCCGGAGACGGCGGGTGGCCTGGTCGTGGCCGAGTCGACCTCCGCCGACCTCGCGGCCGAGGGCCTGCCCACCCTGGTGGAGGCCCTGGAGGTCATCGACGAGCACGCCCTCGGCGTGGACGTCGAGATCAAGTCCGTGCCGTGGGAACCGGGCTTCGACCCGCAGATGGGCATGGTCGACGCCACGATGGCTGCCCTGCGGGCCCGGCCCATCGACGGGCCGGTCGTGGTCTCGTCGTTCAACCGGGACGCCCTCGACCGGGTGCGAGAGCTGACCGACGACGACTACGACACCGTGCTGATCCTCCCGGCGGGCGCGGCCGGTCCCGATCAGGTGGCACCCCTGGTCGAGGGCGGCCACGACGGCCTCGCCCTCGAGGGCCCGGACATCACCGCCGCCGTGGTCACCCCCTTCACCGACGCCGGCCTCCCCGTCTGGTCCTGGACCATCGACGACCCCGACGACGCCGAGGCCCTCGTCACCGCCGGCGTCACCGGCATCATCACCGATGTCCCCGACGTGATCAGTGACGCGCTAGCCGCCTGACCGCCAACGACACCGAGGCAACCACGGGGGCGTGGGGTCGGGCTGGAGGCGGTCGGCGGCGGGCCGGGTGGTCGTGCCGGGCGAAACGATGGCAGGCATGGGGGCGTGGGGTCGGGCTGCCGGTCGTCGGGGGCCGAACGAGGTTCCGCTACCGCTCGGCCCGGCCCGACGAGCCGCCTCGGTCAGGGACGGGAGGCGGAGAGGCCCGCCAGCAGGGCGTTGCGGAGGTCTCGGGGGTCGATGACGTCGTCGTAGCCCATGGTGTGGGCGGCGCGGTAGGGGCCGCCGCCTTGGAGGATCTCCGCGGCCGCCTGCTCGTCGGGGCTCAGGCCGGCGGCCTTGCCGCCGGACTCAGCGGGCATGGCACCCAGGAGGACGCCGGGAAAGGCCAGGGTCAGGGTCTGGTTGTCGAAGGGGTTCATGGCCATGGCGGAGGAACCGAAGCCGAAAGCCTTGCGCAGGGTGACGTGGAGCTTGGTGTTCGGGTACCGGTGTTGCGCGGCGAAGAGCCCGGCGGCGGCCCGCAGCACGCCGTCGCGCTCGGCCCGGGTCCCCGCCATGACCCCGGGGTTGTCGGCCAGGAACACGGCGGGCAGGCCGAAGGGGGCGACGGTGTCCAGGAAGCGGCCCGCCTTGTCGGCCTCGTCACGGCCGATGGCCCCGGCCCGCACCGACGGGTCGTTGGCCACCACAGCCACAGAGCGGCCACCGAGCCGGAGGAGGGCGGTCAGCATCCCGCCCCCGAAACCGGGCGCGATGACGAGGGCGGCCCCGTCGTCGGCCAAGCGCTCGACCACCTCGATCATGGGGTAGGGCCGCCGCGGGTCCGGAGGGATCACGGTCAGGAGGTCGTCCAGTCGACGGGGGCCGGTGTCGGCCCCGGTCATCACCGTCCCGCCGAGGTGGCCAAGCCAGGCCCGGGCGCGGGCGATGGCGGCGGCGTCGTCGGCGACCACGTCGTGGACCACCCCCGAGGCCACCGCCACCTGTGGGCCACCGAGGGACTCCGGGGTGACGTCCTCCCCCGTCGCCGCCTTCACGAGGACCGGTCCGGCGGTGAAGAGCGCGGCCTGCTCGGTCATGACGGCGTAGTCGGCCAGGGGGGCGGCCAGGGCGCTGTGGCCTGCGGCCGGCCCGAGCACCAGGGTGACCAGCGGGACCTTCCCCTTCAGGCCGGCCAGGCCCTGCAGGTCGTTGGGCCGGCGCCCGGCGGCCTCACCGGTCATGCGATGGCCGGCCCCGTCCAGCATCAGGACCAGGGGCAGGCCCTCCCGGCCGGCGATCTGGGTGAGCCGATGGCGCTTGTCGGTGTTGCCGATCCCGATGGACCCGCCCTTGACCGTGAAGTCCTCGGCGGCGGCGAGCACCGGTCGCCCGTCGACGGCGCCCAAGCCGGCCACGAGGCCGTCACCCGGCAGGTCGTCCAGTCCCCCGACCAGTGCGCCCAGCTCGGTGAAGGTGCCGGGGTCGAAGAGCAGGTCCAGCCGCTGGCGGGCGTCGAGCTTGCCCTTGGCGTGCTGGCGCTCGATCCGCTCGGCCCCGCCCATGGCCCGGGCCGCGGCCTGCCGCCGGCGCAGCTCGTCGAGCAGCGGGGCCCAGCCCCCTTCCGATGCGTTCCCCGTCACGGCGTAGGTTCTACCGGACCGCCGCCAGGCACAGAGGGGGATCGATGCCCGACCCACGGGTGAAGCTCAGCTACGACGGCCCGGTCGCCGTCATCACCAACGACAACCCGGACAAGAAGAACGCCTTCGACGACGAGATGGACCTCGCCCTGTTCGAGATCCTCACCGAGCTCAAGGCCAACCAGGACGTGCGGGCGATCGTCTGGCGGGGCGAGGGCTCGGCCTGGTCCTCGGGCCGGGACGTGGGCGCCATCGGGGGCGGCCAGGTGGAGATGACCCACCACGAGCTGATGACCCGGGGTCAGTGGGGCATCCAGCAGCTGTGGGAGATCGAGGCCCCGGTGATCGTGGCCATCCAGGGCTGGGCCATCGGCGGCTCGTTCCAGCGGGCCCTGCTCTGCGACATCCGCATCGCCGCAGAAGGCGCCCGCTTCATGCTCCCCGAGACCAACTACGGCGTCATCCCCGACACCGGCGGCGTCGGGGTGCTGTTCCAGATGGCGGGCCACGGCCTGGTCAGCGACATGGTCCTGACCGGGCGGGCGCTGTCGGCCGAGGAGGCCCTGGCCCACGGGATCGTCTCCCGCATCGTGGCCCCCGAGGAGCTGGACGCCACGGCCCTGGCCATGGCCCACGAGATCGCCGGTCGGTCGGCGGTGGCCATAAAGATGGCCCGCCGGGTCATCCGCCACCTGGGCCGGCCCGGCCAGGTGTCCTCCATGGAGGACGAGCTGATCTACCAGACCTTCATCAACAAGTCCGACGACTACGCCGAGTTGCGGGCCGCCCACGCCGAGGGCCGCGACCCGGTGTTCAAGGGGTCCTGATGTCCACCGCTGAGCCCATCGGCCTGCCCGAGCCGCCCGAGCTGGGGACCTCCGCCCTCCCGGACGGGACCTACGACGGCCAGGTCGTCCTGGTCACCGGAGCGGGCACCGGTCTGGGCAAGGCCGTCGCCACCGAGTTCGCCCGTCTCGGAGCAGCCATCGCCATCCTCAGCCGCAAGCCCGAACACCTCGACGCCGGGCGGGAGGCCATCGAGGCCGTCGGCGGGCGGGTCCAGACCGTCACCTGCGACATCCGCGAGCCGGACCAGATCGCCGCCGCCTTCGACGCGGTGGAGGCCGAGCTGGGCCTCCCCGATGTGCTGGTCAACAACGCCGCAGCCAACTTCCCGGTGCCCGCCGAGGACATGAGCGCCAACGCCTGGCGCACGGTCGTCGACATCACCCTCAACGGCACCTTCTTCTGCGCCCGCGAGTTCGGCCGCCGCCACTTGGCCGCCGGGACGCCGGGCTCGATCATCAACGTCGGCGCCTCCTACGCGTGGACCGGCGGGCCCGGCTTCGCCCACTCCGCGGCGGCCAAGGCCGGGGTCAAGAACATGGTCGAGACCCTCGCCGTCGAGTGGGGGCCCTACGGGATCCAGGTCAACGGGCTGGTGCCCGGCCTCTTCCCCCACGAGGACATGACCGCCGACATCCGCTCCAGCCTCGACAAGACCCACGAGAAGGACGGCTGCCAGCCCGCCCTGCGGGTGGGTCGGGTGCGGGAGTTGGGCTGGGCGGCCACCTTCCTGGCCTCGCCCTACGCCCGTTTCATCTCCGGCCACACCCTGGTGGTCGACGGCGCCAACTGGCAGCGCCGCTCCATGACCAACCCCCAGGTCGTCACCATCCGCGACCAGATGGGCAAGGAGGCCTTCGAGCTGTGAAGCACCAAGCCTGTCGACAGATGCCGACGCTGTCGCAGCGGAGCGGAGCAGCACCGAAGGAGTGACCCAATCGGCGGAGCCGGCGGCGCGGAGCGGAGCAAGTGTGACTGACGCGTATGCAGGGTTCGAGGGGCGGGTCGGGCGGACGGTGGCGGGGTCTGAAGCCGTGGTGGCCGCCGCGGCCGAGCCGCCGGCCGACGCGCCCAACGTCCTCGTCATCCTCATCGACGACCTCGGCTACTCGGATCTCGGCTGCTACGGCTCGGAGATCCGGACCCCCAACGTCGACGCCCTCGCCGCCCGGGGGATCCGGTACACGAACTTCCACGTCACCCCCATGTGCTCGCCGACCCGGTCGGCCCTGCTCACCGGCCTGAACAGCCATCGGGCCGGCGTCGGCCACGTCGCCCACAGCGACCCGGGCTTCCCCGGCTACGCCATGGAGCTGACCGAGCACGCCGCGACCGCGGCGGAGATCTACCGGGACGCGGGCTGGGCCACGTTCATGGCCGGCAAGTGGCACCTGGCCAAGGACTCCGACACCAACGCCGCCGGCTCCCAGCACTCGTGGCCCTGCCAGCGGGGGTTCGACCGCTTCTACGGGATCCTCGACGGCTTCACGAACCTGCACCACCCCCACCGCCTGATGAGCGACAACCAGGTGGTCGAGGTCGACCAGTACCCCGAGGGCTACTACCTGACCGACGACCTCACCGACCGCTGCCTGTCGATGATCCGAAGGAGCTGCGGGCCAGCCACCCCCGCAAGCCGTTCTTCACCTACCTGGCCCACCCCGCCTGCCACGCCCCGCTGCACGCCAAGCCCGACGACATCGAGCGCTACCGGGGCCGCTACGACGCGGGCTGGGACGCCCTGCGGGCCGAGCGCTTCGCCCGCCAGCAGGAGCTGGGCATCGTCGCCGAGGGCACCGAGGTCGCCCCCCGCAACACCGAGGAGGGCGACGACGTCCGGCCCTGGGACGAGCTGGCCGACCACGAGAAGGCGCTCTTCGCCCGGCACATGGAGGTCTACGCCGGCATGGTCGACGGCCTCGACCAGTCCATCGGCCGCCTGCTCGACGGCCTGGCCGAGATGGGCGAGCTGGACAACACGATCGTCGTGTTCACCTCCGACAACGGGGCCTCGCGGGAGGGCGAGGACGCCGGCACCAGCGGCTACTTCGTCCACCTGCTCGGGCCAGCCCGACGTGGAGGCCGACCTGCCCCGCATCGACCTGCTCGGCGGGCCCCAGACCATGCCCCACTACCCCCGGGGCTGGGCCATGGCGTCCAACACGCCGTTCCGGCTCTACAAGATCAACACCCACGCCGGCGGCCACTCGGTGCCCTTCGTCGTGCTCGTGGCCCGACCACCTCGAGGCCCGGGGCGAGCTGCGCCGCCAGTACGCCCACGTGATCGACCTGCTGCCCACGCTGCTCGACCTGACCGGCGTCGAGGCGCCGTCGGAGCGCCACGGGACAGCCGCTGCATCCCGATGGCGGGAACGTCGTTCGCGGCCACCCTGGGCGACGCCGACCACCCGTCGACCCGGACCGAGCAGGTCTACGAGATGGTCGGCCACCGCGGGTACTACCGGGACGGTTGGGAGGTCGTCACCCGCCACCCGCCCCTGACCCCCTTCGACGACTCGGAGTGGGAGCTCTACGACCTCACCACCGACCCGACCGAGCTGCACGACCTGGCCGCCGAGCACCCCGAGAAGGTGGCCGAGCTGGCCGCCGCCTGGGAGGCCGCGGCCCAGGCCGAGCAGATCTATCCCCTCGACGAGGGCAGCAACCTCAAGTTCGTCCAGCGCCCGGAGCGGTCCGCCGCCTACCGGGAGCCGATCACCATCTTCTCCGGGCACGCCGACCCTCGAGCGGTGGCGCTCCCTCGAGCTCATCAACATGCGGGCGTTCACGGTCGACCGCTTCGGTCGACCTGGCCGAGGGCGACCGGGGCTGGCTGGTGGCCCACGGCGACCAGGGCGGGGGCTACGGCCTCTACGTCGACGCCGGCGAGCTGTGGTGGCTGCACAACGACGGCAAGGGCGTCGATGCGGCGGCTGTCCGGCGGCCGGTCGAGCCCGGGGGCCCACGAGCTGGCCGCCGTCGTCATCACGCCCGGCGGGTTCCTGTGGGACGTGGCCCTGACCGTCGACGGCGACGAGCGGGCCGACCGACACGGGCTACCGGATGCTGTTCCCCATGTCCCCGTTCGAGGGCATCGACGTCGGCATCGACCGCCGCTCACCGGTCTCGTGGGAGATCTACGACGCCGACGGCCCCTTCCCGTTCACCGGCACCCTCCACCGGGTCCGGTACGACCCCGGCGAGGACGCCCCCGACTCCGCCTGGCGCTGGATCGACATGCTCCGGGACATGGGCGCCAAGTTCGAATAGCGATCTGGTGTCGGTCCTCCAGCCCGACGACCCGGTCAGCGCACGGCGCCGGACTGCCCGCAAGGCGGCGATCTCGTCGGCGGTGAAGCCCGACTCCCCGAGCACGGCGTCGGTGTCGCAGCCGGGCCACCTCGGCGACTCGCCCGGCTCGCCCGGCGTGACCGACAGGCGGGGCACGGGTGGCACCTCGGGGCCGCCGTCGGGGAAGAGGCGGGCGGCCATCTGGGGGTGGGTGACGGCTTCGGCGAAGTCGAGGACGGGGGCCACGCAGGCGTCGCTGCCGGCGAAGACGTCGGTCCACTCGTCGCGGGTCTTCGTGCGGATGACCTCGGCCAGACGGGCCCGGAGCTCGGGCCAGCGGTCCTGGTCGTACTGCTCGGGCAGGTCCTCCCCCGCCAGGCCGAGGCCCTCCAGCAGCAGGGCGTAGAAGTGGGGCTCGATGGGGGCGACCGAGATCGACCGGCTGTCGGCGCACTCGTAGACCGCGTAGAAGGGCGCCCCGCCGTCGAAGAGGTTCGCCCCCCGCTCCGGGCGGTGGAAGCCGGAGGCGGCCATCGCATAGAAGACCGAGGCGATCGACGCCACCCCGTCGACCATCGCGGTGTCCACCACCTGGCCCCGGCCGGTGCGCTGGACCTCGAGCAGCGCGCAGACCACGCCGTAGGCCAGGGTCAGGCCGCCGCCGGCGAAGTCACCCAGCAACTGCAGCGCCGTCGAGGGCGGGACCTCGGGCCGGCCGATGGCGTGGATGACCCCGGTGACCGCCTCGTAGTTGAGGGAGTGGCCCGCCTGCTGCGCGAGAGGTCCGTCCTGGCCCCAGCCGGTCAGGCGGCCGTAGACGATGCGGGGGTTGCGGCCGAGGACGGCATCCGGGCCGACCCCGAGTCGCTCCACCACCCCGGGCCGGAACGCCTCCAGGAAGACTTCGGCCGTCTCCGCCAGCCGCAGCACGGTCTCGATCCCGTCGGCCTGCTTCAGGTCGACGGCGATCGAGCGCCGACCCCGGTCCCAGGGCGAGTGCGGCTTGGCCACCGGCTCGTCGGGCACGTCTGCGGTCCGTTCGACCCGGACGACCTCCGCCCCCATGTCGGCCAGCCGCAACGAGCCGTACGGCAGGGCCCCCAGCCCGGCCAGCTCCAACACCCGCACCCCCGCCAGGGGCCCCGCGCTCACGCGGGGGTGTGGCAGACGGCTTCGACGTTGTTGCCGTCGGGGTCCCGCAGGAAGGCGCCGTAGTAGTTGGGGTGGTACTCGGGCCAGACCCGGGCCTCGTGGAGGACCTCGGCGCCGGCGTTCCGGCCGGCCTCGAGAAACGCGTCCACCGCGGCCCGGTCCGGCGCGGTGAAGGCGATGTGGGACTCACGGAAGCCCTCGCCCGTGGTGCGGGGGCCGAGCCAGAAGTCGGGCATGGGCGGCACGCCGTACCCGATGACCTCGCCGAAGTCGAGGACCCGGCTCCCGCCGATGGTCGCGAGGACCGTGTCGTAGAAGGCGGCACTGGCCTCGACGTCCGCGCACTGGATGGAGAGGTGGTCGAGCATCCCCTGATCATGGCCGCTCCCGACGCCGAGGTCGGCAAGGATCGGGCCATGAGCCCGATGCCGAGCGAGTTGCAGACCGAGCGGTTGGTGCTGCGGCGATGGCGGGCGGCGGATCGGGAGCCGTTCGCGGCACTGAACGCCGATCCGGTGGTGATGGAGCACTTCGTCGCTCCCCTCGCTCGGGCCGAGAGCGACGACCTGGTGGACCGGATCGAGGACCACTTCGACCAGGAGGGCTGGGGCCTCTGGGCCGTCGAGGTGACCGAGACCAGCCGGTTCATCGGCTTCACCGGGCTGTGGCCGGCCACCTTCGAGGCCCACTTCACGCCGGCGGTGGAAGTCGGGTGGCGGCTGGCCCAGGAGGGCTGGGGCCGGGGCTACGCCGCTGAGGCGGCCCGGGCGTCACTGCGAGACGGCTTCGAGCGCTTCGCGTTCGACGAGGTCGTGTCGATGACGAGCCTCACCAACACCCGGTCCCAGCGGGTGATGCAGAAGTTGGGCATGACCCGGGACCCGGCCGACGACTTCGACCACCCCAACGTGCCCGACGGCCACCGCATCCAGCGCCACGTCCTCTACCGGCTGGCGAGGCCCTGATGTCAGGTCGCCCTGACGGTTCTGGGTGCGGAATCGTGTCGCCGGCGACACGCGGGGTGGATCAGAACGCGGAACGGGGCGGCGCCGAAGCGCCGCCCCGTGTCCGGTACTGCGGGTACTGCTGAGGGGACCGACTAGCCGGCGAGGCCAGCGGCGGCGTCGGCCAGCTGCGTGGTGCAGTCGGTCAGCGCCTGGCCGTCCTCGGTGGTGAGGTCCGCCGCGTTGGCGGCCAGCTCGGTACCGGAGGCCTGCAGGTCCTGCAGCTGGGTGGAGAGGTCGCCGAGAGCGGTCGGGTCGCCACCGGCGGCCTCGATCTCGTCAGCCAGAGCGGCCACGTCGTCGCAGTAGGCCTGGACGTCGGCGTTGCCGCTGTCGGTGCTGTCGCCCGAATCGCCGCTGTCGCCGGAGTCCGTCGACGTGTCGTCGGAGCCACCGTCGTCACCGCTGTCGTCACTGCAGGCCGCAGCGCCGCCAACGAGCAGCATCACCACGAAGAACGCACTCAGAAAACGCTTGAGCATTGTCTGTTTCCTCTCCCTAAAGGGCCGTCCACCCCCGTCGGTCGAGGGCTCGTGGGCACAGTCTGCACTGTGACCGTGCGGGCGTCCTGAGTAGGAACTACTCAATTCCCGCCGCTATTGCCTACAGGATCTGCCCACGGGTGCGCCAGCGGTGCCAGGCCGAGCTCAGGCCGATGAGCAGGAGGCTGCCGATCAGGATCATCGTGGCCAGGACGTTGATCTGCGGCGGCAGGGCGGTCTTGGCCGCGTTGTTCACGTACAGCGGGTAGGTGACCGTCGCCCCCGCGGTGAACAGGGTGATGATGAAGTCGTCCAGGGACAGGGCGAAGGACAGCATCGCCGCGGCCACGATCCCGGGCACGATCAGCGGCAGGGTGACCCGCAGGAAGGTGCGGGTCGGGTTGGCCCCGAGGTCCATGGCGGCGTCCTCGAGGCTCCAGTCGAAGCCGCGGATCCGGGCCTTGACGGTGAGGGCCACGAAGCTGATCTGGAACATGACGTGGGCCAGCACGATGGTGCGGAAGCCGAGGTTCCAGCCGAAGTCCAGGAAGAGGGTCAGCAGCGAGGCGCCGAGGACGACCTCGGGGCTGGTGAGGGGCACGACCAGGAACAGGTCGATGCCGCCGGCACCCCGGAAGCGGTGCCGGACCAGGGCGATGGCGACCAGCGAGCCGAGGATCACGGCGATGATCGTGGCGATCGCCGCCACCTTGAGGCTCTCCTCGAGGGCGTCGACCAGGGCGGGGTACTTGAACGGGTCCTGCCAGGCGTCGAGCGAGAAGCCCTTCCAGACGAAGTTGAACTTCCCGACCGGCTTGTTGAACGAGAAGGCGACGATGACCGCCACCGGCAGGAACAGGTAGAAGAGGACGAAGGCGGCGTAGGCGTTGAGGAAGAACCCGCCGAGGCGTCGCAGCAGCGGCGGCGGCGAGAAGCCCGGGCGGATCGCCTCCTGGTGCTCGGCGGTCGCCGTCACACCAGGTCCTCGGTGCCCAGGACCCGCGTGTACACGAGCACCATCACCAGGATGATGATCATGAGCACCGCGGACAGGGCCGCCGCCAGCGGGTAGTCCTTGACCACCAGGAACTGGCTCTGGATGACCGTGCCCACCATGGCCTGGTTGACCCCGCCCAGGTACTGCGGCGTTGACGAAGTCACCGGCGGCGGGGATGAAGGTGAGCAGGCTCCCGGCGAACACGCCGGGCAGCGAGAGCGGCAGGAGGACCTTGCGGAAGGTGCGGACGCCGCTGGCGTAGAGGTCCCGGGAGGCCTCGAGCAGCCGGGGGTCGATCTTCTCGATGCTCACGTAGATGGGCAGCACCATGAAGGGCAGGAAGTTGTAGGTCAGGCCGCCGATCACCGCGTACGGCGTCGACAGGATCCGGCCGTCGGTGGTCAGGCCCGAACAGCCTCGAAGACGTTGGTCAGGAAGCTGGAGTCGGCGAAGATCGTCTTCCAGGCCAGGGTGCGGATGATGAAGGTGATGAAGAACGGCAGGATGACCAGGCCGAGCAGCACGTTCTTCCACTTGCCGGCCTTGAAGGCCAGGACGTAGGCCAGCGGGTAGGCCAGGACCAGGGCCAGCAGGGTGGCGGCGAGCGCGTACTGGAACGAGCGGATGATCTGCTCGTCGTAGGTGCTGAACGCGTCGCTGTAGTTGCTGAACTCCCAGGTGAACTCGAGGGTCGGGTCGAACACCGAGCCCGCGCTGGTGGACAGCGAGGTCCGCAGCAGGACCCAGAGCGGCTGGACGAAGAAGACGAACAGGTACGCCAGCGCCGGCAGGCTGAGCAGGTACGGCGTGAGCTTGCGCCGTGTCCCCGCCGCGGCCGTTCCCGCCATCGCTCGATCCTCTCGCGTCCGGGCGCCGGGTCATGCCCGGGCCACGGCGGCGTACATGGCGGAGTACTCCTGGTCCTCCTCGTCGGTGAGGCCCCGCCAGGCGATGGCCGAGTCCCGCACCTCCTGCGGCGGGTTGATCAGCTCGTTCTCGGCCAGCTCCGGATCGATGGCGACCAGCTCCTCGCCCGAGCCCTCCACCGGCGAGATGTACTGGACGTAGGCCGGTGATCCGGGCCGCGTTCGCCGGGTCGTAGACGTAGTTCATCCACGCCTCGGCCCCGGTCGAGTTCTCGGGTCGTGATCGGCAGGACCATGTTGTCGGACCACGAGATCATCCCCTCCTCGGCGAACACGAACTCGAGGTCGGGGTTGTCCAGCTTCAGCTGGGCGACGTCGCCCGAGTAGGCCTGGGCGATGGCCACGTTGCCGGCCACGAGGTCGTCGCCGTAGTCGTTGCCGGTGAAGCGCCGGATCTGGCCGGCGTCCTTGGCCTCCTGGACCTTGGCCACGGCGGCCTCGATGTCCTCGGTGGTCACCTCGGCGGGCGAGTCGCCCATGGCTGAGCAGGACCTGGCCGAGACCGTCGCGCAGGTCGCTGAGCATGGTCACCTGCCCGGTGAACTCGGGGTCGAAGATGTCCTCGAGGCTGGTGATCTCCCGGCCGGTCATCTTCGGGTTGTAGGCGATGCGACGTGAAGCCCGACACCCACGGGAGGCTGTACGTCCGCTCCGGGTCGAAGCCGACGTCGTGCAGGGAGGCCACCAGGTTGGCCTTGTTGGGGATGTTGGCGTCGTCGAGCGGGGCCAGCCAGCCGAGGCCGATCAGCCGGTTCACCATGAAGTCGGTGACGATGAAGATGTCGGCGCCGATGTCGTCGCCCCGGCTCAGCGGCTCCCGGATCCGGGCGAAGTACTCCTCGTTGTCGTTGACGTCCTCGCTGTAGTCCACGGTGAGGCCGCTCTCGGTCTCGAACAGCCCGACGGTCTCCTCGTCGATGTAGAAGGGCCAGTTGGAGATGCGCAGCGCTGTCGGCGGTCGGTCGGCGTGAAGTCGGCGGCTCGCCGCCGCCGCGTCCTCACCGCCACCGTCCCCGCAGTCGCCGCGAGCCGACGAGCCGTCGGCCCGAGGGTGGCGCCGAGCAGCGAGCCCGCCGACGGCGCCGGCGCCCCGGACACGGCGCGCCCAGGAACCGGCGGCCGGCTCATGCCGGACCAGCTCGGCATCGCCGCTGTCTCGGGCGTCTGGTCACTCATGGGTGTCACTCCTGGTCATCGAGCTCGTCGTGGTCGTCGAGGTCGGCACCGGGTGCGGCCTCGGCGTGGCCCGGCAGGGCAGTCGCCGCGGCGCGGGCTCCCAGCTGACCCAGACCTCGTCGCCGGGCCGCAGCATCGGCAGCTGCCTGGTCGGGGCCGATGTGGGCCAGGACCTCGTTGCCGTCCGGGGCGCTCGCCGGCCAGGCGGACGACCGGGCCCTGGAACACCAGGCTGGTGACCGTGACGGCGCACGGCGAGGTCGGGGTGCGGATGCCTCGTCGGCGGCGACCCGGATCCGCTCGGGACGGACCATGAGGGTCACCGTCGCCCGACCGAGCGTCCGCGGTGGCCCGGGCCGGCAAGCGAGGCGCCGAGGGCGGTCACGGTCGCCGTCGCCGTCCGGCTGGGCGGTCACGCTCGGCCGGCCAGAGGTTGGCCTGGCCGATGAACCCGGCGACGAACACGGTGGCGGGCTCGTCGTAGATCTCGGTGGGCGCGCCGATCTGCTCGACCCGACCTTCGTTCATCACCGCGATCCGGTCGCTCATGGTGAGCGCCTCTTCCTGGTCGTGGGTGACGTAGATGAAGGTGATGCCGACCTCGCGCTGGATGCGCTTGAGCTCGAGCTGCATGGCCTGGCGCAGCTTCAGGTCGAGGGCGCCGAGCGGCTCGTCGAGCAGCAGGGCGCTCGGGTAGTTGACCAGGGCCCGGGCCAGGGCGACCCGCTGCTGCTGGCCGCCGGAGAGCTGGGCCGGGCTTGCGGTCGGCGAAGTCGGCGAGGCGGACGACCTCGAGCATCTCGCCGACCCGCTTCGCGGTCTCCGCCTTGTCGAGCTTCGGCGCTGCGGGGGCCGAAGGCGACGTTGTCGAAGATCGACATGTGCGGGAACAGGGCGTAGTGCTGGAAGACCGTGTTGACGTTGCGGCGGTACGGCGGGGTCTTGGAGACGTCCTTGCCCTCGAGGCGGATCTCGCCGGAGGTCGGCTGCTCGAAGCCGGCGATCATGCGCAGCGTGGTCGTCTTGCCGCAGCCGGAGGGCCCGAGCAGCGAGAAGAACTCGCCCCGCTCGATGGCGATGTCGACGCCCTTCACCGCGACGAAGTCGCCGAAGCGCTTCTCGACCTTCACCAGTTCGATGACTGCGTCCGTCACCGTCGCTCCCCTGTCGCCGCGCCGTCCCTCTGCGAATGCCGCCAGACCCTAGTCCCGTCACCCGGGGGCCGGTCTGCGGCCGGCCCGGGTTCACACGGTGTTCACGCCGGCCGTAGGTTGGCCGGGTGAGCGACGCCGAACGCAACGAAGCCACCATCGAGGGGTTCTGGGACCTGCTCTACGCCAAGGACTGGGACGGGCTGGCCGCCCTGTTCGCCCCCGAGGCGGAGTACACCGACGTGCCGACCCCGGACGACGACGTGGCGCATGGGCCCGACCAGATCATCGCCCGCCTCCGACTCGGCCTCGACCCGGTCGAGGAGATGATCCACCACCCCCGGAACGTCCTCAGCAACGACACCCTGGTCATGACCGAGCACGCCGAGGAGTGGCGCTTCCACACCGGCGAGGTGGCCCTGGTGAAGTTCGTCTCGGTCCACGAGTTCGACGCCGACGGCCGGATCGTGCGCTGGTGGGACTACCCCGACCTCAACACCCTGCTCGAGCAGGCCCCGAAGTGGTGGATCGACCACATCATGGAGGGCTACCAGTAACACTGCTCCGCTCCGCTCCGCCGGCTTCGCCGATCAGGGGAGCGTCGCGAGCTGCTGCGCTCCGCTCCGCAGCGTCACTCTCCGCCGGGGCGGCTGGCTGCTTCAGGACGGCCAGGCGACGGCGGCTTGGCTTTCGAGGGCGGCGAGGCGGGTGAGCCAGGGGGCCATGGCGGGGTCGTCGCAGCCGGCGCGGGCGCGGGCGATGGCGGCCCGGAAGCGGTCGGGGTCGCCGTCGGCGCCGAGGCGGAGCTCCCACTCGGCCTCGAAGTGGTCGATGTGGACCGTCAAGGGCACGGTCCCCTGCTCGGCGACCACCGCGTGGGCCCTGGTCACCCAGTCGCGGGCTTCCTCGGCCCGGCCGGTGAGCGCGCAGGCCTGGGCCAGCGCGAGTTCGGGGACCACCTCCGGGTACCGGAGACCGGGCTCGATGACCTTGGCCCGGAGGTTGGCCTCGATCGTCTCGAGGTGGTCGGTGCGCTCGAGCACCCAGAGGGCGTGAACGGCCATGCAGGCGATGAACCCGTAGTTGGGGGCGTAGCCCGGGGCCAGCTCGATGCCGACCACCGTCTGCCCGATCTCCTTCAGGGCCAGCTCCTCGTCCCCGGCCCGGGCCGAGGCCAGGCCGTTGGCGGCCACGACGGCCAGCGACGCCCACCGGGTGTCGGGGCTCTGGGCGATCTCGGCCAGGAGCTCGAGCTCGGTCCGGTCGGCCCGGTCTCCCCGGACGAAGGCGATCAGCCAGTGGGCGGCGAGGGCCTGGAACGCGGCATTGCTGCGCTCGGGGATGCGGTCCACGAACGTCAGGCCGCGAGCCAGCGCGGCATCGGCCTCGTCATGGCGCCCGAGCAGGGTCAGGCATCGGGCGTGGAGGGCGCTGCCGAGGACGACGAACTCGAAGTTCCCCTCGGTCTCCGACTCCGTCACCGTGACCTCGACCTCGGTGGCCAGCACGGCCAGGTCCACCGCGGCCCACCGGGCCATTGCCGCAGCCGCCCGGGGCGGATCCTTGGCCAGGAACACCTCGATCGCCGCCCGGGAGGACGGTGTGAACAGGAGACCGTCGAGCTCGGCGGGGTCGAGGGACTCCATGACGGTCTGGAGCTCGCGACGCTCCTCACCGTCGAGCGGGAGGCCACCGTGTTCGGGGTCCTCGTACTCCTCCTGCTCGAGCTGGGCCCGACGCAGGCGGGCCCAGGTCCGGTCCCGCCGCGTCGGGTCCAGGTGGCCGATCCCCACCTCGGCCAGCCGCCACACGGTGAGGCGATCGCCCACGTTCCAGGCGTCGATCACGAGGTCGGACACCGCGTCGGACGCGGCCCCGTCCCCCTCGACGGCGGCGACCAGCGCCGCGGCGGAACGCACGTCCTCGACCACGACCGTCGGGTCGGTTCGCGAGGCCAAGCCGGCGCGGGCGCGGCCCAGGCGGATCTCCGCCTCGCGCTCGTCGCCCTCGGGCAGGAGCTCCAGCGCGATCGACCAGGCGTCGAGCGCGTCACGGTGCGCGTAGCGGTCCACGGCGTCGGCGGCGAGCACCAGGGCCGCAGGGCACACCCCGTTCGGCCCCCGGGATGGCGGCGCTCTGGGACCAGTGGCGGGCCAGGAGCGCGGCCTCGGCCGGCGTCGGCGGTCCCGGTCAACCGCTTGTCGAGGGCCTCGGCGATCGCCCGGTGGGTCCGGACCTGACGGCTGGGGTTCAGCTCACCCACCAGGGTCTGGCGGAAGAGGGCGTGGGAGAACACGTAGTGGTCGAAGACCTCGGTGCCGAGGACGATCTGGGCCTCGAGGGCCTCGTCGACGGCGTCGAGGGCCTCGTCCTCGTCGATCTTGGCCACCTCGGCGGCGACGTCGAGCGGAAAGGCGACCTCGAAGAGCGCGCCGACGCCGAGCAGCTTCTGGGCCGTCTCGGAGAGCTGGGAGAGCCGGCGGCCGACCACCTCCCGCACCCCCTCGGGGATGGCGTTGGCGATGTCGGCCGACGCCACCCACACGCCCTCCTCGAACCGCAGCGCCCCGAC
Source organism: uncultured Microthrixaceae bacterium (assembly GCA_963777805.1). Classification (GTDB taxonomy): domain Bacteria; phylum Actinomycetota; class Acidimicrobiia; order Acidimicrobiales; family DATDAH01; genus DATDAH01. Next base: position 189,307 of record CAVZRY010000016.1, on the reverse strand, counting down.
ATCGGTGAGGTGGATCAGCATCTCCCGCAGGAAGAACGGGTTGCCGTCGGTCTGCTCGGCCAGCATCGACGGCGAAGGCCTCGGGCACCTCGTGGTCGGCCAGCCGCTCCAGGAGCTCGCGCACCGACTCGGCGGGCAGGCCGTGCAGGGCCAGCCGGGTGGGCTCGACCTCGCGGCGCAGCAGGGGCAGGGCCTCCGCCAGCGGGTGACGGCGGTCGAGGTCGGTGTCCCGGTAGGTGCCGACGACGAGGAGCGGCATCGTCGTCGCCTTGCGGGCCACGCACCCGCAGCAGGCCGACGGTCGCCGCGTCGGCCCAGTGGAGGTCGTCGAGCACGAGCACCGGCGGGACGATCCACGGTCATGCGGGTCAGCACCTGGCCGATGGCGTCGTTCAGTCGGGCCTCGGCCTCGTCGGGCCCGAGGTCGGCCGGCGCGGCCAGGTCGGTGAGCACGCCGTGCACCGCGGGGGCCAGCCGACCGATGACCGCGGCCTCGGTCCCGAGGACCCGGGCCACCTCGTTGGCGGGCGTGGACCGGAGCCAGTCGTTGAGAGCCTCGACGAACGGGGCGTAGGCGCCGACCTCGCCGTCGTGGCAGCCGCCGATCAGCACCGTGGCGCCCGGGTCGACGGCCACGTCCCGGCACACCTCGGTGATCGAGGCGGGTCTTGCCGATGCCCGGCTCGCCGGCGATCAGGACCAGGCCGCCCGATCCCCCGGCCGCGCGCGTCGAAGCGCTCCCGCAGGACGCGGCGCTCGTCGGCCCGACCGACGTAGGGGGCGACGCCCCGGAGGTCGGCCACCGCCCGCACCGGCTCCCAGCCGATGCGGTGGACGGCCACCGGATCGGGCAGGCCCTTCAGCTCGAGGTCGCCGACGGGCTCGATCACGTGGTTGCCGCGGCCCCGGGCCAGCACGGTCACCACCTCGGCGGCGTAGATCTCGTCGGCTGCCCGCCGCCGCACAGAGCCGGGACGCCTCGACCACCGGCACCCCGAAGCAGTCACCGTCCTCGACGGTGACGTCACCGGAGGAGAGCCCGACTCGGATCGACAGATCGAGGCCTTCCCTCCGCCCGAGCGCATCGACCGCCTGCTGCATGGCCACCGCCACGCCCACGGCCTCGGCTGCCCCGGCGAACTGGACGAGCAGGCCGTCACCGAGGCCCTTGACCACGATGCCGCCCGCCCGCTCGGCCGCCTCGGTCAGCGCCCGGTCATGGAGGCGACGCACCTCCTCGGCCCGGTCCTCCCCCAGGGCGGCGCGCAGCTCCGTGGAGCCCACGAGGTCACTGACCAGGATCGTCGCCGTCTGGGTCGCCATGACCCCCCTTCCCGCCCAGAACCTACGCGATCCCGCCACAGCACCTCCGTTCTGGCCGCGGAATGTGCCGCGGGAACGGCAACATTTCGCGGCCAGAACCGTCGCTACGTCGTTCTGGCCGCGAACGATGCGCGGGATCAGCAACATCCCGCGGCCAGAACGAAGGGTCAGGGCAGGAAGCGGTCCGAGTAGAAGGCGAGGGACTGGTCGAGGTCGGTGGGGTCGAGGCCGAGGGCGTCGAAGGAGTACTGCACGCCGCCGTGGCGGCCTCTCGGGTGGTCGTCCTGGTAGGCCTGCAGCGCGGCCCGTACGCCGTCGTCCCAGGGCTGGTCGGCCAGGGCGTAGATGCGCTCGACCATGGCCAGGTCGTCGGCCATGAACTCGTCGAAGCGGACGTCGATCGTCTGCGCGGCGGGCAGCACGTCGCGGTCGCGGACGCAGTCGGTCAGCAGGTCCCGGACCCGGTCCTTCCAGTACGCCGCCCATGACCAACGGGTCGGGGTGGGCCAGGTTCATCCGGCAGGAGTAGGCGACCATCGTGGCCATCGAGAGGGTCACGGCCACGGGGTCCCGGTGGGTGACGACGAAGGTGGCATCGTCGAAGACCTCGGCCAGGACCGGGAAGCAGCTCGAGGTGCTGGGGGGACTTGAGGACCCAACGGTCCCCGCCCCGCTCGTGGGTGAGCACCCGCAGCACGTCCTTCAGGTACCGGTAGCTCGCCGTCTGGTCGGTGGCCTTCCACCAGTCCCGGTAGGTGGGCAGGGGGACGACGCTCTCGAACAGCATCGTGTTGAGGTCCATCGCCAGCAGCTGGATCTCCTCGTGCACGTGGTCGGTGGTCATCTCGTGCATCCGCTTGAAGTACGGCATGGCCTCGTCCATGAAGCCGAGGGCCAGGTCGCACCGCTCCCGGCGGGGGTCGGGCTCGACGCCCCGCTCGTCGTCGGGCGGCACCGGTTCGAGGGACTCCCAGTAGGGCAGCGAGCGCAGCGCCGGGTCGGCGGACATCAGGTTGTGCAGGTGGGTCGTGCCCGTCCGGGGCAGGCCGGCGACGATGATCGGGGCCTCGATCTCGATGTCCCGGATCTCGGGATGACGGGTCAGCTCCCGCTGGACCCGGAGCCGGTTGCGGAGGAGCTGGACCAGCAGCGTGTGCTGGGACACGAGCCCCATCCCACTCAGCTCGACGTCCTCGGTCAGGGCCCGACAGAGGACGGTCAAGGCCTCCTGGTAGTGGTCGTCACCGAAGTCGTCGATTCCCTCGGCCTCGACCGCCAGCGCCTGCAGTTCCTCGGGCACGAGTCGCGAGCTCGGCGGCGATCGGCGCCACCGAGTCGAAGATCTCCTGGACATGTGGCGCGAACACGGGAGCCGACAGGTCGTCGAGGACGACGTCGGCCGGACGATCGGTCATGGCTGCTCCCCCTGGCACGCGATCATGGCCGACGTATGCGAGTTCACCCTGACCTATCCCCTCCTGCACCACCCGGCGCCGCCGGAGCTCTTCACCGGGAAGGCAGTGGCGGAGGTGGCCCGGGCGGCCGAGGCCGCGGGGTTCGACGCCCTGGCCTTCACCGAGCACCCGATGCCCTCGGACCGCTGGCTGAACGCCGGCGGCCACGACGCGCTCGACCCCTTCATCGCCCTCACCTGGGCGGCCGCGGCCACCGAGCGGCTGCGCCTGCTGACCAACATCACCGTGGTCGCGTACCGCAACCCGTTCCTGCTGGCGAAGACCGTGGCCACCCTCGATTCGCTCTCGGGCGGGCGGGTGATCCTGGGGGCGGCCGCCGGGTACCTGAAGTCGGAGTTCCGGGCCCTGGGCGTGGACTTCGACGAGCGCAACGAGCTCTTCGACGAGGCCCTCGAGGTCCTGGCCCTGACGTGGGCGGGTGAGCCGGTCACCTACGAGGGCCGCCACTTCTCCGCCGCGGGCAACCAGCTCGTGCCCGTGCCCGTGCAGCAGCCGCCCCCCATCTGGATCGGGGGCAACAGCACGATCGCCCGGCGCCGGGCGGCGACCCACGGCCAAGGCTGGATGCCGTTCGCCAACCCGCCCCAGACCACCCGGGTCGTCCGGACCGCGTCGATCTCGAACGCCGACGACCTCGCCCCGCTGCTCGACGAGCTCAGCGACCTGGACCCGGGAGGCGGGGCGGGAGCCCCTCGACGTCCACTTCGGCGTCCTCGGCGGCGGCACGCCGGGAGCCGACGACTTCGACGCCGACCACCACCGGGATCAGGTCGAGGCCCTCGACGCCATCGGGGTCACCTCGGTCGGCGCCGGCACGCTGGGCGACGACCTCGCGTCGGTCCTCCGCGGGATCGACGTCTACGGCCGCGAGGTCATCGCCCGGGCCTGAGGCCCTCGACGCGGCTCAGGAGTCCGACAGCTCGCAGCTGATGCGGGTGTCACCGGCCCCCAAGGGGCAGGTGTCGGAGCCGGTGCCGCCGCGGAGCACATCAGGGCCCGGGCCGCCGTGGAGCCAGTCCTCGTTGGCGCCACCTCGGAGCCGATCGGCGCCGGGACCGCCGCGGACGTCCTCGAGGCCGGGGCCGCCGTTGATGACGTCGTTGCCGCCGGCGCCGCAGATGACGTCGTTGCCGCCGAGGGCGTTGATGACGTCGGGTCCGGGGGTGCCGAGGATGACGTCGAAGTCGTCGGTCGGCAGGTCGCCGGCGCCGAGGACGACCGTGGCCGGCCGGGTCATGCACATCGGGCCTGCGGCCGACGCCGGCGAACCACGTCCGGCGAAGACGGCCACGCCGACGAGCACGGTCAGGAGGATGAACAGGAAGGGGAGGTTTCGTCTCATGGCGCCACTCTCCGCCCACGACCCCGTCGGCCACATGAGTACGGATTGCTCAGCGGGCCTACCTACGTCGCCCGGGCGGGGGCCGACGGTGGACCTGGGCCTAAGCTGGTCGGACTGGAACGCGTTCTACTTCGGGGGAATCGCCATGTACGACCTGATCATCCGCAACGGGACGATCGTCGACGGGACCGGGGCCGACGCCCGCACGGGTGACGTCGCGGTGAAGGACGGCAAGATCGTGGCCGTCGGTGGTGCGATCGAGGGCGAGGCGACCGAGGTGGTCGACGCCGAGGGGATGCTCGTCACCCCCGGCTTCGTGGACATCCACACCCACTACGACGGCCAGGCCACCTGGGACGACGTGCTGGACCCGTCCGCCGGCCACGGTGTGACCACCGTCGTCGCCGGCAACTGCGGCGTCGGCTTCGCCCCTGTGCACCCCGGCCAGGAGGAGTGGCTCATCCAGCTCATGGAGGGCGTGGAGGACATCCCCGGCACCGCACTGGCCGAGGGCATGTCCTGGAACTGGGAGTCCTTCCCCGAGTACCTCGACGTGCTCGAGTCCCGCCACTTCGCGATCGACATCGGGACCCAGATCGCCCACGGTGCGGTCCGCGGCTACGTGATGGGCGAGCGCGGCGCCAAGAACGAGCCCGCCACCCCCGAGGACATCGAGGCGATGGCCGCGATCGTCAAGGAGGCCATCGAGGCCGGGGCCATGGGCTTCTCCACCTCGCGCACGCTGGCCCACCGGGCCATGGACGGCGAGCCCGTCCCCGGCACCTACGCCGCGGAGGACGAGCTGTTCGGCATCGGCCGCACGCTCGGCGAGGTGGGCAAGGGCGTGTTCGAGCTGGCCCCCGCCGCCATCGACGGCATGGACAGCAACGATCCCTTCGACGAGATCGACTGGATGCGGCGCTTGGCCGCGGAGACCAAGCGCCCCGTGAGCTTCGCCCTCCTCCAGCTCGACCCTGCGCCCGAGCTCTGGCGTCAGCTCATGGACGCGTCCCTCGAGGCCATCGAGGCGGGCGCCGACCTCCGCCCGCAGGTGGCCTCCCGCCCCTTCGGCCTGCTGACGGGCCTGCAGACCAACCACGTCTTCCAGAAGCGACCGACCTACATGGCGCTGGCCGACCTCCCGCTCGACGAGCTGGTCGTGGCGCTGAAGGACCCCGCCACCAAGGCCGCCATCCTCAGCGAGGCCGACGCCCCGCCGGATCCCGACGTCCTCTTCGACGGCATCGGGGCCTTCCTGGGGATGATGATCGACAAGCTCTACGTCATGGGCGCGGTCCCCGACTACGAGCCCACCCACGAGACCTCCATCGCCGGCATCGCCGAGGCGACCGGGCAGGACAAGTTCGACCTCCTCTATGACCGCCTCCTGGACGACGACGGCCAGAGCTTCCTGATGCTCCCGCTCTTCAACTACTCCCACGGTGACCACGAAGCCATCCGGGAGCAGCTCCTGCACCCCTCCGCTGTGCTGGGCCTGGGCGACGGCGGGGCCCACTGCGGGATGATCTGTGACGCCTCACTGCCCACCTATTCCCTCACCCACTGGGCCCGGGACCGCACCCGGGGCGAGAAGCTCCCGCTGGAGTGGCTGATCAAGAAGCAGACCAAGGACACCGCCGAGCTCTACGGCATGACGGATCGGGGCACCCTCGAGGTGGGGATGCGGGCCGACCTCAACGTCATCGACCACGAGGCGCTGACGCTGCACTCCCCCCGCCTCGTCCGGGACCTGCCCGCCGGCGGCCGTCGCCTCATCCAGGAGGCCGACGGCTACGTGCTGACGGTGGTCAACGGGGTGGTCACCCGCCGCGACGGCGTCGACACGGGCGCCCGCCCGGGCCGCCTCGTCCGCAGCTAGCACGCGATGCGGGAGATCGACCTGCTCGACGGGGCCCTGTACGTCAACGACCCGTACCCCACCTACGCCTGGATGCGGGCCAACGCCCCGGCGTACTGGGACGCCACCAACGAGCTGTGGGGCATCTCCCGCTACGACGACATCGTCGAGATCGAGAAGCGCAAGGACGTCTTCGTCAACTCCGACCGGGCCAAGGGCGGCTACCGGCCCAACATCCCCGCCGATCCCTCGATCATCGGCCTGGACGACCCCAAGCACGCCGAGCGCCGCAACCTGGTGTCCCGGCGCTTCACGCCACGGGCGGTCACCCGATGGGACGACCACGTCCGGGAGACGGTGACCGACCTGGTCGACGCCGCCATCGTCAAGGGCCGCATCGACGTGGTCGAGGACCTCGCCGCCCCCCTCCCCGCCCAGATGATCGGCTTCCTCCTCGGCTTCCCCGACGAGGCCTGGCCCCAGCTCAAGGAGTGGTCGGAGCGGACCATCCACCTCGGAGGCGGTCCCCGCTACCACGACGACGACGGCATCGCCGCCGCCTTCGAGTTCGCCGCCGCCACCGCGGCAGCTCTACGAGACCAAGAAGGGCTGTCCCGCCGACGACGTCATGTCGCTCTACGTGGACGTGGAGCAGCGCGGCCTGAAGCACCAGGCCTTCGGCGTGGACGAGGTCATCTCCGACTCCCTCCTCCTGCTCGACGGCGGCGCCGAGACCACCCGCACCGTCATCGCCCGCACGATCATCGGCCTGGCCGATCACCCCGACCAGTGGGAGGCCCTCAAGGCCGGGGCCGACATCGACGTCGCCGTCGAGGAGTTCATCCGCTGGGTGACCCCGATCCTCAACATGTGCCGGGTCGCCAACCAGGACTACGAGATCGGCGGTGAGATGATCCGCCAGGGTCAGCAGGTGGTGCTCATGTACCCCTCGGCCAACCGGGACGAGGACCACTTCACCGACGCCGACGCCCTCGATGTCACCCGCCACCCCAACAACCACATCGCCTTCGGCTTCGGCACCCACTTCTGCCTCGGGGCCTCGCTGGCCCGCCTCGAGATCAAGGCCATGTTCCAGGAGCTGCTGGCCAAGGTCGACCGCTTCGAGCGACCCGCCGACGGCACCGTGGTCGACATCCCCAACTCGTTCGTCTACGGCCTGAAGCACGCCGACATCACCGTCGTCCCGAACTGACCGAAAGGTTCACCATGGAGCTCGCCGACATCGACCTGACCGACGAGGACGTCTGGGCCGATCACATCCCCCACGACCAGTTCGCCTACCTGCGCCGTGAGGCCCCGATCTACCGCCACCCCGGCAAGGACGACGACCTGCGGCCCATCCCCGAGTTCTGGGCGATCACCCGCCACGCCGACCTGGTCGCGGTGAACCGCGACACCACCATCTTCTCCTCCGAGCAGAAGGGCGTGCTGCTCGCCGACCCGGACGAGGAGACCCGGACGGCGTTCCAGACCATGCTGGACACCGACCCGCCGGCCCACACCCGGCTGCGCCGCCTGGTCAACCGGGGCTTCACGCCCCGCATGGTCACCCGCTTCGAGCAGCACTACGGCGAGCTCGACCCGTGAGCTGGTGAGCAAGGCCGTCACCCAGGGCACCTTCGACTTCGTGACCGACGTCGCCGCCGAGCTGCCGCTCATGGCCATCGCCGAGCTCCTCGGCGTGCCCAGCGACGACCGCCACAAGCTCTTCGAGTGGAGCAACCGCCTCGTCGGCAACTCGGACCCCGAGTACGTCGGCAGCGCCGAGGAGGCCACGCGGCGGCCACCGAGCTCTACGTCTACTTCAACCAGTTGGGCGAGGAGCGCCGGGCCAACCCCCAGGACGACATCATCACCAAGCTCATCACCGAGGTGGAGGGCGACGCCCTCGGCCCCCACGAGTTCGAGACCTTCTGCCTCGTGCTCACGGTGGCCGGCAACGAGACCACCCGGAACGCCACCAGCCACGGCCTGCTGGCCCTCCTCGAGAACCCGGACCAGATGCAGAAGCTGCGGGACCACCCCGAGCTGCTGGACTCGGCCATCGAGGAGATCCTGCGCTGGGCCTCGCCCGTCATCCACTTCCGGCGCACGGCGATGCGGGACGCCGAGATCGGGGGTCAGGCCATCGCCGAGGGCGACTCGGTGGTCATGTTCCACATCTCGGCCAACCGGGACGAGGACGTCTTCGAGGACCCGTTCCGCTTCGACATCACCCGGGACCCCAACGAGCACATCGCCTTCGGCGGCGGCGGGGCCCACCACTGCCTGGGCGCCAACCTGGCCCGCCTCGAGCTCCAGATCGTCTTCAAGGAGCTCCTGGCCTCGACCCGGTCCATCACCCAGGCCGGCGACGTCCAGCGCCTGCGCTCCAACTTCATCAACGGCATCAAGCACATGCCGGTGGACGTCGAGCTGGCGTAGGTCGACCCGCCCCCAGCCCGGCCAACCCCCTTCTGGCGCCTGATCTACCGGTCCTGGGCGGCAGATCAGGCGCCAGTACGCCATCCCGGGGGGCCCGACCCCGCTCCGGACGCGGACCGACCCCCGACCCTCCCGAGGCGGCGGGAGGACCGGGGGCCGGGACCTTGGGGGGATCAGGTGGTCGCGGCGGCGTGGCGGTCCATCTTGCGGAGATGGAGCGCACCGATGGCGACCAGGGCGGCCATGACGAGGCCCCCCAGGAAGGCGGCGATGGCGGCGTAGCCGGCGATCACGCCGATGGTGTCCCAGGCGAAGGTGCTGAGCAGGGCGCCCCGCAGGACCTCACCCCGGAACATGCTGTCGCGCTGGCCGACGATGCCGTCGTACTCCTCCTGGAGGGCGGCGATCTCGTCGGCGGGCGCATCGGCGGCGATGGCCTCGTTCAGCGCGGCCTCGGCGGCGAACTGCGGTCCACCGAGCTCGGCGTAGGTCTGGCCCTCGCCGATCTCCTCGACGTGGCCGGCGATGTAGCTGGCGTAGGCCTCGGCCTCGGCGCCGGTCGTGACCTGCTCGTCGGCGTACTGGACCAGGTCGTCCCGGCCCTCCTCCTCGAGGTCGGCGGCGGCCGGGAAGGTGATGGCCTGGGCCTCCAGCTCGTCGTGCACGTAGTCCTGGGCGAAGGTGCTCCCCCAGGTCAGCAGGGCGCCGGCGACGAACAGCACCATGGCCAGGGCGCCCCCGGTCCACAGCAGCAGGTGGTCGATCCGTCGGCGGGTGATGACGACGGGAGCGTCGAGCTCCGGTGTCTCCTCCGCGGCGGCGTTCTTCTCTTCGATGACTGTGGTCATTGCTTGTCCCCTTCGAGCGATGGGGCCCTGGTTGGGCCTCCACGGTCGAAGGTACGGATCGGGGCGGTACCGGTCAGGGGCCGGAGGTCCGCCGGCCGGGGGCCGAAGGTCCCGAGGCTCAGTAGGCGGCGAGGCCGCCGTCGACCACCAGGACCTGGCCGGTCATGTAGCTGCTGGCGTCGCTGACCAGGAAGAGCACGGGTCCGACCATCTCGTCGGGCGAGGCGATGCGGCCCATCTTGCTGGCCGACGCCATGCGCTCCTGGGCCTCCGGCGGGTTGTTGCGCACCATGTCGGTGTCGACGCTGCCGGGGGCCAGGGCGTTCACCCGGATGCCCATCGGGGCGAACTCGGTGGCCATGTACCGGGTCATCGAGAGCAGGCCGCCCTTCCCTGCGGCGTACATGGAGGTGTAGGCGCCGAACAGGAAGGCCCCCACGCTGATCACGTTGACCACCGCACCGTGGTCGCTGACCTTCAGGTGGGGCAGGGCCTCCTGGACCAGGAAGGTCGGGCCCCGGAGGTTCACCGCGAACGACTTGTCCCAGGCCTCGGGGGTGAGCATCCCGAGGGGCTGGGCCACGGCGTTGGCCGCATTGTTGACCACGATGTCCACGCCGCCGAAGCGGTCGACCGTCGCCCCCACCAGGGCGGCCAGGTCATCCAGTTCACCGAGATGGGTCGGGACCCCGAGGGCCTCGGCTCCCGTCGCCTCGAGGGCAGCCTGGGTCTCGGCGCAGGCCTCCGCCTTGCGGCTGGCCACCACGACCTTGGCCCCCGCCCCGGCCAGCCCCTCGGCCACGGCCCGCCCGATCCCCCGGGTCCCGCCGGTGACGATCGCCACCCGCCCCGTGAGATCGAACAGGCCATTGACCGAAGCTGCGTCCATGGGCTCGGTTTCTACTTCAGCCGGTAGACCCGGAAGAACCCGGGAGCGACTTCGAGCTCCTCGACCACGGTGAGGCCGGCCGCCGCGGCGTAGCGGCGGATGGTCTCACCCCGGATCACCGTGCCGGTGGCCTCGACGGGGTCCTCGGCCATGGTCGCCGGCAGGCAGTGCAGCACCGAGCACCCGTACTGGACCCGCTCCATGAGCTCGCCCCGGGCGTCACCGAAGCGGTCGGCCGTGGCCTCGTCGGCCAGGAGGATCTCCCCGTCGACGGCCAGGGCCTGCTTGGCGGCGGCCAACACCGCGACCGGGTCGGCGCTGTCGTGCAGCATCTGGAACATGGTCACCAGGGCGAAGGGCCCCGCGTCCAGCTTGGCCGCGTCACCCCGCCGGATGGCGATCTGGGTCGACCGCCCCGCAGCGGCGACGTTGGCCCGGGCCTCGATGACCGAGTCCCGGTCCAGATCGACCCCGACGATGGCCGCGTTGGGGAACTCCTCGCCCAGGACGATCGTCGACCAGCCGGTACCACTGCCGACGTCGGCGATCTTGGGACGGGTCGCCCCGGCGATGCGGTCCCGCAGACCGGGCACGGCATCGAGCCACCCCGGCAGGGCGCTCAGGAACTCGGCCCGGTTGAGGTGGCCGATGCCGTGGCGGGTGTCCGGTCCGTAGTCGGCGAAGCGGACCCCGCCGCCGGTGCGGAAGGCCTCGGTCACCGCCGGCACCGCACCGACGAAGCTCAGGGCCATCTCGGCCACGGGGCCGAAGTAGGCGTCGCCCTCACCGTCGAGCAGCACCTGAGCGTGGGCCTCGGGCAGGCTGTACCGGCGGTGGTCGGGATCGACGTCGGCGACCCGATCGCGGTCCGCGACCTCCACCACCCCGGCCGTGAACTGCTGCTCGAGCCACTCCCGGGCGTACCGGACGTGGATCCCGCTCCGGACGGCGAGCTCGGTCGGCGTGGCCGAGGCCAGGCGGAGCGCCCGGTACAGGCCGAGGTCGAGGCCGATCTTCACCGTCCCCAACTCGAGGGCGCCCATCGCCGCGGTCATCAGCCCGCCACCGAAGGCCAGCTTGGCCTCGGTCAGGGCGTCGACGGCGGCCTCGTTGCCGTCGCGGTCGGGGTGTCGGTGTCCTGGACACCGGCGTCGGTCATGGTCATGGCTGGTCCTCCTGTTGGTTCGGAGCCGCACCGTCGCCCGCGGCGCTGTCGACCGACTGTCAGGTGGGTGTCGGGTACCGTCGCGAGGGAGGAGTGGGGCGTGCACTTCAGGGTTCTGGGACCGGTGACAGTGGTGGGTGCGGACCAGGCCCCGGTCCCCCTGCGCAGCCCGCGCCAGCGCCTCCTCCTCGCCCTCCTGATCGTGGCCGACGGCGCCTTCGTGGCCGGCGAGCGGCTGGCCGACGACCTCTGGGGCAACGAGCTGCCGGACGACCCGGCCGGCGCCCTGCAGACCCACATCTCCCGGCTCCGACGGCTGCTGCCGGACCCTGCGGCCCTCGAGACCGGCCCCCACGGCTACCGGCTGGTGACCGGGGAGGGCACGGACCGCCATGCCTTCGACCGCCTCTTCGCCGAGGGCGCCGCCGCCCGGCTCGGCGGGGACCCGAGCACCGCCCTGGTCGAGCTCGACGCTGCCCTCGCGCTCTGGCGGGGGCCGGCGTTCGCCGATGTGGCGGACCACCCGGCGGTCGAGGCCACCGCGCACGGCCTCGATGACGCCCGGACCCGGGCCGAAGAGGAGCGGGTCGACGCCCTGCTCGACCTCGGGGAGGCCGGCGCGGCGGCCACCGCAGCCGATGCCCTGGTGCGCGCCCAGCCGCTCCGCGAGCGCCCGACCTCCCTGGCCATGCGGGCCCGGTACGCCCAGGGCCGGCACGCCGAGGCCCTGGCCGTCTTCGCCGACCTCCGCCGCCGACTGGGCGAGGAGCTCGGCCTCGAGCCCTCCGAGGAGCTCCGGGAGCTCGAGGGTCGCATCCTGCGCCACGAGGTCGAACCACCGCCGGCGACGACGCCGGCGCCCCGGCCGCCGGTGGCCACGACCTTCGAGCCCCTCCGGGTCGCCCGGCCACGGACGCGCCTGGTGGGCCGCGACGACGACCTGCGGCGGCTGCGGGCCGCCCTCGACCACAGCCGCCTGGTGACCGTCACGGGACCCGGTGGCACGGGCAAGACCCGCTTGGCTCTGGAGATGGCCCTGGCCGACCTGGCCGCCACCTTCGTCGACCTGACCCGGATCGGCCCCGAGGACGATCTGGCCCGGGCCGTCGGCGGTCAGCTCGGGATCGAGCAGCGGGGCCGTCAGGACCCCACGGAGCGACTGGCCGAGGTGCTGCACGGCCGGCGTCTCCTCCTGGTGCTCGACAACTGTGAGCACGTCCTCGACGCCACGGCGGCGCTGGTCGACACCCTCCTGGGTCAGGCCGAGCACCTCCGGGTGCTGGCGACCAGTCGGGAGGCGCTCGCGGTCGACGGCGAACACGCCCTCCCCCTGGGGCCGCTGGCCGACGACGACGCCCTCGAGCTCCTGGCCGAGAGGGCGATCGCTGCGGGGGCCGCACCGCCCGGCGGCCGCGCCGACGCGGCGGCCGCCGAGCTCTGTCGGCTGGTCGACCGCCTGCCCCTGGGCATCGAGCTGGCCGCGGCCCGCCTGGCCACGACCTCCCTCGGCGAGCTGGTGGAGGCCCTGAGCGGGTCCGGTGACCCCCTGGCCGGTGGGCGGCGCACCGCGGCGGAGCGCCACCGGTCCCTGGACGCCCTCGTGGCCTGGTCCTACGACGAGCTCGACGCGGCGGACCAGCGGCTGTTGCGCGTCTTGTCGGCCTTCGCCGGACCGACCCGGGCCGAGGACGTCAGCGCGCTGGCCGGGCAGGAGGCCGACGCGGGCCTCCGACGCCTCGTGGCCCGGTCGCTGGTGGTCCGGGTGGAGCGCGACGACCGGTCGCGCTTCGGTCTCCTCGAGACCGTCCGCCAGTTCGGCCAGCGGCGCCTCGAAGCTACCGGTGACGCTGAGCAGGTTCGGCGGGACCATGCCGCCTGGGCCGTGGGGGTCGCGGCCCGGGCGCCCCGGAGCCGGCCGGCGCACGGTGCCGCCGAGGACCTCCGCCTGGTCGACGAGGCGATGGACGACCTCCGGATCGCCCACCGGTGGTTCCTCGACCACGACGACCGGGACGGGGCCCGGGCCATCGTGGCCCCGCTGTGGTGGTACAGCGCCCTCCGGGTCAGCGGCGACGTCTTCGACTGGGCCCGGGAGACCGACGACCGGTGGCCCGTGTCGGTCGAGGACCCGGACCCCGACGGGGTGCGGGTGGCGGCCGTCGCCGCGTCCGGCGACGCCTTCCAGGGTGCGCTGGGCGATGCCCAGGACCGGGCCCACCGGGCGATCCTGGCGGCGGGCGACGACCCCGTAGCCGCGTACGGCCACGCCGCCCTGGCCGACGCCCAGATGTTCTCGGGCCAACCCCGGGCGGCCGCGGCGAGCTACCGCCGGGCCTTCGAGCTCGACCAGCGATCGGGGGGTGGCCGCGTCTCGGCCTTCGAGCTGGCCGACGAGGCCATGGCCCTCGCCTACGCCGAGGACCCGTCCGCCCTCGCCCTCGCCGACGAGGCGCTCGCCCGGCTGCGGCGCCGGGGGAACCCCTCGGCCCTCGCCTTCGGCCTCTACATCGCGGGGGAGGTCCGCCTCGAGCACGACCCGGAGGGGGCCGAGCCCCTGCTGGCGGAGTCGCTGGCGCTGGCCCGACAGTGCGAGAACCTGCTGGTCTCCGGCGTGGCGGCGGTGTCCCTGCTGTCCCTCACCACCCGGCGGGAGCCCCTTGCGGCGCTCGTCGAGCTCCCGGGCCTGATCGACCACTGGCTGCGCGCCGGTCTCTGGACCCAGCTCTGGACCACCATGCGCCTCATGATCGAGGCCCTCGCCGCGACGGGCCAGGAGGAGGTCGCGGCCCGGCTGCTGGGGGCCCAGGAGGCGAGTGAGCGGGCGGCCCCGCCGTACGGCGCCGACGCCCGTCGGCTCGAGGCGGTGCGGGCTCGGCTCGAGGCCACGCTCGGGGCCGAGGTCGTGGCCGAGCTGGTCGCCGAGGGCCGGGCCGCCGGCGACGACGCGGCCATCGACCAGGCGTTCGCGGCGGCCGCGCTGGTCACCGCCTGAGCGGGACCGGACCTCCCGCCGCCCCGGGGCTTCGTAGGCTTCTTCGGTGCCCGAGCCCGTGCCCACCCCGGTGACCCTCGACGGGTCGCCGGCGGTGATCACCGGTCGCTTCGCCCCCGAGGAGCACAAGACCTACCGGGTGCTGCCCGTGCTCGTCCCGGAGGGCACCGCCCGGCTGGAGGTGGGGTACCGGTGGTCGCCCGAGCACGACACGGTGCTCGACCTCGGGCTCTGGGATGCCGCCGGGTACCGGGCCGCCGACGGGTTCCGGGGTTGGTCGGGCAGCCGGTCCGCCCGGGCCCACCAGGGTGAGGCGCCCGTCTGGGTCGAGGCCGGAGCGGCCGATCGCTGCTACCGGGCCGGGCCGGTGGAACCCGGCGTGTGGTGGGTCGAGCTCGGCGCCGGGGAGGTCAGCGCCGAGGGCTCCTCCTTCGGGGTGACCGTGGCCGCCCGGTCGGTGGCCACCGGCGGCTCGCCGACCCCGCCGGATCCCGTCGACGCATCCCACGTCGCCCGGCCCGAACCCGGGTGGTACCACGCCGACCTGCACCAGCACGGCCGCCACTCGCACCCCCGAGCGCCCGAGTGGAACGAGCTCGTGGCCCGGTCGCGAGCCGTGGGCCTCGACGTGCTCCCGATCGTGGACTACGTCGTGCCCTGGCTCTGGGACGAGCTCGGCCCGGTCCAGCGGGCCCACCCGGACCTGCTGGTGTTCCCCGGCCGGGAGGTCATCACCTACTTCGGCCACGCCGTGGTGCTCGGCGAGACGCCCGGTCTGGTCGAGTACCGCCACGGCTTCGAGGACGTCGACCTAGGCACGGTCCAGCAGGCCGCGATCGACGCCGGGGCCCTGTTCCAGGTCGCCCACCCCACCACCTATCCCGAGGCGATATTCGGTGACCACTGCCGGGGGTGTGAGTTCACCCTGGACGCCTCGATCGACTGGGACCTCGTCACCAGCATCGAGGTCCTCACCGGGCCGGTCGTCCTCGGGGAGCCACCGGACTTCCCCAATCCCTTCGTGGCGACTGCCCTCGACCGCTGGCGGGCCCTCCTGGCCGCGGGCCACCGGATCACCGCGGTGTCCGGCTCGGACGACAAGCTGGGCGACGAGTTCGGCTCGTCGGCGACGGCCCTGTGGTGCCGGGAGCTGTCGCGAGCCGGGGTGATCGAGGCCCTGCGGTCGGGCCACGCCTACGTGCGCACCCACGGCGCCCTGGCCAGCCCCGCCCTCGAGGTCCGGGCCGGCGCGGCGATGATGGGCGACACGGTGACCGGCCCAGCGGAGCTGGAGGTCACCGTCCTCAACGGCCAGGGCCAGGAGCTCCTCCTGCTGGCCGATGGCCAGGTCCGCCACACCGTCGACATCCCCACCGAGGACTTCACCTGGCGCGCCGGCATCGCCCCGGAACCGACCAGCGGACCCCTCGGCACCGCCTGGGAGGTCCAGACCCACGACGCCCACACCCCCACAACCATCGCCAACCCCCTCTTCCTCAAACCCTGACCCACCCCCGAGCGGACCCGTCCATCGAGGGGAGGGGGCGGCCGCCGGAAACGTCAGAAGAGGGGGCGGCCACCTTCTGCGGCGAGGACTTCGCTTGGTTGCGCCGCAGCGCAGGAGGTGGCCGCCCCCTCCCCCAGCCGCCCCCTCCCCGGGCCAAGAGAAAACGACGCAACAAAGGGGGACGGCCCCTTCCGCCGCGAGGACTTCGCTCCCTTACACCGCAGCGCAAGAGGCGGCTGCTCCCTCCCCGGAGCGACCCCGAGCGCGAACCGGCCCCCGATTCGACACCCGGAGGAGCCGAATCGGAGGCCAGAACAGAACGACCCAAGGATCAGACTGGAGCAGGCTCCGGAGCGTGCTCGGCCGGGGCCAGGTCGTCGGTCATGCCGGCGCCGCCCCGCTTCGAGAAGGCGATGGCCCCGAGCAGCACGCACCAGCGACACGCCGGCCACGATGAAGCGGACGGCGTCGTCGTCCTGCAGTGTTGATGATCGCCGGCAGGATCAGCAGCGAGACCAGGTTCATCACCTTGATCAGCGGGTTCAGCGCCGGGCCGGCGGTGTCCTTGAACGGGTCACCGACGGTGTCGCCGATGACGGCGGCCTTGTGGGCCTCGGAGCCCTTGCCGCCCTCGTGGCCGTCCTCGATGTACTTCTTGGCGTTGTCCCACGCCCCACCGGAGTTGGACAGGAAGTTGGCCATGAGCTGGCCGGTGAGGATGACCGCGGCCAGGAACGCGCCGAGGGCGTAGATAGTTGATGCCGAAGCCGATGATCACCGGGGTCAGCACCGCGAGCAGCGCCGGGGTGGTCAGCTCGCGCAGCGAGGCCGTGGTGCAGATGTCGATGACCGGGCCGTAGTCGGGCGCTTCTCGCCGCTCATGATCTTGCCGTCGGCGAACTGCCGGCGGACCTCCTGCACCACGACGCCGGCGGTGCGGCCGACGGCGCGGATGGCGAGGGCGCTGAACAGGAAGGCGATCGAGCCACCGATGAGCAGACCGATGAAGGTCTTCGGGTCGGCGACGTTGATCTGGGATGGCCGTTGAAGAGGTTCTGAGCCCTGAGACGCTCACCGAGTTCGAGGCAGCTCGTCGCCGATCGTCTCGATGTAGGAGGCGAACAGGGCGACCGCGGCGATGACCGCCGAGCCGATGGCGAAGCCCTTGGTGACGGCCTTGGTGGTGTTGCCCACCGCGTCGAGGCTCACCATGATGCGCTCGGCCTCACCCTCGAACTCGCCCGACATCTCGGCGATGCCCGCCGCGTTGTCGGCGACCGGGCCGAAGGTGTCCTCGGACACGACGACGCCGGTGGTGGCGAGCATGCCCATGCCGGTCAGGGCGACCAGGTAGAAGACGAACTGGATGTTGCCGCCGCCGAGGGCGATGGCCGCACCGAGGGCGACGGCGATGGCGATGATGGCCCACACCGTGGACTCGAGGCCGGAGCTGATGCCGGAGAGCACCGTGGTGGCGGGGCCGGTGCGGGCCGCCTCGGCGATCTCCCGGACCGGGCGCGTGCTCGGTCGAGGTGAAGTACTCGGTGAGGTGGCTGACGCACCTGGGCGAGCACGAGGCCGATGACGACGGCGCCGAACATGCGCCAGCCCGGCGTTGCTGACGTAGCCCTCGCCGTTCGTCGCCGACGTCGTTGCCGACGTAGACGATGGCCACGACGACGGTGCCGATGACCGTCAGGACGCCGGCGGTGAGGAAGCCGCGGTTGATCGGCGCCATGGCCGACTTGTCCTTGTCGGTCGCCCGCACGGCGAAGACGCCGACGATCGAGGCGAGCACGCCGATGGCGCGGGCGGCCAGCGGGAAGATCGAGCCCGACGCCGGGTTCAGTCGCCGATCGACTCGAACGCGGCGACGCCGAGGATGATCGAGGCGACCAGGGTGACCTCGTAGCTCTCGAACAGGTCGGCGGCCATGCCGGCGCAGTCGCCGACGTTGTCGCCCACGTTGTCGGCGATGGTGGCCGGGTTGCGGGGGTCGTCCTCGGGGATGCCCGCCTCGACCTTGCCGACCAGGTCGGCGCCGACGTCGGCGGCCTTGGTGAAGATGCCGCCGCCCACCCGCAGGAACAGGGCGAGCAGCGAGCCGCCGAAGCCGAAGCCGATGAGGATGGCCGAGCTGGTGTTCTGGAAGATCATGATGATCACCGTGGCGCCGAGGAGGCCGAGGCCGACGGTGAACATGCCGGCGACGCCGCCGGTGCGGAACGCCACCTTGCAGCGCGGCGGGCAGCGAGCCGGTGCGGGCGGCGGCGGCGGTGCGGACGTTGCCCCGCACGGCCAGGCTCATGCCGATGAAGCCGGTGAGGCCCGACAGGAAGCAGCCGGCGACGAACGCCAGCGTGCGGAAGAGCCCGGACTGGACCTGGGTGAGGCCACCGATGCTCGCCGAGCGCGTCGTCGGGCTTGATCACCTCGGTCGAGGTGACGAACACGATGATCGCCAGCGGGATCAGGATGATCGGCGATCGTCTTGAACTGGCGCTTCAGGTAGGCCATCGCGCCTTCCTGGATCGCCGCGGCGATCTCGATCATCTTGTCGCGTGCCCTGTGTCGGCGGCGAGGACGCCGCGCATCAGGTAGAAGCCCGACGACGAGGGCGAGGAGCGCGGTGGCGGCGGAGAAGATCAGCCAGAACCACTCACCCCCGCCCAGCTCGAAGGACTGGTAGCCGCCTTCAGCGGCCAAAAGGGCAGACATCGTCGTCGAAGTCCTTTCGGGAGCGGGCCGGGTCCCTCCTGGCCCACAGGGTCCGAAAAGATACCCCGGGTGCCCTCCCCCGACAGAATCCGGCCAGGAGGGGTTGACGCGGGTCCCATTCGCGGGTGGACTCACCAGCCACATCAGCCACAGGAACCACGGTCCCCTCAGGTCCTCCCGCTCTGCGCCGAGATTGACACGGTGCGCGTTCGCGGCTTTCCTATTACGGTTCCGTTACAAGTCCACCCGGAGACCCACCCCTTGCCCACCCCGTCCCGCCCCTCCCTGACCCGTGCCGTCCTGGCCGTGGCCGCCGCGACCCTGTTCGCGGTCGTGCCCGTCCTGGTCCAGGCCGAGGAGTCCGACGACCCCCGGGCCGAGCGGGATGCGGTCCGGGAGCAGGCCGCCGACGTGGCCGCCGAGCTGGACGGGTTGCGGGCCGACGCCGCCGACCTGCAGGACGCCCTCGCCGCCCTCGACGAGAACGTGCGCAGCAAGCGGGCCCAGTACGAGGATGCCCAGCGGGCCGCCCGCACGGCGCTGGCCGAGGCCGAGGCCGCCCGGGTCGAGGAGCGCCGCCTCGAGGCGGAGATCGTGGTGCTGCAGGACGAGGCGGCCGACGCCGCCGTCGACGCCTACATCCGCCCGCCCGAGAGCAACGACGCCGCCGTCTTCGACACCGCCGACATCAACGAGTCGGCCCTGCGCGAGGCCCTGCTGCGGAACCAGACGAACCGCCAGGAGGACGTGATCGACCAGCTGCGGGCGGCCGAGGACGACCTCTCCGCCCAGCGCATCGCCGCCGAGGACGCCGCCCGTGAGGCCGAGCAGCTGCGGGGCGAGACCCAGGTCCAGTACGAGGAGCTGCGGGCAGCCCAGGACCAGCAGCGGGACCTGGCCCGTCAGGTCGAGGAACGGATCAACCACGCCGCCGGTGAGGCCGCGGCCCTGGCCGAACAGGACGAGGAGCTCTCCCAGCAGATCGAGGAGGAGACGGCCCAGTTCGCGGCGTTCATCTCCGGCATCGACCTGGGCCCCCCGGGTGCGCCCTACCAGAGCGGCCCGGTCTCGGTGCAGGACGCCGGCAACGGGATCATCGTCAACGTCTCCATCGCCGCCCAGGTCACCGCCATGATCCAGGCCGCCGGCGCCGACGGCGTCTACCTGAGCGGTGGTGGTTACCGCGACTCCGCCCAGCAGATCGCCCTGCGCCAGGCCCACTGCGGCTCCAGCTACTACGCCGTCTACCAGGCGCCCTCGTCCTCCTGCTCGCCGCCGACGGCCATCCCCGGCACCTCGATGCACGAGCAGGGCCTGGCCATCGACTTCGACAACTGCTCCTACGGGACCTCGGTCTACAACTGGCTGTCGGCCAACGCGGCCTCGTACGGGCTGTACAACCTGCCCTCGGAGTCCTGGCACTGGAGCACCACCGGCGGCTGAGCCGCGCGACGGGACCGAGGACCCTGGCGGGCCCCGCCAGGATGCCTGAGGCTCCAGGGGTGGACAGTGGTCGTGCCGAGGTGGCCGAGACCCATCTCTCGGTGGTCCTGCTCACCGGCGAGCGCGCGCTGAAGCTGCCCAAGCCGGTGCGGCTGGCCTTCGTGGACCAGTCCACACCGGCCCTGCGCCGCCAGGCGTGCCGGCGGGAGCTGGAGCTGAACCGCCGCTTGGCCCCCGACGTCTACCTCGGGGTCCTGGACCTCGTGCGGGACGGGGTGGCCGTCGACCACCTCCTCGAGATGCGGCGCCTGCCTGCGGCGCGCCGGCTGGCCACCCTGGCCCGAGACCACCACCCCGACGCCGCCGACGAGGTACGGCGGGTGGCCCGACGGATGGCGGCCTTCCACGCCGGCGCCGACCGCTCGGCCCCGGTCGTCGAGGCGGGCGCACCCGCCGCGGTCCGCCGGCTCTGGGAGGACAACCTGAGCGAGATGGCGTCCTTCGTCCCGTCGGTGCTCGACGGCGACACGCTCGCCGCCGTGGGCCGGGCCGCTCTGGAGTACCTCGACGGGCGGCAGGGCCTGCTGGAGCACCGTCAGGCCGCCGGCCTGGTCGTCGACGGCCATGGCGACCTGCTGGCCGAGGACATCTTCTGCCTCCCCGACGGTCCTCGGATCCTCGACTGCCTCGCCTTCGACGACCGGCTGCGCCACGGCGACGTGCTCCTCGACATGGCCTTCCTGGCAATGGACCTGGAGGCGCTGGGACGGGCCGACCTGGCCGTCGGCCTGCTCCAGGACTACCGCGAGTTCAGCGACGAGCACCATCCGGCCTCCCTGGCCCACCACTACATCGCCTACCGGGCCCTGGTGCGGGCCAAGGTGGCCTGCCTCCAGGTCGAGGTCGCCGGCGACGCGGCCGTCGCCCGGGCCCGGGCCCGCCTCGACCTGGCCCACCGCCACCTCGGCGACGGTCGGGTCCGCCTGGTCATGGTGGGCGGAGCCCCCGGGACCGGCAAGACGACCCTGGCCGAGGGCCTCGGGGACAGGACCGGTTGGGCCGTGCTCGGCAGCGACGAGCTGCGGAAGGACCTCGCCGGCCTCGGCCACGCCCAGTCCGCCGCGGCGCCGTTCGGTGAGGGGATCTACGCCCCGACGATGACCCGGGCCGTGTACCGGGCGTTGCTCGAGCAGGCCGGCGGACTCCTGGCCGCCGGTGAGTCAGTCGTGCTCGACGCGTCGTGGACCTCGGCCGGCTCCCGCGCCGCCGCCCGGACCCTCGCCCGGGACCACCACGCCGAGGTGCGGGAACTGCGATGCACGGCCTCGCCGGCCGCGGTGGCCTCGCGGGTCGAGGCCCGCTCCCGGGCAGGGGTCGGGGCCAGCGATGCCGACCGAGAGGTGGCGGCACGACTGGCGGCCCGCCAGGAGCCCTGGCCCGAAGCGGTCGCCCTCGACAGCGACCGGGGCATCGAGGTCACCCTTGCCGCCGCTCTGGCGGCCCTCGACCTCTGACGGTCAGCTCGAGCGCCGGACGCGGCGGCCGCTCAGGCGTTCGAGGGTCACCGCGACCCAATGGTCGTGCTCGCCGGTCGCCCAGGTCGTGAGGCCGGTGGCCTCGGCCACCTCCGCCACCGCCCGGGCCGAGCAGATCTCCTCGGCCCGGCCGACGGCCACCACGCTCCACCCCTCACGGGCCACCGGGTCGAGCTCGTCGATCTCGAAGCTGGCCCGGGTGCCCCAGTCCACGGCCTGCAGCTTGGCGCCGGGCGCCGTGCGGAACACGATGCGACCGTCGTGCAGGGCGTAGTTGACCGGGAAGATCACCGGCTCGTGACCCGAGATCACCGCCAGGCGGCCGACGGACCCCGCCGCCAGCAACTCGAGGCAGCGGTCGCGGTCGAGGACCTCGATGCGGGTGCGCACGTCTCGGAACATCCCGTCATCCTCGGCCAACGGGACCGACCGAGGGCAGGGCCGAAGGTCCCCGAGGCCAGGGCGCAGGACCCGGTTGCCCGGTAGCGTTGGGGACTGCGTGACCACGGTGAGCAACTGCCGACCGACTCGACCGCGGCAGTGGTCCCCGCCATCACCGAGACCATCTTCGACCTGGCGCCGGATGCCATCCTCGTCGCCACCCTCGACGGTCGGATCAGCAACGCCAACCATCGGGCCTGCGAGCTGTTCGGCTACGACGACTTCGCCGGCGTCAACGTCGATGACCTCGTGCCCACTGGGGTCCGCAACGTCCACGCCTCGCACCGCGCCGCCTATGGCCGCGAGCCCCGTACCCGGGCGATGGGCTCCGGCCTCGACCTGAGCGCCGCCCGGCGGGACGGCACGACCTTCCCCGTGGAGGTGGCCCTGGCCCCGATCCACCTCGGCGCGGCGGGCACCGGGGTCGTGGCCATCGTCCGCGACGTGACCGACCGGGTGGAGGCCCAGCGCCGCATCAACGAGATCCAGCAGACCCTCGACGGCACCGAGGAGGGCGTCTACGTCTTCGACGCCGACACCCTGCTCTTCGACTACGTCAACCAGGGGGCCGCCGACCAGCTCGGCCGCGCCCGGGCGGAGATGGAGGGGATGTCGGTCCTGGACCTCAACCCGACCATGGCCGAAGCCGACTACCGGGCCCTGATCCAGCCCCTGCTGGCCGGCCGGATGTCCAGCCGCACCATCGCCACCCGCCACCGCCGCAAGGACGGTTCGGAGCTCGAGGTGGAGTGTGTCCTGCAGTGCTCGGAGGTCCCCCACGTCGACGGCAGCCGCCTGATCGTGGCCTTCTGTCGGGACGTCACCGAGCGCCTCGAGACCGAACGCCAGCTGCGGGCCGCCGAACAGGAGCTCGGTGTGCTGGAGGACCGGGAGCGCATCGCCCGCGATCTGCACGACACCGTCATCCAACGCCTGTTCGCGGCCGGCATGACCCTGCAGGCCGCCGCGGTGAAGGCCGACGAGGCCACTCGCTCCCGGGTGAGCGAGGTGGTCGACGAACTGGACCTGACCATCCGGGAGATCCGGCAGGCCATCTTCCGCCTGACCGTGCACAACCTCGACGCCGCCAGCGTGCGCCGCCGCATCGTGGACGTGGTCGACGACGAGGAGGCGGCCCTCGGCTTCGCCCCCGAACTGGCCTTCCGGGGACCCCTCGAGACGATGTCGGACGACGTGGTCGACCACCTGCTCGCCACCCTGCGCGAGGCGCTGTCCAACACGGCCCGCCACGCCCGGGCCCGGTCGGTGCGGGTCACCGTCGAGGTGGACGACGTGGTCCTCCTGCTCGTCGAGGACGACGGCGTCGGCCTCCCCGAGTCGCCGGTGCCGGGCAACGGCTTGGCCAACATGGCCGACCGGGCCGAGGGCCTGGGAGGAACCGTGCAGCTGGAGGCTCGCGGCCTCGGCGGGAGCCGGGTGACCTGGCGGGTCCCCCTGGCCTGAACCGGGCTCAGGCGTCGCGGGCGTGGCGCTTGCGTTCGTCCATGCGGGCGGCGAAGGCGGCGGCCTCGGTGCGGCGCTCCATGCCCAGCTTCATCAGGATGCTGGACACGTAGTTCTTGACCGTCTTCTCGGCCAGGAACACCCGCTCCCCGATCTGGCGGTTCGTGAGCCCCTCGCCGATGAGGTCGAAGATCTTGCGCTCCTGTTCGGTGAGCACGCTGAGGGTCTGGTCCTCGGCGGTGCCCACCCGGAGGCGGTCGAGCACCCGCTGGGTCGCCAGGGGGTCCAGTAGTGAGCCCCCGGCCGCGACCGTGCGGATCGAGGTGACCAGGTCCACCTCCCGGACCTCCTTGAGGAGGTAGCCCGCAGCCCCCGCCATGATCGCGTCGAAGAGCGCCTCGTCGTCCCCGAAGGAGGTCAGCATCAGGCAGGCCACCTCCGGGTGCTTGCTGCGCACCTCGCGGCACACCTCGACGCCGTCGCCGTCGGGGAGGCGGACGTCGAGCACGGCGACATCGGGCCGCAGCGCCGAGATCCTCCGCACGCCCTGGTCCGCCGTGCCCGCCTCGCCGACCACGGTGATGTCGTCTTCGGCCTCGAGCAGGGCGCGCAGGCCGCGTCGGACCACCTCGTGGTCGTCGAGGAGGAAGACACCGATGCTCATGGGCCCATTCTGGCCCGGTCCGGCGGGTCGGGTCGGGATCAGTCGGGACCAAGGTCCCTGGCCCGTCCTCCGCAGGGGGTCCAGGGTGCCTCCATGCGCATCCTGTTGACCGAGAGCGACATCGGTGGTGCCGATGCCGCCACCGCCACCCTCGAGGCCGCCGGCCACGAGGTGCTCCGCTGCGTCGAGCCCGGTGCGCCGGCGTTCCCGTGCTCGGGCCTGGCGACCGGCGACTGCCCCGTCGACGGCCAGGTCGACGTGGCGGTGACCGTCCGCGCCGAACCCCATGCCGGTCCGACCGCCCGGGAGACCGGCGTGGTCTGCGCTCTCCGCCACCACGTCCCGGTGGTCGTCTCCTCCCCCGAGGCGGCCGACCCGCTGGCCACCTGGTCCACCGCCTCGGTCACCGGCGCGACCACCGACCTGCTGGCCGCCGTCGAGGCCGCCGCCCACGGTGAGTTGACCGAGCACGCCCGAGCCGCCGCCGAGGAGGCGAGCCACCAGCTGATCGGCAGCCCCTTCGATGTCGTGGCCCATCGCCGGGGCCGCGGTGTCGTGGTGGTGCTGCGCACGCCCGACGCGCTCGACCCCCGCCGCAAGGAGAACCTCGCGGTCCAGGTGGCGGGTGCGGTCCGCCGGTTCGACCGCGACACCCAGGTCATCGATGTCGTCGTCCTCGACGGCTCCCCGGATGGGGACTGACGGACCAAGGTCCCGATCGCTGAGGCCCGTCGACCCTTGGCGGGCCCGGCCCGCACCCGTCACCATGGGCCCATGCGACGCATCGTGGTGGGCACCGACGAATCCGAAGGCGCCGGCGGCGCCCTGAGCTGGGCGGCCGACGAAGCCGAGCGCCACGGGGCTGAGCTGGTCGCGGTCTTGGCCTGGGGCTACCTGGACCAGCACCGGCCCACGCCGGACACCGACTTCGACCGGGACTACGACGAGACCGATGCCGCCGCGGCCCTGGACGCGATCGTCGAGCGGGTCCTCGGCGCGGACCGCGCGACCGCGGTGACCCGCCGTGCCGTCAACGACCTGGCGCCCCAGGCGCTCGTGGAGGCGTCCGGCGACGCGGACCTCCTCGTCGTGGGTGCTCGTGGCCTCGGCGTGGTGCGGGGGGCGCTCGTCGGCTCGGTCAGCCAGCACTGCCTCCACCGCGCCCGCTGCCCCGTCGCCGTCGTGCGGGAGGTCGCCGCTCCGTCCTCGCCCCACCGGGTCGTGGTGGGCGTCGACGGGTCCGAGACCGCCCGCCAGGCGCTGGCCTGGGCCCTCGACGAAGGCCGCGCCCGCCAGGCCGAGGTCGAGGTGGTGAACGCCTGGCACCCGCCCTATGTCGGCGCCTATCCCTATGACCCCGCCGCCCTCGACCTCGACCTGTTCGAGCAGGGAGCCCGGGACCTCGTCGCCGAGGCCCTCGACGGCCAGGACGTCAGCGGGCTCCCGGCCCCTCCGAAGGTCACCGTCGTCTCCGACACCGCGGCGCAAGCCGTCATCAGCGCCGCGGCCGGGGCCGACCTCGCGGTCGTCGGCTCCCGCGGCCGTGGCGGCTTCGCCGGCCTCCTCCTCGGCTCGGTCAGCCAGCAGGTGGCCCACCACGCGCCGTGTCCCGTCGTGGTCATCCCCGCGGGCGCCTGAGCCACCGGCCCGATGCCCCTCCGCCCCCTCGCCCGAGGCACCCTCGTCACGGTCAGCCGGTCCACCACCCTGGCCGAGGTCGCTCGCCTCCTGGGGGCCCGGGGCGTGGACGTGGCCGTGGTGACGGACCGCAACCGAGCGGTCGGGCTGGTGACCACCCATGACATCGTCGTGCGGGGTGTTGCCCGCCGCTTCCCGGCGGACGCCCGCATCGACACGGTGATGACCGACGAGGTCGTCACCCTCCCGGCCACCGCCGATCGCCGGGAGGCCGCCGACGCCCTGCGCGCACACGGTGTTCCCCACCTGGTGTTGGTGGACGGCCACGAGCCGGTCGCCGTGCTCACCCGCGACGACCTCGTCGTCGAGCTGGCGGCCGCACTGGCGGAGGTCACCGGGACCCCCGACCCCTCCTGAGCCCGCCGGGACGACGAGGGGGGACCTTCGGCCCTTGGGGGTTCCGGCCCCTGCCCTGAAGATGACCGGATGCAGCCGGACGCCATCCACCTGTGCCCGCACTGCGAGCTGCGGTATCCCACCGTGGCCGAGTGGCGGGACCACGTCGAGCATGCCCACACCCCGCCCGAGCCGTCGCCCCGCCCGGCCGCCCCGACCGGCCGCCTCGTCGTCGCCCTCGACCCGACCCGGGCCGCCGGCCCGGAGGTGGCCGTCGCCGCCGCCGCCGCCCACCAGACCGGCCAGACCCTGGACCTCGTCGCCGTGGCGGCACCCGGGCTCGGGCGCAGCCCCGCCGACGCCTTCCTGCGGGCGCGCGTGCCCGATGCTCGCCGGGCCGACGTCGGCACCATCGCCTGGAGCGTGCTGGAAGGCGGCAAGCCGGCCGACATCCTGATCGACCACGTCACCGGTGAGCCCGGCACCGTCCTCTGTCTCGGGACCCGGGCCCGGGGCCCGGTGCGCGAGCTGCTGCTCGGCAGCGTGAGTGCCGAGGTGCTGCGCCGCTCGCCGGTGCCGGTCCTCCTGGTCGGGCCGCGTTGCGTCCCGCCGACCGCGGGCTTCGGACGCGTGGTGGCCTGCGTCGACGGCACCGAGCGCAGCGACCCCGTACGGGTGGTGGCCGAGCGGGTCGCCCGCCTCGCATCCATCCCGGCCGACGAGTTCCGTGCCGCGAGGACGCCGTGGGTGGAAGATGACGACGAGCTCCTGGCCCCGGCACCGAGCCTGGGCGGCGAGGCTGCGGCCGAGGCCGTCCTGGCCGTCCTCGGGGCCGACCCAGGCACGGTGGCCGTCATGGCCACCGAGGCCCGTCGGGGGATGGACCGCGTGCTGTTCGAGAGCGTGGCCCTCGATGTCGTCCGGGAGGCCCGTGGCCCGGTCCTCGTGCTCCCGCCGACGATGACCGCCAGCCTTTCTGAGCCGGCCCCCTTGGTCACGGTGGACTGACCAGGCCCACACTGAGGTCGTGGACCTCGACCTGGACCTCGCGACCGCCACTGTCGACCGGATCTGGGCGGAGAGCGCCCTGCCGACCCTGGTCGACTACATCCGCATCCCGGCCAGGTCACCGGCCTACGACGCCGACTGGGTCGCTCACGGCCACCTGGCCGAGGCCGTCGACCTGGTCGCCGAGTGGTGTCGATCCCGCGCCCTGCCGGGCGCGACCGTCGAGGTCCACGAGCTGGCGGGCCGAACCCCGGTCGTGCTCGTCGAGGTGCCGGCCCACGGAGCGGGCGACCCCGACGACACCGTGTTGCTCTACGGCCACCTGGACAAGCAGCCGGAGCTGACCGGTTGGCGGGAAGGTCTCGGCCCCTGGACCCCGGTGCTGGAGGGCGACCGCCTCTACGGCCGGGGTGGGGCCGATGACGGCTACAGCGCCTTCGCGGCGCTCAGCGCCCTCGAGGCGGTGCGGGCCGCCGGCGGCTCCCACAGCCGGTGCCTGGTGCTGATCGAGGCCAGCGAGGAGAGCGGCAGCCCCGACCTGCCGGCGCACGTCGCCGCCCTGGGGGACCGGCTCGGGGCCGTCGAGCCTGGTCATCTGCCTCGACAGCTTCGCCGGGGACTACGAGACCCTCTGGGTGACGACCTCGCCTCCGGGGCCTGGTCGGCCTCGACCTTCGGGTTCGGGTGCTGGAGGAAGGGGTGCACTCCGGGGTGGCCGGCGGTGCGGTCCCCTCCAGCTTCCGGGTGCTGCGCCAGCTGCTGGACCGCATCGAGGACAGCGAGACCGGCGACCTCCTGGTCCCCGAGCTCTACGTCGAGGTCCCCGAAGAGCGGCGCCGCGAGGCCGAGGCGGCGATCGCCGCCGGGTTGGACCCCCTGGCGGGCCTGCCCTTCGCCGGCTCGACCCGCCCGGAGGGTGAGGACCCCGTCGAGCTGCTGCTGGCGACCACCTGGCTGCCGTCCATGGCTGTGGTCGGCATCGAAGGGGCACCGCCGCTGGACGACGCCGGCAACGTCCTGCGGGCCGAGACCGCGGTCAAGCTCTCGTTCCGCCTCCCCCCGACCGCGGACGCCGACACCGCGGCGGCCGCACTCCGGGCCCGCCTGACCGAGGACCCGCCCTCGGGCGCGGTCGTCGAGATCAGCGGAGACGAGTCGGCCACGGGCTGGGCGGCCGCCCCGACCGCCCCCTGGTTGGCCGACGCCCTCGCCGCCTCGGCCGGGGCCACGTTCGGCCACCCCGCGCTGTACACGGGCGTGGGCGGCGCCATCCCGTTCATCAACATGCTCGGCGAGCGGTTCCCCGACGCCCAGTTCGTGGTCACCGGCGTGCTCGGCCCCGGCTCCAACGCCCACGGCCCCAACGAGTTCCTCCACGTCCCCACCGCCCGCCGCCTCGCGGCCTGCATGGCCCACACCCTCGACGCCCACACCCGCCGCCCCACCTGACCGACCTCGTCCTGGTGGAGCCCGACCGCACGGGGACGCGGCACGGCGCCACCAGGACCGGTTCACCCGTATGGGTGACCGACCTCCGGAACGGGTAGGTCCGGTCCCATGACCCGAGTGCTGGACCCCACCCCCGTTGCCGACCTCGACGCCCATCGGGCCGGCGGCGGAGGGCGCGGCCTCGAGACGGCCCGCAACCTCGCCTCGACCGACATCATCGACCTCGTCGCCGCCTCGGGCCTCCGGGGCCGGGGCGGAGCGGGGTTCCCCACCGGGACCAAGTGGGAGACCGTCGCCCTCTACGAGAGCGCCACCCCCACCACCGTGGTCGTCAACGCCGCCGAGGGCGAACCGGGCTCGTTCAAGGACCGCGCCATCCTGCGGGCCAACCCGTTCCGGGTGCTGGAGGGGGCCCTCATCGCCGCCCGGGCCGTGGACGCCACCCGGGTCGTGGTCGCCACCAAGGCGTCCTTCACCACCGAGATCGCCCGCCTGGAGGCCGCCGTCGCCGAGATCACCGAGGCGGGGTGGGCCACCGACGTGGCGATCGACCTGGTCCGCGGGCCCTCGGAGTACCTGTTCGGCGAGGAGACGGCCCTGCTCGAGGTCGTCGCCGGACGACCACCCTTCCCCCGCATCGCCCCGCCCTACCGCCGTGGCGCCACCGACGTGGGGGACGATCCCGCCTTCGCCGCCGGCGCCGACCTGGCCTCGCCCGGTGGAGAGGTCCCGCCGACCCTGGCCAACAACGTCGAGACGCTGGCCAACGTCCCGGGGATCCTGGCCGAGGGCCCGGACTGGTTCCGGTCGCTCGGCACCGCGACCTCACCGGGGACCGTCGGTGGTCACGATCACCGGCAGCACCCGGCGCCACGGCGTCGCCGAGGTCCCGATGGGCACCACGCTGGCCGAGGCCATCGCGCTGATCGGCGGCGGCGCCCGGGAGCCGCGGGACCTGGTCGCCGCGCTGTCCGGGGTGGCCAACCCGATCCTGGCCGCCACCGCCTTCGACACGCCGCTGGGCTACGACGAGCTCCGGGCCGCGGGCTCCGGCCTCGGGGCCGCCGGGTTCATCGTCTTCGACGACGAGGACGACCTCGTCGCCGTGGCCCACGGGGTCACCCGGTTCCTCGCCGTGGAGTCCTGTGGCCAGTGCCGACCCTGCAAGCAGGACGGGCTGGAGTCCGCGGTCCTCCTCGACCGCATCCGCCGCTCCGAGGGCACCGACCGGGACCTCGCCGGCCTGGAGGACCGCCTGCTCACCGTCACCGACGGGGCCCGCTGCTACCTCGCCCAGCAGACCCAGGCCGTCGCCGGCTCCGTGCTGCAGCAGTTCCCCGACGTGGTGAGCGCCCACCTCGACGGCTCACAGGACGCGGCGGCGGCCCACCTGGTGGCCCCGATCGTCGACCTGGTCGACGGCGTGGCCCTCCTGGACGAGACCCAGTGGGAGAAGCAGCCCGACTGGACCCACGACAAGACCGACTCCGGCCAGCCCCCCGCCGAGCGCTACGGCGTCTCCGCGTAGAACTGGGCGAACCAGCGGCGGTACTCGAGGATGGGGGCCTCGCCGGGGGCGAGTTGGGGGCGGGCCACGTAGCGCTTGGCTTCCCAGATGGGGATGTCCTGGGTGACCTCGCGGCTGACCGAGGACACGAAGGCCTCCGCCACCCGCGCCGCCCGCTCGTCGTCGGGGTCCTTCAGGTAGAAGTGGAACCAGAGCCGGGTGTGGTCCTCGTCGATGGGGGTCGACGCCCCGAGCAGGGCGGCGGTGATCGGGCCCTGGTAGCGGGTGACGGCGAAGCCCGGGCCCCGGCCGAACACGTCGATGCGTCCCGGGCGGGGCTCGCCTGATCGAGACGGGAACTCCTGGCGGGAGCGCATCACCCGCTCGTAGCCGTCGAGGGTGACCTCCTCGATGACCCCCGCTTGGGGGTGGGAGTGCACCGCCTCGAAGTGGCCGGCGTCGTAGCCGTTCTCGGCCATCTCCTGCAGGCAGGTGGCCACCTCGAAGGTGTGGGTGGAGTGCAGGGCGTAGGCCGGGTCCGTGGTCTCGGCGACCTCGTACACGTCATAGAGCGGGCCCTGGGCGGGATCGGGGTGGTACCAGGCGTAGACGAGGCCGTTGGCCTCGGTGATCGGGAACGCCCGGAGCCGGGCCTTCGGGTTCGGTCGGTCGGCGTAGGGGATGGCGACGTTGGCCCCGGCACCGTCCCAGGTCCAGCCGTGGAAGGGACAGCGCAGGCAACCGTCGTCCAGCACGCCGTCGCCGAGGTGCGCCCCCAGGTGGGGGCAGTAGGCCTCGTGGGCGTGCAGGGCCCCGTCGCCGTCCCGCCAGAGGACGAGCTCGGTGCCGAAGTACTGACGGGTCACGATCTCGCCCGCGGTGACCTCGGCGGGCTCGGCGACCTTGAACCACCCGAAGGGCAGCGGGAACGGGAACCGCTCGCTCATGGCGTTCAACCTAGTGAGTCCCGGTTCAGGCCCTCGCGGGCCGGCGCTCAGGCGGCCCGATGGGCGGCGAGGACGTCGCGGATGGAGATGACGCCGAGGGACTGCGCGCCGTCGGAGACCAGCAGGTGCCGGATCTCGCCGTCGAGCATCTGCTCGGCCGCGGCGGTGATCGTCTCGCGGGAGTCGATGGCCACGACCTCGAAGGTCATGACGTCCTCCACGCGGTCGTCGTCGATGTCGTGGCCGTCGGCCACCGCTCGCACGACGTCCCGTTCGGACACCAGGCCGACCGCGACGGCGTCTCGCATCACCAAGGCCACCCCGACCTCCTCGCGCACCAAGACCTCGCTGAGCTCACGGAGGGTCACGGTCGGGGCCACGGTCACGGGTCCCCGCCGCACGAGGCGGGTGACCGGCTCATCGGGTCGGGCGGTGGACATCATGGGGGATTCCTCTCC
This sequence comes from uncultured Microthrixaceae bacterium, assembly GCA_963777805.1. Classification (GTDB taxonomy): domain Bacteria; phylum Actinomycetota; class Acidimicrobiia; order Acidimicrobiales; family DATDAH01; genus DATDAH01. Next base: position 157,795 of record CAVZRY010000016.1, on the reverse strand, counting down.
TGTCGGTGTCGCCTCATCGTCGCCGCGGTGGTGCGGGTCCCCAAGGGCCGATGGTCCCGACGTCTCAGGGGCAGGGTCGAGCAGCTCCTTGAAGCCGTATCGGTCGTGCAGGCCGAAGGCCAGCTGCTCGAGGACGCCGACGCCGACCTGGTCGCCGTGGCGGGCCCGGACCACCTGCTGGATGTGCTGGTTGTCGTAGGCCATCGGATCGAGGTCCTCCTCGCGCCAGGACTCGCCGGCGATGGCCAGCTCGCCCTTCCACATGCCGTGGCCCCAGACGGCGTGCGTGTAGCCGATGCCCTTCATGCGGAAGCAGATGAGGGGCTCGAGGTCGATCTCGAGCAGGGAGCCGTCGTGGTCCACCAGCGCGATGCGACCCTCCTTCATGCGCCGGGTGCCGGACTCGTAGACCAGCTGGTGGGTGGCGCCCGCCAGGATCTGCACCTCGGGGTCGACGACCGGCGGCGTGGCCCCGTCGTGGACCGGGACGATCATGGCGTCGGTGTGCCACTGACGACCGTCGGGCTCCTCGAAGACGAGGAAGTGCGTGCAGCGGTCCTCCCAGTGGATCGGCGCCCAGAGGAAGAAGATCCCGGTGAAGTTCAGGCTCGGCGCCCCCGGCGGGGCCGGGTCGCCCACCGGGCGCACGCCCCAGGAGCGGTCCTTGGTGCCCGGGGTCGTGGCCGCGTCCACCTTCAGGTGCTCGCCGCCGTAGGTGACCTCGCCCTCCCAGTGGCCGAACTGGGCGAAGCGGGTGGAGTCGAGGACCAGCCGGTCGTCCCGCACCAGGGTCTGGCGCCCCTCCTCCACCGCCGCCGTGCGGGGGGTGAAGGTGAGGTCGGCGGCGATGCCGGTCTCGTTGTCGTCGAGGACCAGGCGGGTGCGGCCCATCGGCTCGAGGATCTGCAGCTCGAAGGGCCCGACGGTCAGGTCGGTGGGCTCCAACGGCATGCGCCGGGACCCGTGGAAGGCGTGCTGCTCGCCGCCCCGCACGATCGAGAAGGCGCAGTCCAGGATCCCCAGGTTGGGGTACCGGCACATGGCGATGCCGAAGTAGAACTCGCCCTCCCGGTCATAGCCGTTGAACCAGTACCGGTCGTAGCTGTGCCGGTCGCTGGTGTCGGGCACCGCCAGCGGCAGGACCGTCTGGTGGACCGGATAGTCGTCGAGCTTCGAGAGCATCCCCCCATCTTGGCCGCCCCGGAACCACCCCGCGGACGGCGCCGGCCTCGTCAGCCAGGACCGAGGGCGAAGCGCAGGATCCATGATCCCGTGCTTTCCCACGCGCGCAACCTCTGCGCTGTGGTGCCTCCGGTGCCGGACGGGCGACACCGTCGTCCTGCCGGTCAGCTGCGGGGATCGTCCGGCGTCTCGAACACCACCGTGACCTCCTCGAAGCCGAGCTCGCTCAGGAGGGTGGTGAGGAACACGTCGGTGTTCTCCCGCGCCCGCTCTATCAGCTCGGTCTGCGCCGCAGATTCGAGCAGCCGTTCCTCAGCGACGGCATAGAGGTCGGACTCGTTCACGGCGTCGTCGGTGACGAGGTCGGCGAAACGGTCGAGGACGCCCCGATCGACGTCCACGACCCGACTCTCGTCGGGGTCGACCCGGACGTTGGCCAGGGTGGGCTGCGGCAGGGTGATCGTCACCGCTTTGTCGTCGACCACGATCGCGTCGGCGGTGAGTGCACTGAAGTCGACGACACCGTCGACTGACCCGTAGGCCTCGAAGCTGATGGTCTCGCCGAGGAGGAAGTCCGGCAGGACCGACTCGTCCTCGACCTCGAAGGACGTCTGGAGGTTGGCGGTGGCCGCCGTGTAGTCGCTGACGTCCTCGAGCGCCTGGAGGATGGCGGGTGAGTCCCGCTGCTCCCGCTCGGTGGCGAAGGGGTTGGAGAGCGACGGCAGGAAGCCGGCCGCTCCCAGCGCGACGGCGAGGACCAGCACGATGGCCGCGGCAATGCCCAACTTGACGCCCGATCGGATCACCCGTCCTACCTACCCAGGCTGGACACAACCGACCGCCGCTCAGGCAAAGTGGAGGACCACGGTCTGGGCGGCGATCTTGCCGTCGCGGATCACGAAGGTGTCGGTGCCGAGGGCGATGCCGTCGGCCTTCCAGGTGACGAAGGCGATGTCACCGTCGACGTGCTCGACACCGGCCTCGAAGCCGGCCATGCCGCCGGAGGTCATGGCGAACACCCCGCGGATGGCGTCGAGTCCCTTGATCACGCCGCCCAGGTTGCTGATGAAGACCGAGTCCTCGGTGTAGTCCGACATCAGGTCGTCCAGGTCGTCGGTGTCGAGGGCGGCCATGTGGTGGTCGAGGATGGCCTTGGTCGCGTCGGTGGGCATGGGTTGTCTCCTGTCAGGGGCGAGGTCGGGACTGTCTAGCCGACCGGGCCGAGCCGGATCGCCTCGGCGACGTCGTGGGCCAGTCGGCTGAGGGCCGGCTTGTGCGTGCGGTTCATGAGCAGGACGATGCCCAGCCCGGCGTCGGGGTACAGCCGGGTCTCGGTGGCGAAGCCCGGGCCGCCGCCCTCGTGGTTCCAGAAGCGCACGCCGTCGACTTCGCCCGGCCTTCCACCCGAGGCCCATGCCGGCGGTCGAGGCGATCCCCGCCGAGCCCTCGGCGTGGACGGTCAGCATCTCGTCACGGGCGGCGCGGGGCAGGACACCGTCGTCGTCCCGCAGGAACTCCTGCAGGAAGGGCACGAAGTCACCGACGGCCCCGAGGAGGCCGCCGATGGCCGCCGAGTCGAGGCCGAACTCGTTCAGGCCCGACCAGCCCGTCGACCGGTTTCTGGGTGAGTCGGCCCCGGGTGCCGGGCAGCAGGAGCGGCAGGGCCGGACGCATCGGGTCCCAGCGGCCGAGGTAGCCGGTCGCGGCCCGCGACCGTTGCCCGTCGTCGTAGGCGAAGGTGGCCCCTGAGCCGAGCGGTTCCAGCAGGGCACGGGTGACGAAGGCCTCGTAGGGCTCCCCGGCCACGACCGAGACCACCTCACCGAGGAGGGCGTAGTTGACGTTGCGGTAGGCCACCTCGGTGCCCGGCGGCTTGCCCTTGTCCAACCGGTAGCGGGCCAGGGCCTCGGCCGTGGACGGGACCGGGTCGCCGGCCAGGTGCACGGCGACGAACGCCTTCAGCGTGTCGGGCAGGCCCGAGGTGTGGGTCAGCAGGTGGCGGATCGTGACCGGGTGGGCGAGCCCCAGACCGTCGAGGTGGTCGGTCACCAGGTCGTCGAGGCCGAGGCGGCCCTGCTCGGCCAGTAGGACCACGGCGGCCGCCGTGTAGAGCTTGGTGGCCGAGAACAGGTGGAAGACCGTCTCGGTCGCCACGGCCTCGTGCGAAGCCACGTCGGCCTGGCCGAAGGCGGCGGTCGACACCCCGCCGGCGCGGTCGACCACGGCCAGGGCCGCGCCGGGCACGCCGGCTCGCTCCAGATCGGCCGCCAGGCCGGGCGCCAGTGGGTTCCCCTCCCTCATGGGGCTGGGAACGTACCCGATCGGCTGCGGCCGGAGGACGACCTCAGTCGGCGGTGAGCTCGTTGCGCAGGGTGCGGCGGAGGAGCTTGCCGGTGTCGGTGTAGGGCAGATCGGCCCGGAACTCGATGTGGTCCGGGGTCTTGGACCCCCGCAGGTGCTCCCGGCACCAATCCCGCAGCTCGTCCTCGGTGGCGTCGTCGGCCGTCACCACGACGGCGGCGATGCGCTGGCCCCACTCCTCGTCGGGCAGGCCGACGACGGCGCACTCGGCGACGGCCGGGTGCCGCAGCAGGACCGTCCTCGATCTCGGCCGGGGCCATGTTCTCCCCGCCCCGGATGATCGTGTCGTCGGCCCGGCCCTCGATGAACAGGTAGCCCTCGTCGTCGATGTGGGCCAGGTCGCCGGTCGGGAACCAACCGTCGTCGTCGAGGACCGAGCGCCAGGCCGGCGTACTCGCCCGAGACCTGCTCGCCCCGGGACCCAGAGCAACCCGTCGCGGACATCCGCCTCGACGCCGGGCAGCGAGGCGCCCCGCCGAGCCGAGGCGGGCCCGGACCGCAGGGTCGTCGCTGGCCAGCGCCAGGCGGTGGTCGTCGGGACCGAGCACGGCGATGGTCGAGGTGGTCTCGGTCAGGCCGTAGGCGTTGACGAAGTCGGTGTCCGCCGAAGGCGTCGAGGGCCCGCTCCAGCACCGTCACCGGCATGCGGTGCGCCGCCGTAGGCCAGCGAGCGCAGCGCGGGGAGGTGGGCCTCGCCGTCGGCGCCGAGGTGATCGACCACCCGGGCCAGCATCGTGGGCACGACCAGCGCGTGGGTGACCGCCTCGGCCCGGGCCGTGGCCAGCCACTCGTCGGGGTCGAACTGCGGCAGGAGGACGACCCGGCGGCCGTGCTGTAGACGTTCGACACCACGTTGGACACGCCGGCGATGTGGTACGGCGGGACGCTCACCAGGGCCGCGGCGTCCGTCGTCGGCCGCGGCGAACTCGACCGAGCCCAGGACGTAGGAGCAGAGGTGCTCGTGGCGCAGGACGGCGGCCTTGGGCTCGGCGGTGGTGCCGCTGGTGAAGAGCAACAGGGCGACAGCCATCGGGTCCATGGCCCACGGATCGGCGGGCTCGGCCGCCTCGGCGGCGACGATCCACTCGTCGTCGGGCACCACGTCCGCCCCGAGGGCGCGGAGGCGGTCCACGAAGGCCGGGTCGGCCACCACGAGCGGCCGGTCGAGGCGGTCCAGGAGGGGGGCCAGCTGCTCGTCGCTGAGGCGGAAGTTGAGCGGGGCCAGCGGGATGCCGGCCCACGACGAGGCGAACACGGCGGTCGGGAAGGCATCGGTGGCCAGGCCGACGAACGCCAGCGTGCCCGCCTCGGCCTCCTGCAGGCCGCGGGCGGCCCCACCCGCCCGGTCGAACAGCCCCTGGTAGGTGAGCCCGTCGTCCCGGGTGCCGAACGCGACCCGGTCCCCTGCGACCTGCGTCGCCATCTCCAACAACATCATCAGGTTCATTCGGGGGTCTCCACGGTGATGGTGTGGGTGGCGAGGATGTCCTTGGCGGAGCGGCCGAGGCGGATCTCGTAGCGGCCGGGGTCGACGACCCAGGCGCGGGTGTCGGTGTCCCAGCGCCGGAATGCGGCGGCCGGGAGGACCAGGCCGACCCCGCCGGACTCGCCGGGGGCACAGTGGCCCTTGGCGAAGCCGGCCAGGACCTGCGGCGGGCCGTCGACGGGTCGGTCCAGCGCCGCCACGTACACCTGGACGACCTCGGTGCCGGACCGCTCACCGGTGTTGGTGTACTTGGCCTCGGCGTAGACCTTGGGCCAGCCGTCGTCGGGGCCGGGCTCCATGACCTCTGCTCGGGACGAGATCCAGTCGAAGGTGGTGTAGCTCAGGCCGTGGCCGAACCACCACTGGGGCTCGATGCCCTGGTCGAGGTACCAGCGGTAGCCCACGAGCAGGCCCTCGCCGTACTCGACGTGACCGTCGGTGCCCGGGTACCAGTCGAAGGCGGGGGTGTCCTCGATGCGCTTGGGCCAGGTCGTCGGCATGCGGCCCGAGGGGTCGACGTCGCCGCAGAGCACGTCGGCCACGGCGTGGCCGGCCTCCTGGCCGGGGTACCAGGCCTGCACGATCGCGGCGACGTCGTCGGCCCAGGCCATGGCCATGGGCGAGCCCGAGTTGTGGACGACCACGGTGCGGGGGTTGGCCTCGGCCACCCGGCGCACCAGCTCGTCCTGGGCGCCGGGCAGGTTCAGGTCGCTGCGGTCGGCGCCCTCGGACTCCCACTCGTCGTTGGAGCCGACCACGACCACGGCCACGTCCGCGCCGCGGGCGGCCTCGACGGCCGCCTCGAGGGACGCCCGCTCGTCCGCACCGTCGTCCACGAGTCCGACGCCGAGGTTGTAGAGCGCCACCGGCATCCCCGGCGGTACCTCGTACTCGAAGCGGAGGTCGACGGCCTGGCCGGCCTCCAGGGCCCGCTCGGTGAGGCCGGCGTGGTTGCCCAGCCCGGCGTTGATGGCGCCCGCCGCCATGTTGTCGGTAGCAGGCTCGGCCTCGCCGTCGAGCCAGAGGCGCAGGCGATGCAGCCCGCCGCCACTGAAGCGCCACGTCCCGGCTTCCGGCGCGATGAACGTGCCGTGAGCCCGCAGCACCACGGGCAGCTCGGCCCCCGGCCAGGCGTCGGCGCCGAGGAAGCCCCGGGGGCGCTGGCCCTCGTGCACGGCGACGGGCGCACCGTCACGGTCGGTGCCCGAGAACGCCGTGATCGTCAGGCCACCGTCGGCCAGGTCCGCGTGCTTCATGGCAGGCACCGCCCGCCGGATCGAGCAGCCCTCGGCGGGCACGACCTCGACCCCGTCTCCGAGGCGCTCCCGGAGCCCGTCGAGGATCGAGACCTCGCGGTAGGGGTTCACGTTGGCACTGCCCCCGCCGAGCACGGCGGTGTCCACGGCGTTGGGCCCGACCACGGCCACCGTGGTGAGCGCCGTCGGGTCCAGGGGCAGCACGCCGTCGTTGGCCAGCAGCACCATCGACGCGGCCGCCGAGCGCCGGGCCACCGACCGCTGCTCGGGCGTGTCCAACTCGGCCTCGGTGGCCTCGGTGCCGTCGAGGGCGCCGCACCAGGCCAGGAAGGTCAGGATCCGGCGGGCCTTGTCCTCGACCGCCGCTTCGGGCACCGCACCGGACCGCACCAGCTCGGCCAGCTGACCGGCCCCGAAGAACGACCCCGGGCCGGGCATCTCGAGGTCGAGGCCGTGGCGACCGGGGCCGACACCGTCCTTGAGGGCACCCCAGTCCGACACCACCAGGCCGGCGAAGCCCCACTCGTCCTTCAGCACCCCCTGCAGCAGCTCGGGGTCGGCACAGGCCTGGACCCCGTTCACGAAGTTGTAGGCCCCCATGACCCCCTGGACGTGGGCCTCGGCCACCGCAGCCTCGAAGGGCCGCAGGTACAGCTCCCGCAGGGTGCGCTCGTCGACGTCGGCGCTGATGGTGAAGCGCTCGAACTCCTGGTCGTTGGCGACGTAGTGCTTGATGCACGCGCCGACGTCACCCGCCGCCTGCACCCCACGGATGTACGCCACCGCCACCTGGGCGGTCAGCTCCGGGTCCTCGCTGTAGCACTCGAAGTGGCGGCCGGTCAGGGGGTGGCGATGGAGGTTGACGGTCGGGCCGAGGGCCATCTGCACGTTCTTGGCCCGGGCCTCCGCGGCGATGGCCCGCCCCACCTCGGCGACGAGGTCGAGGTCGAAGGTGGCGGCGATGGCCGACGCGCTGGGGAAGCAGGCGGTCTTGGTGGCCAACCGGCCCCGGATGCCGATGGGGCCGTCACTCACCGTCCAGCTGGGGATCCCGAGGCGCTCGCAGCCGTCGATGGTCCAGAGGTCGCGGCCGTGGCACAACGCAGCCTGCTCGTCGAGGGTCATCTGCCCCAGCAGCGCCTCGACCCGGTCCTCAGCCATTCGCGATCTCCTTCGCCCACGTGTAGTCGGCCTTGCCGACCGCGGTGCGGTGCACCGCGTCCACCACCGTCACCTGCCGGGGCACCTTGTACCCGGCGATGTGCTCGCGGGCGTGGGCCTGCAGGTCCTCCAGCGACGGCGCGTCGGCCCCGTCGCGGAGCTGGACCACGGCGGCCACCCGCTGCCCGTAGGTCTCGTCGGGCACGCCGACCACGATGGCGTCGAACACTGCAGGGTGGGCCTTGAGGGTGGTCTCGACCTCCTCGGGGAAGATCTTCTCGCCGCCCGAGTTGATGACCACCGTCCCCCGCCCGAGGACCACGATCGAGCCGTCCTCCTCCACCCGGGCCCGATCGCCGGGGACCGACCAGCGCACGCCGTCGACGACCGGGAAGGTGCGGGCCGTCTTCTCCGGGTCGCCCCAGTAGCCCAGGGGGATGTTGCCGGTGCGGGCCAGCAGCCCGGTCTCGCCCGGCCCGACGGGACAGAAGTCCTCGTCGAGCACGGCGGTGTCGGCGTCGGCGACCAGGCGCGGGGCCTCCTCGCCCTTGTCGTGGGCGACGCGGCCCTGCGGGCCGGTCTCGGACGCGCCGAAGCGGTTGATCACCCGAGTCTGGGGCAGCAGCTCCCGCAGGTCGGCCTGGACCGACGGCGACAGCACCGCCCCCGACGACGAGATCATCTGCAGCTCGCCGAGGTCGTAGCGGTCGCCGTGGCGGCGCAGCTCGTCGGCGAGGCGCAGGGCCAGGACGTCGCCCACCAGCTGGATGAGCTGGATGCGCTCGTCGGCCACGAAGGTCAGCGCCCGGGCGGCGTCGAAGTGCAGGTCGCCGTCCAGGAACAGCGTCCCGCCGGTGTAGAGCGTGGTCAGCGCCGTCCACTGCGCCAGACCGTGCATGAGGGGGGCGAGGGGGAGGCGACGGTCCACGCCGGTGCCCTTCCGGGCCCAGGCGCCGATGTCGGCGGGGTCATCGAGGCGGGGGATCCCCCGCCTCGGGACGCCCGCCCCGCCGATCACCCCGAAGAACAGGTCCTCGTGGCGCCACATGACGCCCTTGGGCATCCCCGTGGTCCCGCCCGTGTAGAGGAGGTAGATGTCGTCGTTGCTGCGGTCCGGCACCTCGATGCGCTCGGGGGAGGCGGCGGCCAGCGCGGCCTCGTAGTCCTCGCCGCGAACCAGGACGTGGGGCGGCGGGCCGGCCTCGCGGACCCGGTCGGCCAGGTCGGGCTCGGTGATGACCACCACCGGGGAGGCGTCCTCGAAGTGGTAGCGCAGCTCCTCGGCGACGTAGCGGTGGTTGAGGTTGATGGGGATGGCCCGCAGCTTGTAGGCGGCGAGCATCGCCTCGAGGTACTCGGTGCCGTTGTGGACGTGACAGCCGACGGTCGAGCCCACGCCGACGCCGCAGTCCGCCAGGTGATGGGCCAGGCGGTTGGCCCGGGCCTCCAGCTCGGCGTGGGTCAGCCGCCGCTCGCCGTGCTCCTCGCTGCGGACCACGACGGCCTCGCGCTCGTCGCCGAGCTCGTCGACCACGCCCTCCCAGAGATCGGCCAGTTGGTGGGTCACGCTTCTTTCATAGCCCGGTCGGGGCGGTGCCGATTATTCCGGCGGCGGCCAGGCGGGCGAGCTCCTCGTCGCTCAGGCCCAGCTCGCCGCCGAGGACCTCGTGATCGTGCTCACCCATGGTCGGCGCCGGTCGGGTGAGCCAGCGGTCGACCGAGGCGTACCGGAACGGGAGGCCGGCGAACGCCCGGGGGCCACAGACGGGATGGTCGAGCTGCTCGAAGAACCCCCGGGCGACGAGTTGGGGGTGGGTGGCGATGGTGCGAGGGTCCCGGGCGCGGCCCGCCGGGACCCCCGCGGCGACCAAGGCGTCGACGGTGGGCCCGAGCTCCCGGTCGGCGGCCCAGGCGGTCAGCTCGGCGTCGATGCGGTCGTGGGCGGCCACCCGGCCCGCGTGGTCGACCAGCTCGGGGGCCTCGGCCCACGCCGGACGGCCGAGGACGTCGACCAGCTCGACCCACTGGGCGTCGGTGGCCACCGACAACGCCAGCCACTGCTCCTCCCCCGCACACGCGTAGAGCCCCTGGGGGGCACAGCCCGGCGCCCGGTTGCCCATCCGTTGGAGCTCGACGCCGTTGGCGGTCCACTCGATGACCTGCTCGGCGGCCACGTTCAGGGCGGCCTCGACCATGGTCGACTCGATGAAGGCACCCCGGCCGGTGTGATCCCGGTCCCGGAGGGCGGTGAGCACGGCGAAGGCGGCGTGGGCCCCGGCCAGCGGATCACACGGGCCGCGAGGGATGCGGGGCTGGTCGTCGACGTGGCCGGTGATCCAGGCCATGCCCGTGACCTGCTCCATGGTCTGGGCGAAGCCGACCCGGTCCCGCCACGGGCCGTCCAGGCCGAAGGCCGGCATGCGCACCAGGACCAGGCCCGGGTTGAGGCCATGGAGGCGGTCCGGCGTCAGCCCGAAGCGCTCGGCGACCCGGGGGCTGAAGTTCTCGAGCAGGACGTCGGCGTCGGTCAGCAGGCGGTCGAGCAGGTCACGGCCGTCGTCGGTGGTGAGGTCGAGGGTGATCCCCCGCTTGCCGGTGTTGGCCGACAGGGCGATGGCCGACCGCTCCCACCATTGGGGCTGGTCGCTGAAGAGGCCACCCGCCATGCGCATGCCGTCGGGCGCCCGGGTGGCCTCGAGGTGCAGGACGTCGGCCCCCAGCAGGGCCAACAGCCGACCGGCCTCCGGCCCGGCCCACCACGCCGTCGCGTCGATGACCCGCACCCCCGCCAGCGGCAACCCCCGTTCTGGTTGCGCTCCCCCGCGCTCGGGCCGCGGGTGGGAGTGACCCAGAACGGGTGCTTGGCGGTGCCGAGGGCGGGGGCGGGGCGGGTGGTGTCGGCCCGGACGCCGTCGAGGGCGTAGGGGCTGCGGGGCTGGCGGAAGGTGCCGGTGGCGTCCTCGACGAAGACGCCCCGCTCGACGAAGTGGTCGATGTCGGGTACGCCCCGGCCGCTCATCACCGGGGCGACCGGGATGCGCATGGCCGCGGCCCGTTCCACGATGTCGGCGGTGGTGTGCCGGCTCGTCCACGGGTGGACGATGGCGTTCCACTCCTCCATCCGGGCGATGCGCTGGGCGATGCTGATCCAGTCGGGGTCATCGAGCAGGTCGGGGCGCTCGATGAGGACCAGGAAGTCGTCGAACTGCTGGCGGGTGTTGGTGTTGAAGCCGACGAAGCCGTCCAGGGTGGGCTCGATGGAGGGGACCTCGAGGGTGCGGGCCGGGCCGAAGGGCTCGACGCCGATGAGGCTCCACATCAGGTCCAGGAACAGGCTCCCGGCCAGGGTCATCGTCTCCAGCTCGGAGACGTCGACGTGCTCCCCCGGGTTCGCGGCCAGCGCGGCGACGGCGGCGTACGCCCCGGTGACCCACTCGGCCAGGCGACCGCCGGCGGCCACCGGCGGCTGGTCCCGGCGGCCCCGGAAGGCGATGGAACCGCTCTCGGCCTGCACGACGAAGTCGGTGGCCGGTCGGCCCGCCCACGGCCCCGTGCTCCCGTAGGGGGTGATGGAGCAGATCGTCGTGCCCGTCTCCCGGAGCCCGTCGACGTCGATCGACCGGTGGCCGCCCTCCACGACCAGGCGGCTCCCGGCGAGCAGCGCGTCGAGCTCGGGCCCGTCGGCCACCACCGACGCCTTGCCCGCCGACAGGAACCGGAACAGCGGCCCGGCGTCGCCGGTCGGCGAGCCCGACGCCGACCAGGACCGGAGCGGGTGGCCCTCGGGCGGCTCGACCAGGACGACCTCGGCCCCGGCGTCGGCCAGCAGCTTGGTGGCGTAGGCCCCGGCGATCCCCGTGGTGAGGTCGACGACCCGGTGACCCTCCAGCCAGCCGGGCTCACGAGAGGCCGTACAGGGCGGCGGCGTTGTCGTGCAGGACCTTGGCCAGCACGTCGTCGGTCAGCGCCGCCGAGGGCCTCGGTGGCGTAGTCCCGGGGCCGCTGGGCGGGCGTCCGGGGCCCGGGGTGCTGGCAGGTCGGGTGCGGGAAGTCGGTCTCGTAGAGGATGTTGTCCGGGTACGCGCTCGATGGCGCCGACGGCCGCGGCCCGCTCGAACCAGAAGCAGGCGTAGACCTGGCGGCGGAAGTACTCCGACGGCAGCAGGTCGTACTCGGGGTGCTCGACGCCGATGCCGCCGTTGCGCCACTGCCAGTCGAAGGCCTCGAGCACGCCAGGCAGCCAGCCGACCCCGGACTCCACCGACACGAAGCGGACCTCCGGGAAGCGGTGGCACACGCCGCCGAAGAACAGGTCGCCAGGCACGCGCATGTTGTCGAGGATGAGCATCGACGACTCCTTGCGCGAAGTTGGCCTGGCAGTGCCGATGCCACCGAGTCGTTCAAGAGGTTGCCGAGGCCACCGCCGCCGATGTGGAAGCTGACCGGCAGGCCGGTGTCGCGGGCCGCGGCCCAGATCGGGTCCCAGTGGCGCTCGAGCCGAGCGGCGGCTCGCCGTAGTTCTGGGGCTGGCTGCACATGTTCACGGCGCGGTGCCCGGCGGCCGCCGCCCGCTCGATCTCGGCCACGGCGAACTCGAGGTCCCAGAACGGCGTGGCGATGACCGGCAGGAGGCGCTCGGGGTCCGCCGAGCACCAGTCGGTCAGGAAGTCGTTGTAGGCCCGCACGCTGGCGGCGACGACGTCTCGATCACCCGAGGCTCAGGAAGAAGCCGTTGCCGAAGCCGCCCGACGTTCGGGTAGAGGACCTGGGCCTGGATCCCCTGATCGTCGAGGAACGCCAGGCGGGCCGCGGCGTCGAAGGCCGCCGGCGGGATGTCGGCGTAGGTCTTGGGCATCGTCGGGGATGACCCCGTCGAAGCCGGCCATCGAATAGGCGCCGGGCGCCCCGATGAACTGGTCGCCGACCACCCAGACGTCCATGTCGCCCTGCCGGACGACGTGGGGCACCTGGTCCCGCATGGCGGTCGGCACCCGGGACGTCCAGAGGTCCGGCGGCTCGGTCAGGTGGGTGTCGACGTCGATGACGGCGAAGCGGTCGAACAGATCGGTCATGGCTGGTCCCCCTCGGTCGCGACGCTAGTGATCCGATCGGGGCGACGGCTCCGTACCTCCGGAGCGCCATGTCCCTGACCCTCGTCGCCCCGGCCCCGGCCCCCGTGCCTGCGGTACGTTCTCGCCCCGTGCCCGGGGCGCCCGCCACCGATGACCGCCTGCTGCGCGACCGCCTCGTGGCCGGCGACGATCGGGCGCTCGCGTCCGTCATCGAGGAGTTCGGCTCCCTGGTCCGCAACGTGGCCCGCCGCGTCCTGCGCGACGACGCTGCGGCCGACGACGTCGTGCAGGACGTCTTCGTTTGGCTCTGGGAGCGCCCCGACCGCTTCGATCCCGACCGGGGCTCGCTCCGCTCGTTCCTGGCCGTCGTCGCCCGGCGGCGGGCCATCGACTGGATCCGGCGCCACGACGCCGACCGGCGGCGCGCCGACCGCGTCGCCCAGGACGCCCCGCTGGTGAACACCGACCTGGCCGAGGACGTCACCGCCCGCGACGACGCCGCTCGGGTGCGGGCCGCGGTGGCGACCCTGCCGTCGGACCAGCGCGAGGCGATCACGTTGGCCTTCTTCGGCGGCCTCTCCTACCGGGAGGTCGCCGTGGCGCTGCACATCCCCGAAGGCACGGCCAAGTCCCGCCTGCGGTTGGCCCTCGCCAAGTTGAGCGCCACGCTCGGCCCCAGCGGCGAGGTGGCCCTCACATGATCCGACCCACTCCCCACGGCGGAAGACGATGACCGACCTGAGCCGAGACGAGGTGGACGCCCTGTTGGGCGCCTGGGCCCTGGATGCCCTCGGCGACGACGCCGAACGCGCCGCGGTCGAGGCCGGCCTCGACCGGCATCCCGACCTGGCCGAGACGGCCCGGATCCTGCGCGAGAGCGTGCTCGCCCTCGACGGGGCCGATGGCTCCGGCCGCACGAGCTCGGCCGAGGTGCTGACCGCGGCTCGCGCCGGCCGGGCCCCCGGCATGGACGTCGCCCTGGCCGGCCGCGGCCCGACCACCACCGTCGAGGCCTACGTCGACCAGGTCGCGGCGTTCACCGCGGTCCTCGACGAGGTGCCCGACGACGGCTGGGGCCGGCCGGTCGCCGCGTACCCCTGGTCCGTGCGTGACCTGGTGGCCCACCTCGTGGCCATCGAGGCGTACGCCGCGTCCTTCCTCGGCCTGGCCGAGTTCGACGCCGACGGCCTGGACCACGACCACCTGGCCATGACCGAGGCCACCATCACCCGGTGCCGCGCCCTCCCCGCGGCCGAGGTCGTGGCCGAGTGGCGGGCCCTGGCCGAGCGAACGGCCACCCACGTCGTCGCCCTCGGCCCCGACGACCTCGAGAAGCTGATGCCCCTGCACGGCATCCCGTTCCGGGTGACCACCGCGATCGTGGCCCGGGCCTTCGAGCTCTGGACCCACGCCGACGACATCCGGGCCGCGCTCGGCCGGCCCCTCGAGACGCCCGACGCTCCGGTGATCCACCGCATGGCCACCGAGTCCGTCGCCAGCCTCCCCTTGGCTGCCTTCGGCCTCGCCGAGCCGCCGGGCCCCGCGGTGGCCCGGTTCGTGCTCACCGGTCCCGGAGGTGGCGCCTGGACCCTGCTCGTGGGCGGGGCCGCCGACGCTGACGCCGAGCCCGACCTGACCCTGGTCACCGACGTCGTGGACTACTGCCGGGTCGTGAGCCGCCGCCTCGACATCGAGACCCTCGACCGCCACGTCGAGGGTGACGCCGACCTCGCCGTCAGCCTCCTCCGAGCGAGCCAGTTCGTCGCCGTGTAGGCGGTTCTGGCGCCCGATCCTCCGGTCATAGGCGGAGGATCGGGCGCCAGAAGCAAGACTGCGGACGATGGGCGCGCCGCTGGTCGGGATCACGACGTATCCGCCGAACGCAACGGACCGGTACGAGCTGCCGCGGGAGTACGTGGCCGCCGTGCGTCGCGCCGGGGCCGTCCCCGTGCTGATCGCGCCGGGCGAGCCCCGCCTCGACGACCTGCTCGAGCACCTCGGCGGCGTGGTGCTGGCGGGCGGCGGCGACATCGACCCGGCCCGTTGGGGCGGCGAGCCGCACCCCACCGTCGAGTTCGTGGACCCCGACCGGGACGACCTGGAACTGGCGCTGGCCCAGCGGGTCCTCGACGACGGCGTCCCCACCCTCGCCATCTGTCGAGGCCTGCAGGTCGTCAACACCGCGCTGGGCGGGACCCTGCACCCGCACCTGCCCGACGCGGTGACCACCGACGAGCCCCACCGACTCGAGCCCAAGTGGTCCCACACCCACCGCGTCGAGGTCGACGCCGACTCGCTGGTCGCCCGCACGATGGGCACCGCCACCGTCGAGCCGGCCTGCTGGCACCACCAGGCCATCGACCGTCCGGGGGCCGGCCTGACCGTCACCGCCCGCTCCCCCGACGGGGTCATCGAGGCCGTAGAGCTGGTCGGTCACCCCTGGCTGGCGGCCGTGCAGTGGCACCCGGAGATGACCGCGGCCGATGATGCAGCCCAGCAAAGGCTCTTCGACGGCCTCGTCGAGGCCATCAACGCAACCGAGGACTGAGACATGCGACTGGACGGGAAGGTGGCCCTCATCACGGGGGCGGCATCGGGCATCGGGCTGGAGACGGCCCGGCGCTTCGCCGAGGAGGGCGCCGCTGTGGTGTGCGCCGACCTCGACGGTGAAGGCGCCGAGCGCACCGCCGCCGAGCTCACCGACGCCGGGGGTCGGGCGACCGGCCTGGGCGCCGACGTGTCCTCCGCCGCCGACGCCGAACGCATGGTGGCCGTCGCCGAGGAGGCCTACGGCGCCCTCCACGTCGCCTTCAACAACGCCGGGATCATGATGAGCGCCGACGGCGACGCCGAGTCCACCGACGAGGGCGTCTGGGACACGACCATGGCCGTGAACCTGAAGGGCGTCTTCCTGGGCTGCAAGTTCCAGATCCCCGCCCTGCGCCGGGCCGGCGGCGGCTCGATCATCAACACCGCCTCCTTCGTCGCCCTCATGGGCGCGGCCACGCCGCAGGTGGCCTACACCGCCTCCAAGGGCGGGGTCCTGGCCATGACCCGGGAGCTGGCGGTCATCCACGCCCGGGAGGGCATCCGGGTCAACGCCCTCTGCCCGGGGCCGCTGCGCACCGAGCTGCTGATGAAGTTCCTCGACACCGAGGAGAAGAAGCAGCGCCGCCTCGTCCACATCCCCATGGGCCGCTTCGGCGAGGCCAAGGAGATGGCCGACGCCGCCCTCTTCCTCGCCTCCGACGAGTCCTCCTTCACCACCGGCACCGAGTTCGTCGTCGACGGCGGCATCACCGCCGCCTACGTCACGCCGGAATCACCCGCAGGGTGAGACCGGATCGCGTCGAACGGGTGGCCTCGCCTCGCTGCGCTCGGCGAGGAGCGACACTGTGCTTGCTGGCAGCCTCGCCTAGCGGCTCGGCGCGGGAGTAGCGAGGTGACCGATCGGCTCATCGTCGGGGGCGACGGCCGCACCCGGTGCTGGTGGCCCGGCGATCTTCCGGACTACGTCGCCTACCACGATGACGAATGGGGCCGGCCGGTCCACGACGACCGACGGCTGTTCGAGAAGCTGTGCCTGGAGGGGTTCCAATCGGGGCTGTCGTGGCTGACGATCCTGCGCAAGCGGGAGAACTTCCGGGCCGCGTTCGCCGACTTCGATCCCGCCGTCGTGGCCCGCTACGACGAGCCGGAGATCGAGACGCTGCTGCAGGACGCCGGGATCATCCGCCACCGGGGGAAGATCGAGGCCACCATCGACAACGCGGCTCGGGCTCTGGAGCTGATCGACGAGTGCGGCTCCCTCGACACCTATCTCTGGTCCTGGGAGCCGACCGAGCGAGAAGGCGACGCGAAGGATCCGACCCGCGAGCTGCCCGCCCAGACGGCCACCTCGACCGCGCTCAGCAAGGACCTGAAGAAGCGGGGCTGGAAGTTCGTCGGGCCGACCACCGTCTACGCCTTCATGCAGGCCATGGGCCTCGTCGACGACCACGTCGACGGCTGCGAGTGGCGCCGGGGCTGAGCCATCGGCGCAAACGCGTCACAATCCCCCCATGGCCGATCTCCCTGAAGGGCTCCTGGACGCGCTCGCCGCCGCCGTCGGGACCGACAACCTCCGCACGGGTGCCGACGTCAACGAGGACCACAGCCACGACGAGGCCCTGACCGTCGGCTGGGCGATGCCCGACGCCGTGGTGCTGCCCACGACGACCGAGCAGGTGGCTGCGGTCCTGCGCCTGGCCGCCGAGCACCGGGTCCCGGTGACGCCCCGGGGAAGCGGCACCGGGCTGTCGGGTGCCTGTGTGCCGACCGACGGCGGGATCGTGGTCGCCTTCGAGGCCATGAACCGGGTGCTGGAGATCGACACGGAGAACCACATGGCCGTCGTGCAGCCCGGGGTGACCCTCGAGCAGCTCAACGCCGAGCTGGCGCCGCACGGGTTCTTCTACCCGGTGTCCCCCGGCGAGAACAGCGCCTCCCTCGGCGGCAACGTGGCCACCAACGCCGGCGGCATGCGGGCCGTGAAGTACGGCGTCACCCGCCACCACGTCCTCGGTCTGGAGGCCGTCCTGCCGGGGGGTGAGGTCATCCGTACGGGCGGGAAGCTGGTCAAGACCTCGGCGGGCTACGACCTGACCCAGCTGCTCATCGGCTCGGAGGGGACGCTGGCCGTCGTCACCGAGGTCACGGTCAAACTGCAGCCGAAGCTCGATCACCGCAGCACGCTGCTGGTCCCCTTCGCCACCCTCGACGAGGTGGCCCACGCCGTGCCCCGCATCGTGGGCAGCGGCGTGGGTCCGCTCATGACCGAGTACATCGACCTGATCACCATGGCCGGCATCACCGAGGCCGCCGGCCTCGACCTCGGCCTCCCCCAGGAGATCAAGGACGGCGCGCTGGCCTACCTGGTCGTGGCCCTCGAGGCCCGCCGGGAGGAACAGCTCGACGCCGACACCGCCGAGGTGGCCGAGCTGGTCACCGGGCTCGGCGCCCTCGACGTCTACGTCCTGCCGCCCGGCGCGGCCACCCAGCTCATCGAGGCCCGCGAGCGGGCGTTCTGGGTGGCCAAGGCCAACGGCGCCAACGACATCGTGGACACCGTGGTGCCCCGGGCCTCGATCCCGGCGTTCCTGACCGCGGTGAGCGACCTCGCCGCCGCGCACGACGCCTGGGTGGTCGGGTGTGGCCACGCCGGTGACGGCAACGTCCACCTGTCGATCTTCCAAGCCGACGACGCCGTCCGGGCCACGCTGATCAAGGCCGTCTTCCGCACGGCGATCGACCACGGTGGGGCCATCTCCGGCGAGCACGGCATCGGCAGCGAGAAACGGCAGTACTTCCTCGACCTCGAGGACCCGGCCAAGCTGGCCCTCATGCGGCGGATCAAGGCCGCCTTCGACCCCCACGGGATCCTCAATCCCGGGACCCTGCTCGACGCCACCCCGGAGGCCGCCCGATGAACGGCGCCCAGTCCCTCATCCACACCCTGGTCGACAGCGGCGTGGCCGCCTGCTTCGCCAACCCGGGCACCAGCGAGATGCACTTCGTGAAGGCGCTCGACGACGTCCCCGAGATGCGGGGCGTGCTGGCGCTGTTCGAGGGCGTCGCCACCGGGGCCGCCGACGGCTACGGCCGCATGGCCGACCACCCGGCTGCGACCCTGCTGCACCTGGGCTCGGGGCTGGCCAACGGGTCGGCCAACCTGCACAACGCCCGGCGAGCGGCCACGCCGATGGTCAACATCGTCGGGGACCACGCCACCTTCCACAAGCGCTTCGACGCCCCCCTCGACTCCGACATCGAGGCCTCGGCCGGGACCACGGCCGGCTGGCTGTGCACCTCGGCGCGGCCCGAGGACGTTGCCCGGGACGCCGCGGAAGCCGTCGCCGCTGCCTTCGGCCCACCGGGCCGCATCGCCACCCTGATCCTGCCCGCCGACGTCTCGTGGTCCGACGCCACCGGCCCGGCCGCGCCGGTGGCGCCCACCGCTCGGGCCGGGGTCGACGACGCCCGCCTCGCGAACGTGGCCGCGATCCTGGCCTCCGGGGAGCCCACCGCGGTCCTGGTCGGGGGCACGGTGACCCGGGAGCGGGGCCTGATCGCCGCCAGCCGGGTGGCCCAGGCCACCGGGGCCAAGCTCCTCGGCGAGACCTTCCCCGCCCGCATCGAGCGGGGCGCCGGGCGCCCCGACCTGGAGCGGCTGGCCTACCTGGCCGAGTTCATCGAGATGCAGCTCAGCGGCGTCCGCCACCTGGTGCTGGTCGACACCCGCTCCCCGGTGTCGTTCTTCGCCTACCCGGGCAAGGCCGGCGACCTCGTCCCCGAGGGCTGCGAGGTCCACACCCTGGCCGCGCCCGGCGAGGACGCCGTCGGCGCGCTGGAGGCCCTGGCCGACCTGATCGGGGCCCCGGCCGACGGCGCGCTGCTCACCCCCGCCGGCCGGCCCGAGGTCCCGACCGGCGACCTCGACGCCGGCAAGGTGGCCGCCGTCGTCGGCGCCCTCCTCCCCGAGGGGGCGATCGTGGTCGACGAGGCCCAGACCGCCGGCATCTACACCCCCGCGGCGACCGCCGGCGCCCCGCAGCACGACTGGCTCACCCTCTGCGGCGGGGCCATCGGCATGGGCATCCCCCTGGCCACCGGCGCGGCCGTGGCCTGCCCCGACCGGCGGGTGCTGAACCTCGAGGCCGACGGCAGTGCCATGTACACCCTGCAGGGCCTGTGGACCCAGGCCCGGGAGGGCCTCGATGTGACGACCATCGTCTACAACAACGGCTCCTACGCCATCCTCAACATGGAGATGGGCCGCGTCGGCGCCGAGCCCCCCGGCCCCACCGCCACCAGCCTCCTGGACATCTCCCGCCCCGACCTGAGCTTCGTCAGCCTGGCCGAAGGCCTCGGCGTCCCCGCCGTCCGGGTCGACAACGCCGGCGCCCTCCACACCGAGCTGGCCAAGTCCCTCCACGAGCCCGGCCCGAGGCTCATCGAAGCCATGGTCCCCTCAGGGTTCTGACCCCGTCGGGCGTGGCCGCCTTTCGTACTGGCACCTGATCCTCGGGCCCTGACCCGTAAATCCGGTGCCAGAAGCCGAAGGAAAGACCGCACCGGCCGGTCCGGTCACGCAGCGTGGGATTCCGGTGCCGAGGAGGGCCGGTTGCCCGACCCCACGCCCCTGTTCTTGCCTCGGTTTCGGTTGCCCTCAGCCCTTGGGGTCGCGGCGGAGGCACCAGACCTTGGGGGTGCCATCGAGCTCGATCTCGTCGCAGACGGTGAAGCCGGCGCGGGCGTACCAGGCGACGTTGGCCTCCTTCTGGGTCTCGAGGTAGGCGAAGACCCCCTCCTCGTCGCAGCGGGCCAGCACCGGGGCGAGCAGGGCGGTGGCCAGGCCGCGGCCGGTGGCCGCCGGATCGGTGCCGAGGAGGGCCAGGTACCAGTGGGGCTCCTTCGGGTGGCGGCGCTCGACCTCGGCCAGGAGGCGGGTCGCCTTCGCCCGGTGGCGGGCCCGCAGCAGGACCGGGGCGGCCCGGAGGTCCCGTCGGACGCGCTTCCACCCCGTGCGGGGCAGCGCGCCCGGCGGGACCCAGGCCGCCAGGGCCCCGAGCCGGCCGTCGTGCTCGGCGACCGAGATCTCGGCGTAGCGACGGAGGTCGGCCAGGTCGGCGGCGAAGAACAAGGGGCCGAAGCGGTGCTCGTGCAGGTGGCCCCGACTGAAGAAGCCGATCAGCGGGTCGGGCCAGAACGCCCGCGACAACATCGCCGTCGCCTCGTCGTACCCGTCCTCATCCAACCGCCGGATGGTGGGCATCAGACGATCTTCGACTCCCCGTCGCCCCAGTAGCGGTCCCGGAGGAGGCGCTTGTAGAGCTTGCCGGTGTCGAGGCGGGGCAACTGGTCCTCGAAGTCGATGCTCCTGGGGCACTTGTAGTGGGCCAGGTGATCCCGGCAGTGGGCCAACAGGGTGGCCTCCAGCTCGGGGCCGGCGGTGGCGGACGCGGCGGGCTGGACCACGGCCTTCACCTGCTCGCCCATCTCCGGGTCCGGCACGCCGAAGACGGCGGCGTCGGCCACCAGCGGGTGGGTGATGAGGACGTCCTCGGCCTCCTGGGGGTAGATGTTCACCCCGCCCGAGACGATCATGAAGTCCTTCCGGTCGGTCAGGTAGAGGTAGCCGTCCTCGTCGAGGCGACCCATGTCCCAGTTGGTCGCCCAGCCCCGCTCGTCGTGGGCCCCGGCGGTCTTGGCCGGGTCGTTGTGGTACTCGAACTGCAGGCCCTGGACCGGGTGCTCGAACCAGACGACCCCGACCTCCCCGACAGGCAGCTCGGCCCCGTCGTCGCCACAGATGTGGATCGTCGACCCGGTGGAGCGCCCGACGGAGCCCTTGTGGGTCAACCAGTCCTCGGCGGAGATGGCCGTCGCCCCGATGGCCTCGGTCGAGGAGTAGTACTCGTGCACGATCGGGCCCCACCACTCGATGATCTGCTCCTTCACCGGCACCGGGCACGGCGCGGCCGCGTGCAGGGCCAGGCGGTGGCTGCTGAGGTCGTAGCGCTCCCGTGCCTCTGGCGGCAGCTTGAACAGGCGGACGAACATGGTCGGGACCCACTGGCTGTGGGTGACCCCGTACCGCTCGATGGCGGCCAGCGAGGCCTCGGCGTCGAAGTGCTCCATGACCACCGCGGTGCCCCCGAGGCGGTGCACCCCCATGCAGAACTGCAGCGGGGCGGCGTGGTAGCAGGGTGCGGTTGACAGGTAGACGGTCGCCTCGCCGATCCCGTAGCGGCGGAAGCCCTCGACGGCGAGGCCGGGCTCGCCCAGCGGCTTGTGGGCCAGCGGGAAGCGCACCCCCTTCGGCCGACCGGTCGTACCCGAGGAGTACAGCATGGCGTGACCCTCGAGCTCGTCGTCCCGGGGCCCACCGGACACCGACGACAGGGCGTCCTCGTAGGGCGCCCAGCCCTCGACGGGACCGTCCATCACCAGCCGGGACACCACCCGGTCGCCCAATCCCCGGCCCACCTCGGTGGCCACCTCCCCCATCGCCGCGGTCGTCACCACCGCCCGGGCCTCACAGTCCTCGACGATGTAAGCCACCTCGTCGGCGGTGAGGTGGGTGTTGACCGCGGTGTAGTAGAGGCCGGAGCGCTGGGCCGCCCAGCAGACCTCGAAGAAGCGGGCCTGGTTCTCGACCAGCAGGGCCACGTGGTCGCCGAACCCGAGGCCGGCCTCGGCCCAGATCCGGGCCAGGCGCACCGAACGGTCCTCCAGCTCCGCGTAGGTGACCAGCGCGCCCGAACCGGCCATGACGACGGCCGGATGGTCGGGTCGCTGCTGGGCATGGACGGCGGGCCACATGACCGAGACCGTAGAGGCCCCCCGGACATGACCCGGCCGGCCCGCAGGGGGCCGGCCGGATCAGGGGGGATCGGGGGGGATCAGGTGAAGATGCTGGCTCCGCCCGGGCCCACCAGGAGCCCGATGACGATGAGGGCGACGCCCCACAGGATCTCCTTGCGGGTGATCGCCAAGACACCGGCGATCACGAGGATCGCGGCGAGGATGAAGAGGAGCAGGTACATGACGGAGGTTTCCTTTCGTGCCGTCGTTGGGGGCTACCTACCCAGGTGGGGGACCCGTAGACCCCGACGAGCGGCCGGGGTCGGACGGCCCGGAACCCCGGACCGACCCGGCCCGAACCGCACGGTTAGCCTCGACCGATCACCGCCGTCGACCCGAACGCACCGTGGACATCGGTCCTGGACCGCCTGACCGTCGCAGGCATCGTCGCCGACCGCGCCGGCACGATCCTCTACGCCAACGACGCGGTCGAGACGCTCCTCGGCTGGTCCGCGGCGGACCTGGTCGGCCGACCCGTCACCGCCATCGTCCCCCGGCGCCTGCTCGCCGCCCACCGATCGGGGTTCGCGCGCTGGGCCGACGGTGGCGAGCTCGACGGCCACTACCTCCGACTGCCCGCCCTGAGCGCCGCCGGCGAGGAGGTCCCCGTGGGGGCGGTGATGAGCCCGGTCTCGGGGGCCGACGGCCAGGACCACGTCCTGGCCCTGATCCGGCCCCGCGACGCCCCCCATGAGGCCGTCAACGCCGTCGCCCTCGAGCTCATCAGCGAGCTGGCCCAGGAGCAGCCGGTGGCCGAGGCCGTCGGCGGCCTGCTCCGGGTCATCGGCGAACGGCTGGACTGGGACCTCACCAACCTGTGGGTGGTCGACGACGACTGGGGTGCCCTGCGGGTGCTCGGCATGTGGAGCGCTCCCGGCCAGGACCACACCCCGTTCCAGGACGCCACCCGCGAGACCACCTTCACCCCGGGCACCGGCCTGGCGGGCCAGGTGTGGGCCAGCGGGGTCCCCCGCACCGTCGAGCACCTGGACGAGGACCCGGACTTCCTGCGCCGCAACGCGGCCCAGGCGTCAGGCCTGCGCACCGGGTTCGCCTTCCCCATCGACCACGACGGACAGGTCGTGGGGGTCATCGACATGTTCCGCAGCCGGGACGAGCCGATCGACGTCGAGCACATCGCCGTCCTGGCCGGCATCGGCGAGCACCTGGGTGACTACCTCGACCGGGTCCGGCGCCAGGAGCGGGACCGGCGGGCCGAGGACCGCCTCCGGCTGATCGCCGCCGCCAACCAGCTGATGGCCCGCTGGCTGGACCACCCGGCTCCCCTCCACGATGTCTGTGCCCTACTGGTGCCCGAGGTGGCCGAGGTCTGCGTCATCGACCTCGTCCGGGACACCCACCTCGAACGGGTGGGTCAGGCCTACGCCGATTCGGCCTACGCAGCCGATGTCGACCGGCTCGGCGAGCTGGTGCCCCTCGACACCATCCAGGCCGGCCCCATCGCGGTGGTGCGCACCGGCGAGTCCCTCCTCTACCTGGAGGTGGGCCCCGATGAGCTGGCCGCCGGTCTCCCCGACGACGTCCCGTCGGACCTGCTGAGCCGCCTGGCGCCGGCATCGACCCTCATCGTCCCCCTGATCGGCCGGGGTGCGGTCGTCGGCACCCTGAGCCTCGGCCGTCGCGGGGGCCGCTTCGACGAGGACGACCGCCGCTTCGCCGAGGAGCTCGGGCGTCACCTCGGCCTCGCCGTGGCCAACGCCGCCCTGTTCGAACGCGAGCGGGCGGTGGCCGCCGCGCTGCAGCAGAGCCTGCTCCCGCCGCACCTGCCGGAGGTCCCCGGCATGGAGATCGCCTGCCGCTACGAGCCCGGCGGCACGCGCCTGGTGGTCGGGGGTGACTTCTATGACCTCTTCGAGGTCGAGCCCGGTTGCTGGATCGCCCTCGTCGGCGACGTCTGTGGCACCGGCGCCGAGGCGGCAGCCATCACCTCCCAGGTCCGCTACTCGGCGCGGGCCCTCGCTTCCCGCGTCGACAGCCCCGCTGAGCTCCTGACCGAGATCAACGCCGCCCTCCTCCACCGGGGCGACACCCGCTTCTGCACCGCCATGGTGGCGCGCCTGACGCCGGAGGACGACGGCGTGGCGGTGACGCTGGCCAGCGGCGGCCACCCACCCCCGGTGCTGATCAGTCGCACGGGCACGCGTCTGGTTGACTGCTCCGGGACGCTCCTGGGCATCTACACCGACACCGTCCACGACGAGATCGAGTTGTCCCTGGCCCACGGGGAGTCCCTGGCGCTCTACACCGATGGCGTCACCGAGACCCGTGACGCCGGAGGCGAGATGCTGGGCGAGGAACGACTGGTGGCGGTGCTCGACGCCTGTGTCGAGGAACACGCCGAGAAGACCGCAGAGCAACTCGTCCAAGCCGCGGTGGACCACGCCGCCTTCGGCCCGGCCGACGACATCGCCGTCCTCGTCCTCCGCTACCCATGACCGAGCCCACACCCGACCCGGAACCGCCCGGCCCCACCCGTTCCCGACGCGTCCTGCTGCTGGTCGCCGCCGTCGTCGTCATCGTGGTCGCGGTCATCGCCGTGGTCGTGCTCACCCGAGACGACGAGGAGGAGGCGCCGACCCCGGAGTCGTCGACGAACATCACCGCGCCCGACGATGCCGGCGACGAGGACACCGATGCCGTGGTCGGCGAGGACTCGGTGGGCGATCCCTACGCCCCCGACAGCGGGGCCACCGGCTACGACGCCCTGCACTACGACATCACCTTCAGCTACGACCCTGACGGGGGCCGGGTCGAGGGGCTGACGACCATGACCGCCGAAGCCGACGAGGCGCTGGCGGGCTTCTCGGTCGACCTCCACCAACTGGACATGGAAGCGGTGACCGTCGACGGCGAGGACGCCGAGTTCGAGGTCGAGGGCCGGGACGTGCGGATCACCCCGGCCGAGCCGATCGCCGCGGGCGAGGAGTTCGTCACCGAGATGACCTACACCGGGGTCCCCCAGCCGGTGATCAGCGCCGGGTTCCCCACCGGGTGGCTGACCACCGACGACGGCGGCGCCTACGTCATCGGCGAGCCCGACGGCGCCGCCACCTGGTTCCCCAGCAACGACCACCCCTCCGACAAGGCCACGATGACCCTCGAGGCGACCGTGCCCCGGGGCTGGGTGGTCGCCTCCAACGGCGCCTTCGAGGGTCGGCGGCGGGACGGCGAGGCCGTCACCTGGGCCTGGTCCGAGGACGACCCGATCGCCACCTACCTCGTGACCGTGGCCATCGACCAGTTCCGCGTCGTCGAGGAGGAGACCGACAGCGGCCTGCCCCTCGTCAGCTTCTACCCCGAGGACGACGCCGACCGCCTGACCGAGGACTTCGCCGACGCCGGCGACATGATCGCGGCCTTCGAGGAGGTCTTCGGCCCGTACCCGTTCGACGAGTACGGGGCCATCGTCATCCCCGAGTCCCTCGGCTACGCGCTCGAGACCCAGACCCGGTCGACCTTCGGGATCGACGTGGCCTCCATCGACGAGTTCCAGGCCCACGAGCTGGCCCACCAGTGGTTCGGCGACTCGATGACCCCGGACCGGTGGGAGGACATCTGGCTCAACGAGGGCTTCGCCACCTACGCCGAGATGCTCTGGTCCGAGGCCTCCGAGGACGGCTACGACATCGACGCCGACGCCGAGGCCCGTCGGGACAGCCTGGCCGACTACGACCAGGACCCGATCCGGGACCCCGGTGTCGACCGCTGGTTCTCCGAGGCCGTCTACCAGCGGGGCGGGCTCACCCTCCACGCCCTGCGGCGCACGGTCGGCGACGACGCCTTCTTCGAGATCCTGAAGACCTGGGCGGCGGACTTCCAGCACGCCAACGTGACCACCGACGACTTCATCGCCCTGGCCGAGGAGGTCAGCGGCGAGGAGCTGGACGACCTCTTCACCGCCTGGCTGGAGGACGACCGGATCCCCGCGCTGCCCTGAGCGCGCGAGGCTGCCCCCGACACACAGCTCCAGGGGGTGGCGATGACGGGACGGTTGGACGGACGGGTCGCGGTGGTGACCGGCGCGGGCGATGGCATCGGCCGCGCCGTCGCCGGGCGCTTCGCCGAGGAGGGGGCCCACGTGCTGGTCGCCGAGCTCGACCCCGACAAGGGGGCCGCCGCCGCCGCCGCCCTCGGGGGTGACGCCCGCTTCCTGCGCACCGACGTGTCCCGCAAGGACGATGTCCTGGCGATGATCGCCGACGCGGTCGACACCTGGGGCACCGTCGACGTGCTGGTCAACAACGCCTGGGGCGGGGGCCGCCTCAGCAAGGTGGAGAACAAGAGCGACGAGCTCTTCGCCCACGGCTTCGGCGTCGGGTTCTACGGGCCGCTCTGGGCCATGCAGGCGGCGTTCCCCTCCATGCGGGCCCAGGGCTACGGCCGCATCATCAACCTCTGCTCGCTCAACGGGGTCAACGCCCACATCGGCACCGCCGAGTACAACTCGGCCAAGGAGGCCCTCCGGGCCCTCACCCGGACCGCCGCCCGGGAGTGGGCCCCCCACGGCATCACCGCCAACGTCATCTGCCCGGGAGCCAAGACCGCCGCATCGCGGGCGGTCTTCGCCGAGCACCCGGAGCTGGAGCTGATGGCCGACCGCGCCAACCCGATGGGCCGCCTCGGTGACCCCGACGAGGACATCGCCCCGGTGGCGCTGTTCCTGGCCTCCGAGGACTGTCGCTACCTGACCGGCAACACCCTCTTCGTCGACGGCGGCAGCCACATCAACGGCTCGCCGTGGGCGCCCGAGCTGCCCGACGACTGACCGCTGACGGCCACCGTCCCGCTGTGGGAAGCTGCAGGCGGAATCGGTGAGCGGGGAGGATCCGGTGTTCGAGCAGATCGTCGTCGGGGTGAACCAGGCCTCGACCGCCGCGCTGGCGGCCCAACGGGCCCTGGAGCTCGGCGCGCTCACCGGTGGGGAGGTCCACCTCGTGTGCGCCCTCGGTGGGTCCGCCAAGGGCGAACCGCTGTCCGCGATGGTCCCGGGCGCGGCGCTCGTCGGTGGCCGGCCCCCCACCGGCGTCCCCGGCCAGGGTGACGAGCGGACCCACGCCGAGAACTTCCTGGCCCGCCTGGCCCGGTCCTCCACCGCCCGTTCCCGCAGCCATGTCCTGCCCGGCGAACCGACCGACGTCATCCTCCAGGTGGCCGATGAGGTCGACGCCGACCTCATCGTGGTCGGCAGCAAGGGCATGCAGGGTGCCCGCCGGGTGCTGGGCAGCGTCCCCAACACCATCAGCCACCAGGCCGACTGCTCGGTCCTCATCATCCAGACCACCTGAGGCCCCCGGGCGCCGGCGGCTCAGCCCGTGCCCGGTGGCTGATCAGGGGTTCTGTTGGTCCCGGAGGGTGTCGAAGGGGTCCTGGGCCTGGGGCGCGAGGATCTGGTCGGCGCTCATCACCAGCGGGTCACTGGGCGGCATCATCGGGTCGACCTCGCCGCCGGCCATCTTGCGTATCCGGCCGACCAGCCAGAGCAGGAAGATCAGGACATAGAGGATCCCGGCCACGATGACGAACAGGATCAGGAGGGGCTGCCAGGTCCCGACCTCCTCGATCTCGCCCCGCTCGCTCATGCAGAACAGGGTGAAGTTGGTCCCGGTGCCGTCGGAGGTCTGGACGTCGTAGCGCACGACGAAGGCATCGGGCTTGTCGTCGGGGCACAGGCTCGGCGCCGCCAGCTTCAGGGCGTTGGGGTAGGCCACCATCAACATGACGGCGATGAACAGGGCCAGCAGCGCCGGGCCCAGGAGGATGAAGAACCACTTCCAGAACTTCATCCGTCCCCCGTCCGCACCGGCGTGCCGTCCGCCCGGAACGGGACCTGCACGCTCTCGCGGGGACTGGTGACGTTGCACGCTGATCATCGTCCGGTCCGTGGAGCGGTCCACCCGCAGCGTCTGGGCGTAGCCGCCCTGGAGGTCGGCGGTCTCGATGGCGGTGTCGACCACCTGGTCGAAGTCGTCGAAGGCGACCCGGGCCGGTCGGAAGAGCGTCCGGCGCAGGGCCTGGGCCCCGCCCACCCCGGCCACCGGCGTCGGCCCGGACAGGCCGCCGCCGCCGTAGAGGCCCGAGGTGCCGTAGCGGTAGGTGTCCACCTGGTCGGTCGTGCCGGGGACCCGGACCTCCATCGACACCTGGCCGTTGGTCATCGTGAAGGACCGGAGGACGATGTCGTCGCCGAGCTCGGCCTCCAAGGCGTCGAGGGCCTCGATGGCCAGGGTCGAGCCCAGCCCGCCGCCGCGGGACTGGATCTCCTCGTCGAAGTCGGTGCGGCTGGTCCCCCCGCAGGCGGCGAGGAGCACGGCGGCGCCGACCACCAGGAGGATCCGACGCCGGCCCGACACGGCCGAGACCCTAATCCGTGGGACCGATCCGCTCGATGGCAGGAAAGGTGGGGACCGCGGCATTGACGCCATCGGCGGGCCGGGTCACCCTCTGGGGGTGCACCGCGTGGTCATCGTCACCTTCCCCGGCCTCCAGCCGCTCGACGCGGTCGGCCCCCACGAGGTCTTCGCCGGCGCCAACCGGGGCCTGCCCGCCGACGACGGCTACCAGATCGAGGTCGTCGCCCGAGAGCCGGGCCCGGTGACCACCGAGAGCGGCCTGCGGCTGCACGCCGACGGCCTCGGGACGACCACCGGCATCGGCACCCTGCTGCTCGTCGGCGGGGGTGGCGTGCTCGACGCCACCCAGGACGAGGACCTCGTCGGCTGGATCCGACGGGCCGCGGCGGGCGCCGACCGGGTCGCGACCGTGTGCAGCGGGACCTTCCTGGCCGGCGCCGCCGGCCTGATCGACGGGCGTCGGGTCACCACCCACTGGGCCCGGGCCGACCGACTGGCCGAGCGCCATCCCACCGCCGTTGGTCGACCCGGACCCGATCTACATCCACGACGGCGACCTGTGGACCTCGGCCGGCGTCACCGCCGGGATCGACCTGGCCCTCGCCCTGGTCGAGGCGGACCACGGGCCCGACCTGGCCCAGACCATCGCCCGCTGGCTGGTGATGTTCCTGCGCCGGCCGGGTGGCCAGTCCCAGTTCGCCGTTCCGGTGTGGGGCGAGGCCGTGACCCCCGGCCCCATCCGTCAGGCCCAGGACCTGGTCCATGCCGAGCCCGGGGCCGACTGGCGCATCGAGGAGCTGGCCCGCCGCGTCGGGCTCAGCCCGCGCCACTTCAGCCGCTCGTTCACCGAACAGGTCGGCCAGTCCCCGGGCCACTACGTGGCGACGGTCCGGGTCGAGGCCGCCCGCCGCCTCCTCGAACAGGAGCCCACCGCCACCACCGCGGTGGTGGCCCGCCGCTGCGGGTTCGGCACCGCCGAGAGCCTGCGCCGGGCCTTCCTCCGTCGCCTCGGCGTGCCCCCCGAGCAGTACCGCCGCCGCTTCGCCGTCCAGCCCTGAACCGACCATCCGACCGACCGTCACCAACCCCAGCAGGAGCCCATCGTGCAGATCGCCATCCCCCTCTTCGACCGCCTCACGGCCCTCGACGCCATCGGCCCCTACGAGGTGCTCCAGCGCCTCCCCGGGGCCACGGTGACCTTCGTGGGCACCCAGCACCGGCGAGGTCCGCACCGAGAACGGCTTCCTCGGGCTGACCGTCGACGCCCTCGTCGGGGACCTCCCCCAACCCGACGTCATCGTCGTGCCCGGGGGCATCGGCAGCCGGGAGGCCGTCGAGGACCAGGCCCTGGTCGACTGGGTCCGCTCGGCCCACGAGACCACCACCTTCACCACCAGCGTGTGCACGGGGTCCTTCGTGCTGGGCGCCGCCGGCCTGCTGGACGGCCTCACCGCCACCACCCACTGGAGCGTGCTCGCCGAGCTCGAGGGCTTCGGCGCCGTGCCCACGATGGACGCGGGTGGTGGAGCACCTCGACCAGCGGATCATCACCGCCGCCGGGGTGTCGTCAGGGATCGACATGGCCCTGCGCCTGAGCCAGCTGCTGGTGGACGACGTGGCGGCCAAGGCCATGCAGCTCATGATCGAGTACGACCCCCAGCCGCCCTTCGACGCCGGCCACCTGGACCGAGCCGGCGACGACGTCGTCCAGCGGGTCATCGAGTACGCCGCCCTCAAGAACTGACCGGCCTACGCCCTGGGGGGTACGCCGGGATACCTCCCGGGGGCGACGACCGCAGCCGGGACCTGCCGTACTGTCGACCGGGTGAGACGACTGTGGGCGGCCGTGCGCGGGGCCGACCCGATGGTGTGGGACGGCCTGCTGGCCCTGGTCGTCCTCGTGCCCTCGGTCGCCGCGCTCGGGGCCGAGCACCACCGATGATCGGTCCGACCGAGCCCGATGCCCTCGCCCTCGCCTTGACCCTCGTGGGCACCGGCGTGCTGGTGCTCCGGCGCCGGGAGCCGATGATCACGCTCTGGGTGACGCACCGCGGCCGCGATCACCTTCTCCATGCGGGACTACCCCGAGTCCGGGCTCCCCGTCGCCGTGCTCATCGCCGCTCTACTCCGCCGCCATGCTCGAGCCCCGACGCCGGTGGCTCGTCGCCGCGGCGGTCATCTCCGCCTTCTTCGTCCTCCTGAACCTGTTCCGCCCCGAAGACCTCGACGCCGCGGGCCTCGTGGGCAACTTCGCCATCTTCGGGATCGCCGCCGCCTTCGGCGACAGCAACGCCACGCGACGGGCCAACACCCGAGCCCTCGAGCTGCGAGCCGAGGCCCTCGAACAGAACCAGGCCATCCTCGCCGAGCAGGCCGTGGGCGAGGAGCGCCTCCGCATCGCCCGCCAGCTCCACGACGTCGTGGCCCACGCCCTGGCGGTCATCGCCGTCCAGTCCGGCGTCGGCGGCCACGTGATCGACACCGACCCCGCCGAGGCCAAGCGGGTGCTGGACAACATCAACCAGGCCAGCCGGGAGACCCTCGACGAGATGCGGCGGCATGCTCGGCGTCCTGCGGGGCGAGGACGGCCAGAAGGTGGACCTGGCGCCGGCGCCCGGCCTGGGCGACATCGACCAGGTCGTGCGCAACGTCCGCGACGCCGGGGTCGAGGTGACCGTCGAGCGCACGGGGGACGCGGCCGCCGTGCCCGCCGGCGTCGCCCTCACGACCTTCCGCATCGTCCAGGAGGCCCTGACCAACGTGCTGAAGCACGCCGGGCCGGCCCGGGCGGAGGTCCACATCGACTGTGACCCCGGGGTGGTGCGGGTCGAGGTGGTCGACGACGGCCGAGGGGCGGCGGCCCCGCTGGACGAGACGGTGAACCACCTCGGCCTCATCGGCATGCGCGAACGGGTGACCCCCTACGGCGGCGACGCTCGACGTCGGCCCCCGCTCCGGTGGCGGCTGGCGGGTCTGCGCCACCCTCCCCTACGAACGGGTCACCGCGTGATCCGGGTGCTCGTGGTCGACGACCAGCACCTCGTGCGGGCCGGGTTCCAGGTCCTCATCGACTCGGCGCCCGACAGCGAGGTCGTCGGCGAGGCGGACGACGGGCTGGAGGCGATCGCCCTGGCCACCGAGCACCGGCCCGACGTCGTCCTCATGGACATCCGGATGCCCGAGCTGGACGGCATCGAGGCCACCCGGCGCATCGTCGGCCGACGAGGCCAACGCCGACACCCACGTGCTGATCCTCACCACCTTCGACCTCGACGAGTACGTCTTCGAGGCGCTGCGGGCCGGCGCCAGCGGCTTCCTGCTCAAGGACACCCGCCCCGCGGACCTCCTGGAGGCCGTGCGCGTCGTGGCCGGCGGCGAGGCGCTGCTCTCCCCGCAGGTGACCCGGCGGCTCATCGACGAGTTCGCCACCCGCCCCGGCTCGGCGGCCCCCGGGGCCACCGAGGCCCTCGCCGCCGCTCACCGAGCGCGAGCAGGAGGTCCTGGCCCTGGTCGGGCCGGGGCCTGTCCAACACCGAGATCGCCGAGGCCCTCTTCGTCAGCCCGGCCACGGCCAAGACCCACGTGAGCCGGGTCATGACCAAGCTGCACGCCCGCGATCGGGCCCAGCTGGTGGTCATCGCCTACGAGAGCGGGTTGGTCACCCCCGGCGGCAGCTGATCCCCCGGGCGTACGCGGCCCCGCCGCCGTACACCCCCCGGCCGACGCCGGGAAGCACCCCGCAGGCCGACGACGGAGTACGAGGCCCGGGCGGACAGTGGGGTCATGACCGCAACCCTGCTCCACCCCATCCCCGACCCCTTCGTCCCCGAGCGGCGGGCTCCCGCCGCCCGGGCCGTGGGTGCCACCAAGATCTACGGCAAGGGCGACGCCGCCGTGCACGCCCTCGACGGCGTCGACGTCGAGTTCGCCGCCGGTCAGTTCACCGCCATCATGGGCCCGTCGGGCTCCGGCAAGTCGACCCTGATGCACTCCCTCGCCGGGCTCGACGACCTGACCTCCGGCCAGGTCTTCGTCGGCGACACCGACCTCACCCAGCTGAAGCGACAAGCACGCTGACCCGGCTGCGCCGCGACCGGATCGGCTTCGTCTTCCAGGCCTTCAACCTGGTCCCGACGCTCGACCGCCCTGGAGAACATCACGCTCCCGGTCGACCTGGCGGGCCGCAAGCCCGACGGCGAGTGGCTCGACCTGGTCATCGACACCGTCGGCCTGCGGCACCGCCTCGAGCCACCGGCCGAGCGAGCTCTCCGGCGGCCAGCAGCAGCGGGTCGCCGTCGCCCGGGCCCTGGCCGGCCGGCCCGAGATCATCTTCGCCGACGAGCCCACCGGCAACCTCGACTCCCGCACGCGGCGCCGAGATCCTCGACTTCATGCGCCGGGCCGTCCGCGAGCTCGGCCAGACCATCGTGATGGTCACCCACGACCCCGTCGCCGCCTGCTACGCCGACCGCGTCGTCTTCCTCGCCGACGGCCAGATCGTCGACGAGCTCCACGCAGCCCACCGCCGACTCGGTCCTCGACCGCATGAAGAACTTCGGAAGGTAGGACACCATGTTCACGCTCACCGTCCAGGGGCCTCTGGGCCCACAAGCTGCGCTTCGCGCTCACCGGTCTCGCCGTCGTGCTCGGCGTGGCCTTCATGGCCGGCACGATGGTCCTGACCGACACGATGGACAGGACCTTCGACGGCCTGTTCGCGACCAGCAACGCCGGCATCGACGTGGTCGTCCAGCGCCCCGTCGCCGTCGACGCCGAGTTCGGCGATGCCCGGGAACGGGTCGACGCGGCGACCGCTCGACCGGGTCCTGCGCCGTCGACGGCGTCGAGGCGGGCCGCCGGCTCCATCCAGGGCTTCGCCCAGCTGGTCGACGCCAACGGCGAGGCCCGCGTCAGCGACGGCCTCAGCCGCCACCATCGGCATGCAACTGGATCACCGACACCAGCCTCAACCCCTTCTCGATCGCCGAGGGCCACGCCCCCGTCGGGGCCCGACGAGGTCGTGATCGACGCAGCGTCCGCCGAGCGCGAGGGCTGGGCCCTCGGTGACACCCTCACCGTCCTGGCCGTCGGCGAGCCCCGAGACCTCACCCTCGTGGGCACCGCCACCTCGGCGAGGTCGACGGGCTCCCCGGCACCACCGTGGTGGCCGTCGACGACGGCACCGCCCAGGAGCTGTTCGCCGAGCCCGGCCACTACGACAACATCGTCGTGGCCGTCCGACGGCAGCAGCACCAACGAGGAGCTGGCCGACGCCATCGGCGTCGAGCTGGCGGTGCTGCCGGGCACTACGAGGTGATCACCGGCGAAGCCGACACCGCGGAGAAGCAGGCCACCTTCCAGGAGGACCTCAGCTTCTTCAACCAGTTCCTGCTGGCGTTCGCCTACATCGCCCTGTTCGTCGGGCTCGTTCATCATCTACAACACCTTCTCGATCATCGTCGCCCAGCGTTCCCGCGAGATGGCGATGCTGCGAGCCATCGGCGCCAGCCGCCGGCAGGTGCTGCGCTCGGTCCTGGTCGAGTCCATCGGCGTGGGTCTGGTGGCCTCGGCCGTCGGCCTCGGCCTGGGCGTGCTGATGTCCTTCGGGCTGCGGGAGCTGCTCGGGGCCGTCGGCCTCGAGATCCCGTCCGGACCGGTCGTCATCTCCACCGCCACCATCGTCACCTCGGCCATCGTGGGGGTCACCGTCACGGTGATCTCGGCCGTCGCCCCGGCCCTCAAGGCCAGCCGGGTCAAGCCCATCACCGCCCTGCGGGATGTGGCCCAGGACACGACCGGCTCCTCGGTGCGCCGGGCCCTCGTCGGCCTCGCCGTGACGGGGCTGGGCGTGGCCGCCTTCGCCGCCGGCCTGGTCGGCGGAGACGGCCGCCGACGCCCTGCCCCTGATCGGGCTGGGTGCGGTCGGGGTCATCGTCGGGGTGTTCGTCCTCGGGCCGGTCGTCGCCCGACCGGCGGTGCACGTCCTGGGGGCTCCGGCCCCGGTGCTGGACGGCACCACGGGCCGCCTGGCCCGGGAGAACGCCAAGCGCAACCCCAAGCGCACGGCCGCCACCGCCTCGGCCCTGATGATCGGTGTCGCCCTGGTCGGCTTCATCACCATCCTGGCCGCCTCGACGAAGGACTCGGTCAGCGCGGCCGTGGACCGCTCCCTGCGGGCCGACTACGTCATCGACTCCGGCTCCTGGGGTGACGGTGGGTTCAGCCCCGAGCTGGACGACACCATCGCCGCCCTGCCCGAGGTCGACGCCACCTCGCCGATGCGCTCTGCGCCGGTGCGGATCGGCGCCGAGTCGACCGAGGTCCTGGCCTTCGACACCGCCACCCTCGACGAGGTCCTCGACCTCGACGTCACCGCCGGCCGCCTCGACGAGGTCACCGACGGGGGCATCGCGGTCAAGGCCGACACCGAGGTCCGGGGCCACACCCTGGCCGTCGGCGACCAGGTGCGGGTCCGGTTCGCCCGGACCGGCGTGGTGCCCATGACGGTGGACGCGGTGTTCGCCGAGAACGTGCCCGGGGTCGACGGCGCCTACGTCATCGGCCTGGACACCTTCGAGGCCAACGTCACCGACCAGTTCGATCGCCAGATCTATGTGGCGACCGCGGACGGGGTCGACGCCGACGCCTCACTGGCCGCCATCGAGGCGGTGCTGGAGGACTGGCCCAACGCCGAGCTCCAGGACCAGGCGGCGTTCAAGGCCGACATCACCGGCGGAGATCGACCAGATGCTGAACCTCATCTACGGCCTGCTGGCCCTCGCGGTCATCATCGCCCTCATCGGCATCGCCAACACGTTGGCCCTGTCGGTCCACGAGCGGCGCCGGGAGATCGGCCTGCTGCGGGCCGTCGGGATGAGCCGCAGCCAGGTGCGCCGCACGGTGCGCTGGGAGGCCGTGGCCATCGCCCTGCTGGGCACCGCCCTCGGCACCGGCCTGGCCGTCGCCGGCGCCTGGGGTGTGATCCAGGCCCTGGGCACCGAGGTCACCGCCTTCACGGTGCCCCCGACCCAGGTCGGCATCATCGTCGCCCTGGCCGCCCTGGCCGGGATCGGTGCGGCCCTCGGGCCGGCCCGTCGAGCCGCCAAGCTCGACGTGCTGGACGCCATCGCCAGCCACTAGGCCGGCAACACAAGGGGCGCCCGTTCGGCCCCGGTCCCGTCGCTCAGGCGAAGGGGCCGGGGCCCAGGCGCGTCCGGCGCTCAGGCGGCGCCGGACTCGCAGACGTTCATGAGGTGATCGGGCCACTGCGAGGGCGGGAGCTGCCAGTAGCTGCCATCGGCACAGTCCAATGCGGGGTTCACCTCGGCGAAGACGCCGCCGTCGACGTCGTTGTAGCCCGGCACCGACCACACATGGACCATGTACTGGGTCGAGTCGAGCATGAAGCCCCCGACCGCGCTGCACTGGGCCTCGGTCGCCGCGAGGTCGGCGCCGAAGGGGGCGTTGATCTCGCCGTCGACCATCGTGAGACAGATCTGCTCGTGGTAGTGCCAGACGTCGTTGGCGCCGGCGAAGCCCTCGGGCGCGGTCGCCGTCGTGGCGTAGTACATGAAGCCGGCCACCGGGGAGTCCGGCTCGGTCCCGTCATAGATGATCGACAGCGGCGAGCGGAGGTCTTCCTCGGTCATCACGCCGTCGAAGTTCAGGGCCGGACCACTGGTGATCGTGTAGTGGGCCCCGAGACCGGGCGAGTAGGGACCGGCCCGGCGGTAGCCCGCGGCCTCGGCGGCGGCCACCGTCGGGTACTGCTCGGCGACCTCGCGGGTGATGGCCAACTGGCTCTTGAGCTCGGCCATCGTCGCCGGGGACATCGGCTGTTGCTCGATCGCCCCGTGATGCCCGTTCGTCAAGAGGCTGAGACCCCGGTCGGCGCCGACGGCGGTCGCTCCGGCCGCGGCTTCGGTCCCGTGGGCGTGGCCGGAGGCGGCCGGGGCCCCGGCCGCGCTGACGACCTCGTCACCGTGGGCGTGGTTGCGGGCCTCGGGCGAGGCGACCACGGCGCTGGTCATGATCACCACCGCCAGCGGGACGGCCATGGCCAGGCCGGGCGGGAGGCTGACCTCGATGAGGGTCGGTCGGAGGAGGACGGCGACGGCCAACAGGACCAGCGCGGCTTGGAGGCCGACGACGGTGAGGTCCACGAGGGAGGCGGACTCGGCGATGCCGGCGTTGGGCCCGACCGGCAGCCCGGCGGTGCGACTGACGGCCCAGACCCCGATGAACGCGACGTTGAGCAGCGCGGTGAACCCGAGCAGCGCCCGGGAGGGCTGGGTCCAGAGGTAGAAGGCCACCAGCAACTGGAGCCAGCCCGCCACCGCGAAGGCGATCCCTTCCGCGGCGAACTCGTCCATGTGGGAGGGCACCATCACGAGGTGGATCACGGCGGCCGCCGCGGACAGCGTCGCCATGGTGACCAGGACCGTCGCCGGTGTGGCGATCCGCTCGAACGTGGGCGCCTGCGGCGCGACTGCCGTGGCCATCGGTGTTCCCCCTGCTGCCGTCTGCACCACCCCCCGGTGGCCCCGCCAGGGTAGCCCTCGCCAGGAATGCGGTACCGGAGGCCCGAGCGGCCGCCCGGTCAGGGACCCACCAGCCGGCCACCCACGATCGTGGCGGTGACGCGGACGGCGGCGAGGTCGTCGAGGGCGTCGGCGACGGGGCGGTCCAGCACACACAGGTCGGCGGGGGCACCGACCTCGAGCCGGCGGGGCGGGCCCCCGGGGGCGGCGGCCGGGCCGAGGAACAGGTCGAGGGCCCGGGCGGCGACGATGCGGTCGTCGGGGCCGAGCACGGCGCCGGACTCGGTGCGCCGGTCGACGGCGGCGGCCATGGCCCGCCAGGGATCGGCTGGGCCGTAGGGGGCGTCGGTACCGCCGCCGACGGGAACGCGGCCGTCGAGCAGGGTGCCGCAGCGCCAGAGGTCGGGCTGGTCGACGGCGTCGACCTCGGTCAGGTAGCGGTCGCCCCGGTCGGCGACGAAGGCGGGCTGGGTGACGACGGTGACGCCGAGGTCGGCCAAGGTCGGGACGGCGCTGACGGGGATGACGGCACCGTGCTCGACCCGGTCGCCGGGGTGGGTGCCGACCTCGGCCCAGGCCGCGAGCAGGAGGGCCAGGGCCTCGGCCGTCACGCAGTGCACGGCGACCGGTCGGTCGTCCCGGTGGGCCTGGTCGATGGCCGCCACCAGGTCCGGGAGCGACGGCAGGTCGTGGTCGCCGATGACGACCTTGGCCGGGCCCCGGGCCAGGTCGTCCTCCACGGTGAGGCCCGGTGCGCCCGTGATGACGACCCGCTGCGGGATCGTGCCATCCGCCACCGCGTCGGCCAGACGACGCGGTCCGCCGGGGTCGGTGAACGGGGTGGCGTCGGTGACGCCGGTGACGCCGTGCGCCGCCAGTTCGGCGCCGACGTCGGCCAGCGGGAGGTCCGGCTCGGGCCAGGTCCCACCCAGGCGCTCGTCGCCCCGGAGGATCCAGCCCCGCTCGCGCTCGTCGTCGGTCAACACCACGCCCGCGGCGGTGACGGCCGTGAGGGCGGACGCGTTCAGCACCCAGAGCGCACCGGAGGCGTCCTGGACCCGGACGGGCACCGCGCCCGCCCACTCGTCGAGCCGCGCACGGTCGAGGTCGGTGCTCGACGGCACGAAGCCGGTGGCCCGCACCCACTGCCCGGGCCGGGTGACGGCGGCCGCCTGCCGGACCGCGGCCTCGACGGGTACGGGCGGCGAGAGGTCGAGGGATCCGGCGGCGGCCGCCATGGCCAGGAGGTGGAGGTGGTGGTCGTGCAGGCCCGGCAGCACGGCCCGTCCCTCCACGTCCAACACGTCATGGGGCCCGTCGGGCCGCTGATCCGGCCGGATCCGGAACACCCGCCCCTCGACCACGACGACATCGGCCCGCCGGCCCTCCACCTCCCCGTTGTGAACCACCAGCGCCCTCACCGAAGTCCCCCTCCACCTGCGAGCGGGGTCACTCGATGCCGGCCAGGACCGCATCGGTGTCGGCGCCGAGGGGGCGGGCGGTGCCGGGGATCGGGCGGGCGCGGGGCGGGGGGAAGGGCTCACTCAGCGGGACCGCAGGGCCGGGGCGGGCCACGGAGGCCGCCACCCGGGCCAGGGCTGCGTCCAGGAGCCAGGTCCCGCTCTCGGCCAGTGCCTCCTCGACCGCCTGCGCCGCGACGATCCCCGTGAGGGGGTCGGCCACGGCGTCGGCCAGGAAGCAGGGGCCATCGTGATCCCGCACCACGAGGCCACCGGCCACCGCGGCGTCGTCGCCGAAGCCCACCCGCTCCGCTGCCGTCCCCGTCCGGCCGTGGCCCGTGACCGAGAGCCACACCCGGGGCCCATCGTCCATGGCCAGGTAGGTCTCGGCATCGATCCCCCAGCCTCGCAGGGCACGGGGCCGGGAGCCCTCGATGACCACGTCGGCCCCCCGCAGCAGCGAGCGCAGACGGGCCAGGCCATAGGTGGAGGGCAGGTCGAGGGCCACGGACGCCTTGCCGTGGTTCAGCAGGTCGAAGAACCCGGTCTCGTCCTGGCGGCCGCCGTCAGGCCGGCGAGTCGACTCCACCTTGACCACCCGTGCGCCCCTCAGCCCCAAGAGGTGACTGCACAACGGCCCCGCCCAGAGCGACGAGAGATCGACCACCAGCGGCGGTTCAGCCCGCGGCAGTCGCTCGCCGACGCGGGTGCGGACGATCCCGCCCCGCCCGTCGGTGCCGTCGGGCCGACGATCCGAGGTCTCACCGAGCGCCGAGACCGGCAGGCCCAGGTCGGCAGCACGCGGGACGAGGTCCCCCGTCGGCCGCTCCCGGACGGCGTCCGCCACGGCGGCCCATGGATCGTCGGGATCGGCGCCCAGGCCCAGCCAGGCCGGGAGCAGCTCGATGTCCTCGGGTCGGGCCAGGTTCACGGCCACCCAGCCGTCGGCGGCGAACACCAGGCGGGCCGATCCACCACAGCCTGTCGAGCCGGCCCGGGTGCGGCCGGCCAACGCGGCCCGCTCTCCCAGCAACAGCAGTGGCTCGTCCACGGGAGCGGCCCCGACCAGCGCCACGATCGCCTCAACGGTCGCCGCCGACGGCAGCAGCGCCGGACCGTCCGCCCGGCCCGTGAGCCCGGCGAGCCCGGCACCGAGCCAGGCCGCCGTCGACTCCGTGTCGTCCCCCACCCGCGGGACCGTACCCAGCGCCGCCACTACGGTCCCGCCCATGCGATCAGGCACCGATGAGGCCGTGCGGTTCGTGCTCGACATCGAGGTCAGCGACGTCGAGCGCTTCAAGGTGCTCGTCCAGCAGTGCGTGGACATCAGCCGGGACGAGCCCGGCACCCTGATCTACGACTGGTACCTCGACGAGGCCACGGGGAGGGGCCGCCTCTACGAGGCCTACGCCTCGACCGAAGCCGTCCGGGCCCACGCCGCCGGCGCCGTGTTCAGCGAGGTCGGCCCCGACCTGATCCAGACCTGCCGCTTCACCCACGTCCAGGCCTTCGGCGACACCGCCCCCCACCTCGAGGGCCTCGCCCGCCTCGGCCCCGTCACCGACTGGGGCCCCGCCTTCGCCGCCCTCGCTTGAACCGGTACGGTCGCGGCCTCACGAACCGAGGGGGAGCTGTGGCTGAGCCGATCGATGTGGTACGGGCGTTCTGTGATGCGTGGGGCACGCCGGACCAGATCGAGGCTGCCCTGGCCCACCTGGCCGACGACTGCGTGTACCACAACATCCCGCTGGAGCCGGTGAGCGGGATCGACGACATCCGGGCGACCGTGATCGGGTTCACCGCCGGCGTGGAGAAGGTCGAGTTCGAGACCCTCGCCATCGCGGCCAACGGCAGCCAGGTGCTGACCGAGCGCATCGACACGTTCTTCTTCCCGGGCAACGAGATCGCCCTGCCCGTGATGGGGACCTTCGACGTGAACGACGGACGGCAAGATCACCGGCTGGCGGGACTACTTCGACCTGAACCAGTTCATGAGCCAGATGGAGTGAGGCGCCTCGTAGCTCTCCTCGCCGCCGGTGCTCTGGTCCTGAGCGCCTGCAGCGGGGACGACGAGACCGACACCACCGCGTCGCCGGAGACGACCACGACCACGGCGATCGAGTTCGTCGAGGTCGACCCCGCGTCGGTGTCGGCCGACCCGTCGGCCGGCTGCGGCGGCGCGGCCACCACGCCCCCCGGCGAGACCGAGCACGACATCACCTCGGGCGAGATCGAGGGGACCTACGCCCAGTTCGTCCCGACGGCCCACGACGGCGATACGCCGGTGCCCCTCGTGCTCGACCTCCACGGCCTGGTCGAAGGGGGGCCCATCCACGCCGCCCACACCCAGCTCGGCCCCTTTGGGGACCAGGAGGGCTTCGTCACCATCACCCCCGATGCCCACCGGGAGCCCGCCCAGTGGGCGCTGCAGGACGAGGGCGACGTCACGTTCCTGTCCGACGTCCTCGACCAGGTCGAGTCCGACCTGTGCATCGACCGCAACCGGGTGTTCTCGACGGGCCTGTCCATGGGCGGCCTGATGACCACGGTCCTGGGCTGCGCGTTGTCCGATCGCATCGCCGCCGCGGCCCCCGTGGCCGGCGTCGGCGCCCCGCCGACCTGTGCCCGGGAGCGCCCGGTCCCCGCGGTCATCTTCTACGGCACCGAGGACCCGGTCCTGGCCTACGACGGCGGCCTGGGCGCCGGCGCGGCGGGCCTCCCGGCGCCGGGTGATCCCGGCGAGACCCTCGGCGAGCTCGACGCGGACGACATGGAGGCCGCGATGACCTTCCTGCCCGGTGCCGAAGCCAGCGCCGAGGTCTGGGCCGCGGGCAACGGCTGCCCCGACGCCGAGCCGACCGTCGAGGCCGTGACCGACGACGTCGAGCGGCTCGACTACGGCTGCGCGGTCGAGCTCTACCGGGTCGTCGGCGGCGGCCACACCTGGCCGGGCAGCCCGTTCGACGTCGCCATCGAGGACATCGTGGGCCCGGTCACCATGTCCATCTCCGCCAACGAGACCATGTGGGCCTTCTTCGAGGAGCACCCGCTGGGGCCGTGAGGCCCCCGATCGAGCGCACCGAGGTTCGGGACCTTCGGCCCTCCGGGCCGCTCCCGGTCGGGGCGTAAGATCCCGTCCCAGCCGGGGCGTCCCAATCCGACCCCGGCGCTCCCCGGGGGGAACGGCATGCAGAGGTTCTGGTCGTGGCTGGCGGTCAAGCTCGGCAAGCACGCCGGGATCGTGTCCATCGTCGGCCTGATCGTCACCCTGGTGCCTGGGCTACGGCATCACCCAGCTCGAGTTCGCCACCGGCCAGGACAGCTACCTCAACGAGACCGATCAGGTCTACATCGACAACGTCGCCTACCAGGACCTCTTCGGCGGCCAGGCGATGCTCACCGTGATCACGATGGACGAGGGCCACACGGTCGACCGAGCTGTTCGACGACTCGAGGCCGGGCCCAGTTCGAGGAGCTCGCACGACACGCTCACCGAGAGCGGCCGCGTCCAGGCGGTCATCACCCCGCTTGTCGGCCCTCGAGTTCGACGCCGCGCTCGTCGAGAGCCCGACGGGCGACCCGACCGAGAGCATCGCCGGCGCCGCCGCTGCAGCGAGCCCTCGAGGCCGAGGAGCCCGGCTCCCCCG
Organism: uncultured Microthrixaceae bacterium; assembly: GCA_963777805.1. GTDB lineage: Bacteria > Actinomycetota > Acidimicrobiia > Acidimicrobiales > DATDAH01 > DATDAH01. Next base: position 115,854 of record CAVZRY010000016.1, on the reverse strand, counting down.
AGGCCGAGGCCCGCTTCGCCGACGCCCAGGAGACCCTCACCCGCCTCGGCGCCGTGCCCGAGGCCGAGCGCACGCTCGACAACCCCGAGTGGGTCGACTTCCTGCTCTTCGACAACCAGGGCGACATCCGGAAGTCTCGCTGCGCCCGTTCTTCCCCGACACCCGCCACGCCCAGATCATCGTCCGCCTGCAGGGCAACCTCTCCCTCGACGACGAGGGGGCCGACGCCGCCCTGGTCGAGGAGGCGGCCGCCGAGCTCGACTTCCAGAACGCCACGCACCGTCACGACCGGCGCCCCGATCCTGCTGCGGGACATCAACGACTACCTGCGGGGCGGCATGCTCACCCTCGGCGCCATCGCCGTGGCGATCATGGTCGTGATCCTGCTGCTGCTGTTCGACGTCCGCTGGCGGCTGCTGCCGCTCGGTCGTGATCATCGTCGGGGTCATCTGGGCCTTCGGCCTGGCCGGCTACCTCGGCATCCCGCTGACGATCGTCACCATCGCCGGCCTCCCCGTGATGCTCGGCGTGGGCATCGACTACGCGATCCAGATGCACGCCCGCGTCGAGGAGGAGGTGGTGATCGACCGGTCGGACCACCCGATCCAGGAGACCGCCCGCGGCCTCTGCCCGGCGCTGCTGGTGGTGACCTTCGACGCCGTGTTCGCCTTCGCCGCCCTGCGCTTCGCCAAGGTGCCGATGATCCGCGACTTCGGCCTGCTGCTGGCCGTCGGCATCGCCGTGATCTGCCTGTGCTCGATCGTCGTGCCGCTCGCCGCCCTCGGCATCCGCGAGTTCAAGTCCCCCACCAAGGGCCGAGGACTTCCGCGAGGGGTTCCTCGGCCGCCTCATCGTGCGGCTGGGCTCGCCTGCCGACCAAGGTCGCACCACCCCTGGCCGTCGTCAGCATCGTCGTCTTCGTCGGCGGGCTCTCGGTCGAGGACGAGCTGATCCTGCAGACCGACCCCGTCCAGTGGGTCAACCAGGAGTCCGGGACCATCGAGGACATCCGCCAGGTCGAGGCCGAGGTCCGGAGCTCGAGCGAGCTCGGCATGTTCGTCACCGACCGACGACGTCTTCTCCGACGAGTTCGTCGACCTTCATGCACGAGTTCACCGTGCGAGCAGCTCGCAGACCTACCCCGACGAGCTGCTCACCGCGTCGAGCATGGAGGCCACCGTCGCCGACCTGCTCGAGGTGCCGGGCGCCAGTGACATCCCGCCCACCGGCGCCGAGGTGCAGGCCGCCTACGAGGTGGCCCCCCGACGACATCCAGGTGGCCACGGTCAACGACGACGGGACCGCGGCCAACATCATCTTCCGGGCCGCGCGCGGGCGACCTCGAGGACCGGGCCGTGGTCGTACGGGAGATCCGCGACGACGATCCAGCCGCCCGAGGGCGTCACCGCCACCCCGTCGGGCCTGGCGGTGGTCGGCGTCGGCCTGCTCGACAACCTCGAGGCCAACCGCATCCTGCTGACCTACCTGTCGATCCTGTTCGTCGGCCTCTTCCTGGCCGTCCGGCTGCGGTCGGTCATCCGGTCGCTGCTGTCGCTGGTGCCGGTGCTGATCGCGGTCGGCGTCGCCTCGCTGGTCGCCTACGTGCTCGACCTCAAGCTGAGCCCGATGACCGCCGTCGGCGGGCCGCTCGTGGTGGCGGCCTGCACCGAGTTCACCTCGCTGATCCTCCTGCGCTTCGTCGAGGAGCGGCAGCGGGGCCTCGAGCCCCGCGGAGGCCATCGACGTGGCCGCGTCCCGGACCGGCCGGGCCTTCATCGTGTCGGGCCTGACCGCCATCTCCGGCGTGGCCGTGCTGTCGTTCTCGTCGCTGCCGCTGCTGCGGGACTTCGGCCGCATCGTCGGCATGAACGTGGCCGTCGCCCTGATCAGCGCGCTGGTCGTGCTGCCGCCGATGCTGGTGTGGGCCGAGGGCCGGGGCTGGGTGACCCGCGGTCTGCTCAAGCCCCAGGAACCGATGATCGAGGGCCCCAGCACCGCCACCGAAGCCGCGGCCGAAGCCCCCGCCTGACATCCCGTTCTGGTCATTCGCATTCGCGCCAGGGACGCGAATACCAGTGACCAGAACCGGTCAGTTGGCGTGGGAGGGCGGGGCTTGGTCGGCGGGGTCGAGGGGCTCGGCGGGTGCCGGGCGCTCCGGCAGGGGCTCGTAGACGGCCATCACGAAGCGGTTGGCCTTCTTGCCGGGGTTGGCGTAACGGTGGGCCACGTCGGACTCGAAGTGGATCGTGTCGCCCTCGGCGAGGAGGTGCTCCTCCTCGCCCGCGGTGACCGCCAGCTTGCCCTCCAGCACCGAGAGCATCTCGAAGGAGCCGACCGGGTGGGGGCGCGCCGTCGAAGTGCTCGCCCGCGGAGAGGGACCAGTCCCAGAGCTCGACCACGTCGGGCGGGTCGGTGCCCATGAGGAACAGGCCCCGTCCGCCGGCCTCGCTGCTCCACAGCGCCGGGGTGGCGTCAGCCCGCTTGACCCGCACCCGGGGGCCGCCGGCCGCCTCGATGAGGCTGTCGACGCCGACACCGAGGGCGTCGGCCAGGCGGCAGAGGGTGGCGATGTTGGGGTTGGCCCGGGCCTGCTCGACGGCGATGACGGTGCCCTTGGCCACCGCGGCCCGCTCGGCCAGGGCCTCCAGGGTCATGTTCCGCCGCAGCCGCAGGCGACGCACGTTGCGGCCGAGATCGGCGGCCAGCTGTTCGGGATCCTGCACGGGGACTCCTCGGGTCGGTACAGCGCAGCATACTGAGGTGGTCACTCCGCTGTACTGCCGGTAGAGTTCACTTCACTGGACCAAGGGGTCCAATGATGTGACCGAGTGAGGAGCGGAGCGATGGCGTTGTTGCTGGGCCTGGGCGCAGGACTGTCCTTCGGGGCGGCCGACTTCGTCGGGGGCCTGGCCGCGAAGCGATCCCCGGCGACCACGGTCACGGTGCTCTCGCAGGTGGCCGGGTTCATCGTCCTCCTCGCCGTGCTGCCGTTCCTCGGCGGCACCGTCTCGGCCGCGGCGCTGGGCTTCGGTGCCCTCGCCGGCATCGCCGGGAGCCTCGGCCTGGTCGCCTACCTGCGGGCGCTGGCCGCCGGCCCGATGGGCCTGGTCGCCCCCATCACCTCGATCACCGCGGTGGCCGTGCCCGTGGTCGCCGGCCTCGTCGCCGGTGAACGCCTGTCGATCCTGGCGACCGGAGGACTGGTGCTCGGCCTCGTGGCGATCGGCATCGTCGCCGGCGGTGGCGGCCGCACCCGGGAGGCCGGCTCCGCCGGGCCGCTGCTGGCCGTTGTCGGCGGGCTGCTCGTCGGCGCCTTCCTGGTCCTGCTCGACCACACCCCGGACACCTCAGGGCTGTGGCCGCTGGTCGGTGCCCGCCTGGCCTCGCTGACGATGCTTGGCCTGTGGGCCTTCGCCACCCGGGCCGAGCTGCCCAGCCGGGTGAACCTCCGCCTGATCGTGGGCTCCGGCATCCTGGACATGTCGGCCAACGTGCTGTTCCTGCTGGCCACCCGCGCCGGGGCCTTGACCGTGACCTCGCTGCTGGTGTCGATGTCCCCGGTGGTCATCGTCCTCCTGGCCCGCCAGGTCCTGGCCGAGCGCCTCCACCGCTCCCAGGTCACCGCCGTCGCCCTCAGCCTCGTCGCCGTCGCCGCCGTCACCATCGGCTGACGCCTCGTTCTGGCGCCTGATCCTCCGGTCAGGGGCGGAGGATCAGGCGCCAGTTCGGGGACCGACTCGCGGGTCGCCGACGGGGCAGGTAGAGCACCGTGGACGGCCCGGGCAGGACACGACGAGGTGGACGCCGACCGACAGGGTTGGCCATGGCGATACTGGCCTTGGCCACGCTGCTCCCCGCCTGCTCCTCGGATGACGACGGCCCGACCCGGGTCCTCCTCGTGGGTGACTCGCTGATGAACCAGCTCGGAACCGCATTCGAGGACCAGGTCGGTCCGGGCGTCCAGGTGCGCAACGAAGCCGTGTTCGGGTCGGGGCTCCTCAGCCCGTGGTACTTCGACTGGCCACCGCACCTCCGCCGCGTCCTCGAAGCCTACGACCCCGATGTGGTCGTCTTCCTGTTCGTGGGGAACTATGACCTCGACACCGGCCGCTACGCCGAGACCGCCGACGGCGACCTGATCCGAGACCCGACGTCGTCGGCGTTCTTCACGGCCTGGCAGCAGCAGGCCGAGCAGATGGGTGAGCGAGCGGCCGAGGATGCGTCCGTGGCCTGGATCCTCCCCCCGCCGATGGGTGAGCGCGAGCGCCAACCGATCGTCGCCGGCCTCCGGGACGTCTATGCGGCAGTGGCCGACGACACCGGGGCCGACACCATCGACGCCAACGACGTGTTGGCCGACCCCGATGGCGGCTACCTGGCCCGCGGCCGCGACCTCCAGGGCCGGCCGGCCCCCCTGCGATCCTTTGACGGCGTCCACCTCACGTCGGCCGGCGCCGCCGTCCTCGCCGCCGAGGTCATCGACGCCCTCGATCTCTGACGGGTCAGGGCTCGTCGGGGACCCGGAAGTGCTGTTGGTAGGGCAGGAAGCGGGCGCGCTCTTCGGCGGGGTCGAGGCCGAAGTCCTCGAGGGCGTAACGGTGAATGCCGTGCTTGCCCTGGGGGCGGGCGGCGAGGTAGTCGGCCATGGCCTGGCTGGTCGACGGCGGGAGGTCCCAGGCGAACTGGTCATAGACGCCGGCCACCGCGGCGATCGGATCCGCCAGCAGGTCGGCGTAGCGGATGTCGGCGAACTGGGCGTCGGGCAGGCGTCCGGAGGCCCGGCCCTCGATGACCCCATCGAGCAGCGCCCCGAAGCCCCAGGCCAGAAGGGGGGCGGTGGCCACCGGATCGGTGTGGTTGCACCGCATCCACTTGAGGGTCGCCATCAGGCTGAGCGTCGACGGCACCGTCTTCAGCGGGTCCCGGTGGACGTGGACGATGCGGGCGTCGGGGTAGACGGCGAAGAGGGCGTCGAGGGTGGCCAGGTGGCTGGGCGCCTTGAGCAGCCACCGCTCCCCGGGTTCCCGGGCCTGGAGGGTCTGGAGGATGCGCCGGTGGTAGCGATAGGCGTCGGCGTGGTCGGCGCCGACCAGGTGCATCGTGTAGGTGGGCACCTCGTGCACCCCGCCCCAGTGGTCCGAGAGGAACTCGTTCATGGTGGCGAAGATGCACTCGTTGGGCAGCTCGCCGGCGTTGTGGTGCATGGCCTCGTACTCGGGCTGCACGTCGTGCCAGAAGGCGTGGGTGGCATCGCCCCAGGCCTCGGCCTCGCCCGGGCCGTGGGCCGGATGCAGCAGCTCCCAGGTGGCCGGGGCCCGGTGGGCGCGGTCACAGGCCAGGATCTCGTGGAGGATCGACGTGCCCGATCGGGCCATCCCGATGACGAAGACGGGGGCGGTCACGGGTTGGTCCAGGACCTCGGGCCGGTCCGCCCAGAGGGCCTCCAGCTCCAGCCGGTTGCGCAACGAGCGCAGGATCTCGGTCCGGGCCATCATGCGGCCGACCACGTGCAGGTCGCTCTCGGCCTCCAGCGCCGCCAGCAGCACGTCGTAGTGCGGCCGCCAGGTCGGCGCCCCGAAGTCCTCCAGCCCGGTCGACGCGATCGCCGTGGCGATCAGCTCCTCCGGATCGAGCCCGACGAGGTGCTCCGCGCCCGCCGACCGCGTCGCCATGGGCGTTCAGCCGCTCCACCCACACCGGCCGGACCGGCGCCACCCACGTCACCAGGATCGACCTCCCTCGGTTCTGGGGGCTGCCATGCGCGCCCCAGCGCGCACCTGTGCCCCCAGAACGGAATCGCATGCGGTCAGCCGGGCCACCCGAGGGGACCATCCTCGGTTCTGGCGGCTGCCATGCGCGCCCCAGCGCGCATCTGAGCCCCCAGAACGGATGGGTGGACGACGGGGGGTCACTGGTAGCGGGCCAGGACGGCGCGGCGGCGGGCGGCGAGCTGCTCGATCCGCTCGGCCGGGGTGACGACAGGGTGTCCGGCGGGCAGGTGCTCGCGGACGTCGGCCACGGGCGCCACCAGGGCCTCGGGCACGGGTCGGCTGCGGGTGCCGACGTACCGGTAGACCAGCAGCCCCTCGGGCCGACCCTGGGTGTCGATCCAGTTGGGCACGCCCGGATCGGTGGCGGCGAGCACGAGGCGGACCTGCTCGTCGGGGTCGACGTGGGCCTGGGCGCCGTTGGTGCTGGTCAGGTGGTCGGCGAAGTCGCCGGAGTCCATGCGGTGGCGATGGTGGACCGTCCAGCCCCAGTAGTCGGCGTCGGGCCGGTGGTGGCTGATGACGAGGGCCTCGTCGGGCCCGAGCGCCCACCAGCCGCCGCCGTAGGCGATGTTGGGGGCGCCACCCGGCGGCGTGTTGGGCGGGCCGAAGGCGTTGTGGGCCATCGCCCCCCGGGCGCCCTCCATGTAGTCGGACCAGAAGGTGGCCGACGCCTCCACCCACCCCGCAGCCCGGTCCAGCGCCAGGACCACGCCTTCATCGGTCAACGGAGCGGCCGGCGTGCCTCTCGTGTCCAGCCGCTCCAGGTGCAGGGTGGCGATCCGGTCCTGCTCCCAGTCGACCTGGTACTGGCGGACCAGCAGCTGGGTGGCGGCCGGGTCGGTCGCCAACCAGTTCCCGGGGTGCTCGTCGGGCGACACCCACACCTCGAGGACGCCGTCGTCGCCGACGCTCAGCTCCGACAGGGTCTGCTCGGACCAGACGCCGAAGGCGCCGAGGTGCATGTCACCCTCGACCAGCGAGAAGATCGCCTCCCGGACCCCGGTCACGTCCCCCCACAGCCGGTAGGTGGCCGTCGGGTCGATGGGCGCCCGGAGGTAGACGTTGTCGGGGTTGGGCCCGCCCCACTGGACCCACGGCTCCTCGTAGCGGTGGAACGACGGATGGGCCGGGTCGCCGTGCTCGAGGTGCCCCTGCAGCGCCATCACGGCCTGGCGGGCCAGGTGGCGGACCCCATCGGCCCGGGCCGCGGGGTCCTCGGGCAGGGTCTCGCCGAGGGCCGCCAACCGCGTGCAGAAGTCCGCCCACGCGGTGGCTGCGGGATCGGTCACGAGCCCCACCGACTGACCCGTGCGTCAGCGAGCAGCCCCCGGACCCCCATGCCGAGACCGTAGTTGTTGCCCTGGAGCCACCTCGACGCCCGAGAATCCCCCGCAGAGGCGCTCCCGGGCGCTCGTAGCCTGACCAGCCGTGCTCACGATCTCCGGGCTGGCCAAAGCCCACGGCAACCGGACGTTGTTCCGGGGCGTCACCTTCGTCCTCGGCGACGGGCGTCGGGTCGCGCTCGTGGGCGCCAACGGGGTCGGCAAGACCACGCTGCTGGAGATCGTCATGGGCCAGCAACTGCCCGACGCCGGCGAGGTCCACCGCTCCGCCGACCTCCGGGTCGGCTACCTGCCCCAGGACAAGCCGGTCGTCTCCTCGGGCACCGTCCTGGACGAGACCCTCGACGGGGGCGGCCCCCTCGCCGAGCTCCACGCCCGCCTCGAGGACCTCGAGGCCCGGCTCACCGCCGGCGACCAGGGGGTCCTGGAGGAATACGGCGACGTCCAGTCCCGCTTCGAGGGCCTCGGCGGCTACGGCCTGCAGGCCGAGGCCGAGCGCATCCTGGGCGGGCTGGGCTTCACGCCCGAGGACTCCCGCCGGCCGGTCCGCGAGCTCTCCGGCGGCTGGCGCATGCGGGTGCTGTTGGCCCGCCTGCTCCTGAGCGACCCCGACGTCCTGCTCCTCGACGAGCCCACCAACCACCTCGACGTCGACTCCGTCGGCTGGCTGGAGCAGTACCTGTCGGCCTACCGCGGCGCGGTCCTCTTCGTCAGCCACGACCGGGACTTCATCGACGGGGTGGCCAACCGGGTCATCGAGCTGAGCCACGAGTCCGCCACCGAGTACGTGGGCGGGTTCGCCGAGTTCGTCCTCGAACGGGAGGCCAACCTCGAGCGGCTCGAGGCCGCCGCCAACCGGCAGGCCAAGCAGCTGGCCAAGACCGAGCAGTTCATCGAGCGCTTCCGGTACAAGGCGACCAAGGCCCGTCAGGTCCAGAGCCGGGTCAAGGCGCTGGAGAAGATCGAGCGCATCACCGTCCCCGACGACGAGACCCTCAAGGCCAAGTTCGCCTTCGCCCCCCCGCCCCGCTCGTCCCGGGTCGTGGCCGAGCTGCACGGCGTCGACGTCGGCTACGACGACGAGCCCCCGGTCCTCACCGGTGTCGACGTGGTGATCGAGCGGGGCATGCGCATCGGCCTCATCGGGCCGAACGGGGCGGGCAAGACCACCCTGCTCAAGGTCCTGCTCGGTGAGCTGGAGCCGACCGCGGGCACCATCGCCCTCGGCAACAACATCGAGATCGCCAGCTTCGAGCAGCACCAGGCCGACGCCCTCGACGGCACCAAGCGGGTCGTCGAGGAGTTCTCCGCCAGCGTGCCGGAGGCCGCCGGCCGCAACCGACGCACGCTGCTCGGCAGCTTCGGCTTCAGCGGTGACGCCGCCGATCGCCGGGTCAGCGACCTCTCCGGTGGCGAGCGCACCCGCCTGGCGCTGGGCAAGATCATGGTGGAGCCCCACAACCTGCTGGTGCTCGACGAGCCCACCAACCACCTCGACCTGCCCAGCTGCGACATCCTCGAGGACGCCCTGCGGGCCTATGAGGGCACCGTCCTGCTCGTCACCCACGACCGGCACCTGATCCGCTCCGGTCGCGACGTCCCTGATCGAGGTCCGGGGCGGAAAGGCGACCTGGCACGACGGCGTGGACGAGTCGATCCTCACGCCGCGCGGCGACGGTGGGCCGGTGCGCTCCGCCCCCCGCACGGGGACCCACGGCGACGGCCGCAACGCCGACCGGCGCACCGCAGCCGAGCGGCGCCAGGAGCGGGCCGGGGTGACCAAGCCGCTGAAGGACGCCATGAAGGCGGCCGAGAAGCGCTGGCAGAAGGCCGAGGACTCGGTCACCAAGCTGGAGAAGCAGCTGGCCGACCCGGAGCTCTACGACCGGCCCGAGGAGGTGGCCGACGTGGCCCGCCGTCACGACGCCGCCAAGACCGAGGCCGCCCAGGCCATGAAGGCCTTCGAGCAGGCCGCCGAGAAGCTCGAGGCCGCCGAAGCCCGCTTCTCGTCGTGACCCGGGGGTGACCAGCTACTGGGGGCCGTCGGTCCGGGCGCTGATCGGATCGACGTTCCTGCGCACCACGGCGCACCTGGCGTGGCTGACCTCGCTCGGCGTGCTGGTGTTCGACCTGACCGGGCGGGAGCTGGACCTCGGCCTCATCGGACTGGCCGAGTTCCTGCCCGTCCTGCTCCTGGTCCTGGTGGCCGGCGCCGTGGCCGACCGGTTCGACCGGCGGATCGTGTCCGGCGGGGGCGCCGTGGTCGAGGCCACCGTGGGCTTCGCCGTCGCCGCCTACGTCGCCTCGGACCCCACGGCGGTCGGGCCGATCTTCGCCCTGATCGTGGTCAGCGGCACGGCCGGGGCCTTCACCTCACCGGCGACCCGTGCTCTGCCCGCCGACATCCTTCCGCCTGAGGGCCTGCCCTGGCTGGTGGCCCGCCACTCGGCCACCTGGCAGGCGGCGATCATCGTCGGGCCGGTCATCGGCGGGACGCTCTACGCCGTTGATCCGTTGGCCCCCTTCATCGCCGTCGGCGTCCTCCACCTGTTGAGCGCCGCGGCCTACCCGTTCATCAAGCTGCGACCGGTCGAGGAGCGCGAGGCCGTCGAGACGCCCGAGGAGGAGGCGGCCCGGCCCGGCCTGAGCCACGCCTTGGAGGGCCTGAAGTTCATCCGCCACCACCCGGTGCTGCTGGGAGCCATCTCCCTCGACCTCTTCGCCGTCCTCTTCGGCGGTGCCGTCGCGCTCCTGCCCGCCATCGCCGAGGAGCGGCTGGGGGTCGGCGCGGTCGGCCTCGGCTGGCTGCGCGCGGCCGGCGGCATCGGCGCCGCCGCGGTGACCCTCGTCCTGACTCGCCGCCCCGTCGTCCGTCGGGTCGGTCGCACCCTGCTCTACGCCGTCGCCCTGTTCGGGCTGGGCACCCTCGCCCTGGGCCTGACGACGGTCTACGCCGTGGCGTTCGTCGCCATGCTCGTGCTGTCCGGGGCCGACGCCATCAGCGTCTTCATCCGCGCCACCCTCGTGCCATTGGTCGTCCCCCCGGAGATGCGGGGCCGGGTGCTGGCCGTGGAGAACGTCTTCATCGGCGGCTCCAACGAACTGGGCGCCTTCGAGTCCGGCGTGGCCGGCCAGATCCTCGGGCCGGCCGGAGCCGTCGTACTGGGTGGGGTGGCCACCATCGCCATCGCCGGCACCTGGTGGGTGGCCTTCCCCGCCCTCCGCGAGGTCGACCGCTTTCCGGGCACTCCCGACCCGGACCGGCCCGTCCCGCTCGACGCCGCCATCCTGGAGGAACTGGGCCCGTGACCGCCGCCCAGGATGGCTGACTCCGGTGCCGCCGATGCCGCAGGTGCTCGGTGCTGCTCCGCCCCGGTGCGCAGCGTCAACGCAGCCGTAACGTCACGTGCCCATGGGTGACCGTCTCGCCTCCGCCACGCGGGAGACGTTCGCGTCGTTCCGGGTCCGGAACTTCCGGCTCTTCTTCATGGGCCAGGGGATCTCCCAGATCGGGAACTGGCTCACCCTGATCGCTCAGACCCTGCTGGTGCTCGACCTGACGGGCGACGGCGTCGCCGTGGGACTGCTCGTCGCCTGCCAGTTCGCCCCGGTGCTGATCCTGGGGGCCTGGGCCGGACTAGTGGCTGACCGCAGCGACAAGCGCCGGCTGCTGTTCATCGTCCAGGTGGGGGCCATGGCCCAGTCCTTCGTCCTGGCGGGCCTGGCCTTCATGGACGAGCCGCCGCTCGCCGCGATCTACGTCGTCGCCGCCTTCGGGGGGCTGTGCATGGCCTTCGACAACCCGGCCCGACGGGCCTTCGTGGTGGAGATGGTCCCCGAGGACATGGTCCACAACGCCGTCAGCCTCAACAGCGCCATGATGACCAGCAGCCGGGTCATCGGCCCGGCCCTCGGCGGCCTGCTCATCACCACCGTCGGCTACGGCTGGGCGTTCGCCCTCGACGGCTTCTCCTACATCGCGGTCCTCGTCGGCCTCTGGCTGATGCGGACCGAGGACCTGCGGCCCTCGACCCCGGCGCCCCGGGGCAAGGGCCAGGTCCGGGAGGGCCTGCGCTACGTCCGGCGGACACCGGTCCTGTTCGTCCCGCTGGTGATGATGCTGTTCGTCGGGACGCTGGCCTTCAACTTCCAGGTCACCCTTCCGCTGCTGGTCACCCGGACCTTCGACCGGTCGAAGGTCGCCTTCACCGTCCTGTTCTCGGTCATCAGCCTGGGGTCACTGGTCGGCGCGCTGTGGACGGCCCGCCGCCGCACCATCGGCGTGGCCGACGTGATCCGGGCGTCCCTGGGCTTCGGTCTCGCCCTGCTGGCCCTCGCCATGGCCCCGACCGTGGCCTGGGCGTTCCCTCTCGGCTTCGTCCTCGGCATGACCAGCATCGGCTTCCTCACCGCCTCGACCGCCATCGTCCAGACCGAGGCCGCACCCGAGATGCGGGGTCGGGTCCTGGCTCTGCAGGCCATGGTCTTCCTCGGCAGCACGCCGATCGGCGGACCCATCGTCGGCGCCATCGCCGAGTACGTCGGTCCCCGCTGGGCCGTGGCGGTCGGCGGCCTCGCCGCCCTCGGCGCCGCCGCGTGGGGCACCCTCGCCCTGCGTGACCAGCGCCGTCAGGACGAGGCCGACCTCACCGACGACCTCCTGGTGGACGTCCCGGAGACGGCGTGAGCCGGACTGTGCCACCGTGGGGGTGATGGGTCTGTCCATGCCGCCGGAGTGGGCGCCGCACGAGCGGTGCGTGGTGGCCTGGCCGTGCCGGGCGGACATGTGGGGCGACCGGTTGGCCGAGGCCAAGGTCGCCCACGCCGCGGTGGTCAACGCCATCGGCGCGTTCGAGCCGGTGCTGCTCGTGGCGAACCCGGGCGCGGGTCACGAGGCGGCGACGGCCTGCCCCCGAGCGGACGTGGTCGAGTGGCCCATCGACGACTCGTGGGCCCGGGACATCGGCGCCATCGTCCTCACCGACGGGGACGGACGACGGGCCGGGCTCAACCCCGTGTTCAACGCCTGGGGCGAGAAGTTCCACCCCTATGACGAGGACGCCGAGTTCGCCCGTCGCATGTGTGAGCACCTGGGCCTCGACCGCGTCGACGCCTTCCCCTTCGTGTTGGAGGGTGGTGCCATCACCGTGGACGGAGCGGGGACGGTGATCACGACGGAGCAGTGCCTGCTCAACCCCAACCGGAACCCCGGCCTCGACCGGGCCGGCGTCGAGGCCGAGCTCCGGCGGTGGTTGGGCGTCGAGCGGGTCCTCTGGCTCCCCCACGGTCTGCTCCATGACGACGACACCGACGGCCACGTCGACAACGTCGCCCTCTGCGTCCGTCCCGGGGTCGTGCTGGCCCAGACCACGGCTGACCCGGGGCACCCCGACCACCACCGGCTCCGGGCCAACGTCGAGGTGCTCGCCGGCGCGGGCTATGAGGTCATCGAGATCGACGTCCTCCCCGTGGTCGTGGTCGACGGGGAGCGGGCCGACGTCCCGCCCCTGAACCTGTACCTGCCCAACGGCGGGGCCGTGGTGCCCGTCGTCGACGGCCCCGAGGGCGACGCCGCGCTGGCGGCGGTCGCGAGCGGCCCTTCCCGACCGGGAGGTGGTCGGTGTGCCCGGCGCCGTCCTGGCCCACGGCGGCGGCGGGGTGCACTGCATCACCCAACAGGTGCCACGCTGATGGCCATCGACCTGCTCACCCACATCGACCAGCCCCTCGACTCCCCCGCCCGGGTCGACGCCCCGACGCGGCCGCCGTTCCGGGTCGGGGCCGTCCAGCACCGCTGGCACGACGACCCCGCCGAGCACCGCGCCGCCCTCACCGAGGGCGTGCGCATGGCCGCCGACGCCGGCGCCCGGCTCGTCTGCCTCCAGGAGCTGACGCTCTCGCCCTACTTCGCGGTGACCCCGGACGGTCCCGCCGCCGTCGGCGCCGCCCCCGAGACGCCTGCCGGGCGGGCCGACCTTCGACCTCGCCGCCGAACTGGCGGCCTCGACGGGTGCGTTCGTCCACGCCTCGCTCTACGAGGAAGCGGGCGACGGTGGCCTCGGCTTCAACACGGCCATCTGCGTCGGCCCCGACGGCGACGCTGGTGGCCCGCACCCGCAAGCTCCACATCCCGATCACCGCCGGCTACTACGAGGACCGCTACTTCCGCCCCGGCGACGGCGGCTACCCCGTCGTCGGTGTCGGCGACGCCCACGTCGGCTTCCCGACCTGCTGGGACCAGTGGTTCCCCGAGCTGGCCCGGGCCTACTCGCTCGGCGGGGCCGAGGTCATCGTCTACCCGACGGCCATCGGCTCCGAGCCCGACCACCCGGACTTCGACACCCAGCCCCTCTGGGAGAAGGTCATCGTCGGCAACGGCATCGCCAACGGCACCTTCATGGTCGCGGTCAACCGGATCGGCACCGAGCCCCCGCTCACCTTCTACGGCTCGTCCTTCATCAGCGACCCCTACGGCCGCCTGCTCGTCAAGGCCCCGCGGGACCGCCCGGCGGTGCTGGTGGCCGACCTCGACCTCGATGCCCGCCAGGACTGGCTGACCCTCTTCCCCTTCCTCACCACCCGCCGGCCCGACACCTACGGGCCCCTCGTCGACCCCAGCGACTGATGACCACCCGGTTCCGCGTCCCCCCGGGGCCTGACGCCTCCTCGCCATCGTCGGCGTAGAGGGTCAGGCCGCGGCGGGGGTGAGGGCGAGCTCGTCGGCGACGAGGCGGTAGGAGGTGATGCGGTCCTCGGTCGAGTGCAGCATCGTGGTGAGCATCAGCTCGTCGGCCCCGGTGCGGGCCACCAGGTCCTCGAGGCCGGCCCGCACCGTCGCCGGGTCGCCGATCACGTGGGAGTGGGTCCAGGACCGGATGGCTTCGCGCTCGAAGGGCGTGAAGTTGTACGCCTCGGCCTCCTCGGGGCTCGGGTAGAGCCCGGGCCGGCCCTGCCGGAGGCGCAGGAAGGCCAGGTGGCCGGGTGCGGCCACCCGACGGGCGGTGGCCTCGTCCTCGGCGCAGACCACGTTGACCCCGAGCATCACGTACGGGGCCTCCAGGGCCGCCGAGGGCCGGAACGCGGAGCGATAGACCTGCACGGCGGCCTCGGTGTTGCCCGCCGCGAAGTGGTGGGCGAAGGAGAAGGGCAGGCCGAGCTCACCGGCCAGGTGGGCGGAGTAGTCGCTGGACCCGAGCAGCCAGATGGCCGGCTGGTAGCCGCGGGCGGGCGTGGCGTGGACCGACGCGTACGGATGGTCGTCGGGGAAGCCGCCGGTGAAGTAGGCCACGAGCTCGGCGAGCTGCTGGGGGAGGTCTTCACCGTTGGCCCCCGCGGCGCCCCGCCGGAGGGCGTGGGCGGTCACCGGGTTCGTGCCCGGGGCGCGACCGATGCCGAGGTCGATGCGGCCCGGCTCGAGGGCCTCCAGCATCCCGAACTGCTCGGCGATCACCAGGGGTGAGTGGTTGGGCAGCATCACCCCGCCCGACCCGAGGCGGATGGTCGAGGTCTCCGCCGCCACCCGGGCCAGGAGCACGGCCGGCGACGAGCTGGCGATGCCCGGCATGGAGTGGTGCTCGGCCACCCAGTAGCGGTGGTACCCCAGGGCCTCGACCTCCCGGGCCAGGCGCAACGCCGCGGCCAGGGCATCGGCGGGCGTCGACCCCTGGGCGACGGGCGCGAGATCGAGGACCGAGAGGGCGGTGCGGAAGTCCGGCATCAACGGGTAGAACCCGCAACGGGCGTCGGATCTTCCGCCGCCGTCGACAGAGGAGGGCCGATGCCCGACGTGAGGCGCAACGACGACGACCAGCAGTACGAGATCCTGGTCGACGGTCAGGTGGCCGGCTTCACCCAGTTCCGGCCCCGACCCGACGGTGTCGTCGTCTTCCCGCACACCGTGGTGGACGAGGCCCACCGGGGCCAGGGCCTGTCGGGCAAGCTGATCGGTGGGGCGCTGGACGACATCCGGGCCCGCGGCGAGCAGATCGTCGCCCAGTGCCCGGCGGTGGCCTCCTTCGTCGAGGACCACCCCGAGTACGCCGACCTCCTCGCCGCCGGCCAGGGGGACCACCACCACTAGGGTCCCGCAGCCATGGACGTCGGGATGTCGCTGCCCACCATGGCGCCGGGGTACACCGCCGCCACGACCCTGGACTGGTCCCGGGCCATCGACGCCGGGCCGTACACGACGCTGTCCAGCGGCGAACGCATCACCTTCGGCAACCCCGACTGGCTGGTCACCCTCTCGGCCGCCGCCACCGTCACCGAGCGGGTCCGGATCTTCGCCAACCTCGTCGTGCTGCCCGCCCACCCGGTCGCGGTCGTGGCCAAGCAGCTGGCCACCCTGGACCAGCTCTCGGGCGGCCGGCTCACCGTCGGCGTCGGCGTCGGTGGTCGGGGCCACGACTTCCGGGCCGCCGAGCGCTCGACCAAGGGCCGCCACGCCCTGCTCGACGAGCAGGTGGCCGATCTCCGGCGGCTGTGGGCGGGCGAGCCGCCGTTCGAGCGGGCCGATCCGGTCGGCCCGACGCCCGCGCAGGGCGTCGACGTACCGATCCTGGCCGGAGCCATGGGGCCCAAGGCCATGGCCCGGGCGGCGCAGTGGGCCGACGGGGTGAGCGGGTTCAGCGTCTCGGGCACCGTCGCCGAGATGGCCGCCAACTTCCGCCTGGCCGAGCAGGCCTGGACCGACGCCGGCCGCACCACCCCGCCCCGCCGGATCAGCGGCTGCTTCTACGTGCTCGACGATGACGACGAGCGGGCTGCGGCCACCCTGGACGCCTTCGCCCGCCGCTACCTGGCCATCTTCGGCACCCAGATCGCCGAGGCCATGGCCGCCACCTGCCGGGTCGCCTCCGTCACCGCCCTGCACGAGGTGCTCGACGGCGCGGCCGATGCGGGGTGCGACGAGTTCGTCCTCGTCCCCGGCACCGTCGACCTCGACTGCCTCCACCGCACCAGCGAGGCGCTCACCGCCCGCTAGGGGCGGGAGGCGGCGGCGCGGCCGGCGCGTCGGCCGAAGAAGCTGCCGTCGCCGAGGGAGATGCCGCTGACGTAGCCCCGGACGGCGATGCCCCGGGTCGTGCGCCCGGCGGCGTAGAGGCCGGGGACCGGCGAGCCGTCGGGCGCCCGCACCTCGCTGTCGGGCGTCGTGTCCAGTCCGCCCAGGGTGAAGGGGGCGTAGATGGCGTTGGCCACCCGCAGGTCGATGGCCCCCAGCGGCGGGACGAGGGGGCGCACCAGTTCGGGCACCTTGTGGAACTCGGGGTCCTCGCCCCGGGCGGCCGCCTCGTTGTAGCGCTCGAGGGTCGCCTCCAGGGCGCCGGCGGGCAGGCCGATCTCCTCGGCCAGCTCCGTGGCGGTCTCACAGACCCACGTGGCCCGCATGCCGACGGCGTTGACGACGTAGCCCTCCTCGTCGAAGACGAGGTAGGCCTCCTCGTCCTGGCCGAGCAGGATCTCCAGGCCGATGCGGCCGTTGTAGGTGTCCTCGTTGATGAAGCGCTCGCCCCGGCCGTTCACCAGGATCCCCACCGAGATCTTCCGGGGCGGGTTGAGCGGCAGCGAGCACTCGAGGGCGTCGAGGTCGACCGCCGCGCCGCCGGCGCCCACACCCATCCGGATGCCGCTGCCGTCGTCGGTGTCGGTGCCCACGTAGAAGACGCAGTGGGCCGCCTTCGGGGTGTGGGCCTCGACCATGGCCGGGTTGTAGATGAAGCCGCCGGCGGTGAGGACCACCCCCCCTGTGGCCGCGATGGCCGTGCGCTCGCCGTCCACCGTGGCGACGACGCCGACGACGGCGCCCTCGTCGTCCACGACCAGGTGGTCGACCTTGGCCTCGGTCTGCACCCGGGCCGTGGTCCGCTCCAGCGCGGCGAGCAGGCGCTCCATGATGAAGCCGCCCGCCGAGTCGGGGTACTGCGGATGGTGGCCCCGGGGCACCCCGCGGGCCACGTCGGTGAAGGGCCAGCTGTCCTCGCCCCCGCTGTAGACCAGCCCGGCGTCGGTCGGCGGCTCACGGTCCCGCTCCTCGAAGAACTCGGCCTTGAAGGGCAGCCCGTGGTCCACCAGCCAGTGGTAGTGGTCCACGGACTCGTCGCAGTAGGCCGGATCTTGGCCTCGTCGGCGCCCGGGCCCGCAGGCCGCCACCAGGAAGGCGAACATGTCCTCTGCGGTGTCCTCGAAGCCGCACGCCTCCTGGATCGGCGTGCCCCCACCCAGGTAGATGATCCCGCCGGAGTGGGCCGAGGTCCCCCCGCCGGTCATCGACCGCTCGAGAGCGAGGACGTCGGCGCCGGCCTCGGCCGCCTCGATGGCCGCACAGGTCCCGGCGACGCCGAGCCCGACCACGACGACGTCGGCGGTGTCGTCCCACGCGCCGATGTCCACGGCGCGGACGGGGGCGATGGGTTCGGTCGAGAGTTCAGCCACGGCGCCGGACGGTAATCCAGCCGGATCCTTAGGCTGGTCCCGTGAGCGACGTGGAACCGCAGCCCGAGCCCGTGACCGATGTGCAGCCCGAGGCGCTGACCGACGAGGGCATCCCCCAGACCCTGGTCGGCATCTCGTTTCCCGACATCTTCCGGGCCCAGGAGTTCATGACGGCGGCCACCGGCCTGGCGGCCCACGGCAGCCTGAAGCTGAAGGACGCCGTGCTGGTGGTCAAGGACGCCGACGGCAAGACCCACGTGAAGGAGACCATCGACCCCGAGCCGGGTCGGAGCGCCCTCTCCGGGGCACTGTGGGCCGGGCTCTTCGGCTTGGTCCTCGGTGGCCCCGTGGGCTGGGCCGCCGGCCTCGCCGTCGGCGCCGGCGCCGGGGTGGTCACCGCGAAGGTCGTCGATCTGGGCATCTCCGACGAATGGGTCGGCTGGTTCCGCGCCGCCGTCCAGCCCGACACCGCCACCGTGGCCCTGCTGGCCGAGGACCTCGACCGCAACGCCCTGGTCGCCGAGGCCAGCCGCTTCACCGGCGCCGAACTGGTCTACGCCAACCTCGACGAGCACACCCTCGACCGCATCAAGGACGCCCTCGAGACCGGGTCCACCGAGGCCTGACCGGTCGGCCCCCGTGTGACGGGCGGGACCTCCGCCCTGGCCGGGCGGTCCGTACCCTGAACCCGTGAAGATCCTCGTCACCGGTGCCACCGGCTACATCGGCGGCCGGCTCGTGCCCCGGCTGGCCGAGGAGGGCCACGAGGTGCGCTGCCTCACCCGCAAGCCCGAGAAGCTCGCGGGTGTCCCGTGGGCCGAGCAGGTCGAGGTCGTGGCCGGCGACGCCCTGGAGCCGTCCACGCTGGCCGGGCCGATGTCCGGCGTCGACGTCGTCTACTACCTGGTCCACTCGATCGGCACGGGTGGCCACTTCGAGGACACGGACCGGCGCGCCGCCCAGAACGTCGCCGAGGCCGCGGCGGCGGCAGGGGTGAAGCGGATCGTCTACCTCGGCGGCCTGGTCCCCACCGACGACGAGACCATCTCCGCGCACCTCTCCTCCCGGGCCGAGGTCGGCCAGATCTTCCTCGACTCGGGCGTCCCGAGCGTGGTCCTCCAGGCCGGCGTGATCATCGGCAGCGGCGGCGCGTCGTTCGAGATGCTCCGGTACCTGACCGAGCGCCTCCCGGTCATGGTCACCCCCATCTGGGTCGAGTCCCGGGTGCAGCCCATCGCCGTGCGCGACGTGCTGACCTACCTCATCGGGGCCCTGGGCCTGCCGGACGGGACGAACCGGCGCTTCGACATCGCCGGCCCGGACATCCTCACCTACCGCGAGATGATGCAGCGCTACGCGGCCGCCGCCGGCCTCAAGCGGCGGATCATCTTCCCCATCCGGGTGCTCACCCCCTGGCTGTCGAGCCAGTGGGTGAACCTCGTCACCCCGGTCCCCAAGGCCATCGCCCAGCCCCTCATCGGCTCCCTGCGCAACTCGGTGGTGGCCACCGAGCAGGACATCGCCGACCTCGTGCCCGCTGACCTGCTGGGGTTCGACGAGGCCGTGGCCCTGGCCCTCGAGCAGAGCCGGACCGGCGAGGTCGCCACCCGGTGGTCCGGGGCCGACTGGCCGGGCGCCCCCAGCGACCCGATGCCCACCGACCCGGAGTGGAGCGGCGGCACCGTGTACCGCGACGAGCGCTCGACCCCGGTGGCGGCTTCGGTCGACCAGCTGTGGGGGGCCATCGAGGGCATCGGGGGCGACCGCGGCTGGTACTCGTTCCCGCTGGCCTGGGCCGTGCGTGGCCTGCTCGACCGCCTGGCCGGTGGCGTGGGCCTCCGGCGGGGGCGGCGCCACCCCGATGTCACCGCGGTCGGGGAGCCCATCGACTTCTGGCGGGTGGAGGCCCTCGAGCGGGGCAAGGTCCTCCGCCTCCGGGCCGAGATGCGCCTGCCGGGCACGGCGTGGCTGGAGTTCGACATCGAGCCCGACGAGGGCGAGGGACCCGTCCTGCACCAGCGGGCCCTCTTCATCCCCCGGGGCCTGGCCGGCACCCTCTACTGGTGGTCGGTGTGGCCCTTCCACGGCGTGGTGTTCGGCTCGATGCTCCGCAACCTGGCCAAAGCCGCCGAATCCCAGCCCACCGAACCCCGCCCCACCCCTTCTGGCGCCTGATCGAGGCGTCCCGGCGCCGCAATCGGGCGCCAGAACGAGACGTGATCAGGTCCAGGGCAGGCCGGGTGCGGCCCGATCCAGTCGGTGAGGGCCGCCACCGGGGGGAACCGGTCCTCGTCGTGGGCCTGCCACGCGGCGCGGGCGTCCTCGATCTCCTCCCGGCTCCGGGCGACGAAGTTCCACCACATGAGGATCTCGGACTCGAACGGTGTGCCCCCGAGCAGGATGACGCGGGCATCGTCGCCCATGGCGAGCCCGAGTTCGTCCCGGCCGGAGCCGAGGTAGGCCAGGGCGCCCGGGCCCACGGCCTCCTCCCCCAGGTCGACCTCGCCCTCGAGGACGACCAGCGCGTGCTCGTGCCCGGAGTGCAGGGGCACGACCGTGCTCCCGCGGCGCAACGACAGCTCCACGCCGACGTGGTCGGTGTCGGCCCGGGCGGGCGAGGTGACCCCGGCGAACTCCCCCACCAGCACCGTGGCCTCGCCCGAGTCGACCGCGACCCGGGGCAGCTCGGCGTGGTGCTCGAAGGCCGGTTCGCCGTTACGGGTGGCCTCGGGCTGGGCCACCCAGAGCTGGATCCCGTGCTTGGGACGACCGCCGCCGGCCTCGGTGCCCTCCTCAGCGTGGGCGACGCCCCGACCCGCCGTCATGAGGTTGAGCTGACCCGGGCGGATGAGCTGCTCGACGCCGAGGCTGTCGTGGTGGACCATCTCGCCCGTCGACCAGCCAGGTGACCGTCTGCAGGCCGATGTGGGGGTGGGGACCGATGCCCGTCCCGACCCCACCGCCGTCGGCGACCGGACCCATGTGATCGGCGAAGCACCAGGCCCCGACGGTGCGGTGCCCCCGGCGGGGCAGGGCCCGACGGACGGTCATCTCGCCGACCTGGGCCTCCCGGCTGGGTTCGACGACCAGCACCGGCTCGTCGCTCGGCCCCGGTCGGGCCGGGCCGGTCTCGACCGGTCCACTCATGGGTCGACCTCCTGTGTCCGCAGCACGACCTCACGGGTCGGGACCTGGCGCCAGATGACGGCGATGCCGATGAGCGCCGCGGCCACGACCAGGGTGATCATCACCGGATGGGTGATGGTGAGCCACAACCCCAGGGCGACGAAGCCGACGATGCAGGCCGTGGCCACGACCTTCGCCCGGCGGGGCATGCCCAAGCCGTCACGGTGGTCCCGCACCATCGGGCCGATGCCCCGCAGACCGAGCACCCACGCCTCCAGCCGGGGGCTGGACCGTGAGAAGGAGGCGGCCGCGGCGATGAAGAAGACGGTCGTGGGCAGGCCCGGCACCACGATGCCCAGGCCCCCGAGGCCGACGCACACCAGGCCGACCACCAACCATCCCGCCCGCACGGCCGCCGTCGGCGACCGATCGGCGGGCGGCCGGTTCACGAGACGAGGGTGGCGATGTCCTGCACCAGCAGGACCACGAGCAGGACGATGATCGAGACGTTGATGGCGGTGATCGGCCAGCGCCACTTGTGCCCGCTGGCTTGGAAGCGCCGGATGCTGAGCACGTTGAACACGATGGCGATCGGACCCACGATCAGGCCGAGCCAGGGGCCCCAGTCGCCGGCGATGCCCAGGGCCGGCAGGACCCACGGGAGCAGGACGTAGGCGAAGAGGCAGCGGACCCCCGAGATCATCACCGAGGTGCTGAACGCGGCGGTGGCCTGCTCGGGCGTGTACTCGGGCGCCGACTGGGTCACCGGCGCCGCCGTGGTCTCGCTCACGGCCACCAGCATGGCGCGACTCGACGGTGCTCGCACCATCAGGCGGGACGCGCCGGGGCCCCGGGTCGGATCGACCCGGGGCCCCGTGCTCAGCGGTGGACGATCAGCCCACGCTGGGGGGGATCATCACGCTGTCGATGAGGTGCACCGTGGCGTTGGCCGTCTCGATGTCGGCGACCTGCACGGTGGCGCCACCGTCGTTCAGGCTGACGGTGTCACCGTCGACCGCGACGACGAGGGTCTCGCCGGTGAAGGTCTCCAGCTCCATGCCGTCGGTCAGGTCCGCGGCGGCGAGCCGCTGCGGGATGACGTGGAAACCGAGGACCGTGGTCAGCAGACCGGTCGGGTCGGCCAGGGCCGCCTCGAGGGTGGCCGGGTCCAGCTCGGCGAACGCGCAGTCCGTCGGGGCGAACACCGTGAGCTCCTCAGCGGAGTTCAGCGTGTCGACCAGGTCGGCTGCCGTCACGGCGGAGACCAGGGTGGTCAGCACGGGGTTGCTGGAGGCGGCAGTGCCGACCGGATCGTCGGCCATGCCGGCCAGCGTGCCGTCCTCGGGACCGGACTCGACGGCCTCGACGAGGGCATCGGGCTCACAGATGGTCGAGGAGTCCACCGGGGTGGTGTCCTCGCTCATCGTGTCGTCCGGGGCCGTGGTGTCGTCGGCGGGAGCCGAGGTCTCCTCGGAGGCGGAATCGCTCGACTCGCTGTCGTCACCGCAGGCGGCGGTGACGAGACCGAGAGCGAGAACCAGCGCCAGGATTCGAAGCATCTTCGAACGGAACATGGCTGTCACACACTCACTTTCATGGGGTTGGGGGATTGCTTGGGGAACTCGCCCAGGAGGGCAAGAGCGGGGGGCAGGGGCATCACGCCGCCTGCACGATCACGAGCTTCGACTGCCACCCGGAGGCGCCGTCGGGGAGGGGCTCGGTGCGTTCTTCGGGCATCAGGACGCCGTCGCCGTCGGTGGCCCGGCAGAGGAGGCGGGGGGAGCCCGGCTGGGCGTCCCACTCGATGCGCCACTGGCGCCAGGTCTCGTCGGTCAGCTCGTCGGCCAGTTCGGCTTCCTGCCACGGGCCGTCGTCGACCTTGACCTCGACCTTGGTGATGCCCTTGGTCTGGGCCCAGGCCACGCCGGCGATGTACTGCGGGCCGGCGGTGACCTGCTCACCGGTGCGGGGGATGTCGATGCGGCACTGGGTCTTGATCGGGGCCCGGTCGGCGTAGCCCCGGGGGACCCAGTAGGACTCGAAGTCGTCGAAGGTGGTGAGCTCGATCTCGGTGAGCCACTTGGTGGCCGAGATGTAGCCGTAGAAGCCGGCGGTGACGAGGCGGGCCGGGAAGCCGTGCTCGAGGGGGAGGGGCTCGCCGTTCATGCCGACCGCCACCAGGCAGGTGCGGCCGTCGCCGACGGCGCTGACGGGGAAGCCGCAGGTGTAGCCGTCGATCGAGCGGCCCACGAGCTGGTCGGCGTCGGGGTCGACCCCGACCTCGTCGAGCAGGCGCTGGAGGGGGACGCCCAGCCAGCGGGCGTTGCCGACGAGGTCGCCGCCGACCCGGTTGGAGACACAGGTCATGGTCACGTCGGCCTCGACCAGCCCGAAGTCGGTGAGCTCGTCGAAGGTCAGGGTCAGGGGCTCGTCGACCATGCCCTTGATCTCCAGCTCCCAGCTCTCGACCGGGACCTGGGGGACGGTGAGGGCCGTGTCGATCCGGTAGAAGTCGGCGTTCGAGGTGGTGAAGGGGGTCATGCCCTCGACGTCGGTGGCGTAGGCCTCCGTGACGGCGGGGCCCGGTCGGTCGGCCGCCGGCAGGACGAGGTTGTTACGGGAGTCCACAGCGCTGAAGCGCTCTCGCAGGGCCCGTCCACCGGCGGCGGCGACCGCGCCGACGGCGATCAGCGCCCCGGTCAGGGCCAGGAAGGTGCGGCGGGTGGGCCCGTCGGCCTCAGCGGTGTCGGCGGCCGGACCCTCGTCGCTGACGGGCTTGGTGACGGGGAGGGCGTGGAGCCGGCCCTGGAGGAAGCGCAAGGTCAACGCCCCGACCCCGCCGGCGACCAACGACGGCACGACGGCGGAGAGCGGGGCGTTGGCCACCTGGAGGGCCGCGCCGGCCCCGACCACGGCGAAGAGGGCGAAGGCGACGTCGCCCACGATCGGCCGGCGGCGGCTGGCCAGCCCGATGACGAGGCCGATGATCGTGAGGGTCACGAGGATCCCGATGACCAGGGCCAGCTTGTCGTTCGTGCCGAAGAGCTCGATGCCGAACTTGGTGACGCTGGAAGGGGCCTTGTCGATGACGACCTCGGCCACCACCTCCACCGGCGAGCGCCAGGCCCGGTTCAGCGAGGTGGAGAGCTCGGCGACACCGAGGCCCACGCGCCGCCGCCACCAGACCGCTGGCGGCGAACAGCACGCGGTGCCCGTTCGCCGGTGTCTCCTCGTCGCTCACAGGGGGTACTCCGGAGGCCTGCCCCCTCCCGGATGCCGATCGGCCCGATTCACCCGATCGGGGGAGCCGGGGCCAGGCGACCGAAACCGACGCAACCACGGGGGCGTGGGGTCGGGCTACCGGTCCTCCTGGGCGGGACCACCCTCGGATCTCACCCGCCGTGGTCGGTGCTCCTTCCGGCACCGGATGTGCCGGCCCTGACCCGTAGATCCGGTGCCATAACCAGAAAGAAGCACCCTGCCCCGCGGTTTCGCCACGCAGCGTGGGATTCCGGTGCCCGGAAGGGCCCGCGGCCGTACCCAACGCCCCGTGCGTTGCCTCGGTGTCGGTCCTCCGGCCCACCGACCCTGACGGGTCAGATCGTGGTGAGGGTTCTCGCCGTCTTGGGGAGGCGGCCGGTCAGCAGGGCCTCGTGGGCGCCCGGCCAGTCGGTGAGCTCGGTCATGACGCCGTCGGTGTCGAGGAGCCAGTAGCGGTCCTGGGCCTCGAGGAACGTCCGGTCGTGGGAGACGGCGACGACCGTGCCCTCGAAGCCGTCGAGCGCGGTCTCCAGGGCCTCGGAGGACTCGATGTCGAGGTTGTCGGTCGGCTCGTCGAGCAGCAGCACGTTGTGGCCGGCCAGCTCCAGGCACGAGGATCTCCAGCCGGGCCTTCTGGCCGCCGGAGAGCGAGTCGTAGCGCGAGGCGCTCGGCCCGCTCCAGGCCGTAGCGGGCCAGGTGCTTCATGGTCGCCTCGTCGTTGCCGGCCTGGCGCTCGACGATGTCGCCGGTGCGCACGCCGAGGAAGTCGGGGCGGTCGTTGACCTGGGTGAACAGGCCGAGGCTCGACCCGGTTGCCGATGACGACCCGTGCCCTCGGAGGGCTCCGGTAGCCCGGCCAGCGACGCCGCAGCAGGTGGGTCTTGCCGGTGCCGTTGGGGCCGATGAGGCCGAGGCGCTCGCCGTGGTGGACCTCGTCGGCGAACGGGCAGGAAGAGGCCGTCGTAGGCCGCGTCCTTCACGGTGCACGGCCCGGCGGGCGGCGTCGCCGCCCGCAGGCGGGCGTGGATCGGCCGGGTCGGGCCGGGCGGTGGCGGCGGGCCGGCGTCCACGAACCGCTCCCAGCGGGTCTCGGCGGCGTTGGCCTTGCCGTGGCGTTGCTTGTCGTTCGAGCGAGGCCCGCTGCTTCATGATCTTCATGTGCCGGTAGAGCCGGCGCTCCTCGTCGTTCCAGCGCTCGAGGGCGTCGCCGAGCAGCTCGCTGGCGGTGCTCGCGGGCCTCGGGGTAGGTGGCGTAGCTGCCGCCGTGGACCCAGGTCCCGGCGCTCTCGAGCGTGACGATCTTGGTCGAGCGGCGTTGCTCGAGGAACTCCCGGTCGTGGCTGATGGCCAGGACGGTCTTGGTCGACGCCTTGACCAGCTGCTCCAGCCAGGCCTTGGCGGGGACGTCGAGGTAGTTGTCGGGCTCGTCGACGCAGCAGGACCTGGCGCCTCGGAGGCGAACAGCACGTCGAGCGCGAGGCGCTTGCGCTCGCCGCCGCTGAGCGTGCCGACCGCCCGGTCGGTGACCTCCTCGATGCCGAGGCCGAGGATGCGCCGGGTGCTGGCGTCCCACCGGCCCTCCATGGCGTAACCCTGCAGCTCCGACCACTCCCCGATGGCCTCGCCCAGGGCCATGCCCGCCTCGTCGTCGCCCTCGGCCAGGCGGCGTTCGGCGTCGGCCAGCCGCTCCCCCGCCGCCCGGAGGCGGGGCGGGGCGAAGGTCAGGAGCATCTCCCGGATGGTCTGATCCGTGGCGAAGCCGATGTCCTGGGGCAGGTACAGCACCTCCCCGCCGATGCTGGCGTCGCCGGTGCCGGCCTGGAGCCTCCCGGCCAGCACCTTCAGCAGCGTCGTCTTGCCGCTCCCGTTCTCCCCCACCAGCCCCCAGTGCTCCCCCGGCGGCACCTTGAAGCTGACCTCGTAGAAGAGGTCGTCGTCCCCCGGATACCCGAAGGAGAGATCGGAGACGACGATGGACACAGCCGGTCATCGTGTCGCAGGTGCGGCGGCCACGGCGGCAAGGAGTTCGACCAGCTCCGCATGAGCTCCGAGAATTCTCCTCAGAAGACTTGTGAACATCTGAAACACCTGCTACGTTACGTACTGATGTTCGATGCTCACGGTGCGGTCGATCTCCTGGCTCGGGACCCTGACCAGCCGACCCGCGCCGAGCTCGACGAGATCCTGGAGAACGCCGAGGCCGCCCGCTCCTGGATCACCGCCCGCGAAGCCCGCTGGGTCCGCGCCGGCAACGACATCCCCGCCGACCCCGCCGATCCGGCCAAGGACGACGCCGACCGCCTGGCCCGCAAGCAGCGCACCAGCCGCGCCAAGGCCAAGACCCGTACCGACACCGCCAAGGCCCTCGGGGATCTGCCCGAGACCCAGGACGCCCTCGAGAACGGCACCATCACCGACGGCCACGCCGACGCCATGGCGCACGCCCGCGCCGGCGCCGACGCCCAGGCCCGCGCCGCGCTCGACGACCACGAAGCCGACCTCCTCGCCCTCGGCGCCCAGGAGTCGCCGTGGGACTTCAAGCAGCGCCTCGCCCGGTTCGTCAAAGCCCACTCCGCCGATGACGGCCGCTCCGAATGGGACCGCAAGCAGGCCCAGGCCTCCCTGCGCATGTGGGACGACAAGGACGGGATGCTCCAACTCCGCGGCCAACTCCCGCCCGGCACCCCCAAAGCCGTCATCCGGCGGGTCCTGGGCGGCATCAACGACGAGCTCTACCGCCGCGACCACCGCGACCACCCCCAGGACGAAGCCATCCCCTTCACCGAGCGGGACAACGAAGCCCGTCTCGCCGAAGCGCTGGTGGAAGCCTGCCGTCGGGCCGAAGGCCAGGCCCATCCCACCACCAGCCATGACCGGGTCGTGGTCACCCTCACCCTCCAGGACCTCTTCGGCCAAGACCACCACGGACCCGGCCCCACCATGAACGACGGCACCCCCGTCCCCGCCTCGGTTGCCCGGCGGATGGCCTGTGACGCCGGCATCATCCCCCTCGTCCTCGGCGGCGACTCGGTCCCCCTCGACCTCGGCCGCACCGCCCGCATCGCCAGCCCCCACCAACGCATCGCCCTCGGCGCCCTCTGGTCCACCTGCTCCTTCGCCGACTGCACCACCCCCTTCGCCTGGACCCAGATCCACCACGTCCGCCCCTTCAACGCCGACGGCGGTCACGGCCAAACCAACATCGACGAGCTCACCCCCGTCTGCGGGCACTGCCACGACCTCGCGCATCACCCCGACTGGCACTTCGACAAGCTCCCCGACGGCTCCACCCTCACCCGCGCCCCCGACGGCACCCAATGGCGCCGCTGGCCCGACCGGCAACGACCAGCCCAGCCGCCTCCGGCGGCGGCCACCGACCCCGGCTCCGCGACGAGCCGGCCGCCACCCTCTTCACCCACGCCGCCTGACCGAGCCGGCTCAGCGCCGACGTCCGGATGGCGCCGACCCTCCCGCAGATCGCCGTGGCTCGTCCTCTGACCGGCGAGCCCGGAGCGGCACGTCGAGCTCCCGCCACCTGCGGCTGCCGTGCCGAGTCGGGACGACTGCGCGGCGGCGACTGCAGGCCACGCCGGCATGTGGACGCACCGGGGCCGGATCGGCACGGGCTGAGCCGAGCGCCCGAGTGCCCCCGACGACGATCGGCCCGACCCCACGCCCCCGTGGTTGCCGTCGGTTCGCCCAGCCCGACCAGCCAGGCCGGGCGCCGCGAGTCCGTCGGGACGGAGCCGGCCGGGGGTCAGGCCGGTGCCGGGTGGGGCGACCAGCTCGACCGAGTTGCCGTCGGGGTCCGTCAGCACCAGCGAGGGCTTGCCCAGCTCGTCGACGACGCCGGGGTGGTCGATGCCCTGGGCGGTCAGCTCGAGGGCCCAGGCCTCCAGGGTCGGGCCGTCGGGGACGGCGAAGGCGAGGTGGTCGAGCGGTCCGCCGTCGCCGGGTCGCCGGGGTCGCCGGCGGTGAGCACGACCACGATCCGGCCGGGGCGGTGGCGGAGGGCGACGTAGCTGTCGTCGTCGGCCGCGGTCAGGCGGTCCATGCCGAGGACGGTCGACTACCAGCGCTCGCTGGTGGGCACGTCCCGGACGACCAGTTGCACGTGGGAGAACCCGGTCACCGGCGAGGTCACCGGTGGATCATCCCACCCGGGCGGCCCGACGGCGGGCCCGACGGTGCTTGTGGAGGGCATCGGCCACCAGGACCGCCGGCGCGGCGAGCAGGGCCACGAGGAACGCCGGCCAGGGCGGGAAGGCCTGGTCGAGCAGGTCGGCCATGAAGGGCAGGAGCAGGAACCCGAGCAGGGCGACCAGCTCGACGGCCACGGCGCCGAGCAGCAGGCGGTTCGTGGTCCAGCCCAGCCGCCAGGGGGGCACCGAGGCGCTGCGGCAGGCGAAGGCGTTGGCCATCTGGCCGAAGACGACGGCGGCGAAGGCCGCGCCCGAGGCGGCGAGCAGGGCATGGCCCGTGGGGAACGAGTCCCCCGGGCGCCAGCCGGCCGCCATCAGGGCGACCACGAAGGCGGTCATCTCCAGCAGGGCCTCGGTCGGGCCGAGCACGCCGAAGACCCGGCGTAGCAGGGTCGCGTCGATGAGGTGACGCCCCTCCGGGGGACGGGAGAGGGCGCCCTTGGTCGGGGCCTCGGCGCCGAGGGCCAGCGCGGGCAGGAGGTCGGTGCCGATGTCGAGGAACAGGATCTGCAGCACCCCCAGGGCCAGGGGGAACCGGCCGCCCGACAGAGCCCAGATCACGAACGGGGTCAGCTCGGCCACGTTGTCGGTCAGGTGGTAGGTGAGGAAGCGCCGGATGTTGCTGAAGGTGGCCCGGCCCTGGCCGATGGCGGCCACGATCGTGGCGAAGTCGTCGTCGAGCAGCACCAGGTCGGCGGCCTCCCGGGCCACGTCGGTGCCGGACCGGCCCATGGCCACCCCGATGTCGGCCTCCCGCAGCGCGGGGCCGTCGTTGACCCCGTCGCCGGTCATGGCCACCACGTCGCCGCGCTCCTGGAGGACCGTGGCGATGCGCAGCTTGTCCTCCGGCGCCACCCGGCTGATGACCACGCCGTCGTCGGTCGAGCAGGGCGCCCAGCTCGTCGTCGTCCTCGGGCAGGTCCTGGCCTTCCAGCGCCGGGGCGTCGACCAGGGCGAGGCCGACCTGACGGGCGATGGCCGCCGCCGTCGCCGGATGGTCGCCGGTGACCATGATCAGGCGCACGCCCGAGGCCCGGCAGGCGGCCACGGCGAGCTCGACGCCGGGACGGGGCGGGTCGTGCAGCCCGATGAGGCCGAGCAGCTCGAGCTCGGACTCGGCCCGGTCGGCATCGTCGTCGGGACCCACCGCATCGGCGGGCCGTCGGGCGGTGGCCAGGACCCGCAGGCCACGCGCCGCCAGCTCGTCGACGGCCGCAGCCGCCCCGCTCGCGTCGACACACCGGGGCAGGATCGAGTCGGGCGCCCCCATCACGAACAGGGCCTCGGGGGTCAACACCGAGGACCGGCGGCGGATCGGGTCGAAGGCGAAGCGCCGCCGGGCGTCGACGTGCTCGTCGGCCCGGGCGTCGCCGAGTCGCCGGGCCAGGGCATCGATCGCGGCCTCCATGGGGTCGCCGACCGGCACCCAGCCGCCGTCCCGGTGGGCCACCCGGCCCTGCACGCAGGCCACCGCGGCGCCCGCCGCGGCCCGGGCCGCGGCCTGCGCCTCGGGCGGGCCGTCGACCACCGCCGTCGGGGCGTAGCCCTCGCCCGCCAGCGACAGGCAGCCCCGCCGGTGGTCCAGACCGCGACCACGTTCATCTCGTTGCGGGTGAGGGTCCCGGTCTTGTCGGTGCAGACGAAGGTGGTGGAGCCGAGGGTCTCCACGGCCTCGAGGTGGCGGACCAGGGCGTTGCGGGCCGCCATGCGCTGGGCGCCCATGGCCAGCGAGAGGGTGACGGTGGGCAGCAGGCCCTCCGGCACGAGCGCCACGGTCACGCCGATGGCGAAGAGGAAGCCGTCCTTGGCGGGCTCCCCGAAGAGCAGGGAGACGCCGAAGAAGCTGAGGCCGACCCCGACGGCCAGGAAGGCGACCATGCGCACCACCCGGTGCCAGCTCCCCGGCCAGCGGGCTGGGCGGCCGCTTCACCCCCGAGGTCAGGGCGGCGATCCCGGCCAGTCGGGTCGCCCCGCCGGTGGCCTCCACCCGGCCGACGCCCTCGCCGGTGACGACGAAGGTGCCGGCGAAGAGGTCCTCACCATCGGCCCGGCGGGTCGGGCGGCTCTCGCCGGTGAGCATCGACTCGTCGATGCGCAGGTCGTGGCCCTCGACGACGGCCAGGTCCGCCGCCACCCGGTCGCCGGGGGCCAGCAGCACGACGTCGCCCACGACGAGATCGGCGGCGTCGATGACCTCGACCTTTCCCTCGCGCCGGACCGTCACCCGCACGGGCATGAGGTCACCCAGGCGCTCCGCCGCCTTCTCGGCCCGCTCCTCCTGGACGAAGGCGAACACCCCGTTGACGACGACCACCACGAAGATGGCCACCCCCAGCTGCGGGCAGGCCGGCCACGAACGCCAGCAGCCCGGCCACCCACAGCATGAGGGCGAAGAAGTGGACCATCTCGCCCACGAGGCGCTTCCAGGGGGCTTGGCGCTCCGGGGGCGGCAGGCGGTTGGGGCCGTCCGCAATCAGGCGAGCCGCGACCTCGGCCCGGCTCAGCCCAGGGAGAGGGGCGCTCGTCATGACCTCAGCCGATGCTGAGCAGCGGGACCTCGTAGAGGTTGATCACCGAGCCGTCCTCTGCGCTCTCCTCGAAGACCTCGAGGGTCCCGGTCACCGCAACGGCGGAGGTCACGTCGAAGGCGAAGTCCCCCCAGGTGCCGGTACCGGCCGTCGCCGTCGTGAAGCCCTCGTCGAGGACGGCGTCGTCGGGCCCCACCAGCCGGTACTGGACGTTGGCCTCGAAGGTGTTCGAGATCCCGGTGACCGCGAAGGTGTCCTCCACGGTCTCCCCCGGCACGGGGGACTCGACCAGGATGAACGGGGTCACGTTGCTCATCTCCGCCCTGGTCACGTCCGTGGCGTCGATGCCCTCGCCCCCGATGAACTCGACGGCCTCGCCGTCCAGCTCGAAGCTCACCGTCTCGACGGTGGGGAACTGGGTCAACGTGAACACGACCTCGGCCACCCGCAGCTGCATGGAGAGGCTGCCGCCGCCGGACTGGAACTCGCCGGAGAGGTCGACGGTCGCCTCGCCGTCGGTGATGTCGATGCCCAGGAGCTCGGTGCCCGCGGGGATCGCGGTGGTCATCCCGATGCCGGTCTCGAGGTCGTCGGGGCCGGCCAGGAGCTCGGTGAGCGCCCCCCGGGCCACGGCGGGGGCCGTCGCGGCGCGGCCGGCGGTGGCCACGAACTCGTTGCGGACGAAGTAGACGTTGACCGCGACGGCATCGCCGGCGGGGACCGAGGTGGTCGTCGACGGTGCCGTGGTCGGCGGCGCGGACGTCGTGGTCGTTCGCTCGCCTGGTCACCCCGTCGTCGCCGCACCCGGCGGCGAGATGGCCACCACGGCCAAGACCATCCCGATGCGCTTCATGCGGTTCTCCTCGTCGTGTCGTCCACCCGAGCCTCATCCTCCCACCTCCGTCGTGGACAGGGACGAAGGTCCTCCCCCACGCAGGCGCAGGTCCCTTTCGCGAGGATGGGGCCGAGGAACAGACTGATCCCGACCGCCCACGAAGAGGAGCCATGGTCGCCTTCCACGTCGATTCGGAGGTCGGACCGCTGCGGCGGGTGCTGCTGCACCGTCCCGGGCTCGAGTTCGCGCCGCCTGACCCCGACGCAACCGGGACGAGCTGCTCTTCGACGACGTCCTCGTGGGTGGAGCGGGCCCGCCAGGAGCACGACGCCTTCGCCGACGTCCTGGCGGACCGCGGCGTCGAGGTCCTGCTACGTCGGCGACCTGCTGGCCGAGACGATGCAGGACGATCAGGCTCGGCGCTGGCTCCTCGACCGGGTCGTGCACGAGCGCGACCTCGGTCAGGACCTGGCCGACGTCACGCGCGACACTCGACGCGCCGATCCCCGAGACGCTCACCGACCACCTCATCGGCGGCACCACGCTCGACGAGCTGGCCCCGGGTCGGCCCGGGGCCTGGGCGCCCATGTGCTCGACCCCAAGGGCTTCGTCCTGCCGCCGCTGCCCAACCACCTCTTCACCCGCGACACGACGGCTGGATCTACGGCGGCGTCAGCCTCAACCCGATGGCGCTGCCGGGCCCGGCGGCGCGAGACGCGCCCACCTCGAGGCCGTCTACCGCTTCCACCCGCTCTTCGCCGGCCGAGTCGTTCGCCTACCTGGTACGGCGGGGCCGACGAGGACACCGGCGCCGGGACCCTGGAGGGCGGCGACGTCCTGGTCATCGGCCACGGCGCCGTGCTCATCGGCATGGGCGCAGCGCACGACCCCGCAGGCCGTCGAGGCGCTGGCCCGCCGGCTCTTCGCCGGCGGCGACGGCATCAACACGGTGATCGCCGTCGTCCCTGCCCCCGACGCGGGCCTTCATGCACCTCGACACCGTCATGACGATGGTCGACGTCGACACCTTCGTGACCTACCCCGGGTTGCTCGACGATCTCCGGGCCTGGACCCTGACGCCGGGCGACGCCGACGGCGAGATCGTGGTCACCGCCCGACCCGATGTCTTCACCCCGGTCAAGGCGGCCCTCGGCCTCGCCACCTGCGGGTCCTCACGACCGGGGGCGACGAGTTCGAGGCCGAGCGCGAGCAGTGGGACGACGGCAACAACGTGCTCGCCGTGGCCCCGGGCGTCGTCGTCGCCTACGAGCGCAACGTCGAACACCAACGCCAAGCTGCGCCGCGCCGGCATCGAGGTCATCACCATCGCCGGGCAGCGAGCTCGGGCGGGGCCGCGGCGGACCGCGGTGCATGAGCTGCCCCCTCCTCCGGGACCCCACCTGAGATGCGGGTCGTGGTCGCCCTCGGGGGCAACGCCCTGCTGCGCCGGGGCGAGGCCCTCGATGCCGCGGCCCAACGGGCCAACGTCAAGATCGCGGCCGAGGCCGTAGCCGGCGTGGCCGCCCACCACCAGGTCGTCCTCACCCACGGCAACGGCCCGCAGGTCGGGCTGCTCGCCCTCCAGAACGCGGCCTACCCCGCGGTGGCCCCGTATCCCCTCGACGTGCTCGACGCCGAGACCGAGGGCATGGTCGGCTACCTGCTCGAGCAGGAGCTGGGACGACACCTCCCCCGCGAGCGAGTGGCCACCCTGCTGACCCAGATCGTCGTCGACCCGACCGACCTGGCGTTCACCCACCCGACCAAGTTCGTCGGACCGCTCTACGACGAGCCCCAGGCCCACGCCTTGACCCACGATCGGGGATGGGCGATGGCCCGGGACGGCGAACGCTGGCGCCGGGTCGTCCCCTCGCCCGAGCCGGTCGAGATCGTGGAGCTGTCGACGATCCGCCTCCTGGTGGACCAAGGGGTGACCGTCATCTGCTCCGGTGGCGGGGGCATCCCGGTCACCGCCGACGGCGCGGGCGGGCTGCGGGGCGTCGAGGCCGTGATCGACAAGGACCTGGCCGCCGCGCTCCTGGCCCGGGGCCTCGGCGCCGACGCCCTCCTGCTGCTCACCGACGTCGACGGCGTCTACCAGGGCTTCGGCACCGAGTCGGCCCGTCTGCTGCGCCGGCTGACCGTGGACCAGGTCCGCGCCATGGATCTGCCCGCCGGCTCGATGGGCCCCAAGGTCGACGCCTGCTGCCGCTTCGTCGAGCAGAGCGGCGGTGTGGCCGCCATCGGGGCGCTGGCCGACGCCGACGCCGTCCTCGCCGGCGAGGCGGGCACGACGATCACCGCCTGATGCGCCGGCGCCTCCTCCTCGGGCTCCTGGCGATCGGCGCCGGGACCATCGGCGTGGTCATCGGTGTCGGCGTGGGGCTGCCCCACCTGGCGAAGGCGGGATGGTCGGTGGCGACGCTGGTCGGCCTGGCCTTCCTCGGTGGTGGCGCGGCGCTCATGGCCGTCGGCTTCCGGCAGGTCTTCGGAGCCACCCACCGCCCGGTCCGATGGCTCCTGGTGCCCCTCACCCTGGTCGTCCTGGCCGGTGGGCTCCTCACCCTGGGCCAGGCCCTCGCCGCCACCTGGGTCCCGCCGATCGCTCTCGGGGGCCGGACCCCCGACGATGTCGGCCTCGCGGCCGAGGACGTCGTCCTGGAGACCGCCGACGGGGTGGCCCTGGCCGGCTGGTACGCGCCCGGCCCGAACGGCGCCGCCGTCGTCTTGGCCCACGGCGCCGGCTCGACCCGCACCGCCGTCCTGGACCATGCCGCGGTCCTCGCCGACCACGGGTACGGGGTCCTGCTGGTCGATGCCCGGGGCCACGGGGCGAGCGGTGGGCGGGCCATGGACCTCGGCTGGTGGGGCGACGAGGACCTCGGGGCCGCCGTGGACTTCCTCGTGGGGGAGGCCGGGGTCGACGCCGGGCGCATCGGTCTCCTCGGCCTCTCGATGGGCGGCGAGGAAGCGATCGGCGCGATGGCGGCGGACGAACGGGTCGGCGCCGTCGTCGCCGAGGGCGCGACGGTCCGGGTGGCCGCCGACAAGGATTGGTTGTCCGACGAGTACGGCTGGCGGGGGGCGCTCCAGGAGCGGCTCGAAGGGGCGACGACGTGGTGGGCGGACCGCTTCACCGGGGCCGACCCGCCCGGCTCGCTCCGCGATGCGGTCGCCGCCGCCGCACCCCGGCCCGTCCTGCTGATCGCGGCGGGGGCCGTGGCCGACGAGGCGCGGGCCGGCGAGTTCATCCGCGGTGGAGCTCCGGA
The DNA here is from genome assembly GCA_963777805.1 of uncultured Microthrixaceae bacterium. GTDB lineage: Bacteria > Actinomycetota > Acidimicrobiia > Acidimicrobiales > DATDAH01 > DATDAH01. Next base: position 81,087 of record CAVZRY010000016.1, on the reverse strand, counting down.
CTCGGTGACCCTGTGGGAGGTCTCGGGGGCCGACCACACCGGAGGCCTGCGGACCGAACCCGACGAGTGGGAGCAGCGGGTCGTCGCCTTCCTCGACGGTGCCCTCGACCCGGCCTGATCGGCGTCCGGAGAGGGCCGCGCCAGGCGAACGGTCTCCCGAGACGGGGCCATTGTCCCGTGGCGGCGGGGCCAGCGCCTACGGTCGGGGTCAAGAACGACACCGTCGACACCGAACCCCTCGTCGTGCGCCGAACCCGCTCCCGCGCCCTGCTCCCTCTGGCCAGCGTCCTGGTCCTGGCTCTCGCCGCCCCCGTCCTGGCCGTGCCCGTGGGGGCCGAGGGCCACGCCGGCGAGGAGGCGGGCGAGGCCGGCCCCGCCGGCGTCCCCTTCACCAGCGCCCCCGACGCCGGTCGCACCGGCACGACGGTCTCGGTGACCGGGGCGGGCTGCACCCTGGTGGGCTCCGACGAGCCGGGCGAGGGCGTCGTCGTCCGGCTGCGCAGCCACGGCGAGGTGCTCGCGTACACCACGGTCCCGGTCGCCGCCGACGGCAGCTGGTCCGGCGAGTTGGTGGTCCCGGCCGGGACGCCCGCCCGCACCCACCACCTCGAGGCCCGCTGCGTCTACCCCCTCATGGCCCCGCAGGTCACCTACGCACAGCGGGCCTTCACCGTCACCGGCGAGGGGCCCGCCACCGAGGCGAACCCGGTCACGCCGCGGTTCAACGGCGGCATCGAGGGCTTCGACGACTACGACGGCCAGTCCACCTGCAGCCCGAGCACCAAGCCCGGCATGGCGTCCTTCATCCGCCTCGTCCACCGCCACTACGGCGGGGGCAGCCTGGGCGTCGGCCGGGGGTGCGGTTCCGGCGGCCAGAGCGAGCACAAGGAGGGTCGGGCCTGGGACTGGGCCATGAACGCGGGGAGCGCCGGGGACCGCAGCCGGGTGCAGGCCCTGTTCAACTGGCTGTTCGCCACCGACGCGCAGTGCCGGAGCTACGCCAACGCCCGGCGCATCGGGATCATGTACATCATCTGGAACCATCGGATGTTCCGGATGTACGACACCGACCGGGGCTGGGCGCCGTACTCGGGGCCCAGCCCCCACACCGACCACGTGCACTTCAGCCTCACCCGGGCGGGTGGGGCCGGCCGGGTCAGCTACTGGAACCCGACCTTCCGCGCGCCCGACAACTGGACACCCGAGCAGCGCCGGATCCGCGACGTGACCCTGGGCCGTGAGTGGTCGGGGATCCGTCCCCTCACCGGCGACTTCGACGGTGACCAACGCGACGACCTCCTCTGGTATGACCCCGAGACGGGCGACGGCTTCGTCGGCTACAGCCGGGCCGACGGCCGCTTCGTGGTCCGCCCCCTGACCGCCGCCGCCGGCCTCTCCCCACTCGTCGGCGACTTCAACGGCGACTGCCGGGCCGACATCTGGTTCGACGGGCCCGGCGCGGCCGGGGACCGGCAGTGGCAGGGCCGTACCGATCGCACCTTCCGCAAGGTGACCGGGAACCAGCCCGACGACTACGAGCACGCGGTGGCCGGCGACTTCAACGGCGACCGGACCAGCGACATCCTCTGGTACAACCCCGGCCCGGCCCCGGACCTCCTGTGGCGGGGCAGCCCCTTCGGCTTCGCCCCCCGTCCGGTGGCGATGGGCGGCGACCACGAGCCCTTCTCCGGTGACTTCGACGGCGACGGCTGGGACGATCTGTTCTGGTACAGCCCGGGCGCGGCGCCGGACCGCCTCTGGTTCGGCAACGCCGACGGCTTCACGACGACGGCGGTCGACGTCGCCCTCGATGCCGACCCACTGGTGGGCGACCTCAACGGCGACGACCGCAGCGACATCATCTGGTTCCGCTCGGGTCAGGCCGCCCACCCGGTCTGGACCGGGAAGGCATCACGGGACTTCCGCGGCTACTCCCTGGCCATGGACCGCCCCTTCGCGTTGCCCGCCGTGGGGGACCTCGACGGCGATCTGCAGGACGACGTGTTCTGGCACGCCAGCCCGACCGACGGCAACCGCGTCTGGAACTACTGACCGGATCGACGCCGGTGGGCACGGCGAATCACACGGGTGTAAGTTCCTCGTCCATGGCGATGCTCCGCTTCTCGTTCGGGACGATGGGATCGGGGAAGAGCACCCTGGCCCTCCAGATCCACCACAACCTCTCCTCCCGTGACCTGCGGGGCCTGCTGTGCACCCAGCTGGACCGGGACGGCGCCCAGGTGACCTCCCGCCTCGGGGTGTCGGCCCAGGCCGTGGACGTCGGGGCCAAGCTCGACTTCGAGGACCTCTGCCGGAGCTTCGCCGCCCAGCACGGTGGCCTCGACTACCTCGTCTGTGACGAGGCCCAGTTCTACTCACCCGAACAGATCGAGCAGCTGGCCCGCGTGGTCGACGAACTGGACGCCGACGTGCACGCCCTCGGCCTGCTGACCGACTTCCGGGGCCGGCTGTTCGCCGGATCGGCCCGGCTCCTCGAGTTGGCCGACGAGCGGGTCGAGGTGCAGGTCGAAGCCCGTTGCTGGTGCGGCGCCCGCGCCACCCAGAACGCCCGTCTGGTCGACGGCCGCCAGGTCTACGACGGCGATGTGGTCGTGGTCGGCGACACCGACCAGGAGGCCGAGGTCAGCTACGAGCTGCTCTGCCGCCGCCACTGGATGGCCGGCGAGACGGGCCGGGTCAGTGACACCATGGCCGCCCTCACCGACGCCGGCTGATCACCCCGTTCTGGGAGCTCAGGCGTCGACCAGCTCGCGTTCTCGCTCCGGCTCGTCCCCCTCGTCGACCCTCGTCGCCGTCGTCGTGGGCGGCCAGTTCGGTGTGGCCCTCGACGTCGATGTTGGGCAGGAGTCGGTCCAGCCAACCCGGTAGCCACCAGTTCTTGTCCCCCAGCAGCTCCATCGTCGCCGGCACCAGCAGCATGCGGACGATGGTGGCGTCGAGGAAGATCGCCGTGGCCAGCCCGGTGCCCATCAGCTTGAAGGTGCGGTCCGACTCCAGCAGGAAGCTCCCGAAGACGACCACCATGATCGCCGCCGCGGCGGTGATGACCTTGGCGGTGGCGGCCAGGCCGTCGGCCACCGAGGTCCGGCTGTCGCCGGTCCGGTTGTACTCCTCCCGGACCCGGGAGAGCAGGAACACCTCGTAGTCCATGGACAGGCCGAACACGATGGCGAAGAGCATCATCGGCATCCAGGGCTCGATCGGCGCGGGGGCCACGCCGGTGAGGTCACCGCCCCAGCCCCACTGGAACAGGGCGACGATGACCCCGTAGGCCGCCCCGATCGACAGCAGGTTCATGATCACCGCCTTCAGCGGCACCAGCAGCGAGCGGAACACGACCATCAGGAGCAGGAAGGACAGGATCAGCACGGCGCCGAAGAAGTACGGCAGCCGGCCCCCCAGGAAGTTGGCGAAGTCGACGTTGATCGGCGTCGACCCCGTGACCAGCACCTCGGTCCCGGTGGCCTCCTCGGCCGTCGGCAGGACGTCGTCCCGCAGTCGGTTCACGAGCTCGGTGGTGGCCTCCTCCTGCGGCCCCGTCGTGGGCACCACGTTCCACAGCACCGCGGTCGGGTTCTCGGGGTCGTTGGGCACGGGCGGGGTGACCACGACGACGCCGGGGTCGGCGGCCACGGCGTCGGTGACCGCGCTCAGGGCGTCGAGGTCACCCGCGCCGTCGACCTCGGCCACCAGCAGGAACGGGCCGTTGAAGCCTTCGCCGAAGCCGTCGACCAGCAGGTCGTAGGCCTGGCGGGTGGTGGTGTCGGAGGGGAAGTTGCTCTCGTCGGAGAAGCCGAGGCGCAGGCCCAGCACGGGGAGGGCGAGGATGAGCAGGATGGCCGTACCGACCAGGGCCCCGGTCCAGGGCCGGTGCTGGACGACGCGGCTCCACCGGTAGGCCAACGTCTCCCGGCGGGGCTTCGGCGGCCGGTGAGGGACCTCTTTCTTCAGGAACGGGAGCCAGATCCCGAGCAACAGGACGCCGATGGCGATCGGGAAGGCCGCCGTCAGCGCGGGGATCCCGAGACCGGCGCCGACGAGGCCGAGGGCGACGAAGCCCGCGGCGATCAGGCCCCGACGCCGGGTCAGCTCGATGCGCGTGCCCGCGAAGCCGAGGAGGGCGGGCAGCAGGGTGAGTGAGGCCACGACGGTCAGGGCCACGGTCACCGAGGCGCTGACCGCCAGGCCCTGCACGAAGGGCACCCCCATCAGGAGCATGCCGAGGAGGGAGATGACCACGGTCATGCCGGCGAACAGCACCGAGCGCCCGGCGGTGTCCATGGCGATGCCGACCGACTCCCGCACGTCGTGGCCGGCGTGGAGCTGTTCCCGGTACCGGGTGACGATCAAGAGCGCGTAGTCGATGCCCACGCCGAGGCCGATCATGACCCCGATGAAGGGGGCGAACTCGGGGATGGTGATGACGTTGCTCAGCAGGGTCGTCACCGCGGAGCCGAGACCGATGCCGAACAGGGCGACGCCGATGGGCAGGCCCATGGCCAGCACGGAGCCGAACGCGGCGATGAGGATGACGATGGCGAACGCCAGGCCCAGCAGCTCGGCGGTCGGCTCCTCGAAGTCGGCGAAGATGAACCCGCCCAGCTCGATGGTCAGGCCCTCGATCTCCGGCGACTCCTCGAGGATGACGTCGCGGATCTCCGCGGCCCGGTTGAAGTCGCTCTCCTCGGGCAGCTCGACGTTGGCGTAGGCGATCAGGCCGGCCTCGGGCCCCTGCGAGGAGATCAGCTGCTCGCCGCCCTCGACATACGGGCTGTCCACCTTGGTCACGTCGTCGAGCTCGGCGACCCGGTCGAACAGCGCCTGCATCTGGGCCTGGACCTCGGGGTCGTCGACGCCCTGCTCGGCCCGGAAGACGATGGTCCCCGTGTAGCCCGTCCCCTGACCGCCGAACTGCTCGTCCAGCAGGTCGAAGCCGTCCCGGGACTCGACGTCGGGCAGGTTCAGGTCGTCCCGGAACCCGTCACCGACCGCTCCGCCGACGGCGTTGACCGAGACGAGGACCGCCACCCACGCGATGAGCACGAGCCAGCGCCGGTCATGGCACCACGGACCGAGACGAGCGAACACGATGAAGACCTCCGAGGGCCGGTCGAGGACAGTTGTCCTTCCTAGCTGCTCTGACCACCCGACACCGCGGAATTCATCGGTCCGGTGGGGTCCCCGACCGCGCCCGCGACCCGAGCCGGGTCCTAGCGTGGGCGGTGATGCGGATCCTGGTGGTCGAGGACGAAGCCCCCATGGCCGCGTCGATCCAGCGGGGCCTCGTCGCCGAGGGCTTCGCGGTGGACATCGCGACCGACGGGGACGAGGGCCTCTGGATGGCCCGCCAGTTCCCCTACGACCTGATCGTGCTCGACGTCATGCTCCCGGGCACCAACGGCTATGTGGTCTGCCGGACGCTGCGGGAGGAGGGCGACCGGGTCCCGATCCTGATGCTCACCGCCAAGCGGGGCGACCTCGACGAGGCCGAGGGGCTCGAGACCGGCGCCGACGACTACCTGACCAAGCCCTTCTCCTTCGTGGTGCTCGTCGCCCGCGTCCGGGCGCTGCTGCGCCGGGCCCAGGGGGAACGGCCGCCCCGGTTCCAGGCCGGCGACCTCGTCCTCGACGCCGCCGACCGCGCCGTGCGCCGGGGCGAGGTGGCCATCGACCTGCGCAACCGGGAGTTCGCCGTGCTCGAGTACCTGTTGCGCCGCGTGGGCGAGGTGGTGTCGAAGGCCGAGATCGTCGAGCACGTCTGGGACCTGAACTTCGACGGCGACCTCAACATCGTCGAGGTCTACGTGAGCTCGCTGCGCAAGAAGATCGACGTCCCCTTCGACCGTCACGCCCTCGAGACGGTGCGGGGCGTGGGCTACCGGCTGCGGGCCGACGGCGGATGAAGGCGGTCCGCTGGCGCTCGGTCCGCCTGCGCATGGTCGTGGCCGCCGTGGTCGTGCTCGGCGTGCTGCTCGTGGTCGCGGCCATCGGCTTCGAGCAACTGCTGCGCAGCCGGCTGATCGACAACCTGGATGCCTCGCTCCAGGCCCAGACCGCCGACCGGGCCGCGCTGCTCGACCGGGGCGCGACCCCCGAGGCCCTGACGACCGGGGCCGGCGAGGAGGACGTGGTCGCCGTGTTCTCCGCGACGGGGACCGTCCTGGCCAGCACCGGCGTGGCCGATCCCTCGACGCTGGCCACCCTGGTCCCGGGGACCGTGGTGGGCCTCGACGTGACCCTGACCGAGGACGACCACGAGGACGGCGAGGACGAAGGGGAGAGCCACCGGCTGCGGGTGGCCACCGAGGCCGCGGCCGACGCCCGCCGCGTGGTGGTCGGGCGGGCCACCGAGTCCATCGACGACGACCTGCAGGCCGCCCGCAACCTCCTGCTCCTCGGCGTGCCCATCGTCCTGGCCCTCGCCGCCGTCCTCGTGTGGATGGTCGTCGGGCGGGCCCTGCGGCCGGTCGATCGGCTCCGCGAGGACGTGGACGCCATCGTGGCCGCCGGTGCCGGTCAGCGGGTCGGGCCACCGGGGACCGCGGATGAGATCGACCGCCTGGCGTCGACCATGAACGACATGCTGGGGCGCCTCGATGACCAGGCCGAGGCCCGCCGGCGCTTCGTCTCCGACGCCTCCCACGAGCTGAAGAGCCCGGTGGCCAACGTCCGGGCCCTGGTCGAGAGTGCGGGCGACGACCTCGATCCCGAGCAGTGGGCCGAGCTGCGACGGGCCGTGGTGGGCGAGAGCAACCGGCTCCAGCTGCTGGTCGACGACCTGCTGTTCCTGGCCCGGGGGGACGAAGGGCGCCTGGAGCCGGCCCAGGCCGTGGTCCACCTCGACGACGTCGTGTTCGACGAAGCCGAGCGCCTGGATCCGCTGACCACGGTGACCGTCGACGCGGCCGCGGTCACCCCCGTCGACGTGATCGGTGATCAGGCCCTGCTCGCCCGGCTGGTGCGCAACCTGGTCGAGAACGCCTCCCGCCACGCCACCGACCGTGTCCGCCTCGACCTCCACGCCGAGGACGGCTGGGCCCGACTGGTCGTGAGCGACGACGGCCCCGGCGTGCCCGAGGCGGAGCAGGTCCGCATCTTCGAGCGCTTCGCCCGGGTCGAGACCGGCCGGGACCGGACTGCGGGCGGTACCGGGCTCGGCCTGGCCATCGTGGCCCAGATCGCCCAGGACCACGGCGGCCGGGTGCAGGTCGCCACCGCCGAGGACGGCGGCGCCGCGTTCATCGTCGACCTGCCGGCAGTGGTCGACGGCGACTGAACGCCTCGACCGGAGCGCTCAGAACGAGGTGGGCGCCGGCGTGGTGAAGACGCCGCGGAACTTGCGGGCGGTCAGGACCCGGTAGAGGGTCAGGCCGGCGACCAGGACGATCAGGCTGACCATCGTGCCCACGTAGACCGGGTTGCCCGCATCGGTGCCGGCCAGGGCGCCGTGGAGCACACCGGTCCAGAAGAGGACGTAGGACGTGAGGTGGATCCGCTTCCACCACAGGCGGGGGATCCGGTTCATCACCAGCGAGCTCAGCTCGACCGCCAGGAGGAGGTAGAAGGCCACGATCCCCCACGCCACCGCCCCCGTCTTCCAGTCCGAGGCGAACGGGACGAGCAGGTCGGCCACGCCGAAGTGGACATAGGTGTCCGCCACCAGGCCGGCCAGGTGGATCCCGGTGAAGATCACCGCGGCGCCACCCAGGAAGCGGTGCAGGTCGAGCAGCCAGGCGCCCGACGGTCGACCCTGCAGCACCCGGGTCGACAGGAGCAGACCCCAGATCACCGACCCGGCGGTGAGGGCGAGGGCGACGATGCCGCCGGCCCGAGCCGTGTACCACCAGAGCTGGGGATCCACAGGACTAGCTCCCCCCACTGTTGGTCGACGGTGCCGGCAGTGTAGGGACCGGGACCGGGGCCGAAGGCGTGACCGACGAACCCGAGCCCGAGCCCGACGACGGATCGGGGACCACCACCACCGGCGGGTTGGCCGACGGCTGGGCCGTCGCGGTCTGGTTGGAGCCCCAGGCCAGTCCCGGCCACCAGCCCCAGGGCCGTGGCGGCGCTGAGCACGCCGACCACCAGGCGGGAGCCCTCGGCCGGGTGCGGGCGCCGGGTGACCGCGGGGCGGGGCGGCGCCGACGGCCCGAACCGGCCGGGCGGCGGCGGCCCCCGGGGGCGGGGGCAGCACGCGCGACACGGGTGGGGCGGTGGGCGCGGGGGCCGAGACCCTCGGCACGGGCGGCGCGGTCCGCGGCGGGGCGGGCACTCGCCGCGGCGGCGGGGCGGGATGGGTCGCACCAGGCGGCGGGGGCAGGGCCACCACGATGCGGTCGACGGAGCCGGCCGGCGGGGGCGGTGGGGGCGGAACCGCCGCCTCCACCGGCACGGGCGGCGGAGGCGGCGGGGAGGCCGCCTCCGCGGGGGTGGGCCGGGCCACCCGGCCGCGGGCGGCCAGGCGGGCGAGGCGAGCTTGGACGGCGGGATCGAGGGACTCGGCCATCAGTCCTCGTCCTCCTCGTGATCGTCGTCGTCACCAGTGTTGCGGACGACGGGAGTCGGTGTCCGGTCGGTCGCCGACGCCGTCGAACCGGTCGCCGAGGCGGTGGTGTCGGTGCCCGGGGCGGCGACGGGGTTGCCGTACTGGTCGACGTACTGGACCGCCGCCGGGGTGGCGACCGACGCGCCGTGGTCGAGGGTGACGGCGGCGGCGCTGAACCCGGCGATCACCGTCAGGGCCAGAGCGGCGGCGGCGGTGACGGCGGTGCGGGTGCTGGACTGGTGCATGGTGTGCTCCTGTTCTCGAAGGGTCGGTCCCTGAGGACCTGCACCCAGCATGCGCCCCGCCACCTGTGACGGACCTGAAGCCCCCTGAAGCCGACTTCAGGAACGCCGTCCGGCTCAGCCCAGGACCTGGGCGACCGCGTGGAGGCCGACGCCGGCGAGGGCGCCCACCACCGTGCCGTTGATGCGGATGAACTGGAGGTCCGGCCCCAGGAGCAGCTCCAGGCGGTCCGCGGTCTCGGCCGCGTCCCAGCGCTCGATGGTGCCGCTGACCAGTTGGACGATCTCGCCGTGGAAGCGCTCGGTCACGTAGGTCACCGCGGTGGCCATCGCCTCGTCGGCCCGCTCGGCCATCGCCGGCTCCTCGAGGCGGTTCCCGATGGTCACGATCACCTCGGCCACTCGCTGCCGGAGCTCGCCCTCGCGATCGGTCGCCTGGGACCGGAGGTGGCCCTTCACGTCCTGCCAGAGGCCCGCCGCCCAGGCGCCGACCTCCGGTTGGGCCAGCAGCTCGTGCTTCAGCTCCTCCCCCCGGGCCAGCAGCGCCGGCGACGTCTGCAGCTCGTGGGCCAGCTCCGCCAGCCGGGCATCGAAGCGCAGGCGGAGCTGGTGTCCGTCGTCCTCGAGCATGGCCGCCACCAGCGTCCGGACGCCCTCGACCAGACGCTCGAAGAGGCGGTCCTCGGCCGCGCCCGGCAGCCACCAGGGGGAGGCCGTGCCGAGCTGGGCCCGGAGGTCCTCGCGGTGCTCGTCGACGAACCGATCCACCTCCCGGAGAACGGCATCGAGGGCCTGCTGGTGGCGACCGTCGCGGATCAGGAACTCGAGGGCCCGACCGGCCAGGGGTGCGGTCGGCACGGTCTCCACCCGGGTGCGGATCGCGCCGTGCAGCACCCGGCGGACGTCGTCGTCGCTCACCAGGTCGGCGACCCTCACGGCCCCGTCGAGGAGGTCGCCGGCCAGCCGGTCGGCGTGGACGGGGTCCCGGAGCCACGCCGAGACCCGAGGCACGACCATGGCGGCGTCGAGCCGGGCCACCAGGGCATCGGGGCTGAGGAAGGTGTCCTGGATGAACAACCCGAGGGTCTCGCCGAACTGGTTCTTGCGGGCCACGATGATCGCGGTGTGCGGGATGGGCAGGCCGAGGGGATGGCGGAACAGCGCTGTGACCGCGAACCAGTCGGCCAGGCCGCCGACCATGGCGGCCTCCGCGGCAGCCTGGAGGTAACCCGTCGCGGTGCTGTCCCCGCCCCACAGGGTCACCGCCAGGAACACGAGGGTGGCGAACCCCAGCAGCGCGGTCGCCCGCCGCTTCATGGTCCCGAGGCGGGTCCGCCGCTCGGCTTCGGCGCGTACGGCGGGCATCGTGGTCACAGCGGTCACCGGTCCTCCCTACCCCGATCGGGTGGTCGCCGTTGCATCGGTCCGGCGAGTGGCGATACTCCCCCCATGGCGTCCAGCGATCTCCACCGCGTGCAGATCCACGGTCACGAGGTCGTCTACCGCGACGTCGGGGAAGGTCCGGTCCTCCTCCTGCTGCACGGCATCGCCGGCAGCTCCCGGGCCTGGCGGGAGGTGATGCCGGCCCTGGCCGGCGAGTACCGCATGATCGCCCCGGACCTGATCGGTCACGGCGAGTCGGCCAAGCCCGTCGGCGACTACTCCCTGGGTGCGTACGCCAGCGGGATGCGGGACTTCCTGGGCGTCCTCGGCGTCGAGCGGGCGACCCTGGTCGGCCAGTCCTTCGGCGGTGGGGTGGCCATGCAGCTGGCCTACCAGCACCCCGAGGTCTGTGAGCGCCTCGTCCTGGTCGACAGCGGAGGCCTCGGCCGGGAGGTCAGTCCGATCCTGCGGGCGGTGACCCTGCCCCTGGCCGAGTACGTGCTGCCGATCGTCTTCCCGTCCTTCGTCAAGGACCGGGGCGACGCCGTCAGCCGCTTCCTGAAGCAGCGCGGCATCCAGTCCGGCCGGGCCGCGGAGATGTGGCTGGCCTACCGGTCTCTCACCGAGTCCGACAACCGCAAGGCCTTCGTGCGCACGATGCGGTCGGTCATCGACCCCGGCGGCCAGACCGTCAGCGCCATGGACCGCCTCTACCTGGCCGCCTCGGTGCCCACGCTCATCGTCTGGGGCGAGGACGACCCGATCATCCCCGTCAGCCACGGCCACGCGGCCCACGAGGTCATCGTGGGCAGCCGCCTGGAGATCATCGAGGGTGTCGGCCACTTCCCCCACGTGGAAGCCCCCGAGCGCTTCGTCGAGGTCCTCCGGGACTTCCTCCAAACGAGCCCGGTGGCCCCGCAGGATGCCGACGCCTACCGCGACCTGCTGATCGAGCGCGCCGCCTCCACCTGAGCGAGGTCCTGCGCCTGCAGCGAGGGGTCGCTCCTCGGATCAGGTCCTCGTCAGTCCTGTCCTTCGACCACTGCTGAGGCCAACTCGTCCTTGGTCATGTCGGAGCGACCTTCCACACCCTGCTCCTTCGCCTTCGCGTAGAGCTCGTCCTTGGTGGCCCCGTCCGCCTTCAGGGTCGCCTTCCGGGCCTCGAGCTCGCCGCCCAGGGCCTCGATGCGGTCGTCACCGAGCTCCCTGCGGGTGTCCGGGAAGAGCTCCTCTTCCTCCTCCTCGGCGTGGTGCTCGACGTTCTCGATGAGGACGGTCATCTTCGCCACCCACTCGTCGGACCCGCTCTCGATGCCGCGCATCTCCTCCATCAGGACGTCGACGACATGGTGCTCCTGGAGGCTCTCGTCGAGGGTCTCGTCGATGTCCTCGTCCTTGCCGCGAGCGGCGGGGTAGAAGATCTCCTCCTCGATCGTGGTGTGCACCTCGAGCTCGGCGAAGATCTTGTCGGCCGTCTCCCGCATGAGCTGCCCGTTGGACGCGTCCTGGGCCGAGCGGAACTGCTCGAACAGCTTGCGGACCTCGTCGTGGTCCTCGGTCAGCAGCGTGATCGCATCCATGCCGTTCCTCCTGGGTTGGGTGGATTCGGCGCCTACCCGACGCACCCCGCCGTCAGACCCCTCCGGATCAGGCCGCCTCGGCCCGTCTCAGGTTCCGCAACCGATCGGCGAGCTCGGCCTCCCAGATCGCGAAGAAGGCCTCCTGGTCCTCGCCGATCTGATGGAAGTAGAGGTGGTCGTAACCGGCGTCCAGGTACTCCTGCACGGAGGACTCGATGGCATCCAGGTCCGGGCCGCACGGGGTCGAGCCGACGGCCTGGTCCACGGTGAGGGACTCGGCCAGCTGGCCGAAGTGCGCCGGGGTGGGCAGCTCCTGGGCCAGCTCGCCGGCGAAGCCGGCGTTGGGCCACACCTCCGCCACCGTGCGGCGACAGGCCTCCTCGTCGGGCCCGTAGCAGACGGTCATCTGCCCGTAGCGGGGTCCGTCGCCGCCGGCCTCGGCGTAGCTGTCGAGCAGCTCGGGGTCGGGCGCCGTGCTCCACAGCCCGTCGCCGATCCGGGCCGCCATCTCGGCGGCCACGGGCCCGAAGGCCGACACGATGACCTCCAGGTCGCGCCCGGGCGGGTCATAGAGGCGGGCGTTCTCGACCCGGTAGTACTCGCCGTCGTGGTCGACCTCGTCACCCGTCCACAGCGCGCGCATGACCTCCAGGGACTCCTCGAGCATCGCCATTCGGACCTGGGCCGGGGGCCAGCGGTGACCGAGGATGTGCTCGTTCAGGGCCTCGCCGGAGCCGATGCCGAACCGCAGGCGGCCCTCCAACAGGAGGTCGGCGGTGGCCACCGCCTGAGCGATGATCGCCGGATGGATGCGGACCGTGGGGCACGTCACCCCGATCCCGACCTCGATGGTCGAGGTGGCTTCGGCGACCGCCCCGAGCACACCCCACACGAACGGGCTGTGGCCCTGGGCGTCGATCCACGGGTGGAAGTGATCCGAGATCGAACAGAAGTCGAAGCCGACCTCCTCGGCCCGTCGGGCCGCCGCCACGAGATCCCGGGGACCCCACTCCTCGCTGGACAACGTGTAGCCATAGGACGCCATGGCGACCTCCTACCCACGCCGCGAGCGGAGATGCCGGGTCTGAGCGAGCCCGCCATCGGGGAGGTCGGGACCATGAGCGACACCCAGGACAATGAAGACGAGATCACCACCGAGCCGCCGGACCCGCTGGCCGGGGCCGACGATTCGGTCGCCAAGGTCGGCGAGCGCCTCCAGGAGGAGGCGGACGCGGTCGAGCGCCGCGAGGACGAGGACGGGGACGAGGGCACGGCCACCGACTGAGCCGAGTCGCTGGGCGGGGGGCGGGAACCCCCGATGCGGGTGAGTCCGGCCCTTCCGACGCCGGGTAGGGGCCTCGCAATGGCCGTCATCGATGTCCGACAGGACAACCCCGAGTCACCCGAGCCCGCCCTCCGAGCCCTCGAGCTGCACTTCGCGGTCCGCGAAGCCGTGGCCGAGATCATCGACCACCCCAGCGCCGCCGGTGTCCGGGCAGTGGTCGTCGCCGCGCAGCGCATGATGCGCTTCGAGACCGAGTCGTGGATGCCCCGGGTCGATCCCGAACGCCGGGCGGCTCTGGAGCAGAGCCATCAGGAGCTGGCCGCCCACCTCAACGTCCTGTCGTGGCACGGCCCGGGGTCGAAGGAGATGTCCGCCGCCGTGGTCGAGTTCCGCCACGTGCTCCTGGCCCACCTGGGCCTGATCAACCGGCGCTGAGCCGACGGTTCAGTCGATGGCGGGCCGCTCGTCGGCCATGCTCGCGGAGGCGGTTCTTGAGGATCTTGTCGAGGGTGCCGGTGCGGGAACTCGTCGACGACGTAGACGGCTCGGGGGACCTTGAAGTCCGCCAGCTGCCCGGCGCACCGCTCGATGATCTCCGTCTCCAGCGTCGGCCTCGTCCGGGGCGTCGGGGGTGGTGATGACGAAGGCCACGACCACCTGGTCGAGGAACTCGTGCTGCTTGCCGACCACCGCCACCTGGGCTGACGCCGGGCGTGCCGGTGATCGACGTCCTCGACCTCGCGGGCCGACACGTTCTCGCCGCCGACCTTCAGCAGGTCCTTGTCGCGCTCCTGGTAGAAGACGTTGCCGCCCGTCGCCGAGCATCACCATGTCGCCGGTCTTGAACCAGTCGTCCTCGAACGACTTCGCGTTGGCCTCGGGGTTGTCGAAGTACTCGAGGAACAGCTGGATGCCCCGGGTGCCCCGCAGCCACAGCTCGCCGGTCTCGCCCTCGGCGCACAGCTCGCCGGTGTCCTTGTCGACCACCGCGAACTCGTAGCCCGGCGTGACGTGGCCCATCGAGCGGGTCGGGCAGGCTGCTCGGACGGCTTGCCGTTGATGGCGTGGGTGACCGTCTCGGTCATGCCGTAGGCGGCGTAGACGTCGATCCCGAACATGGCTGGTCGAGGATCGGCATGATCAGGCCGAACACGCCGACCCGCAGCGTCGTGTCTCGGGCTTGTCCGGCGCCATCAGGGTGCCCGATGCACGAACGGCATGAGCGAGATGTGGGTGATGCCGTTGGCGGGACCACCACGTCCCAGAACCGGCTGGTCGACCACTTGGGCATCAGCACCGCGGTGGCGCCGACGCCGAGCACCGAGAAGAACGACCAGCTCTGGGCGTTCACGTGGAAGAACGGCAGGTAGATGAGGTAGCGGTCGTCGGTGCCGAGGTCGATGTTGCGGGGCCCGGTGCGGCTGGCCCACACCGCGTTGGCGTGGGTGTGGACGACGGCCTTCGGGCCGGCTGGTGGTGCCCGAGGTGAACATGATGCCGAACGGCAGCATCGGCTCGATCGGCCGTCCCGCCCACGCCGAGGCGTCGTCGGCGAACAGGTCGGCGAAGGCGATCCGGCGCGCTGCCGCCGTGCGGTCACCGCGTCGCCCGTCGGTGACCGCGATCCAGCGCAGGTCGGGCGCGGCCTCGGCCACCAGGTCGACGCGAACTCGCGGCTGGGTGATCGCGGCGACGCACCGCGTGTGCTCGACGAAGTAGGCTCATCTCGGCGCCGACCGACTTGGTGTTGGTGGTGACCGCCACCGCGCCGACGGTGGCGCAGGCCAGCCAGGCGATGACCATCTCGGGGGCAGTTCTCGGAGTGGATGAGCACCTTGTCGCCGAGCGCGATCCCCCGGTCGGCCAGGCCGGCGGCCAGCCGACGGACGTCGTCGCCAGCAGCTCGGCGTAGGTCCAGCGTCCGGCCCGTCGCCCTCGCGCGGGCTCCCACACCGAGCACCGGGTGGTCGGGCCGCTGCTCGGCCCAGTGGGCCAGCAGCCAGCCGGGATGTCCTGGCCGTGGCCCTGGAGTTCGATCACCTGACGCTCGTCGATCACCCTCCGAGCCTCGCCGCGTCGGGCCGGGAACCTCCGAACGGGAGCGGGCTCAGGCGGGGGCGGGTGCGGCTGCGGTCCCCTCGGCCAAGCGCCGGTAGGCGCGGGAGAACCGGGCCAGGACGGTGACCGTGATGCCGACGAGGCCGGCGAGGGTGAACATGAGGGCCAGGCCCCGAGCGGGACCCGGTGCCGAACCAGTCGCCGATCAGGTCCACGCCGCCGCCCGTCGGTCATGTACGGGATGAACACGGTCTCGGCGATCGGGGCGATGGCGAAGGCGGTCAGCGGCGCCGCCGCGTTCTCCACCAGCTGGGCGAAGCCGAAGACCCGACCCTGGCGTTCGAAGGGGATGGCCCGCTGCAGGACGGTCTGCTCGGCCGCCTCGATCACCGGGATCAAGGTCAACCACACGACCATGCCGATGGTCAGCAGCACGATCGAGGACTGGATGGCGAACACCGAGCAGACCACCCAGTTGGCGAGGTTGCCGAGCAGGATCACCCGGAGGGGCACCCGACCGAGGCCGAAGCGGGCCACGAGCAGGCCACCGACGATGAAGGACAGGCTGATCCCGCCCCACAGCAGGCCCCACGCCTGCACCGAGACGAGCGACAACCCGTAGGCGTCCATCAGGGCCATGAACACCCCGGCCAGCAGGTTGTTGAAGGCGGCCAGCAGGATCAGCATCATCAGGCCGGGCACGGCGTGGATGGCCTCGAGCGCAGCGCCGATGTCGACATGACGGACCCGTTCGCCTTCGGCCAGCGGCGCGGGTTCGGGTTCATCGAACCGGATCGTCAACAGGTGGAGGAGCGCACCGCCGGTGAGCACCACCGAGCTGATGATGGCCCAACCCATGCCCGGGCCGCCGATGATCAAGCCGCTGAACACCGAGGTGATGGCGAAGGACACGCCGGTGACGGTGCCCACCAGGCCGTTGGCCTTGTCCCGCCGGTCGTCGGGGACCAGCAGGGTCACGCAGGTGGACAGGGCGATGCCCCGCATGAAGCCGGCGACCGAGCCCAGCAGGGTCGAGGCGATGAGGATCCAGAACCACGGGCTGGTGAGCTGGAGCAGGTCGTCGGCCGGGACGGCGTAGAACACGACGGCGGCCACGCAGAAGCTGCCGGTGCTGATCGTCCCGGAGAGGACCATCGCCTGGTGCTTGCGGTGATGGTCCACGTAGGTCCCGAACACCGGGCCGAGCACCGCCGAGGCGATGCTGAACATGCCCCCGATGACCCCGGTGGCCACCACGGAACGGGTCTCCAGGTACACCCAGAAGGTCAGGGCGAACCAGAGGAACGAGCTGGTGACCCCCGTGACGAGGGTGTTGACCAGGAGCTGACGGAAGGTCGCCATCCGCCGCGCGACATCGGTGGTGTCCCCGTCGCCGGCGTCGCCGCCGAGGTCGATGTCCGCCGCCGCCATGGCCTCGTTCATACCGGGTCTGACCGGCGGCCCCCAACGAAATCATCGCACGGGGAAGCGCCGGTACCCTCTCGGCCAGCGCGGGCAGGACGGCCTGCTCGATGCGGAGCACGGGTGAAGGGCCAACGACTTCTCGAGCGGGACCAGGCGCTGGGCACCCTCCAGCGCACCTTCGGCGACGCGGCGGAGGGCCGGGGCGGGGTGGTGGTGATCGACGCCACCCCCGGCCTGGGCAAGACGAGCCTGCTCGACGCCGCGGCGGAAGAGGCCGCCGCCCTCGGCCTGCAGGTGCTCCGGGGCCGGGGCATCGAGATGGAGCGTCACTTCGCCTTCGGCGTGGCCCGCCAACTCCTGGAGCGCCCAGTGGCCGAGTTGGCCCCGCCGGACCGCGACGACGTCCTGGCCGGGGCGGCCCGCGACGCGACGTCGGTCCTCGCCGCCTCGGCCCCGGAGGTGCCCCGTGACGAGTACACGGTCATCCACGGCCTGTACTGGGTGGTGGCCAACCTCGCCGGGGCCGCTCCCCTGGCGATCCTGGTGGACGATGCCCAGTGGGCCGATCCCGCAACTGAGCGCCTGCTCCTCTACCTGACGGCGCGGGCCGGTGACCTCCCGGTGGCGCTGGTGATCGCCACCCGGCCGAGGGCCGATGACGCCCCGGTCACCCTGCTCGCCTCGACCGCCGGCGTCACCCACCTCGACCTCCGACCGCTCGCCGCCGAGTCGGTCGGCACCCTGGTCCGGCGCGCCCTGCCGGACGCGGCGGACACGCTGGCCGGCCAGATCGCCGGGCTGGCCAACGGCAACCCCTTGGTGGTCGAGCAGGTGCTGGCCACCGCCCCCCGCCTGGGCATCGACCTCGGCGCGGCGGGGGCCGACCTCGACGCCGTGCTCGACGCCACGGTCGGCCGACGCCTCCAGATCCTCGACGCCCGCCGGCGAGCGGTCCTCGACGCGCTGGCCATCCTGGGCGGTGGCGGCGCCGCGGACGTGGTCGCCGCCGTCGCCGCGGCGAGCCCCGCCGAGGTCCGGGCGTCGGGTCGAATCCTCGCCGACCTGGCCTTTACGGCCCCGCTCGCCGACGGCGCGGAGCGGCTCGAGTTCGTGCACGTCGCGGTCCGGGACGCCGTGCTCCACACCATCGACGCCGGCACGACCGAGGTCCTGCACCGGCGGGCCGCCGACGCCCTGCGGCGCGCCGGAGCACCCGCGGTCGAGATCGCCCCCCACCTGGCGGCGGCCACACCGTCGGGGGATGACCACGTCGTCCAGGTGCTCCAGGACGCGGCCCGTCAGGCCCTCGACGGTGGCGATCCGTCGGAGGCTTCCCGCCTGCTCGGCCGGGCCCGGTTCGAGCCCCCCGCGCCCGCACGCGCCGGGGCCGTCCTCGCCGACCTCGCCCGGGCCACAGCAGCCGGCGGCGACCCGGCCTGGCGCCACCACCTCGCCGACCTGCGCAGCGTCCTGGACAGCGACGAGCTCCTTCCCGCGCTGCGCCGACTGGGGCGCACGCTCCTCAGCGCCGGCGACCTGGCGGGGGCCACGAAGGTCCTCCAGGAGGCCGTCGACCACCCCGCTGCCGATGCCGAGGCCCGCCTCGGCATCCTCGCCATGCTCGGCTTCGCGGCTCGCCGGGACCCGGAGGTGCGCGCCGAGGTCGAGATCGCCCTGGCCAACGTCCTGGTCGACAAGACCACGACCCCCGCCGGTCGTGCGCTGCTGGCGGTCGGGGCCTACGAGCGCTCCCGGCATCCCGCCCCGGGGCGGGATGCCGTGGTGGAGCTGGCGACACGGGCCGTCGAGGTCCCCGACGGCGCAGATGCGGAGATCACCTCCGGACCCGGGTTCCTCCTCGCCGCCTTCTGTCTGACCCTGTGCGACGAGTGGGGCGCGGCGGACGCCGCACTGACCCGAGGCGTCGAGGCGGCGGGGCGTCGGGCCAACGTGGTCACCTTCGCCGCGGCCACCACCTACCGAGCCCGCGTCGCCTTCCACACGGGCCGGATCGACGACGCCATCGCGCTGGCCACCGCCGCCCGGGACGCCGCCGGGTCGCTGTGGGGCCTCGACCTGCCGGGGACCCTCGCCACCCTGGCCATGGCCCTCATCGAGCACGGCGACCTCGATGCCGCCAAGGCGGCGCTGGTCCTGCCCGCCGGACCCCGATGGGAGGACGGCCCCGGTCACGACCTGTGGGCCACGGCCCACTGCGACCTGCTCGACGCCCGGGGCGACGCGACGGCCGCGCTGGAGCCCGCCCGTGGCATCGCCGAGCGACGGGCCACCACGGCGGACAACCCCTCCACCATCCGTTGGCGCAGCACCCTCGCCCGGGCCCTCGCCGGCAGCGGCATCGCGGCCGACCGTGAGCAGGCACGGCGCCTGGTCGACGAGGAGATCGAGCTGGCCCGGGCCTTCGCTGCGCCCCGGGCCCTGAGCGCCGCACTGCGCACCCGAGCCGGCCTCGACGACGACCGGGCCCAGCGCCTCGTCCGGCTGCAGGAGGCCGAGGAGCTCCTGGCCGGGACCGGGACCGCCCTCGAGCGTGTCCGGGTGCGGGTGGCCCTGGGTCGCGACCTGCGCCTCGGTGGCCGCCCGACCGACGCCCGGGTCCCCCTGCGCGCGGCGCTGCACGACGCCGAGGCCGGTGGTGCCCGACGGCTGGCCGACGCGGCCCGAGCCGAGCTCCAGGCCACCGGCGCCCGACCCCGGCGCAGCGCCCTGACCGGCCCGGCATCGCTCACCCCCAGCGAGCTGCGCACGGCCCGGCTGGCGGCGTCGGGCCTGACCAACCGAGAGATCGCCGAACGCAGCTTCGTGACCGTGAAAACCGTCGAGTACCACCTGGCCAACGCCTACCCGAAGCTCGGGGTGCCCGGACGGGAGGGCCTGGCCGCCGCCCTCGACTGATCGGCGGCGAGGGCAGGTGGCGGGCCGGGAGGCCTCCCGGGGGAGGCCTCCCGATCCCACCCCTCTGCCAGGGGAGTCGGTGCCGAGGGAGAGCCCTGTGGGGGTCGGCGATCAGCCCTCTCCGGTCACCACCAGGTCGCTGTTGGTGTAGGTCAGGGTCGTGCCCACCACATCGGAGCTGACCGTGCCGCACAGGTTGAGCCCCACGAAGTCGGTCACCGTTTGGTCGGTGGCCGAGGCGATCCGCACGTCGTCCACGTAGAGGTCGAGACTGGTGCTCGTGCCGTCGCTGTTCCAGCCGGCGGTGATGCGGTGAGTCCCGTCGTCGGTGTAGCCGTCGGTCACCTCGTCGAGGATCTGGAACTCCGCGGTCGTCGGGTAGAGGCCCAGCGAGCCGTAGCCGTCGGCGGAGATGGCGAACTCGTACTGCCCCTCGGCACCGGCCAGGCAGAGCCCGGCGAACGCGTTGGTGAGGTCGCCGGCGATCGTCACCGTCGCGGTGCCGACCGGGGGGAAGGGTGCGCGGATCGGCACCCCCGTGGTGAACACGCCTTCGGTCTCCACCACATAGACGCCGTCGGTGTAGTCGGCGAGGCTGACCCCGTCGTCGACGGAGGCGAACCCGCTCTCGGGATCGCTGAAGTCGTCCTCGAAGGCCAGGTCACGGCTGCCCTCGTCGCCCCGGATCTCGATGCTCGTGAAGGTCACGGTCTCAGCTCCGGCGTCCTCGGCCCCGGCGGCGACCGCCAGGCCGCTCCAGCCCGCCCCGAGGCCCTCCTCGTCGGTGATCGTGGCCACGTCGGTGCCGTCGACGCTCAGGCTCAGGTCGACGGGCTCACCGTCACCCTCCCCGAGACAGGTGGCGGTGACATGGGCGGGCTCCTCGGTCCCGACGCCGACGAGGTCCTCGCGCTCTCCCTCATCGAGGATCTCCGCCTCGTCGGGGCTGGTGCTGCTCCACTTGGCGATCTGGTAGGCGCCGGTGTCGTTGTTGACGGTGAGGGCGTAGTACTCGAGCGGGCCGGTGCGGCTGATCCGACAGGCGACGCCGAAGAATCGGTCCTCGGGCCCACCGCCGTCGTCGACCTCGACGGTGGTCGAGGAGTCCGCGACCTCGAAGGGCCCGTCGTCCGGATAGCTGTAGAAGTCGTCGGCCTCGCTGACGAGGCTGATCTCGTAGCCGTCGGCCCCGAAGGCGGTCACGTAGTCGGCGGTCTCCCCCTCGCCCCAGCCGTTGGTGTCGTCCTCGAGGTCGTCCTCGAAGATGACGTCGAGGTCGGCGGCCGGGTCCTCCTCGACGGTCCCCGCGGTCGACTCGTCGGGGCCTTCGGCATCCGGCTCGTCCCCGTCGTCGCCGCCCCCACAGGCGCTGAGGCCCACGAGGGCGAGGGTCAGGAAGAGGGAGGACGCCACGCGGCGCCCTGTCGGTCGGTACATCTCTGGTGCTCCTCGGCAGAGGTGGATTGACCTCCCCACCATGGGGGCATCCCCTCCCTCGGGGCACCAGGGTCCGACCCCAGGGTTTGGGCGGGCAATCGCTACGGTCGCCACCGTGAGCGCGGCGTCCGAACCCCCTCGGTGGTGGCGGGACGCCGTCATCTACGAGATCTACGTGCGGAGCTTCGCCGACGCCGACGGCGACGGGCTGGGCGACCTGCCGGGGATCCGCGCCCGCCTCCCCGACCTGGCCGCCCTCGGTGTCGACGCCGTCTGGCTGACGCCCTTCTACCCCTCCCCGCTGGCCGACGGCGGCTACGACGTGGCCGACTACCAGGACGTGGACCCGCGCCTGGGCACGCTCGCCGACTTCGATGCCCTGCTGGCCACCGCTCACGACCTCGGCCTGCGGGTCCTGATCGACGTCGTCCCGAACCACACCTCGGTGGAGCACGCGTGGTTCCGAGCGGCGGCGGCGGGCGGACCGGGCGCGCCGGAACGGGAGCGCTACCTCTTCCGACCCGGCCGCGGTCCGGGTGGGGACGAGCCGCCGAATGACTGGCGCAGCGTCTTCGGGGGGCCGGCCTGGACCCGCATCACCGAGGTGGACGGCTCACCCGGACCGTGGTACCTCCATCTGTTCGACAGCTCGCAGCCGGACCTCGACTGGACCAAGGACGAGGTGCGCGACGCCTTCGACGGCGTGCTCCGCTTCTGGCTCGACCGGGGCGTCGACGGCTTCCGGATCGACGTGGCCCACGGCCTGGCCAAGGACCCAGCCATGCCGGACATCGCCGGCCGCTTCGCCCGCGGCGGCGTGGCCGAGGAGGGCCACCCCCACTGGGACCGGGACGAGGTCCACGACGTCTACCGGCGCTGGCGCCGGGTGATCGACGCCTGCGACGGCGACCGGGTCTTCGTGGCCGAGGCCTATCTCGGCAGCGCCCGCCGGCTGGCCCGGTACCTGCGCCCGGACGAGCTGCACACGGCGTTCAACTTCGATCTCCTCCTCGCACCGTGGGACGCCGAGGCGTTCCGCGCCGCGATCGACGACAGCATCGAGCACCTGGCTGCGGTCGGGGCGACCCCGACGTGGGTGCTGTCGAACCACGACATGGTGCGCCACCTCACCCGCTACGGCGTCGGCCCGACCGGGCGCCGCCGGGCCCGGGCCGCGGCGCTGCTGCTGCTGGCCCTCCCGGGCGCGGCGTACCTGTACCAGGGCGAGGAGCTCGGGCTGCCGGAGGTGACCGAGCTCCCGGACGACGCCCGCCAGGACCCGACGTTTCGCCGCACCAAGGGTCGAGAGCCCGGAAGGGACGGCTGTCGCGTGCCGATCCCGTGGGAGGGCGACGTGGCCTCCTACGGGTTCGGGCCGGGTCCGGCGTCGTGGCTGCCCCAGCCCGGCGAGTGGGCCGAGCTGAGCCGCGCCGCACAGGCGGATGACCCGACGTCGATGTTGGCGCTCTACACCGCTGCGCTCGCCCTCCGCCGCTCGCTTCCGTCGCCCGCCATCGAGGACTTCGCCTGGCTCGACGCCCCGCCGGGCGTGCTCGCGTTCACGCGGGGCGACGGCTTCTCGTGTGTGGTCAACCTGGCCGACGACCCCGTCGCCTGGTCACCGCCTTCGAACACGCCGACCCTCGCCCTCTCCAGCGATCCTGTCGATCCGGCCGGCCCGCTCGCCGGGGCGACCGCCGTGTGGTGGCGAAGCTGACGTCCCGGCGTCCTAGAGCAGGGCGAAAAGCCGATGCGGGATGGTTGCATTGGTCGTGCGATCACACTAGAGTTTCAGTACACCAGTTCGTAGTCGACTGGGGTCCCGATCTCGGGGACCGAGAGACGGCTACCTCAACACGCCGGATCCTGCCTGTGAAGGGAGGGGACGTGCCCGCTGAAGTCGAGGATCTCGAACAGGCCAGCCGGATGGTGGCCAAGGTCGCCTGGGGTGACGAGCCCGCCGTGACGGTCGGTGAGGCCATCGAGGCCATGGAACCGGTCCCGCAACATGACCGATTGCGCCCTCTTGATGGCGGTGCGGTCGTTCGCGGCCCGGGGCGAGCACCGGGTCGATGGTCACGTCAACGTCGCCGCCTACCTGCAGCACGTCTGCCACCTCAAGAAGCGCCAGGCCCTGCGCCTCGCCCGGCTCTCCCGGTTCCTGGACCACCAGCCCGTCCTCGAAGCCGCGATGGCCGATGGCCGGATCGGCGTGGATCACCTGGAGCTGTTCGCCGACCTGCACCGCGAACGCTTCGCGAGGCCTGGGCCGAGGCGTATCCGCTGCTGGTGGACTACGCGACCGTGGCCCGGTTCGATGACGTCGCCCGTCAGGCCCAACGCTTCGCCGACGACCTCAGTCCCAAAGACGCCGATGACCGGTTCACCGAACAGGTCGAGGGCCGCACCTTCACCAAGGCCACCACCATCGACGGCTTCGGCCACCTCCAAGGCTTCCTCGACCCCATCACCTACGCCATCTTCGCCGCCGAACACGACCGCCTCGTCGGCCATCGAATACCAGAACGACCTGGCCATCGCCCGCGAGGTCCTGGGCCGGGACCCCGATCCCCTCGAGCTCGCCCAGATCACCCGCACCCCCACCCAACGCTCCGCCGATGCGCGTCCGGGTCATGGCCCAACGCTCCACGACCCTCGCCGGCGGCGCCGTGGCCGCCGCCGCCGAGATCGTGATCCACATGACCCAGGACCAGTACGAAGCCGGCGTCGCCCGCGACCTCGGCGACCACGTCCGCCGTCGGGGATCCCGACGGGTTCTGCGAGCTCGACGACGGCACCGTCATCTCCCCCATCGCCGCCCTCTACCTCGCCTCGATCGCCAACTTCCGGCGCATCGTCTACGGCGCCGACGACGAGATCATCTCCTACAGCCGAGCCCGCCGCGGCTACAGCCCACCCCAATACGGGGCCCTGCGCGCCAAGTACCGGCGCTGCGCGCACCCCTGGGGCTGCGGGCGCACCGGACGGTTCCTCCAAGCCGACCACATCATCGAACACGAAGACGGCGGACCCACCGACTGCAGCAACGGCCAGTGCCTCTGCGGCTTCCACAACCGCTGGAAGACCACGCCATAAACACGACCCACCCCGCACCACCCGCACCGACACCGGCGCCCGCCGAGCGAGACCCCCCGACCTCTGCTGAAGCCTCGGCGGGCCGGCGACCTCCGGGTGGTCCAGGGCGGGCACCGCGGTCGACAGGACGACGTCCTCCGCCGGGTTCTGAACCCACCCGCGCGCCGGGTAGAGCCACCCCACGATCCGGGGGCCCGTTGACAAGCGTCGACTCGGCGCCTTTCATGGTCGGCACACAAGGGGGACCGATGCCAGAGCCGGGGGGCCGCAGGCGACGCAGGAGGGCGATGGTCCTCGCCGTGCTCGTCGGCGCCACTGCTCTGGTCGGATGCGGCGGTGACGACTCCGGGGTCCCGACCCTCGTCTGGTACACGAACCCCGACAACGGGGGCCAGGCCACCCTCGCCGCGGAGTGCACCGAGGCCGCGGACGGGGCCTACCGGATCGAGACCCAGATCCTGCCCAACGAGGCCGACGCCCAGCGCGAGCAGCTGGTGCGCCGTCTGGCCGCCGCCGACTCGTCGGTCGACCTCATGAGCCTCGACCCGCCGTTCGTGGCCGAGTTCGCCAACGCCGGCTACCTGATGGCCATCACCGACCCCGAGGACGTCTCGACCCTGACCGAGGGGGTGCTCGAGGGCCCGCTGGAGACGGCGTACTGGGAGGACGAGCTCGTGGCCACGCCGTTCTGGGCCAACACCCAGCTCCTCTGGTACCGCCAGTCCGTGGCCGACGCCGCCGGCGTCGACCCGACGGCGGAAGACTTCACCTGGGACGAGATGATCGACGTGGCCGAGGAGCAGGGCACCCGCATCGGCGTCCAGGGTCGGCGCTATGAGGGCTACATGGTGTGGATCAACGCCCTCATCGCCTCGGCCGGAGGCACCATCATCGAAGACGCCGACGCCGGCGCCGATGCCGTGCCCTCGATGGCCGGCGAGGCCGGCAACGCCGCCGCCGAGGTCGTGCGCCGGCTGGCCCGCTCGTCGGCCGCGGCCGCGGACCTCACCACCGCCGGCGAGGAGGAGGCCCGGTCGCTCTTCCAGGGCGACAGCGGCTCGTTCATGGTCAACTGGCCCTACGTGTACGCCGCCGCCCTCGGCGAGGTCGAGAGCGGCGCCCTGGACCAGTCGGTGGTCGACGACATCGCGTGGGCGCGGTACCCGCGGGTGCGGGCCGACGAGCCCAGCGCCCCTCCCCTGGGCGGCATCAACCTCGCCATCGGCGAGTTCACCCGCTATCCGGACGAGGCCATCGAGGCCGTGCGGTGCATCACCTCGCCCGAGAACAACGCGCAGTACATGGTCGAGTCCGGCAACCCGGCCGCCCGGGACGCGGCCTACGACGACCCGGCCGTGCGGGAGGCGTTCCCCATGGCCGACCTGATCCGGGACTCGATCAACGAGGCGGCGCCCCGTCCGATCACGCCCTACTACGGCGACGTGTCCACCTCCGTGCAGCGCAACTGGCATCCGGCCGAGGACGTCGAGGCCCCCGAGACCCCCGAGGAGACGGACACCTACATGGCCGAGGTGCTCGCGGGGGAGCGGCTGCTGTGACCGTGATCGACACCGCCGCGCCGGCCCCGGCCGCTCCCCCGAAGGCGGTCGACTCCGAACGCCTGCGCCACGAGCGCAAGCTGGGCTTCCGCCTCTCGGCCCCCGCCTTCTTCGTCATGATCCTGGTCACGGCGTACCCGCTCGGCTACGCCCTGGTCCTGTCGCTCTACCGCTACCGGTTGACCGACCCCGACGGCCGCGAGTTCATCGGCCTGCAGAACTACGTCACCGTCCTCACCGACCCGGTCTGGTGGGGTGCGGTGTCCACGACGGCGATCATCACCGTCGTCAGCGTGGTCATCGAGCTGGTGCTCGGCTTCGGCTTCGCCTGGGTCATGTACCGGATCCTGCGCGGCCGCTCGATCATCCGGACCGCGATCCTGGTGCCCTACGGCATCGTCACGGTGGTCTCGGCCTTCGTCTGGCGCTACGCCTTCCAGCTCGACTCCGGCTTCGTGAACCAGTGGTTCGGCCTCGAGGAGTTCAACTGGTTCGGCGGGCGCTGGTCCTCCCTCTTCGTGATCACCCTCTCGGAGATCTGGAAGACGACGCCGTTCATCTCCCTGCTCCTCCTGGCCGGCCTGGTGCAGGTGCCCGAGGAGCTCCAGGAGGCGGCCAAGGTCGACGGCGCCACGTCGTGGCAGCGCCTGTGGAAGGTCGTCCTGCCCAACATGAAGGCGGCGATCATGGTCGCGGTCCTGTTCCGCACCCTCGACGCCTGGCGCATCTTCGACAACCCGTTCGTCATGACCAGCGGGGCCAACGACACCGAGACGCTCTCGTTCCTCGCCTACCGCCAGAACGTGACCCTGGTGAACCTCGGCGCGGGCTCGGCGGTCTCGGTGCTGCTGTTCCTCACCGTGGTGTTGATCGCCTTCATCTTCATCAAGGGGTTCCGCACGGACCTCAGCCAGGTGCGGGGGGACGGCTGATGGCCGGAGCCGGGGGCAAGACCAGCAACTGGTGGACGGTCTGGGGCCTGCTGATCCTGGTGTGGGCCATGTTCCCGCTGCTCTGGATGACCTCGTTGGCGTTCAAGAGCCCCGACACGTTCCGCTCGGGGGACCAGGGCTTCTGGCCCCAGGACTGGACCTGGGACAACTTCCAGACCGTCTTCGACGACGAGCTGTTCACCTCGGCCCTGCGCAACTCCTTCGGCATCGCCATCATCGCCACGGTCCTGTCGGTGATCGTGGCCATGTTCGCGGCCTACGCCATCGCCCGCCTCGACTTCCGGGGCAAGAAGCTGCTCCTGTCGATGGCCCTCGCCATCGCCATGTTCCCGCAGGCCGCCCTCGTCGGGCCCCTGTTCAACATGTGGCGCGGCCTGGGGATCTACGACACCTGGCTCGGCCTGATCATCCCGTACCTCACCTTCGCCCTCCCGCTCTCGATCTGGACCATGTCGGCCTTCTTCCGCCAGATCCCGTGGGAGATGGAACAGGCCGCCCAGGTCGACGGGGCCACGGCCTGGCAGGCCTTCCGCAAGGTCATCGTGCCGCTCGCCGCCCCCGGCGTCTTCACGACGGCGATCCTGACGTTCTTCTTCTGCTGGAACGAGTTCCTGTTCGCCATCTCGCTGACGTCCACCGACGCGGCCCGCACGGTGCCCGCCGCCCTGTCGTTCTTCACCGGGCAGTCGCAGTTCCAGTCGCCGGTCACCGCGATCATGGCCGCCTCGGTGGTCGTGACCATCCCCATCATCATCATCGTCCTGATCTTCCAGCGCCGGATCGTCGCCGGGCTGACCAGCGGCGCCGTCAAGGGCTGAACCGAGGGAGCACGACCCATGGCCTCCATCACCATCAAGAACCTCGTCAAGCGCTACGGCGACGGTTTCCCCGCGGTCAACGACGTGAGCCTGGACATCGCCGACGGCGAGTTCATGATCCTCGTCGGACCGTCGGGCTGCGGGAAGTCGACCCTGCTGCGGATGATCGTCGGCCTCGAGGACATCACCGAGGGTGACCTGCTGATCGGCGACGAGCGGGTCAACGAGAAGGCCCCTCGGGACCGCAACCTGGCCATGGTCTTCCAGAACTACGCCCTGTATCCCCACCTCACGGTCTTCGAGAACATCGCCTTCCCGCTCCGGCTGCGCAAGCAACTGTCCGAGGACGAGATCACGGCGAAGGTGCAGGAGGCGGCCGAGACCCTCGAGCTGACCGAGCACCTCGACCGCAAGCCCAGCAACCTCTCCGGCGGCCAGCGCCAACGGGTGGCCATGGGCCGGGCGATCGTGCGGGAGGCCGACGCCTTCCTCTTCGACGAGCCGTTGTCGAACCTCGACGCCAAGCTCCGGGGTCAGATGCGGACCGAGATCCTGCGCATGCAGCGC
The DNA here is from genome assembly GCA_963777805.1 of uncultured Microthrixaceae bacterium. Classification (GTDB taxonomy): domain Bacteria; phylum Actinomycetota; class Acidimicrobiia; order Acidimicrobiales; family DATDAH01; genus DATDAH01. Next base: position 53,202 of record CAVZRY010000016.1, on the reverse strand, counting down.
CGGATGGGGATCACGACGGTGTACGTGACCCACGACCAGGTCGAAGCCATGACCCTCGGCGACCGCGTCGCCCTCCTCCGCAAGGGCGAGATCCAGCAGGTGGGCACGCCCCGGGACCTCTACGAGCGGCCCCTCAACATGTTCGTGGCCGGGTTCATCGGCTCCCCGCCGATGAACTTCGTGCCCGGCTCGATCCGCGACGGGGCAGCTCGAGCTGCCGTTCGTGACCTTCGACCTCCCGCCGGCGATGCGGGAGCAGGTCGGCGATCGCGAGAACGTGATGATGGGGATCCGGCCCGAGCGCTTCGAGGACCACGGTGTGATGGACGGCGACAAGGCCGACACGGGGGTCACCTTCGACGCCGCCGTCGACGTCATCGAGTGGCTGGGCAACGAGCAGTACGCCTACATCCCCTACGAGGCCCCCGACGAGATGCTCACCACCCTCGACGAGCTCGAACGGGACCTCGACAGCGAGCGGATGCGCAGTCAGCTCGTCGTCGCCCTCGACCCGGCCAGTGCGGTCGAGGCCGGCACGCAGGCCACGCTCTGGTTCGACCCCCGCCGGATGCACCTCTTCGACCTCGAGTCCGGCGAGAACCTCACCAACCCGGCGACGGCTCCCGAGGCCGACCAGCCGGTCGGCGCCGACGCCTGATCCGGGGCATCACTCCAGGAGCTGCTGCTCGCCGGGGCGCGTCGCCAGGACGGTCGCCAGGTAGTCGGCCAGCGCCTCGGGGTTGCTGACCTCGTGGCCCGCCGCCTCGGCCATGGCGTGGCGGTGGTCGAGCATCTCGTGGAAGATCTCGGGGGCCTCCAGGCGGTCGACCAGGTCCTCGGGCACGGACCGGATGATCGGCTCATAGACCTCGGCCAGCCAGCGGGCCGCGCCCACCGCGGCGGGCACCGGACGGCCCTCGTCCTGTTCGAGGCGGGCCCGGAAGTTCTCGATGTCGGCCAGCAGGCGGCGGGCCTGGTTCTCCTGCACCTCGAGGCCGGTGCGACTGCGGAGCTCCCGGAAGTGGTGACCCTCCTCCACGAGGGTGGGGGTGATGTCGAGCACGGTGCCCCCGTCGACGGTGCGGATCGACAGCTCCTCGACGTCGAAGCCCAGCTCGTTGATGCGCCGCTGTCGGGCGTCGATCCGCCACCGCTCGGCACTGTCGAAGCGGTCGGTGCGGGTCAGCTCCTCCCAGAGCGCGTCGTACCGGCGGCGGAGGTCGTCGGCGATGGCGATCGGCTCGACGTCCTCGGGCACCCGTCCCGCCGCCTGGAGGTCGAGCACCCCGCCCACCAGGTTCTCGTGAGCGATCTCGAGGTCGTGTTCCCGCAGCTGATCGCTGATCGAGGCCCGCACCTCGGCGGTCTCGGCGTCGACGAGGTAGGCCATCATCGCCCCGGCGTCACGCCGGAAGAGGATGTTCGACGGCGAGCAGTCGCCCCAGAACACCCCGCTCAGGTGGAGGCGGACCAGGAGCACGACCGCGGCGTCCAGGAGCACGTGGGTCGAGGTCGGGGCCTCGCGACCGAGCACGTACCAGTAGGGCAGCGAGTAGTCCAGGTAGCGGGTGATGAGCGCGGCGGCGCCGTCGTTGTCCCGGGCCCGGACCAGCCCGACGGGCTCCACACACGGGAGGTGGTCCTCCCGCAGCAGGCGCAGGACCCGGTGCTCGGCCTCGGCCCGCGGCGCCTCGGTCTCCTTGATGGCGTACACCCGGTGCTCGTAGCGGGCGAAGCGCACCACGTGACGGCTGATGCCGTGGGCCATGGGGACGATCCGTTCGTGGTCCCACTCGGCCAAGGGCGTCTCCCACGGCAGGTCGAGGAAGTCCGGATGTCCACCGCGCACGATGATCTCGACCTCGGGGAGGTCATCGGTCATCACCCGATGGTCCCACGACGGGCCCGCTGAGGCGAACGGTCCTCAGTCCCGCCGGGCCCGCCGACGGCAGGTTCAGCTCCCGCCGCTCGTCGTCGCCGGAGCCGGGGTCGCCGTGGCCGGTGCCGGGGTGGACACGGACCGGGTCGTCGTACCCGACGAGCCCGAGGTGGGCACCACGACCACGGGCTGGGTCGAGGGGGCAGCGGTGGCCTGGGCGACCTGATGGCCTCCGGCGGTCAGGCCGCCGACGATGCCCAGCGCCAAGGCGGCGCTCATGATCCCGGTGAAGATGCGGGAGCGCCCGGCGGGGTGCTTGGCCCGACCCGAGGTCGGGGCGGGCCGACGGTTGGCCGCCACCCGGGGCTCGCCGGTGGTCGGCTCGGTGGTGGGGCGGGCGACCCGGCCCCGGGCGGCCAGGCGGGCGAGGCGCTCGTCCCTCTCGTTCTGCGAAAGCTCGGTCATCTCCGGACTCCTTGGTCCTCGAAGGTCTGACCTGAGCATGCGCCCGGGCACCTGTGGCCACCCTGAAGCGACCTGAAGCCGGCTACAGGATCCGCCCCGTCCCTCGCCGAGGGGTCACCGAGCCGGCGCCCGGTTCGGGTCGCGGTCAGCGGCCTCGAGCACCTCGTAGCCGGCGTTGTAGCCGGGGATGAAGGTGACGCCGGGCCCACCGTGACAGGCCGCGCCGCAGAGATACAGGCCCTCGTAGGGCAGGGGGTTGTCGGGCCAACCCCGCGGGCCGGGACGGAACGGGGGCATGAGCTCGGGGTGGATGAGGCCCTGGCAGAAGTCACCGTCGGTCGCCCCGAACATCAGCTCGTAGGCGTAGGACGCGTAGGTGAGCTGGCGGTCGATGATGCCGGGGAAGTTGGGGGCCATGCCGGCGATCTTGGCGACCACCCGCTCGGCCATGACGTCCTTGAGCTTCGACTGCTCCTCGTGGGTCCCGGTGATGGGGAAGTAGAAGGCGAAGGCACTGGCCGCGTGCTTGCCCTCGGGCGCCAGAGCGGGGTCGTACAGGCTGGGGATCTGCATGCCCATCGACGGCCAGGCGGGCACCTCGCCCCGACAGCAGCCCTCGTAGTCCCGCTGCATGTCCTCCGGGGAGCCGAACATGCCCATGGAGGCGCGGAGCTTGCCCTCGTTGAGCACCTCGTAGGGGCCTTCGAACTCGGGCAGGCCGTCGAGGGCGAAGTGCATCTGGATCCAGGCCGCCCGGTGGTCGATGGCATCCACGCGGGCCATGAGCTCCGCGGGCATCGCCTCCCGGTCCATGAACCGGGTGAGGGTGCTGGTCAGATCCAGGTTGGAGACGACGGCCGGAGCGGTGATCACGTCGCCGTCGGTGAGGCGCACCCCGGTGACCTTGCCCCCCTCGGTGGTGATCTCGTCGACCTTGGCCTGCAGGCGGATGGTGCCGCCGTGCTTCACCAGGAGGTCCCGGACGTGCTCGGACAGGGCGCCGATGCCACCGTCCAGCTTGCGCATCATGCGGGAGCCGGTCGTGGCCATGGCGAAGGCGAGGCACATGGCGCTGCCCGGGGTGTACGGGCCCCGGTACGTCGAGTTCACCGCCAGGAAGGCCAGCATCCCCCGCAGCATCGAGTGCCGCTCGCGGTCAGGCAGGAAGCGGTCGACCACGTCCATCACGCTGCCGAACATGGCCACCTTGATGGCCTCCCGCTCGGCCTCGTTGGTGGCGCAGGCGAACATCTCGTCCAGCGACTTCGGCGGCTTCCGGACGTCGAAGCGGCCGATCGCCCGGGCCGGGGCCTCACACCAGGCCATGATCTCGGCCATCCCGAGCACGCCGTCCATGCCGTTGGTCTCCGCGATGTGCTCCATGAGCTGCTCGGGGTCGCTGTAGAAGAGCATGGGCGCCTGGTCGGGGCCGCCCACGTTGACCGACATGACCTCGGCCTCGTAGGTGGGACAGGCGCTGAGACCGAGGTCGTCGTAGATCTCGTCGGGCATCGGGAACAGGACCGACCCCGCGATCTCGAACTTGTAGCCCTTGACCAACTCGGTGGTGGAGGCCATGCCACCCACGTAGTGGTTCTTCTCCAGGCAGAGGACCCGCATCCCGCCCCGGGCCATGACCGCCGCCGCGGTGAGCCCGTTGTGGCCGGCGCCGATCACGATCGCGTCGTAGTCCGTCATGGCGGCCACCATCGCAGTCCTTGCGGGTTGATGTCAACACTGACATGATTCGGCCAGCACAGACACCGATCGGCGTTCGGGGACGCCGATCCGGCTCACGAGGGGGAACTCGGATGACGCGCAGCGCCGGTCGTGGTTGGTGGCGGTACCTGTGGGCCCTGTTGGCCCTGGCCGCCCTCGCCGCGGGCTGCTCGGCCCCCGAGGACGACGCCGAAGACGCCGGTGGTGCCGGGTCCGAGACCACCAGCGACAGCTCGACCCCCGCCGACGCCGACCCCGTGGCCGCCGCCTCCGAACGGCTCGCCCCGTGGATCGAGGGCACGTCCCGGCCGCCCCCCGACGACGGGCCCCCTGCCGTCGGCGACGCCGAGATCTACGTCGTGTCCTGTGGCCAGCTGTTGGAGAGCTGCAGTGTGCTGGTCGACGGTGTCATGGAGGGGGCCGAGGCCATCGGCTGGGACGCCACGCTCTTCGACACCGGCCTCGACTTCACCAAGGCGGGCGACGCCGTGCGTCAGGCCATGGCCGCCGGCGCCGACGGGGCCATCGTGGTCGGGGTCGACTGCCAGCACTTCACCGGGGCCCTGGACGAGGCCCAGGCCGCCGACTTCCCGGTGATCGTGCTCAACGGCTTCGACTGCGACGTCACCTCCGAAGGGGCTGAGCCCGCCCGGTTCGCGGCCCAGGTCGACTTCACCCCCGAGGGGGGCGATCCGGTCCAGGGGGCCTACGACTTCGCTTCGGCGAAAGCGGACTGGGCCATCGTGGAGACCGATGCCGACCTCCAGGTCATCAACCTCGTCCAGGACGACCTGCTGGCGATGACCCTCCTCGGCGAGGGCTTCCAGATGGGGGTCGACCAGTGTGGGAGCTGCGAGGTGGTCGACACCGTGAGCTTCTCGACCACCGATCTCCTGGACGGCACCTTTCCCCAGAAGGTGGCCACCGCCATCGTCCAGCACCCCGAGGCCAACGCCGTCAACTTCCCCTACTCCGCCGCCATCTCCCTGGGGCTGGCCGGTCTGGCCGACGCCGGGCGGGATGACCTGCTCGTGCTCGGCGCCGAGGGCTTCCCCTCCCAGTACGAGCTGCTGGCCGACGGCACCATCGACATGGTGATGGCCTTCGACACGGCCTGGACCGGCTGGGCCGCCATCGACACCCTCAACCGGGTGCTGGACGGCGCCGAGACCGTCGACGAGGGTGTCGGCTACCAGCTGGTGACCGCCGAGGACATGGCCGGCGCGACCGACTACGAGGGGCCCTTCGACTACCGGGCGGTGTACTCGGAGGTGTGGGGCATCTGAGCGGGCCCGCCGACGGTCCCGCCCTCGCCATCCAGGGGCTGACCAAGCGCTACGGGGCGGTGACCGCCCTCGACGACGTGTCGCTGACGGTCACGCGCGGAACGATCCACGCCCTGGTGGGGGCCAACGGGTCCGGCAAGTCGACCCTCATCAGGGTGCTGGCCGGGGTCGAGCGGGGCGAGCCGGGAGGCACGATCGCCGTGGGGCCCGAGGTGATGGCCGCCGACCGGGTCAGCCCCCACCAGGCCCATCGGGCCGGCGTGCGGGTCGTGCACCAGGTCCCCACCGTGTTCCCTGACCTCACCGTGGCCGAGAACATCGGGATCGGCGCCGGTCTGCCGACCCGGCCGGGCGGCTCGATCCGTTGGCGCCAGGTGGACCGCCGGGCCGCCGAGGTCCTGGCCCGACTCGGCCTCGAGGTGGCGCCGAGGACCCGGGTGGGCGACCTCTCCCCCGCCCGCCAGACCCTGGTGGCGGTGGCGCGGGCGTTCGCCGACACCGATGACCAGGCGGCGGGTGGCGCCCTCCTCGTCCTCGACGAGCCGACCGCGGCCCTCCCCACCCGGGAGGTCACCACGCTGCTGGCGGGACTCCAGGCCGCGGTCGACCACGGCCACACGGTCCTGCTCGTCACCCACCGCCTCGACGAGGTGGCCCGGGCCGCCCACGACGCCACCGTGCTGCGCGACGGACGTCACCGGGCCACCTTCGCCGTCGGCTCGATCCCGCCGTCGGAGGTGGTCGCGATGATCACGGGCTCGGCCGAAGCGACCGCCCGCCCCCATGCCACCGCCGTCACGGAGCGGGCGTTCCTCGACGTGCAGGGCCTGCGGGCCGGTGGCCTGGGGGGCATCTCGTTCCGGGTCCGCGAAGGCGAGATCCTCGGCATCGCCGGCCTGCTCGGCTCCGGCCGCTCGACCCTGCTCGAGGCCCTCTTCGGCGCCCGCCCGACGACCGAGGGTCGGGTGGGCCTGGGCGGCACCCCCCTCGACCTCCGCTCCCCGACCCGGGCGATGGCCGCCGGAGTCGCCCTCGTGCCCGAGCAGCGCGCACGCGCCGTCTTCGCCGATCAGTCCGTGGCCGGGAACCTGAGCCTGGCCGAGGTGGGGCGCTTCTGGACCGGCCGCCGCCTGGACCGGAAGGCCGAGCGGCGGGCGGCGGTCGCCGACATGGCCCAGTTCCGCATCGTGGCCCCCTCCCCCGATGCCGAGATGACCACGCTCAGCGGCGGCAACCAGCAGAAGGTCGTGCTGGCCCGCTGGATGCGACGGTCGCCCCGCCTGCTGCTGCTGGACGAGCCCACCCTCGGCGTCGACGTGGGCGCCCGGGCCGAGATCCACGAGATGATCCGCCGCTATGTCACCGGGCCCCGGGCCGCGCTGATCGTGTCCTCCGATGTCGAAGAGCTCTGCGGGATGGCCGACCGCATCCTCGTGCTCCGGGCCGGGCGCATCGCCCACGAGATCGAGGCCGGCGGGGCCGACCCCGACCTCGTCAACCAACTGGTCCACGAGGGGAACGCGGCATGAGCGAGGACCGACCCCGCCGCACCGGGGTGACCCTGGACCGCATCGAGCGCTACGCCCTCCCGCTCGCCCTCGTCGCCGTCATCGTCACCTTCTCCCTGGCGCCCGGCACGCGTGACGCCTTCCTGACCACGGCCAACCTGAAGTTCGTCCTCAACAACCAGGCCGTGCCGGTGCTGGTGGCGCTGGCGGTGATGATCCCGCTGATCGTCAACGAGTTCGACCTCTCGGTGGGCAGTGTGGCCGCCCTGTCCTCGGTGGTCGCCGCCGCGGGCACGACCCGCTTCGACCTGCCCTGGCTGGTGGCGGTCGCCCTCGCCGTGTTGGTCAGCGCCGTCGTCGGCCTCGCCACCGGGCTGCTCGTGGCCCGCGCCGGCATCAGCTCCCTGGTGGCCACCCTCGGTGTCTCCAGCGTGATCTTCGGCCTGTTGGCCTGGTACACCGACGGCGAGAGCATCCTCGGCGCGTTCCCCGAGCGGTTCCTGGCCCTCGGGACCTGGCCGTGGCCCCTGGTCATCCTCGGGGTGGCCACCGCCGTGCTCTGGTACGTCCTGGAGCAGACACCGTTCGGCCGCCGCCTGTACGCGGTCGGCTCCAACCGGGAGGCCGCCCACCTCGTCGGCATCGGCGTGACTCACAAGGTCACCATCAGCTTCGTGCTGTCGGGGACCCTGGCCGGCCTCGCGGGGGTGGTCGCGGTGGCCCGCAACAGCGGGGCCAACCCGACCGTCGGTCCCGCCCTCCTCCTCCCGGCCCTGGCCGCCGCCTACCTGGGCGCCACCGCGTTCATCCGGACCTTCAACGCCCGGGGGACCGCCGTCGGGGTGCTGCTGGTGGCCTTCACGGTCAGCGGCTTCACCCTGGCCGGCATCGAGCCCTGGGTGAAGGACGTCATCAACGGCGCCATGCTCCTGGTCGCCGTCGCCGCCGTCGCCGCCCTCCGCCGCCACTCGGGCTCGAACCGCCCGGTCTGACCGCCCGGCCCTCGTTCTGGCGCCCGATTGAGGCGTGATGACGCCGCAATGAGGCGCCAGTCGCGGGGAGGTGGGGCGGTCCCCCGTCAGTCCAGGGGGAGGTCCTGGAGGATCTCGAAGGCCTCGATGGTCAGGGGCTCCATGTCCTCGGGGGTGCCGCCGCCCCGGCGGGTCCAGACGTCGAGGGTGCCGAGCAGGGCACCGGCGACGGCGTTGGCCAGGACCACGGCGACGAGCTGGATGCGCTCGTCGGACTCGTCGGTCTCGCCCGCGTCCCGCTTGTGCTCGCGCCGGGCCCGGATGACCGACTCCAGCTCCCGGGCGAAGGCCCCCTGCACCAGGCGGAGGTGGCTCTCGATGGTCTCCGGGGACAGGACCCCCTGCCGCAGCGCGGCGATCTGGTGGAGGATCTCCCGGTCGTCGGGGAACGAGCCCACGGCCACGACGACCGAGTCCAGCACCGACTCGTCGACCGGGCGCACGGCCAGGGCCGCCCGGAACCACTCCAGCCGGCTCTCGTAGTCCTGGAACAGGACCGCTTCCTTGGTGGGGAAGTACCGGAAGAAGGTGCGCTCGGTGACCCCGGCGGCCTCGGCGATCTGGGCCACGCTGGTGGCCTCGAACCCGTCCCGGTGGAACAGGTCGAGGGCACTGGACTGCAGCCGGGCCTTGGTCTCCTGGCGTTGGGTCTCGCGCTTGCCGGGACCCGTGCGGAGCATGCCCGCACGCTATCCGACAGTCCTGACATCTTTCATGTCGAACTTGACGTCGCGGGCGGCGTGACCCCTCACGGCCTATCCGAAGGGCTGGAGGCTGTTGGCCACGACCCACATGCTGAAGTACTGGCTGTTGGCGCCGTAGGCCATGGCCAGGGCCGTCCTCGGCCCCGTCGACCTGGTGCTCGCCGGCGGCACCGCGGACCTGGTTGGCGGCCTCGGCGAAGCGCAGGAGGCCGGAGGCGCCGATGGGGTTGCTGGACAGCACCCCGCCGGAGCAGTTGACCGGGAACGAGCCGTCCAGCTCGGTGGAGCCGTCGTCGATCATCTTCCAGCCCTCGCCGGGCTCGGCGATGCGGTGGCCCTCGAGCCAGATGGCCTCGTGCCAGGAGAACGGCACGTAGAGCTCGGCCATGTCGATCTGCTCGCGGGGGTTGGTGATGCCGGCCATGGCGTAGACGTCGTCGGCGCACTGGACGACAGGCCTCGGGGCGCACCGGGTCCCGGCCCGGGAAGTTCGGCGGCTCCGAGCGCGACGGAGGTGCCGAGGATCCACGCCGGCGGGCCGACCGTCGGCCGCGGCGGCCTTGCCGCCCGCCTCGTCGGTCAGCACCATGGCGCAGGCGCCGTCCGAGGACGGGCAGGACTCGAGGAAGCGGATCGGGTCCCACATCATCGGCGACGGCCTTCACCTTCTCGATGGAGATGTCCTCGATCTTCAGGTGGGCGTACGGGTTCTTCAGGGCGTTCAGCCGGTCCTTGACCGCCACCTTCCACCCGATGTGCTCGGGGGCGCCGCTGCGCTGGATGTAGGCCCGGATGAACGGGGCGAACGCGCCGCCGGCGCCGAGGGAGGCGCCCTTGCCGCTGCCGAGGGCGAACTGGGCGTTGCCCTCGGACTGCTTCTCGAAGGCCGACGGCCAGCACGCGTCTTGTGCTTGCCCGCCTGCACGTGGGAGGCGGCCACGATGGCCGTGGTCCCGCCCACCGAGCCCGCGGTGTGCACCCGGAACATCGGCTTGCCCACCGCCCCGAGGGCGTCGGACAGGTAGAGCTCGGGCTTCATGACCCCTTCGAAGAGGTCGGGCGCCTTGCCGAGGACGACGGCGTCGATGTCGGCCATCGTCATGTGGGCGTCCTCGAGGGCCCGGAACACGGCCTCCCGGACGAGGCCGCCGATGGACACGTCCCGACGGCGGGTCTTGTGGTGGGTCTGGCCGACCCCGATCACGGCGGTGGGGATCATGCGCCGTGCCTCCAGGATGCAGACGAGGTTCTGTTGCAGGCACGGGCCCGACGGTCGAGTGGGCCAGGGCCCGCGCACCCCCGCCGAAGATGTGGTCGGCGGCGTGGCCGATCCGGACAGAGGCCGGTGGCCATGATCGGGTTGGCCTTGAGGGCCCCGCCCGACGGCGTTGACCGTCACGTCGTCGCCGAGGTCGAGGACCTTCCGCAACAGGAGCTCCTCGTGGGTGAAGGCCGCCTGCAGCTCGGCGATCTCCACCGGGCCGTCGCCGAGGCCGGCAGCCTCGGCCGCGATGCGGACCGACGGCGAGTCGTCCAGGGCCCGGAAGCGACGGGTTGTGGCCCTCGGTGCGGTGGTCGAAGCCGGTGATGTAGGCGGGTCGTTCGACCAGCTCGCGGGCCTGGTCGCCCCGGGCCAGGACCATGGCGGCCGCGCCGTCGGTGATCGGGCGGGATGTCATGGCGGCGCAGCGGCGCCCGCACGTAGTCCTCGGTGAGGAGCGCGTCGACGTCGCCCTTGCCCCGGCGAGCGCACGGCGACCTCGGCCATCGAGCGCTCGTCGGCGATGCCCGCCGCCGATCACCGCCCGGGCCTGCAGGGCGGCGAAGGTGAGGGGGTCGGCCCCCAGCGGCGCCAGGTAGTACGGGTCCATCTCCATCGGGTAGATGAGCGCCGGGTCGCCGGTGGACGAACGGCCGGAACCGGTGACCACGGCGATGTCGATGTCGCCCTCCTGCAGGCGCAGCCAGGCCTCGTAGAGGGCCCAGGCCCCGTCCATCTCGACGTGGGAGTCCCGCTTCGGGCGGCCAGGCGCCGATGGCGTCGAGGTTCTGCACGAAGGAGAAGGCCTGGCCGGTGATGTAGTCACAGCTGCCGAGGCAGGTGAAGTCGATGTCGGCCCGGGTCAGGCCCAGCGGGGTCGATGGCGTCGGTGATGACCTCCAGCAGGAGCTGGGTCTCGGACTGCTCGGTGTGGCGGACCATCGGGGTGTGGGCCCAGCCGACGACGGCGATGTCGGTGCTGGTGGTGGTCGGCTCATCAGAAGATCCGGTTCACGAGGTCGGGGTCGTCGATGTCGGGCTCGCCCGTCGGGGATCCAGCCGAGCAGGTTGCCGTAGGCGCCCCCCATGCCCCCGGCGCCGCCGTCGATCTCCTCGGCGGGCGACGCCCACACCGCAGAGACCCGCAGGCCGACGCGGACATCGTCGGCGGGCAGCTCGATCACCGGTTGGTAGCTGAGGATCACGTCGGTGCCGTCGAGCAGGACGAAGGCCCGCACGAACGGCTCGGTCTCGGTCTGGCCCGGGTACTGCACCGGGGTGACGATCGTGAAGTTGGTGATGGTGCCCTGCTCGGGCAGGTCGACCTCGTGCTCGGGACCGAGCTCCAGGGCGTCGATCGGGCAGTTGCCCTTGCCGCCGGCTGTAGACCCGCTCGCACACCGGGCAGCGCAGGCCGAGCAGCCGGTTCTCCCGGGAGGCGTCGATGGCCCGGTCGACCGAGGCCGGCACCGGGTTCCGGTAGGTGATCGAGGCGAGGTAGTCCATCATCACCACCCCGTCCTCGGGGGTCTCGGTGCGCTCGTCGCCGTCGACCTCCGGTTCCTCGCCGGGGACGAAGGCGACGAGGTCGGTGATGTGGCCGATCCGGGTCCCCTTCCAGCGCGGCGCCACCCGCATGCCGTCGCTCATGGCGTCGGGCGACCCCGGCGTCCACCGCGTGCAGGAGCGGGGTCGAGGCGCCGTCCAGGCGGATGAAGGCGAAGGCGAAGGCGTGGTCGAGCGGGTGCTGCTCGGAGGGCTCGGGCACCCAGGTCCAGGACTCGACCGTGCCGGCGGGGCCGACCTCGACGAAGTCGTGGGCCAGCTCGGCGCCGGTGGCGGGGTCCCACTCCATCGGCGGGACCAGCACCCCGTCGCCGTTGCGGATGCCGAGGATCGTCTTCTCGGTCAACGCCGTCATGAACGCCCCCATCACCGGCCCGAGCGAGCGCGTGTAGGGGAACGTGATCGTGCTCTCGTCGAACCGGGTCATGGACCGTCCTTTGTAGCCCCTGGTGAGGGGCGGTCCGGACAGAACGCGTCGACGCCCGCGGCCGGGAACGGCTCGCGGGCGTCGTGGGTGAGGGTGGGGTTGTTCCATCAGGGCTGACCGGGACCCGCGTCAGCCGCGGGTCGGCACAAGGTCCGGTGGACTGGTTCCCATCGACAGGTCGCGGGGCCGGCGGCGTTGGGGGGCGGGGGTGAGGGGGATGGGCACGACCCGGAGGGTCCGGTCGGGCTGGACGTCGGGTTCGGTGTCGCAGTCGTGGATGAGGTGGTGGTGGTAGGAGCAGAGGGGCACGAGGTTGTCGAGGTCGGTGAGCCCGCCCTTCTCCCAGGGGTTGAGGTGGTGGATCTCGCACCAGTCGAAGTCCATGTCACAGCCCTCGACCGCACAGGTGGCGTGGATGGCCCGTAGGGCGAGGCGCTGTTTGTAGGTGGCCAGCCGGACCGTCTCGCCCATGTCCAGGCAGACGCCGTTGGTGTCCATGACCATGGGGATGATGTCGGCCTCACAGGCCATGCGCCGGATCTGGGCGGAGGTGAGCTTGGTGCCGTCGGCGAGCTCACAGAAGCCCTCGGACCTTGAGCTGGTCCCAGAGCACCGACATCTCGGTCATGGCCAGGATGGTGGGGCGGGCCCGATGTTTGGTGATGACGTCGGCGGCCCGGGAGCGGCGGGCCAGCTCGCCGAAGGCGTCGGCCCAGATCTGGTTGGTGGCCCGGCGGTTCTCGGGCCACAGTTCGGGCGTCGTCGCCGGTCTGCTTGCGGGCCTTGTTCTCGGCTCGGAGCATCTCGGTGAAGATGTCCCGCACCGCGCCGTAGACGAGGGCGTCGGTCTCGTCGTCGAGTTCCAGGATGGTGCGGCGCAGCCCGTCCTTGGTCCGGGACCGGGTGCACCTTGCGGCGCCGGAGCTGGCGTTGGTGGTCGGTCATGTCGGTCTCGCGGCGTTCATCGAGGTCCCGGGCCCAGCCCGCCAGCAGCGTCCCGGAAGTCGTCCGCGGACTCGGGCCACGGCCCAGCCGAGGATCTCGTCGATGTCCTCGAGGAGGTTGTCCCGGTTCGGGGTGTCGGCCTGATCGGCGATGAGGCGGGCGTGATCGAAGCCGATCCGTCCTTCCGCAGGGCGTCGAGGACGGTGGGCAGCACGGCCAGGCCGCGGGCGACGATGAGGCGGGTGCGGGCGGTGTGGCCGGCGATGCCGGTCTTGTTCCGGAGCCAGGCGCCGGGGTCCCGGAACCAGTCGAGGCCCCCGACCCGCAGGTCCTCGACCGTCGCGAGCAGCTCGGCTTCCTCGGCGTCCAGGGCCGCGCGCGCGCCGGGCGATGTCCCGGGCCCGGTCCGCGAGGGTCTCGGGGTCGGTCCGGAGGATCTCGTCGAGGACCTTCTCGGTGTCGAAGGGAACGAACATCTGTACGTAACTCTAGATGGTCATCATGCCGTTCGCAACCCTTTCCCGAGATTCTTTCGCCGGCCCGCCAGCGCAAGCGACCTGCGGTGGTGCATCGACGCTCGGCCCCGGCGCCCGGTCAGTCCGCGCGGCTCTGCTGCACGACGTGGACGAGGTAGCGCTCGGTCACCTCGATGCCCTGGGCGGCCTCGCGCTCGATGATCGCCTCGCAGCCCGCCCACTCGTCGTCGGTCAACGGGCCGACCGTCGCCTCGACCGCCTCACGGGTCGGGCGGGGAAGCGGGATCCGCTCGGACAGCTCGGCCAGGACCTCCTCGGTGTGCTCCCCCAGTTCAGGGGCCGTGGCCCGGGGTCCGGCAGGGGTGCCATGGAAGTCGACCGGCGTGGCCAGCATCGTGGTCGACGTGACCTGCCGTCGGGCACCTGGACGAGGCCGCCCGCGGCGTGGAACTGGGGGTCGGCCAGCAGGTCTTCCAGGCTGTTGACCGGGGACCAGAAGAACTCGGGGTCGGCGGCGAAGACCTCGGCCCACTCGGCCAGGGGACGGGTGGCGAAGATCTCGTCGAGCTGGGCGATGAGCTCGGCGGCGTGCTGGAAGCGGCCCAGCGGGGTCGAGTAGTCGTGGCCTTCCTCCAGCCACTCCGGGTGCTCGACGGCGCGGGCCAGTGAGGGCCAGTGGCGCGCCCCGTCGAGGCCGACGATCCAGAAGCGCTTCCCGTCCCCGGCCACGTAGTTGTTCATGGCCGGGTTGCCCATGGTCTGGCGCCGGCCGAGGGCGATCTCCCGCCCCCACATGAGGTACACGTTCAGGTCGAAGCCCACCGTGTAGGCCCCCTGCCGGAGCAGGGAGGTGGTGACCAGCTGGCCCCGGCCGGTCGCCTGACGACCCACCAGCGCGGCGCAGACCATCGCCGCCCCGGTCATGGCCACGGTGTGGTCACCCATGCCACCCCGCTGGAACGGGGGGTCCTCCCCTGGCGCGGTCAGGAGGTCGGCGATCCCGGCCCGGGCCCAGTACGCCGCGATGTCGTAGGCCGCCTTGTCGGCGTCGGGGCCCTCGAGGCCGAAACCGGTGATGAGGGCGTAGACCAGGCGCTCGTCGTCGCCGAGCAGGGTGTCCGGGTCGAGGCCGACCCGCTCGAGGGCGGCGGGCCGGATGTTGGTCAGGAACACATCGGCGGTGGCGATGAGCTCGCGGGCCGCGGCCCGGCCCTCCTCGGTGGTGACGTCCAGCACGACGCTGCGCTTGGAGCGGTTGTCCAGCTCGAAGGGCGGGTTGTTGTCCATGTCGCCGCCCAGCAACTTCCCGAACGCCCGCGCCGGATCCCCCGTGGGCGGCTCGATCTTGATGACGTCCGCGCCCCAGTCGGCCAGGAGCCCGCCCGCCGCCGGCCCGGCGACCCACACCCCCATCTCCACGACCCGGATCCCGTCGAGCGGCCCGCTCGACGCCTGGAGCTGTCGCTCATCTCGTCTCCCTGCTCGAACGGTCCGGTCGCGACAGTACGGCGACCGGCGACCCGCTCTGACCGGCACGTCCGGGGTGTCAGTATCTGACCCGTGACGGGACCGCTGGACGGGATCAAGGTGCTGGACCTCTCCATCGCGCTGACGGGGCCCTACGCCGCGGCGCTGATGGCCGACCAGGGGGCCGATGTCATCAAGGTCGAACGCCCCGGCCTGGGCGACATCGCCCGGTGGGTCGGGTGCTCGGTCAACGGCCTGACCTCCCTCTACCTGGTCTGCAACCGGGGCAAGCGCTCGATCGTGGTCGACCTGGATCAGCCCGAGGGGGCCGAGCTGGTCCGACAGCTGGCCGCCGAGGCCGACGTCGTGTTCCAGAACTTCCGGCCCGGCGTGGTCGATCGCCTCGGGGTCGGCTACGAGGACGTGAAGGCGGTGAACCCCGACGTCGTCTACGTCTCGCTGTCGGGCTTCGGCAGCGAGGGCCCGTACCGGGACCGCAGCGCCTACGACACGGTGATCCAGGCCTACGGCGGGTTCGCGGCCGCGCAGGCCGACCCCGAGACCCACACGCCGGACTTCCTGCGCCAGACCGCGGCGGACAAGGTCACCGCCCTGTTCGCCGGCCAGGCGGTGACCGCCGCCCTGTTCGCCCGGGAGCGGGGGCGGGGCGGCCAGCACATCGAGTTGGCGATGACCGACGCGGTGGTCTCGTTCCTCTGGGCCGATGCCGCCGCCAACGAGGTGCTGATGGAGTCCGACGGATCGGAGCCGTCGAGCTTCGTGGCCGGCTTCCGGCCGATGCGCTTCAGCGACGGTTGGGGCATCGTCACCCCGACCTCGGACCACGACTTCCACGGCATGTGCCGCGCCCTGCGGGTGGAGGGCTGGGACGACCCCCGCATCGCGACCATCGCCGAGCGCAACCAGAACCGGGACGTGCTCGAGCCGGTCATCGACATGTGTTACGCGATGGCCGCCAACCTGACGATGGTCGAGGCCACCGAGCGCTTCGAGGCCGAACGGGTGCCCTTCGCCATGATCCTCAGCCCCGACGAGATCACCCGCGACCCCCACGCCGTGGCCATCGGCCTCTTCGAGGAGTTCGACCACCCGGTCACCGGGCGTACCCGCCTCCCCCGCCACCCCGCCCGGTTCGCCGCGACCCCGGCGACCCTCGGGGGGCCGTCACCGGGCCTCGGCGAGCACACCGACGAGATCCTCGAAGAGCTCGGCCTGGGCGACCGGATCGAAGCGCTCCGGGCCGCCGGCGTCGTGGCCTGACGGGATGTCAGGTCAGCCGTCGGCGCGCCGGAACCGCGAGAAGAACCCGCCCGAGCGCTCGGCCCGGGGATGACCGGCACACCGCTCGTCAGCCGGGACGTCGCCCAGCACCTGGTCGACATGGTTGCCACACCCGGCGTAGGAGGGGCGCCCGCACACACTGCACGTGGTTCGTCTGCACATACCCCCCAGGGTATCAGTGGATCTCCGCCGCTGCCTCGCCCGGATGTCAGGATCGAGGCCGTGACCGAGGCGTTCGCGTGGGGGTTGGTGGCGGCCTCGTCCCTCGTCCTGGGCGGTCTGGCCGCGCTCCAGTGGACGTTCTCGCGGCGGGCCCTCGGGCTCGTGATGGCGTTCGGGGCGGGCGTGCTGATCAGCGCGGTCGCCTACGACATCGTGCTCGACGCCTACGAGACGTCGACGGGCGCCGGGGGCGTGGGGTTCGGGCTGGCGGCCGGGGCGCTGACCTTCTACGTCGGTGACGCCTACCTCGACCGGCGGGGGGCCGCGGAACGGAAGCGGTCGGGCCGGGCCGTCGATGCCAGCGGCTCCGGGTCCGCCTTCCCGCTCGTGCTGGGCATCGTCCTCGACGGCGTCCCGGAGTCGATCGTGATCGGTGTGGGCCTGCTCGCCGGTGACGGCGTCGGCCTCGCCGTGCTGGCGGCGGTGTTCCTCTCCAACCTGCCCGAGGCCGTCGCCGCCACCGTCGGCCTCCGCCGGGCCGGCGACGCGCCGGCTCGGATCATCGGCCTGTGGGTGGTCGTGGCCCTCGTGAGCGGTCTGGCGGCGTTGGCCGGCTATGCGGTGTTCGACACCGCGTCACCCCAGGTGCTGGCCTTCGTGACCGCCTTCGCCGGCGGCGCCGTCCTCACGATGCTGGCCGACACGATGATGCCGGAGGCCTACGAGCACGGCGGACCGACCGTCGGGCTCATGACGACCCTCGGCTTCGGCCTCGCCTTCGCCCTGACCCAGTTGGAGTAGCCCTACGGGCTAGAGGACCGGGTCTCGCCGAGTTGCGGATCAGATGACCCGGCGGACCACCCATCGGGTCTTGCCGATGGCCCGGGTGCGTTCGAAGCCGTGCTGTTCGAACAGCGCCAGCGTGGCGTTGTGCAGGAACGACGAGGAGATCTTCAGCCCCTCGCCGACGTCGTCCGGGTAGCTCTCGACCACGCCGCCGCCCAGCCGGGTGATCTCCTCGAGCGCCCCGGCGAGCGCGGCCGCCGCCACGCCCTGGCCCCGATGGCCCTTGCCGACGAAGAAGCACGTGATCCGCCAGTCCGGCAGGTCCTCGAGGTCGGCCTCGTAGGCCCGCTTGTTCTTGATGCGGGGCAGCTCGTCCGGCACCCCGAACTGGCACCAGCCGACGCACTGGTCACCGTCGTAGACCAGCGCGGCGTGGGCCTCGCCGTTGCCGACCCGCTCCTGCTTCTCGGCCCGGTTCAGCTCCGGGTCCTTGCCCCACCCCGGCCCCTTCGGGTGGAAGCCCATGCACCAGCACCCGCCCCAGACCCCGTTGTTGGCCTCGACCAGGGCGGCGAAGTCGGGCCAGGTGTCCGCGGTGAGGGGCCTCGTGGTGTGCTCCGGCATCTCCCCTCCTGCCATCGGATCCGCGCCCCGAGCGTACGCAACCAGCGTGACGGGCCCATCAGGCCCCCGATGGCGGCGGGCTCGCCTGACGCGACCGGCGCCCGCCACGGTCCGCCGATGGCGACTACCTTCACCCGGTCGTGAGGGGGCTGGCCCGAGGGCTGACCGTCGGATGCCTCGTCGGCCTCCTGCTGGCGACCGCCGGTGGGATCGTCGGCCCCGTCGACGGAGCCGCGGCGGCCGGTGCCCAAGAGACGGCCCGGCCCCCCGACGTGACCGTCGTCGGCGACTCGCTGGCGGTCCGCGTCCGAGGACCAGGTGCGGGCCGTGTTCCGCGACCGTCGGCCGATGAACGTGTTGGCCATCACCGACGGGGCCTACGTCAGCTGGGTCCGGCGTCGGTGGCTGGACACCATCCTCCGGGATCCGCCGTCGATCCTGGTCGTCGCCCTCGGTCACGGCGACGGCACCCACAGCACGCCGCCCGACGCATTTGCGGCCGAGGTCCGGGCCTTCCTCGCCGCGGTCGTGCCCCACGTGGACTGCGTGCGGTGGTTGGACGTGCGGGAGCGCTGGACCTACTACCGCAACGTCAACCGTCGGGCCGCCGCCTACAACCGGATGCTGCGGCGGGAGGCGGCGCGGTTCGGCACGGTCGAGGTGGTCCGGTACTCGGCCTGGGCCGACCAGGCCGACGACTCCTTCTTCGAGCGCGACCGGCTGCATCCGTCGCCGACCGGACGCTGGGTGTTCGCCCGCATGGTGCGCCAGGCGGCCGACGGCTGCGACCCGAACCTGCGCACGGGGCCCTACTGGGACGTCCTCGACCACGAGGCCCACGCCCCCGCCGTGCGTTGGCTGCACCGACACGGGATCCTGCGGGAGGACCACGGCAACGGCACGTTCGCGGCGCGACTGGGCGACCTGCCCCAGCCCCTCACCCGGGGCGACCTGGCCCGTTGGCTCTGGCGTCGGGAGGGCCGGCCGAGCGGCGCCCCACCTCCCCCGTGGCCCGACGTGGCCCCGCCCCTCCGACCCGCAGCCGGTTGGCTGGCCGACGAGGGGCTCGTCCAAGGGTTGGCCGACGGCTCGTTCCGCGCTCGAGCGGGCCGTCAGCCGGGGCGAGCTCCTGCGGGCCCTCTGGCTGCTGGCCGACGCCCCTCCCGCCGGAGCGCCCGCCCCTTGGTCCGACATCCCGGCCCGCTTGGCCGACGCCGCCGCCTGGGCATGGTCGAACGGGGTGATGGCCGGGTCAGCCGACGGGCGGTTCGGTCCGACCGCGCCCGTCACCCTGGCGGCGGCCGCCAGGGCCGTCGCCCCCCAGGACCTGCCACCCCCGACACCGGCGCCCGCATCCAGCGGCCCCTATCCACCACCGATCCGCCTCTACGGCGACCCGCCCCACGGCAACTGGTTCGGACGGCATCGTCCGCCGGTCCCCACCTCGGTCAGCCCAGGCGGGTCAGTACGTTCCGGGTGATCTGCTCGATCTGGGGGTCACGGGCCGCCAGGCCGTGGGCCCAGTCGGTCGATCCGGACGTGACCACGGTCGCGCCGGCCCCGTTCGTGTAGCTGCCGAGCACGGCGTGGCCGTGGCGGATGCGGTCCATCGCCTCCGGGTCGCGGGTGCCGAAGACCCGGGCCGCGATGTACTCGAGCTCGCTCGGCTCGCCCGGCTTGGGCGGGCGCGGCGCGGTCTCCCGGGTGAAGTGCTGGGTCGGGCAGGTGCCGAGGATCTCGAAGGACGCCGGCGTGCCGTCCTCGCCGGTCGGGTACGGCAGGCCGTCGCGGTAGGTGAACACGCAGCCGTCGCACTCGTAGCCCACGACCGTGGCCCCCGCGCCGAGCACGTCGCCGTAGCCCAGCCCGGTGCCGTCGAAGAGCCAGTGACCCGCCCGGTGCACGGTGTAGCCGCCGAGGCCGGAGGTCACGTTGCGCCCGATGCGGTGGTAGCCGCCGCGGGTGAAGGACACCCCGGTCATGTGGTTCTCGGGGCGACCGACGATCACGTCGGACCAGAACGTCGTCACCTCGGGCTCGCGGTCGGTGTCCATCAAGGGGTCGTCCTTGAAGAAGCCCTTGTAGCCGACCATCACGTCGTGGTCGTCGCCCTCGAGGCGGACCTGCCACAGCGACGTGTTGCCGGAGAAGAACGCGGCGTTGCCGCCCCGCCCGATGAATGCCTCGACGGTGTCCCGCATGCCGGCCGACCAGTACTCGTCATGGCCGACCGACAGGTAGAGGCCGGCCCCGTCGAGCACCTCGGGGTGGGTCTCGAGATCGGCGTTGGTGCACACCCCGATCTCGAAGCCCTCGCGCTCGGCCCACTCGATGAACGGGCAGCTCCCAGTCGGGCCAACCCGCCGACCCCGCGTAGCCCGACAGGTGGTTGAGCGTGATGTAGCCGACGTGGGCGGCGTTCTGGGGGTCGGGCGCGCCGGTCCCCGTCACCCGGCGCCCCTTGCCCGGCGGCTTGTACAGGTAGCCCGCCGCCATCGGCCGCTGCAGGGCGACGTGGGTGCCGCCGGTGTAGAGGTTCGGCCCGCCGAAGTCGTTGTAGGCGTGCCAGGTGTTGGTGGCCAGCGCGACCACGATGCGCGTGGCCCGAGGTCGGCCGCACCACGAAGAAGGCCCGGTCCCGCCGCACCTTCTCGCCGACGTCGATCTCCAGGACGACCTCGTAGTAGCCCGACCGCCAGGTCGGGTCGACGTCGATGGTCGAGCGCCACCGGCCAGCCGCAGCCTTTCGACGAGGCATCCCGTGGCGTCTCGTGCTCGTCGGCCGCGACGCCGTCGGCGGCGAAGACGACCTCCCGATCAGCGCCGACCCGGGCCACCTCGACCCGCACCGGCCGACCGCCCGACGACGACAGGTGCAGACCGACCGGCTCCCCCACCGCGGCCGACTGCGGCCAGCAGTACCCGGTGACCACCTCGCGCCCCACGGCCGGACCCTACCCCTCAGGCCTTCTCCGGGACCGAGGGCCGGCGACCGTCACCTGACCGACGACCCACTGCCGCTGGTCGGTGGAGGGCCGGCGACCCGGGAGGTTTGTGGGCGGATCCCGGCCACGATGTCGAGAACCCGGGACCGGCTCCGTCCCCGGGGTGCAACGCGGCCGGCAGGGCCGGCGTCACACAAGGAGAACACCATGGCCAAGTACCTGTTGCTCAAGCACTACCGGGGCGCGCCGGCGCCCGTCAACGACGTCCCGATGGACCAGTGGACGCCGGAGGAGGTCGAGGCCCACATCCAGTACATGAGCGACTTCGCCGCCCGGCTCGAGGGCACCGGCGAGTTCGTCGACGGCCAGGCGCTGTCGCCCGAGGGCGTGTGGGTCCGCTACGACGGCGAGGGGCGGCCGCCGGTGACCGACGGCCCGTTCGCCGAGACCAAGGACCTGATCGCCGGCTGGATGGTGATCGACGTCGACAGCTACGAGCGGGCGATCGAGCTCGCCGGCGAGCTGTCGGCCGCGCCCGGGGCCGGCGGCGAGCCGATCCACGAGTGGCTCGAGGTCCGGCCCGTTCCTGACCGCGCCGCCCACCGTCACCGAGTGACCGTGGACGAGGTCGAGCTGCGCGAGCTCGTCCCCCGGGTGCTGGGCGTCCTCGTCCGTCGCGGAGCCGACTTCGCGACGGCCGAGGACGCCGTGCAGGAGGCGCTCATCCGGGCGCTGTCCGCGCTGGGCGGACGAGCCGCCCGCCGACCCGAAGGGCTGGCTGGTCACCGTGGCCTGGCGGGCGTTCCTCGACCTGACCCGGTCGGACGCCGCCCGCCGCGACCGGGAGGTCCGCGTCGACGCCGAGCCGCCGGCCGGCGCCGTCCCGAGCGCGGACGACACGCTGCACCTCTACTTCCTGTGCGCCCACCCCGACCTGACGCCGTCGTCGGCGGTGGCGCTGACGCTGCGCGCCGTCGGCGGCCTCACCACCCGCCAGATCGCCGCAGGCCTACCTCGTGCCGGAGGCGACCATGGCGCAGCGCATCAGCCGGGCCAAGCGCACCGTCGGCCGGCGTCCGGCTCGACCGGCCCGGCGACGTGCGCACGGTGATGCGGGTGCTCTACCTCGTCTTCAACGAGGGCTACTCCGGCGACGTCGACCTCGCCGCCGAGGCGATCCGGCTGACCCGGCAGCTGGCCGCCCTGGTGGACGACCCCGAGGTCGACGGGCTGCTCGCCCTGATGCTGCTGCACCACGCCCGCGCGCCGCAGCCGCACCCGGCCGGACGGCAGCATCGTGCCGCTCGCCGAGCAGGACCGCAGCCGGTGGGACACCGCGCTCATCGCCGAGGGCGTCGACATCGCTCCAGGCCGCGCTGGCCCGCGACCGGCTCGGCGAGTACCAGGCGCAGGCGGCGATCGCCGCGCTCCACGCCGACGCGCCGCGCGTCGAGGAGACCGACTGGGTCCAGATCGTGGAGTGGTACGACGAGCTGCTCCGGCTCGCCGACACGCCCGATCGTCCGGCTCAACCGTGCGGTCGCGGTCGGCGAGGCCGACGGCGCGCCCGCCGGGCTGGCGGCGCTGGCCGAGGTCGACGACGACGTGCCCCGGCGCGACGCGGTCGCCGCGTACCTCCACGAGAAGAACGGCGACCTCGAGCTCGCGGCCCGCCTCTACGCCGACGCGGCCCGCAACGCGCCCAACCTCGCCGAACGCGACCACCAGACCCGCCAGGCCGCCCGGCTCAACCAGCAGCGCCGACGCCCGGTGTGACCTCTTGACGTTCTGGCCCCGGATCTGCCGGTCGGGGCCCGCACATCCGATGCCAGTTCCCCGTCGGCGTCAGCGGGCCAGCGAGGCCAGGGGGACCACCCGGGTCGAGGGCAGGACGTCGACCACGTCGGGGCCGACCCAGCGGACCCCGACCGTGCCGTGGCGGTGGCCGGCGGTGTCCAGCCAGTTCGGGACGCCCGGGTCGCGGTGGGCGACCACGAAGCGGACGCTGCCGTCGGCCTCGAGCCTGGGCCGAGTGGCAGTTCAGCGTGGCCTGGTGGTGGACGTAGTCGAGGGTCTCCATCCAGTGGTTGTGGAGGGCGATCATCCAGTACTCGCAGTCCGGCGGCACGACCTCCACGACCAGGGCCTCGTCCTCGTCGAGGTCGAAGTAGGCCTGGTGCCACGTGATCTGGGGGTCCTTGAACTTGTCGGTCGAGGTCGTCCTCGGCCTCGTCGGTGAACTCGTTGGGCCACTGGGCCTGACGCACCGCCCACCGGGCGCCGATCTCGGCCACGCCCTTCACGTAGAAGCCGGCGTGCAGGAGCGAGAGGTAGAGCTCCTCGGGGGTGAGCGGGGCGGGCGGCGCGCCGTCGTCACCGATGCGCTCGATGTGGAGCTCGGCGTGCTCCTGGTGGGGCCGGTCGAGGAAGGTCTGGCGGATGGCCAGGGACCGGGTGTCGGCCTCGGAGCGCAGCCAGTTGCCCGGGGTGCTCGCGCTGGGAGATGACCAGCTCGAACGTGCCGTCGGGCTCGATGTGCATCTGCTCCTCGTGCAGCGTGGCGCCCGTTCCCGGGGCCGCCCCCGCCGAAGCCGGCGCCGGAGAAGAGGTTGAAGCTGATCCACTTCGCCTCGCCCCTCGTCCCCCAGATCCGGTAGTCGTACTTCCCGTCGAGGCTGGCGCCGAGGTAGTGGTTGTCGGGGTTCTCGCCGACGATCTTCACCGTCTCGTGACAGGCCCGGACCAGCACGGGCTGTTCGGGGCGGCCGTACTCGAGGACGCTCTCGACCCGACCGCGCAGCAGGCGGGTCAGCATGCGGAAGCCCTCAGCCCGGTCGAGGGGGTCGTCGGGATTGCCCTCCTCCAGGATGGCCTCACCGGCGTCGGCGAGCAGGTCACAGAACTCCCGCCACGCGGTCCCGTCGACGACCTTCCGGGTGGTCTCGTCCATCGCCTCCAGCGTGACACGCTGACGGGTCCGGTCACGACGGACTCGGAAGGGGGACGCCATGGGGATGGTCGACGAGGTGATCGCTGATGCCCGGACGCGCACCGGGCTCACCGATCTCGGGCCCGAGTCCTTCCACGAGGGCCTCGACGCGCTCCTCACCGGGGCGGTCGCCGCCGGGACCTTCAACGAGCTCGGCATGGCGGTCCTGCGGGACCAGGTCACCGGCTTCCTGGTGACCCGCCTCGAGGTGGAGGACTGGTACCGCCGGCACCCCGAGATCGACGAGCAGGAGATCCTCCCGCCGCTGTTCGGGCTGGGCCTGCCCCGCACCGGCTCGACGGCCCTCAGCTTCCTGCTGGGCGAGGACCCCCGCTTCCGCTCCTTGCTGGCCTGGGAGAGCGGCGCCCCCACCCCACCGCCGGACCCCGCCACCCACGACACCGACCCCCGGATCGCCGCGGCGGCCGCCAACATGGCCCTGATCGACGAGATGGCGCCCAAGTTCAAGTCGATGCTGCCGACGTCGCCGACGGGCCCGACCGAGTGCCTCCAGATCCTGGCCCTCGACTTCCGGTCCCCGATGTTCGGTGCCCTCGGGGACAACCGGCACTACGAGAACTGGATGGCCGGCTGCGCCATGGTGTCGGCCTACCGGTACCACGAGCGGGTCCTCAAGCTCCTGCAGTGGAGGTTCCCGACCCGGCCCTGGAGCCTCAAGTCGCCGGCCCACATGGACACCATCGACGCCCTCCTCGAGGTCTATCCCGAGGCCCGCTTCGTGATGACCCATCGCGACGTCGCCCAGGCCATCCCCTCAGTGGTCAGCCTCCTCGACGCCACCTCGGAGTACCTGCGCACGGGTCCGCTGGCGGCCGACTTCGCCGCGAACCAGGCCGCGTACTGGGAACGCTCGCTGCGCAAGACGCTGGCGTACCGCGACGACGGGCACGAGGACCGGTTCCACGACATCGGCTTCGCCGAGATGCGGCCCGACCCCCTCCCCGCCATGGCCCGCCTGTACGCGTGGCTGGGCACCGAGCTCACCGCCGACGTGTCCGACCGCATGCAGGCGTGGTGGGAAGGACACCCGGCCGAGAGCCAGGGCATCCACGACTACAGCCCGGAGCAGTACGGCATCGACCTGGACGAGCTGCGAGCGCAGTTCGCCTTCTACAACGACCGGTTCGCAACGGTCGCCCCGACCGACTGACGGCAATGATCCGCCCATCCACCAGGAGCACCACACCATGGACCTAGGACTCGCCGGCGCCGCCGTCGTCATCGCCGGGGGCACCACCGGCATGGGACGGTCGGCCGCCGACTGCTTCGCCGCCGACGGCGCCCGCGTCGCCGTGCTGGCCCGCTCCCGCGCCGACCTCGACGAGACCGCCGCCACGCTCACCGCGCTCGGCTCGCCCGATGCGATCGGTGTCGCCACCGACCTGCTGGACCGCGGCTCGGTCGACGCCGCCATCGCCGAGATCGGGGAGCGCTGGGGGCACATCAACGCCGTCGTCAACGCCGCCGGCCCCCTCCCCGGCGGCCTGGCGGACCTGGAGGCCTCCGATGAGGCGTGGGCCGCGGTGTTCGACGGGCTGGCCCTGAGCTCGGTCCGCACGATCCGGGCGGCCCTCCCCTTCCTGCGCAAGGCCGAGTGGGCCCGCATCGTCAACGTGTCGGCCATGTCGACCAAGCGCCAGTCCCCGTCGCTGATCGCCTACACGGCGGCCAAGTCGGCCCTCACCAGCCTGACCAAGAACCTGGCCCAGACCCTCGCCCCCGAGGGGATCCTGGTGAACACGGTGAGCCCGGGCACCTTCGCCACGGCGTCGTTCAAGGCGGCGCTGGCCGAGATGCCCGGCGTCGACGAGAACGACCTCCACGACGTGATGCGCTTCATCGGCGAGGGCTTCGGCCACCACGTGTTCCTGGACCGGGCCGCCGACCCCGACGAGATCGGGCCCGTCATCGCCTTTGCGGCGTCGGCCCGCAACACCTACATGACCGGCGCCAACATCAACGTCGACGGTGGATCGGACTTCACCTGAGCCGGGAGCCGGGGTGGGCTTCCCCTCGTAGGGCTGGTTCACCCACCTGACCGGGTAGGTGAAGCACCGATGGACGACCACCACGCCCCGGCCCGGCCGGAGACCTCCTCGGCGCCCGACTGGCCCCGTCCCTTGGTCGGGCCCGCCGCCAGGCGAGCGGTCACCCAGCCGGTCCCCGGAGCCGGCTGATGCGGCTGGTGCTCGTCCGCCACGGCGATGCCCATGCCGGGTTCCACGGCGTGATCGGGGGTGAGCGGGGCTGTGCCGGCCTGACCGATGCTCGGACGGACGCAGGCCGAAGCGCTGCGCGACCGCTTCAGCCAGACGGCCGGTTGGCGGGCCGACGTGCTCCTCGCCAGCACGCTGCCGCGGGCGATCGAGACCGCCTCGATCATCGCGCCGGGCCTGGGCCTTGAGATCGGTGGCCGGGAGTGCGACCTCTGCGAGGTCCACACCGGCGAGGCCGACGGCTTGACCTGGACCGCGTACACCGACCGCTACGGGTCCTTCGACATGGAGGCGGAGCCCGACCGGCTCTTCGCTCCGTCCGGCGACAGCTGGAAAAGCTTCCACGAGCCGCGTCGGGCGGCATCCTGGCGCGACTCCCGGTCGAGTACGAGGGCCAGACGGCGGTGGCCGTGTGCCACGCCGGGGTGATCATGGCATCCATGCGGCTCCTCCTCGACCTGCCGCCGGGCTCGACCACCCGGTTGCGCCCGTCCAACACCGGCCTGACCGTGTGGGAGCACGATCCCGAGGTGGGCTCGTGGTCGCTGCACACCTTCAACGACGCCGCCCACCTGCCCGGCGTCGTGGCCTGAGCCGCGTGGAATCCCGCCGGCTGGGTAGGACCCCGCCATGGCCGACGACGACTACACGGTGGCGACGGCCCGCGAGGCGGCCGACGACGACCGGCTCGCCCAGTGGGTGGCTGACTTCCTGGCGAGCCCTGGGAGCTGACAATGAGGAACTGGGCGCCCAGCTCACCGAGCGGGAGCGGTGGTGGCTGGGTCCGCTGCAGCTACCGATCGATCGGCTCCACCGGTTGGCCGGCCCTCCGGATGCGCCGGTGATCGAGGTCGTCGACGAGGACGACTGGCGGCCCGATGTCGAAGATGCCGCGGCACGGATCGAGGACGGGTGGGAGCCGCCGCCGGTCATCGTCTCCTACCGCACGCGGTCAGCTCGTGCTGGAGGACGGCAACCACCGGGTCGAAGGGCTGCGCCGGGCCAACACCGATCTCACGTGGGCGGTCGTGGCCTTCGACGACGCGGACGAACGGGATGCCTTCGTGGCTCCCGACCCCGGCCGGACGGGCACGGCCGGGACCGGATGACCACCGCCGGCGGCATGACGGCGGGGTGGTCGCGGGGGATACTCCTCCGTGACCGAGGACGAGGCGACGGCGCTCTACGAGCGGGACGGGGACGGCTACGTCGCCCAGGCGTGCACGGGGAGCACCTGGGACCCGAAGGCCCAGGCCGGGGGCGCCGTGCTGGCGCTCCTGGGCCATGTCCTCGAGGACGTGCCCACGCTGGTCCCGATGAGCCTCACCCGGATGACCGTCGACATCGTGCGTCCGGTCCCCGTCGGCGAGCCCCTGCACGTGGCCACCGAGATCCTGCGGGAGGGCAGGAAGATCCAACTCGTCGACCTCATGCTGCGGGCGGGAGACACGGTCACGACCCGGGCCCGGGCCCTGCGCATCCGGGACCGCGACGTGGCCGGCCTGGCGGGCCTGCCCGTCTCGACCACCGCAGCGAACCCGGCCACGACCCTTCCCCGTCCCGAGTCCCTGGCCGCGGTCGGTCTCCAACCCGGGGTCGCCGAGTTCCTGCGCACCGGGGCCGAGATGCGCCGCACCACCGAGCCCATCGACGGGATGCACGGGGTGTGGTGCCGGCTGCGGGTGCCCGTGGTGGCCGGCGAGGCCGTCCGGCCGACCTCGCTGGCGGTGCTGCCCCTCGACATCGGCAACCTCATCGGCATCTCGTCCTTCGACCCGACGAAGGTGACCACGATCAACCCCGACGTCAGCGGGCACCTCTGCCGGGCGCCGGTGGGCGAATGGGTGGCCCTCACCGGCCACACCTACTTCGCTCCCCCCGTGGGCCACGGGGTGTCGATGGCGGTCATGAGCGACGCCGAAGGGGTCTTCGGCGTCACCTCGACCTCCCAGGTCCTCGACGCCCGCTGAGCGGCACTCCGGGGACGGCGCCCCGGTCAGGGGCGCCGGGCCGTCGTCCAAGGCGGAGCGAGGGGCAGGATGACCACTCACCGCAGGACCGTGTCGGCCGGTTCGTCGACGATCGGGTTCTCCAGGACGCCCAACCCCTCGATCTCGACGCGGACCACGTCGCCCGCCTTCATCCAGAGGGAGGGCTGGCGGACGAGGCCGACGCCCGCCGGGGTCCCGGTCGAGATGATGTCGCCGGGCTCGAGGGTGAACGAGGTCGACAGCGTGGCGATCTGGGTCGGGATGTCGAAGATCATGCGACGGGTGGACGCCGTCCTGGACCAGCTCGTCGTTGAGCCAGGTGCGGATGCCGAGGTCGTGGGGGTCGCCGATCTCGTCGACGGTCGTGAGCCAGGGCCCGATCGGCCCGTGGGTGTCGAAGGACTTGCCGATGGTCATCGTCGGCGATCGCAGCTGCCAGTCGCGCACGGTCACGTCGTTGACGCACGAGGTAGCCGGCGATCGACCTCGAGCGCGGACTCGGCGGGGACGTGGCGGCAGCGCCGTCCGATCACCACGCCGAGCTCGCCCTCGTAGTCGAGCATGCTCGGAGACCCGGGCGTCGGTGCACGTCGTCGCCGGGCCCGACCACGCAGGTCGACTGCTTGTTGAAGAACACCGGCGAGGCCGGCCGGGGCATCCCCGGTCTCCTGCGATGTGGTCGGCGTAGTTCAGCCCGGCGGCCAGGAACTTCGGCGGACGGGCGATGGGAGCCAGGAGTCGGACCTCGGCCAGGGGAGACGAGGCCGTCGGGCAGCTCGGACGGCGCGTCGAGCACCGAGGTGACCCCGGGCAGCGGGACGACCTCGTCGTCGACGACGGCGCCGACCGCCTCGTTGTCTTCATGGCGATAGCGGGCCAGTCGCATGGCATCCCCCTCCAGCTCCGGCCTCAGGCTATGGGCCGGCAGAGCACCGTTGAGCAGGATTACTACGGGGTGGTAGTTTCCCGATCGTGACCGAAGAACTGGCCGGCAAGGTCGCCATCGTCACCGGCGGGGCAGGCGGCATCGGTCGGGCGACGGCGAAGGGGCTGGTCGCCGCGGGCGCCAAGGTCGTGATCGCCGACATCGACGTCGCGACGGGGCGGGAGGTGGCCGAGGAGCTCGGCGACGCGCGCGTCCTTCCACGAGACCGACGTGAGCGACGTCGACCAGGTGCAGGCGGTCGTGGACCACGCCGTCGAGCACTTCGGCGGACTGCACATCATGTTCAACAACGCCGGGATCGGCAGCCCGCTCAAGGGGTTCCTGGCCGACGACCTGGAGGACTTCTCGTCGATCCTGGGGGTCAACCTGTTCGGGGTCATCGCCGGCACCCAGCGGGCGGCGCGACACATGAAGGCCCAGGGCGGCGGCGTCATCATCAACAACGCCTCGATCGCGGCCATCAGCGCCGGCGTCGGGATGATCTCCTACCGGGCGTCGAAGGCGGCGGTGGTCCACGCCACGAAGTGCATGGCCATCGACCTGGCCCCCCACGGCATCCGGGTCAACTGCCTCGCGCCGGCGCACATCCAGACGGGGATCACGACCTACGACATGGCCCCGGTGCTGAAGTACATGCAGCCCCTGCCCCGTCACGCGCAACCCGAGGACGTGGCCGACGCCGTCGTCTTCCTCGCCAGTGACCGGGCGGCCCAGATCACCGGGATCGTGCTGCCGATCGACGGCGGGACGACCGCCGGCGTCCCCTATGCCCAGACCAAGCTGATCATGTCCCAGCTGGCCCCGGAGACGCCGCCGGAGGGCTAGCCGACGCGTGCGGGGGTGGCGGGACTCGAGGTCGGCGATGACCTCGTCGGAGCGCTCCACGTCGAACTCGTTGCCCCGGGCCCGCAGCTCGGCCAGCAGCTCCAGCAGGAGCGTCCGCTTCTCGGCGGACAGGCCGATGCGCTCGTAGACCTCGGCGTTGAGGTCCCGGGTGGCGTCGGTGGCCAGTGCCCGGCCCTCAGGGGTGATCACCGCGATCGTGGTGCGGGCGTCGGTCGGGTGCGCCACCCGCTCGACCAGGCCGTCGGCCTGGAGCCGGTCGATGATGTTGGTGACCGTGGCCGGCGGGATGCGCAGGGTCCGGCTGATCCAGCTGAGGGTCACCGACGACTCCGGGTCGGTGGCCAGCCAGGTCAACACCTCGTAGCGGGCGAAGGTGAGGTCGTACCGGCGCACCACGGCCTTGATCTGGTCGTGGAGGAGCTGCTCGGAGCGGAGGATCGCGGTGAACACGGCCATGCCGGACGCGGCCTCGGGGTCCCACGTCTCCAACCAGACCCGCCGTGAGGCCTCGACGACGTCGAACGGTGCCGGTCCGAAGCTCACGGGGGCAGGCTAGGACGGCGCCGGGGAGCCGTCAGCGGTCCGTGACCGAGCGCGTGGCCGATCACCCCGTCGACCTCGAGCCGCGCGATCTCGTCCGGGGTCAGGCCCAGCTCGCCGAGCAGCTCGGCGTTGTGCTCGCCCAGCAGCGGCGCGGGCCGGGTGTGGACGCGCTCGGGGCCCCCGGAGAGCGTGAACGGCAGGGTGCTGAG
Organism: uncultured Microthrixaceae bacterium; assembly: GCA_963777805.1. Classification (GTDB taxonomy): domain Bacteria; phylum Actinomycetota; class Acidimicrobiia; order Acidimicrobiales; family DATDAH01; genus DATDAH01. Next base: position 22,888 of record CAVZRY010000016.1, on the reverse strand, counting down.
GCGAGATCGGCCCGCCACCGGATGGTCCACCTCCTCGAAGAACCCTCGGGCCTGCAGTTGCGTCGAGGTCAGGCTGGTGGTGGGGCTGCACGACCTTGCCGACCGGGACGCCGGCCGGACCAGAGCTGGTCGACGACCGCGTCGGCGGACCGCTCGTCGCACCAGGCCTGCAGGTGCTCGTCGATGGCGTCGTGGGCTGCCACCCGCCCGGCGGCCGTGGCCAGGGCCGGGTCCGTGGCCCAGTCCGGGTCCCCCAGGGCCCGCCCGAGCACCGTCCACTGGGCGTCGGTCTCGACCGCGATCGCCACCCAGCTGTCCCGCCGGCCCTTGTGGTCCTCATCCACGCTCAGGTACAGGTTCTGGGGCGCCGCCATCGGGCCCCGGTTGCCCGCCCGCTGGAGCAGGGCGCCGTAGGCCGAGTGCTCGATCACCTGCTCGGCCGTGACGTTCAGGGCGGCGTCGACCATCGCCGCCTCCACCAGGCCGCCCTCGCCGGTGCGGTCCCGGTGCTCGAGGGCCAGCAGCAGCCCGACCAGGGCGTGGAGCCCGGCGTTGGGGTCCCCGACGCAGTACGGCTCGATGGGGAGGAGGTCCTCGTGCCCGGTCAGCCAGGTCAGCCCGGCGGCGTCCTCGATCACGAAGGCGAAGGCCGGCAGGTCCCGCCACGGGCCGTCGAGGCCGAACCCGGGCATGCGGACCATGATCAGGTCCGGGCGGTCGGCCTGGAGGGCCTCGAGGCCCAGGCCGAGCTGGTCGAGCACCCGGGGCGTGTGGTTCTCGACGACCACGTCGCAGGTGGCCACGACGCGGTGCAGCAGCTCGATGCCCCGCGGGTCGCCCAGGTCGAGGGTCAGGCTCCGCTTGTTGGTGTTGAGGGCGGAGAAGATCGGCCCCCGCTCCCACCACTGCGGCTCCGTCGGCGGAACGCCGCCGACCAGGCGGAGGCCATCGGGCCGCTGGGCCGACTCGAGGTGGATGACGTCGGCGCCGAGCAGGGCCAGCAGGCTGCCGACCAGTGGCCCGGCCCAGTACGACGTCATGTCGAGGATCCGCAGCCCACTGAACGGGAGCGGCCCGCCGCCCCGCGGCGCCGCTCCGGAGGTGACGGGGCGGTGGCCTCGCCGATGGCGTGCTCGCCCAGCCGCGGCGCCGGGCTCGGCGGTCGGAGGACGGCCGAGCCGAGGCGGTACGGCGGCCCGGGGTTGGTGGCCCCGTCGCGAGGGTTGGTCACGAAGGTGCCCCGCTCGACCAGGTGGTCGACGGTCGGCGCGTTGGCGCCGTTGACGATGGGCGCGTTGGGGATGCGGAAGGCCGATGCCTGGTCCAGGACCTCCTGGACGGTGTGGCCACCGACCCACTCGTCGATGGTGGGCGTCAGCGCCGTACGGTCCAGGAAGAGCTTCGGGTCCTCGGTCCACTCGGGGTGGCCGACCATCACGGCGAAGTCGAGCCACTGCTGGCCGGTGCCGCACCCCAGCCCGACCAGGCCGTCACTGGCCGCCGCCACCCCGGGCGTCGGGACGAAGCGCCGGCGCCGCATGGGGCCGCCCATCTGGTCGTTGAACGTGACCGGGTGGTAGGTGAGGCTCAGGACCAACGCCTCGAGCATCGACACGTCGACCAGCTCGCCCTCGGGGCCACCCCGGCGGCGGGCGGCCAGCGCCCCGACGGCGGCGAAGGTCCCGGCCACCCACTCCCCGATCTGGCCGCCGACGTGGACGGGGGCCCGGTCGGGGCGCCCCCGGGCCAGGCCGATGATGCCCCCGGACCAGGCCTGCAGGGTGAACTCGGTGGCCGGGCGGTCGCGCCACGGGCCCGTCAGCCCGAAAGGCGAGAGGGCCACGACGATGAGGTGGGGGTGGGTCCGACGGAGCTCGTCGGGAGCGAGCGACGCGTGCTCCCCCACGGTCGAGCCCGGCGACCACACTGCGATCTCGGCCCCGGCCAGCAGCTCGTGCAGCGCCGCCCGGTCCCCGTCGTCGTCCGGGTCGACGACGACGCTGCGCTTGGAGGCGCCCAGGTGGTTGAAGAGGGCGCCGTCGTCGTCGGCCGGGATCGTGGCCCCGGAGGCGGACCAGCGCCGGAGGGGGTCACCGACCGGCGACTCGACCTTGACCACGTCGGCGCCGCCATCGGCGAGCAGCTTGGTGGCGTAGGCCCCGGCGATCCAGGTCGAGAGGTCGACGACCCGGCAGCCGCTCAGGGGCGGCTCGGAGGACACCGGTCAGTCCGGTTCGGGCGGGTTGCGACCGGAGTGGCTCAGCCGCCACTCCGGCGGGTACCGGTTGTCGTTGTCCTTGACCTTGTTGTTGAGGCCCTTGTCCATCGTGTCCTTGTCCAGGACGCTGCGCGTGCCGTCGACGTCGTCCCGCATCTGGGGGCCCATGGTCTCCATCCAGGCGCTGAGCATCGAGCCCATGTACTCGCCCTGCTGCTGCTTCATGATCTCGAAGAAGGTCTTCTGCATGAAGACGGTGTCGGTGGGCCGGGTGATCGAGCAGGCCATGGCGTACTTCTGGACCTCCGCCTCCAGGTCCTCCCGGGGCACGACGCTGTTGAGGAAGTTGCAGTCGTACATCTCGTCCGCGGTGAACGGGCGGCCCGTGAAGACCATCTCCTGGAACTTGCGCAGCCCCATGGTCATGGCCCACTGCCACATCCGGGCGGCGTACCCGACGTAGCGGAACGCCGGGTGCCCGAAGAGGGCGTCGTCGGAGGAGATGACGAGGTCGGCGTCGGCCGCTTGGTAGAAGTGCCAGCCGTAGCAGTAGCCCTTGACCTCGAGGATGCTGATCTTCTTGAACTGCTGGAGGCTGCGGCAGCCGCCCGCCGGGTTGGCGTACCAGTGGACCAGCCCGGCGCCGGCCCGGTAGGCCCGGGGCGGCGGCATGGTCACGTCGTCGTCGGGGTCGATGCCGAACTCCTCGTGCAGCGAGGTGCCCTCCCGCTGCTTGGCCATGAGCTCGTCGAGGTCGGCGCCCGTGCCCAGGTGGTCACCGACGCCCCGGACGACGAGGACCTTCACGTCGTCGTCGATGCTGGCCTTGAAGATCAGGTCCCCGTAGCGGCGCCGAGCGCCGATCGTCGTGGTGTTCAGCTGGTCGGGACGGTCGATGGTGATCGTGGCGATCCGGTTCTCGACGTCCTTGTCGTAGCGGATGATCTCTTCGGGGGGCGGGACATCGGTCACGGCGTTCGGCTCCTGAGCAGCTCGGGTCCGGTGGGGGTGATGACGACGGGCTCGTGGCCGAGCACCGAGCCGACACCCTCCTCCCAGACATGGGTGGTGAGGACGAGGGTCATGCCGGCCTCGAGACGTTGCTCGGCGGCGGTGTCCGGCAGCGAGGCGGTCACCAGGGGCAGGTCGTAGCCGAGGCCGAGGCCGTGGGCCACCGGGACGGGAGGCGGCGGCTCCCCTGCCGCGACGTACGCGTCCAACAGGGCGGACCCCGGGGCGTCGGCCACACAGGCCTCGACCAGGCGGGCGCGGAGCCCGTCGGCCCGGGCGAACAGGCTGCGGCTGCGGCTCCGGTCGCCGCCGACCACGAGGGTCCGGCCCAGCTCGCCGATGTAGCCGCCGCGCACCACACCGGCCTCGAAGGCCACCAGGTCGCCGGCCTCGACGGGGACGTCCCGCCCGGCCCGGTGCCACGGTCGCTCCGGCGAGGTCCGCCAGGCGACGTCCTGGGCGGCCGGGGTGGTCACGCCGTCGGCGGCCATGGCCTCCATGAAGACCCCGGTGAGCTGCCGCTCGGTGATCCCCGGCGCCAGGGCCGCCTCGGTGGCGGTCAGCGCCCGTTCGGCGACGGCGACCGACGCCCGGATGGCGTCGACCTCCTCGGGGGTCTTCACCCGTCGGGCCCGGTCCAGCAACCGGCCCCCGTCGATGATCTCGGCCTCGGGGAAGGCGGCCCCGAGGAGGGTCACGGCCCCGGTGGCGAGCGCGTCGGTGGCCACGACCTTCGCCGTCGCCGCCCCTTCGACGCCCTGCAGCACCGACAGGAAGTTCCTCGAGTTGAACGAGATGCCGTACAGGCGCTCGTGGGGGATCTCCTCGGGGATGCCCTCGTCCCAGGTGCTCAGGAGGTGGATCGCCCCGGTCGCCCGCACGAGCACGCAGCCCAGGCCGAAGGGTCGGGACCCGGCCATCCACAGGCGGGGGGCTCCCGACACGTAGCGGGCGTTGGCCTCCCGGCCGGCGACCAGGATGTCGACCCCGGCGGCCTCGAGCTCGTCGAGGAGCCGGGCGCGCCGGGCCCGGCGGAGGGCTTCGTCGTCGGGGAGGATCTCGGTGACGGTCATCTCAGAACGGGTCATACGGGTAGTCGGTCATGGGCTCCCAGCCGTCCTCGGTGATGAGGAGCACCTCTTCGGACCGGTAGCCGGCGGCCCCGTCGTCCCACACGATCGGCTCCAGCACCAGCACCATCCCCGCGGCGAGCACCAGCGAGGCGTCGAACGCCTCGCCGAGGTCACTGCCGACGAACGGCGCCTCGGCGCTGTCGATGCCGAGCCCGTGACCCAGGTAGAAGTGCGGCATCCACGGCACGACGCCGTCGGCGGCGGCGATGGCGGCGGCGGTCAGGTCGGCCGCGGTCGCCCCGGCCCGGGTGACGGCGAGGACGGCGCCGAGGATCGACCGCCAGCGCTCGAACTGGTCCCGCTGGCGGGCGTCGGGCTCCTGGCCGACGATCCAGGTGCGCCCGAAGTCGGAGTGGACGCCCTGGTAGCTGATCCCGACGTCGACCCAGAGGACGTCGCCCCGCGCCAACTCCCGCTCGGTCGTCAGCAGCGGGCAGGCCAGGTCGCCGGTGGTCGTCCACGGCCCGTCCGCCATCCGCGCCGGCATGACCTGCCAGATGGGGTCGAGGATGTTGGCGTCGGCGCCGGCGTCGAAGATCGTGCGCAGGAAGGTGGCGGTGAGGTCGCTCTGGCGCACGCCGGGCGCGACGCGGGCCTGGACCTCGGCGATGGCCTGCTCGGTGATGGCCAGACCGGCCCGCAGGCAGGCCAGCTCGTCGGGCGTCTTGACGGCCTTGGCCATGGCGACCAGGCGGCCGGCGTCCTTCGGCTTCTCACTGAAGCGCAGCCAGGGCTCCCGGGCCATGGCGTGGGTCCACTCGTCGACGGCGAGGACCGCCCCGTCGGCCACGAGGCCGCGGAGCTGGGCCACGAACGCGGCGACGCCCTCGTCGAAGTCCAGGTGCACGGGCGGGTGGAGGTGGTCCGCGGGCAGGCCGACCTCGTCGCGGGCGTGGGAGAACAGGTGCGGCCACTCGTCGTCGGCCAGCACCACCGCCACCGGCTGTTCGAAGTTGGCCCGGCCGGCGTCGGCCAACGGCCAGATGGCGCCGGTGGCGTAGACGACGTGGGTGTTGCCCAGGAGCACCAGGGCGTCGATGCCCTGGGCGGCCAGCAGGGCCCGAAGGCGGTCGATGCGCTCCCGCTGCATCCGGGCCCGGTCCGGGGTGGCGGGGAGGCGCGACGGCGGCGCGGCCGCCATCAGGCCGGTGGACATCAGGCGTCCAGGCCGAGGTAGCGCCGGATGTTGCCGCCCACGATCGCCACCGCCGCCTCGGCCCCGACGGCCTCGACCACCGAGGCCAAGGACTCGGTGCTGTAGCCCCACGTGCTCTCGTTGTGGGGGAAGTCCGTCGACCACATCGCCCGGTCGACGCCGATCCGGTCGATCAGGTCCAGGCCCAGGGGGTCGACCATGAACGAGGCGACCATGTGCTCGTCCCAGTAGTGCTGGGGGTCGTGGGCCACCTGGAGGTCGGCGATGTGGTCGAACGAGGCCCGGATGTGCTGGGCGTCCTGGATGGCCGAGGGCACCCAGTTGATCCCGCCCTCGAACCACCCGATGCGGAGGCCGGGATGGCGGTCGAGGATCCCCCCGAGGACGTACTTGCCGAAGCAGTCGCGGAACGGGGCGACGGACTGCAGCATGCCGATGGCGACCGGGTTGAACTGGTTGGGCGTCGCCGGCGGGCTCTCGCCGATGTGGTGGGACACCGGGAGCCCGGCGTCGTCGATGACGTCCCACACCGGGTCCATGGCGGTGCTCGAGTAGTCGATCGGCCGCTTGTCGGGGTCCTTGCCGGGGTTGATCGGCATGAGGAAGGTGGTGAGGCCCAGCGCCTTCAGTTCGGTGAGGGTCCGCTCCGTGCCCTCCGGGTCCCACCAGTTGATGAGCCCGACGCCGAGGATGCGGCCGCCGGAGCGCTCCTGGACCTCGGCGATGTGCTGGTTGTAGATCCGGAAGCAGAGCTCACGCACCTCCCGGTCCGGCCAGCCGAAGACGGCGAGCACCGAGTTCGGAAAGGCCAGCTCGCGGTCGACACCCTCGGCGTCCAGTGCGGCCAGGCGGGCGTCGACGTCGCCGGTGTGGGACCCCGGGATCGGGTCGTACTGGGTCAGGACCTGGATGAACTCCTTGACCAGGATCGGGGTGGTGTCGGCGGCGACCACCCAGCCACCGTCGACGTTCACCACCCGGGGGGCCCGGTCCTTCATGGCCGCCGGGAACTGCTCGTAGAAGATGTCCTCGGCCAGCGAGATGTGGTTGTCGGCCGAGAACACCTCGGTGCCCGCCGGCAGGCCCACATCGGTGAGGGGACCGGGGAGCCGGTCCTTGGGGGGCCCCATGCCCTCGGGCGGATACGTCATGGTCTTCGTGGGCACGTCTGCGTTCCCCCCGGTCGGCTGAGGTCGGCGACGTTACTTCGACTTCGTAGCAATCGTCAACGGACCCTGCTACGTTCCGGTCGCTTCGGCAGGCGTCCCCGGGGGGAGAACGGGCCATGACGACGTGGGACACCACCGTCGACTTCGTGTGCGTGGGATCAGGCGGCGGCGGCATGGTCGCCGCCCTGGCCGCCTTCGACGCGGGAGCGTCGGCCCTCGTGCTCGAGAAGCAGGCTCTGCTCGGCGGTTCGACCTGCATGTCGGGCGGGATCATGTGGGTGCCGGACAACCCCGTGATGCGGGCCGCGGGGGCCAAGGACTCCTACGCGGACGCCATGACCCACTTCGAGGCCGTGGTCGGCGACGTGGGGCCGGCGTCATCGACCGAACGCCGGCACGCCTTCCTGACCGAGGGCGCCGCCATGGTGTCGTTCCTCCAGGACCAGGGCGTGCAGTTCGTGTACTGCCCCGGCTACAGCGACTACTACTCCGACGCCCCGGGCGGCCACGACCTCGGGCGGGGCATCGAGCCGGTGCCCTACGACGGCCACGCCCTGGGCCCCTGGCTGGCCCAGCTCCAGCCCGGGCTGGCCAAGAGCATCGGGCTGGCCGTGAAGACCAACGAGTCCCGGGCCCTCGGCCACTACAACCGCAGCGTCGGCGCCTTCACCGTGGCCGCCCGCGTCGTGCTCCGCACCGCCGCCGCCCGACTGCGCGGTCAGGACCTGCTGACCAACGGCGCGTCGCTCATCGCCCAGCTGCTGGCGATCGCGCTGGCCGAGGACATCCCGGTCTGGACCGAGGCCCCCGTGGACGAGCTGGTGGTGGAGGACGGCCGCGTGGTCGGGGTCCGCACGGTGCGCGACGGGGCCCCGGTCATGGTCCGCGCCCGGCAGGGCGTCCTGCTGTCCGCCGGCGGCTTCGCCCACAACGCCGAGATGCGTCAACGGTTCGGCGGCGACCAGCCCAACTCGGCCCGCTGGTCGATCGCCAACCCGGGCGACACCGGCGAGGCGCTGGAGGCGGCCATGGGCCTCGGCGCCCAGACCGCCCTGATGGACGAGGCGTGGTGGCTGCCGTCGCCCCGCACCGGCCGCTTCGGGCAGTCGACCCTGGACCAGGCCCGCCAGCGCCCCCGCACGATCTACGTGGACGCCGCCGGGCAGCGCTTCGTGAACGAGTCCAACTCCTACATGGAGGTGGGCAAGGCGATGTACGAGCGGGACAAGACCAGCCGGGCCGTGCCCTGCTGGCTGGTCTTCGACGACCGCTACCGCAAGCGCTACGCCCACCTGCGCTCCCGCCCCGGTCGCTTCCCCCGCCAGGTGTTCGAGAGCGGCCGGCTGAAGCAGGCGTGGACCCTCGACGACCTGGCCCGGATCTGCGCCATCGACGCCGACGGCCTGAAGGCCACCGTCGAGCGCTTCAACGAGCACGCCGCCAAGGGCGTGGACCCCGACTACGGCCGGGGGGCCTCGGCCTACAACCGGGCCCTGGGTGACCCCAACCCCCGGGTCCACCCCTGTCTCGGCCCGATCGACGAGCCGCCGTACTACGCCGTCGAGGTGGTGCCCGGCGACATCGGCACCTGCGGTGGCCTCGTCACCGACGAACACGCCCGGGTCATCGGCGAGGGCGACCAGCCGATCGAGGGGCTCTACGCCACCGGGAACATCACCGCCACGGTCATGGGCCGGCACTACCTGGGGCCCGGCGCCAGCATCGCCAACAGCATGGTGTTCGGCTACGTCGCCGCCCGCCACGCCGCCGGGGTCCCGTCGTGACGGGGTCAGACCAGCTTCACTCCGTCCCGGTGGACCGTGATCGCCTTGGTCGGGCACCGCTGAGCGGCCACGATCACGTCGTCCTCCGGCGCCCCCGCCGGGTCCACGACGAAGGCCACCTGGTCCTCGTCGAGGTCGAAGGCGCCGGGCGCCCCGAAGACGCAGTGCCCCGAGCCCATGCACCGGTCACGGTCGATCTCGACGTCCAAGGCCACCGGTCGATCGTAGGACGCCCCAGCCGGGAGGGAGACCGACCGTGACCGACTTCTCCGCCGTCCGGTTCTTCAGCGACCGTGAGGTCCAGGACGACCCCTACCGGTACTTCGACTGGGTGCGGGAGCAGGGGCCGGTCTGGCAGGAGCCGAAGTACGGCGTCTTCATGGTCACCGGCCACCCCGAGGCCATGGAGGTCTACGGCGATCCCGGCCACCTTCCCCGACGACGACCCGGCGTCGGGGACCTGGTCGTCGTGCAACGCGGTCAGCGGCCCGTTCGTGCCGTTCTCCCTGCCGGTGGAGGGCGACGACATCACCGAGGTCATCCGGGCCTGCCGCCACGAGCTGCCGTTCAGCGACCAGCTCCCGGCTTTCGACCCGCCCGACCACACGGCCCACCGCCACCTCCTCATGCGCCTCATCACCCCGAAGGGCCTCAAGGAGAACGAGGACTTCATGTGGCGGTTCGCCGACCACCTGATCGACGGGTTCGCGGCCGACGGGGCCGTCGAGCTGGTCAGCGAGTACGCCGAGCCGTTCACGCTGACGGTCATCGCCGACCTCGAAGGGGTCCCCGAAGCCGACCACGAGCTGTTCCGCGACCGCCTGTCCACCGTGCACGAGGCGATGGAGCACAAGCCGCTCGAGTTCCTCTACGACCGGTTCTGCGCCTATGTCGAGGAGCGTCGCGAGGCCCCCCGGGACGACGTGCTGAGCGGCCTGGCGGCAGCCACGTTCCCCGACGGGTCACTGCCGGAGGTGGGCGACGTCGCCCTCATCGCCGCCAACCTGTTCGCCGGTGGTCAGGAGACGACGGTGCGGATGCTGTCGTTCGCGCTGCGGATGCTGGCCGAACGCCCCGACCTCCAGGCGCTGGTCCGGGAGGACCGGGAGCGCATCCCGACCTTCATCGAGGAGACCCTGCGCCTCGAGAGCCCGCTGCGCACCCAGTTCCGCATGGCCCGGGTCGCCACGACCCTCGCCGGTGTCGCGATCCCGGCGGGCGGGACGATCATGCTCGTCCCCGGGGCCTGCAACCGCGACCCCCGGGTGTTCGCGGACCCCTACGGGCTCGACCTCGATCGGGCGAACGCCCGCCAGCACATCGCGTTCGGCCACGGCCCCCACACCTGCGCCGGCGCCCCGCTGGCCCGGGCCGAGGGCCGGGTCACCCTCAACCGCTTCCTGGACCGCACCACCGACATCCGTATCTCCGAGACCCACCACGGTCCCCCCGACGCCCGCCACTACGAGTACCTGCCCACGTTCTTCCTGCGCGGCCTGCAGCGCCTCCACCTCGACCTCGACCTCGCCTGATCGCGGCGGCGCCCGGGCCGGGCCCGGCCGTCGAGGGCGCTACCCGGTCACGACCGCCGCTCCCGGGAAGTCGCCCGCGGCGCGCCAGCGTTCCAGGAAGCCGGCGTAGTCGAGGATGCTGCCCGTGTAGACGAGGTTGCGAGCGGTCTTCTCGTCGAAGCTGAGCTCGTTGTTGTAGTAGCCGGGGGTGCAGTGGGCCGAGTAGCCGGCGATGAGGCGGGACTGCTCCCGGAGCACCGCCCACCAGTCCTCCTCGGCCTCGGGCGTGGCCTCGATGGTGGCGACGCCCTCCCGCTCACAGGCGGCGATGATCCAGGCCACGTGCTTGGCCGACTCGGCCAGGAAGTGCAGGAAGTTGGTGCCGAAGCCGGCCTGGGCGATGCCGATCATCAACAGGTTCGGGAACTCGGCGGTCAGGACCCCGTGCAGGGTGTGGGGACCGTCGGACCAGCGCTCGGTCAGGCTGAGGCCGCCTCGCCCCCGGGGGTCGAAGCCCAGGCGGGACGCCAGCTCGGTGGTCACCTCGTAGCCGGAGGCGAACACCAGCACGTCGATCGGGTGCTCCTGGCCGCCGGCCACCACGCCGGTCGGGGTGACCCGCTCGACGCCCCGGCCGTCGGTGTCGACCAGGTGGACGTTGGGCCGGTTGAACGCCGGCAGGTACTCGTCGTGGAAGCACATGCGCTTGCAGTGCTTGCCGTACCAGGGCTTGAGCTGTTCGGCCGTCTCGGGGTCCTCGACGATCTCGTCGACCCGGCGGCGGAGCCCCTCCATCGTCTCGAAGTCGGACCGCTCGAGGCGAGCCGCCTCCTCGGGGTCGTCGACCTTCACGTGGGTGTCCTCCCACATGGCCGTCGTCCAGCCGTCCCCCACCAGGTTCACCTCGGGCTGGGCCCCGGTCACGACCTGGGTGAAGTTGCGGATGCGCTCGGCCTGCCAGCCCGGCTCCAGGCTCCGGAACCAGTCGACGTCGGTGGGCCCGTTGTTGCGCTCGCCCACCGCCGAAGGGGTCCGCTGGAACACGTAGACCTCCCGGGCGGTCGTGGCCAGCTGAGGAACGACCTGCACGGCGGTGGCGCCGGTGCCGATGACGCCGACCCGCTTGTCACCGAGCCGGTCCATCGGCTCGGTCGGCCCACCCCCGGTGACGTCGTAGTCCCAGCGGCTGGTGTGGAACGCCGCGCCCCGGAAGTCGCCGATGCCGGGGATGCCGGGCAGCTTGGCCTTGGCCAGGATGCCCCCGGCGGTCACGAAGAACCGGGCCCGGAGGTGGTCACCCCGGCTGGTGGTGACGTGCCAGCGCCCGGCCGCCTCGTCCCACTCGGCGTCCTCGACCACCGTGGAGAACAGGGCGTGGGGGTAGAGGTCGAAGTGGCGGCCCATGAGCCGGCAGTACTCGAAGATCTCCGACGCGCTCGCGTACTTCTCGGTGGGCATGTAGCCCGTCTCCTCGAGCAGCGGGAGGTACGTGTAGGACTCGACGTCGCACATGCAGCCCGGGTACCGGTTCCAGTACCAGGTGCCGCCGAAGTCCCCGGCCTTGTCGAGGATGCGCACGTCGTGGACGCCGTGGGCCTTGAGGTTGATGGCGGTGAGCATCCCGGCGAACCCGGCGCCCATGACCAGGACCTCCACCTCCTCGTCCACCGGCTCTCGGGTGAGCTCGGGGTCGGCGAAGGGATCCCGGTCGAACCCGGCCAGGTCCCCGGTCATGTCCTGGAACTGGGCGATGCCGTCGGGGCGGATCCGCTTCTCCCGCTCGCGGCGATAGCGCTCGCGCGCCTCGGCGAAGGCGGCCGCGTCGGCGGACTGGGGCTCGGTCATGGACAGGATCTCCGGTCGGGGGAGCGCCATCATCGTCCGGCTCTTCCCCTCCGCCCAAGGACGTTGGTCCTTCTTCGCGCGTGGCGGAGCGGGCGGGCACCAGGAGCGCGGTGGGGAAGGCAGTGGTGGCCGGCGCGACGGCGCCGCCCGTCAGGGTCTCGGCTCCCGACCCCGAAGCGACAGCCGGTGGCCGGGCGGGGGCGTCGCCTGGAGGCGGAGGCGGCAACCGGCCCGGCGGGGGTCGTAGGCGATCAGCTCGGCGACGTGGGTGCCCGTGTCGGTCACGAGTCCTTCGGCGATCCCGAGGTGCAGGGCGCAGATCGTCGCTCGATCCGCGACCGCCACGTCGGCGAACGGACAGGTCTGGAGGACGACCTCGGCCCCGTCGCCTTCCGAGTGGATCTCGGGGTCGAACCCCTGACGGGCCATCGCCGCGACGACATCGGCGACGACGTCGCCGGACGGAACCGGGACCTGGAACCGGCCCGCGGCCCGCCGCCCCACCTCCTCGGGCGCCAGACCGGTGCGGATGATCTCGACCAGGAGGAGGCTGAGCCGTTCGTGGGGTCCCACGGTCCCCCAACGGCCGGCGGCGGCGGGGCCGACGGCATAGAGGAGACGAGGTCGGCCCCGCCCGGCCGGCGGGGCGGTGCTCTCCACGACCAGGCCGGCGTCGACCAGCTGGGCGAGGTGCTGGCGGATGGCGTTGTGGTTGAGCGGGAAGATCCCGTTGAGCTGGGCGACCCCCATCGGTGCATCGGCCTCGGCGATGACGCGGAAGATGGCGTGGCGCGTGGGGTCACCGAGGGCCTTGGCCTCCTGTTGCAGCGTCGGGCCTCGTGCGGGGATCACGACTGCCGATCGCCGGCGGGGAGGTCGACGGCCGGGTGCCACGTGGTGTCCATGAGCTGGTGAGCGAGCCCGGCACCGATGCGGGCGGCGTGCGCCTTGGCCCGGTCCGCAAGAGGCCCCGACCACCCGTCGTCGACCGCCGAGACCCACAAGGCGTACCAACGATCGAGGTGCTCGACGGTGAGTGGATCGAGGGCATGCACCCGGCGGTGGGCGGCGAGCACCGCCCCCTGATACGCCCGGTCGCCGTGGAGGACTCGGCACCAGAAGTCGATCAGCCGCGGGATGTGCTCGGCCCAGTCGACTTCGGCCACCTCGCCGAACACGGGCTCGAGGAGGGGGTCGAAGACGACCTCCCGGTAGAAGGTGACGACGAGATCGTGGACATCGCTGCGGGTCGCGAGGTCACCGGTCACGGGTGCTCCTCGAGGGAGCGCCCTCGTCGGCGACCGGGGGCCAACGGCGCCCGCTCGGCGTGGATGCTCAGGTAGCGGACGCCGACCGGCCCGGCCTCGACCGAGCGGGTCACACCCCGCGGGATCATCACTGCGGTGTGGGGGGCCAGACCGAAGCCGGTGTCCTCGATCCGCACGGTGGCGAACCCGTCGAGCACGACCACGAGGACATCGACCTCGTCGTTGCGATGGTGGGCGATCGAGTCGCCGGACGCCAGGGCGACGAGGTTCGTGTGGACCCCGCCCGGCGAGACCGACCAGATGGCTCCCCCGGTGCCGCCGAGGGCGGCGAGGTCGATGACCTCCGTCGCTGCGGCATCCGATGCACTCACATCATTTATTCTAGTTGCAAGTAGATCTATGTGCACGACCGATCGCCTTGAAGGAGCACATGAGAGACAACGCGCCCACCGGCGCCTTCGACCAGTTGAAGGGCAAGGTCAGGTCGCCGGCGAGGTGACCGGACAGGAGGACGGGGCCCGCGAGACGTCACGACCTGACCGGAACCGCAGAGCGGCCCCACGCGGGCCCCGCCACGCCCGCCGGCGGGCCCACGGCGTCAACGACCGTCCCCGTGCCCCACCGCCGACTGCAGATCGGCCGCCGGAGCGGTGCGGACACCACCAACCGCCGCCCACAACCGAATGACCAACCCACTGAGCAGGAACGAGCCCACGACCGCCAGCGGGACGAGCACGAGCAGCTTGAGCTCGGGCACCATGGCCAGGGGGCGCAGCACCAGTGCCGCCCCGACGAGGACCGGGGTCTGGAGCAGGAAAGCCCCATAAGCGGCTCGTGACGCGGCGCGGCCGATGGGACCCTGGTGGGTCCAGCGGCGAGCGAACCACCCGAGCAGCCAGATCGATCCCGACACGGCGAGCGCCCCCTCGATCGCCGCCGTGGCCAGCGACTCCCAGTGCCATCCACCGCCGAACGCATCGTCGCTGGCGTCTTCGGCGAAGGCGCCGCCGAGGGCCATCACGACCGGGAGGGCGACGATCGCGACCGACGCCACGCGGCCACACCCCCGCCGGAGGTCGTCGGGGACCGTGTCCAGCCAGCCTCGCTCAGCGCCGAGGGCACCGAAGGCGAACAGGCTCAGATGCTGAGGCCACTGGAAGACATGGAGGTTCATCACCTGGTGGGAGTCCATCGAGAACTGGAGCCGAAGCACGAAGGACACCATCGCGATGCCGACTGCCAACACCACGAGATGACGGACCTGAAGGGGTTCCGGCGGCCGATCCCTGCGGGGCATCAGGAGCCGCACCATCGCGTGAGCCGAGCGAGAAGATCAGGAGCACGGCCACGAACCACACCGGGCCGGTGTCGAGGTGGGTCATGAGATGACCGACGAAGGGCAGCACGGGACGGTCCAGGTCTTCGGTCTGGTATGCGACCAGGGCATTGACCACCGGCGTCACCACGACGATGTAGGCGAGGACCGGGAGGCCGAGCCGCACCGCCCGATCGGCGGCGAATCGACCTGGGCCCTTCCGCTCGAGCGACGGGGCCGAGAACAGGCCCGCAATCAGGAAGAAGAGCCCCATGGCGAAGAGCGCTCCGACCAGACCGGGAAGCAGGACGAGGATGGTCGCCACCTCACCCAGGTTCTTCTCCTGGTAGAACCAATCACCGGCGTCGGCATAGGTGAGGACGGCGTGCAGCATGATCACGCCGCTCACGAGGGCGACCTTGAGGTTGTCGAACTCGACACGACGGTGCGGCTGACCGATGGCCACCATGTTCAGAGGATGAGGCCGATCGCTCTGGCCCGTACAGGGCCCGAAGTCCCGTTCTGGCCGTCGGCGCCACGGCGGTCGCCCACCCCGGCTACGGGTCGACGCCATCGAGGCGAACTCGGCTTCCTGCTGGCGCATTCCCGCTTAATCGGATAATCTGATTTCATGCCCGACGTGACGGCCACCGAGGCGGCCCGCAACTTCGCCGACCTGTTGGATGCCATCGAGCATCGCCACGAGCGTTACACGATCATGCGACGCGGGCGGGCGGTCGCTCAACTCGAGCCGGTCAGCCGTGGTCGGGGCGCGGACCTCAAGCAGCTCCTGCGCCGGCACGAGCCCGACACCGACTGGGCGGATGATCTCACCGAGGTCCGTGCTCTGCTCACGCTGGACGACCGAGGATGACCGCACTTCTGCTCGACACCACGTTCCTCATCGACATCGAACGAGACGACCACGAGCTCGATTCTTGGATCGGCGACGACGACGACGTCGCCATGGCAGCCGTGACCGTCGCCGAGCTCCAGGTCGGCGTCGAGCTGGCCTCCCGCCAGCACCGAGAACGCCGGGCCGACTTCGTCCAAGCCATCATCGAGGTAGTCCCCGTCCTCCCCTACGGAATCGACACGGCTCTGGTCCACGCCGAGCTCCTCGCCGACACCCGACGGACGGGACGACCGCGAGGCGCCCACGACCTCATCATCGCCGCCACCGCCAAGTCGGCAGGCCGAGCAGTGGTCAGCGCAGATCCGTCCGGATTCGAGGACCTACCAGGAGTGGATCTGCACCTTCACCGCTGATCGCCGGTTCACTGGGTCGACGCCCTCGGCCCTCGTGGGGCTGGTCGACAACCCGGCGGGACTGGGACCGTGGCGGGTGTTCGGGACGAATTCCGCCAGATCGGGAACGGCTACGGGCGACCTACTCCGGTCGACGAACTCGCACAGAGTCTCCCCGGACCACGACGATGCATCCGCGTCTGAGGTCACCAAGACTCTCGTCTTCGAGGAACGCCCTCGGAGAACTTCAGGCCGTCAACGACGACCGCCGCGCCCTCCGTTCGACCCCGAATCGCCCGCCGACGAGTTCGGGCACCCACACCACCCGAACGTGGGCCCGCCGGACGTTTCCCGGATCACCACACCGCCGGATGGGGCGACCTACCCGCGGGGTCAGGTCGTGAACGCGGACTTCGACTGTGGGGACGAGGTGGGCGGTTCCGGCCTGGACACCTGTGTCGGCGACGTCGCCGACGGCAGCCCCATCGACACCGCGACGTTGGGGACCCACACGTTCTCGGTGACCGCCACCGACGAGGAGGGCAACACCACCACGGTCACCCACGACTACACGGTCGTGCCCGGCCACCTGCTTAGGCGAGGACGTCACCGTCGACCTCCGCTACGGCGAGGCCCCGACTGCCGGCGCCGATGTCATCTTCGGAACCTCGGAGTCCGATGTCGTGTTCGGCCTCGGCGGAGCCGGCGACGACATGCTGATCGGCGGCAGCGGCAACGACGCCCTCGGCAGTGGCGCCGACGACGACGACCTCACCGGTGGCCCCGGCGAGGACACCTGTGACCTGGCTCCCGGCCGGGACACCGCCCGCAACTGTGAGGTCGTGCCGACCTCGACCAGTCCGCCGTCCGTGGAGCACCACCTCGCCGAGTTCAACATCACGCCCGTCGTTCTCCGCTGGTCAGGCCTGATGTTCGTTAACCGGGGTCATCTCCCCCGTTCAAGAACCGGACCGTGGGACGCTGTCCTCATGGGCACCAGCGACCCCAGCCACGAGACCTTCCTGGCCCTGATGTCATCGCCGCCCAGCGAACAGACGATGTCTGGAGCTCCATCTGGTCAACGGTCGTGGAACACCTTCCACAGCAGCGGGACCTGCCATGCGTCCCACTCCCCTGTGCCCAGCCCGATGTTGTGCGCCTTCACCTTGCCGGACTCCTGCGAGATGTCGAGCTGGTAGGTGCCGGACGCCACGGAGACGTCGGAGGCAGACGCCCACGGGATCTCCTTGGCGAAGAGCCGACGCACCTTGCACCACTTAGAGGTCACGATGAGACGGCCTCGGCCGTTGGCGAGAAGGCTGCCGATCTCGACCGACTCGCCGGCGAACAGCTGGTCCAGCGTTCGGCGCAGCAGGCCCGCGCTTCGATCTCGTCGTGGACCACTTCGTAGAACTGGTCCCAGAGCGGCCGCCACGGTCCCCACTCCTCGGTGCTGGCGTCACCGCGGAACGACACCGATCCCTTGACTCCGTCGGCGAACACGTCGACATTGCACTCGACGCGTTCCAGCTGCCCCCTGCGCGTGGCTGTACGTGATGCTGCGGATGAGACGCCCGATCCGGTCGACCGGGAACGGCTTGCCGTTGATGGTCAACGTCTCCCCGTCAAAGGCGACGTCGGTCCTCTGGTAGGTCCACGCGAAGGGCTCCGGCACGCCGAATCTACGACGACGGCACGAACCGCACCCGCACCGCCAGAGGACCAGATCGCACCTCGGCAGAGGAGAGACACTCGCCGGCCGTCGGGTTGATACTGGGCCTCATTGGGCACCGACCTGGTCGTCGCCGACACCGGCGCTGCTGTGAAGGTCACCACCCCGACCGTGGCGGCCAGCACTGTCACTGCCCCTACGGCTGAAGCCGGGAGGCCACCGTGGCCCTCAGAGGGTCAGGGCACCCCGACGACGGTCTCACAGGCCGTGGCGGTGTCGACCCCGGTGCCGCCCCGGCAGGTGTCGGTGTCCGGCCCGCCATCCAGGGTGTCGTTTCCGGCTTGGCCGTAGAGGAGGTCGTCCCCGGCTCGGCCCCGCAGGATGTCGTCCCCGGCGTTGCCGCGCATCTCGTCGGCACCACCACCGCCGAAGACCCGGTCGTGGCCCTGGTTGCCCGAGACGATGTCATCGCCGCCCAGGGAGCAGATGACGTCGTCGCCGCCGAGGGCGTTGATGATGTCCGCGCCGGGGGTGCCCCGGATCACATCGGGGCCGTTGGTGGGTGTCTGGCCCCGAGCGAGGTCGACGGTCACGGTCCGGTTCTGGCAGATCTCCGGCGGTAGCGGAGGTGGCGGTGGTGGGCCGTGGCGGTGCGGGCTGGAGTTCCACCGCCCCGATGTCACAGCCGTCGTCGAAGCCGTGCGGGACGGCGGAGGCCCCGCTGATCGGTGACCACCACCTGATCACAATCGGCGACCGGGATGGCGTCCACCAGCGGCGAGGACGGCTGCGGCGGCCGGGTCTGGGTCGGTCCCCCGAAGTCGCCGAGCGCCAGCAGCAGCGGATCACTGCCGTTCTGGACATCGGTGCCGTCGGAGAACCCGCACGAAGAGTCATCGGAGAAGTTGTACCCAGACGAAGCAAAGCTCAGGAAGCTGTCGCAGTTCGTCGAGTTGACCGGATGCCCGGCGACCACCGATCCGAAACTGACCAGGCTCGACCCGTAGAGGTTGGCGCCGTTCAAGGCGGTGTTCTCCACCACCGTCGCGTACAACAACCTCACGTTGTCGGACAAGATGGCCCCCCCGCCGAGGGTGGCGGTGTTGCCGGTGAAGGTGCTGTCGGTCACCGTCACCGTCACCCTCACCGGCCCGAGGTTGAAGATGGCCCCCCCGCCGGAGGTGGCGGTGTTGCCGGTGAAGGTGCTGCCGGTCACCGTCCGCCGATCCCGGCGCCGATGGCCCCCCCGCCGCTGGCGGTGTTGCCGGTGAAGGTGCTGCCGGTCGCCGTCACGGTCCCGGCGTCGATGGCCCCTCCGCTGTCGCTGGCGGTGTTGTTGGTGAGAGTGCTGTCGGTCACCGTCACCGAGAGGGCGTAGATGGCCCCCCCGCGTCTGCTGGCGGTGTTGCCGGTGAAAGTGCTATCGGTCACCGTCACGGACTGGCTGGCGCGGATGGCCCCCCCGTTGTTGCGGCTGGCGGTGTTGTTGTTGAAGGTGCTGCCGGTCACCGTCACCGACCCGACGCCGAACTTGTCGATGGCGCCGCCGTCAGTGTTGGCGGTGTTGCCGGTGAAGGTGCTGTCGGTCACCGTCACCGATCCGTCGGTGTAGACGGCAGCGCCCCCGCCGCTCCCGGCGGCGGTGTTGCCGGTGAAGGTGCTGTCGGTCGCCGTCACCGACCCGAAGGCGTAATGGCCCCCCCGAAGTTACTGGCGGTGTTGGCGTTGAAGGTGCTGTCGGTCACCTCCACCGATCCTCCGGCGACGATGGCCCCCCCGACGTTGGCGGCGGCGTTGCCAGTGAAGGTGCTGTCGGTCGCCGTCACCGACCCGAAAGTGCTGATGGCCCCCCCGCTCCCGCCAGCGGTGTTGTTGGTGAAGGTGCTGCCGGTCACCGTCACCGACCCCTGGGCGGAGAGGATGGCCCCTCCGGAGTTACCGCCGGTGGACTTGCCGTTGGTGAGTGTGAGGTTGTTGATGGCCAACGCCTGGCCGGTGTTGTGGAACAGGATGCTGCGGGTGCCGCCCCCGTCGATGGTGTGGCCGTTGCCTTCGATGGTCAACGGCCGAGTACCGCTGTAGGTGGGGTCTCCGCCGAGGGTGATGGTGAAGCCGGCGGTGAGGTCGATCACGTGGCGACCGACGGCGATGTCCGAGGACAGGTCGTCGAGTGCGTCCCGGTACTCCTGCTCGGTCGCCACCGACACCGTGGCCGCCGACACCGGCACCGCCGTGACGGTCAGCACCCCGACCGTGGCGGCCAGCAGCGCGACCACCACTCCGCCTATCCCCAACCGGCCCCCACCCATTCGGGGGACCGTAGACCACCCTTCGCTGGGAAACGTCGGCCCGTCCCGCCGCACGTTGTGTTCGTCTAGTCGACCAGCCCGATCAAGACGGCTATGGCGGTACCGCCAATCAGGCCCCTAAAGGGATGAAGCTGGGGTCTGGGGCCGTCCCCCGGCCCTTGGCGCCGTGATCGACGGCCATCCTGGCCGTGGTCGTCGTGCAAGGCCCGGCCACGACCCGTCAGCGGCGGTCCCGGACGAGTTCCGCGCCCAGGATGGGCATTGGACCCCGTGGTCACCGGTCGCGGCGCTCTGCGGGAGCTGGAGGGCCTCTCAGGAGACTGGCAGCCCAAGGGGGAGACCGCCCGAAGCGGGGACCCCCGCCCGCAGGTAACGGCCCTCTCGGCCAGGAGCCGGGAGGTAACCGTGGCCGTCGGGTTCAGGGCACCCCGACGGTGGCCTCACACGCCGCAGCGGTGTCGGTGCCGGTACCGCCACGGCAGGTGTCGGTGTCGGCCCCGCCGTCGAGAAGATCGTTTCCGGCCTGTCCGTAGAGCAGGTCGTCCCGGCCCGGCCTCGCAGGATGTCATCGCCTGCGTTGCCTCGCATCTCGTCGTCACCGCCGCCGCCGAAGGCCCGGTCCTGGCCTTGGTTGCCCGAGACGATGTCGTCCACCGCCCGAGCGCAATGATGTCGTCGCCGCCGAGGGCGTTGATGATGTCCGCCCCTGACGTGCCCCGGATGACATCGGGGCCGTTGGTGGTGTCTGGCCTCGGGCCAGGTCCACGGTCACGGTCTGGTTCTGGCAGACCTCCGCCGGAGGCGGCGGTGGTCGTCGGGGCCCGATCAGCGGCGGCCGCACCGAGTCCGGGCAGGCGTCGGTCGCCGGGTCATAGGTGATGGTCACCCGACCGTCCCCCGTCCTGGTGCTCACCTCCGAAGAGGTACGACAGGGCGGTCGGCGTGGCAAAGGACGAGCCGCCGCCGCCGCTGCTGCCGCCGTCACCGCCGCTGGCCCCCCCGCCGCCGTAGCCGGCGCCGCCGCCTCCGCCGGACACGCCGCGGCCGCCTCCGCCCCCGCCGCCGAAGCCGACCCCGCCGGCGCCGCCATTGCCTGATTGGCCAGCGAGCTTGCCGACCGCGCCGTCACCGCCCGGCGCGACCCCGACCCCACCACCGCCGGCACCGAAGTCGGGGGCACTCCGGGGGATCGCAGTGCCAGACCCCGGTGGAGAACCACCGGCATCGGCCTGGGCGCTGCCGATCGCGCCGCCGCCGCCACCACCGCCGCCGCCGACGGTCCCGTTCCCGCTGCCCCCGTTGCCGCCCAGACCCGTGTTGTTCGCGGTGCCACCGCCGATCCCGCCCGTTCCGACGCCTCCGCCCGCACCACCTCCAGCGTCCAGCCCTCCGTGACCGCCGTCGCCGCCGTCGCCGTTGGCTTCGCCCCCTTTGGCATTGACGGTGTTGCCGTGGTTGTCGATGCCGTCGCCCGCATCCTGACCGAGGAGCCCTCCAGCGCCACCGGTGCGGCCCGCCTGAGCTCCGCCACCGGCACCGGCCACGACCAACGGCACCTGCGCAGCCGTCCAGACCGCGGACGCCCCGCCACCGCCACCGCCGCCGTTGCCGCCGCCACCACCACCGCCGATCCCCCCGTCGCCGCTGGCGTTACCGTCCTCGCTCTCGTTCCCGCCCGCCCCCCGACCAGCACGTGCAGGGCATCTCCCGGACTCACCGAGGACCCGAGCGGTCACCGATGCCGCCGCCGCCGCCGGCGACCTGAGGGAGACCCGCAGCGCCCCCACGCCCGCCCTCGGCGGTGATGGTCACCGAACAGACCCCGGCCGGGACGACCGGTGGGGAGGCGACCACACCGGGCGTAGTCGACGAGAACAATGTCGCCGGTGCCGCCCCAGCCGGCGAGGGTCCTATGCCGACGAGCGCGGCTGTGCCCAACAGGCAGACCACCGAACCCAGGGCCAGGTCCCGCCCCCACCGGACACTCACTGGCCGAACGCCATCGGCGCACCGTAGACGAGTACTCGCCCCCCAAGCCCAGTCGGTCCCTGCGGTGTCGAGCCTCGTCCCAGGACGGGGACGGTCAGCCCCCGCCCCCACGTCCCCTGAGAGCCAGCACAGCCCGTCCCCGCAGCCGCAGAGGGGCCCTGGAGGCACCCGCACCCCATCCCGGGGCCGTTGGCGGCCCTCTACCGCAGGAGCCCGGAGGGCGCCGTGGCCCTCGGGTATCAGGCACCCCGACGGTGGTCTCACAGGTGGTAGCGGTGTCGGTGCCGGTTTCCGCCTCGGCAGGTGTCGGTGTCGGCGTCGCCCCCGTCGAGGGTGTCGTTGCCGGCTTGGCCGTAGAGGAGCGTATCCCGGCCCCGCCGGTGGAACCTGGGAGATCGTCGAGCCGAAGACGGCCGCCTCCCGCCGCCAGATCATGCTGACCAGGACCGTGTCGATCTGCCCTACGGCGGCATCGGCAGGGGCCGGCCCAGGAGAGGCTCCAGCGGCGGACACCTGGCATGACCACGACATGGTCTTCGCCAGTACCACCGGCGGGCCGATCAACCCGAGCAACCTGTCGCGACCGTTCCTTCGCCCCACTGCTGGAGAAGGCCGGAGTCCCCAGGGTGCGGTTCCATGATCTCCGCCACACGTGCGCACGCTGCTCCTGGGTAAGGGCGTACACCCAGGTCGTGTCCGAGACGCTCGGCCACACCGACGTGGCCGTGACCCTGGACCTGTACGACACGTGACGCCTACGCTTCAGCAGCAGGCCGCACATGCCCTCGTGGGCCGGTAAAGCAACCCGCTGGACCTGGGACGCCGGCTCTGCGCCTGGACGCGAACCGCTGATTCTGGGACGCGTCAGCCGCTTGCGGTGGTGCGAATGGGGGTGTGTCCGTTCGATAAGCGATGCGTCGCAGGAGTCGAACGGCGGCATAGCCGTGGATCCATTCCGGCGACGGCAGCGGAAGCGCACCGGTCAGACCCGCACGCATCGGCGTACTGGTGGAGCACGTCGGCCTCGACCCCGATGACTGCAACGTGTGAACACCGGCGCGAGCTTCGGCGGGCAGGTCGAAGGCGATGAGCATGCCTTCCGGATCAGGCTCGATCTGGACGTGACGCTCGGCCCTTTCGAGGAAGGCGACGATTCCCCGGCGACGGTCTGTTGCGGTGCGGTGTTGGTCATCGACCGACCGTATGCAGCACCCCTGACAGGATCCGCGGGTGCTCGTTCCGAGGGAGGTGCGCCTCGGT
>CAVZRY010000015.1:0-434882 GCA_963777805.1 uncultured Microthrixaceae bacterium | reverse complement strand
ACCATCCGCGACCTACCGGCGCTCATCGCCACCATGTGACCGTTCTGGGGGCTCAGGTGCGCGCTCGGACGCGCATGGCAGCCCCCAGAAGCGGAGAGTCAGGCGCCCTTGGGGTGCCAGACGGTCTTGTGCTCGAGGAAGGCCTCGATGGCGTAGGGCGACTCGGCCGAAGCAGAACGCCAGTCGGCATCGGCACCGGTGGCCCGGGTGATCCGCATGACGCTGTCGGCGGCGGAGCGCTCGGCTCGGCGGCCACCTCGGGGTCGTCGACGCCGGTGAGGTCGAGGGCGTTCAGGTCCGCGGTGGTCGGCGAACCAGGGCACGAGCTCGGCCCGCTGGCCGGTGAGCAGGTTGACGACGCCGCCGGGCACGTCGCTGGTGGCCAGGGCCTCGCCGAGGGTGACCGCGGGCAGGGGCAGCGCTCGAGGACGCCAGGGCCACGACGGTGTTGCCGCGCGACGATGATCGGGCGCCAGCCGGGAGACGAGGGCGAGCAGCGGGCGCCTCGTCGGGGCGATCAGGCCGACGACGCCGGTGGGCTCGGGCACGGTGAAGTTGAAGAACGGCCCGGCGACGGGTTCGCCCCGCCGAGCACGGACGGCGAGCTTGTCGGCCCAGCCGGCGTACCAGACCCAGCGGTCGATCGAGGCGTCGACCTCGCCCTCGGGGTCGCGTCGATGCCACCGGCGGCCAGCTCGTCGACGAACTGGGCCCGGCGGCCCTCCATGATCTCGGCGACCCGGTACAGGATCTGGGCCCGGTTGTAGGCCGTCTGGGCCGCCCAGCCGGCCTGGGCGCCGCGGGCCGCCTTGACGGCGTCGCGGAGGTCCTTGCGGGAGCCGAGCACGGCGTGGGCCAGCAGGTCACCGTCGGGGCCGTGCACCGGGTAGGTCCGGCCCGACTCCGAGCGGGGGAACTGGCCGCCGACGTAGAGCTTGTAGGTCTTGCGCACGTCGAGGCGGCCGCTCGCTCACGCCACGCCCTCCAGCTCGAGGTAGGGCGGCGAGGCCGTGGCGGCCGCCCTCGCGGCCGAAGCCGGACTCCTTGTAGCCACCGAAGGGGCTGGTCGGGTCGAACTGGTTGAACGTGTTGGCCCACACGACGCCGGCCCGCAGGCGCTCGGCCATCCAGAGGATGCGACTCCCCTTCTCGGTCCAGACGCCGGCGGACAGGCCGTAGGGCGTGTCGTTGGCCTTCTCGACGGCCTCGTCGGGCGTGCGGAACGTCAGCACCGAGAGCACCGGGCCGAAGATCTCCTCCCGGGCGATGCGGTGGCGACTGCGACACCCCGGTGAAGACCGTCGGGGCGGGAAGAACCCCTTGTCGGGCAGCGACGCAGGGCGACTGGTAGATCTCGGCGCCCTCGTCGATGCCGGACGGCGACCAGCTCCTGGATCTTCTCCAGCTGCTCCCGGCTGTTGATGGCACCGAGGTCGGTGTTCTTGTCGAGCGGGTCGCCCACCCGCAGGGTGTCGAGGCGGCGCGGTGAGGCGGTCGAGCACCAGGTCGTGCGACCGACTCCTGCACCAGCAGGCGGGACCCGGCGCAGCAGACGTGGCCCTGGTTGAACCAGATGCCGTTGACGATGCCCTCGACGGCCTGGTCGAGGGCCGCGTCGTCGAAGACGATGTTGGCGGCCTTGCCGCCGAGCTCGAGGGTGAGGCGCTTGCCGGTGCCCGCCAGCTCGGTCTGGATGCGCTTGCCGACGTCGGTCGAGCCGGTGAACGCGACCTTGTCGATGCCGGGGTGGCTGACGAGCGCCGCGCCCGTGGCCCCGGCCCCGGTGATGATGTTGACCACGCCCGGCGGCAGCTCGGCCTCGTGCAGGACCTCGGCCAGCAGGAGGGCGGTCAGCGGCGTGGTCTCGGCCGGCTTGAGCACGACGGTGTTGCCGCAGGCCAGCGCCGGGGCCAGCTTCCACGACGCCATGAGCAGCGGGAAGTTCCAGGGGATGATCTGACCGGCGACGCCGAGCGGCTTGGCCCGGCGGCCGGCGAAGGCGTAGTCGAGCTTGTCGGCCCAGCCGGCGTAGTGGAAGAAGTGCGCCGCGGCCAGCGGCACGTCGACGTCGCGCGACTCCCTGATCGGCTTGCCGCCGTCGAGCGTCTCCAGCACGGCGAACTCCCGGGAGCGCTCCTGGAGCAGGCGGGCGATGCGGTAGAGGTACTTGGCCCGCTCCTTGCCCGGCAGGTCGCGCCAGCCGGACTCCCACGCCGTGCGGGCGGCGGCGACAGCGAGGTCGACGTCCTCGGCGCCCGGCCTCGGCCACGTCGGCCAGGTGCTCCTCGGTGGCCGGGTTGATCGTCGGGAACGTGGTCGCCGGACCGGGGCTCGACCCACTCGCCGCCGATGAACAGGCCGTAGGTGTCCCGCAGCGAGACGATGGCGGTGGACTCGGGGGCCGAGGCGTACTCGAGGGTGAAGTCGCCGGGCTGGGTCAGGTCGGTCATCGGCGGGGTCGTCAGTCGATCGTGAAGTCGTCGGGGCGCTGGTAGCGGCCGGTGGCCAGCCAGCGGCGCTGCATGAGGAGGTCGTTGAGCAGGCTGGAGGCCCCGAGGCGGAACCGGTCGGGCCGGAGCCACTCGGGCCCGAGGGTCTCGTCCACGATCACCAGGTACTGCCAGGACTGCTTGGCGGTGCGGATGCCGCCGGCCAGCTTGAGGCCGACGACCCGTCCGGTCTGCTCCTCGAAGTCCCGGATGGCCTCGGCCATGCAGAGGGCGACGGGCGGGGTGGCGGCCGAGCCGATCTTGCCGGTCGAGGTCTTGATGACGTCGGCCCCGGCGGCCATCGCCAGCATCGACGCCCGGCGGACCTGGTCGTAGGTGCCGAGCTCGCCGGTCTCGAGGATCGACCTTGAGGTGCGCCGCGCCGCACGCCTCCTTGGAGGCCACGATGTCGTCGAAGGCCGTGGCGAAGTCGCCGGACGAGGAAGGCGCGACGCGGTTGAGGACGATGTCGATCTCGTCGGCGCCGTCGGCCACGGCCCGGCGGATCTCGTCGAGGCGGGTCTCGATGGGGCTCTGGCCCGACGGGAACGCGCCCGGCCACGCTGGCCACCATGCACGCCGCGAACCGGCCAGTCGCCTCGGCGGCCACGACGACCATCGACGGGTAGACGCACACCGCCGCCACCGAGCGGGACCGACGGCGTCGGTCGGGTCGGGGTGGATCGCCTTCGCGCAGAGGGCCTTGCACCTTGCCCGGGGTGTCGGCGCCCTCGAGCGTGGTGAGGTCACAGCAGCGGACGGCGAGGTCGCAGGGCGGCGGCCTTGGACTCCCGCTTGATCGAGCGCCCGGTCAGCGAGCCGGCCCGGGCCTCGAGGCCCACCGCGTCGACCGGGGTCACCCGCACGCTCACCCCCCCGACCGGCGGGATGGTCAGGCGCTCGACGGGCGCGAGATCGGCGGATGTCACCCGTTGGACCGTACCAGCGCGCTCTGGGCCATGATTCGGGCGTGCAGACCCACATCGTCGACCACCCCCTCGCCGCCGAGCGCCTGACCACCATGCGCGACGAGCGCACCTCGCGGGTCGACTTCCGCAAGGCCCTGTCCGAGCTGTCCTGGCTGCTGGTCTACGAGGCCACCCGGGACCTGCCCCACAAGACCTTCCAGGTCCAGACACCGTTGGCCCCCGCGACCGGGACCCGGATCGACCCCGTGCCGCTGATCGTCCCGGTGCTGCGGGCGGGGTTGGGGATGCTCGACGCCGCCTTCACCATGCTGCCCAGCGCCGAGATCGGCTTCGTCGGCCTGCGCCGCAACGAGGAGTCCCTCGACAGCGAGGAGTACATGACCACCGTCCCCGACGACCTGGACGGTCGACCGGTGATCATCCTCGACCCGATGCTGGCCACGGGGGGCTCGTTGGTCCACACCGCCGAGATCGTGGAGCGCTCGAACCCGGGGGCGATCATCGTGGTCTGCGTGCTGGCCGCCCCCGAGGGCATCGCCCACTTCTCCGAGCGCTATCCCGACGCCCAGATCGTCACGGCCTCGATCGACGAGCGCCTCAACGACGTCGGCTTCATCGTCCCCGGCCTCGGCGACGCCGGCGACCGCCAGTACGGCGTCCAGTAGGTCGTCGGCCTGACCCGAGATGGTTCGGGCGGCCTGACGGTTCTCAGGACGGTTGTGCGTCGCCGGCGACCCGCGGGGTGGATCAGAACGCGTCAGGTGGCGAGGGCCTGGTCGAGGTCGGCCAGCAGGTCCTCGATGGTCTCGAGGCCGACGGAGAGGCGGATGAGGGCGGGGTCGACCTCCAGCGGGCTGCCGGCGACGGAGAGGTGGGTCATCACCGACGGTTGCTCGATGAGGGACTCGACGGCGCCGAGGGACTCGGCCAGGGTGAAGAGCTTCGTGCGGGCGACGACCTCCTTGGCGGCCTCCGCGCCCCCGGCGACGACGAAGCTGACCATGCCCCCGAAGTCGCGCATCTGGCGGTGAGCCACCTCGTAGCCGGGGTGGGTGGCCAGCCCCGGCCAGCGCACCTCCCGCACCCGGGGGTGGTCCAGCAGGAACCCCGCCACGTCGTGGGCGGCCCGGCAATGGCGTTCCATGCGGACGGCCAGGGTCTTCAGGCCCCGCAGGACGAGGAAGTCGCTGAACGGTGAGGACACCGCGCCGGTGGCGTTGCGGATGAAGAAGAGCTCCTCGGCCCAGCTGTCGTCGTTCACGGCCACCAGGCCGCCGACCACATCGGAGTGGCCGCCCAGGTACTTCGTCGTCGAGTGCACGACCGCGTCGGCCCCCAGCTCGAGCGGACGCTGCAGGTACGGGGTGGCGAAGGTGTTGTCGACCACGCACCGGCCGCCGTTGTCGTGGGCCACGGCCGACAGGGCCGAGATGTCGGCGATCGAGAGCAGGGGGTTGGAAGGCGTCTCGACCCACACCAGCTTCGTCGCCGGCGTCCAGGCGGCAGCAACGGCTTCGACATCCGACAGGGCGACGGCCGTGTGGGTGACCCCCATCGGGCCGTAGACCTTGTCGATGAGCCGCCAGGTGCCGCCGTAGGCGTCGTTGGGGACGATCAGGTGGTCACCGGGGCGCAGCGAGCGCAGGACGGCGTCCTCGGCGGCCATGCCGCTGGCGAAGGCGAAGCCGTGCGCAGCCCCCTCGAGGCTGGCGACGGCCTGCTGGAGGACCTGCCGGGTGGGGTTGTCCGAGCGGGAGTACTCGTAGGTGGCCTTTCCCGGCTCGTGCTGGGCGAAGGTCGTGGCCAGGTGGATCGGCGGCACCACGGCGCCCGTCGCCGGGTCCGGGTCCTGGCCGGCGTGGATGGCCCGGGTCTCGAAGCCTTGGTCGTCGCTCACGGTCGGGCTCGGGAGCCGGCGATGAAGTCCAGGACGTCGGAGCGGGTCAGCACGCCGACCGGATGGCCCGCATCGAGCACCATCACCGCAGGGGCGTGCTCCAGGAGGGCGACCACGTCGTCGACGGGCTGACCGGCGCCGACCGTGGGCAGCTTGGGCTCCATCACGTCGGCCACCGTGCGGTCCAGGACGCTCGGGTCCCGGAAGACGGCGTCCATCAGGGCGACGTCCCGTACGGCGCCCACCATCTCCCCCAGCACCACTGGAGGCTCGGCTTGGACCACCGGGAGCTGGGACACGTCGTACTCCCGCAGGATCTCGATGGCGGTGCGCACCGTCTCGTCCGGGTGGACGTGGACCAGGGCGGGCAGGTCGGCCCGCTTCCGGCTGAGGACGTCACCGGCGGCGTGCTCCCCTACCCGCAGGAAGCCGAAATCGGCCATCCAGTCCTCGTTGTAGATCTTGGACAGGTAGCCCCGGCCGCTGTCGGGCACCAGTACGACCATGACGGCGTCCGGAGGCAACGAGCGCCCGACCTGGAGCGCAGCCCACACCGCGGTGCCGGTGGAACCGCCGACCAGCAGGCCCTCGGTGCGGGTGACCGCCCGGGCCATGAGGAACGAGTCCCGGTCGCTGACCTCGATGACCTCGTCGACGACTGAGCCGTCGTAGGTGCCGGGCCAGAAGTCCTCGCCGATGCCCTCGACCATGTACGGACGGCCCGTGCCGCCCGAGTAGACCGAGCCCGCCGGGTCGGCGCCGATGATGCGGATGTCGGGGTTCTGGGCCTTCAGGTACTTCCCGATGCCGCTGATGGTCCCGCCCGTGCCGACCCCGGCGACGAAGTGGGTGATCCGGCCGGCGGTCTGGCGCCAGAGCTCGGGGCCGGTGGTGCGCTCGTGGGCCGCGGGGTTCTCCGGGTTCCAGTACTGGCTCGGCGAGTAGCCGCCCGGGCGCTCGGCGGCGATGCGCTTGGCCACCGAGTAGTACGAGTCCGGGTGGTCGGGCGCGACCGCCGTCGGGCAGACCACGACCTCGGCCCCGTAGGCCCGGAGGAGATCCATCTTCTCGGGGCTCATCTTGTCGGGCATGACGAACACGCAGTGGTAACCCCGGCGGGCGGCGACCAGGGCGAGGCCGACGCCGGTGTTGCCCGACGTGGGCTCGACGATGGTCCCGCCGGGCTGGAGCAGGCCCTCCCGCTCGGCGGCGTCGACCATGGCCAGCGCGGGCCGGTCCTTGACGCTGCCGCCCGGGTTCAGCAGCTCCAGCTTGGCCAGGAAGTGGCAGTCCAGGTCGTGGCCGATGCGGTCGAGGCGGACCAGCGGCGTGTTGCCGACGAGGTCCTCCAGCCGGTCGGCCACCTCCATCGGCGGACCGGGATCAGCGACGGGCAGCACCCGCACGCCCCGGGCCTCGGCCTCGGGGGCGGCCGCGTCGGTGTAGAGGATCACCGGCAGCCCGGCGTCGTGCAGCGTCGCGGCCAGGGTCGTGGCATCGGACTCGACCCCGGTGACCCCCACCCGACGGGGCCGATGGGAGCGCAGGTCGGCCACGAGGGCGGTGGTTTCGGTGGCGTCCGGGACGTCGAGTCGCCGACGGGCCCGGGCGACGAGGTGCTCCGCGGGCTCGTCGGAACCGACCACCACCAGCGCGTCCATCCCACTGGTCTACCCCACGCGCCGCCCCGATCGTTCTGGTGACGGAATATGCCGCTCCACGCGCACATTTCGTGACCAGAACGGGATGGTTCAGGCGCGGAGGCGGGCGTCGAGGTCGGTGACGAGGGCGGTGAGGGCGGCGTCGGCGCGGGTGCGGGCCGCGGGGAGGTCGCCATCCACCGGTTCGACGACCTCGAGGTAGCACTTCAGCTTGGGTTCGGTGCCGCTGGGGCGCATGACGACCCGCGATCCGCCGGCCAGGTCGAACATGAGGGCGTCGGTGGTGGGCAGGTCGGGGTCCGCCAACAGGTCGCGGAGGGACTCGACGGCGTGGCCGGCCAGCGCCGTCGGGGGGTCGACCCGCACCGCGGCCATGGCGGCCGCTATCCGGGCCAGGCCGTCCTCGCCCTCGAAGCGCAGGGTGAGCGGGCGGGTGGCGTGCAGGCCGTGCTCCTCGGCCAGGGCGGCCAGCCGGTGGTGCACGGTCTGGCCGCGGGCCTTCAGATCGGCGACCAGGCCGGCGAAGGCCAGGGCCGCCCCGATTCCGTCCTTGTCCAGCACGGCATCTCCGACGAGGTAGCCGAGAGCCTCCTCGTAGCCGAACACGAAGTTCCATTCGGGGTGGGCCAGGGCCGGGCGGGCGATCCACTTGAAGCCGGTGAGGGTCTCCGCGAAGTGGACGCCGTGGGCCGCCGCCATCCGTCCGAGGAGACGGGAGGAGACGACCGTGGTCACCACCAGGCGGTCGTCGCCCTCGGTGTGGCGCAGGACGTGATCGGCCAACAGGGACCCGATCTCGTCGCCGGTGAGGGCCCGCCAGTCCGTGCCGTCCTCGGTGGGCACGGCCACGCCGAGGCGGTCGGCATCGGGGTCATTGGCCAGGACGACGTCGGCCCCCGCGGCCCGGGCTCGGGCCAGCGACAGGTCCAGAGCGCCGGGCTCCTCAGGGTTGGGGAAGGCCACCGTCGGGAAGTCGGGGTCGGGGCTGCCCTGCTCGACGACCACGTTCGGTGCCGGGAACCCGGCCCGGCCGAAGGCGGCCAGCAGCACGTCGCGACCGACCCCGTGCATCGCCGTGTAGACGACATCGACGGCTCGGGCGTCGACCAGGGCCCCAGCCAGCAGGGCATCGAGGTAGGCGCTGAGCAGGGTGGCGTCGAGGACCTCGATGCCGGGGTCGTCGGCGCCGGCCACCTCGACGGGGCCTTCGGCGGCGACGGCATCGATGGCGGCCGCGATCTCGGCATCCGCGGGCGGGACGATCTGGGCCCCGTCGCCCAGGTAGACCTTGTAGCCGTTGTCGGCCGGCGGGTTGTGGCTGGCCGTGACCATGACCCCGGCGTCGGCCCCCAGGTGGCGGACGGCGAAGGCCAGGACCGGCGTCGGCAACGGGAGGGGCAGGAGCAGGGCCCGCCCGCCGGCGGCGGCGACCACCCCGGCGACGTCCTGGGCGAACACGTCGGACTTGTGCCGGGCGTCGTAGCCGACGGCGACCGTGGCCCCGTCGGGCAGGTACCGGACCAGCCCTGCGGTGGCCTGCCGAACGACGAGGCGGTTCATGCGCCGCGGGCCGGCGCCCAGCGGGGCCCGCAGGCCGGCCGTGCCGAAGGCCAGGCGCCCGGCGAAGCGGCGGGTCAACTCGGCCTCGTCACCCGCCTCCAGCAGGGCCCGCAACTCGGCCCGGGTGTCGGGATCGGGGTCCAGGGCCCACCAGGCCTCGGCGGTGTCGGCGACGGTCATCGTTGATGCCTCTTCGCCTGACGGCTCATCGGCTTGCGGGCCTGGTCGGCCCGCCGATCGGCTTCGCCCCTCATCCCGGTCGGTCCTCTCGCTCGGTGATCGCCTCGCCGTAGTGGTCCAGGTCGAACCAGCGCACCGGGACGGCGTTGGCCTCGGCCCAGGCCACCTCCACGTCGACGCCGTCCGAGGTCGGCCCGAAGACCCACAGCTCGTCGGAGCGCATGAGCAGGTTGTTGTTGGCCGCTCGGACGAGGTCCTTGTCCACCAGGCCGTAGAGGAAGTAGCCGCCGAGCATCCAGGGGTTCACCGGCACCCCGCCCCGATCCAGCACGAAGGCGCAGATCCGCTCCCGCAGGTAGGCCGACTCGGCGGCATGGGCCGTGAAGACCAGGGGGCGGCGGTCGAAGAGGACCTCGGCCGGATGGGCCTGCGGTGCTTCGGCTTCGGCGGACACAGCTCCGTACCCTACGGGCGGTGTTGGACGAGATCCGAGAGGGCTGTGCCCGCGTCGCCGCCCGGTCCCACCACGTGCGCCTCGTCCCGGAGGCCGTGCCCACGCTCGCCGCCGACCTGGCGGCCGAAGGCTTGGGCACGGACCCCGAGGACCCGGCCCATCACGCCGTCGGTGACACCGATGAGGACCGGGCCCGCTTCGTCCTCGCCCTGGATGCGGTGAACTTCGGTTCGGGCTGGTTCCCCGTGCTGGCCA
Organism: uncultured Microthrixaceae bacterium; assembly: GCA_963777805.1. Taxonomy (GTDB): domain Bacteria; phylum Actinomycetota; class Acidimicrobiia; order Acidimicrobiales; family DATDAH01; genus DATDAH01. The sequence continues at coordinate 425,457 of CAVZRY010000015.1, read as the reverse complement.
AGGCTCCGGGCCAGTCCGGCTACCACACGATCGCCGGCGCGCTCCGCGACCGTGGCGGCGTGGACGTCGGCGAGATGCGGGCCGCAACGGGACCCTGGTGTGCCGAGCTGTTCGGCCAGGAGCCCGACGGCCCGGTGGCCGACCTCATGGACCTCTTTGCCGCTTCGTGGTCCCGGCTCGGCGAGGTCATCGAGGGCTTCGGGTCCTGCCTCGACCTGGTCGCCGCCGCCGGACATTCCGCAGACCGCCTGGTCGAGCTCCTGGCCTGGGAGCACAAGATGTACCGGGACGTGAGCCCCCACGACGGTGAGCGGGTCCCCCTCTTCAAGCGGGCCCAGATCACCGCCGTGGACCTGTCGCTGGCCTTCGCCGGCGAAGGTCCCGGCCGCTTCGACGATCTCGATCGGCTCACCATGTTCGCCGACAACCTGGTCCCCCACGTCCTGCGCCTGGCCGGCGTCCTGGCCTACGACGACGCCCTCCTGGCCCGCATCGACGCCGACGAGCTGCTCGAGCACGACTCCGTGGTGGAGGTCGAGATCCGGGCCGTCGCCGTCCACGCCGTCGAGCAGGTCGTCGCTGCCCTCCACGACCAAGGCCTCGCCGACGCCACCGCCGGCCAGGTCGACATGGCCCTCTGGCACCGGGGCAGCCGCCCCGAAGCCAAAGCCCACAAGCGCCACCGCACCCGCACGACCGCGTACTGAACTGGGCGACTTCTGCTGCCGGCGTCCGGTGCCCCTCCATCGTCCGGCCGGAGGACCGGAAACGAGGCAGGGATGAGAGCGAAGGGGTCGGGCCGGGGCCGTCGATGCCGTTCGAGCGCTCGATCCGGGCCAAACGAGGCACCTACGGGGGCGAGACGGTCTGCCGGACCCTCCCGTGCCTTCAGGACCACCCACCGTGACCGAATCGTGCCGCCGACCACCCCTCTGACCGTTCTCGAGGCAATACCTGTCGGAAACCGACAGGTATTGCCTCGAGTTCCACCCCTCTGCCACATCCGGCCACGAAGGGTGACATCGGACGCCTGAAACGGGGGGTCCGCCCCCGACGACCGGCAGCCCGACCCCACGCCCCCGTCGTTGCCTCGGTTTCGGTCCACCAGCCCGACCAGCCGGCGTGCCCAGATGCACCCCGGCCCGACCCCACGCCCCCCTCCCTGCCTTCGGTTTCGGTCAGAGGCGGCGGACGAGCTCGGCCAGGAGGCCACCCAGGCGGTCGCCGGCGTCGGCGCCGGAGGCGAGGACCTCGTTGTGGTCGAGGGGGGCGGGGGCGAGGCCGGCGGCCAGGTTGGTGACCAGGGAGAGGCCCAGCACCTCGAGGCGGGCGTGACGGGCGGCGATGCACTCGAGCACCGTGGACATGCCGACCAGGTCGGCGCCCATGGTGGCCAGCATCCGGATCTCCGCCGGGGTCTCGTACTGGGGGCCGTTGAGCCCGGCGTAGACCCCTTCGGGCAGGCCGGGGTCCAGCTCCCGGGCCAGGTCCCGGAGGCGGGGCGACCAGGCCTCGGTCAGGTCACAGAAGCGGGGGCCGTAGGGCTCGGGCGCCTCGGCGCCGGCGAGGGGCGAATGGCCCGTCAGGTTGAGGTGGTCGGCGATGAGGACGGCCTGGCCCGGGTGCCACTCGGTGCGCAACGAGCCGGCGGCGTTGGTGAGGATGATCGTCCGGCAGCCGGCGGCCGCCGCGGTGCGCACGTTGTGCACCACGGCCGGCACGGGGTTGCCCTCGTAGCCGTGGACCCGGCCGAAGTAGGCCATGACCGCAGTGCCGTCGGCGTCGAGGGACCGGATCGTGCCCCCGTGGCCCGCGACCGTCGAGCGAGGGAAGCCGGGCAGGTCGCTGGCGGTCACCTCGCCGACGGTCGTGCCGATGCGGTCCGCAGCCGGGCCCCAGCCCGAACCCAGGACCAGCGCCACGTCGTGGTGGGCCACACCGACCTCGGCGGCGAAGGCATCGGCCGCGGCAGCAGCGAGGGCGAACGGGTCAGCGGGGTCGGCCATGGCGCCATCGTCGCGCGACCATGGCGGCTGTGGGACGTTGGCTGAGCCGGACCGAGGTCGAGGCCTACGACCACATCCCGCGCGCCGTGGCCGTGCAAGCCCGGCTGCACCGCGTCCGCGTCCTGCCCCCGGGCTCCAGCGGGATGACCATCGGCCACCAGGTCCTCCTCCGGCAGGGCCACGAGGGCAACCGCAAGCTCATCGCCCACGAGCTGGTGCACGTGGCGCAGTTCGCCGAACGGGGCCGCGTCCGGTTCCTGGCCCGCTACCTCGCCGACTACAGCCGCCGGCTGGTCCGCCTCCGCAACCATCGTCAGGCCTACCTGGCCATCCCCGCCGAGGTCGACGCCCGCGCCCGAGCAGCGGACTGGCTGCGCGCCCACCCGGATCTGCTCGATGGCGCCTGAGGCCCCCGCGCTCACGGCCCTGACGGTGAGCGGCGATCTGGACGTGCTGGTCCGCCGCCGGGTTCGCTGCCGACGACGAAGGCGGGCTCCAACTCGGGTCCGTGCGGATCCGGACGGCTGACACCCCCGGGGCCACCGGGATCGTGGCCTGGTCCCTCACCGGGATCGAGGACGGCGTCGTCGACGGCCTCCTCACCCTGCCGCCCGACGCCACCCCCGCGAGGGCCTCGGGCCCGGCCCATCCCAACACCACGACCGCCATCGATCACCTCGTGGTGGCCTCCCCCGACCTCGACCGGACGACCGAGGCCTTCCTCGCCATCGGCCTCGACCTCCGCCGGGTGCGCGACGCCGGTCGCATGGAGCAACGCTTCTTCCGCATCGGTGAGGTCGTGCTGGAGCTGATCGGCCGGCCCGGCGACACCGGACCCGGCCCCGCCTCCTTCTGGGGCCTCGCCCTCACCGTGGCCGACATCGACGCGGCCGCGGCCCTGCTGGGCGAGCACCTCGGGCCGGTGACCGATGCCGTGCAACCGGGCCGTCGCATCGCCACCCTCCGCCACGAAGCGGTCGGCATCCCGGTGCCCGTCGCCTTCCTCTCCCCGGCGCCACGCCGCCCGTCCCCGCCGTAGGGTGGCGCCGTGCTCGACCACGTCTTCACCGACGCCATCGGCGCCCTGCGGGATGTCTTCGAGAACAACCTCCTCGAGCGCCAGGCGTTCGAGGAGCGCTTCCAGGCCGACGTCCTCCTCGGTGACCTGACCTGGCAGACCAGCTACGGGCTCCCGGGCGAGGGCCTGCCCCCGCGGGTCCGGGCCGACATCACCCTCGAGTGGCCGACGTGGGCCCAGACGGCCTACCGCTCCTGGTACATCGGCGAGCAGTTCGACGAGGGCCCGCGCATCGAGATCGAGATCGTCCTGCGCATCCAGCGCCTGTCCGCCGAGCCCGACCCCCAGGCCATCCTCGACGTCCTGCCCCAGGAGAGCCCCGCCGATCGGCTCCGAGCGCCTGGAGCGGTCGGCGCCGACCGCTCGAGATCCTCTACGCCCGGGACCTCGACGACCGGCAGTGGGCCATCGAGGTCTGCTACGAGGGCCTCTACGTGCTCGACGAGAAGACGCTGGAGGACGGCTCCACGCTCGACGAGCACTTCGCCGCGATGGGCGGCTGGATCGCCGCGACCCTCGTGCGCCTGGGCGACCTGCAACTGGCCTACCTCCCGGCCGACGGGGAGAGCTGAGATGGGCGACGCCGTGCGCTACGAGGTCGCCGACCGGGTCGCCACGATCACCCTGAACCGTCCTGAGGCCCGCAACGCCCTCGAACACCGAGGTCCTCCGCCTGCTGCCCCGCTTCATCCTCGAGGCCGAGGCCGACGACGCGGTGGACGTGATCATCCTCACCGGGGCCGACCCGGCGTTCTGCGCCGGCGTCGACCTCAAGGAGGCTCGCTGCCGGCGGCCAAGGGGATGCCGACGCCGCCATCGGGGCCGTGGTCGAGTCCCGGCAGGGCCCGTTCCCGCCCCACTCCAAGCCCCTCATCGGCGCCGTCAACGGCGTCGCGGTCACCGGCGGCTTCGAGCTGGCCCTCGGCTGTGACTTCCTTGATCGCCTCGGACCGGGCCCGCTTCGCCGACACCCACGCCCGGGTCGGGGTCATGCCCGGCTGGGGGCTCACGGTGCTGCTCCCCCAGGCCATCGGCGTGCGCCGGGCCCGCGAGATGAGCACCACCGGCAACTACGTCGACGCCGCCAGGCCCTCGACTGGGGCCTGGTCAACCACGTGGTGCCCCACGACGAGCTCCTCGCCTCCTGTCGGGCGCTGGCCGCCGACATCGTCTCCAACGACCAGGCCGGCGTGCGCCAGATCCTCGGCACCTACCGCGAGGTCGTGGCCACCACGGTCAGCGAGGGCTGGGAGATCGAAGGCCGTCGGGCCGCCGCCTGGCCGGGGAACCGCTGGGACCCCGACGAGATCGCCAAGCGCCGCCAGGCCGTGGTCGACCGCGGTCGCGCCCAACAAACCTGAACCCCACGCTGCGCCGCGGAGCGGAGCAGCTCAGATGACCCCGCAGGATCGGTCGTCGCCGTTGCCCTGGAACGTGACCGCACGGTGACCACCCTTCACGGCCGACGCTGGTCGAAGCCGGGTTCGGGGAGGAGGTCCTGGTAGTCGGGGTCCCGCTTGGCCGCCTGGGCGGCGAAGGCCTCCATCATGTCGCCGCCCTGGAACATGCCCGTCTGCCAGGTCGCCACGTAGTTCAGCCCGTCCGAAACCGAGTGGTCGCGGGCGTAGTTGATCATCTCCTTGGTGCCCCAGACCGCGAGCGGGCTCTGGGCCGCGATCTCCGCGGCGATCTCCAGCACGCCGGCCACCAGGTCCTCGTGGGTGTCGAACAGCTGGTTGACCAGCCCGACCTCGACGGCCCGCTGAGCGCTCATCCGCCGGCCCGTGTAGGCGTACTCGCGGGCCACCCCCTCGGGGATCAGCTTCGGGAGCCGCTGGAGCGTCCCCACGTCGGCGGTCATCCCGATGTTGGTCTCCATGATCACGAAGAAGGCGTCGCTCGTCGCGTACCGGCAGTCACAGGCGCAGACCATGTCCACCCCGCCACCGACGCAGCCGCCCTGGATGGCGGCCAGCACCGGCATCCGGGCCCGCTCGAGGGCCGTGAAGCTGTCCTGGAGCAGGGCGGCACTCAGGCGGAGCTGGGACCGGACCCGGCCCAGCTCGGCGTCGGACGGGGCCGAGCCGAGCAGGGAGGACTGCCCGGTGAAGACCGACAGGTCCATGCCGGCCGTGAAGTGGCGCCCGGTGGAGGACAGCACGACCGCCCGAGCCTCGCCGGTGGCGCTCAGCCGCGCTGACGATCTCGGGCAGCTCCCGCCAGAACTCCGGCGTCATCGTGTTGAGCTCGTCGCCCCGCTTGAGGATCAGGTGGGCGACGCCGTCGGCGACGTCGACGTCGAAACAGGTGTAGGCCATCCGGCGAGGCTAGAGCCCCGCGCTCCCGGCGTCAGACGAGGACGGCGTCGGCGATCTCGGTGAGGGGCACCAGCGGCCGGGCGCCCAGGTGGCTGATGACCTCGGCGGCGGCGGCCGAGCCGAGCCGGCCACAGGTGGCCAGGTCCAGGCCCTGCGTGTAGGCGTAGATGAAGCCCGCGGCGTAGAGGTCGCCGGCACCGGTGGTGTCGAGCACCTCGGTCGGGTGGGCCGGGACCCGGACCGTGTCGTCGGCGGTGACGATCACCGAGCCGTCGGCCGAGCAGGTCACCACGGCGATCTCACAGTGGCCTCGGACGGCCTCGATGGCGTCCTCGACGTGGTCGACCTCGTACAGCGAGCAGATCTCCTCGGCATTGGCGAAGAGCAGGTCCACCCGCTCGTCGACCAGGCCCAGGAAGTCCGCCCGGTGGCGGTCCACGCAGAAGTCGTCGGAGAGGGCGAAGGCCACCTTGCCGCCGGCATCCCGGGCCCGGTCGAAGGCCTTCTCGATGGCCTCGATGGTCTGGGGCATGTCCCAGAGGTAGCCTTCGCAGTAGACGACCTTGGCGGCCGCGACGAGGTCCTCGTCGACGTTGGCGGGGTCCACGAGGGACGAGATGCCGAGGTAGGTGCTCATGGAGCGCTGGGCGTCCGGGGTCACCAGGATCAGGCAGCGAGCCGTCGACGGGCCGTCGGTGCCGGCGGGGACGTCGAAGGTGACCCCGCTGGCCCGGATGTCGTGGCGGAAGATCTCGCCCAACTGGTCGTCGCGCACGGTGCCGATGAAGGCGGCGGTGCCGCCGAAGGAGGCGACCCCGGCCACGGTGTTGGCCGCCGATCCCCCCGAGGTCTCCGAGGCCGGGCCCATGGCGTCGTACAGCAGGTGGGCCCGCTGCTCGTCGATGAGGGTCATGCCCCCCTTCTCGATGCCCCACTCCTCGAGGAAGCTCTCCTCGGCGTGGGTGATGGCGTCCACGATGGCGCTGCCGAGGCCCACCACGTCATAGCTCTTGTCGTCCATGAAGCGCCCGAGGCTAACGATCGACGGGCCGACCGGGGTGCGCGCGCGACCGATCGAGAGCTCAGCGGGGCTTCAGCACGAGGATCTCGCGGGCCATTTCGGCGACCGCGACACGGCCGCTCGGGTCGTGGCTCCCGGCCCGTTCGTCAGTCGACCGTGCCCACCCCAGGGGGACTGGACCTCCCGGGCGAGGGTTGCCGGGTCGCTAGCCTCGGCGGGTGCCCGACGCCCCCGCTCTGGACCCGTACCGCCTGCCGCGCACCGTCATCCCGTCCCGTTACGAGCTGACGCTGCGCCCCGACCTCGAGGCCGCCACCTTCGCCGGGACGGCCTCGATCGCGGTGACGGTGCAGGAGGCGACCGACACCGTCGTGCTCAACGCCATCGAGCTGGAGATCGACGAGGCCGTGATCGTCGTGGGCGACACCCGCCACCCGGCCGGTACCGAGCTGGACGAGGCCACCGAGCGCCTCCACCTGCACCTCGATGCCGCCCTCGATCCCGGGGAGGCGACCCTCGAACTGGCCTTCCGGGGCATCCTCAACGACCAGCTCCGGGGGTTCTACCGCAGCACCTTCACCGACGAGAAGGGCCACGAGCGGGTCCTGGCCACCACCCAGTTCGAGGCCACCGACGCCCGCCGGGCCTTCCCCTGCTGGGACGAGCCCGACCTCAAGGCTTCCTTCGCCGTCACCCTCGACGTGCCCGAGGGGCTCCTCGCCGTGGCCAACACCCGTGAGGTGGCCCGCCAGGACCGGGAGGACGGGTCCGTGCGGATCCACTTCGCCGAGAGCATGGTCATGTCCACGTACCTGGTGGCCTTCGTCATCGGCCCCCTCGAGGTCACCGACCCGGTCCCCGCCGGTGGCGTGGACCTGCGGGTGGTCCACCCTGTGGGCAAGGGCGACCTGGCCCGCTACGCGCTCGAGGTCGGGGCCTTCTGCCTCGACCACCTGGCCGACTGGTACGACATCGCCTACCCCGGCGACAAGCTCGACCTCGTCGCCGTGCCCGACTTCGCCTTCGGGGCGATGGAGAACCTCGGGTGCGTCACCTTCCGGGAGGTCCTCCTCCTGGTCGACCCCTCCCGGGCGACCCAGCCCGAGCTGCAGAACGTGGTCGACGTCATCGCCCACGAGCTCGCTCACATGTGGTTCGGCGACCTGGTGACGATGCGCTGGTGGAACGGCATCTGGCTGAACGAGGCCTTCGCCACGTTCATGGAGATGGCCACGACCGACGCCTTCCGCCCCGACTGGGAGCGCTGGGTCAGCTTCGGCGTGTCCCGATCCGAGGCCCTGGACACCGACGCCCTGCACGCGACCCGGCCCATCGAGTTCGAGGTCACCTCACCCGAGGACGCCGAGGGGATGTTCGACGTCCTGACCTACGAGAAGGGCGCCGCGGTCGTGCGGATGCTCGAGCAGTACCTGGGCGAGGAGCGGTTCCGGGACGGCATCCGCCGCTACCTGGAGAGCCACCAGTACGCCAACACCGAGACCACCGACCTGTGGGACGCCATCGAGGCGGCCACGGGCGAGCCCGACCCGACGGATCATGGACACCTGGATCTTCCAGGGGGGCTACCCCCTGGTCGGCGCGTCGCGTGACGGTGACCGCCTCGTGCTGACCCAGGAGCGCTTCGCCTACCTGCCCGGCGCCGATCCGGCCGCCTGGGCCGTCCCCGTCCTCGTGGCGTGGGGCACCGACGGCGGTGAGAGCCACAGCGAGCGGGTCCTGCTCGACGGCGACCGGGCCGAGGTCGACCTGGCCGGCGGGGCCGACTGGGTGGTGGTCAACCGGGGTGGTTCCGGCTTCTACCGGGTCGCGTACGCCCCCGATCTGCGGGCCGCGCTGGCGGAGCGGGCCCACGCCGTGCTGGAGCCGATCGAGCGCTACCAGTTCGTCGACGACCTGGCGGCGGCCGCCCTCGCCGGACGGGTGCCGGCCACCGATGTCCTCGACACCGTCCTGACCTTCTCCGCCGAGACCGACCTCACGGTCTGGCAGCGCCTGGTCGGCAGCCTGCACGGGATCCGGCGCCTGGTCGACGGACCGGCCCGCACCCGGTTCACGACCCTCGTCGCCGCGCTGCTCGCGCCCGCCTACGACCGACTCGGACCGTTGCCCGTCGACGGCGAGAGCGACCGCGACGCCGAGTTGCGGGCACTGCTCTTCGGCGCCCTGGGCACCTTGGCCGAGGACGCCGACGTGCGTCAGCGGGCCGCCGACCTCCACCGGGCCCACCTCGACGACGGCGCCGCGGTCGATCCGGCGCTGGCCGCCGCCGCCGCCGGCATCCTGGCCGATGTCGGCGACGCTGTGGACTACGAGGCCTTCCTGGCCCGGTTCCGGGACGCCGCGGACCCCCAGGAGGAGCAGCGGTACCTCTACCTGCTGGCCGACTTCGAGGACCCGGAGCTCTTCGCCCGCACCCTGGCGTTGACCCTGACCGACCAGGTCCGCTCGCAGAACGCGCCGTATGTCATCCGCCGGGCCCTCACCAACCGGGAGCGGGGGGCCGACGCCTGGGCCTGGATCACCGAGCACTGGGACGAGGCCAACGCCCGCTTCCCGTCCAACAGCATCTCCCGGATGCTGGGGGGGATCCGGGCCATGGACGACGGCGAGCTGGCCGACGGCATCGAGGCCTGGTTGGACGACCACCCGGTCCCCCAGGGCGAGAAGGCCCTGCAGCAGGCCCGCGAGCGGCTCCGGGTGAACGTGGCCCACCGGGCCCGGGAGGCCGATCGACTGGATGCACACCTCACGGGGCCGACAGGAACAGGGTGAGCTCCGACCGGCGCGTCCAGGTCTTCGGCTCGTGATCGCGGCGCGACGCCTCCAGGTCTTCGCCGTCGAGCCCGAGGCCATCCAGCTCAGCTGGGCGGCCCTCGGCCCTGGAGAGATCACCGCGCGCGCCCTTGACGAGTCCGGGGAGGTGGCCGCGGCGGTTGCCATCGAGGCCGACGGCGGCCCGGGGGTCGCCGACCTCGTCGGGCTCCGGCCGGACACCGCCTACACCGTCGAGGTCGCGGGCCACTGCTTGGCGGCCCGCACCGTCGCCCCGCCCCCGGGCCGCGAGCTGTACCGGTTCATGACCCTGTCGGACATGCACCTCGGCCTCGATCACTTCGGCCTGTTCCGCAAGATGCGGGAGCGGGAGCCGGTCGAGGAGATCCACACGCTGCGCTGCACCCGGGCCGCCCTCGACGAGGGCCTGGCCTGGGGTGCCCAGCACCTCGTGCTCAAGGGCGACCTCGTCGACCGCGGCACACCCGACGAGTACGACCTGCTGGGCAAGGTCCTGGCCGAAGCGGGCCTGCCCGTCGAGGCGATCCCCGGCAACCACGAGGTCAAGCCCTATCGGGAGGTCGACCATCCCGAGGCCTTCGCCGGCCTCGGCCTGACCGTGGCGCCCGAGCGCCTGCACACCATCGACCTCCCGGGCCTGCGGGTGGCCCTCGTCGACTCCACCACCTTCGACGTGAACGCCCCTCGTCTCGACCACGCCGTGGACGCCATGGCTGACGCTCTCGACGGACGGCCCGCGCTGGTGGTCCTGCACCACCACCTCCTCCGCCTGCCCTTTTCGGTCCTCTGGCCCCCCGGGGTCCCCGGTCCCCTGGCCCGCCGGTTCCTCGATGCCGTCGCCGACGCCAGCCCCGCCGCGCTGGTCGCCAGCGGCCACACGCACCGCCACGTCACCCGAAAGCACCGTCATGTGGTCGTGACCGAGACCGGCTCGCCCAAGGACCACCCCGGCACCTGGACCGGCTACGTGGTCTACGAGGGCGGCCTGCGCCAGGTCGTGCGTCGCGTCGGCCGCCCCGACGCCATCGGTTGGACCGAGCACTCCCGCCGCGCCGCCGGCGGCGCCTGGGGCCACTGGTCCCCGGGTCGGTTGGACCACCGCTGCCTCACCCTCGAGTGGCCGTAGGGCGGACCGACGGCAACGAGGGCCGTCCTCTCGCCGGCTCGGTGGTGCCCGCACCCGGCGGACGACGACGCGTGGACAACCGACGGCTCACACGACCCCGCCCGACCCCAGCCCCAGTGGCCGCGTGTCGTGTCGTTCTCTAGATCAGGGAGAGGACCAGCAGGAACTGGCCGAGGTGGTAGGTGACCATCACGGCGAGGCGGCCGTGATGGATCTCGGTCACGAACTTGTTCCACCCGAGGGTGGCGTCAGAGGCGTAGAAGCTCAGCGCCCCGCCGATGCCGAAGGGGTTACCCGCCCCGAAGGCGGCCACGACCATGGCGGAGATGACCCCCATGTAGGCCATGACCGGGACGGCGAACTCGGCCTGGTCCCCCGCCTTCACCCTCGTCACCAGGGGGCGCCCGACCAGGACGACGCCGGCGACCACGGCCACCAGGCCGACGAGCAGGAGCACGGGCTCGGGGCCGGCCAGGAGGAAGCCGACGACGTAGGCGACATGGGCCGCGAAGAACGAGATCAGGCCGTACAGGAAGCGGTCCGACGGCAGCATGAGGAAGACGTCCCCCGCCAGGGAGAGCACCAGCCCGATGACGAACGCCGTCTTCACCGCCGGGTCGTCGGGTGACAGGGCGATCGCCGCCCCGATCAGGGCGACCATCGCCGCCGGCTTGCACAACCACTCCAGGCGCTGGTTGCCGTGCTCCACGGCCCACCAGTTGCCGGCGGCGTAGATCCCGAAGACGACCAGGAGGCAGGCCGTGGTGACGGTCACCCCGCCGCGGCCTCTTCCTCCGCCGCGAGGGCCAGGCCGTCCTCCCAGGTCATCGCGTCGATGATGCGCCGGCGCCACTGCATGACGTGACGGGGGCGGTTCACCCCGAGCACGCCGACCACCCGACCGCCCCGACCGAAGAGGGCCACGAAGCGACGTTCCTCGACGGTGCCGTGCACGATCCGGACCTCGTCGTTCGGCCCCGACCGACCGGCCAGCTGGATCTTGCGGTCGTACTGGTCGGACCAGAACCACGGCACGGGCTCGAAGCGCTCCGCGGGCCCGTCACCGGCCAGCAGGCGCCGGGCCGCGTGGGCGCCCTGGTCCAGTGCGTTCTCCCAGTGCTCGACCCGCATGACCTCGCCGAATCGGACGTTCGGCCAGCGCGCGATGTCGCCTGCGGCGACGACGCCGGGCGCGGCGAGCAGGGTCTCGTCGCACACCACGCCGTTGTCCAGCGCCAGGCCGGATCCCTCCAGCCAGCCCGTGGCCGGCGTGACGCCGATGCCGACCACGACGACGTCCGCGTCCACCAGCGAGCCGTCGCTGAGCCGGAGGCGCTCGACGCGGTCGCCACCCTCGAGGGCCTCGACCCCCACGCCGAGTCGGACCTGGACGCCGTGGTCCCGATGCAGGTCGGCGCTCAACGAGCCCAGATCGGTGCCCACGATGCGCTCCATGGGCACGGGGAGGGCTTCGACCACGGTCACCTCGTGGCCCTGCTGGCGACAGGTCGCCGCGACCTCGGAGCCGATGAAGCCGGCCCCGATCACCACGACCCGCCCGGGCGAGGCATCGAGGTCGGCCCGGATGGCCAGGCAGTCGTCCAGGGTGCGCAGCACGTGGACCCCCGCCAGGCCGTCGGCGCCCGGAAGACGGCGCGGGGAGGCGCCCGTGGCGATGACCAGGCCGTCGAAGGGGATGCTGCGGCCGTCGTCGAGGCCAAGACGGCGTTCGGTCAGGTCGAGGCCCGTGGCCTTCCGGCCCCGCTCCCAGTCCACCTCGAGCCCGTCGACGTGGACGGGCAGGCGCGCCTCCTCGGGCGTCCAGTCGCCCGCGAGCACCTGCTTGGAGAGCGGCGGCCGGTCATAGGGCCTCCGGTCCTCGGCCTCCACCACGACGATGGTGCCGTCGTAACCGTCTCCTCGGAGGGTCTCCGCGGCTCGCAGGCCGGCCAGCGAGCCGCCGACGACGGCGACGGTGTCCAGCGCCGGACCTCAGTCCTCAGCGATGCTGATGGCCTGCTTCGGGCAGCGACGGACCGACTCCTCGATCTTCTCGCGAAGCTCCTCGCCCGGGGTCTCGGTGAGGAGGTAGAGGAAGTCGTCGTCGCGCACCTCGAAGACCTCGGGCGCGATGCCCATGCAGATGGCATTGCTCTCACACAGGTCGTAGTCGACGACGATGCGCATGCTCAGCTCCTCGGGGAGGTCGGGGGACACATCATGCCGCCTGGCAACCGTCCTCGAAGTCACCCGTGGCCAGGATCGTGTCCTCCTGGTCCTCGACCTCGACCTCGATCTGTAGGAGCTCGGCGTCCTCGCCCCAGTCGAGGGTGGACTCACAGATGGCCACGGCGGTGTCGGCGTCGGTGGTCTCCGACAACGTCAGGGTGACCTGGACGCTGTCGGCCGCGATCTCCACGGTCCCGATCCCCTCGGCCAGGTCGCTGTAGTCCGGCTGGTTCTCGTCGAGATAAGCCCGGAGGTCCTGCGCCGGCGTGGTGTCGTCGTCCTCCCCCTGGTCGTCACTGAGGTCGTCGGACGAGTCGTCGGAGAGGTCCTCGGAGAGGTCGTCGGTGACCACGTCGGAGAAGTCTTCGGATGCGTCGGCCGCGTCCCCGCCCCCGTCGTCGCCCCCGCACGCGGCGAGGGTGACGATCGTGAGGGCGAGGACGGCGAGGAGCTTCTTCACGGTTGCCGCCCGATCAGAGGGTGATGACCTGGCGCACGACCTCGCCGCGCTCCATGGCCCCCAACGCCTCGTTGATGTCCTCGAGGGCGATGGTGCGGGTCACCATGGCCTCGAGGTCGAGCTTGCCCGCCCGCCAGAGGCGGATGATGCGGGCGAAGTCCGAGCGCACGTCGGTGGAGCCGTAGTACGAGCCCACCAGCGTCTTCTCGCTGTAGAACATCTCGAAGGCGCTCAACTCGAAGGTCTGCTCGGCCCGGCCCACCCCGACGATGACCGCCATGCCACCGCGGCGGATGGCGTCGTAGGCGGCCCGCATGGTGACGGGGCTGCCGATGGCCTCGAAGGCGTAGTCGAAGCCGGCGCTGCCGGTCAGCTCGGCGGACAGGGCAGCCAGGTCGTCGGGCTTCACCGCGTGGGTGGCCCCGAACTTCTTGGCCGTCTCCAGCTTGTCGTCGACGAGGTCCACGGCGACGATCTCGGCGGCGCCACAGACCCGGGCCCCCTGGATCACGCTGATGCCCACGCCGCCGCAGCCGAAGACCACGACCGAGGAGCCGGGCACGACCTTGGCGGTGTTGATGGCCGCGCCCACACCGGTCATGACCGCACAGCCGATGAGCGAGGCGACCTCGAAGGGCACGTCGTCGTCGATCTTGATGGCGGCCTGCCAGGGCATGACCGTCTCCTCGGCCCAGGTGCCGGCGCCGGCCATGCCGTAGACGTCGGTCCCGTCGAGGGTGTACTTCGGGATGGCCATGTTGAACAGGAACGCCTGGCACAGGTGCGGCGACTTGCGGTCCACGCAGTCCACGCAGAGCCCGCACGGGGGTGACCAGGCGATGATCACGTGGTCACCCTCGGCCAGGCCGGGGACGCCCTCGCCCACCTGGGTGATGATGCCGGCGCCCTCGTGGCCGAGGATCACCGGGGGCGGCTGGGGGATCGTGCCGTTCATGACCGAGAGGTCCGAGTGACACACGCCGGTCGCGACGATCTTCACCTTGACCTGGCCGGGACCGGCCTCGCCGGCTTCGAGCCCGTCGACGACCTCCAGGCCGTCGTCACCGGTGTTGCGCAACAGCGCTCCGCGCATGCTTGATCTCCTGGGGTTCCGAGGTCCGGGCAGCATCGCCCGGAGCAGGAGAACAACGTAGTGGAACGCGTTCCAGTCAGAGCCAGTCAGCGCCGACCAGGGCCGAACGGGTCAGACAGCTTGGCGGAGGGAGCGGGCGTGGCCGAGGTCGACCACCTCCGCGTGGTGGGCCCGAGGGGCCGGGCGCAGGGCCACGAGACCGGCGGTCGGCCGGAACTCACTGGCCTCGGTGCGGGTCACGGCCCGCATGGCGGAGGCCAGGCCGGTGTAAGGGCTCACCCAGCGGGCTCGGGCCCGGTGACGGGCACCGGCGGCTGCGCCCACCACGAGGACCCCGATCGCTGTTCCCAGCACCAACACCATGAGGGTCCCGTCGGTCGCCGACCCCCCGACCTTGAGCACTTCGCTACGGCGAGAGGACCGGGACCCGGGACCGGCGGTCAGGGAGTGAGGACCTCGGCGTCCGCGTCGCCCCACCCACTGGCCTCGATGTCGGCCTCGGGCACCTCGGGACCGCCCTCCTCGGCCTGCTGGTGCACGGCGGTGAGGAAGCGCTCGACCGACTCGATCACCGGCTTGGCCCGCGTCGAGACGAAGAGGTCGAAGGCGTGGTGGGCGCCCTGCAGCTCGCCGTAGAGGACGGGCTCGCGGCTGATCGCCCGCAGGCGTTCGACGAACAGCCGGGCGTCCTCGACGGGGGCCAGGGTGTCCTTGTCGCCGTGCAGCACGAGGAACGGCGGGGCGTCGGCGCCGACCTGGTCGATCGGCGACGCGGCGTGGAACTTCTCGGGCTCGTCCGCGTAGAACGCCTTCATCACCCACGGCTCGAGGAACAGGCGGAGCATGTCGGGGTGGGCCTTGCCCTGGCGGTTGGTCCAGTCGTAGACGCCGTAGAACGGCACGGCCGCCTGGAACGAGGTGTCGGCCTCCTCGAACCCCGGCTGGTACGCGGGATCGTTGGCGGTCAGGGCGAGCAGGGCGGTCAGGTGCCCGCCGGCCGACCCGCCGGTGACGGCGATGAAGTCCGGGTCGACGTCGTACTCATCGGCGTGCTCCCGGATCCAGGCGATCGCCCGCTTGAGGTCGATGAGGTGATCGGGCCAGGTGGCCGCGGGGCTCAGCCGGTAGTTGGCGTTGAACCCGACCCAACCGTTGACCGCCAGGTGGCCGAGCAGCGGAATGCCCTGCTCGCGCTTGTCGCCGATGACCCAGCCACCCCCGTGCACCTGGAGGATGGCCGGACGGCGACCCGTGGCCGGGGCCTCGGAACGATAGACGTCGAGCCGCAGCACCCGGCCACCGGCCCGGGCGAACTCGATGTCGCGCTCGCGAGTCACGCCCTTGCGCCGCATCCGCACCGGCAGGACGACCTGGCTCCAGGGCACGCGGGGCGCCGGTCCGACCGGCAGCAGGTCCCCGAGGGCGTCCTGCATCTGGCGCACCGCCCGATAGCCCTGAGCCAGCAGGACGGTCAGGCCGATCCAGGACACGAAGGTGATGGCCAGCGCCAGGTAGCCGGGCCAGGCGTCGAGGCCGCCGACCGAGATCCAGAAGACGGTGAGCACGGCTTGCCAGAAGAGGTGGTGACCGGCCAGTTCAGTGGTCAGCCAGGCGGCGAAGAAGCTCTGGCCGAAGAACCAGCGGTTGGTCCGGACCGGCCGAAACGCATTGATCGTGAAGAGCAGACCGACGACGGCCGCGATCAGGAAGAGCCAGGGCACGGGTTCAGTCTGGCGTGACCCCCACCGGAAGTGCTAGTTCCACGGGTGTGGATTCGCCTGTACTCATCTCTTCGCGCCCCCGTCGCCGGGTGCTCGGCGCTCTCGTCGCCCTCCTCGCCGTGACCGGCCTGGGGTTCACGGCCTGCAGCGACAACGAGCCCGCCAACCCGTCGATCAGCGGGGACAGCCCCGCCGAGGTCACCGTGCCGACGCTGCCACCGACCACCACCGAGGCGCCCACCACGACCGCCGCCCCCTGACCTGAGGGTGGTCGGGATCAGGCCCGGCTGATCACCACCACGCGGTCGGCGACGGTCAGGTCGCAGGTCCCCGACTTGGCCGGGTTGAGCACCACCTCCATGCCATCGGTCTGCAGGTAGCCCAGGGCGACCTCGTCCTTGGCCTGGGCGGCGGTGACGATCCCCCCGAAGGTGGTCGACCCGAGCCCGTAGCCGGCGGCGGGGGCCAGGCGGAGCACCACCTCGGTGCCCTCGAAGAGGGCGTCGAAGACCTGACGCAGCTCCGGGTTCTCGGCCAGCTGCGACATCAGGTAGCCCGACAGGGCATCACTGACGACGTAGTCGTCACCCCCCGACTCCATGGCCAACTCGATGTCCGCGGAGTCCAAGAGCTCGGTGACGACCCGGAGGGGACGCTGGGAGGCCTGCTGCACGAGCAACAGGGTCAACAGCGTCCGAGCGTCGGCCGACGCGGCCGACCCGAGCGCCCGGTAGCCCAGGATCAGCACCACGTCGTAGTCCCGCACCAGCACCTGGTCGGCGAGGCAGTCGAGGTTGGCCCGTTCGGCGGGGAGCAGGGTCAAGTGGAGGTGGTGGAGCCCGGGGACCTCGACCTCCTCGAGGGACACCAGGTCGGCATCCACCAGCACGTCGACGGTCGAGCCCGTCGACACGAAGCGGTCCAGCTCGCTCATGATCATCGGGGCCATCGGGTTCCACCCGATGACCAGCACGTGCTCGGGCTCACCGTCACGGGAGGGCGCCGCCGAGCCGGCACCGCCACCGTCGACGAACCCGGTGAAGGTCACGGCATCGTCGTCCTCGGCCAGGACGATGACTGCGTCGCCGCTCGCGAAGCGGGTGTCCCCTGGCGGGTTGACGGTGACGGCCCCGTCCGCGGCCCGGCGCCCGAGGACGGCGGCCCGCTCGAAGCCCAGCTGGGCCTCCGCGAAGGTGTGGCCGACCAGGTCGTCGGCCGGGTGGAAGTAGATCTCGTCGCCGTCGAAGTCGAGGAGGTCCTGCCAGACCGCCGAGAGGCCCGGCTGGCGACACGCCTGCGCGGTCACCCGGGCGATGATCTCGGGGGCGCGGACGACCAGCACCCGCCCGGGGCCGGCCTCCCGCAGGGCCCGTCCGGTCTCGGCCTCACTCAGCTCCGCGACGACGGGGATGTCCCGATCGCCCAGCCGGATGAGGACGGCCAGGACCGTCTTGACCACGTGGGCGTCGCCGTCCTCGGCCTCGACGTCGCCCAGCACGATCACCGAGCGGGCGTGGTCGAGGCCCACCCGGTCGAGGTCCACCAGGCTCGACGGGTCCCCCGAGCGCACGACGAGGCGAGTCGCTCCGGTGTCGGGGATCCGCTTGTCGAAGTCCTGCTCCATCTCCTGCTTGTCCCGATCGGCGAGGACCACGACCGCCGAGTCCTTCCGGCTCTGGTCGGCGGTGATGATCTCGGAGACCACGGTGAAGACCCGCGGGGACCACCCCAGGACCAGCGTGTGATCGGACTCGATGACCGGGCTGCGCCCCCGCCGGAGGTCCTCCACCTTCTCGGCGATCGCGGTGGCGATCAGGCCGATGAGGAGCGCCGCGACGGTGATGCCGAAGAGGGTCACGACCAGGGTGAGCAACCGCAGACCCCAGCCGGAGTCGCCGGTGAACGTCCCGCCGTCCAGGACCCGGACCATCGTCTGCCACATCGACTCGAAGAAGCCGGGGTCGGTCTCGTCGGCGATGTCGGCGCGGAACACCGTGATGATGAAGGCCCCGAGCACGATCACACCGAGGACTGCCGCCCCGAGCCACGCGATGATCGGGAGCGTCCCCCGGGAGATGGCGTTGTCGAACCGGTAGCGCCAGCGCGCCAAGAAGCCCGACATCAGATGACGGCTTCGCCGGCTTCGGCCCGCCGCAGCAGGCCCCGTGCGATCACCACCCGCTGGATCTCACTCGTGCCCTCACCGATGATCATCAGCGGGGCGTCCCGGTAGTAGCGCTCGACGGGCAGCTCGGCCGTGTACCCCATGCCGCCGTGGATGCGCATGCACTCGGTGGCGATCTCCAGGGCGGTCTCCGAGCAGAAGAGCTTGGCCATGCCGGCCTCGACGTCGGCCCGCACCCCGGACTCCAGGATCTCCGCCGCGTCGCGGACCAGCAGCTGGGAGGCCTTGAGCTTGGTGGCCATGTCCGCCAGCTTGAACTGGATGGCCTGGTGCTTGGCGATGGGGACCCCGAAGGTCTCTCGCTGTTGGGCGTAGGCCAGAGCGGCGTCGAAGGCGGCCCGGGCCACGCCGACAGCCCGGGCCGCGATGTTGATGCGCCCGAGCTCCAGCGAGCTGAGGATCTGGTGCATGCCCTTGCCGAGGTTGTCCGGGCCACCGAGGACCGTGTCGGCGCTCACGCGATGGCCCTCATAGGCCATCTCGACGGTCTCGAGGCCCTTGTAGCCGAGCTTGTCGATCTTGCGGCTGACCGAGATGCCCTCGAAGCGAGGGCCCGGCTCCTTGCCGATGATGAAGCAGCTGATGCCCTCGGGCGTCCGGGCCGCCAGCGCCACGACCTGCGCCGCGCTCACCGTTGGTGACCCACATCTTGGTGCCGTCGATCACGTACTCGTCACCGTCGGGCACCGCTTTGGTGCGCAGCGCCTGGGAGTCACTGCCGGAGTCCGGCTCCGACAACGAGAAGGCACCCCGGATCTCGCCCGTGGCCATGTCCGGCAGCCATCGCGCCCGTTGTTCGTCGGTGCCGAAGCGCTTGACCAGGTTGACCACGATCGTGTGGGTGTTCAGGATCCCCGACAGCGACATCCAGCCGTAGGCCAGCTCCTCGACGAGGCGGGCATAGGTCAGCACGTCGAGGTCGAGCCCGCCGTGCTCCTCGGGGATGGTGGCCCCGAAGAGGCCGAACTCCCGCATCTGCTGGACCATCGTCTCCGGGAACTCATCGGCGTGTTCGAACTCGGAGGCGAACGGGATGACGTCCTTGGCCACCCAGCCACGGACGGTGGCGACGAGCTCGTCGGCCAGGGCGGGATCGGTTGGCATCGGCGCAGATTAGGTTCCCCGCCCCGCAGTAGGTTCCATCGGCGTGGAGGACCGCCGCACCGGCGCGCTGTACCTGGAGATGACCCGGGTCCGGCCGGACGCCTACGGGCGGGAGCGGGCACCGGTCGTGGCCGCCTCCCCCGGCGTGCAGCGCTCCACCTGGTGGTCGAACCAGTGCCCGGACCGCGACGACCTGCCCCGCCGCCTCCCCGAGTTCGCCACCCTGGGGCTGCACGAGGTGGATGCCACGTTCGCCCCGCCGCCGGCCGCTGCGGGGATCACCGGCCTGCACGTCATCGCGACCCCGCGACCCGGACAGGGCACCCTCGGCCCCGAGCCCGTCGACGGGCTCCTGGTCGTCCTGATCAGCCCTCGGACCCTCGACGGGGCCCAGGCACTCCGGGACTGGGGCGACCTCGTCCACCTCCGCCACATCGCCGAGGCCGCGGTGCCCGGCTACCGGATGATCACCCCCTACGAACGGGTCGGCGGCGGCGAGCCCCGTTTCCTCCACCTCTACGAGATGGTCACCGACGATCCCGAGGCGACGTACCGGTCGATGACGCCGTTGGTCCAGGAGCGGCTCGGGCCTCCCGGGACGCCGGGCTACGACGCCTGGGCCTGGCACCCCACGCTGTGCATCGACTACGTCAACACCTTCCGCCTCGAGGGCGAGGTGTCCTGAGCCGAGTCCGGCGAACTGGCACCGGATCTGCCGGTCAGGACCCGAGGATCCGGTGCCAGAACCGGGGAGCGGTCTGGGCTGACCTCGTCACCGTCCTCGTCGCCCCCGCAGCCGACGGTCACCAGGACCAGGCCGGCTGCGAGGACGCAAGCGACTCGACGGCTGGTCAGACGTCGTTGTTGTCGGCGATGTCCACGATCTCGGCAAATCGGGCGGTGGTGAATCGGGCCGCGGCATTGAGGTTCAGACCCTGGATGCCCACCCCGTAGGAGTGCACCGCCATTCCGCACGGCCCACCACAACTGGCTCGGGTCCACCACACCGGTGATCCGGACTGGCCACCGGCCGTGTCGATGTCGTAGAAGACCATCTTCGCCTGGGAGCGCTCGATTCGACCCGACATCCCCGAATGGGTGCCGAAGGGGTGGTCCCCGGGATACCCCTGCACGCGGGCACGGCGATGCAGGAGGTCGCCGGCGCCGGGCAGACTGAAGAGCCCGAACCAGCCAACGGTGTCGCCGATGTTGCAGTCGAGTTGGATGATCGCATAATCCGCGTTGGGGGTCTCGCTCTGGATCCATGCGGTTGGCGACCAGCCCGAAACGGCAGAGCACGAGCCGTAGGGATCGACGTTCCGGTTCCGCCCCGGGAAGAACTCGAGGCTCTCCACGGTGTTGTTCAGGCTGGTCCCAGGAGGATAGAGGCAGTGCCCCGACGTCAAGATCGTGTTGGCGTCGATCAGCCAGCCGGTACAGGTGAATCCCCCGGCCTCGTTGTCGAAGCCCTCGATTTGACCAATCGCTCGAGCGGGATAGTCCGTAGTCGGGTTGACCCGCATCCGGCCGTCGGCACCGATGACCGACTCGGCGCCGAGCGGTTGGCCCTCGAAGCCGTCGTTGGTCGACACGGTCCCAACCTCAGCACCGGTTCCGGCATAGGCCCGACTGACCGCCCCGGGACCCAGCGCCGGAGGTGTGTAGCCCTCCGGGAGAGTGATCGCGTGGAGGGTGGGCGGGACGGGGTCGGCCGGGGCCTGGCTCGCGGCCGGGCTGGTGTTGGTCACGAGGGCGAGCCCTGCGAGCAGGGCGAGCGCAACGATGACCGCTACCCGCTTGGTGGACCGTGACATGGGAGACCTCCGCCTTGTACCTGCCGAGCGAGGCTACCCAGCGAGGGGGCGACGGGGAGGGCGGGCTCAGCCGTTGGCCGCGGCGGTCTGTTGGATGGCCTGGAAGCGGGCCACGGTGATGCGGGGTCCGTGGTTCAGCGTGGTGTGGGGGAACACGCCGTGGCCGGCGCCGTACCCGTGGATGGCCAGCGCGCAGGCGCCACACCAGGGACGGCCGGGTTGATAGACGGGGGAGCCGCTCTCCCCGCCGGTGGTGTCGGTGCGGTAGAAGGCCATCGCCCAAGACGACTGGAGGACCTGGCCGTTGTGGGTCCACAGGGTCCCGTTGAGCCCCCGGGGCGGCTGGCCGGGATAGCCGCGCACGTTGGCCGGCGTGAAGGCCAGCGGGTTCCGGCCCTGCACGGCGACGTAGCCGAACCAGCCCGTCCGCCGGCCGACGTTCGGCACCGTGCAGTTGGTGAGCTGGACGATCCCGTAGTCCTGGCCCTCCCCGGCCCCGTCGATCCAACCCGGCGTGGTGAGCAGCTCACCGGCCCGGCAGGTCCCGTACGGCGCCGCGTTCGGGTTGCCGCCCCGGCCCCGTCCGAGGGTGATGCGCATGTTGGTGGCGAAGTCCGCCGTCGACCCGGTCCCGCCCTCGTGCACGCAGTGCCCGGAGGTGAGCAGGGTGTTGCGGTCGATCAGGAAGCCCGAACAGAGGTAGCTGCCGAAGGTCCCCCCGGGGCTGAGGTCCGTCGTCAGGTGGGCGATCGCCCGGTTGGGGTACACCGTCGTGGCCGTCAGCAGCCGGCGGTCGTCCTCGCCGATGACGCTCCGCGTCGTCGGGCCCTGGCGGGGCACGGTGGCCTCCGGATCGACCGGTGAGACCCGGTCCCGGGTGGGGTTCTGGCCGTTGGCGGGGTCCGTGCCCCGGTTCGAGGGCGACATCCACAGCGCCCCGTCGCTCGGAGCCTGCACCGGGATGGTGATCTCCCCGCGCCGGTTCGAGACCAGGGTGAGGGTGCCACCCTCCCGGGCGGCCTCGGCTGCGGGCGGAGCCGACTGCGCCACGGCGGCGCTGCTGAGCACGCCGGTCAGCGTGGCCAGGAGCACGAGCGGGGCGATGCGGCGGTAGGACACAGAGACTCCGGGACGGGGCAGGCGGCGGCAAACCTACCCGCCGCCCGCCGGGATCAGCCCGCGGCGAGGGCGGCGATGAGCGCGGTGCGCTCCACGCTCAGACGGGGGCCGTGGTTGAGGCCCGCGTGGGCCCCACCCGGGTGGGTCCCGTACGCGTGGACGGCCACGATGCACGGCCCCACGACGCCGTTGCAGGCCTTGACGTCGAAGACCGGCGAGCCGGACTGTCCGCCATAGGTGTCGGCCGCATAGAAGGCCATCTCGCGTTGGGAGACCCGGATCCGGTCCGCCATCGTCCACAGCGAGCTCCAGACCATGTCCCCGGGGTAGCCCCGGACGTTGACCCGGACCCCGGCCAGGCCCCGGGCGCCCTCGGCGGACCGGAACCCGTACCAGCCGACGGTGTCGCCGATCGGGCAGTCGAGCTGCACGAGGCCGAGGTCCTGGTACTCACGGCCGCCCTCGTACCAGCCCGGCAGGGTCAGCAGCTCACGGCTGCGGCAGGAGCCGAAGGGCGCCCGGTTCCCCTCGGCGCCCGGTGTGAACTTGACCGTGGTGGACCAGCCGTCGGCCCCCGAGAGCCCGTCGTGCACGCAGTGGCCTGCGGTCAGGACCGTGTCGGCGTCGATGAGGGTGCCCGTGCACCAGTAGCTCACCCCGGACTGCCGGAAGTCGATCCGGCCGATGGCGGCGTTGGGGTAACGGGTGGTGCGGCCCTGGAGCCAGATGCGACCGTCGTCGCCGATCACCGACTCGGCCGCGCTCGCGGTGGTCGCGGGCGTGCCGGCTTCGGTGGCCGCGGGGACCGGGACGGTCCGATCGGTGGCCGCCTCGGCCTGGCCGCCCGGGTCGAAGGGGCGGCCGCCGGAGGGAGCCGACTCCACGGTGACCGCAACGGTGCCCCGGGTGGACGAGACGATCGTCGTGGTGGCCGCCCGGTCCTCGACCACCACGGGCGGACCCCCCTCCGGACGGCCCGAGCGAGATCCCGGGGCCGTGGTCAGGCCGGCCATGGCGGCCCCGACGCCCAGGACGACCAAGGCCGTCTTCGTGCTCCGCCGCATCTGCTGCTTCCGCCTTCTCTGGGTCCGGGCCTCCGCCGAGGCCGTGACCAGATATACCACTCTCCGTGGTCGGCGTACACCCCTAGGTGACGGCGGGGCGCCCGGGCCGGGTCAGACCGTCGTCGGCGGGACCGTCGTCAGGGGCACCGTCGTCGGCGGGACCGTCGTCGTCGTCGTGGTCGTCGTGGTGGTGGTCGTGGTGCTCGTGGTCGTGGAGCTCGTGGTCGTGGAGCTGGTCGTGGAGCTCGAGGTCGTGGACGAACCGGTGGTGGAGGTCGTCTCCTCGGTGGTGGTCGTGTCGTCGCCGTTGTCGTCGCCGCCGCCACCCGAGGCGAGGGCGACGGCGATGGCCACGACCAGGATGAGGATGATCACGCCGAGGACGATCACCGAGGTGGCCTTGTACCAGGGCGGCTCGGCGCCCTCCTCCGGACCCGGGCCGGAGCCGTCGCCACCCCCGCCGTAGCCGTCGCCGCCACCCGGCGGAGGGGGCTGGGGGGGCACGGCGACGTGCAGGTCGCCGGTCGGGTCACCGCCGGGCGTCACCGGGGTCCCCTCGGGGGGCGTGGCCGCCGGATCGGGGCCGGGGACCGCCGGCGTGTCCAGTTGGGTCGGGTCGCCGACGTCGCTCATCCGCCGGACAGTAGCCCCGCCGCCCCGCCCGTCAGGGGGTGAGGTCGAGCAGCTCCCGGCTCAGAACCCACAACCGCTCTGCGGCGGCGTCGTCGCGGGCGATCCGCGAGAGCCGCTTGTCGTTCGCCTTCGAGTTGCAGAAGTAGGAGCCCGAGACGCCCTCGAGATCGGGGTCGGCGGCGACCACCACCTGGGTGCGGGCCCCCTCCTCGGGGGTGCGGGAGAAGGGTCGGGCCACCGCCGTGGTGATCGCCGTGGTCAACCGGGTGTCACCGTCGCGGGCGAACCGGGTCGCCACGCTGCCCGGGTGCACGGCGTTGACCGTCACTCCGGTGCCCTCGAGACGCTTGGCCAACGCCCGCATGAAGTAGATGTTCGCCAGCTTGGACCGGCCGTAGACCCGATAGGACCAATAGTGGCCGTGGCACTGGAGGTCGTCGAAGTTCAGTCCGTCGAGGGCGAACTTGTGGGCGTCGGACGCGACCACGACGATCCGCGCGGGGCACTGGCCACCAGTCGATCGAGGAGCAGGTCGGTGAGCAGGACGTGGCCGAGGTGGTTGACGCCGAAGGTGGTCTCGAAGCCGTCCTCGGTCTCGGTGCGCTCGCTCAGGATGAGCCCGGCGTTGTTGACCAGCACATCGAGACGGGGGTGGGTGTCGAGGAAGGCGGCGGCGAAGGAGCGGATGGACGCCGTGGACGCCAGGTCGAGGGCCATGACCTCCACGGCCTCGGACCCGGAGCGAGCCGCGATCTCGGCCCGAGCCGCCTCACCCCGGGCCGCATCCCGGGCGGTGATGGTCACCGCGGCCCCCATGGCGGCCAGCGCCACCGCCGTCTCGAGGCCAAGGCCGGCGTTGCCGCCCGTGATGAGCACCGTCTTGTCCGGCACGCCGCGACGGGGGCTCACGACTCCGGCCTGAGGGTGTTGCGTCCGCCCTCGGTGGCCAACACCACCGGGGTCCCCACCCACTCGGTGGCCTCCATCTCGGCGAGGACATCTGGGTCCTCGACCCGGGCGTAGGCCCGCGAGCCGTCCGGCAGGTCGCACACGGCCAGACCGGACTGGGCGGCCCCGTCCCGACCGTGGACCACGGAGTAGGTGACCACGGTCGCCGGCCCGTCGGCCGTGTCGCGTGATCGACACCGGCGGATGGGCGGCGTCGAGGCCGACCTGCAGCGAGCCCGGGTCCGGCGGCGTCACCGGGCCGGGTTCGGTGCTGTAGACCCCGGCGCCGTGCTTGGTCAGGTGCATGCCCACCCCCGTCACCAGCCCGGCGGTGCCCGGGTCGCCCCGCAGCGCGTCGACCATCGCCGCGATGGCGTGGGTCTGGTAGTTGCTGCCGGCCCCACCGGCGAAGGGCAGGCCGCCGGTCACCGTCACCCCGCGAGCGTCGTCCGCGGCCAGGCCGAGGGCGTCGAGGGCGAGGTGGACCGACGAGGCGAAGCACGAGTACAGGTCGAGGTGACCCAGGTCGTCGACGCCCAGGCCCGCGGCCCGCAACGCCGTGCCGAAGACCTCGGCCATGGCCGGTGACCGCCAGGGCTCGGCGTGCTCGGCTACGTACACGGGGTCACAGCCGTACGCCCAGCCACGGAGGTAGACCCGCTGGTCGGCGGGCACACCCAGGCGCGTCAGCCGCCTCGTGGCTGGCCAGGACGACGGCCCCGGCCATGTCCACGTCCATGATCGACACCGTGTACTTGGTGTACGGGTAGGCGACCATCCGGTTCTCGGCGGTGGGGTGGACCAGGTCCTCGACCGACCGCTCGACGGGGAACCAGGCGTACGGGTTGGCCGCCGCCACACGGGTCATCGGCGCCATGAGCTCGCCGATCGCCTGCCGGTACGCCACCGGATCGATGCCGAGGTGGGCGCGCCGGGCGACGTCCCAGAGCGGGAAGGTCAGGTAGGCCTGGAACACCTCGTGGGCGATCTCGGCCGGGTGGAACGGCGCCTCGAAGGGAAACGGGGGCGGATCGGGGTCCTGGTGGCTCCAGGCCGGCTTCTCCCCCGCCTTCTTCAGCCGGCGCTTGGTGTCGAGGGCCTCGGCGCCGCACACGACGCCGACATCGAGGTCGCCGGCGACGATGGCCGAGCCGAGGTCGTTCACCAGTACCTGTGGCGTGGTGCCCCCGATGCCCGAGTACAGGCGGTGCACCGGGTCGATGCCCAGGGCCTCGGCCAGTCGTCCCGGGGCGTCGTCGTACTGCCAGCTCTGGCAGTAGACGACCTGGAGGCTGCCGACCGAGCCGAGCACGTCGCCGCTCGCCCCCGCGTCGTCAGCGGCCGCGCGGACGACCTGCTCCCACATGGCCAGGGGCTCGGGGCACGGCCCGTCCTCGGGGCGCGACACGAACTGCGCCACGCCGATGACGCAGGGGCTCCGGGGGTCGACGCCCACGGGGGGACTACCTCCCCTGCCAGTTCGGGGGCCGTTTCTCGGCGAAGGCCTTGGGGCCCTCCTTGGCGTCCTCGCTGCCGAAGACCACCGAGCCGAGCTCGGACTCGATCTTGTAGGCCTCCCGCATGTCGGTGGCCAGGCCCCGCAGGACGCTCTCCTTGGTGGCCCGCACGGCCAGGGGGCCGTTGGCGTTGATGCGGGCCGCCCAGTCCCTGGCCTTGTCCAGCAGGTCGTCCTCCTCGACGATCTCGTTGAGCAGGCCCAGCTCCAGGGCCCGTTCGGCTGGGAACGCCTCGGCGGTGAGCAGGAACTCCATCGCCGCGGGAAAGGCGAGCTGACGGGGCAGGCGCACCGTCGTGCCGCCCCCGGCGAACAGCCCCCGCTTGGGCTCCATGACGCCGAACCGGGCGTGGATGGTGGCGATACGGATGTCGATCCCCCCGAGCATCTCCATGCCGCCGGCCACGCAGGGCCCGTTCACCGCGGCGATGATCGGCTTGTAGATCTTGGTGCCCCGCAGGACGGCGTCGGTCCCGTCCCGCAGCTTGCAGCCGTCGATCTCGTCGACGCCTCCCTGGTTGATCTCCTCGTGGAGCTTGGTGATCTGGGGGATGTAGGTCTTCAGGTCGGCGCCGGCCATGAAGTTGCGGCCGACCCCGGTGATGATCGCCACCCAGGCCTCGTCGTCCTCGGCAAAGCGCCGCCAGGCGGCGGCCAGGTCCCGGAAGGCGTACAGGTCGAGGGCGTTCTTGGCCTCGGGCCGGTCGATGGTGATGACCACGGTGTGGTCGACGGCGTCCTCGTAGTGGATCGGCACGGGTCCCCTCAGTCCTGCTCTCCGGAGAAACCTGACACGGTAGTCAGTCCCCCGAAGGGGCCGATCAGACCGCCGTGGCCACCGCCCGCACGAGGCGGATCCGTTCTTCGCGGAAGTTCTGCACCAGATTGCGGGCTTTCGTCGGGAAGTCCGGGATGAGCAGCGAGAGGTTGACCGGGGAGGCACTCGGCGGCGGGGCGGCGGCCAACGCCTCGAAGAACCCGATGGCGTCCTCGCTCAGGTCCAGCCACAGGTCGACCACGAACCCCGCGCGCTCGACGAGGGCGCGGACCGCGTCGGGCGGGACGAGGAAGCTGAGCTCGGCCGTGTCGGCCCACGGCACGGGGAAGCGCAGCGGCGCTCGGGTCCCGCCATGATGTCGAAGAAGGCCAGGCGACCGCCGGGCCGCAGCACCCGCCTGGCCTCGGAGTAGAGGCCGGCCTTGTCCTCGATGTTCATGGCCACGTGCTGGGTCCAGACCACGTCGAAGGCGCCGTCGGCGAACGGCGTGGCCGTGGCGTCACCGACGTGGGCGGTGACGAGGCCGTCCAGGCCGGTGCGTCGGCTGAGGTCCTCCGACACCGCCTGGAACTCCGGCGTGAGGTCGATGCCGTCGACCCGACAGCCGTAGGTCCGGGCCAGGAAGCGGGACGGTCCCCCGATGCCGGAGCCCAGGTCGAGCACCCGGTCCTCGGCGGTGATCGCCGCGGCGTCGGCCAGCGCGACCGTCGCGGCCCGACCCAGCGTGTGGAAGTCCTCGACCGGGGCGAGGGCCTCGGGATCGAGCGGATCGAGGTCGTGGCCGGCGGCGGCGAGGGCGGCCAGGATCCGATCCAACAGGTCCCCGATCGTGTACTGGTCCGGCAGCGAGCCCATGGCGTCGTCCCCCTCGGTTCGACTACCGCCACGATGGCACGTGCGAGGCGGTGCCGTCTCGTGTCCTCGCCGGCGCGGCGGGGCATGGCACGTAGGGGGTGCTGGGCGGGTCTTTCCGGAGGGGTTCGGTGTCCGCTCAGGTGGATCGATACTGGATGTCACGGACCGTGACCAGGGTCGGGCCATTGGAGGAAATAGGGGTCGGAATCCGACCCTTATTTCCTCCAATGACCCCAATCACCGGGCCTCGGGCTCAAGATGACCACGGAGCGTGACATACTACGGCAGTGCGGCCTCCCCGGGCCGGACGTCTCCGGACCGACCCGCCCACAACTCCCTACCTGCCTCGGTTTCCTGCCAGCCGACCACCTCGACCCGGACCGACCAACTGCCCAGAAGAAACCTCCGGATTTCTTTCTCGGATCGGCCGGATTTGGGCGTTAGATGTCACACCCCCTGGGGAGAATGGGGGCATGAAGGACGTGGTCGCCGAGCTGCGGGTGGGGGTCAAGGACCTCGCCGCCGAGGACCGGGCCGGCTGGGTGCCGCTCGCGTTGTCGGACCGGGTCCGGGACCTCGTCGGCACTCACCGAGGTGATGCAGGTCGAGCTCGTCCGGGGGTTGGCCCAGTGGGACCGGGTCACTGCGTGGGCTGAGGACGGGGCGGTATCACCGGCCCCGTGGCTGGAGAACAACACGACCCTGACCAAGGCCGAAGCAGTGGTGCTGGTCCAGGCCGCCCGCCTCTATGCCCGCCACCAGTGCGTGGCGGCCGGCCTCGACGGCGGCGACCTCACCGTCGCCAAAGCCCGCCTACTGATGCGGGCCGAACGCAACCGCGAGACCGAGTTCGCCCTGGCCGTCGACGGGTTCGTCGAGCTCGCCAAGGACCTCTCCGCCGCGGACTTCGGCCAAGTGCTCGGTCGGTGGGTCGAGCTGGTCGATGACCAGGCGCCGCCGGATGATTCGAAGCGCCGGTTCTCCTCGGCGGACACCTACGGCGGCTCCGCGCACACCGACCTGTTCGGCCCCGCCGACGACGCCGCCATCATCCGCGCCGCCATCGAAGCACTGGACACCCCGGACTCGAAGGACTGCCCCGAAGGCCCCCGCACCCGTCAGCAACGCCACTACGACATCGTCATCGACATCTTCCGCCGCGCCCTGGCCGACAAGCTCGGCGATGACCCCATGACCCCCGGCAGCGCCGACATCATCCTCGATGCCGCGACCGCCGCCGAGCTCGTCGCCGACCCCGCCACCCTCGACCTCGAGGGCGCCGACCCGCTCGCTGACCTGCTGGCCCCCTACCGGCCGCACGCCGCCGGCGAACGCGCCCTCCGCCAGGCCCGCCGTTGCCAGTACCCCGACGGGTCACCCGCCCTGCGGGCGGTGGCCTCGGTGCTGTTGTGCACGGGGTGGGTCCGCCGCCTCCTCCGGGACCCGAAGACCGGACAGCCGTTGGACTACAACCGGGCCCAACGCCGCTTCACCACCCGGCAACGACGGGCCCTGGTCATCCGTGACGGCGGCTGTGTCTTCCCCGGCTGTGACCGCAAGCCCAAATGGTGCGACGCCCACCATCTCAAGCCCTGGGAAGACGACGGGCCCACCGACCTCGACAACGGCTGCCTCCTCTGCCGAAGGCACCACACCCTCATCCATCACAAGGGCTGGACCCTCCAACGCGACCCGGCGACCGGGATCTTCACCGCCACCAGCCCCGACGGCCGCCAATTCACCCGCAGCGCCCACGAACGATGTCGACCCTGACCGGTTGCGCCACCCCACCCCCACCCAGGAACCGGTTCCGTCCCCACCAGGCGCGGACCCCACGGCGCACCGGCACATCCAGGCCTGACCCGACCCATCGCTCCTGCAGCTCGAATCGGCGGCAGATCACGCCCCCATTCCCTGGCATCGGTCGCCCCAGCCGGTGAGGCTCGCGACCCCGCCTTGTCGATGCCGCTAGTCCTCGGGGCCCAGGCGCCAGGGGCGGCCGTCGACCTCCAGGGTGACCGAGAGCAGGTCACCGGGGCCGTCGTGGACGGTCAGGGGGAGGTCGGCGCCGAGGGTCCAGCGTCGGAGCGCCTCGGGATCCGGCACCGACACCTCGAGGTCCAGGATCTCCCCCACGGCCACCTCGTGCCGGGCGGGCTCGTGGCCAGGCCAGTCCTCGTCGGGCCACCGCATGAAGAAGGGGCGGCTGGGGTCGAGGAGCGAGGGCGTCATGCCGGCCGATCGCCAGCGCAGGGTGCGGCCGTCGGGGTGGAGGCGGGACCGCTCATCGATGTCGATGCCCAGGTCCTCGGCGACCTCGTCGATGCGGTCGGTGCGGATCGACCAGCGCACGAGGCGGTCTCCGTCGGCGGTGAGGGCCAGCAACGTCTGGCCGAAGAGGGCCTGCTCGGCCACCGCCCGGTCCTCGACGGCCAGCAGCTCGAGGTAGCTCCGTCCGAGGGGCACGACCATGTTCCGGGTGCCGAACTGCGGGTGCGTCCCACCCTCCTGCACGTCCAGGCCGACGGCCCGGAGTCGGGCGGCCGTGGCCGCCAGGTCGACGACCCCCAGGATGACGTTGCCGAACCAGGGCGTTGTCAGGCCCACAGGAAGGCGCCGCCGAACCCGCGTTTGATCATCACGGAAAACTAGATCTTCGGCGCACGTGCCAGGATCGGGAGATGGGCGCTGAGGTCGGACTGTTCCTCCCGCAGTTGCGGATGGACTTCCCGACGATCGAGGCCCGGGTGCGGCTGGCCGACGAGCTCGGGTTCCACTCGGTGTGGTTCATGGACCACCTGACCCCGCCGGCCGGGCCGGGCTACGACTGCTTCGAGGGCTGGACGGTGGCCAGTGCCCTGGCCCGGGTCACCGAGCGGGTCCACCTCGGCCACCTCGTGCTCTGTGACGCCTTCCGCCACCCCGCCCTGCTGGCCAAGATGGCGGCCACCCTCGACGTCATCACGGAGGGCCGGCTGGAGCTGGGGCTGGGGTGGGGATCGGTGCCGGCGGAGATCGAGCGGTTCGGCTTCGGCGAGGCGTCCAACCGCGAGCGGGCCGGACGCCTGGACGAGACGCTGCGGATCCTGGACTTGATGTTCTCGGGCGAGGAGTTCGACTTCGACGGCGAACACTTCACCCTGCGCGGCGCGGTCGGCCGGCCCCGGCCCCACGGCGAACGGATCCCGGTCCACCTCGGCGGCGCGGGCGAGCAGCTCACGCTGCCGCTCGTGGCGGAGCACGCCGACTGGTGGAACTGCCCCTCCTACGCCGTGGACCGCCTCGACGAGCTCCGGCCGCAGACCGGGACCGCCCGGTTGTCACTGCAACGCCCGGTCGGCCTGGCCGCCGGCACCGCGGAACGGGACGAGGTCGTGGCCCAGGCCGAGCGCCGGTTCGGGTCCTGGGGTGGCCTCGTGGCGGGCACCCCCGACGAGGTCGCCTCGGCGCTGCGGGCCGATGTCGACCGGGGGGTGGAGCTCTTCACCATCCCCTTCACCGACTTCGCCACCTCCGAGACCCTCGCGCTGTTCGCGGCCGAGGTCCTCCCCGCTCTCCGCTGAGCCCCCTCAGCGCCGGGGCAGGCCCAGGATCCGCTCGGCGATGATGTTGCGCTGGATCTCACTGGTGCCGCCGGCGATGGTGCCGGAGAAGGCCCGCAGGTACTGGTCGGCCCACGAGCCGTCGCGGATCACGGGCCGGCCGGGGATGTCCTGGTCGACGCCGTCGGCGCCGAGGGCCTCGACCGCGATCAGGTCGAGCTCCCGTTCGGCTTCGCTGGTGAAGGCCTTGAGGATCCCGTGCTCGGGGGCGGCATGGCCGTCCGCGGCCAGTGCGAACCCGCGGTAGCCGATCAGCGTGGCGGACTGGGCGTCGATGTGGAGGCGGGCGACGTCGTCGCGGAACGCGGGGTCCTCCTTGAGCGGACGACCGTCGGGCCCGGGGCGCTCCCCGAGGTCGACCAACGCCTGGACCGACCGCTGGAGGCTGGTCGTGTTGCCGATCCAGAGCATGGAGCGCTCGTGGGCCAGCGAGCCCTGGGTGATGGCCCAACCGCCGTTCAAGGCCCCGAGCAGGTGGTCGGCCGGCACCCGGACGTCCTCGAAGAAGACCTCGTTGAAGTCGGCGTAGTCCGGCTCGGTCAACTCGGGCAGCGGCCGGCAGGTGATGCCCGGCGACGCCATGTCGATCAGCAGGGCGCTGATGCCCTTGTGCTTGGGCGCCGTCGGGTCGGTGCGGACATAGCAGAGGCACCAGTCCGCGTGGTGGGCGCCCGAGGTCCAGACCTTCTGGCCGTTGACCACGAACTCGTCACCATCGAGCACGGCCCGGGTGGAGAGGCCGGCCAGGTCACTGCCGGCCCCGGGCTCGCTCATGCCGAGGCACCAGGCCAGCTCGCCCTGCAGGGTGGGCAGCGCCCACCGCTCGATCTGGGCCTCGGTGCCGTGGTCGAGCAACGAGGCCGCCACGATGGACAGGCCCTGGGGGTTCACCGACCGCGGGATGTCCCGGTCCGAGAAGACCTCGAAGTAGATCATCTGCTGGACCGCCGTGGCGTTGCGCCCACCCCACGCCGGGGGGAACCCGGGGACCAACCACCCGCCGTCGAAGAGGGTGCGCTGCCACCGCTTGGCCCACTCCTGCATGTCGGCACTGGAGCGGCGGCCGACCCGCTCCTCGGGCGTGGGTGGAGGGTGCTCCTCCAACCAGGCCAGCAGCTCGGCCCGGAACGCCTCGTCCTCGTCGGAGTACCGCAACCGCATCGGGCGAACCTACTGGGTGCCGGCGGGGGAGAACGCGTCCCGGAGGTGGGCGCCGGCCCGCTCCTTGGCCTCCAGGTACGACGCCTCTGCGGCGGCCACCTCGGGGCGGTTCGGATCCCCCGACCGGGCGGTGGCCAGTAGTGCGGCGGCTCGGGACCGGAGGTCCGCGATGAGGGCACCGAGGGTGGGATCGGGACAGGTGGCGACGGCCTCGGCGAAGCCCGGCGGATCGGCGGCCGGGGCCACGGAGGCGGGATCGGGTGCCGATCGTCGCGCCCGGAGCTCGCCCTCGACGGCGTCGATCCAGAGATCGAGCAGGCGGCCGCTGGAGGTCTGCCAGTCGTGGAGGGCCTCCGGGGTCAGGGCGTGGGCCCGACGCCGGGCCTGAGCGACCTGCAGGAGGACGGTCACGATGATGATCACCGCGCAGGCGGCGATGACCAGGATGGGCCGGGTCAGGTCGGGGTCGGGAGCGGCCTGGGCCAGCAGTCCGGTCACGCCGGTTCGAAGAGCGGGAGCCAGACGTCCTCCCACTGCTCGAAGACGACCCGCACGAGCATCCCGATGCGGACGTCGTCGAGGGCGCAGTTCACCAGGTTCGTGGTCAGGCGCAGGCCCTCCTGCTCCGGGAGCTCGACGATGGCCACGACATAGGGCGGGTCGAAGCCGGGGAGCCACGCCTGCCGGTTGACCGTGTAGGTGTGCAGGACGGCGGTGCCCGCCACCGCCTCCGGGGCCAACGCCTTCGAGTGGCACACCGGACAGATCGGGCCGGGCGGGTGGATCCAGTAGCCGCAGGCACCGCAGCGCAGGAAGCGCAGGTGGCCGTCGGCTCCGGAGGTCCAGAAGAACTCGTTGGCATCGGTGATCCGGGGCAGGATCCGGAAGTCGGGGCGCGGGGTGGTCGTCACGTCAGTAGGCGCCGGTCTGGTCGAAGAGGCGCTTCGGGTTGCCGGTCAGCATCTGGTCGACCTGGTCCTGGGTGACCCCTCGGCTCAGCAGCTCGGGCAGGACGTCGTCGGAGATGTGGTTGAAGTGCCAGTTGGGGGCCATGGCCGACTGCACCTCGGGGGTGAACCAGTCCATGTAGCAGGCGGCGTCGTGAGCCAGGACCATGCGGTCGGCGTAGCCCTGGGCGCACAGGTCGGCGACCACCTGCACCCGGTCGTCGAAGGGGAGCAGGACATCGACGCCGAAGCGGTCCATGCCGATCATCGAGCCCTTGTCCATCAGCTCCTTGAGGTAGTCGAGGTCGGTGGAGTCGCCGCAGTGGCCGATGACGACCCGGCTGAGGTCGACGCCCTCCTCGTCGAACACCCGCTGCTGGTCCCGGCCGCGGAACGTGCCCGCATCGGTGTGGGTGGTGATCGGCACGCCGGTCTCGCGGTGGGTCCGGGCACAGGCCCGCAGGACCCGCTCGACACCCGGGGTGAGCCCGTCCACGTCGGTGGCGCACTTGATGATCCCCGCCTTCACCCCGGTGTCGGCGATGCCCTCGGTGATGTCCTTCACGAACATCTCGACCATCGGGTCCGGATCGGTGTCGAAGATGAAGCCCCGGTAGTGGAAGTAGAAGGGGACGTCGTTGTAGGTGTAGAGGCCGGTGGCGGCCACGATCTGCAGGTCGACCTGCTCGGCCACCCGCTGCACCCAGGGCAGGTAGCGGCCGAGGCCGATCACGGTCGGGTCCACGATGCTGCGGATGCCGCGGGCCGCGAGGTCGCTCAGCTTGGCCACGCCGTCGGCGATGCGCTCCTCGACGTCCCAGTAGTCCCCGTAGTTCTGGATGATCTCGGGGCTGATCACGAAGACGTGCTCGTGCATCAGGGTCGGGCCGAGATCGGCCGTGTCGATGGATCCGGTGACGGTGGGTACCTGCGCCATGGCGCGGACGCTAGGTCAGGACGGCAGGCAGCGCGTACAGGTCGGTGATGCGCACGACGCCGTCGGGGACGGGGAGCGTCGTGGCCCAGCGATCGACCCAGACGGGGCGGACACCGGCCGCCAGCCCGGCCACGACGTCGCAGCGATAGCTGTCACCGACGTACACGAGGTCCGCCGGCTCCACGCCGAGCTCCTCCGCGGCGTGCCAGAAGCCCTCGGGCTTCGGCTTGCGCAGGTCCGGCGGGATCTCCACGACGGCGTCGAAGTGCTCGGTCAGGCCCATGTCGGCCAGGGCGGCATGGGCCCGGGGGCTGTTGGTGACCAGGGCCAGCCGGAAGCGGTCGGCCAGCTCGGCCAGCACGGCGTCGACCTCGGCGAAGGGCACCGCCCGGAACGAGGCCTCGAAACGGGCCGAAGCGGCGTCGGCACCGTCCACGGCCCCCAGGACCTCGGCCCAGATCTCCGGCCCGACGACGAACAGGAGGTAGTGGGCGCCATCCACCATCTGGCCGCCGTCGCGGGGATGGCGCCCGTCGAGCACCTCCAGCAGCCGGTCGGCGTGCTCGGGCTCGGCGAGGCGGATGGCCGCCTCCCAATCCGACAGCGTCCCGTCCAGGTCGAACGCAATGGTCGGTCGGCCCGAGGGCTCGGTCACGGGTCCTTGGGGAGGCCGAGGAGGCGCTCGGCGATGACGTTGCGCTGGATCTCGCTGGTGCCGCCGGCGATGGAGAGACAGCGGTTGCCGAGGTAGCCACCGATCCAGGCCGCGCCGTCACCCTCGTCGATCGCCCCGGCGGGGCCCAACAGCCCCAGGCCGAGCTCCTGGATGCGCTGCTCGTGCTCGACGCCGAGCAGCTTGCGCACGCTGGCCTCCGGGCCGGGCTCGGCCCCGCTGAGGGCCCGCAGGGTCGAACGCCAGCCGAGGGCGGCGAGGGCGTGGCTCTCGGCCAGGAGGCGGCCCACGTGATCGACGACCACGGGAGAGGCGTCCTCGGTGGCGTGAGCGAGCAGGCCCTCCACCCCCGGGCCGAAGGACGAGCCGCTGCCCATCGAGACCCGTTCGTTGGCCAGGGTGGTGCGGGCCGCCTCCCAGCCGGTGTCGATCTCGCCCACGACCAGGTCGTCGGGCACGAACACCCCGTCGAGGAAGACCTCGTTGAACATCTCGGCCCCGGTCAGCTCCCGCAACGGGCGGATGTCCAGTCCGGTGCTGGTCATGTCCACGAGGAAGCAGCTGATGCCCAGGTGCTTGGGGGCGTCGGGGTTCGTGCGGGCCAGGCAGATGCCCCAGTCGGCGATCTGGGCCATGGTCGTCCACACCTTCTGGCCCGTCAGGGACCAGCCACCGTCGACCTTCTCGGCCCGGGTGCTGAGCGAGGCCAGGTCCGAGCCCGCGCCGGGCTCGCTGAACATCTGGCACCACAGCAACTCGCCCCGCAGGGTGGCCGGGATGAACCGCTCCTGCTGGGCCTCGGTGCCGTGGGCCACCAGCGTGGGCAGCACCCACGCGCCGACCTGGAGGTGGCGACGGCGGATGTGGGCCTCCCGGAACTCCTCGTCGATGACCAGCTGGTGGATGGCGTCGGCCTCGAGGCCCCACGGCTCGGGCCAGTTGGGGACGAGGTAGCCGGTGTCGGCGATCATCGCGTCCCACTCGTCGCGGGGCTGGGCCCGGAGGTCGTCGAGGAAGGACCGGACCCGGGCCCGATGGCCCTCGGCCTCCGGGGGCAGGTCGACGGTCATCGAGCGGCGAGCACCGCCTCGGGCCCGCGCCACGACCAGCGCGTGCCAGTCCTCCTCGCCGCCCAGGAGCTGGCGGGTCGCCATGGCCCGACGCAGGAAGAGGTGGGCGTCGTGCTCCCAGGTGAAGCCGATGCCACCGTGCACCTGGACACAGCCCTGCGCGCACGTGGCGTAGGCATCGGACGCCAGCGCACCGGTGACGGCCATGGCCACCGCGACCTCGGCCTCGTCCCCGCCCCGCACGGCGTCCCACGTCGCGGCTCGGGCCAGCTCCAGCGCGCCGAGCATGTCGGCACAGCGGTGCTTGACGGCTTGGTACTGGCCGATCGGGCGACCGAACTGCTCGCGGTCCTTGGCGTAGGCCGCCGCGGTCTCCACGCACCAGGCCGCCCCACCCATCGATTCGGCGGCCAGGAGGGTGGCGGCCAGATCTTGAACGAGACCGGGGCGGGGTTCGGGACCGAGCGCGGTACCCGCTTCGCCGATTCGGCGGACGGTGGCCAAGCGCCGGGTGGGGTCCAGGCTCTTGTGCTCGATGACCTCCACGGCATCGGCCGCGAGGACCGACCAGCCGTCCGGGGTGGGGACCACGAGCACGTCGGCGGTGACGGCGCCCAGCACGGCGGTCCACTCGTCGTGGGACGACTCTGAGGCGAAGGCGACCGTCCCGGGCGCCGAGCCGTCGACCAGGCCGGGCAGGAATGCTGATCGGGCCGCCTCGTCATCCAGGCGGTCGACCACGGCCGCGGCCAGGACCGTGGTCACGATCGGCCCGGGGGCACACGCCCGGCCGAGCTCCTCGAGCACGACGGCCGCCTCGGCGAGGCCGTAGCCCGAGCCACCGTGCGCCTCGTCGACGTGGAGGCCGAGCCACCCCATGCCGGCGAGCTCGTCCCAGAACGGCGGGAGGGCGTC
This sequence comes from uncultured Microthrixaceae bacterium, assembly GCA_963777805.1. GTDB lineage: Bacteria > Actinomycetota > Acidimicrobiia > Acidimicrobiales > DATDAH01 > DATDAH01. The sequence continues at coordinate 388,270 of CAVZRY010000015.1, read as the reverse complement.
GGTCGGGGCGTCGAGGGTGTCCCGGGCGGTGGCCAGGACACCGCGGGCCTCGACCCAGCGCCGGGCCGTGTCGTGCAGGGCGCGGTGGTCCTCGCTGACCCCCAGCGTCACGAGAGGACGATGGCCTGGGTCGGGCAGCCCTCGGCGGCGTTGCGGATCTTGTCCTCGGGGTCACCGTCGGGATCGACCACGAAGGCGACGTTGGCGTCGTCGATGTCGAAGGTGGCGGGCGCCCAGAACGCGCAGTTGCCCGAGCCCATGCACCGCTCCGGGATGATCTCGATCTGCATCGGGACGGTCTACCCGAAGAGGACCGGTAGGGCGGTCGGCGAGCGGAACCGCTCGCCGTGGATGTGGACGTCCTCGGCCGTCGGGGTCGAGGCGGACGTCCGGGCAGCCGGTCGAGCACGGCGCCGACCGCGACCCGCATCTCCATGCGGGCCAGGTGCATGCCGAGGCACATGTGGGGCCCGAAGCCGAAGGCGGCGTGGGGCTTCTGCTCGCCGGAAGATGTCGAAGACCTCCGGGCGGTCCCAGCGGGTCTCGTCGTGGTTGGCCGAGCCGACGTGGGCGATCGACCTGGTGACCGGCGGGGATCAGGGTCCCGGCGACCTCCGAGTCGACCGTGGCGTTGCGGGAGGTGATGAGCAGCGGGGACTCCCAGCGGATGGCCTCCTCGATGGCCTGGGCCATCAGGCTGCGGTCGTCGCGGAGGGCCGCGAGCTGGTCGGGGTTGGTCAGCAGGCCGAACAGGAGGTTGCCCGTCGCCCGGTAGGTGGTCTCGGCGCCGGCCGGCAGCAGCAGGCGGATGAAGGAGAAGATCTCCTCGTCGCCGAGTTGCTCGCCGTCCAGCTCGGCGTGGACCAGGTCGCTGATGACGTCGTCACCGGGCTCCGCCCGCCGGAGGTCGAGCACCTCGGCCAGGTAGGCCTTCATGGCCTCGGAGGCGGGGATGCCCTTGTCGGGGTCGGCGGCCACGTTGATGATCCACCACGCCCACTCGTGGAACTTCGCCGGTGTCCTCCGGAGGGGACGCCCAGGATCTTGGCGATGACCTGGATCGGGTACGGGAAGGTCAGCTCCCGCACCAGCTCGGCCCTCCCCCGCTCCCCCCTCCCGACCACCTGGTCCAGGTAGCCGTCGACCACGGACTGGGCGTAGGGCTCCCACGCGGCCAGGCTGCGCTGCCGGAAGGCCACGCTGACCAGCGCCCGGAGGCGCTTGTGCTCGGGCTCGTCCATCCCGACCAGCACGTAGTCGCCCATCACCGGGGCCATGAGCTCGCGGATGGCCGACGAGGAGTAGGTCACGTTGTCCCGCAGGACGGCGACCACGTCGTCGTAGCGGTGGACGATGTAGCTCATCTCCTCGAGCCCCTCGATGAACGAGGCGGTGAGGGTGCCCTGCACCGGCTCGTCCCGGCGCTTGGCGACCAGGTCCGGGTAGGGGTCGCGCAGGTCGCCGGCGACGGCCGTGAACTGCGCCATGGTGTCGAAGGCCATGCCGTCGACCACGGGCATCGAAGCTGACACGCGTGTCAGGTTACGCCGGTCCGGAGAGGGTCACGGGCCGAGGACGCTGCCGTTGAGCTCGACGAGGCGACCCTCGCGGAAGCGGGCCCCGAGGGTGTGCTCCTCGTCCCAGGCCGTCCGGAGGCCGAGCTCGAGGGTGAGGTCACCCGGCGAGTGGCTCGACGCTCACCCACTCGACCGTCCAGCCGTCGTCGCCGCGTAGGGTCCCGGTGCTCGGCCAGGGCGACCTCCAGGGCCGGGCGGCACGAGGCCAGGTCGTCGCCGGCCCGGCGAGCGAGGGCCAGGGCGGCCTCGTCAGGTCCGCCCCGGCCACCGACGACGGCCAGGGGCACCGGCCCGCCATCGAGCTCCACCTCCCCGCGCCACCGTCGGCGTCGACGGGTCAACGCACCGAGCTGCGGGTCCTCATGGGTCGCCGGCACGCCCCGACCCTATGAGCACTCCCCCACCCCTTCTGGCCCACTCTTGACAGGTGACTATTTGGTCACCTATTGTGATCTTCGTGAGCGACGACGACGCCGAGCTGGAGCTCGTGTTCAAGGCGCTCGCGGATCCGACCCGGCGGCTGCTCCTCGACCTGCTCTTCGAGCGCGACGGGCGCACGCTCACCGAGCTGGAGTCGGGGATCGACATGACCCGCTTCGGCGTCATGAAGCACCTCCGGGTCCTCGAGGAGGCGGGCCTGGTCGTCACGTCGGAAGCGGGTCGGGAGAAGTTGCACTTCCTCAACCCCGTACCCATCCGGCTCATCCACGACCGGTGGATCGACAAGTACACCGAGCGCCGGGTGTCGGCGCTCACCGACCTCAAGCACGCAACTGGAGACATCAGCATGAGCACGACCGACCGACACCGCGACCCGACGACCAGGTCTTCCGCGTCTACATCAAGGCCACCCCGCAGGCGATCTGGGAGGCGATCACCTCGACCCGGAGTGGAACGGCCGCTACGGCTACCACGCCGCCGCCCGAGTACGACCTGACGCCCGGGCGGGAAGTACGAGTGCTTCGCGTCCGACGAGATGAAGCAGTACGTGCCGGACATGCCCGACGTCATCGTCGACGGCGAGGTGGTCGAGGTCGACCCGCCGCACCGCCTCGTGCAGACGTACCGCATGCACTTCGACCCGTCGCAGGTCGAGGAGGGCTTCACCACGGTCACCTGGGAGATCACCGCCGAGGAGCGACAACCTCTCCCGCCTCACCGTCACCCACGACGTGACCGACGCCCCGGTCATGGCGCGGCACGATCGCGGCGGACGGCGCGATCCAGGAGGGCGGCGGCGGCTGGGCGTGGATCCTCAGCGACCTCAAGACGCTGCTCGAGACCGGCGAGGCCAACCAGCTCTGATCCCCGCAGCAGCCGGCCATCATCCGCCGTTCTGGCGCCTGATTGCGGCGTCATAGCGCCTCGATCGGGCGCCAGAAGGCGCGCGGCGGGCGGTCAGGCCTCGGCGAGCTCCCGGAAGCGCTGGTAGCGGGGGGCGCAGGCGTCGGCCCAGGCGGGGTCGGGCTCGACCCGGCGGTCGGTGCGGGCCCAGCGGCGGGCCGCGGTGGCATCGGTCTCCAGGCCGGCGGCGACGCGGGCGAAGAAGGCCGATCCCAGGGCGCCGCCCTCCGGCACGGCGACGAGATCGGCGGGCAGGCCCGTGCCGTCGGCCAGGGCCTGGACCCATTCGGGCACCCGGGTCCCCCCGCCGGTGAGCACGAGTCGGTTGGCTGGGAGCCCTGACAGGTCGAGGTGGTGGCGGACGACGAAGCCCGCCGCCTCGAAGGCCGCCCGCCTCAGGGCGCCGGAGCCATGGGTCAGGTCGAGGCCGTCGAGCACGGCCCGACGGTCGGGGTCATGCAGTGGGGTGCGCTCCCCCCGGACGTACGGCGACCAGACCGGCACCCGCTCGGGCACCGGGTCATCGCCCCGGGCCAGCAGGTGGGTGGCCCAGTTGAGGAACAGGCCGCCGGCGTTGCTCGGCCCCCCGACGAGGGTCAAGCCGGGGGTCGAGTGCGGGATGGTCCAGAGGCCGGGCACCTCGACCCACTCGTCGGTCACGATCCAGGTGATGAGGGTCGTCCCGCAGATGACCAGCACGTCACCGGGCGCCTCGGCCCCGGCCACCAGCTGCTCCGCGAACGCGTCGATGCCGCCAGGGCCGATGACGGCACCCGCGATCTCGCCGATCGGGGTGTCGCCGTTCACCACCCGGGGCAGACGGTCGGCGGTGACCCCGGCATCGGCCAGCAGGGCCTCGTCCCAGCGCTGACCGTCGAAGAGGGGGTAGGCGCTCATGGCGCTGATGGAGTCCATCGCCCCGTCGCCGCCCAGGGCATGGTTGGCGACGGCCTGTGCCGGCCAGAACCCGGCGGCGTCGGGCGCCTGCTCGTGGCACCAGCCGAGGAAGCCGAGCAGTTCCCCGACGTCGCCGGGAGCACCGGTCGGGCGACCCGCACGCCTCCCCCGCTCGTCGCCGTACAGCAGGCCGGGGGTGAGGGCGTGGCCCCGGGCGTCGACCGCGGCCAGCGACGGGATCATCGCGACGACGTTGACCGCGGCGGGGTCGATGCCGGCGGACACCTCCCGCCACGCCTGGCGCACCCCGTCGCGCCACGCCTTGTTGGCGTCGTGCTCGAACCGGTCCGGGGCGGGGATGCCGATCGGGTGCGGCACCCGGACCTGGGCCAGCACGTGGCCGTCGTCATCCACCGCCAGGCCCTTGACCGAGGTCGTGCCGATGTCCAGGCCCACCGTGACGTTCCCATCCCCCACGTCACCCAGTGTGGCCCACGGCCCGACCTAAGCTCCGCGGCGGTCCGCAACAGGAGGTTGGTCATGGGTGTGTTGGCGACGATCATCGAGTTGGGCAGTGACTCGACGCTGTACGGGATCCTGCTGTTCCTGCACATCATCTGCGCCATCCTCGGCTTCGGTTCCCTCGCCCTCAACGGCCTCTACGGCCAGCAGGCGGCCCAGCGCAAGGGCCCGGAGGGCGTGGCCATCGGCCAGGCCAACATGGCGGTGAGCAAGGTCGCGGAGATCTTCGTCTACGGCGTGTTCGTCTTCGGGATCCTGCTCGTCCTGACCGCCGAGAACGACCTCATCGGCTTCGAGGACCTCTGGGTGTGGCTGTCGATCCTGCTGTTCGTCATCGCCCTCGGGTTCTCCCACGCCCGGCAGATCCCGAACGCCCGCAAGATGAACGCCCTCGCCGCGGAGCTGGCCACGCACCGAGGGGCCACCGCCGGGACAGGGCGGCCCGCCTCCGCAGGTCGCGCAGATGGAGGCCCTCGGCAAGCAGCTGGCCGTGGGAGGGATGTTCCTCAACCTGATGCTGCTGGCGATCCTCTACCTGATGATCTTCAAGCCCGGCTACCGTCGCGACGCTGCGCGCAGCAGCCTGGCGTCGATCCACGAGGAGGCCCCGACCTGCTGAGCGCAGCGACGCCGTCAATTCACGTCAGGGTCACGATGCCGATGCTGGGGCGGCTGTTGAAGCGGACCTGGGGAGCCGTGGCCCGCTCCATGCCGACCCCGTTGGACAGGTAGATCGGGGTCCCGTCGATCTCGTGCAGGCCGCCGGCGGCGACCGCCCGCGGGCACGTTGGACATGGTGATCGGCGGGCCGATGAACGGGATGGCCACCTGGCCCCCGTGGGTGTGGCCGGCCACGACCAGGTCGGCGCCCCCCTCCGGGACGTGGAACGCGGCGTCGGGCCGGTGCGACAGCAGGATCCGCAGAGTCCCCGTCGTCGATGCCGGCCAGCTCGTCGATGGTCGCCTGGGCCGAGGGCGTCCCGGAAGCGCACCGAGATCCCGCCGATGTGGACGGTCATGCCCCGCACCTCGGTGGTGACGACCTCGTCGTCCAGCCAGGTGAGGTTCGTCATGCCGTCGCTCATGAAGGCCATCCGCTCGGGTGAGTCCACGTCGCCCTCGGTGATGAAGACCCCGCCCGGGGCCTCCAGGCGCCCGAGCAGCGCCCGCAGCTCGGGCAGCGCGGCCTCGAAGTCGGGCCCGTCGGACTGGAAGACGTCGCCGGGGACGACGATGACGTCGGGCTCCTCGGCCATCAGCCGGTCGACGGCGTCGTACTCGTAGCACCCGATGCCGTCGGTCTGCAGGTCGGACAGGACGCCGATGCGCAGCTCGTCGGCGCCCTCCAGCGGGGCCACGTCGAGGGCCACCCGTTCGGTGCGGATCCAGCGGGGCTCCAGGTAGGTGGCGTAGAGGCCGACGACCGCGAGCGACAGCAGGCCGCCCGCGGCGATGGCGCCCCACCGCTGGGGCCGCAGCGCCGGGACCACGGCGGCCACCAGGACGACGGCACCGATGATCGGCAGCGTGACGAACACCCAGAGGTAGGCCACGTGCAGCCGGCCGAAGCCGTCGGAGACCATCAGGAACTGGACCATCGCCACCGCGCCGCTCACGGCCACGGCCTCCAGCACCTCGAAGCCGCCGGGCCGCCGCCCGGTGACGACCCGCATGACCCGAGGACCGCGACCCCGGCGGCGGCGGAGCACCAGGGCCCCGAACAGCACGACATGGGTGAACGACATCGAGTCGGTCACGGGCGCGCGACCATGGGCCGGGTGAGCGGCACGACGGGGTACCGGCGGAGGATCGAGCTGGTCACGGTGTCACCGGAGGTGGTGCAGGGGGAGCTGGAGGACGACTTCCACCACTTCCGGGTGAGTATCGGCCACGACGGCACGAAGGTGACGGCAGTGGAGGGCAGCGCGGTGCGCCATCCGTGGTCGACCTGTCCTGACGCCCTCACGCCGTTGCGGTCCCTCGTGGGCGCACCGCTGACCGCGGACGCCACGGGTCACGCCACCCACGGCGACGCCCGCACGAGCTGCACCCACTGGTTCGACCTCACCGGCTTCGCCATCGCCCAAGCCGGCTCGGGTCGGGCCCGTCGCCGCTACGACATGACCGTGCCCGACCGGGGCGAGGGCGGCCGCACCACGGCCCACCTGTCCCGGGACGGTGAGGCCCTCCTCGACTGGGAGGTCGACACCCAGACGATCCTGGGACCCGAGCCCTTCGCCGGCCAGACCATGGGCCGGGGATTCCTGGCCTGGGCGAACGCGTCGTTCGACCCCGAGACCGCCGAGGCGGTGATCGCGCTGCGCCGGGCCTGTCGGATCAGCCTGGGACGCCTCATGGACCTCGACGACTACGACACCGCCGCCGAGGTCGGCCACGGCATGGAGAACACCTGCCACACCTTCGCCACCGCCGTCATGGCGACCGCGGTCCGGATGAGGGGTAGCAGCAGGCGGTGACTGCTCGCTTCTGGTTGCGCTGACCCGCGGCCCACCGTGGGTGGGCGCAACCAGAACGGGATCGACGGGGGCTACTGGTTGGGCTTGGTGCCGGAGGCGGCGGCCTGGCGGTACTCCTCGAGCTTGTCGATGAGGGCCATGCGCTCCTGGCCGACGCCGTCGTCGATGCGGGCCGCGATCGCCTCGGGGCTCCAGCGCCCGCCGCCCTCGTTCTCCATCGAGCGGACCTCCTGGGGCTGGTTCCACACGGCGATGGTCGGGCCGTTCACCGTGTACACCTGCCCGGTGATGTGCTTGGCGTGGTCCGACAGCAGGTAGACGGCCATGGGCGCCACGTCCTCGGGCTCGCCCATCTGCAGCTCCATCGGGACCTGCTCGGACATGCGGGTCTTGGCCACCGGGGCGATGGCGTTGGACGTGACGCCGTAGCGGTACATGCCGGCCGCGGCCGACCGCACGAGGGACACGATGCCGCCCTTGGCCGCCGCGTAGTTGGCCTGGGCCACCGAGCCGGCGAACGCCCCGGAGGTGAAGCCCGACCAGCGAGCCGGACTTCTGCTCCTTCATGCGGGCCGCCGCGGCCCGGAAGACGGTGAAGGTGCCCTTGAGGTGGGTGGCGATGACCGGGTCCCACTCCTCCTCGGACATGTTGAACAGCATCCGCTCGCGCAGGATCCCGGCGACGCAGACGACGCCGTCGATCTTGCCGAACTGCTCGACCGCGGTGGCCACGATGCGCTCGCCGCCGGCCATGTCCGCCACCGAGTCGGCCACGGCGACGGCGGCGCCGCCGGCGTCGACGATCTCCTTGACGACAGCGTCGGCCACCTCGCTGTTGGGCTCGCTGCCGTCCTGGGCCACGCCGTAGTCGTTGACCACGACGCTGGCGCCCTCGGCGGCACAGGCCAGGGCCACGGCCCGACCGATGCCCCGACCCGCGCCGGTGACGGCGATCGACTTGCCCTCCAGGTACCCGCTCATTGCTGTCCCTCTCGTCGGTGCGCGCCAGGAAGCTGACGGCGGTGTCACGTGCGGCTGGTCACCTTACGCAGGTGCCCGCTGAGCCTCCGAACCCGGCTCGCCGCTCGCAGCCTTCCCGTTCTGGGTATATCCCTGTGTTCTGGGCGACACAGGGATGTACCCAGAACGGGTGAGGTGGGGGCACGTAGAGTCGCCGCCGTGTCCGACGAACCAGATCTGCTGCACGAGCTGCGCGACGGGGTCGCCTGGCTGACCTTCAACCGCCCCGACGCCGGCAACTCGGTCACGCCCGACCAGCGCAACCGCCTCATCGACCACCTCGATGCCGCCAGCGCGGATCCCAACGTGCGCTGCGTGGTCCTCACCGCCACCGGCCGCCACTTCTGCACCGGAGCCGACCTGCGGGCCGACCGCAGCGGTGGCCCGGCCAGGCCCGAAGGCGCCCCCGAGCGCATCGTGGGCGACGCCATGCGCATGATCGCCACCGGGGCCCAGCGCCTGATCTCGGCCATCCTCGACTGCGAGAAGCCCGTCATCGTCGGCCTCAACGGCACCGCGGCCGGCCTCGGGGCCCACCTGGCCCTGGCCGCCGACCTGGTCATCGCCGCCGAGGGCGTGAAGCTCATCGAGGTCTTCGTCCGCCGGGGCATCATCCCCGACGCCGGCGGCCCCTACCTGCTGACCAAGGCCGTCGGCCCCCACAAGGCCAAGGAGCTGGCCTTCTTCGGCGACGACCTCCTGGCCGAGGACGCCGCCGCCCTCGGCATCGTCAACAAGGTCGTGCCCGCCGACGAGCTCGAGGCGACCCTGACCGACTGGTCCGGCCGCCTGGCCAAGGGCCCGACCCGGGCCATCGCCACCACCAAGTGGCTGATCAACCGGGCCGTCGACCAGGACCGCCACACCGCCTTCGGCGAGGAGGCCATGGCCCAGGAGCACGTCATGCACACCCACGACATGGGTGAGGGCGTGTCGGCCTTCGTCGAGCGCCGGGACGCCGAGTTCAAGGGCTGGTAGCCCGCGATGGCGCGCCCCGACACCAGGTACGTCCGGGCCGGCGAGGCCGACGTCGCCTACCAGGTGGTGGGCGACGACCTCGCCGGCCTCGCCGTGCACATCGCGGCCCGAGTCGGCGCGCTCGCCGCCCCGGGCGAGGTCCTCGTCTCGCGCACCGTCGCCGACCTCCTGGTGGGCTCCGGCCTCCCCTTCGAGGACCACGGTCGGGTCGAGCTCACCGGCGTTCCGGGGATGTGGGAGCTCTTCACCGCCGTCGACGAACCCGCCTGATCCCACCGCTCCGCTGAGGTCGCGGGCGTGCTGACGGCGGGGCCCACGGGGTAACACCCCGACATCGATTTCGTAGAGCGTTCGTGACGTGGCGGTCCTCGCCGACGACCTCTCCCGTCCGAGTCGATGGCCCGTCCTCGACGGGTTCCGGGGCCTCGCCGTGCTCGTCGTGGTCGGCTACCACGCCGTCAAGCTGGTCCTGGAGGCCCAGGACCTCGTCCACGCCGGCCCCGCCCCGCTCGCCCTCTGGCCGCTGGGGCTGGGCAAGTTCTCGGTGGACGCCTTCTTCGTCCTCTCCGGCTTCCTGATCGTCACCGCCTGGGACCGGCGGCCTGAGATCGGGCCCTTCTTCGGCCGCCGGATCCGGCGCCTGTGGCCGGCCTACCTGCTCTCGGTCCTGGTGCTCGTCCCGCTCCTCCGCCCGGCGACGTTCGGCTCGGCGGGCGACGTGTTCCTGCTGCTGACGATGCAGGGCTACCTGGCCGACGGGCTGACCTCGGCGATCAACGTGCCGTGGTGGAGCCTGACCACCGAGGTCCACTTCTACCTGCTGGTGCCCCTGCTGGCGCCGCTGCTGCACCGACGCTTCGCCCGGTGGGCCCTGCTGGCCGGTGCCTGTGCGCTGTCGGCCTGGTGGTGGGACACCGGCCATGAGCTCACCGGGACGGCGGCTTCGCTGCTCCCCGGTCGGCTGCCCCAGTTCCTGATCGGCGCGCTGGTCGGCATCGCCGTTCGGGAGCAGGGTCTGGAAGGCCTGCGCCGAGTCGTCGCCGGGTCACGATGGACGGCTCGGACCGCCGTGGTCGCGCTGCTGGCTCTGGGCCTCTACCTCGGGGCCAACGGCACCTACCACCGGCGTGATGTCGCCCTCGACCTCTGGATCGAACCCCTGTCGGCCCTGTTCCTCGGCGTGCTGCTGCTGCACCTCGTCGTGCGGGAGGAGGACGGCGGGCCCACCGCGGTGTCCGGACGGACGGCCCGGGAGGCCGGCCTGGTCAGCTACAGCCTCTACCTCTGGCACTACCCGATCCTGGCGGCCGCGGTCGCGTGGCTCGGCGTCGCCGAGACCCCCGCCATGGCCGTGCCCGCGTTGGTCCTCGGTCTGGCGGGGTCCGCGCTGGTGACCTGGGCGTCCTACCGCTGGATCGAGCGGCCCCTCCTGCGGCCCGCACCGGAGCGCCGGCCCGTCGATCAGCCGGAGGTCGTGCCGGCTCGCTAGTCGTCGGCGGCTGCGCCGAACGATGGCAGGGATGGGGGTGCGGGAACAGGCTGCCGGCCGTCGGGGACGGAACCGCCACCCTCCGTGACCGAATCGGGTCGTCCTTCCGCCCATCGTCGTTCTGGCGCCTGATCCTCCGCCTATGACCGGAGGATCAGGCGCCAGAACCGAAGGCCGTCACGGGGGGTGAGATCGGCGGCGGTTCTGCCCCCGACGACCCTCGGCCCGATCCCACGCCCCCGTCCTCGCCATCGGTTTCCATCGTCCGGACGCGACGGGGCCCCGGTCCCCGTTGCCGGGGGCCGGGGCCTCGAGACGCAGAGCCGACGGGGTCAGCGGTACTCGCGCACCACGGGTTGCTCGGTCTCCACGACCCGACGCCGGCCGGAGTTCATCATGACGAGGGACACGATCAGGCCGAGGGCGCCGACCGCCATGAGGATGAGGCCGATGGTGCCGAGGGCGACACCATCGATGGAGTCGGCCACGGCGAAGGCGAGGATTGCGCCGAGGGCGATGAGGGCAAGGCTGCCACCGATGTTCATTGCGAGACCTCCAGGTCCGGAAGGTCGTTCGCTACCCACCATCACGCACGGTCAGAACCCGAACGCGGACGGTGATGGTTTGGCTACGAGTCGGGCCGCAGGATGATCCCCGAGGTGGGGACGCCGGTGCCGGCGGTGACCAGCACGTGCTCGACGTCCGTCGACCTGGTTGACCGAGGTGCCGCGCACCTGGCGCACGCCCTCGGCGATGCCGTTCATGCCGTGGATGTACGCCTCGCCGAGCTGGCCGCCGTGGGTGTTGATCGGCAGCCGCCCGCCGAGCTCGAGGTTGCCGTCCCGCGACGAAGTCCTTCGCCTCGCCCCGGCCGCAGAAGCCGAACTCCTCGAGCTGGCAGCAGCACGAACGGCGTGAAGTGGTCGTAGAGGACCGCGGTCTGGATGTCGTCGGGACCGATGCCCGGCCGTGCTCGTAGAGCTGGCGGGCGACCAGCGCCCATCTCGGGCAGCCCGGTGATCGTCGTCGCGGTAGTAGCTCGTCATCATCTCGCTGGTCCTCGCCCGCGCCCTGCGCGGCGCCGACGATGACCGCCGGCGGCTGCTGCAGGTCGCGGGCCCGCTCCGGCGACGTGACGACGAGCGCCTGGCCGCCGTCGCTCTCCTGGCAGCAGTCGAGCAGGTGCAGCGGCTCGACGATCCACCGCGACTGCTCTGGTGGTCCTCGAGCGTGATCGGCTGCTCGTAGAACCAGGCCTTGGGGTTGGTGGCCGCGTGCTGGCGGTCGGCGACGACGATCCGGCCGAAGTCCTCGCTGGTGGCGCCGTACTCGTGCATGTAGCGCCGGGCGAACATGGCCACCCACTGGGCCGGCGTGAGCAGGCCGAACGGGGCGTACCAGCTGAAGTGCGCGGCCTCGGCGGTGGCCGCGACCGGCCGGTCCTGCACGCCGGTGCCGAAGCGGTGCCCGGAGCGCTCGTTGAACGCCCGGTAGACGACCACGACGTCGGCGATGCCGGTCGGCCACGGCCATGGCCGCCTGCTGGACCGTGCCGCAGGCCGCGCCGCCGCCGTGGTGGATGCGGGAGAAGAACGTCAGCTCGCCGATGCCGAGGTCTGGCGGGCGATCTCGATCTCGGGGTTGGTGTCGGCGGTGAAGGTGACCATGCCGTCGACGTCGGACGGGCTCGAGGCCGGCGTCGTCGAGCGCGGCCACGCGTGGCCTCGCACGCCAGCTGCATCTCGGAACGCCCGGAGTCCTTGGAGAACTCGGTGGCGCCGATGCCGGCGACGGCGGTGGTCCCGACGAATCCCACGTCGCTCATGGCAGCACCACCGCGACCGTGCCCGTCACGTGGTCCCCGATCGAGTTGGCCCCGACCAGGCCCACGGTGATGGTGTTCGTCGCCTCGTCCTTGGCCTCCACCGACCCGGTGAAGCTCATGGTGTCGCCCGGGTAGTTCGGGGCACCGAGGCGGATGGACAGCTTGGTCAGGCGACTGCGCCGGGCCCGGCCCAGTCGGTGACGAAGCGGCCGACGAAGCCGTTGGTCGAGAGGATGTTCATGAAGATGTCCGGCGAGCCCCGCTCCTCGGCGAGCGCCGGGTCGTGGTGCACGTCCTGGTAGTCGCGGGTGGCGATGGCCGTGGACACGATGACCGTGCGGGTCAGCGGGATGTCCAGCGGGTCGAGCTCGTCGCCGACGTTGACGTCGGTCGAAGGCCCGGGTGGGGGCCAGGTCAGCCATGTCCGGCTCCTTCGGCGATCAGGTCCGCCGAGACGGGCCAGGTGCGAGCTCGGACCACCGAGCGTGTCCCCGATCTGCTTGCCCCACAGGAAGTAGCGGTGGACGGGGTAGTCGATGTCGGCCCCCATCCCGCCGTGGAGGTGCTGGGTGGCGAGGACGACCGTTGGTCCCGCCGTCGGAGGCCCACCACTTGGCGACCTCGACCTGCTCGGCCGACGGCAGACCCTCGTCGAGGCGCCAGGCCGCCTGCCAGAGCGTGGCCCGGATGGCCTCGATGTCGATGTAGGCGTCGGCGGCCCGGAGGGCGACACCCTGGTTCGTGGACAGCGGCCTTGCCGAACTGCTCGCGCTCGGAGGTGTACTCGGCGGCCAGGCGGATGGCCTCCTCGCACACGCCGAGCTGCATGGCGGCGAGGCCGACCAGGGCCCGCTGGTAGAGCCAGCTCAGGGCGCCACCGTCGTCCCCGAGGGCCTCCGCCGGGGTGCCGGTGAGGGTCAGGTGGCCGTGGCGGGCCCGACTCGTGGTGTCCACGGCCTCGATGCTGGACCCGGGGGCATCGGTGGGCACGAGGAACACGCGCGGGCCGTCGTCGGTCGCCGCGGGCACCAGGACGCGCGTCGGCCACCGGCAGGGCCGGGACGCTGAGGCTTGTCCCGTCGAGACGCCAGCCGTCGCCGTCGGGGGTCGCCGCCGACCGTGGGGACGAGCGCCTCGTCGCCCCGGCGCGGGCTCCAACGCCGCGGTCAGCACCACCTCGCCGGCGACCACCCCGGGCAGCCAACGGGCCTGCTGGGCCTCGGTGCCGAACTCGGCGATGGGCAGCGCGCCGAGCACGACCGTGGGCCAGTAGCGGCACGGGCGCGACCCGGCGGCCCTGCTGCTCGAGGACCAGGCGCGACCTCGACGAGGCCGAGCCCGCGCCGCCGTGCGCCTCGGGCAGCGCGATGCCGAGCAGGCCGGTCGTGCCCAGCTCGCTCCAGAGCTCGCGGTCGATGCGGTCCTCGGTGCGCCTCGACGTCCTTCACCCGCTCGACGGTGGCCCGGCCCGGTGAAGACCTGCTCGGCCAGGTCGCGGACGGCGTCCTGCTCCTCGGTGAACGAGAAGTCCATGGCTATGCCTCCCGCCGGGTCGGAACTGGCGGCAAGCGTGAGCTCGTCGTCGAAGGCGGTGAACTCGACCTCGACCGGCATGCCGATCTCGACGTCCTCGGCCGGGACGCCGACGACGTTGCTGACCAGGCGCATGCCCTCCTCCAGCTCGATGAGGGCCGACGGTGAGCGGGTAGTCGAACGCCGGGACCTGCGGGTAGTGGTTGACCACGAAGCTGTAGACGGTGCCCCGGCCGCTGGCCTCGACGGTGTCCCACTCGTAGCGACCGGCACGCGGGCACATCGGCCCGGGCGGGTGGCGCAGCGCCCCGCAGGACGTGCAGCGCTGGATCAGCAGCTTCCCGTCCTTGGCCCCCTCGAAGAAGAACTGGTTGTCGCAGGTTCGTCGACGGGCCGCGGCCGGGGCATCCTTGGCCGCGGCCTTGGCTCCCGGGGCTTGAACTTGAGGATGCGGAACATCATCGAGCCGACCAGCTCGCCGTCCTGGTCCGGTACTCGATCCGGGTCGTGACGAAGTGACCGACGCCGAGGCCGGTGGCCTTCTCGTCGGACACGCTCTCGATGAACGCGGTCGTGGTCAGCTCGTCGCCGGGTGCCAGCTCCCGCAGGTACTCCTGCTCGCAGTTGGTGGCGACCACCGAGGTGAAGCCGGCCTCGTCGAGCAGGTTGAGCAGGTTGGTCTGCGCGCTTGGCTGCCGGGGCCCCTGGGACTTGAGCCCCTTCATGGACCAGGCCTGGAGCATCACCGCGGGGGCCACGATCTCGCCGTGCACGGAGGCCTGGGCCGCAGCCGTCGTCGAGGTACACGGGGTTGGTGTCGCCCATCGCCTCGACCCAGTGGCGGATCATCGGCTGGTTCACCGGGTCGGCGGCGGGGTCGGCCGGTCCCGACCGAGCGGCCCTCGAAGGCCCGCAGCGTCGCCAGGAAGTCGTCCTCGGCCATCAGCCGCGACCCTCCGCACCATGCCCAGGCCCATCCTGGCCACGATCTCGCGCTGCACCTCGTTGACCCCGCCGCCGAAGGTGTTGATCTGCGCGGCGCGACCCGCCCGCTCGAGCTGTCCGGCCAGCACGGCGCCGGGCGAGCCCTCCGGCAGGTAGCCGACCGCGCCGAGGACGCCGAGCAGCAGCTGGTACACCTCGACGACCGACTCGGTCCCGTAGACCTTGACCGCCGACGCGTCGGCCGGGGTGAGCGCGTCGTTGGCCACCGCGGTGGCCAGCTTCCAGTTGAGGAGCTTCATGGCCTCGAGCAGGGCGTGGCAGCGGGCCAGGTCGAGCTGCACCCACGGCACGTCGATCATCCGCTTGGTGGCGGGGTCCCTGCCGCCGGCCGGGGTGTCCGCGCCCAGGCGACCACGTCGTCGTAGTAGACGAAGGCCTCCGCGGAATGGGCGGCGAGCCCGACCCGCTCGTGGTTGAGCTGGGTGGTGATCAGCCGCCAGCCACCGTTCACCTCGCCGACGACGTTGTCGTTCGGCACCCGGACGTCGTCGTAGTAGGTGGCGGTGGTCCGGTTGTCCCCGACGGTGACGATCGGCGTCCAGGTGAAGCCCGGCGCATCGGTGGGCACCAGGATCATCGAGATGCCCTTGTGCTTGGGCGCGTCGGGATCGGTCCGGCAGGCCAGCCAGACGTAGTCGGCGTCGTTGGCCCCGCTGGTGAAGACCTTGTTGCCGTTGATCACCCACTCGTCGCCGTCGCGCACCGCCCGCGTCTGCAGCGACGCCAGGTCGGTGCCGGCCTCGGGCTCGGTGTAGCCGATGGCGAAGTTGATCTCGCCGGCGAGGATCCCGGGCAGGAACTCCGCCTTCTGCTCGTCGGTCCCGTAGCTCATCAGCGTCGGGCCGACCGTGTTCAGCGTCACGAACGGGAACGGCGCGCCGGCCCGCTGCACCTCGTCGAAGAAGATGAACTGGTCGGTGGGCGGGCGACCCTGGCCGCCGTACTCCTTGGGCCAGCCGATGCCGAGCCAGCCGTCGGCCCCCATCTGCCGCACGATCCGGCGCCAGCCTTCGCCCCCTTCGCCCCGGTGACCGATCTCGGCCCGGACCTCGGGGTTCAACAGCTGGGCGAAGTAGGCCCGCAGCTCGGCCCGCAGCGCCTGCTGCTCGGGTGTCTCCTGGAGGTACATCTAAGCCCCTTGTAGCTCTCGGAACGGGACATCCTTGTCGGCCCGGGCTTCCCGGGGAAGCCCGAGGACCCGCTCGCCGATGACGTTGCGCTGGACCTGGTCGGTGCCGCCGCCGAGGCGCACGGACCACTGACCGAGGAACTGGTACTGCGCGAGCTGCTCCCGGGGAGCATCCGCACCGCCGAGGGTGCCGTACGGGCCCTCGAGGGCCACCAGGAGGTCGCCGGTGCGCTCCATGTGGTCCGAGATGGCCAGCTTCATGACCGACACCTCGGGGCCGGGCATGCGGCCCTGGCTCAAGCGCCGTCTGGGCCCGCAGGCCGAGGAACTCGAGGAGGCGGATGCGGGTGTAGGCGAGGGCCAGCTCCTGGCGCACGCCCGGATCGTCGGTACGGCCGAACTCGCGAGCCAGGTCGACGAGCTGGTCGATCCCGGTGCCGGCCCCACCGCCGCTGATCATCGAGCGTTCGCTGGCCAGGGTGGTCTGGGCCACGCCCCAGCCGCCGTTGACCTCGCCCATGACGTTGGTCGCGGGGATGGCGACGTCGGTGAGGAACACCTCGTTGAAGTGGGCATGGCCGGTGATCTGCCGGAGCGGCCGGACCTCGATGCCCGGGGTGGCCATGTCCACGATGAAGTAGGTGATCCCGGCGTGCTTGGGGACGTCGGGGTCGGTGCGGGCCAGCAGGATGCCGAACTGGGCCTGGTGGGCGCCGGAGTTCCAGACCTTCTGGCCGTTGACGATCCAGGTGTCACCGTCGCGCTCGGCCCGGGTGCGCAGGCCGGCCAGGTCGGAGCCGGCGCCGGGCTCGCTGTAGAGCTGGCACCACAGCTCATCGCCGCGCAGGATGGCATCGAGGTGCTCCTCCTGCTGCTCGGGGGTGCCGTGGGCGATGAAGGTCGGGCCGACCATGTTCACCGCGACCGACAACATGCCGGTCGTCACGTCGAACTGGCGCTCCTCCTGGGCGAAGATGCGGGCCTGGTTCGGCGTGCCGCCCCGCCCCCCGTACGCCTTGGGCCACGCGATGCCCGCCCAGCCGCCGTCATACAACGTGCGCTGCCAGCGACGGCAGGCCTCGAGGTGGCCCGGATCGTTGGCCGCGGCCATCGTCGGTCGGGCATCGGGCTGGCGACGCTCGGCGTGGGCCTCGAGCCACGCCCGGGCTTCGGCACGGAAGGCCGCCTCGTCCGGGGTGTCGTCGAAGTCCACGACCGCCAACACTAGAACGCGTTCTAGTCCGAGGCGAAGTCGGGGACCGCCCATGACAAGCGGTGGTCGCGCTGGCTACGGTGCACCACGAGCTGGCGCGGCGGGCCGGCGCTCTGTGGAAGAGGCGAGAGCATGGCGCGGGCGACGCACACGACGGTGGACGGCAGCACGGTGACCCTCGACGGCCCGGTGGACCTCGCCGCCGCGGTGACCTCCTCCATCCGCTACGACGACACCTCCGTCGTGCGGGAGCTGACCACCGCCCCTGTCACCGCCATGGACGCGCTGCCCTACGTCGTCGATGAGGAGTACACCTACCGGGGTGGGAGCCTGCGGATCGGCCACCGCGACGAGGCTGATCCCGCCATCGGGACCCGGCGTCGGGACACCTTCGCCGTGTGGCGGGGCTCGGTCCACGCCCTCCTGTTGGTCGAGGCCGAGGCAACCGGCGACGCCCTCATCGCCGTGCTCGACCGCCTCACCCTGACGGAGTGGCCAACCGGCCTCGCCGTCGAAGCCGACGGCCTGGTGCCGGCGACGACCCGCCTGGTCAAGGAGATCCCCGGGGTCGGCCTGGCCGAAGTCGCCCCACTCGTGCCCGAGGTGGCCCAGGGCCTCCCCCGCTGGGCGGGTACCGAGGTGACCGGCGGCGAGCTCTACCGGGACGAGGCCCGCCCCGGTGCTCCGGTGCTGGTCCTGGTGGGCGACACGGCGTCGACCACCCTCCTGCTCGACGGGGACGGTCGCGAGGCCGACGAGGCCACCGTCCTGGCCGCCGAACTGGTCGTGACCTGGACGGCTCCGGGCTGATGGTGGACTTCGCCCTCCCGACCCTGGTCACGGCTGCAACGGCCCTCCTCGGTCGGTCCGGCGCGTCGCACCTGCGGCACCGCACCGCGCTCCGGGCGCTGCTCGACCGGCAAGCGCTGCTCCCGAACCGGGTGCGCCCGATCGTGGCCGCCGGCCTCGGCCCGATCGAACTCGTCCTGGCGGCGGCGATGGCGGTGGCGCTGGTCGACGGCGGCGCCACGGTGCTCGTCGGTGGGGTCGTCGCCACCGTCGGCCTGAGCTTCTCCGGGCTGCTCCTCGCCCTCGCCCGGACCCGACCGGGAACCCCGTGCGGCTGCCACGGCGCAACCGGCCCCGACGAGGCCGGGATCAGCCCGCTCGACGGCCTCCGCGGCGGGCATCGTGATCGGGGGCGGCCTCGCGCTGGCCGGCGGAGCGGCATCGCGTCTGGCCGCCCTGGGCGCCGGCCAGACCGCCACCGTCCTGCTGGCCGGCCTGGCCCTGGCCGCAGTCATCGACGTCGCCGCCCGGATCCAGCCCTCGCCGCAATCGGCAACCAGCCCCACCCCCCCTTCGCTGACCGGCATTGGCCGGGGTGTGGGCTCGTGAGCTTCACCGCCTCTGCCCTCCTCGTCTCCTGGGCCGCGATCCTCCTGCTCGCCTTCGCCCTGGCCGGTCTGCTCGCCCGGGTCCACCGCCTCGAACAGGCCGTCGCCGGTCCCGTCGCCCTCCCCACCCCGGTGGGCGGGCCACTCTCGTTGCCCGGCGTCGCCCGCGGCCCCGTGCTCGTCCTCTTCGTCGACGACGGTTGCGCGTCCTGCGAGCAGGCCGCCGCCGACCTGGCCGACCTCGAGGCCCGGGGGGCCGCCCGCATCAAATGGCGGGCCGAGGACCCCGAGGCGTTCGCCGCCCTCGAGGTCACCGCCACCCCCCACGCCGTCGTGGCCGACACCGACCTGCGCGTGGTGGCTTCGCTCGGGGTCGGCGGCCCGGCCCGACTGGCCGAAGCCGTCGAGATCCTCGGCGCCCTGGAGACGGCGGCGACCTCGTGAGGCTCCTCGACGTGGTCCCGGCGACGGGGACGTGGCCCGAAGGCGCCCGTCCGGCGCACCGCAAGGGGCGGGCCGACCTCGTGCAACGTGGGCCCACCCGCCGCTCGTTCCTGGGCGGGGCGATGGCCGCCGCCACCGGCACGGGCCTGGCCGCCCTCGGGGTGTTCTCCAGCGCCCGTCCCGCGCTGGCCGCCGGCCCGGGGGGTCAGTACGGCTACCGGGTCCACGACGGCGAGTGCCCCTCCTACGCATCCAGTCACAACTGTGAGCCCGGCTGCGGGCCGTCACCGGTGTACCTCGACACCTGCGAGACCACCGGGTACTACCGGGGCTGGTTCAAGAACCGGCCCGCAGAGGGCTACCGCCTCCGACCCGGGCAGTGCCTGTCCGGCTTCGACGCCTGGGTGTGGCGCTACTCCGGGCGCTGCGGGGCCTGCCAACGGGTCATCGAGTACCGGTGCCACGACGGCTACAAGCACGCCGGCGGGGTGTGGTTCAACGCCATCTGCCGCCACACCAACGAGTGCGACGGCCGGGACCCGGACGCGCCCACGACCTACAAGCCCGTCGGCGGGGTCACCCGCTTCGAATGGGCCGCCCCCGGCCGCCTCCACATCCGGGGTTGGGCGATCGATGCCGACAACACCCGGGCCGCGGTGCCCATCCGGGTGAAGTTGGACGGTCGCATCATCGCCCGCCAGGCCGCGAACAAGCGGGCCGTCGACCTGCCTGCGCTCTTCTGGCAGTACGGGCGGAACCACGGCTTCGACCTCTCGCTGACGAACCTGCCGCCGGGCCGCCACGAGGTCGTGGTCAACGCCATCTCCATCGGGCGCCGGGGAGCCAACGTCGAGCTCCTGCGCCGGTCGATCAGGGTCCGATGACCCCCATCGCCCTCATCGTCCTCGTGGCGGTGGGCGCCGGGGCGGGCCACTCGCTGTCGGGCTCGGTCTGAAGCCGCAACAGCGCCTACGCGCTCACGCCGTCGGTCTGGCGGCACCGGACACCCCAACCCCTGGTCCTGGCCGCGTTCGCCGGTGGCCGCCACCCTCGGCGGGCTGATCGATCGCGCTCGGCCTGTGGCTGCTGTCGGGCCTGAGCTCCCCCCTGCCGGCGGCCGCCTGCTGGGTCCTGTTCGGTGGCGGCGTCGTGGCCCTCGTCCTCCGGAGTCGGGGGGTCCTGTCGTTCCCACTCCCCCAGGCCGCCCGCCAGATCCCCCGTGAGGTCTTCGACCGCCACCCGCTCTCCTCGGCGTCCCGCTTCGGATTCGCCATGGGCACCGGCGTACGGACCTACCTGGTCAGCCCGGTCCCCTACGTCCCGGCGCTGGCGATCCTGCTGCTGGGCCCACCCCTGATCGGCACCCTGGCCCTCGGCTTCGGCTTCGGCCTGAGCCGAGGCCTGGTCCCCACGGCGCGAGCCGTCCGCCGATCGGTGCAGACGTCCTCAATCGAGCAGTAGCCGGGCCGCGTCCTCGAGGTCGTCGCCGATCTGGCCGACCGCCTCGGAGCCGTTGGCCCAGCGCAGGATGCTGGAGTTCCAGACGTGGGTCAGCACCCGGGCCGTACGGGCCTTGCGGTCGGGCTCGATGCCGTCCATCGCGCCGGTCAGGACTCGCTCGATCGTGTCGGTCGTCTGCTGCTGGCAGGCGGTCACCGCCGGCTCGTTGGAGGCGCCGGCCTGGACCATCGCCGCGGCCAGGCGGGGGTCCCGCTCCATCGGCCGCGTCGCCTTGCGGATCACGTCGACGACGGCGTCGGCGGTCGAACCGTTGGTGGCCCGGCGCTGGGCGATCCGCCGCTCGAGGTCCGAGGACCAGTCGACCATGGCCGCGGCCAGCAGGTGGTCCTTGGAGGTGAAGTAGCGGTAGATCGTGCCGAGGGCCACGCCCGCGGTCCGGGCCACGTCGCGCATCTGGACCGCCTCGTAGCCGCCCGCCGAACCCAGGGCCAGGGCGGCGTCGATGACCCGCTGGCGGCGGGCCACCTGGCTGACGGTGAGGTCCTGCACGGAGAGGTCAGCCACTGGAACCGATTCTATTTTGGGAGCGGAGCGCAGCGGAGCGACCCAGAGACACAGCGGCTTCATTCGCCGAGCGCAGCGAGGCGAACCTCTCCTGTCGCCCGATCCGACCGAACTGTTCGTTCGACTCCTTGGTTACCTTCGCGGTATGGCTGATGACGTGGTGATCTTCCACAACCCGAGCTGCTCGAAGTCCCGCCAGACGCTGGGGATCCTCGAGGACCACGGGGTCGAGCCCGAGGTCGTCCTCTACAAGCAGGCCCCGCCGGACCGGGCCACGCTGGAGAAGATCGTCACCACGATCGACGTCGAGCCGGCCAAGCTGGTGCGCCGGGACCCCGAGTTCAAGGAAGCCGGCCTCACCCCGGCGGACATCCAGACCGCCGAGCAGGTGATCGAGGTCCTGCTGGCCCACCCCGCGCTCATGGAGCGCCCGGTCGTGGTCAAGGGCGACCAGGTCGTTCTCGGCCGTCCGCCCGAGAACGTCCAGGCCCTCCTGGACTGACCCCGCCGTCGTTCAGCCCTCCACGAACGAGGCGAGGCGGTCCATGATCGGCAGGACCACGTCCGCCGGCGCCGGTGGGACGCGGAACACCACCTCGTCGAAGCCGATCTCGGCGTAGTAGTCGATCTTGCCTGCGTCGGCCATCACGCCGAAGGGGATGATCGTGAGCTCGGCGGGGTCCCGGCCGGCGGCCTCCATCGCGGCGTGCAGTTGGGGAAGGGCCTGGCGCACCCCGGCGCCCCCGATGGGCATCCAGCCGTCGGCGTAGTCGGCGATCGCCTCGAAGAGCTTGGGCCCACCCCCACCCCCGAGGAGGACCGGCGGATGGGGCCGCTGCACCGGCTTGGGCCAGGAGAACGTGGCCGGGAAGTCCACGTGCTGGCCGGAGTAGGCCGCCTGCTCCTCGGTCCAGAGCGCCTTCATGGCCTCGACGCGCTCCTTGACCACCGCCCGGCGGTCGGCGAAGGCGACGCCGTGGTCGGCCAGCTCCTCGACGTTCCAGCCGAAGCCGATGCCGAACACGAACCGTCCGTTCGACACCAGGTCGAGTGACGCGACCGACTTGGCGGTGACGATCGGGTCCCGCTGGGCGACCAGGGCGATGCCGGTGCCGACCCGCAGGCGCTCGGTGACCGCCGCCGCCGCGGTCAGCGCCACGAACGGGTCGAGTGAGCGGTAGTACTCCTCGCCGAGGGGCTCGCCGGCGGGGGCCGGGGTCGTCCGGCTGGCCGGGATGTGGGTGTGCTCCGGGCACGTAGAGGGAGACGAAGCCCCGCTCCTCACAGGCCCGGGCCAGCTCGATCGGACCGATCGACAGGTCCGTCGGGAACATGGTGATGCCGAACTTCACGTGTCGAACCTCTCGCAGTAGGCGGCGAAACGGTCCCGGATCATGGCGGGGTCGAGGTCGAAGTCCTCGGCCCGGTAGCGGTGGCGACCGTGCTTGTCCTGGCGGTGGTGCTGGGTGGCGGCGGTGACCGCGGCCCGAGCATCGTCGTCCAGCTCGAAGCCGAGGTCGGCGTACACCCGCTCGACGGAACCGAGCGGGTCGGCGGTCAGGTCGGCGTAGTGCAGATGGGTGATCGGGGCGTCGGGGTGCGCATCCAGGTAGGCCATCGCCCGGTCGACCATCCCGGCCAGGCGCTCGAGCCAGTGGTGGGCGACGACGACCCGGTCGACGTCCTTGGTCATCACCTGGTGGAGGGCGGCGTTGA
Source organism: uncultured Microthrixaceae bacterium (assembly GCA_963777805.1). GTDB lineage: Bacteria > Actinomycetota > Acidimicrobiia > Acidimicrobiales > DATDAH01 > DATDAH01. The sequence goes on along the minus strand of CAVZRY010000015.1, from coordinate 365,679 downwards.
GGCTGGAGACCGAGACGACCACGTCGGCGGGATCGCGATGGGTCCACACCATGCGGGCCTGCGGGTAGACGTCGAAGACGGCATCGAGGCCCGCCAGGTAGGCCGGGGTCTTCAGGCTCCAGCGGGTCGAGTCGTAGCCGTGCTGGAGGACCTTGAGGGCGATCTCCTCGTAGCGGTAGACGCCGCGGAGGTCCTGGGCGTCCATCCAGGCGGCGTAGGCCGGGATGTGGGCCTGGGTCTCCACCTGCATGCTCGTCATCTCGTGCATGTGGAGGCTCACCACCTCGGTGGCCGCCGCGGGCTCCATCGGGTGCATGGCCTGGAAGCCGGGGGCGAGCTTGGCCAGCCCGTCGAGCTGCTTGAACGAGGCGATCATGCGGGGGTCCTCGTCCTCCCGGCCCTGGATGGGCGGCGGAGCCGGGTCCGGCGCCTCGAAGTAGCGCAGCGTCCGGTTGTGGGGATCCGCACCGAAGAGGAAGCTCAGGTAGGTCGTCCCCGTCCGGGGCAGGCCGCAGATCATCAACTGGGGCAGCACGGGCTTCGCCATGGCCTCGGGGTGCTCGGCCGCCCAGGCGAAGACCCGGGCCCGCGCCGCCAAGGCGTCGACCAGCATCTTGCGCATGGCGACCCGGCCCATCGGGGTGGGGTTGGCGTCCTCGAGCGCTCCGGTGAGGACGACGAGGCCGTCCCAGAAGGAGGGCGGGCCGAGATCGTCGAGCCCGGACGCCTTGCGGGCGGCCGCGCAGATGTCGGCGGGGTCCAGGGAGACGAGGCGGCGGGCCACCTTGCCGTCGGCCACGCCGAGGACGGCGTTGAACGCCTTGACCGGGGCCGGGGCGGCGACGGCGTTGTGCACCGTCCACTCGGTGGTCGCCTCGGTCGTGGCGCTCATGCGTCGAATTGCGGGATGACGTGCTCGCCCATGAGCTCGATGGTCTGCATGACCTGCTCGTGGGGGATCTTGTACGGGTTGACCAGGCAGAGCAGGAGGTCGACGCCGACCGCCTCGTAGCGCTTGGCCATCTCGATGCACGCGCTCGGGGTCGCCGACGACCGCCGAGCCCGAGTCCCGGAGATAGTCGAAGGTGAGCAGGTCGAGCATCCCGTCGTCGTCGAGCTTCTTGGCGTCGCCGGCGTAGTCGTAGGTGCCGAGGGCCTGCTCCTTCTCCTGCAGCCACTCGGCGACGCTGCCGATCAGGCGGGCGCCGGCGTTCGGGTACCACGTCGAAGGACTCCTCGGCCGCGGCGTCGGCCTCCTCGTCGGTCGGGGCGCAGAGGACCATGGTGAAGGTGGCCGCCTGCTCGTTGACGGAACTCGCCGAGGGGCTCGATGCAGTCGGCCTGGCCCCGCGCGGTAGATCTCGATGCGTGGCGATGAGCTCCTCGGGCGGGACGCCGACGGTGAACGAGCACAGGCCGATGCCCGGCCTTGCCGATCTCGTAGTGGCCGTGACTCGCTGCTGGTGGCGCCGAAGATCGGCGGGTGCGGCTTCTGGCGGCGGCTTGGGGTGGACGTTGCGCTTCGGCATCTGCCAGTGCTTGCCGTCGAGCTCGACTCCTCGTTGGTCCAGCAGGTCGACGACGTGGCCGATGGCCTCGGCCCACTGCTCGCGCGCGGTCTCGACGGGATCGATGTCGAAGCCCTCCAGCTCGGCGCGCGTCGACGAGCGGCCGGTGCCGAAGTCGACCCGGCCGTCCGAGATGAGGTCGAGCACGGCGACCGACTCGGCGGTGCGCACCGGGTGGTTGTACGGCTTGGGCATGAGCCGCACGCCGTAGCCGAGGCGCATGCGCTCGGTCGTGGCCGCGATGGCGCCGTAGAGGACCTCGGGGTTGGAGCAGTGCGAGTACTCGTCGAGGAAGTGGTGCTCGACGGTCCAGAAGGCGTGGAAGCCCATCTTCTCGCCCGCGCACCGCCTGCTCGATCGTGTTCTGGTACGCCTCGTACTCGCTCGTCGGGGTCCCACGGCTTCGGCACCGGGATCTCGTAGAACAGCGCGAACTTCACACCAGGCCCCCCTCAGAACTGGAACGCGTTCGAGTCACCCTACGCGCCTTCCGAGGGCCCGGTTCGACGGCGACTACGGTCGCCGCCGTGGGGGACGAAGGGAAGGACTGGTTCGACGGCGCCGGGATGGGCCTCTTCGTGCACTGGACCCACGCGTCGGCCGCCGGCCGGGAGCTGTCATGGCCCCTGGTCGGCGGCACGACGGTCCTGGCCCACAGCGGAGAGTGCACCGTCGACGAGTACTACGCCTCGGTGGCCGACTTCGCGCCGGCGCCCGGCGCCGCCCGCGAGTGGTGCGCCGCGGCGGCTGCCGCGGGCGCCCGTTACGCCGTCCTCACCACCAAGCACCACGACGGCTACGCCCTCTGGCCCAGCGAGCACGCCAGCGTCGAGCGTGGCCGACTCCGGCATCGACCGGGACCTGGTGGCCGAGTTCGTCGACGCCTGCCGGGCGGAGGGCCTGAAGGTCGGCTTCTACCTGTCCCTGTCGGACTGGCACCACCCGGACTACCCGGCCTTCCGGGACGAGGACCGGCCCTACCTGCTCATCGCCTATCCCCGGCCCGAGCCCGAGGCGTGGGCCCGCTACCTGGACGACCTGTTCGGCCAGGTCCGCGAGCTGCTCACGGGCTACGGCGAGATCAGCGTGCTGTGGTTCGACGGCGGCTGGGAGCGCAGCGCCGCCGAGTGGCGGGCCGCCGAGCTCGAGGCCCTGATCCGCGAGCTGCAGCCGGACATCCTGCTCAACGAGCGGCTGCCATCGGTCGGCGACTACACGACCCCGGAGCAGTTCGTCCCCGCCACCGCGCCCGAGGGCCGGTGGGAGACCTGTCTCACCATGAACGAGAGCTGGGGCTACGTCCCTGAGGACGAGGACTGGAAGACCGAGCGGGACCTGGTCCACGCCCTGTGCGAGACCGTGGGCAAGGGCGGGAACCTGCTGCTCAACATCGGACCTCGAGGCGACGGCTCTCTCGATCCGACCGAGGCGTCCCGCCTGGCCGCCGTCGCCGGCTGGATGGACCGGCACGGCGCGGCCATCCACGACGTCGAGCCGGGCCTCGAGCCCTGGCAGTGGTACGGCCCGTCGACCCGTCGCGACGACCGGGTCTTCCTCATGTGCGTCCAGCGGCCCTACGACGCCGTGACCGTGCGGGGTGTCCCCATCAGGCGCATCGAGCGGATCGTGGACCTGGCGTCGGGGACCGAGCTGGCCTTCACCACCCGCTGCGCGGTCCTGGACGAGCTGCTCAACAGTGACCCCCACGGCGAGGCCCGCATCGAGGTCCCCGCCGACCTGGTCGACGACCTGGCGACCGTGTTCGCCATGGACATCCGGCCCCTCTAGTCCGCCCGCCGGGCAGAACGAGGCAACAACGGGGACGTGGGGACGGGTCGCCGGTCGTCGGCGGCACAACCGACGCCGATTCCCACACTGGGTGACCACGTCCCGTTCTGGCGCCCGATTGTGGTGCCAGGGGACCACAATCGGGCGCCAGTACGAGGGGAACCGGGGCAGAGGTCGAATTCGGCCCAAGACACCACCCAGGCGGCTGCCAGACCCGGATCTCACCGCTGAGGCTCGGCGTCATGTCGAGCCCGTAGGCCTCGACGTGGGCCGGCCAGAACGGGAGCTCGACGCCAGCCCCTTCGGCCCGCTCCCCCACGATGTCGCACGGCAGCCAGTGCTGAAGGTGCTCGGACTCGGTGATCGCCCGCCACACCTTCTCGGGCGGGTGCGCGAACCGGCGGACGAAGCGCAGCGCCACCCTGCCGTCAGCCTCCAGCAGCGTCGCCATCGCGGGGTCGGTCATCAGTCCTCCATGTCGTCGAGGTGGGCATCGAGGTCGTCGAGCGCCGTGGTCCACAGGCGGCGGTAGGGCGCCAACCAGGCGTCCAGCTCCGCGAGGGGCTGGGGCCGGACCCGGTACCACCGGCGGGCCCCGTCGGGCCGCACCGTGACCAGGCCCGCATCCCTGAGCACCCGGAGGTGCTTGGACACGTTCGGCTGGGCCAGGCCCAACCGGTCGGCCAGGTCAGCCACGAGCCGCTCCTCGTCGTGGAGGAGGTCGAGGATCTGGCGGCGCCGGGGCTCGGCGATGACCTCGAGGGTGGTGGGCACGCGAAGAACATGCCGTACTGGTTATATGTCTGTCAAGGCATACTCTCGGGACGTTGGACCCTGGGCCCCTCGGGCGGCGTCGTCGACGATGACGGCGTGCGGAGTCGAATGCTGCTCGCGGCGGGCGCGGCCGTGGTCGGCGAGGCGGTCCTGATCCACCTCGGCCGGACCTACGGCTCGACGGCCCGGGAGCGGGACCTCATGCTGCCCGGCGACCGGATCGTCGGCCGCCCCCAGGTCGTGACGGACCATGCCGTCACCGTCGACGCCCCGCCATCGGCGGTGTGGCCCTGGCTGCTGCAGATGGGCTGGGGGCGGGGTGGCTGGTACACCGCCCGGTGGGTCGACCGGCTCCTGTTCCCGGCCAACGGGCCCAGCGCCGATGACATCATCCCCGACCTGCAGGGCCTCAGCATCGGGGACTTCATCCCCGACGGGCCACCCGAGACCGAGTGCGGGATGATCGTCGAGCAACTCGAGCCGGAGCGGGCGTTGGTCCTCCACTCCAACAGCCACCTGCCCCTGAGCTGGCGAGAGCGGGCCGAACTGGACTGGTCCTGGGCCTTCGTGCTGCACCCCCTCGACGACGGCCGCCGGACCCGCTTCCACTTCCGGTCGCGCTGGACGACCGCACCCTGGTGGTTCACCCTCGGCGGCTGGCTGGTCGTCGTCCCCGCCGACTTCGTCATGTCCCGCGCCATGCTCCGCGGCGTCAAGGAGCGGGCGGAGTCCCAGGGATGACCTCTCCCATGAGCCGGGAGGCGATCGTGGCCTGGTTGCTCGAGGGCGACCCGGCGATCCGATGGCAGACCCTCCGGGATCTGAGCGAAGCGTCGGACCACGAGGTCACCGCGGCCCGCACGCAGCTGGCGGTCGAGGGCTGGGGAGCCGATCTGCTCGCCCGACAGGATGCCGACGGCCGTTGGGCCGGCGCCCTGTACAGCCCGAAGTGGACCTCGACGACCTACACGCTCCTGCTCCTCCACTGGCTCGGCCTGGCCCCGGGCCACCCGCAGGCCCTTGCCGGCTGTCGCCGCCTGTGGGACGGCGCCCGCTGGTACGACGGTGGGCTGAACCTCGCCAAGACGATCCGGGAGCCCGAGACCTGCATCACCGGCATGCTGATCCTGCTGGCCGCTTCGTTCGGCCTGGATGACGAGCGGGTCGACCCGACCGTCGAGTGGCTCCTCGACCAGCAGCTGGACGACGGCGGGTGGAACTGCGAGACCATCCGGTCCGGGTCCCGGCACGGTTCGTTCCACACGAGCATCACCGCCCTCGACGCCCTGCTCGTCTACCAGCAGGCCGGGGGCGACGTGGATGTCCGGGACGCGCTGGCCGACGGCCGCTGGTTCTTCCTCGACCACGCGCTGTACCGCTCCCACCGCACGGGTGAGGTGGCCGACCCCGGTGTTCACCCGGTTCCCGTTCCCGCCCCAGTGGCACTTCGACGTCCTACGCGGCCTCGAGCACTTCCGGGCCGCCGGCGTGCCCGCGGACGACCGCTTGGCCGACGCCGTCGACGTGGTCCGTGCGGCCCGTCGCGCCGACGGTCGGTGGCCCATGCCCCGCCCGTACCCCGGTCGCCAGTGGTTCCGGCTGGAGGAGCCCGGCCCCAGTCGCTGGGCCACCCTGCGCGCGTTGCGCGTCCTCGACTGGTGGGACGCCACCACCAGCCTCTGACCGCACCCGCCGGTGGGGCCTGTCACCATCTGGCCGTGGGCGTTCCGGAACGGGGTTCGGTGTCGATGCGGCTGTATCCGCACAACGAGCTGGGCTCGGCCGCCGCCATCGTCGAGGAGATGCGGGCGCAGGCCCGCCTGGCGGCCGACTCCGGCTTCGCCGGGGTGATGACCAGCGAGCACCACGGCGGGTTCGCCGGCTACTCCCCGAACCCCCTGCAACTGGCGGGTTGGCTCCTGGATGCCATGCCGACCGGCTGGGCCGCCGCCTGTCCCCTGCTGCTGCCGCTGCGGCCGGTGGCCCTCGTCGCCGAGGAGGTGGCCTGGCTCGCCGCCCGCTTCCCCGACCGGGTCGCCGTCGGCGTGGCGCCTGGTGCCCTGCCCCTGGACTTCCAGGCCATGGACGTCCCGTTCGACGAGATGATGCCCCGCTTCCGGGCGGCGCTCCCCCGCCTCGCCGCGATGCTGCGGGGCGAGGACCTCGGGTCGCTGGCGGGCGACCTGGCCCTGCAGACCTGTGCGGATGAACCGATCACCGTGATCTCGACCGCCCTCAGCCCACCGGCCGTGCGCCGTGCCGCAGCAGTCGGCGCCGGGATCGTCTACGACGGGGCGTCCCCGGTCGAGCGCCTCCGTCTGCTGTCCGACGCCTACGACGAGGCTGGAGGCACCCGCCCCAAGGTGCTGATCCGCCGGGTCTGGCTCGGCGATCCACCCCGGGGGGCCTTCGACCGCCAGGCCGACGTCTACCGGACCTATTCGTCAGCGGCTGCCCAGCAGCACTGGCGGGACAACGGCTTCCTCTGCCGCGACGACCCAACCGAGTTGGCCGACGATCTAGCCCAGGCCGTCGCCGATGCCGGCGCCACCTGCCTCAACCTCCGCGTCCACGTCCCCGGCGTCACCCCGGCGATGGCCCGAGCCCAGATCACGGGCCTCGGCACCGAGGTACTCCCCGTTCTGGGCCCTCTCCTCTGTTCCTGACAACAGGGTGGAGGGCCCAGAACGGAAGGGTCAGGGCGCGGTGACCTCCCACAGGTGGCCGTCGGGGTCGGCGAAGGTGCCGGTGTAGCCCCAGGGCTGCTGCTGGGACTCGGTGACGATGCGGGCGCCGGCGGCTCGGGCCCTCTCGATGGTGGCGTCGACCTCGGCCGAGTTCGCCGCGCTGCGGCTGAGGAGGACCTCGCTGGTGCCGGGCGCCGCCGTCTCGTGATCGCCGGTGACCCAGCCGAAGCCGCCGGTCGGGATGAACATCAGCCGGGCGCCGTCGTTCAACACGAACTGCAGCGGTTCGGGTACGCCGTCGTCGGCCAGGTCCCCGGTCGGCTCGAACCCGAGCCCGTCCTTGTAGAAGGCGTAGGCGACCTGGCGGTCAGCGGTCGGGAGGGCGACGATCAGCGGTGCGTCGTTCATGCTTGGTACGACCTCTCCGGAGCGGACAACTCATCGTCGCCCGACGAGCGATGATTCGGTGACGGGTGGCCGGTCCAATCGGTGACTGACTCAGGAGGACCCCATGAGCGCGCTCGACAAGCAGTTCACCGCCACCCTGCACAAGCGGGAGGGCAAGGGCGGGTGGACGTGTGTGCTCTGGCCGGAGTCGGTCGACTACTTCGGGACCAAGGGCCTCGTGAAGGTCCGGGGCACCGTCGACGGCCAGCCGTTCCAGAGCTCGTTCATGGCTCTGGGCGACGGCACCCACATGCTCCCGATGAAGGCCGACGTCCGGAAGGCCATCGGCAAAGACGCCGGCGACGAGGTCACCGTCGTCTTGCAGGAACGCCTGAACGACTGATCGTGCGCCGGCGTCGTCGGGGGCGGATCGAGCCCGGGTCTCACTGGCTGTGGCCGGCTCCCGCTTCTGGCACCGGATCAGCGGGTCAGAGAGCGTAAATCCGGTGCCGGAACGGGAACACGGCTGAGAACTGGCCGATTCTGTCGCCGTTGGCCACGGAGGGTGGCGAAACGGGCCGAACGGCGCCGACGACGACCAGCCGGAGGACAAGGCCCCCGTGGTTGCCTTCGGTCGCGGTTCCCGCGCCGAGCTAGACGGGTTCGTCGGCGAGGATCTGGCCCAGGCCCAGAAGGGAGTGGGTGGCGCCGCCGAGGGTGAGCTCGAGCTCCTTGGCCCAGAGGAAGTAGCGGTGCAGCGGGTAGTCGCGGTCGACGCCGATGCCGCCGTGCAGGTGCTGGGCGGCGTGCACGACGCGCTGGCCGCCCTCGGCGGCCCAGAACTTGGCGATGGCGACCTCGCTCGGTCGACGGGCAGGCCCTCGCTCAGGCGCCAGGCGGCCTGCCAGGCGGTGAGGCGGATGGCCTCGGTGTCGATGTAGGCGTCGGCGGCCCGCTGGCCGACGGCCTGGAAGGTGGCGATGGGCCGGTCGAACTGCTCGCGGGTCTTGGTGTACTCGGCGGTGATGCGCAGCGCCTCCTCGCAGACGCCGATGGCCGATCGCGCAGAGCGCGGCGGTGGCCCGCTCGACGATCCAGGCCAGGACGGCGGCGCCGCCGGCGACGCGCCGAGCACGGCGTCGCCGGCGGCGCCCGTCGAGGTCGAGGCGGGCGGCTCGGGCAGGCCCGATGGTGCGTGTCCTGGCGCCTCCAGGGTGACGCCGGCGGCGCGACAGGTCGACCAGGAACAGGCCGACGTGCCGTCGCCGGACCGGGCCGGGACCACGGCGTGGGTCGGCGCTGGGCCCGGCGGGCACGCAGCAGCTTCGACGCCGGTCGAGCGTCCAGCCGTCGCCGTCGCGCCGATGGTCGTCGGTGCCAGCGGGCCGGTGCCGGTCTCGGCGAGCGCGGCGGTCAGCACCGGCTGCCGTCGGCCACGCCGGGCAGGAGGGCCTGCCTGCTGCTCGTCGGTGCCGAACTCGGCGATCGGCAGCGCCGCCGAGCACGATCGGCGAAGTACGGGACCGGCGCGACGGTGCGGCCGACCTGCTCGAGGACGAGGCAGGCCTCGAGGAAGCCGAGGCCGCTGCCGCCGACGGCCTCGGGCAGGGCGATGCCGAGCAGGCCGGCCTCGGCCAGCGCCGACCCAGAGCCGCGGTCGAGTACGGCTCCCGCCGTCGACCTCGTGGGCCTTCAGGGCGCTCGTTGGTCGACTGGTCGCCGAGGATCTGGGCGGCCAGGTCCGAGACGGCCTGCTGCTCTTCGGTGAACGAGAAGTCCATGAGTGTGTCTGTCCTCCGGGTTTCGGTAGCTGACTCAGCGGTCGGCCCGGGGCAGGCCGAGGCCGAACATGGCGATCAGGTCGCGCTGCACCTCGTTGATGCCGCCGCCGAAGGTGAGGATGATGAGGCTGCGGTAGTTGCGCTCGAGGCGCGAGTGCAGGAGCGGCGTCGGGCGAGCCGGCGCGCAGGTAGGACGCCGGGCCGACGATCTCCATGCAGCAGGCGGAAGGCCTCGAGGTAGAACTCGGTGCCGAACACCTTGATGGTCGAGGCGGCGGCCGGGTCGAGGGGATGGCCCTGCGGTCGGCGCCCCAGGCCACCTTCCAGTTGATGAGGCGCAGGAACTCGAGCCCGGCGTGGACCCGGGCCAGGTTGAGCTGCACCCACTCCTGGTCGATGACCCGGCGGCCGTCGGGCAGCTTGGTCTCCTGGGCCCAGCGCAGGGTCTCGTCGTAGCGTCTGCTCGAGCATCCCCGACGAGCAGAGGGTGACCCGCTCGTGGTTGAGCTGGTTGGTGATGAGGCGCCAGCCGTTGTTCTCGCCGCCGACGAGGTTCGCGCGCGGGCACCCGCACGTCCTCGTAGAAGACCTGGTTGATGTCGTGCTCGCTCATCAGGTCCATCGGCTGGACGCGTGATGCCGGGCGTGTCCATCGGCACGATGATCATCGAGATGCCCTTGTGCTTGGACGCCTCGGGGTTGGTGCGCACGGCCAGCCAGAAGTAGTCGGCGTCGCTGGCGAGGCTGGTGAAGATCTTCTGGCCGTTGATGACGTACTCGTCGCCGTCGCGGACGGCCTTGGTCTTGAGCGCGGCCAGGTCGGTGCCGGCGCCGGGCTCGGTGTAGCCGATGCAGAAGTGGATCTCGCCCCTCAGGATCTTGGGGAGGAAGAAGCTCCTTCTGCTCCTCGGTGCCGTAGCGGCATGATCGTCGGGCCGACCGTGTTGATGGTGAGCATCGGCACCGGAGCGCCGGCCCGCATCGACTCGTCGAAGAAGATGAACTGCTCGAGCGGGTCGTGCCCTGGCCGCCGTACTCCGTGGGCCAGCCGATGCCGAGCCAGCCGTCGGTCGCCCATCTGCTTGACGACCTTGCGCATCGCCGGGCCGACGCCGTTGGAGCCGACGAGGGACTCCTGCACCTCCGGCGTCAGGAGCTGGGCGTAGTAGTCCCGCAGCTCCTGGCGCAGGGCCTGCTGTTCTTGGTCATAGCCGACGTACATCCGTGTCCCCCGAGAAAGTAGAACCGGTTCTAGTGACAGTCTCGCCCAGGAACGGCGAGCCGCTCAACTCGCGGCTAGCCGAGGTCGCCACCGAGGGCGAAGAACAGCACCACGAGGCCGGTCAGGGCGATGACCGCGAAGAGCAGGCCGATGACCTGGGCCAGTGCGGCGATCGCCGCCAAGGCCGCAGCACCCATCACCGTGGCCGGCCCGACCGGTAGGCGCTTCGCCGTGGCCCGCTCCTCGACCCAGAGCTTGAGGCCGATGGCGCCGAGGACGGCGAGGGCGATGAGGATGACGACCACCAGCGGCGGGACGAAGAGCCCGAAGACGACCCCCGCGACCAACACCCCGGCCCGTGCGGCCAGTGGCACCCAGGTCGGCGTCGGGCGCTCGGCATCGGCCACCGGCACCGTCGTCGGCGCCACCGCCGTCGGTGGGATCTCGACCGGGGCTGCCGCGGTGGCGATCAGCGGGGTGGTCGCGGCCGTCGCCGTGCCGCCGGGCGCCAACTCGGCCCGGAGCTCGATTGCGGTCGGCCGCCGGGCGGGATCCGGGTCCAGGCAGCGCCGGACGCTGCTCTCCAGCCAGGGCGGTAGTCCCCGCAGGTCGAGGTCGCCGTCGAGAACCTTGCGCAGCACGACCTCGGCGCGACTGCCGTCCGCCGGCGGTCGGCCCGTGGCCGCGTAGGCCAGGACGGCTCCCACCGACCAGATGTCGGCGGCGGCGGTCACCTCGTCGTCCCGCAGCAGTTCGGGCGCCAGCCAGCCCGCCGTGCCCATCACCGTCCCGGTCATCGTCAGCGTCGTGGCCTCGGCGAACCGGGCGATGCCGAAGTCCACCAGCACGGGACCGCCGGCGCCGAGCACGACGTTGGCTGGGCTCACGTCCCGATGCAGGACGCCGGCGGCGTGGACCGCGACCAGGGCGTCGGCGAGGCCCGTGGCCAAGGCGTGCAGGTCGGGGCCCGGCAGTGGACCGTCCGCGGCGACCCGCTGCGCCAGGGTCGGCCCACTGACCAGTTCGGTCGCCAGCCACGGCCGTGGGGCCTCGGCGCCGGCGGCGAGGACGGCCTGCACCCGGGGGTCCTGGACCCGCTGGGCCGCGGCGACCTCCCGGGCGAAGCGGGCTCGGGCCGTGGCGTCACCCAGCGCGCCCTCGGCCAGGACCTTCACCGCCACCTCGGCCCCATCGACTGCCGTGGCGACCCACACCTCGCCCATCCCGCCGATGCCCAGCGAGCGGACCAGCGTGTAGGGCCCGAGGGCGTCCCCCGCCGCCGGCATCAGTCCAGGCCCATCAACGCCTTGATGCCGACCGAGTGCCCGGCGGTGAAGCCGCCGTCGACGGCGAGGGCCTGACCGGTCACGAAGGAGGCGTCGTCGGAGGCGAAGAAGGCAGCCACGGCGGCGATCTCGTCGGGGCGGCCGAAGCGCCCCAGCTCGTGCTGCTCCCGGATGCGCTCCCGGTAGGGCGCCATGTGCTCGTCAGCGAAGACGGACTGGAAGAGCGGGGTGTCGATGAAGCCGGGACAGATGCAGTTGGCCCGTATGCCCCGTCGGCCGTAGTCGAGGGCGAGGTTCTTGGTCAGCAGGACGACCCCGCCCTTGGCGGCGTTGTAGGTGCTGCCCCCTTCGGTGCCCTCGAGGCCCTCGACGGACGCCACGGTGATGATGGCGCCGGAGCCGGCCTCGAGCATCGGACCCAGGGCCGCCTTGCAACTCAGGAAGGTGCCCTTCAGGTTGATGTCCTGCACCCGGTCCCACTCCGTCCTCGTCGACCAGGTGCACCGGCCCGCCGCCGGCGACCCCGGCCGCGGTCACCACGGCGTCGAGGCGCCCGTGGGCCTCGACGGTGGCGTCGACCGCGGCCACGAGCCCGGCCTCGTCCCGCACGTCGACCTCGTGCCACGCCGCGGCGGCCGAACCGTCCGGCGCTGGCCCCAGGTCGACCCCGACCACGGTGGCCCCTTCGTCGACGAAGCGCTCGACACACGCCGCCCCGATCCCCGACGCCGCCCCCGTCACCAACGCCACCCTTCCGTCCAGCCGTGTCATGCCGGGGACGTTATGGCAGCGGGATCAGGTCGGAGCGAAGGTGTCCGCGAAGAAGTCGAAGATCTCCTCGGTGGCGTCGATGGCCTGGCTGGTGAACCCGAACCGGTCCGGCGACAGCACCGGCCCACCCGGCCACGTGTGACCGCCGCCCCGCACCCGGAGCAGCTCGGTCGGGGCGGCACAGCCGCCGTACGCGATGCGGTGGACCGTGGGCACGACCTGGACCGTCGTCGGCCCCGACGTGCACTGGTTGCGGATCGACCACTCCCGCAGTCGTTCGGGCACCGACGGCACGGTCAGGTTGATCCCGCTCGCCGCCCCGCTGAGTCGCCCACCCTGGTACGGCACGACCGGATCCGCCGTCCCGTGGATGGCCAGGATCGGCCGAGGGCGCTCGAGGCAGGGCCCGGCGATGTTGAACCCGCCGACCGAGGCGGCGGCGGCGAACATGTCCGGTGCGGCGCAGGTCAGCGCCGCCGCCATCGCGGCGCCGTTGGACATGCCCATGGCGAACTGCCGGCTGCGGTTGATGCACAGGCGGCGGGACACGTCGGCCACCACGTTGCGGATGAAGGTGACGTCGGCGCCGCCGAGGGCCTGCAGGTACCAGAGCGTGCGACCGGCATCGGGGGTGGCCACGATCCAGCCCCGCTGACGGGCCGCCTCCCGGGCCCGGCTCAGCAGCGCCTGCTGACCGGCGTTGGAGCCGGCCCCGTGCATGTCGATGACCAGCGGGACGCGGGTCTGGCCCGTGTAGCCGGGCGGCACCGTCAGGTGGTAGGTCCGGGTCATGCCCGTGGCCCGGACGGTCTGGGCCCGAGTCCCCGCACCCCGGGCGATCCCGCAACCCGACCCCGCCGCGACCTCGGTGGTGGCGGCACCCGAAGCGCTGGGCGCCGTGGCGGACCAGCCTGCGGTGGCCACGGCCAACACGACCAGAGTGGCGACAGCAGTGCGGAGGCGCATCGAACCAGTATGCGGGCCGCGACGCCGCCGTCCGCCGCTTGCACCCGCGCCTGGTCCCTGCCTACCCTCGGGTTAGCAACTGCGATCGACCGTTTGCACACGCTAACGACTGCGAGCCTGGAGGCCCCGTGAAGCTCGACCTGCTGTACGAGATCGACGTCCCTGCCCCGTGGGGCGACAAGCCCCACCCCTATGCCCAGCGGGAGCGCGAGCAGAAGGCCTACTACGAGGCCATGGACCAGATCACCCTGGCCGACCAGATGGGCTTCAACACCGTCTGGGTCGTCGAGCACCACTTCCGCGAGGGCCGCTCCCACTGCCCGTCCTCCGAGGTCGTGCTCGGCGCTCTCTCCCAGCGCACCGAGCAGATCGGCATGGGCTTCGGCGTGACCCTCACGCCCTTCGGCTTCATCCACCCCGCGCGCGTGGCCGAGAAGGTCGCCACCGTGGACGTCCTGTCCAAGGGCCGGGTCCAGTGGGGCACCGGCCGCTCCACCCCCATGGAGCAGACGGCGTTCGGCGTCGACATGGAGCACACCCGCGAGGACTGGCGCGAGGCCATCGAGATCATCTGTGGCATGTGGCGGGAGGAGTACTTCGAGTACGAGTCCGAGCGCTTCTCGTTCCCCAAGCGGATGGTGACGCCCAAGCCGTACCAGGACCCGCACCCGCCGGCCTGGATGGCCGCCACGTCGCAGTCCTCGGCCACCACCGCCGGTGAGAACGGCCTCGGCCTGCTGTCCTTCACGATCATGCAGCCCATCGAGATGATGGCCAAGGCGATCGAGATGTACCGGGCGGCCCAGGTCAACGCCAAGCCCCTCACCGACGTGCAGACCAACAAGGTGGCGGCCTACACGCTGGTCCACTGCGCCGAGGACGAGGCCCAGCTCCGGGCCAACGGCCTCTACGAGTCGATCTCCTGGTGGTACCAGCACCTGGCGCAGTTCACGATCGACTGGGAGTTCCCCAACACCCCCCAGGAAGAGGTGGACCGGATCTTCCCGCTGCTCAAGCCGCTGGCCGAGGGAAACATCCCGATCGACACCTTCAACGACGCCGACATGATCGTGTGCGGTGACGCCGACAAGGTCTTCGAGAAGATGAAGCACTACGCCGACCTCGGCGTGGACGAGCTCATCTGCTACGTCCAGTTCGGCTACCTGCCGCACGAGTCGATCATGAAGACCATCGAGATCATCGGCAAGGAAGTGCTGCCGGAGATCGAGAAGTACGAGCCGCCCGCCGACTCCCCCGCCAAGGAGTTCGAGCGGATGGCTGCGGCGGCGAACAAGTAACCACGGCCATGCGCAGTGCGGACGAGGCGGGGCCCAAGCGGCCCCGCCTCGCTGCTTTCCGGGGGGACCAGTGACCGAGAAGCCAGAAGCACCGGATCGACCGGCCGAGACCGAGCGGGCCCGCCGGTCCGAGCAGGTCGAGCCCTTCCTACGGGGCTGCGTCTGGCCCGAGGCCCCCGGTGTCCCCTACCCGCGGGCCAAGCCCGAGGGGGCGATGGGGCGCCTGCCCATGGACACCTGGGGCATGGCGTCCATCCCGGCCGGCGTGCGGCTCGAGATCGACGGCGACGCGGCGGAGATCGACCTGCGCTACTCGTGTGCCCACGCCAGCTTCGGCTATCTGGGCGGCGGCGAGGTCCACCGGTTCGTGGTGTGGCGGGACGGGACGCGGGTGGCCACCGTCGAGGCCGAGGAGGGCGAGCACACGGTCCGCCTGCCCCTCGGGGACGGTCCCGGGACGGCCACCGTCTACCTGCCCGAGCGCATGGGCCCGACCCTGCTGGAGGTCACCGGCGTCGGCGGCTCGATCACCCCCGCCGCCCCGCAGCCCCGCTGGCTCTGTTACGGCGACTCCATCGCCGAGGGCTGGACGGTGACCGACGCCGACCTGTCGTGGCCTGCGGTCGCGGCCCGCAAGCACGGACTGGACCTGGTCAACCTCGGCTACGCCGGCTCGGCCCGAGGCGAGATCCCGTCGGCTGAGGAACTGGCCGAGCTCGAGGCCGATGTCATCTCCATCGCCCACGGCACCAACTGCTGGACCCGTACCCCCCACAGCGCAGACCTCTTCGCCGCCGGCCTGCAGGCCTTCCTCGACATCGTGCGCCAGGGCCATCCCGACACGCCGATCATCGCCATCAGCCCCATCACCCGGCCCGACGCCGAGGCCACGCCGAACCGCCTGGGAGCGACCCTCACCCACCTGCGGGCGACCTTCGAGGCGGTGGTCATCGATCGTCTCGCCGGTGACCCGAACCTGACCCTGGTCGAGGGCTTCCCGATCGTGCCGATCGACCTCCTGGCCGACGGGATCCACCCCGGCGACGAGGGGCACGCCGCCATGGCCGCGGCGATCGGACCCGTCGTCGCCGGCGCCCTCACCGGCTGACATGGCCCGCCCCGCTCCGGCCGTCGACCGAGCCGTCGAGATCCTCGACTTCCTGGCCGACAACCCGCGAGACGCCTTCTCGCTCTCCGAGTTGGCCCGGCGCCTCGACATCAACAAGGCCACGGCCCACGCCGTCCTCAACGCCCTCACCGACCGGGGCTACCTGCTGCGCCATCCGGTGCGGAAGGACTACCGCTTGGGGCCGCGGCTGATCGCGGTGGGCGAGGCGGCCCGGGCCCAGTACCCGGTCGTGGAGTTCGCCCGGGACGAGCTGCGCCGGCTGAGTGAGGACCTGGGCACCGAGTGCGTGGCCAGCGCCCCCATCGGCGACGAGATGGTCATCGTCGACCGGGCCGGGCCGGTGCGCCCCATCGGGCTGACGGTGGCCGTCGGCTATCGGTTCCCGCTGGTCCCGCCCATGGGAACGGTCTTCATGGCCTGGTCCTCGCCGGAGGCCATCGACGAATGGCTGCGACGGGTGGGCCCCGACGTCACCGAGGCCGAGCTGGACCGGTACCGACTGGCCCTGGGCGCCGTACGGGAGCGGGGCTACTCGGCCGGCCTCGACGCCGACGGCAGCCGGTCCCTGGCCGAAGCCTTGGCGGGCGACATCGACGGCGACGAGTACCAGCTCATCGAGATGGGTCGGGCCGAGGAGTACCGGGTCACCACCATCGGCGCCCCGGTGTTCGACGCCGAGGGTGACGTGGCCCTCGGCGTGTTCATCCTGGGGTTCCGGGACGCCCTCACCGCCGAGCAGGTGCCCGATGTCGCCGAACGGCTGATGAAGGCCACCGGCGCCATCACCGAGTCGATCCATGGCCGCGGACCCCGCTGAGCTGGCCCACCGCTACGCGGTGGCCCTCGACCGCAAGGACCACGACGCGCTGGCCGCGCTGTTCGTGCCCGGCATCCAGGCGGCGGTGCGGGCCCAGCTCCGGCCCGCCATCAACCGCCTCGGCGTCACCGTCCTCTCGGTGACGACCCACGTCGTGGACCGGGTGGACGACGACCACGCCACCGGCGTCGTCTACTGCACCGCCGAGGTCGAGGACCCCGACCACGGCTGGATCCGCCAGAGCATCGTCTACCAGGACCGCTACGAGCGGGTCGACGGCCAGTGGTACTTCCGGGCGAGAGACCACCAACTCGTCTACGGCGAGAAGCAGGGTTCGAATCCGCTGGCGCAGGAACCGGCCAACTGGCCCCACTCCCAAATCAGGCCGCGGCACCTACCCCCCACCCTGACCCCCCGTTCTCAGAGGGGGTCGGTGGTGACCTGGCCGGCGTCGCTGACCTGGTCGGTCCAGGTCTGGCCGTCCCAGTAGCGGTGCTCGTGGCGGCCGGTGGGGTCCGGGTGCCAGGCCGCGGCGGGGGCGGCCACGTTCGGCGTGGGGGGCGGGGTGGATGCGGCCACGGCCGCGTCGATCCGAGCGAACAGGGCGGCCAGGTTCTTGTCGTTGCGGCCCCAGTCGACGAGGCCGAACTTCAGGCCGGACCGGATGGTCACCTGGATCGTGCCGGGCTGGACCTGGCCGACCTGGATGGTGATGTTCTCGCCCCACGACGCCAACGACACCGACGACGACAGCGTGATGACGCCCGTGGCGGGGTCTGCGGTCGCCGGCTTGAGCCCGGCTTCGGGCGCCGCCCGGCACACCGCGTCGAACACCGCGGCGTAGTCGGCCGCGTAGGTGCGCGACGCGGACTTCGAGGTCGCCATCAGGTCTGCGTGAACTCGGCCAGGAGGCGGGCCAGCTCGAGGGGTTGGTCGCCTTGGATGGAGTGGCCGGCGTCGGCGACGACGACGACCTCAGCGGTCGGCTGGCGGCGGAGCAGCTCGGCTTGGTCGTCGTCGCCGACGACGCTGCCTGCGGCGCCGCCCCGCAGGAAGAGGATGGGGGCGGTGATCTGGTCGACCTTCTGCCAGAGGCTGTCGAAGTCCGGCATCTCGCCCTCGGGGAAGTTCCACTCCCGCATCGGGTCCCAGCGCCAGGTCCAGGAGCCGTCGGGGTTCTCCTTGGCGTTGTGCAGGATCCCCCGCCGCAGCGACGAGACCGACCGGGTCGGGTTGAACTCGACGGTGCGGTCGAGGATCTCCTGGAACGAGGCGAAGGTCTCGGGGCCGGACACGAAGGTCACGATGGGCTCGGCCTTGGCGTGGTCGACCCCGGGGGTGACGTCCACGATGGCGAGGCGGCGCACCAGCTCCGGGTGCTGCGCGGCCAGGCAGATCGCCGTCAGGCCACCCAGCGACATGCCCACCACCAGCTCGGCCGACGGGGCGAGCTCCCCGACGACGGTGGCGACGTCGTCGGCCAGGTGGGGCGGCCAGTAGGAGTGGTCATCCCGCCAGTCCGAGTGCCCGTGGCCGGGGAGGTCGACGCAGAGCAGCGGGCGGTCCAGCGCCAGGGCGACGGTGTCCCAGGTGTGGGCGTTCTGGGCGCCACCGTGGATGAGGACGATCTCCGGCGGGCCGGTCCCCCATCGCAGGGCGCTGAGCCGACGCTCGCCCTCGACGGGCACCGACACCCGCTCCACGACCGGCGGCCCGTCGAAGGGCAGGCCGACCTCGGAGGCGTTGTCGGCGAACATCCCGAACTCGTCGTACTGGGCCTCGGCGGTCACGGCATGACCCCCCGCAGGCCGTCCTCGCCGAACACCGGCTCGAGGAAGGCGGTGAACAGCGGACCCCGGCGCAGCGAGTGGCCGCCGTCGACGTGCAGGACCTGGCCGGTCACCCAGGTCGACTGGTCGCCCGCGAGGTAGGCGGCGGCGTCGGCGATGTCGTCGACGGTGCCCGGCCGGGCGATGGGCATCTGGTCCAGGTAGTCGTCCAGGACCGGGCCGCCCTCGGTGATGGCCGCCACCAGCTCGGTGGCCACCAGCCCCGGAGCGATGGCGTTGACCCGGATGTTGGAGGCCCCCAGCTCGTCGGCGCCCATCTGGATGAGCGCCTCGATGCCGGCCTTGGACGGCCCGTAGGCCCCGAACCACCGGTGGGTGGTGGACCCGGCTATGGACGAGATGCCGATGAACGAGCCCCCGCCGCCCCGGATCATCACCGGTGCCGCGTGCTTGAGGGCCAGGAAGGTCCCGACCACGTTGAGGTCCATCGTGTCCCGGAACGCCTGGGTGTCGACCTGGGTGATGGGCCCGATCGTCGAGGAGCCGCCGGCGGAGGCCACCACGACGTCGAGCGAGCCCGTGGGCTCCGCCGCCGCCTCGACCGTTGCCTTCACCTGGTCCTCGTCGGTCACGTCGCAGGTCACCGCACGGACGTCACCGTCGATCTCGGCCACTGCGGCCTCGAGCCGCTCCTGGCTGCGCCCACAGATCGTGACCACAGCCCCCTCCGCGGCCAGACGCCGGGCGCAGCCGAAGCCGATCCCGCTCCCGCCGCCGGTCACCAGTGCGCCTTTGCCGTCCAGCCCGAGTCCCATGGTTCGATGTTCTAGCCCGCGCTGCGACGAGCCACGGCCACGCCGGTACCCTCGGCCCCATGCCTCGCCTCAAACGACGCGCCTGGATCGCCGGCCTCGGTGTCGCCGGCCTGATCGGTCTGGGCGTCACGATCGCCGACGCGCAGACCGACGAAGGCCCCCAGGGGTTCGATCCCCTCTCCACGGAGGAGGAGGCCACCGCCGTCGGCCTGGCCCAGGGATCGAACCCGGCCGAGACGACGGGCCTCGGCGACGACGACGTCGTCCTGCTGGTCGAGCGCCATGTGGAGGCGAAGGCCGACGAGGCCGACGGGCGGCGTCGAGCCGACGTCTACGTGTACTCCTATGACGACGACCGGCTCACGCTGACCGTGGTCGACACCGCCACTGGTGAGGCGGACCAGAGCACGGTCCTGGCCAACACCCAGCTGCCCCTCGTGGCCGAGGAGGCCGATCGAGCCATCGAGCTGGCGCTGGCGGACCCGGGCGCGGCGAGTGCGCTCGCCACCGCCTACCGCCAGGCCACGGGGCGGGAGCTCACCGACCCGGCCACCCAGCTGGAGGTCCAGGCCCTCATCTTCCGTGCCGACGGCAATCCGGCGGTCAGCCGGGCGGCAGCCGACTGCGGACGCCATCGCTGCGCCCAGCTCATGATCCAGACCCCCGACGACCTCCTGGTCAGCATCTTTCCGGTGATCGACCTCTCCGCTGAACGGGTTGCCTCCCGGACGGGGGACTTCGCATGAGCATCACCTTCCCCGACCGGCGCCGCCTGCGCTCGCTGGCCACCGGATTGGCCGTGGTCCTGTTGGGCGCGGCCGTCCCGATCGCGCTGAACGCGGCCGACGCCGCCACCGACTTCAACTGCTCGGGTGGCTACCAGGTCGACGAGACCCTGGAGAACGGCGCTCGCTGGCAGCTGTGCTGGGAACGGCGCGACCGCGAGGGCATCGTCCTGCACGACGTCACCTACACCCCTCCCGGCGGCAGTGCCGTCGAGATCCTCGGACAGGCCAACCTGGCCCAGATCCACGTGCCGTACCACGACAACCTGGCTCGCTTCCATGACCTGTCGGACTTCGGCCTCGGCACCGACGACTTCATGAACAACCTCCAGCCCGCGGACTGCCCCAACGGCGAGCGGCTGGCCGACGGCGCCATCAACGCGTTGTGCATGACCGAGAGCCCGAGCGGGTACGCGTACAAGGACTACGGGCAACAGGCCCAGGCCACCTCGCTCAACCTGTTCAGCGTCAGCCACATCGGGGCCTACAACTACATCGTCGCCTGGAACCTGGACGACGACGGCACGATCCGCCCGGAGGTCGGCGCCACCGGGCAGCTGCAGGCCATCAGCACCGGGACCTCGACCTCGACGGGTTGGCCGATCGGCGGGAACCGCACCGCGATCGCGCACCTCCACAACTACACCTGGCGCCTCGACTTCGACGTGGCCGGGTCCCGCCTCAACGACCGGGTCGAGGAGCTCGAGGCGCCATCGGCCGTGAACGGCACCCAGCGACGGGTGATCCGCCGGCTCTTCGCCAATGAGACCGCTCGCCGCGTCGCTCCTGATCGGTTCCGCAGCTGGCGTGTCCGGGACACGGTCGTGCGCAACGCCGACGGTCATCCGATCTCCTTCGAGATCCTCCCCGAGCCCGACAGCATCTTCCGGGGGCCGTCGTACGAGCGTTGGACGCAGAACGACTTCTACGTCACGCGCCACGGGCCTGTGAGCGCTTCGCCAGCCACAATCCCGGCGGAGCGGGGTGCCAGGGTGGGGCCCCGAACAACCAGTTGGCCGCCTTCGCCAACGGGGAGAGCCTGAACAACCAGGACCTCGTCGTCTGGTACGGCGCCACGTTCAACCACCTGCCCCGGGACGAGGACGAGAACCACATGCACCCGCACTGGACCGGGTTCTCCATCATCCCGCGCGACATGACGGCCACCAACCCCACCGGCTGAGAACGGCCGAACCGGAGGAAGGCCCGGCCTTCGCGCCGTTCACCCTCCTCCCGCGCCTCAGCGGCTGCCGGTGCTGGGGTCGAGCGGGTGGGGGATGCCGAACTCGCGGAACACCGGGATCTGCTCCGGGGAGGCCCCATCGGGCATGCCCACCGCGAACTCGGTGGGGTCGGCGGCGTTGTACCAGCAGGGCCAGACGTCGCCCACCCGCGGCATCGCGGTCTGGTTGATCATCATCTTCTTCTGGCCGTTGAACGGCGCTCCGCCGGAGAGGGGCGTGAGCTGGAAGTCGACCAGGCACTGGATGTTGATCATGTTGACCACCATCCCCGTCGGCTGGACCTGCAGGATCATGGCCCGGGCCTTGGACCCAGTGGCCACGAGGTTCTGGGCCTTGGCCTGATCCTCCTTGGACCCGCCGAAGGCGTTCCGGACGTTCTTCAGGACCACGACGGTGATGATCAGCGGGATCGCCACGGACAGCACGACGATGATCAGGATGGAGGTGCTCATGGCCCCATCATCGCCCACCGGGCTGCCCGGATGGGTGAGTAGTCAGCTACTCAAATCCGTAGCGCCCGCCCTCGGGTTCAGGGCGCCCCGCGGCAGCAGCCCGCCAGGACGGGCGTCGAGGTCCTCGCCGTCGCGGCGGATGGCGGTGCCGTTGACCCAGACGTGCTCGATGCCCCGGCTGTGGGCGATGAGGCGGTCGGCGCCCGCAGGCAGGTCCCAGACCCGCTCCAGGGGCTCGGAGGCCACGGTGTCGGGGTCGAACACGACGAGGTCGGCGGCCCCGCCCTCCACGATCCGCCCCCGGCCCTCGAGGCGGAACACCTCGGCGGCCTGGCCGCTGAGGCGCCACACGGCCTGTTCCAGGCTGAGCACCCCCCGCTCGCGGACCCACACGCTGAGCAGGTGGGTGGAGAAGTTGGCGTCACAGAGCTGGCTGGCGTGGGCGCCGGCGTCGGACAGGCCGAGCACGGTGCGCTCGTCCTGGAGGAGCACCGCCAGCTCGTCCTCGTCGTCGTTGGCCAGGACGATCCGGTAGCGGGTCGCCAGGTCGTCCTCGAGGGCCAGGTCGATCATGAGGTCGAAGGCGTCGACGCCCCGCTCGGCCGCCAGCTCGGCCACCGTCGGGCCGTTCACCAGGGCGTGGTGGGTGTTCGTCTCCTGGATGGTCGCCTTCGTGAGCCGGTCCCCCCAGATCGAGCGGTCGGCGTGGAGTCGCTCCCGCCAGGCCGGGTCCCGGTAGACGTCGGCCCGTCGGTCGTGGGGGACGGCCAGGACCTCCTGGAAGCAGTCCATCGTCGCCATCGGGAAGGGATCGGCCATCGTGACCTGCATCACCAGCGGACGGCAGGCCACCTGGGGCCAGACGTCACCCCCGCGGGCGGCGGTGGCGTCCACGATCGAGGCCGCACCCCCCTCGCCCCACATGCCCGACAGGAGCGCGGTCCACGACACCGGTCGGCCGGTCGCCTTGGAGATCTCGGCGAACTGGTCCATGAACAGGTTCGCCCCGACGGTGGCCTGCATCACACCCCGGCCGACCTCCCCCATGGTGGCGGCGAGGGCCTGGATCTCGGCATAGGCCGCCAGGCGGCTCGGCACCGGCTTGCCGTAGGCCCCCGAGTGGGTGGGGGCCCCGGACGTCGAGAAGCCCACAGCCCCCGCCTCCAGCGCCCCCTTGATGATGGCCGCCATCTGGGCGACCTCGGCCTCGGTGGCCTCCCGGTCCGAGGCCTCCTCGCCGAGCACGTACAGGCGGGTCGGCGTGTGGCCGGCGAGGACGCCCCGACGTTGAGCCGCTTGGCCATCCCGTCGACGGCGGCCAGGTACTCGGGGAAGGTCTCGAAGGTCCAGTCGATGCCCTCGACCAGCGCGTCGAAGGCCATGCCCTCGACGTTCTCCAACGTGCGGGCGATGGTCTCCCGGTGCTCGGGGCGGGTCGGGGCGATCCCGAACCCGCAGTTGCCCACCACCACGCTGGTCACCCCGTGCCAGCACGACGGCGTCAGGTCCGGATCCCACAGGATCTGGGCGTCGTAGTGGGTGTGGATGTCGACGAAGCCGGGGGCCAGCACGAGACCGCCGAGATCGACCTCCTCGGCCCCGTCGGCGGCGGCGACATCACCGACGGCGACGATCTGCCCGTCCGCCACCCCGACGTCCGCGTCCCGGCGGGGAGCCCCCGTCCCGTCGATCACCGTCCCGTTGCGCAGGATCAGGTCCATCACATCCCCCTCGAGTCGTACGGACGCGACCGTACCGTCAGCCGATGCAGGCCTGGATCAGACCCTGCAGGACGTCCCGGGTCGGGCCCAGGGCCTCGAGCACCACCAGGGCCGTCGGCCCGCCGTCCAGACGCACCTCCAGCGGGAACTTGAACGTGCGCTTGCTCTCGATCAGGGCGTGGACGTCACAGCGGTCCACGACCAGCTCGACCGGTATCCGGGCGTCGTCGCCCGCGCCCGCCACCGTCGCCAGGTCCGGGCCGGCCGCGACCCGGACCCCGAAGACGATGTTGCCGCGGATCCCGTCGACGGTCACCTCGGTGTCCCCCCGGGCCGTGACGACCAGGTCTCCCGCGACCGACCTCGGGCCGGTCGGCGACGAGATCGGCGAACGCGAGGTCCGCCGCTGTCCCGGACTGCGGCCTCCTGGCACTCCACCTCGTGCAGGGCCTCCATGACCCCCTCGGGATCCTGGGCCAGGGGCAACGCCGACTCGACACCGGCCACCTCGACGAGGCAGCTCGGACTCGCCCGAGGCCGGGCACACCGAGTCGCCGTAGGGCACCGGTAGGAGCAGGCGACGCCCGGGCGCCAACTGGGTGTCCCGGGCGCTGGGGGGCACCGTGGCGAACAGGGGCGAGGCCAGTTGCACCGAGGTCACGGTCACGGCGTCGTCACCGTCGTTGGTCAGCTCGAGGCGGAACGTGCGTTGGCTGTCGAAGAGGCTGGACCTCGTGGCCGTGGCCGACAGCGCCAGCGGCGGGATCGGGGTCGGCGCGGCGGACGACCCGCCGTCGTCGGACCCGCACGCCGTCGGCGCCAGCAGGAGGAGCAACGTCCCGATCGTGCCCGCCCATTGTCTCACCGGAACTGGGAGAACCAGCCGGCCACCAGCCCGTTGAGCACGTCGGCCCGCTCCCACTGCAGGAAGTGCCCGGCGCCGGGCACGACGAACGGGCCGACGCGCTCGGTGAACGCCACCTCGCAGCAGGCGAGGAAGTCGCGCGGGAACGACGTGGTCCTCGGGGCCGTAGAGCACCAGCGTCGGGACCGGCGATGCGTCTCGAACAGGCGCGGCACGTCTCGGACATCGGGCGGTTGCCGATCGCGGTCTCGTAGCACGGCCCAGCTCGCGCGCAGCTTGTCGCGCGTCGGCGAACGGCTCGGTCATGAAGTCGACGTCGGCGCGGGCGAACGTGCCGCGGCGCGGCCCAGAGGCGGTGCCCGTAGAAGTCGCGCGACGTACCGGCGGCGGCGCTCGGCGGTGTCGAGCTCGGCGGCCAGCGCGTCGGGCTCGCGGCCCTGGCGGACGAAGTAGTCGGTCTCCGGGCGGGCGTCGCGTCGGCGGACGCCGTCGGCTCGATGCCGGCGGCCTGCGTACTCCTCGCGCAGGAACGGCGGCACGGTGTTGAACAAGCACATGCCGCTCGACGAAGCCGGGAAGCCGCAGCGCGAGGTCGTAGACGACCACGCCGCCGAGGTCGCCGGCCGACGACCCCGCACCGCTCGTGGCCGAGCACGTCGTGGACCAGCGCGTGGAGGTCGCGCGCGTAGGCGACGATGTCGTAGAGGTCCGTCGGGCGCGAGGTCGCGAGTCGCCGTAGCCGCGCAGGTCGGGCACGATCACCTCGAAGCCCGGCGTCGGCCAGCGGGCGCGATGTTGCGCCACCAGATGCGCTTCGTCTCCGGGTAGCCGTGGAGGAGCAGCAGCGGGTAGCCGCCGACGCCCTCGCGGACGTAGGCGAGTGACAACCCGTCGTGGACCTCGGCGCGGTGGGTGGCGAAGGCGCCGGATCCGGGGCGGTCATCCGCCCTCC
The DNA here is from genome assembly GCA_963777805.1 of uncultured Microthrixaceae bacterium. Classification (GTDB taxonomy): domain Bacteria; phylum Actinomycetota; class Acidimicrobiia; order Acidimicrobiales; family DATDAH01; genus DATDAH01. Next base: position 340,581 of record CAVZRY010000015.1, on the reverse strand, counting down.
CCGCCACCGAAGTCGTTGGTGAAATCCCCGTTGAACTCCCCCGCCAACACCCCCTGGAGGGTGTCGGGGTCACAGAGCGTCGGGCCGTAGTTGGTCACGTCGTCGGGATCCCCCCCGTAGAAGTCCTCGTCACAGAAGGCGTCGAGGTGCTCGGCGTAGAGCGCCAGGTAGTCCAGGTAGTCGATCTCGTCATCGACACCGGTGTCGTCCTGACCGACGACCTCGACGGTGGCGTCGAACTCGCCCTGGGCCCCGCCGTAGCCACTCACCACCAGGGCGTAACGCCCCTCGACCGGGGCGACGAACTGGAGCCCTTCGGGCTCGTCGGCCCCCACCCGGTCGGTACCGAGGAACACGTAGCCGGCGTCGTCGTAGCCTTCGACCCGGTCCCCGAGCAGGTCGGTCATGGCGTCGAGGTCCTCGTCGTCGATCTCCTCGTCGTCGACCCCGTCGCTGACGTTGCTCACCAGGACCGCGGCCTGCCGGGCCAGGCGCTCCTCCACCTGGTCGCCCGCGCCGCCCGGCGCGACCAGGGACCGGAACCCGTCGGTGAAGGCATCGGGCTCGGCGGCCAGCTGCACCGTGGCGTCGAAGCCGTCGCTCACCACGACGATCCGCACCGCCTCGCCGGCGTCGAGGTCGAACCCGGCGACCTCGGCCGGCCGGTCGTCGTCGATCGCTCCCTCGACCTCCAGCGGATCGTCAGTCGCTTGGCCCTCGTCGGCCACGGCGTCCGACGGCGTGGACCCATCGTCGTCACGGCCGACCGTGAGGGCGATGACGAGCGGCCCGGCCACGGCCACGACCAGCACCGCGACCACGGCCAGGACACCGACGGAGGGTCGCCCCCCACCACCGGCGGTCGAGGGTGCTGTGGCCGGACCGGGCGGGTCGGTCGCCACCCGGTCGGCGTCGGCCACCCCGTCGGTCCACGCGGTGCCGTCCCACCAGCGGTGCGCGTGGGCGACCGTGCGGGTCGGTGTACCAGCCCGGCTCGGGACCGGCCTCCGGGCTCACCGCTGGTCAGGGGTGGTCAGCGGGCGGTCAGCTGAGGAACTCGCACTGACCCGGTCGCTCCTCGGAGAGCCGGCCGCCACAGGTGGCGCCGTAACCCTCATAGGAGTTGGTCGACGCGTCGATCGGGGTGACCCGGTAGAGCTCGTCGCAGTCGGCGAGGTCTCCCGCGAAGCAGCTGTCGGCCAGGTCGTCGAACTGGGCATCGGAGCCGTAATCCGGGATGAACGACGACGGGTCCTCGGGGTCCCCGAGCGCCGGGTCGTCGGAGAAGTCCGAGCTGAAGTCGTCGGAGAAGTCCGAGAAGTCGTCGGAGAAGTCCGAGAAGTCGGTGAACAGGTCCGTGAAGTCCGACAGATCCGAGAAGTCCGAGAAGTCCGAGAGGTCCGAGAGGTCCGAGAGGTCGGAGAAGTCGGAGAAATCGGACGAGGTCGGACAGGTCCGACAGGTCCGACAGGTCCGAGAGGTCGTCGGTGCTGGCGACGTTGTCGCTGCCGCCGTCGTCGCCGCCGCCGAGGAAGATCACCAGCGCGGCGACCACCGCCACCACCGCCAGGCCGGCCAGCGCCAGGATGCCCACCGGCAGCTTCTTGTCCGACTCGGTGGGCGTGACGTACGGGCCACCTGCGGCCGGCGGGCCGGTCGGGGTCCCGGCCAGGGGCGGACCCACGACGGGCGTGGCGACGGTCTCGCCGCCTGCGCCGGGGGTGGTCACCTCGGTCGGTGCGTCGCCCGGCGGATCGGTGGAGACGACCCCGCCGTCGGAGACCTGGTCGGTCCACGCGGTGCCATCCCAGTAGCGGTACTCGTGCCGTCCGTGCGGATCCGGCTGCCAGCCGGCTCCCCCAGCTCCCTGATCGCTCATCTCGTACCTCTCCTGGTTCGTCGCGAGGTTCGCCGGACCGGGTGCCGGTGGCGCCAGTGCACCGTAGCCCGTGCGATCTCGTGGCCGAAGGCGCCGTGACCGGGCGGTTCGGCCGCCGCTGACGACCGGGCCGGGGCCATCGCTAGGGTCCTCGGATCGGCGTCTACTCGGTCCTCCGGCTCCGGCGCGCCTTGGCTCCGGCCCTGGTGGCGACCGCCCTGCTGGCTGCCTGCGGCGCGCCCGATCTGGACCGGCAACAGGCGACCGAGGAACGCCGGACCTGCGCGAGCCTGCGGGAGCGGGTGGCGGCCCGGAGCCTCGCCGACGCCGGTTTCCTCGACGGGTCCGGCGCCGAACCGGAGAAGGACGACGCCCTCTCACCCCTGACCCTGCTCTCGGACCCGGCGGCCTGGTACGAGACGTTGGATTCGTCCCTGGCCGAGGGGGCCTTCGGCCCTCCTGGTGAGCCGTCCGCCGTGTCTCCGGCGTCGCGGCTGGTCGATCGCTGCCGCCGCCTCGAGCCGTGAGCACCCCTCGTCGGGACCGCCTCCGATCCCTCGCCGCGCCGGCCGCCCTGGTCGGGTTGGTCCTGCTCACCCGCCTGCCCCGCCTCGGCCGGCCCCGGGCGATGGTCTTCGACGAGGTGTACTACGCGCTGGACGCCGCCGACCTGTTGCGGCACGGCGTCGAGTCCTCGCCGGCCCATCCCCCGCTGGCCAAGTGGTTCATCGCCACGGGCATCCGGGTGCTCGGCTTCACGCCGGTCGGGTGGCGCTCGGCGGCGCTCCTGGCCGGCGTCGCTCTGGTGCTCGTCACCTGGCTGGCCGCCCGGAAGGTCACCGACCACGGCGGACTCGCCTTCCTCGCCGGCTTCCTCGTCGCGTTCGACGGCATCGCCTTCGTCACCGGTCGGCTCGCCCTCCTCGACGTCTTCGTCGCGGTGGCCACGACCGGCGCCGCGTGGTGCGTGCTGGGCGCGCTGGTCGACCGTGACGACCCCGAACGCCTCCGCCGATGGCGCTGGGCGGTGGCCGTGCTACTCGGCCTGGGCACCGCGATGAAGTGGGGCGCGGTGTGGACCTGGCCGGTGGCGGCGGTCGTGTTGGTCAGCCTCGAGCGGCGGGCGGCTGCTCCCGGTGCGCCCCGCCGCCGAGTGACGACGACGGCGCTGGCCGTCCTGGCCCTCGTCCCCGTCGGGCTCTACGTGGCCTCCTACGCTCCGTGGTTCACCCAAGCCGAACGCACCCGGGCCGGCCTGGCCCACTGCGGCACGGAGTCGCCCTGCCAACTCGGTGTCCTCGAGCGGTTCGAGGTCTTCGTCGACCACCAACGCACCCTCGTGGACTTCCACGCCGGCCTCGACACCGACAACCCCGAAGCCGCCCCGGCGTGGGCCTGGGCCGGCCAAACCCACCCGGCGAACCTCTTCAGCAAGCCGTGTCTGCCCGAGATGACGTCCGCGCCTGACTCACTGGACGACGGGGTGTGCCGCGCCGCCGACGGGCCAACCGAGGCCCGTCTCCTCGCCTTGGCCAACCCCGTGTCCTGGTTCGCCGGGCTGCTCGCCCTCGGGGTCCTGGCGGTGCTCGCGGTCCGGCGGGGCGATGACGCCGCCGGCGCGCTGCTGGCCCTCGCCGCCTCGCAGTGGCTGCCCTGGATGCTCACCGGGCGTGAGGTGTACTCGTACTACGCCGTGTCCCTCATCCCGCTACTGGCCCTGGCCGTCGTGTTGGCCCTGGACCGCCTCCCCCGCGTCCGCCGGTGGGCCGCCCCGGCCCTGGCCGCCGGGTCGGTGCTCGCCTTCGTGTTCCTGTACCCCCTGCTGACCGGCCAGGCCCTCACCGACGGCTCCGCCGACCTGCGCCTCCTCCTGCCCGGCTGGTCATGAGCGCCACCGATCACCAGGACCTGCCCCCGCCCCCGACGGGGCCGCCCGAGCCCGCCGAGCCGCCCGGGTCCACCGAGCCGGTGGGGCCGACCCGACCCGAGTGGCTCCGGGTGGCCCGGGCCGTCGCCATCGGCCTCTACCTGGGTGCCCTGGTCGCCTGGTGGGCGACCAAGGGCATCCCCCTCGACCGGGAGCAGATCATCCTGTGGCTGGCGGCGGGCCTCGTGGTCTTGTCGGTCGGCTCGCCCAAGGGTGGGCCCTGGCGGGTCCTGCGGGACTGGCTCCCCGTCGTGCTCGTCCTCATCCTCTACGACCTCACCCGGGGCGCGGCCGAGGACCTGCTCGGCATCTCGGCCCATGTCCGGCCGCAACTGGTGGCCGACCAGTGGCTCGGCCTCGGCGAGGTCCCGACCGTGCGCCTGCAGGCGTGGCTGTACCACCCCGGCCCGGTGCAGTGGTGGGAGGTGCCGGTCACCCTCACCTACATCTCGCACTTCTTCGTGCCGTTCATCGTCGCCGCCGTGTTCTGGCTCCGCGACCGCGAGCGCTACTGGCAGTACATCCGCCGTTTCGTCAGCCTGAGCTTCCTCGCCGCGATCACCTTCGTGCTCTTCCCCGCCGTCCCCCCGTGGCTGGCCTCCCGCACCGGCGAGCTCGATCCCCTGGCCCGCACCGCCCCCCGGGGCTGGTCCAAGCTGAACCTCGACGTGGCCCAGGACCTGGTCGAGCTGGGCCAGCGCACCGCCAACGTCGTGGCCGCCATCCCGTCACTCCATGCCGGCTACACGGCTCTGGTGGCCTGGGCCCTCTGGCCCAAGGTCGGCCGGGTCGGTCGGGCGCTGCTGGTCACCTACGTGCTGGGCATGGCCTTCGTGCTGGTCCTGACCGCCGAGCACTACCTGATCGACATCCTCATCGGCTGGGCCTACGTCGCCTTCGTGGTCCTGGTCTGGGACCGCATCGAGTCCCACCGCGCCAGCATCGCGAAGCGAGGTCTGACCGCGGTCGCAGACGTCAGCGAGTAGCGACGCTGCGCAGTCGGAGCGGAGCAGCAGACGAGGACCCGCCGCATCGGCGGCGCCGGCGTTGCTGAGCGCAGCGAAGCCACGCAACTGTCACAGTGTCTGGGCGACGGCCTCGCTGTGGTCGTCGACGGAGCCGAACCAGGTGTCGGCCACGATGGCCCGCTTCAGGTAGAGGTGGGCGTCGACCTCCGCGGTGAAGCCCATCCCGCCGTGGACCTGGATGCAGGCCTTGCCGTTGGCCTTGGCCGCGTCGCCGGCGGTGATCTTGGCGGCCGCCACCATGCGGTCGGGATCGTCCACGCCCCGACCGTCGAGGGTGACCCCGGCGGCGTACACGACGCCGCGGGCCAGCTCGGCCCGGGTGAGCATGTCGGCACAGAGGTGCTTGACGGCCTGGAACGAGCCGATGGGCTTGCCGAACTGCTCGCGCTCGCTGGCGTACGCCACCGCCAGCTCGGTGGTCTTGGCCGCCATGCCCAGCAGGGCGGCGGCGGTGAGGACCGCGCCCTCCTGGCGCCATCGGGCCGCCACCTCCGGACCGGCGAGCAGCTCGCCCTGCGGGAGCTCGGCCACCCGGTGCAACGGCGTCAGCGCGTCGAGGGGTCGGGCCACGGGCTCGGGCGCGAGGACGTCCCGGTCGATGGTCCAGATGCCGTCGTCGTCGATGGCGAGGAGCACGTCGAGGACGTCGAGGTGCTCGATGAGCAGGACGTTGGCGGGGCGCTGGACCAGGCCGACGATCGTCGTGCCGTCGACCGCACCGTCGACGAGGCCCGCGGCCAGGTGGGTGGCCAGCAGCGGACCGGGCACGAGGGAGCGACCCAGCTCCTCGAAGGCCAGCACGGCCTCGGTCATCCCGAGACCGACGCCGCCGTCGGCCTCGCTCAGGCGCAGTCCGAAGACGCCGGTGTCGGCCAGCTCGGTCCACCGGCCCCGGTCGAGGCCGGCGGCCTGGGCCCGGACGGTGGCCATGGGGAAGCGGCCCTCGAGGAAGGACCGGAGGCCCTCCTGGAGCGCCGCTTCGTCGTCGCTCAGCTCGAAGTCCATCTCAACGCTCCTTCGGGAGGCCGAGCACGCGCTCGCCCACGATGTTGCGCTGGATCTGGGTCGTGCCCGCGGCGATCGAGATCGACAGGGCGTGGAGGCGGCCCTGGACGTGGCGCCCGTTGTGCAGGCCGTCGAGGTCGTCCATGGCCAGGCCGGCCCGGTCGAGGAGCCGGTCCGAGACGTCGCCCAGCTTCTGGCGCACCTCGGAGTAGGCCAGCTTGAACACCGACCCGCCGACACCGGGCACGCCGTCGCGGGCGGCCTGGCTGATGTTGCGCTTGGTGAGGGCCCAGAGCGCGTCGAGCTCGGCGGCCAGGTGGCCGATCTCCCGGCGCAGGCCCCGGTCCTCCCAGGCCGTGGCCCCGTGGCTGGTGGTGGCCTTGGCGAACGCGGCCAGGTCGGCGACCAGCTCCATCGATCCCAGCATCTCGCTGACGAAGGCCGTGCCCCGCTCGAAGCTGAAGGTGACCATGGCGACCCGCCAGCCGTCGTTCTCGTCGCCCACCCGGTTGATGACCGGGACGCGCACGTCGTCGAAGAAGACCTCGCTGAACTCCCGCCCGCCCCGAATCGTCTCGAGGGGCCGGATGTCGATCCCCGGGGTGTCCATGGGGACGATCAGCCACGAGATGCCCCGGTGCTTCGGGGCATCGGGGTCGGTGCGCACGAGCATCTCGCAGTACTCGGCGACGTGGGCGTGACTGGTCCAGATCTTCTGGCCGTTGATGACGTACTCGTCGCCGTCGCGCACGGCCCGGGTGCGCAGGCTGGCCAGGTCGGAGCCGGCCTGGGGCTCCGAGAAGCCCTGGCACCAGCAGTGCTCGCCCTTGAGGATGGCCGGCAGGTGGAACTGCTTCTGGGCCTCGGAGGCCTCGGTCATGATCGTCGGCCCGGCGTGCAGCAGGCCCACGAAGTTGATGCCCACGTACGGGGCCCGGGCCCGCTCGGTCTCCTCGAGGAAGATCAGGTGCTCGACTGGCGAGGCGCCCCGACCGCCGTACTCCTTGGGCCAGTTGATCCCGGCGTAGCCCGCGTCGTAGAGCGTGCGCTGCCAGGCGGTGTCGTAGGCCCGGGTGGCGGCCCAGTCGTCCTCGTCGGGTGCTGTCCCCGCCGCGGGCACGGCATCCGCCAGCCACTCCCGCAACTCGTCCCGGAAGGCGACTTCCTCTTCGGTGTACCGGAGGTCCATCGCCGAGCAGGCTAGGGGCCGACCTGACGACCCGTCAGATCCGCCTACAGGCGCCGAAAGCGGCGTGGGTACAGTCCGGCGATGGAAACGCCCAACGTCCTCGTCATCATGACCGACGAGGAGCGCTACCCCCCGCCGTACGAGACCACCGAGGTCGCCGACTTCCGCCGCACCCAGATGCCCGTGCGGGAACGGCTGCGCGACGGCGGGCTGGAGCTCCACCGCCACTACGCCGGCTCCACGGCCTGCGTGCCCAGCCGGGCGACGCTCTTCACCGGCCAGTACCCGTCGCTACACGGCGTGTCGCAGACCGACGGTGTGGCCAAGCACGCCGACGATCCGGGCATGGCGTGGCTCGACCCCGAGGCCGTCCCCACCCTGGGTGACTGGTTCCGGGCCGGCGGCTACCAGACCCACTACCGCGGCAAGTGGCACATCAGCCACGCCAGCCTGGGTGTGCCCGGGCAGCACGAGGACCTCATGGCCTCCGACGACGACGGTCACCCCATCGCCGAGGCCGTCGACGCCTACCGGAGAGCCGACCGCCTCGACCCGTTCGGGTTCTCCGGTTGGATCGGCCGTGAGCCCCACGGGGTGGCCAAGTCCGACTGCGGCACCGTCCGGGACGGCGTCTTCGCCGAGCAGGTGGTCGATCTCTTCGACGAGCTCGCCGGCGCAGCCCGGTCAGGCCCCTGGCTCACCGTCGCGTCGTTCGTGAACCCACACGACATCGCCTTCGCCGGAGGCTTCTATGAGCTCCTGCTCGGCTTCGAGCCCGGTGACGACACCGTGCCGGACATCCCCGAGCCGCCGTCGCAGAGCGATTCCTTCGCCGGGCGCCCCGCCTGCCAGGAGCAGTTCAAGGCCCTCTGGCCCCAGATGGTCGCCGCCCAGTCGACCGATGTCGCCTACCGCCGCCTCTACTACTACCTCCACAAGCTGGTGGACCAGGCCATCGGCCGCATCCTGGACGCGCTCGACGCCTCCGGGATGGCCGACGACACCATCGTGGTGTTCACCTCGGATCACGGCGACCTGCTCGGGGCCCACGGGGGCCTGCAGCAGAAGTGGGCCAACGCCTTCGACGAGGCGACCCGGGTGCCGATGCTGGTCCGGGGGCCGGGAGTGGAGCCGGTCCCGGGGGGCATCACCGCGCCGACCAGCCACGTCGACCTGATCCCGACGCTGCTGGGCCTCGCCGGCATCGACCTCGAGCGCGCCACGGAGGGCGTCCGGCAGCGGCACACCGAGGCCCAGCCCCTTCCCGGGCGCGACCTGAGCGGCGTGATCACCGGTCGGGAGGCGGCGGCGACGCTCGACGCGCCCATCTACTTCATGACCGAGGACGCCATCACCCGGGGCCTCACCCAGCGCAACGTGCTCTCGGGCGACCCGTTCGAGTCCCTCGAGGCGGCGGCCTGCATCGAGTCGGTCGTGGCCGAGCTCCCCACCGGCGCCGACGGTGCCGGCGAGCTCTGGAAGCTGAACCACTACTACGAGCGGCTGGACGACTGGTACGCCGACCACGGCGTCGCTCCCGACCCGTTCGCCGCACCCGCCGCCGAGCCGAGCTGGGAGCTCCACAACCTCACCCGGGATCCCGAGGAGCGAACCAACCTGGCCGGCCAGGCGGGCGACGAGCAGAGCCGGCTCCAGACCCTGCTCGAGGCCCAGCGCGAGGAGAAGCGCCTCCTGCCCAGCCTCCGCAACCCGACGACCTGACCTCGACCCCGGACCCCACCGACGATCGTCGGCGCCCCTGTCGAACCGACGTCACACCGGGCAGTTGTCGGCGACGTGGTCGATGAAGGCGGCGAAGCGGGTCTTGCCGGGTTCGGTGTGGTGCAGGCCGTCGGCTCTGAAGCTGCTGGGGTGCGCGGCGGCCCACTGCCGGTACGGGGCCACCCGAGCGTTGGCGTGACGGGCCACCTCTTCGGCCAGGATGCGGTTGAACGCACCCACCCGGTCGACGTAGCCCTGGTAGTAGGGGTTCACCCCGGCCACCTTGAGGCTGAGCCACCGCACGCAGGGGATGTTCCGGGTGAGGTGGAGCACGCCTCGGATGTCGGCCCGCACGCCCGCGTCGGTGTGGCGCTCGTTGGCGTCACCCGAGCCCAGCTCGACGATGACGATCTGGGGCGGGACCGGGCGCTCCACCAGCTCCCGGATGCCGGGCCGCATCGTGTCGATCACCGCCCGCTCCCGGGCTCGGACGATCGGCTGGTAGTCCTGGCTCAGCTTCGCCGCGATCTGGGTCCGGCCCTGGGCCCCCATCGAGTCCCCGTGGAACCCGAGAAGCGGGCCCGCCGCGCCGGCCGGGCCGATCCCCACCAGGACGGTGACGAGGGCGGCGAGGATCGCCAGGGTCCGTCGGAGCACGTGCGGCAGGCTAGGGAGCGGTCACCCCTCTCCGGCGTCACCCGACCAGGTGGTCAGCAGCACCGACTGACCTGGCTGACAGGAAGCGGGCGTAGGCCTGCTGGCCCGCCGGCCTCAGGTGTATGCCGTCGGGGCACGATCAGGAGGACGGCGGCGAGCAGTCGGCAGCTGTCAGCAACGCTGGTTCACCTGCCCCGCCACGAAGCGGGCGTAGGCCGCCTGGCCGCGGAGGCTCAGGTGGAACCCGTCGCGCCGGAACCAGTTGCGGTGCTCCTGGGAGAACATCGACCACGAGGCCACGGCGTCACCGGACTCGGCGGTGAGCCGGCGGATGAGGGCGTTGAACCGCCCGGTGGCCTCGGCCCAGCCCGCCCGCTCGCCGGTGGTCGCCAGGTCCACCCAGAGGACGCAGCGAACGCCGGCGACGTCGTCGTGCAGGACGGGTCGGATCCGTCGGATCAGCTCGGCCCGGGTGGCCAGCGGGGCGTCCATGTAGCCCAGGGCGACGACGATCCGCTGGTGGCCGGCCCGCACGAGCTGCCGGAGCCCCGGGCGGCCGGCCCGGATGTCCACTCCCGGCGCGGCCCGCACGTCCGCACCCCGGGCCTCCGCCTCCTCCCGGGCCAGGTGGGCGACCGAGTCCCCGACGATGCCCCAACTCGCGCCCGTCGTGACCTGGACGACCACGAGCAGGGCGAAGGCGCGGACGAGGATCGACCGTCTCGCGCCCCCGGTCCTGGTCCCCACCTCCGCGAGGCTACCGACGCCGCGTCGGGGCGGCCCGGGGTCAGCTCGGGGAGCCGAGCCCTTCGGCCAGCTGCTCGAGGAAGGCCCGGGCGTCAGCGGCCGAGGCGATGCTGCGGCGCAGGTTGACCGAGAAGTGGGTGACCCCCGCGTCGGCCAGGCGCAGGGCCGCCTCCCGGGTGGCGGGGAAGTCGAAGCCTTCGTCACCCCGGACGAAGGGCATGCCGGCGCGGACCAGGAGCTCGTCCGGCGAGCGCCCGGCGGCGGCGAACGCCGCCCGGAGCCGGGCGATGCCGTCGAACAGCTCGTCGGAGCCGGTCCGGGCCTCCAGCGGCATCCAGCCGTCACCCCAGTCCGCCACCCGGGCACAGTTCTTCTCGGTGGCCTTCGCCCCCAGCCAGAGCGGCAGCCGGTCCTGAGCAGGCCGGGGCTCGCACCAGATCTCCTCGAAGGTGACGGAGGGCGACGAGAACGACGCCGGGACATCCGACCACAGGGCCCGGCAGGCCCGCAGGCCGTCGTCCAGGCGTCCCCAGCGCTCCGCCCAGGGCACCCCCGCCACGGCGTACTCCTCCCGCTGCCAGCCCACCCCGACCCCCAGGTCGACGCGACCACCCGAGAGGGCGTCGAGGGTGGCCACGCTCTTGGCCAGCGACGCAGGGGTCCGCAGCGGGGTGATGAGGATCCCGGTGGCCAGCCGCACCCGGGAGGTGACGGTGGCGATGGCGGTGAGCAGCGCCAGCGGGTCGGCCCACGGCTCGTCGGGGGCGAAGGCGAACTCGCCGTAGGGGTAGGCGTCGGTGTTCGGGCCCATCACCACGTGATCGGCGAGCACGACCTGGTCGATGCCGACCTCGTCGGCCGCCTTGGCCAGGTCCAGGTAGTGGCCCAGCTCCGGACCGAAGGTCCGGTGCAGGCCGGCGATGGTCAGCGAGAGGCGCATCACACGGCGTCCGGGCGCATCAGGGCATCACTGCCGCCGTCCACGAACATCACCGAGCCGACCATGAAGGTCGCCTCGAGCACGAACCACACCGCCTCGGCGATGTCGTCCACCGTCCCTCGCCGTCCGACGGGGATCGGGAAGTCCTCGACGAACTGACCGATCTCGGCATCGTCGAGGGTGGCCTGGAGCAGCGCGGTCTGGATGGCCCCCGGCGCCACGGCGTTGAGCCGCACCCCGGCCTCGGCCCACGCGGGCGCACGGTGGCGCACGGCCCGGGCGAGGGCCCGTTTGGCCATGCCGTAGACCTGGATGCCGTGCAGCGCTGAGGCGGCAGTGATCGCGGCGTCGAGGTCCCCCGCCAACAGGGGTCCCATCAGCGGCTCGTCGGCCTCGGGCACCGTGCCCAGGGAGTTGGACGAGATGGCCACCGCCGTGCCCGACTCGGCGGCCTCGAGCAGCGGCCGGAGGGCATCGAGCAGTTCGACGGCGGCGAAGTAGTTGACCTGGGCGATGGTCTCGGTCGGCGTGAAGGTCGGGGGCAGGCCCGCACAGACCACCAGGCCGTCGAGCACCTCGCCCGCCAGGGCTCGGATCGCGGCGATGGCACCGGCCCGGCCGTCGGGGCTCGACAGGTCCGCCACCACCTCCTGGCCGGCCAGGTCCACGCCGATGACCGTGTGGCCCTCGGCTTCGATGCGGGCGCGGATCGCGCCGCCGATGCCCCGAGCCGAGCCCGTGACGCAGTAGGTCCCCATGTCTGTCCCCCCGGCCCGCAGGCCGCTACGCCGTGATGCCGCCGTCGATGACCACGATCGAGCCGTTCATGTAGGCCGACTCGTCGCCGGCGACGTGGGCGAAGGTGGCGGCCACGTCCTCGGGCGAGCACATGCCCTTCTTGGTCATCATCTTGAAGAGCTTCTTGCCGTCGCCCCCCTCGGGCACGTCGTAGAAGTCCTTCTGGATGGGCGTCTCGACCCCACCCGGGGCCACGGCGTTGACCCGGAGACCCGTCTCCTCGTACTCGGTGGCCAAGGCCTTGGTCATCAGGATGACCCCGCCCTTGGAGCTGCAGTAGGCCGCGCTCCACGGCTGGCCGAACAGGCCGGCGGTGGACGCCGTGTTCACGATGACCCCGCCGCCGTCCAGCAGGTGCGGGATGGTGGCCCGGCACATGAGGAAGGTGCCGGTGAGGTTCACCCCGATGATCCGGTTCCAGAGGTCGAGGGACATCTCGTGGGTCCAGGCGAAGGTCCCGATCCCGGCGATGTTGCAGACCACCTGCGGCCGGCCGTGGGCGTCGACCGCGGCGGCCACGCCGTCGGCGACGGAGGCCTCGTCGCTCACGTCGACGGCGTGGGCGGTGGCTGTGCCCCCCGCCGCCGTGATGCCGGCGACAGTGGCCTCGGTGGCCTCCAGGTTCAGGTCGAAGGCGGCCACGTTGGCGCCCTCGGCCGCGAGACGCTCGGCCACGGCCTTGCCGATGCCCGAGCCCGCGCCGGTGACGATGGCGACCTTGTCGGTGAAGCGCTCGTAGGAGGTGGTCATCAGAAGGTCAGCACCCCGCGGGCCAGCTTGCCCTCATGCATGTCGTGGACCACGGTCTCGAACTCCTCCAGGGGATAGGTCTGGGTGACCAGCTCGTCGAGCTTGAGACGACCGTCCAGGTAGAGCTGGATGAACAGCGGGATGTCCCGGTGGGGCTTGGTCGAGCCGTACCGGCAGCCCATGATCCCCCGGTCGATCTGCATCAGGTGGTTGACCCGGATGCCGGTCAGCTCGGCCTCGGGGCCGGGCACGCCGATGATCACGCAGTTGCCGCCCCAGTCGAGGCACTTGACCGCGTCGGCGATGACGGCCGGGTGGCCGACGCACTCGAAGGACCAGTCCGCGCCGCCCCCACCGGTCAGTTCCCGGATCGCCTTCACCGCGTTGGCGTCCGGGCCGGCCAGCACGAAGTCGGTGGCGCCGAAGGTGCGGGCCAACTCCTCCTTCTGGGGGAGGGTGTCCACGGCGATGATGCGGCCTGCGTTCTTGATGCGGGCGGCCTGGATGACGTTGAGGCCGATGCCGCCGACGCCGAACACGGCCACGTCCTGGCCCGGCTGGACGTTGGCCCGGTTCAGCACCGCGCCTGCTCCCGTGATGACGCCGCAGCCGATGAGGCAGGCCGAGGTCAGAGGGACGCTCTCGTCGATCTTCACCACCTGGCGGGAGCTCACGACCGTGTACTCGGCGAAGGCCGAGTTGGCGGCGAACTGGTAGGCGGGCTCGCCGTTGACGGTGAAGGGCTGGTTGAGCTGGCCGAAGCTGCCCCGGCACCAGGTCGGGTTGCCGGTGTCGCAGGCCGAACAGGAGCCGCAGTAGGCCAGCGTGGTCATGACCACGTGGTCACCCGGGGCGAGGCCCGTGACCTCCGAGCCCACCTCCTCGATGATCCCGGCGCCCTCGTGGCCCATGACCACCGGCGGGGGGAACGGGATGGTGCCGTCGATGACCGACAGGTCGCTGTGGCAGACGCCGGCCGAGACCATGCGCACCTTCACCTCGGTGGGTGCGGTGTCCCGCACCTCGACGTCGGTGGCGACGGCGGCGGTCTTGCCGTCGAACACGATGGCCCTCATCTGCATTGCCCCCCGGAGTGGTGGATCTGACGGGTCGTCAGGTTCAGGGGGCGCGACCGCCTCTGGCAGCATGGGGGCGATGTTGTTGAACGGGTTCAACCACGTGGCCGTGCTGACCAACGACACCGACCGCCTGCACGCCTTCTACCGAGAGGTGTTCGGAGCCGAGACCGGCGAGATGCCGGACATGCCTCCCCACATGCGCCTGAGCTTCATCCACCTCGGTGGGACCGCCGAGCTCAACGTCTTCCAGATCGAGGGCAACACCGAAGCCGACCGCCAGGAGCCCGACTTCGAACGGGGCCGCCTCGACCACTTCGGCCTCGAGGCGGCGTCCCGGGAGGCCTTCGACGAGATCCGCCGTCGCCTCATGGATCGCGGGGCCTCCGACGGCTTCGTGACCGACTTCGGTCCGGGCTACAGCGTCTTCTTCCGGGACCCCGACGGGCTCGCCGGGGAGGTGCTGTGGACCAACCCGGACGCCGTGCCCGGCGTCCTCCACCCCCCGGGGACCCCGGCCCCCGGGTGTTGAGCCGACTCAGCCCGCCGTCTGGCCGCCGTCGATGGGGATGGCCGACCCGGTGACGTAGCGGGCCTCGTCGGAGGCCAGGTAGGCGATCAGGGTGGCGATCTCCTCGGGGGCCGCGCCCCGCACGAGGGGCAGCAGCTTGTCCAGCAGGCGCTGGTCCGCTCCCTCCGGGAAGGCGAAGTCGGCCAGCAGGTTGGTGTCGACCTGACCGGGGCAGACGCAGTTGACCCGCACCTTGCGGGCGGCGTACTCGACCGCCAAGGCCTTGGTCAGCAGGACCAGACCGCCCTTCGACGCGCAGTAGGCCGAGGTGTAGGCCTGACCGACGAGCCCGGCGGCCGAGGCCACGTTGACGATGCTGCCCCGCGTCGCCTCCAGGTGCGGCAGGGCGGCCTGCATGAGGAACCACGGCCCGGACAGGTTCACCGCCAGGGTCTGGTCCCAGTCGGCGCGGGTGTGTTCGGTGGCGTGGGCGAAGCGCAGGACCCCGGCCACGTTGGCCAGCACGTCGAGGCGCCCGAGGTCGGCCGCGACCGCCTCGACCAGCGCCCGTGCAGGCGTCGGGATCCGACACGTCCAGTGCTCGGGCCTCGGCCCGGCCGTCCCCCTCGACGATGCCGGCCACCGTGGCCTCCAGCCCGTCGGCGTCCCGGTCCACGGCGACCACCGTCGCCCCCTCGGCGGCCAGGCGCTCGGCGGTCGCCCGCCCGATCCCCGACGCCGCGCCCGTGACGATGGCGACCCGATCCTCGAAGCGTGTGCTCATGGTTCATGCCTCTTCGCCTGACGGCTCATCGGTGTGCGGGCCTGTCGGCCCGCCGATCGTCTTCGACGCTCATCGCCCTACCCTCTCGCGTCCGTGACCCTCCGGCGGGCATCGGCTGCCCTCCTGCTGCTCGCCGCGCTGGCCGGCTGCACCGGTGGGGACGACGACGGACCCGCCGAGCCGGAGGTCGTCGACGCCCTCCGGCACCGGTGACCGTCACCGGTGACGGCGTGACCGTCACCGTCGAGCCGGGGCCGAACAGCGTGCTGCACCGCGGTCGTCCACGTGACGACCGACGACCCTCCCGACCCCGGCTCGTGGCGACGGCGGACGGGCACCGGGTCGTCGTCCCCGCCCGGGCGTCGCCCGCTCGACGCCAGACCCTCGCCCTCGTCGGCCTGCGGGCCGAGACGCACCTATGACCTCCGCCTGCGCGGCGACCCCGCGCTGGCCGGACTCGACGGCGAGCTCGCGTTCCGCACCGGCTCGCTCCCCGCGGACCTACCCGGGTCGAGACCCAGGTCGACGGGGATCCCCGGCCGGGCGTCACCCTGTTCAACGCCACCCCGTCGGACCTGTCGGTCGAGCACCCGGGCAACCTCATCGGGGTCGACGAGGAGGGCGAGGTGGTCTGGTACCACCAGGACGAACAGCTCATCTCCGACGCCCGGCAACTGCCCGGCGGCGACCTGCTCTACAACTTCGGCAACATCGGCGCCCGGGAGATCGACGTGCTCGGCGAGGTCGTCCACGACTGGACGACCTCCACCCGCGTCCGGGCCGGCCAGCAGGACCGCTTCGGCCACGAGACCTACGCCGCCGACGCCATCGTCATCGACACCCCCCGGCTGCAGCACGAAGTGGCCTTCCCACTCCCCAACGGCAACTTCCTGGCCCTCAGCCAGGAGGTGCGGACCTACCGCGGCTTCGAGGACCCGGGGTGCCCGCCGGGGCCCTTCGAGGACCCGACCGTGCGCCCGCAACGGGGGGACGTGGTGATCGAGTACACCCCCGACGGCGAGGTCGTCCACCAGCTCAGCCTCCTCGACGCCATCGATCCCCGGGACCAGCCGGGTTCCCAACAGTGCAACCTGAAGACCGACGCCATCGCCACCGGTGACCAGGTCTTCGTCGACTGGTCCCACGGCAACTCGGCGACGCTGTTCGAGGCGGAGAACACGGTGCTGGTCTCGGCCCGCAACCTGAGCTCGGTGATGGCGCTGCGATGGGAGGCCGACGAGCACGGACCCGCCGGCGAGGTGCTGTGGCAGCTGGGCCCCGGTCTCGACTTCGAGCTGACCGAGGGCGAGTGGTTCTACCGTCAGCACGCCGCCGGAGGTGCAGCCCGACGGCACGATCCTGCTCTACGACAACGGGTCCCAACGGCCGGTCGACACCGACGACAAGGCCGAGGCGCCGGCGCCCTACAGCCGGGCCGTCGCCTACGAGCTGGACCGCTCCGGGCCCCGGTCGACCTGGACCGCCCGCCAGGTGTGGGAGCACCGGATCGACACCCCGGCCGGGCCGGTCTACGCCGACTTCCTGGGGGACGCCGACAGCATCGGTGGCGGCCACGTCCTCATCACCCACGGTGCGGTCATCGACGAGGCCGTCGACCGCAACACCGCCCTCATCGTGGAGGTGGACCGGGCCACCGACGAGATCCTGCTCAGCATCCGAGTCCCCTCCGACGGCGACCTCGGGTGGCAGACCTATCGGGCCGAGCACCTCGACAGCTGGTACCCGAGGGTCGCCGACCAGCCATTGGCCGGCGACCCGCCCCTGCCCTGAACCCGACGGAATGCCGATCCGGGTCTCACCAGCGATCCCGGTGTCAGTGAGCCACTGCGGACCGGCGGTGACGGCTGTGGCACGATCCCGGCGTGACCTCGATCATCACCCCCGGCCGACTCGAGGTCGGCCTGCAGCTGCCCATCCAGTCCCAGAGCCGCATCTACGCCGAAGCCTGGGAGGAGGGCACCGGTGCTGCCGAACTGGGCGCCGTCGTCGACGCCTGCGAGAGCCGCGGGCCTCTTCTATGTGGCCGTGTGCGACCACGTGGCCGTTCCCCGGGAGCCGGCCGAGCGGATGCAGACCATCTGGTACGACACCGTGGCCACGCTGGCCTGGATCGCCGGCCGCACCGAGCGCCTGCGCCTGCTCTCCCACGTCTTCGTCCCGGCCTACCGACACCCGCTGGTGTCGGCCAAAGCCTTCCTCACCCTCGACGAGCTCTCCGGCGGTCGGACCATCCTGGGCGTCGGCGCCGGTCACGTCGAGGGGGAGTTCGCCGCGGTCGGCGCCGACTACGCCAACCGGGGCTCGGTCACCGACGAGTGCATCGACGTGCTGCGGGCCGCGTTCAGCGACGAGTACCCGAGCTACGCCGGCGAGCACTTCACGGTCGAGGGCGTCGGCCTCCAGCCCCGCCCCCGACAGGACGTCCTGCCCATCTGGGTCGGCGGCTCGTCCAAGCCCGCCCTGCGCCGGGCCGCGGTCCGCGGCGACGGTTGGCTGCCCCAGGGCACCCCTCGCCACGAGCTGGCCGGCGCCATCGAGTACCTGATGGAGCACCGCAAGCCGACCCGGGGCGACGACCCCATCGACATCGGCACCATCTGCGAGCCGCTCTACGTCGGGGAGCCGGACTGGGACGTCGGCCCCTGGACCATCAGCGGCGCCCCCGAGCAGGTGGCCGAGCGCATCCGCGAGTTCAAGGACCTCGGCGTGAACCACGTCCAGGTCCGCCCCCGCAGCCGCACCCTCGAGGAGCTCTGCGACCAACTCGCCGCCCTCGGCGCAGAAGTCATCCCGTTGCTCAACGACTGACGAACCGAGGCAACCACGGGGGCTGGCTCGTCAGGGCCGGCGCTCGGGGTGCCCATCACACCGGTATCACCACCCTGCGTGGCCGAATGGACGGGTTCGAACCATGCCCGTCCTTCTGACACCGGATTGGCCGGTCCTGGGCCGCACATCCGGTGCCAGAACGAGAGGGTTTTGCCTACGCCAGGCCCAGTTGGTTGAGGATGGTGAGGGCGTCGAAGTAGACGCGTTCGGCGACGATCTTCTCGCCGTCGAAGGCGAAGAAGGCCGCCATCCGGCAGCGGAACGACCGGCCCGTGGGCTCGAAGCCGAGGAACGGGCCCTCGTGGGTGCCGAGGAGGTCGAACTCGACCCACACCCCGTCGTCGGTCGAGTGCATGGCGATCAGCTCGTTGCGCTGATCCGGAAAGGCCCTCCGGGTGGAGGCGAAGTAGCCCCGGACCGCCTCCTCGCCGTCGTGGACCTGGCCGGTGGCGATCAGCTCGTAGCGGGGGTGGTCGAAGGTGGCGATGACCGAATCGAAGTCATGGACGTTCTCGGCCTCCATGTGCTCCCGCACCACCGCTTCCCGACGGGACCGGACACTCTGCATGGTGGGGCACCGTAGACGTCACAGTTGACTGGCTTCACAGCTGCGCTCAGCAAGTCCGGCGCCGCCGATGCGGCGGGTCCTCGGCTGCTGCTCCGCTCCGACTGCGCAGCCTCCCGCCCTGCGGGTGTCGTCGATCAGGGCCGCGCGAGGTGCCGCACCAAGAGTTCGTTCAGCGGGTCGGGCGCATGATCGGGGATCCAGTGGTCGACGCCTTCGAGCACGGCCAGCTCGTAGGGGCCGTCGACGAAGTCCCCGGTGGCCTCGGCTCCTTCGCGGCCGAGGGCGACGTCCTCGGTGCTCCAGACGTGCATCGTCGGCACGGTGATCGGCCCGAGGTCGGCGATGAGGTGCGCTCCGGCCGCCCGGTACCAGTTGAGGGCGGCTCCCAAGGCCTCGGGGCTGGAGAGGGCCGCCAGGTGGGGGGCCGCCTCCTCCTCCGTGAGGCCGCCCGCCAGGTAGATCATCCGAAGGCCGGCGGCGTCATTGGCCAGCATCCCCTCCTCAGCGCCCTCGGCCCGGAACATCGGGAAGTAGGACGAGCGCTGCTCCTGATCGGTGTCCGGTGAGGCCAGGGCGGTCGCGTAGGCCAACGGGTGGGGCACCGAGATCGGCGTGACGGTGAGCAGGCGGTCGCCGTGGCGGGCGGCCAATTGCCAGGCGATGCTCGCCCCCCAGTCGTGACCGACCAGGTGGAACCGCTCGACGCCCACGGCATCGGCGATCCCCAGGACGTCGGCGGTGAGCTCGGCCGAGTGGTATGCCGCCACGCCCTCGGGGCGGGCCCCGGGCGAGTAGCCCCGCTGGTCCGGCGCCAGCACCCGGTAGCCGGCGTCGGCCAGGACCGGCACGACATGGCGCCAGCAGGCCGAGGTCTGCGGGAACCCGTGGAGGAGGATGACCACCTGCCCGCCCTCCGGGCCGGTGGCCGTCACGTCGAAGGTCAGCGCACCGACGGGGATCTGCACGATCGGCGACGGTAGTGCCTCTCGGGATTGCCCCTTCCCTTGTGGCCGACAGTGCGGCATCCTGGGGGACATGACACGGAGAGTGACTGGACGAGCACTCCTTGCGCTTCTCGCGACGGGCGGGCTGCTCGTCGCCGCCCTGCTGGCGGCGTGGGTGGTCAGCCGCGGTGATGTCGTCGAGGACGACGGCGAGCCGACCACGCTCCTGCTCAGCGGGCAGGCCGACGTGCCCGCCGGTCAGGTCCACGACGACGTGTTCCTCCTGCGGGGAACCGCGGTGGTCAAGGGCACGGTCGAAGACGACGTCGTCGTGGTCGACGGGCGCGCCCGCATCGAAGGCACCGTCCACGGCGACGTGATGGTGCTGCGGGGTGACGCCGTGGTCACCCGGGGTGCCGAGATCGACGGCGACGTCCGCACCTCCCAGCCCGCCCGCATCTCACGCCGGGCCACGGTCCGGGGCGACGTCGGCGACGCCGGTCCCCTCGACGCCGTGACCGCGATACCGCTCCTGGCCTGGTTCGCGACCTGGTTCGCCGCGGGCCTGGCGGTGTTGCTGCTGCTGGGCGTGGTCCGTCGACCCGTGGCCGACGCGGCCACGGCTGGTGTACGCCGGCCGGGTCGCGCCTTCGGCCTCGGCGCCCTCCTCCTGGTGGCCATGCCGTTGGTGATCGCCGTGCTCGCCATGAGCCTGCTCGGCTCGCTCGTTGCGCTGGTGCTCGGGGCCGGTCTGGTCGTGGCCACCGCCCTGGGTGCGGCCGTCGCCGGTTCGGCGCTCGGCCGGCTCGTCCTGCCCCGCCGCGACGGCCTTGCGCCCTACGTCGGCTGGGCGGGCGTGGGCGGCGTCCTCGCTCTGGCCCTGCTGGTCTCGCCCCTGGCGGGGCTGCTGCTGGCCGGCGTCGCCGTCACCTTCGGCGTCGGTGCTCTTGTTCCCGCTCGCCCGTCGGCGACCCCGGCCCCGGTCGAGGACGACCCGGTCCCCGAGGACCGGGACGATCTCGATGACCTGGACTGGGACGCCCTGCTCCCCGACGAGCCCGCGGCCGACGCCGACGACTCCCAGCCGCGGATCCTGGCCGCCTTCCCCCTCTCGAACGGCTCCAGCCGGGACTGACCGGGCCCCACCGACAAACGAGGCAGGGAAGGGGGCGACCTGTCGGCCGTCGATCGTTCTGGCGCCGCCGGGCCGCTTCGGAGGCTCGATCGTTCTGGTGTGCCTTGGTCACGCTGGAGCGGACCAACTCACGCAATTTCAGATCGGGGCGGGCGACGGCTGAACCCGGCGGAGGGCCTGACCCGGCACCGCCTACCTGCGTCGGTTGGCCCGGCCGGACCAGGCCGAACGGGTCAGGAACCGCGGACCGTCAGGGGAGGTCGAGGAGGGACGTCCAGCTCCCCGCCTTGACCTCGGCGGGGGTGAGGCGGAGGGTCGACTCGGGGACGAGGTCGGCGATGCGGCGCTGTTCCACGTAGTGGTGGGGGTTGGCCGCCTCCTCGAAGTACGAGCGGCGCAGGGCGACCAGCTCGTCGTCGGCCTCGTCGTCGAGGAACCCGAAGAGGGTGAAGGCAATGGTGAGGTCGTGGATGACCGGGGCCCGGCCGAAGAGCGATGCCCGCTTGAGGGCGACGGTCAGCGCGCCGGCGATGGCGTCGGCCTCGTGCTCGCCGGGCCGCAACGCCAGCGTGCCCCGGAAGCGCTCGGCCAGCGTCAGGCCGAAGCCCTGGTCCGGTCCGGGGCTGCCGAGGCGGTCCCCCCGCTCCTGGCCGGCGTGCAGCTCAGCGGGTCGGTCGGTCGTCCAGGAGCCCAGCACCCGCGGTGGGGCCGAGTACATGCGGGTGTCGTCGATCGCCTTGACGGGGACGTACTGGGGAGCTGCCATCGCCGGCGACTCTACGCCCGGCGGTGCAGCAGGCCGTAGACGATGCGAGTCGGCGAGCGCCTGCCACGAGGCCTCGATGATGTTCTCGCTGACGCCGATCGTCGTCCAGGTGCGCTCGCCGTCGGTGGAGTCGATGAGCACCCGGGTGACCGCGCCGGTGCCCTTCGGCGGTGTCGAGCACCCGCACCTTGTAGTCGGTGAGGTGCACGCCGCTCAGCAGGCCGGGGTACCGGCCTGGCCGATGGCCTTGCGCAGCGCGTCGTCGAGCGCGTTGACCGGGCCGTTGCCCTCGGCGGTGGCGATGACCCGCTCGCCGTCGACGTGCACCTTGACGGTGGCCTCGGTGACGACCTCGGCGCCCGGCACGCCGCTGGATCCGTCGGCGGCGCCCGGTGCTCGACGGTCACCCGGAACGACTCGACCTCGAAGAACGGCTGCGCCCAGCCGGTGGCGTCGCGCATGAGCAGCTCGAGCGAGCCGTCGGCCACCTCGAAGTGGTAGCCCTCGTGCTCGAGTCGCTTCAGCGTGTCGACCACCTCGTTGAGCTGCGGGCCGTCGAGCTCGAGGCCGAGCTCCTTGGCCTTCAGCACGAGCGTCGACTTGCCCGCCAGCTCGGACACCACGAAGCGGGTGCCGTTGCCGACCGACGTCGGGCGGCGACGTGCTCGTAGGCGTCGGGCCGCTTGGCGATCGCGCTCGACGTGCAGGCCCGCCTTGTGCGCGAACGCCGACGCCCCGACGTACGGCCGCCTGCGGGTTCGAGCGCCATGTTCACCAGCTCGGCGACGTGGTGGGCGACCGGCGTGAGCCGCTCGAGGCGGTCGGCGGGGATCGTCTCGATCCCCATCTTCAGCGTGAGGTTCGGGATGATCGTGGTGAGGTTGCAGTTGCCGGTGCGCTCGCCGTAGCCGTTGATCGTGCCCTGCACCTGGGTGGCGCCGCCGCGCACGCCGGCCAGCGCGTTGGCCACGCCGCGTGCCGGCGTCGTCGTGGAGGTGCACGCGCGACGCCGACGTCGTCGCCGAAGTAGTCGACCACCTCGCGCACGATCCGCTCGACCTCGTGCGGGCAGCGACCCGCCGTTGGTGTCGCACAGCACGAGGCGGGTCGGCGCCCGCCGTCGCCGCGCGCCTCGAGCACCCGCAGGCTGAACTCGGGGTTGCGCTTGTAGCCGTCGAAGAAGTGCTCGGCGTCGAAGAACACCTCGCGGCCCTGCGGCCGCGAGGAACTCGACCGAGTCGCCGACCATCGCCACGCCCTCGTCGAGCGTCGGTGCTGGAGCGCCTCGGTGACGTGGTAGTCCCAGCACTTGCCGACGATGCAGACGGTGCCGACGTGCCGGCCTCGAGCAGGTTGGCGCAGGGTGTCGTCGTCGTCGACCTTGCCCTTCACCCGGCGGGTCGAGCCGAACGCGACCAGCGTGCTGCGTCGTCGAGGTCGAGCTCGGTCGCGGCCCGCCGGAAGAACTCGTCGTCCTTCGGGTTGGCGCCGGGCCAGCCCGCCTTCGATGTAGTGCGACGCCGAGCCAGTCGAGCTGCTCGGCGATGCGCAGCTTGTCGTCGACGGTGAGCGAGATGCCCTCGAGCTGGCTGCCGTCGCGCAGCGTCGTGTCGTAGATCTCGACCTGCCGCCGGCTGGCGAGGGGCGGCGGGGTGACCGGCCTAGTCGTTGACATAGCTCCAACCAGTCCTTGTAGCGCTCGACCTCGCCGCGCACGGCGGCGAAGTAGGTCTCCTGGATCTTGCGGGTGATCGGGCCGGGCTCGCCGATCTCGCGGTCGTCGACCGAGCGGATCGGCACGACCTCGGCCGCGGTGCCGCGTGAGGAACGCCTCGTCGGCGATGTAGAGGTCGCTGCGCAGCAGGTTGCTCCACGCGTACCTCGTAGCCGAGGTCGCGCGGCGATGCGTCGCGACCGAGTCCTGGGTGATGCCCTCGAGCGCGCCGGCCGAGATCGGCGGCGTGATGATCGCGCCGTCCTTGACGATGAAGATGTTCTCGCCGGTGCACTCGCTGACGTAGCCCTGCGGGCGACAGCAGGATCGCCTCGTCGTAGCCCGCCTTCAGCGCCTCGACCTTGGCCATGCGCGAGTTGATGTACATGCCGGTGCCCTTGGCCGCGGGCGGCATCGCGTTGGGGTCGTGGCGCTGCCACGACGACACCTTCATGCGCACGCCGTGCTTCACGCCCTCGTCGCCGAGGTAGGTGCCCCACGGCCACACCGCGATCGACACGTTGCACCGGGCACGGCAGCGGGTTGAGGCCCATCTCGCCGTAGCCGAGGTAGACGATCGGGCGGATGTAGCAGGACGGCAGGCCGTTGACCCGCACGGTCTCGCGCGTCGCCTCGACGAGCTCGTCGCACGGTGAAGGGGATGTCGATCATGAAGATGCTTCGCCGAGTTGAAGAGGCGCTCGATGTGGTCGTGAGCCGGAACACCGCGGGGCCCTCGGTCGGTCTCGTAGGCGCGGATGCCCTCGAAGACGCCGCAGCCGTAGTGCAGCGTGTGGGTGAGCACGTGGACCTTGCGCGTCGTCCCAGTCGACGAGCTCGCCGTCCATCCAGATCTTCTCGGTCTTGTCGATGGGCATCTCAGTACTCCTTTCTGGCGATCGCAGTCGCCGATCGTCGGCGGTGCGTCCCGCTGTGGCGTCGTCGGTCTCGGCGCACGGCCTTCGTGACCCGGGCGGCGGCGTCGGTCTCGCCGAGGAACTCGAGCATCATCGCCGCGGAGATGATCGCAGCGCGCGGGGTCGGCCGTGCCCGTGCCCGGCGATGTCGGGCGCCGAGCCGTGCACCGGCTCGAACAGCGACGGGCCGGTGCGGGCGGGGTTGAGGTTGGCCGACGCGGCCCGGCCGATCCCGCCGGAGACCGCGCCGCCGAGGTCGGTGAGGATGTCGCCGAAGAGGTTGTCGGTGACGATCACGTCGTAGCGGCCGGGATCCTGCACGAAGTAGATGCAGGCGGCGTCGACGTGGTGGTAGGCCGTGCTCGACGTCGGGGTACTCGGTGGCGACCTCGTCGAAGGTGCGCTGCCAGAGGTCGCCGGCGAAGGTGAGCACGTTGGTCTTGTGCACGAGCGTGAGGTGCTCGCGGTCCCGGCTGCGGGCCAGGTCGAAGGCGTAGCGCACGCCCGCTCGACGCCCATGCGGGTGTTGACCGAGCCCTGGGTCGCGACCTCGTGCGGGGTGCCCTTGCGCAGGAACCCGCCCTCGCCCGCGTAGGTGCCCTCGGTGTTCTCGCGCACCACGAGGAAGTCGACGCCGTCGTTGAGCGGTCGGTCCGGCAGGAACGGGCGCAGGTTGACGTAGAGGTCGAGCTCGAAGCGCAGTCGTCAGCAGCAGGCCCCGCTCGATCACGCCCGGGCGGGACGTCGGGGGTGCCCACGGCGCCGAGGAGCACGGCGTCGAGGCCCCGCCACTCCTCGAGGTCCTCGTCGGGCAGGACCACGCCGTCGCGCAGGTAGCGGGCGCCGCCGAGGTCGAAGTCGACGGTCTCGTAGGTCGACGCCCGGCCGCGTCGACGACCTTCAGGCGCCTCGGCCACGACCTCGGGGCCGATGCCGTCGCCGCCGATGATCCCGATGCGGTGGGTCACGTCCTTCGGGTCCTTCCTGGAGGGTGCGGGGGCGGGTCGATCCTGCCCCGGGAACGAAGAAACCGCCCACCGAGGTGGACGGTCGAGGAGCGCGTGCCGACAACGGCGTGCGCTAGGGAATGAGGATGATGGGCGCGAGGTGGCGCTTCACGCCCTCCAGTCTCGGGGGTCGACCGCCGATCGTCAACCTCAGTCCCCCGATGAGCCTGACCCTCCCGCACCAACCCGGCAGTAGCCCGGTCACCGGGATGCTCCTAGCCTCTCCGGATGGCTGAGAACATCCAGTTCACCCAGGCCACCTTCGACCGGCTGAAGATCGAGCACGAGCACCTCACCACCGTCTGGCGCATCGACATCGCCAAGCGGATCGAAGCGGCGCGCGAGCTCGGCGACCTCAAGGAGAACGGCGACTACCACGCCGCCAAGGAGGAGCAGGGCAAGACCGAGGCCCGCATCCGGGACCTCGAGGCCATGATCGAACGGGCCGAGATCGTCGAGGGCGGTTCCGATGACGGCACCGTGGTCGCCGGCTCCGTCGTGACCATCCGCTACGAGGGCGACGAGGACGAGGAGACCTACCTGCTCGGCTCCATCGAGGAGAAGCGGGAGGGCATCGACATCATGTCGCCCGGCTCCCCCATCGGCCAGGCGCTGCTCGGCGCCCGGGCCGGCGATGTGGTCGAGGCCGAGACCCCCGGCGGCGCCCTGCGGGTCGAGATCGTGGCTGTAGGTGTGTAGACGCTGCGCAGCGGAGTGGAGCAGCTCACCACGACCGCAGGCTCGGCGACGCCGGCGAGCCGGAGGCGAGCGAGTGTGATGACCACCCCGGCGCTTCCTCCCGGCGGGCCGATCGAGCTGCCCGGCCGGGGAACCACCTTCCACCGCGACCAACCGAGCCGGGCGGGCGACGCCGCCCCCACGGTGGTCCTGCTGCACGGCTGGACGGCCACCGCCGACCTCAACTGGTTCCCCTCCTACGAGCCGCTGGCGGAGCACGTCCGGGTCGTCGCCCTCGACCACCGGGGCCACGGTCGCGGCATCCGCACCAACCGGCGCTTCCGTCTGGCCGACTGTGCCGACGACGCCGTCGCGCTGGCCGACACCCTCGGCATCGACCGCTTCATCCCCGTCGGGTACTCGATGGGCGGACTCGTGGCCCAGCTGGTCTGGCGCCGCCACCGCGATCGCGTCGACGGCCTCGTCCTGGGCGCCACGGCCCGGAACTTCCGGGGCAACCCGTCCGCGGTCGGTGGGTTCGCCGCCCTCGGGGCCATGGCCGCTGCGGCCCGGGTCGTCCCCGAGACCGCCCGGCGTCGGGCCGCGCGCCGGGTGATCGGGCGCCGACCGGGCCTGTCGGACTGGGCCCGTGGCCAGTTCGAGTCGGGCGATCCCCGCATGGTGCTCGAGGCCGGTCAGTCCATCGGGGCCTTTTCGTCCCACGCCTGGATCGGCGAGGTCGACGTGCCCACCTCCGTGGTCCTCACCGAGCAGGACCGGGTGGTCCCACCCTCCCGTCAGGCCAAGCTGGCCGCCGCCATCCCCGACGCCGTCGTGCACCCGGCACCGATCGACCACGGGGGGTGCGTCGTCGAGCCCCACCGCTTCGTCCCGGCGCTGGTGGCCGCCGTCCGGGACGTGGCCGGCCGGGCCGTCAGGACCCGCTGAGGCCGTCCGCCGTCCGCACCTCGACCGGCCGGCCGAGCACCTCGGCCAACAGGCCCTTGCGCTCGTCGGCCGACCAGACCTCGACGGTCGTGTCGGCGCCGCCTGCGGGCTCGATCTCGATGACCAGGCCGTCCTCGCCCTCGACGCACCGCAGGGCCCCGACGCTGCCCCGGTGGGCCCGGTCGAGGCCGATGGCCACCCGCAGGATCCCCGCCAGGGTCCGGACCACCAGCTGGTCGGCCTCGTCCAGCGCGGCGAAGGTCTCGTGTTTGGCCTTGGGCGGGCTCTTGCGGTGATAGCGGGCCACCTGGGCGATGACCTCGATCTCGGCGTCGGTGAAGCCGGTGAGGTGCTCGGAGTTCCGGATCACGTAGTAGCTGTGCTTGTGGTGGCCGGAGTGGGAGATGAACAGCCCCACGTTGCACAGCAGGGCCGCCGCCTCGAGGTGCTCCCGGGCGGCGTCGTCGAGGCCGTGCCAGGCCGCCAGCTGGTCGAAGAGCTGGAGCGCGAGGTGGGCCGATCGCTCGGAGTGCTCCGGGTCGTCGTCGGTCAGCTCGGCCAGGTGCAGCACCCCCCGCCGCCTGATGTCCCGGAGGTGGTGCAGGGAGCCCCCGTGGGTGCGCCGGTAGGTGTCGGCCAGGACGCCCTCGCGCAGGGCCGACTCCGAGATCATGACCTCGGTGGCCCCGAACGCCGCCAGCACCTCCTCGAGCACCAGGGCCCCGGCCACGATGATGTCGGCCCGGCCGGCGTCGAGCCCGGGGATCCGGCGCCGCTCGGCCACGGTGGGCGCGGCGAGGAGGGCCTCCACGACCGCCGCCAGCTCCGCGGTGGTGATCACGACCTGGTTGAGGCTCTGGCCGGGGTCGATGCCCCGGGCCGCCAGCGCCATCGCGGCCA
The DNA here is from genome assembly GCA_963777805.1 of uncultured Microthrixaceae bacterium. Classification (GTDB taxonomy): domain Bacteria; phylum Actinomycetota; class Acidimicrobiia; order Acidimicrobiales; family DATDAH01; genus DATDAH01. The sequence continues at coordinate 313,141 of CAVZRY010000015.1, read as the reverse complement.
CGCTCTGGGCGGTGCCCGAGCTGGCCACCGCCACGTCGAAGCGGTCGATCTCCCGCTGCATGGGAGCCAGGAGGCCCTGGATGTGGCGCCGAGCCCGGGTGACGGTCCGGGCCTTGACGGCGTCGTCCGGGAAGAACCGGTCGGTCAGCCGGATGGCGCCGAGCTTGAGGCTGCGGGCCACGATGGCCTCGTCCCGCTCGCCCAGCACGATCTCGGTGCTCCCGCCGCCGATGTCCACCACCAGCACCCGACGGTCATAGACCGGCACCGCCTGGAGCACGCCGAGGTGGATGAGGCGGGCCTCCTCGAAGCCGGAGATGACCTCGACCCGGACCCCGGCCTCGACGGCGGCGCGACGCAGGAACACATGGCGGTTCTCGGCCTCGCGCACCGCGCTGGTGGCCACGGCGCGCACCTGGGCCCCGTGCGCCTCGGCGATGGCCCGTTGGCGACCCAGAGCCGCCACGGCGCGGTCCACGGCGTCGTCCGCCAGCCGCTTCATCTCGCCCCCGCCGTGACCGAGGCGGACCATGTCCTTCTGGCGGGCGACGATCTCGAAACGGTCGGCCGCCACGGCGCGGGCCACGACGAGGTGCACCGAGTTCGTCCCGATGTCGATGGCCGCCAGGACAGGGTCGGGGGGACGCGTCTCGCTCACCATGACCTCATCGGGCGGCATGCGGCTCGTGGGCGGTCGCGGTGCGCATCGACCCTGATCGTAGGGACCCCGTCGGGCCCCGGGTCGGGCCGGGGTCGCCCGACGAGGTCGCGCCCCTGCGTCCTCCGGACCTCACCGCAGGGCGGCCTCGATCACGCGCGCCGCGTCGAGCACCGCCGCGCCGTACCGCTCCCCCGGGCGGCGGGATGTGCGCTCGACGGGTCCGGACACACCGACCGCGGCAACGATGCGGCCGGCGTCGTCGAGGACGGGCGCGCTGACCGACGCCACTCCCGGCTCGCGTTCCTCGACGCTCTCGCTCCAGCCACCGACCGGCTCACCCCGCAGCACCCGGCCCGCAGACCCACGGTCCAGCGGGAGGGTGGCCCCCACGGGAACGATCGTGCGCAGCCCGTGCGGGGACTCGAGGGAGGCGATGCACACCCGGTGCTCCCCCTCCCGGACGTAGAGCTGGACGCTCTCGCCGGTTGCGTCGCGGAGCGCAGCGAGGGCCGAAGCCGCGGCCTCGGCCAGGGGAAGGGCATCGGTCGCCGCCCGGCCGAGGCCCACCAGCCGCAGCCCGAGGGCGAAGCGACCCTCCACCGTCCGCCGCAGCAGGCCGTGGGTCTCGAGGGCCACGGCCAGCCGGTGGGTGGTGGCCCGGGAGAGTCCCGTCGCAGTCACCAGGTCGGCCAGGGCGCAGGGCCCGATCTCCTCGACGGCGGCCAGGACCCGGACCCCCTTGTCGATCGTGCCCACACCGCTTACCCTGGGTTCCACAACGCAAGATCATAGTCTCACTATTCGAGACAACTACCCCCGAGGAACCCGAGACCCCGATGGCCAAGACACTCTCCGAGAAGGTCTGGGACCGCCACGTCGTGCACCGCGGCAGCGCGAGCGGCGAGCCCGACCTGCTGTACATCGACCTGCACCTCGTCCACGAGGTCACCTCCCCCCAGGCCTTCGACGGCCTGCGCATCGCTGACCGCCCCGTGCGCCGCCCGGACCTGACCGTGGCCACCGAGGACCACAACGTCCCCACCACGCTCGGGCCCATCGAGGACCCGATCTCCCTCACGCAGGTCGAGACACTGCGGGCCAACACCGCCGAGTTCGGCATCCGCCTCCACTCCATGGGCGACCCCGGCCAGGGCATCGTCCACATCATCGGCCCCGAGCAGGGCCTGACCCAGCCGGGCATGACCATCGTCTGCGGCGACTCCCACACCTCGACCCACGGGGCCTTCGGGGCGCTCGCCTTCGGCATCGGGACCAGCGAGGTCGAGCACGTGCTGGCCACCCAGACCCTCCCCCAGCGTCGCCCGGGGACCATGGCGGTCACCGTCGACGGCGACCTGCCCGCCGGTGTCACCGCCAAGGACATCGTCCTGGCCATCATCGGCCGCATCGGCACCGGCGGCGGGATCGGCTCGGTGATCGAGTACCGGGGCTCGGCCATCCGGGCCCTGTCGATGGAAGGCCGGATGACGGTCTGCAACATGTCGATCGAGGCGGGCGCCCGCGCCGGCCTGGTCGCCCCCGACGAGACCACCTTCGCCTACCTGCAGGGCCGGCCCTCCGCGCCCACCGGCGCGGCCTGGGACGAGGCCGTGGCCGACTGGCGCACGCTGGTCACCGACGACGACGCCATCTTCGACAAGGAGGTGGTCATCGACGCCGCCACCCTGTCGCCGCACGTGACCTGGGGCACGAACCCGGCCCAGGTCATCCCCCTGGACGCCTCGGTGCCCTCCCCCGATGACTTCGCCGATGCCTCCGAGCGGGATGCGGCCGAGCGGGCGCTGGCCTACATGGGTCTCGAGGCCGGCACCCCCATGCGGGAGGTGAAGGTCGACACGGTCTTCATCGGCTCGTGCACCAACGGTCGCATCGAGGACCTCCGGGCCGTGGCCGCGGTGGCCGAGGGCCGGCAGGTGGCCGACGGGATCCGCACCCTGGTCGTCCCCGGCTCGGGCAGGTCAAGGAGCAGGCCGAGGCCGAGGGTCTCGACCAGATCCTGACCGCGGCCGGCTTCGACTGGCGCGAGCCGGGCTGCTCGATGTGCCTGGCCATGAACCCCGACAAGCTGGCGGTCGGCGAGCGGGCCGCCTCCACCAGCAACCGCAACTTCGAGGGCCGCCAGGGCCGGGGCGGGCGCACCCACCTCGTGTCCCCCGCCGTGGCCGCCGCCACCGCCATCGCCGGCACCTTCGCCACCCCCGACGACCTGGACTGAGGAGCGACAACCGATGGAAGCCGTGAGCGTGGTCACCGGGACGCGCCGTCCCGCTCGACCGATCCGACGTGGACACCGACCAGATCATCCCGAGCGACTGGCTCAAGCGGGTGGAGCGCACCGGCTTCGGCCGCGGCCTCTTCTCGGAGTGGCGGGACGACCGGGACTTCGTGCTCAACGACGAGCAGTACGCCGGCGCGTCGATCCTGGTCGCCGGGCCCAACTTCGGCACCGGGTCGTCCCGGGAGCACGCCGTGTGGGCCATCCAGGACTACGGCTTCCGGGCCGTCATCTCCCCCCGCTTCGCCGACATCTTCCGCAACAACGCCACCAAGATGCGGTCTCGTGCCCGTCCAGGTCGATGCCGCCGTGGGCGAGGCCCTGATGCGGGCCGTGCAGGACGACCCCACCCTGGAGATCACCATCGACGTCGAGCGGGGCACCGTGGCCGCGCCCGCCGCCGGCATCGAGGCCGAGTTCGAGCTCGACGAGAACACCCGGCACCGCCTGGTCAACGGCCTCGACGACATCGGCCTCACCCTCCAGCACGTCACCGAGATCGACACCTACGAGACGACCCGTCCCGCCTGGCTACCGTCGGTACATGCCTGACCGAACCCACCCCACCCGTTCTGGTCACTCGTATTCGCGCTCTGGCGCGAACACGACTGACCAGAACGGGATCTCGTGAGTGGCGACCGGGTGGATGTGGTGGTCGTGGGGGGCGGGATCGCCGGCCTGACGGCCGGACGACGGCTGCAGGAGGCGGGGCGGTCCGTCGTGGTGCTGGAGGCGCGAGACCGGGTCGGTGGGCGCACGCTGAACGACACCATCGCCGGGGTGACCGTCGAGGTCGGGGGCCAGTGGGTGGGGCCGACCCAGGACCACGTGAACGCGCTGATCGAGGAGCTCGGCCTGGAGCGGTACGCCACCCACGACGAGGGTGACGGCCTCGTCGAACTGGCCGAGGGGAAGGCCAAGCGGTTCCGGGGGGACACGCCACCCCTGAGCCCCCTCGCCTTGGCCGACCTCTTCCAGGCCCAGCGGGCCCTGGACAAGCTGGTGGCCACCGTGGACCGGGCCGAGCCCTGGGCCACGCCGGACGCCGCCGCGCTCGACGCCACCACATTCGCCTCCTGGCTGGACCGTCGGGTGCACACCGACCAGGCCCGGATGTTCCACGAGATCGCCGCCGCCGCCGTCTTCGCCGCCGAGCCGGACACGATGTCGTTGCTGCACTGGCTCACCTACATCGCGGCGGGCAACGGCCTGGAACGGGTCCTCGGCACCCAGGGCGGTGCCCAGCAGGACCGGGTCGTCGGTGGCACGTGGCGGATCAGCGAGCGCCTCGCGGAGGAGCTCGGCGACACCGTGATCCTGTCCGCCCCGGTGCGGCGCATCACCTGGGGGGACGACGGCGTGACCGTCGAGACCGATGCCGGGCCCTACGAGGCTGACCGGGCGATCGTGGCCGTGCCGCCGAACCTGGCCGGTCGTATCGACTACGAGCCGGCGCTGCCCGTGCGGCGGGACCAGCTCACCCAGCAGCTCCCCCACGGCCAGGTCATCAAGGTGATGGTCGCCTACGACGAGCCCTGGTGGCGGGCTGAGGGCCTGAACGGCCAGGCCGCCTCCGCCGTCGGTCCCGTGGGGATCACCTTCGACAACACCGTCCCCGGCCACGACCCGGGGATCCTGGTCGGCTTCTACGAGGGCAACCACGCCCTCTACTGGGGCGAGAAGACCCCGACCGCCCGGCGTCAGGCCTTCGTCGACTGCCTGGTGCGCTGGTTCGGGCCGAAGGCGGCGAGCCCGATCGACTACGTGGAGCGGGACTGGACCGCCGAGGCCTGGACCCGGGGTTGCTACGGCGCCCACTTCCCCACCGGCGCCTGGACCCGCTTCGGTCCCGCCCTTCGGCAGCCCGTCGGCCCGATCCACTGGGCCGGCACCGAGACCGCCACGACCTGGATGGGCTACCTCGACGGCGCCGTCGAATCCGCCGACCGCGCCGTCACCGAGATCCTGGCCTGACGCGGGAACCAGGGGGTGTCCGGGGGTCGTCTGACTGGGCATGGTTCGACAGATCGGCTTCATCCTCCTGGTCACTGCGCTGCTCGCCGCGGGCTGCAGCTCGCGTGACGACGACCGCGACCGGTGCCGAGGGGGTGGACCTCGGGGACGTGACGCTGGCGGCGGCGCTGACGCCGTTCGACAGCTGCGACGCGCTCCTCGACCACCTGCGGACCGAGGCCCTCGACCGGGTCGGGCCCTACGGGCTGGACGGCGAGGGGTACTACGGGCCGATCGCGTTCGACGACATGGCCTCGGCCGAGGACGGCGCCGTCCGCAGCGAGGCCCTCCCCGGGACGCCGGTGCCGACCTCGACGATCCCCACCTCCGGCACCAACACCCAGGAGGCCTTCGTCGACGAGCCCGACATCGTCAAGGTCACGCCCGACCGGATGGTGCTGGTGGACGACGACGTCCTGCGCATCGTCGACCTGAGCGGTGACGAGCCGGTCGCCCGGGGCACGGTCCGCCTGCCGGGCTGGGGCCAGGAGATCCTCGTCGTCGGCGACCGGGTGCTGGCCATCGGCAGCAACGAGGAGGCGTACTACGCCGAGGACGCGGCCACGACCTGGTCCCCCTACGGCGCGGCCACCTCGGTGCTGAGCGAGATCGACATCAGCGACCCCGACGCCCCGACCATCGTCCACGCCCTGGAGCTCGACAGCGCCTACCTGAGTGCCCGGCTGGTCGGGGAGACGGCGCGGGTCGTCGTGTCCGCCGCCCACCCGGGCTTCCCGTTCGTCTATCCCAGCGACGACAGCCCCCAGGCCCGGACGATCGCCGAGGAGACGAACCGACGGGTGATCGAGGAGGCCACCCTGGAGGACTGGCTCCCCGGCGCCACCCTCGACGACGAGGCCGTCGACGCCGTCGACTGCGCCACCGTCCAGCGGCCCGAGGACTTCTCCGGCTTCGGGTTCCTGTCGGTGCTCACCGTGGACCTGACCCAGCCCCTGGCCGTGCCGCCGTCGGCCACGGTGCTGGCCGACGGCCAGACCGTCTACGCCTCCTCCGAGAGCCTCTACGTGGCCACCAGCAGGCCCCAGCCCGTCGTCGCCCAGGACGACCCCGGGCCGACCGGCACGATCGCTCCGGCCCCGTGGGAGGGCGAGGACTACGAGACCGCCCTCCACCGCTTCGCCATCACCGGGACCGGAGAGGCGACCTACGTCGCCTCCGGCGTGGTGCCCGGCCACCTCCTGAACCAGTTCTCGCTGTCCGAGCACGAGGGTCGGCTCCGGGTGGCCACCACCGAGGGCGCCCCGTGGTCGAGCAGCGAGCAGGCGGCCAGCCGGGTCGCCGTCCTCGAGACCGACGGCCAGGCCCTCGTCGAGGTCGGCGCCGTCGAGGGCCTCGGCCGCACCGAGCAGATCTACTCGGTCCGCTTCCTCGGCGACACCGCCTACGTGGTCACCTTCCGCCAGACCGACCCCCTCTTCGTGGTCGACCTGAGCGACCCCACCGCCCCCGTGCTGCGGGGCGAGCTCGAGATCCCGGGCTACTCGGCCTACCTGCACCCCATCGACGAGGGCCACCTGCTGGGCATCGGCCAGGACGCCGACGCCGACGGCATGACCCGCGGCCTGCAGGCCTCCGTCTTCGACGTGACCGACCCCACCCACCCCACCCGGGTCGACCAGCTGGTCTTCCCCGGCATGAGCTCGGCGGTGGAGTGGGACCACCACGCCTTCCTCTACTGGGGCGCCACCGGCCAGGCCGTCCTGCCCCTGACCTTCGCCCAGTCCATCGTGCTGTCGGTCGGCCCGGACCACGTCGACGAGCAGGGCCGCATCGACCTCCCCAACGGCCAGGAGGTCCGCCGCAACATCGTCGTCGGCGACCACCTCCTGACCGTGGGCGCCGACACCCTGGTGACCAGCTCCCTCGCGACCCTCGAACCGCTGAGCGAACTGAGCCTCTGAGGGCAACGAAACCGACGCAACCACGGGGGCGTGGGGTCGAGCCGCTCGCCCTCGGGGGCACACGAGCCCCGTTCGCCACCCGCCGTGAGCACCTCTCGTTCTGGCACCGGATTCTCGGGTCCTGGCCCGCAGATCCGGTGCCAGAAGCGAACGACGGCGCCAACTTCGCTGATTCGGCCACTCTCGGTGAGAACTCCACGGCCGGCGGGCGCAGAGGAGCTCCGTCCCGACGATCGAGGCCCCCGTGGTTGCCTCGGTTCGTCCGACCCGACGAAGCTCAGGGACCGGTCTCGAGGTCCCTCACCTCGGCCCGGTCGCGGAGGCGGACGATCTTGTTGACGGCGTTGAGGTAGGCTCGGGCCGAGGCCTCGACGACGTCGGTCGACACGCCGCGGCCGGACACCTTCGAGCCCTCGGACTCGAACTGGATGACCACGTCGCCGAGCGCGTCGACGCCGCCGGTCACCGAGGACACCTTGAAGTCGGTCTGGCGGCCGTCGACGCCGGTGGCGGCCCGGATGGCCTGGCACGGCGGCGTCGATCATGCCGTTGCCGTCGCCGGTCGGCCTCGACCTTGCCGTCGCCGGTCGGACCAGCACCACCTGGGCGGTCGGCGTGGCCGACGTTGCTGCCCCGGAACTCGAGGCTCGACCAGCTCGAACCGGTGCACCGTACGCGGTCGCCGAGCTCCTCGGCCACGATCGCCTCGAGGTCGGCCTCGGTGATCTCCACCTTGCGGTCGGCCAGCTCCTTGAAGCGGGCGAACGCCTGGTTCAGCGCGTCGCCCTGGACCTTCAGGCCCATCTTCTCCAGCGTGTCGCGAACGCGTGCCGGCCGGAGTGCTTGCCCAGCACGATCTGCGCTGCTCCTGGCCCACGGCGTTGGCGTCCATGATCTCGTAGGTCTCGCGGTCCTCGAGCACCCCGTGCTGGTGGATGCCCGCCTCGTGGGCGAAGGCGTTCCGGCCGACGACGGCCTTGTTGTACTGGACCGGATAGCCGGTGAGCCGCGACGACCAGGCGGCTGGTCTTGCGCCAGCTCCTCGGTGCGCACGTTCGCTGTCCAGGTCGCCGAAGTAGTCGCGCCGGGTGCGCATCGCCATCACGATCTCCTCGAGGGCGGCGTTGCCGGCCCGCTCGCCGAGCCCGTTGATGGCGCACTCGACCTGCCGGGCCCCGGCCTCGACCGCCGGCCAGCGAGTTCGCCACGGCCAGGCCCAGGTCGTCGTGGCAGTGCGTCGACACGACGTAGTCGCCCGTGACCCGGTCCCGGATCGACCGGAATCAGCTCGGCGTACTCCTCGGGGACGGCGAAGCCGACGGTGTCGGGGATGTTCAGCGTCGTCGCGCCGTTGTCGACGGCGATCTGCAGCACCTCGCACATGAAGTCGAAGTCCGAGCGGCTGCCGTCCTCGGGCGAGAACTCGACGTCGTCGGTGTAGCCCGGGCCCGGGCGACCGCCGCGGCGGCCTCGGTCCTTGACCTGGTCCTCGGTCATCCGCAGCTTCTTCTTCATGTGGATCGCGGAGGTCGCGATGAACACGTGGATCCGGGCCTTCTCGGCGTGCCGCACGGCCTCCCAGCACCGGTCGACGTCCTTGAAGCCGGTGCGGGACAGGCCGGTGATGACCGGGCCCTTGCACCGACCGTGGCGATGGCCTCGACGGCCTCGAAGTCGCCCTGGCTCGCGATCGGGAACCCGGCCTCGATGATAGTCGACCCCCAGACGGGCGAGCTGCTCGGCGATCTCGAGCTTCTCGCCGACGTCCAGGGAGATGCCGGGCGACTGCTCGCCGTCCCGCAGCGTCGTGTCGAAGATGACGACTCGCTCGTTGTCACTCATGGGATTGCCTTTCTGGGGTTCAGGGGCTGATGGTGCCGACCGTTCGGCCTGGGCTCGAAAACGAAAAAACCCCCTGACCCTTCCGGGTTCAGGAGGCGAGACGAGCACCGATATGGGGGTGCTCGCCTTACGTAAGAAGGAGGTCCAGGGCGCGGCGGTCGAAACGCATCCCGGGCAGTGTCGCCCCGACGGGCCGAAACGTCAACCCTCAACTACTGACACTCCTACTGCCACTTTGTCGGGACGGCTGCTAGACAGGGGGCATGGGAGACGCCGTCGTCGAGCGCTCGATCACCGTGACCGCTTCGGCCGAGGCGGTGTGGGACGTGCTGGCCGCCTTCGACCGCCTCAGCACCTGGGCCGAGGACGTCGAGCACTCGACCTACCTCACCGACCAGACCGAGGGCGTCGGCAGCGCCCGTCGGGTGCAGGTCGGCCGCACCGTGCTGGTCGAGCGGGTGACCGAGTGGGACCCGCCGACCGCCCTGGCCTACGCCCTCGAGGGCCTGCCCCCGGTCGTCGGCGGTGCCACCAACCGATGGACGCTCCGCCGATCGGTGACCGGACGACGGTCACCCTGACCAGCACCGTGGACCCGGGCCACAAGCCCCCGGGCCGGCTGGTCGCCCCCCTCCTCGCCCGCCGCCTCGCCAAGGCCTCCGACGGCATGCTCGCCGGCCTCGCCCGCCACCTCCAGGAAGGACGGCCATGACCGACCGCCCCGACATCGTGATCATCCTCACCGACGAGGAGCGGGCGGCCCCGCCCTACGAGGACCCGGCCGTCGCCGCGTGGCGCCGGGCGACCCTGTCCGGCGAGCGGTGGTTCGCCGAGCACGGCGTCACCTTCGCCCGCCACTACACGGGCTCCCTGGCCTGTGTGCCCAGCCGCCCGACCCTGTTCACCGGCCAGTACCCCGACCTGCACGGGGTGACCCAGACCGACGGCCTCGGCAAGATGGCCGACGACTCCCGCATGCGCTGGCTGCCCCCCGGCGAGGTCCCCACCCTGGGCAACTGGCTGCGCGCCGGCGGCTACGACACCCACTACGACGGCAAGTGGCACATCAGCCACGCCGACCTGACCGATCCGGCCAACGGCAAGCCCCTGGCCACCAACAGCGACGACGGGTTCGTCGACCAGGCCGCGGTCGAGGCCTACCTCGACGCCGACCCCCTCGGTCCCTACGGCTTCTCGGGCTGGGTCGGCCCCGAGCCCCACGGGCCGTCGATGGCCAACAGCGGCCTCGTCCGGGACCCCCTCATCGCCGAGCGGGTCGTGGCCTGGCTGGAGGACCGCTACGCCCGCCGCCGCGCCGGGGAGGCCGCGGCGCTCCGGCCCTTCTGCCTCGTGGCCAGCTTCGTCAACCCCCACGACATCGTCCTCTTCCCCGTCTGGGTGCGGTCCAAGCCCCTGGGCGACGAGCCGTCGCCCCTCGACCCCCCGCCGGTGCCCGAGGCCCCGACCGAGCACGAGGACCTCGCCACCAAGCCGGCGGCCCAGATCGCCTACCGGGCGGCCTACCCGTCGGGCTACGGCCCGCCGGCCGCCGTCGCCCGCATCTACCACCGCAACGCCCAGGCCTACCGGGACCTCTACCACCGGCTCCACGCCGAGGTGGACAGCTCGGTGGACCGGGTGCGCCGGGCCGTCACCGAGGGCACGACCGGCCGAGGCCGTCCTGGTGCGCACCGCCGACCACGGTGAGCTGCTGGGGGCCCACGGCGGGCTGCACCAGAAGTGGTTCAACCTCTACGACGAGGCCACCCGGGTGCCGTTCATCATCGCCCGGGTCGGCTCGAGCCCGACCACACCGGCCCGGATCGAGGACCCGACCTCCCACGTCGACGTGGTCCCGACGTTGCTGGCGGCCGCCGGGCTCGACGTCCCGGCCCTGACCGCCGAGCTGGCCGAGGACTTCAGCGAGGTCCATCCGCTACCCGGCGTCGACCTGCTGCCGGTGGTCGACGGCGCCGCCCCCGACCCGGACCGGGCCGTCTACCTCATGACCCGGGACAACATGCTGGAGGGTGACAGCGGGGCGTCCGGAGTGGCCCGCCGCCTCGGGCGGACCGCCCATCCCCCGGCACCCCTGCGCATCCAGGTCCCGGCCCACGTCGGGGCGAACTTCGAGGGGCTGGTCTGCCGGGTGACCGACGTCGACGCCCCGGGCGGCGGCGGGCACCGGTGGAAGCTGGTGCGCACCTTCGACGACCCGGCCACCTGGACCGAGCCCGAGGTCCGCCACCTGGCCGCCGAGGGCCTCGGCGGCCCGACCTACCGGACCGAGCCCCTCCCGGACCAGTGGGAGCTGTACGACCTCGAGGACGACCCGATCGAAGCGATCAACCGGGCGGACGACCCGGCGGCGAACGAGGTGTTCGCCCTGCTCCGCACGCGGTTGAAGCAGGAACGGGCCGCGGCGGTGCCGGAACGCCACCAGCCCTGGCCGTACCTGGCTCGTCGCGCCAACCCCCGCGTCGAGCCCGTGACCCCACCCAAGCCCGCCCAGCTCCTGCGCCGGGTCGTGCAGCGCCTCGGCATGCACCCCGAGGACCCCGACGCCACGACCTTCGACCTGCCCGGTCGCCGGGCCCTCGTGGTCGCCACCAACCACGGCGTCCTCGACGTCGGCCAGCCGACCGGGGTCTTCGCCTCGGAGATGACCGTGCCCGTACTACCGGTTCCTGGACGCCGGCCTCGAGGTCGACGTGGCCAGCCCCGCCGGTGGGGTGATCCCGATCGACCCGATGTCGCTCAAGCCGATCATCCGCTGCCCCGAGGACGATCGCTTCCTCGGCGACACCCTCTTGCGGGCCAAGGTCACCGATTCCCTGCCCATCGGCGACGCTGGACATGGCCGCCTACGACATCGTCTTCCTGGCCGGCGGCTGGGGCGCGGCGTTCGACTTCGGCACCTCCGAGGTGCTGGCCGACAAGATCACCGAGGCGGCCGCGGCCGGCGCCGTGCTCGGCGGCATCTGCCACGGCCCGCTCGGTCTGCTGCCGGGCCAAGGGCCCCGACGGCCGACCCCTGGTCGAGGGACGCCGGGTGAGCGGCGTGACCGACAAGCAGGTCCAGGAGCTGGGCATCGACCGCGACGCCGTTCCACCCCGAGACCGAGCTGCGCAAGGCCGGCGCCCGCTTCGAGTCGGCCACCCGCTTCCGCGACCCGTTCGCCAACCACTGGGTCGTCGACGGCGACCTCGTCACCGGCCAGAACCAGAACGCCGGGCCCATGGTGGCGAGGGAGATGCTCCGCCTCGTCGCCGAACGCACCACCTGACCCGTTCGGGGCGCGCCCGCCTGTCGTCCAGAACCGCGGAGGATGCCCAGAACCAGAGCCGGTGAGTAGGTTGCGGCCATGAAGCGTCTGGTGAAGCTCCTGATGTTGGTGGCGGTCATCGCCGCCCTGGCCGCCTTGCTCAGGCGCCGCCCGGCCCCACCGAGCGCCTCGCCGACCGCACCCCCGACGCCGGTGACCCCGACGGCCGAGGCGGCCAAGCCCCGGATGCCGACCATGCCCAAGATGCCGACGGTCACCGAGGCGGATCCGGAGCCCACCACCGACGCCGCGGCACCCTGGGCCGAGCCCACGGCCACGGGCGGGTGCCCCGACGGCCATCCGGTCAAGGCGAAGGCCAGCAGCAAGATCTTCCACATCCCCGGCGGCGTCCTCTACGACAAGACGGTGCCCGACCGCTGCTACGCGTCCCCCGAAGCCGCCATCGCCGACGGATTTCGCCAGTCCCTGCGCTAGCCCCTCAGCCCAGGCTGCGCACGCCCTGGATCCGGGCATCGGCCCGCAGCTGGTCCTGGACGGTGTCGGGCACCTCGGTGGACAGGGCCAGCACCATCAGAGCGGCCACGCCGTCGGGGGACTGACCGACGTCCATGTCGGCGATGTTCACCTGCGCCTCACCGAGCACGGTGCCCACGAGGCCGATGACCCCGGGGCTGTCGTCGTTGCGCACCACCAGCATGTGGTCCGCCGGCGGGACGTCGACCGCGTGGTCGTCCACCATCACGATGCGGGGCTTGGCCTGCAGGCCGGCCAGGGTCCCCGCCATGGCGTGGCCGCCGCCCCGGAGCGTGATGAGGTTCACGAAGTCCTGGGTGGTGCTGGTCTTGGACTCGGTGACGGTGAGGCCCTTGAGCTCGGCCACCGCCGGGGCGTTCACATAGGAGACCGGCTCGTCGGTCAGGCGACCGAAGAAGCCCTTCTGCACCGAGAGGGTGAGGATGCGGGTGTCGTAGTCGGCCAACTGGCCCTGGTACTCGACCCGCAGCTCGTCGGGCAGCTCGGGCAGGAGGGCGGCGAAGAGCCCGCCCAGGCGCTCGGCCAGCGGCAGGAACGGGCGCACCGTCTCGGACGCCTCAGCGGCCGACACGTTGACCGCGAACGGCACGAAGTCCCCGGCCAGGGCCAGACCGACCTGCTCGGCGATGGTCTGGCCCGCCTTGTCCTGGGCCTCAGCCGTGCTGGCCCCGAGGTGGGGCGTCACCACGATGCCCGGCACGCCGAACAGCGGGGACTCGGTGGTGGGCTCCTCGGCGAACACGTCGATGGCCGCGCCGGCGACCCGGCCGTCGAGGACGGCGTCGGCCAGGGCCTGCTCGTCGACGATGCCCCCGCGGGCCACGTTGATGATGCGGATGCCGGGCTTCACCTTCTTGAGCGACTCGACCCCGATCATCCCCATGGTGTCGGGGGTCTTGGCCACGTGCAGGGTCAGGAAGTCGGCCCGGGCCAGCACCTCGTCGAGGTCCATGACCTCGACGCTCATCTGCCGGGCCCGGTCCGGGGTGACGAAGGGATCGTGGCCGATCAGGCGCATGCCGAAGGCCAGGGCCCGCTGGGCGACGAGGCGACCGATGCGCCCGAGGCCGATGATCCCCAGGGTCTTGTCCGAGAGCTCGACGCCCTCCCACTGCGACCGCTCCCAGCGGCCGTCGACCAGCGCGGCGTGGGCCGCGGGGATGTTGCGGGCCTGGGCCAGGAGCAGGGCCATGGTGTGCTCGGCGGCCGACAGCACGTTGGACTGCGGCGCGTTGACGACCATCACGCCCTGGCGGGTGGCGGCCTCGGTGTCGACGTTGTCCAGGCCGATGCCCGCCCGACCCACCACGATCAGGTCGGAGCCGGCCTCGAGGACCTCGGCGGTGACCTGGGTGGCGGAGCGGATGATCAGGGCCGCCGCGCCCTGGACCAGGTCGGGCAGGGTCTCGGGGGTCGCGTCGAGCTGGAGATCGACGTCGTGGCCGGCCTCCCGGAGGCGGTCGAGGCCGGAATCGGCGATCTTCTCGGTGACGAGGACACGGGGCACCCCTAGATCCTGTCGGGGGCGACGCCCCGCGCCAACGTCGCTCCGGTCACGTTCTCCCTCCACCCGGTGATCGGGCGGCGTCAGAGCCAGCCGGAGCGCTTGAAGAACCGGTGGAGGGTGAAGCAGACCGCGAAGATCGACGCCAACGCGATCGGGTAGCCGATGGTCCAGGCCAGCTCCGGCATGTGGTCGAAGTTCATCCCCCAGATGCCGGCCATGGCCGTGGGGGCGATGCCGATGGCGCCCCAGGCGGCGATCTTGCGCATGTCCTCGTTCTGCCGGACGCTGACCAGCGTCAGGTTCACGCTGAGGACGCTGGTGAGGAGGTTGTCGATGTCCTCCATCTGGCTGACCAGCCGGAGGTAGCGGTCCCGCCACTCGCCCAGGATGACCCGGTCGGCGTCGTCGCCCTTCCGGCCCAGGCGGTCCATCACCGCCACCATCGGCCCGACCGACCGCCGCACCTTCAGCAGCTCGTGCTCGAGGTGGTAGATGGACTGGGCGCTCGTGCCATGGCCGTCGGCGTCGAGCACTTCCAGCTCGCAGTCGTCCACCCGCTCCTCGATGGCGCTCATGGCCACCGTGTCGAGGTCGTAGATGTCCTCGATCAGGGCCAGGATCAGCTCCTTGCGGGAGTCGAAGGTCTGCTTGCAGGCCTCGTCGAGGCCGTCCTCAGGCCACCGGGCGATCACCGCACGCTCGGGACCCAGGACCATCGCCACCTGGACGACGTCGATCCTGTCGTCCTCCTCGTCGAAGCGGACCGTGTGCAGGATGAGGCCGATCGTGCCGTCCGAGGAGCGCATCCCCGGGTGCTGGTGCCGCTTCAGGATGTCGTCGAACTCCCAGGTGAGGCCGGCGTCGGCGAGCGCGGCGAAGAACGTCTCGTCTGTCGGCTCCTGGAGCTGGGTGACGGCGTACTGGCCCTCGGTCACCCGGTGATCATGCCCCGTACCCGGGTGGCGGCTGGAACCCCCCGAGGATCCCGCTGATCCGGCCGGCGACTGCAAGAGCCGTCCGGTCGTCCTCGAAGTCGGCGACGACCTGGACGCCGACGGGAAGGCCCTCGGGGGTGCGGCCGACCGGCACGACCACGGCCGGGAGGTAGGCCATCCCGATGAGGCCGCACCAGTAGGTCAACTCGCCGTGGGAGACGGCCGTTCCGGCAACGTCGACGGTCCGATTGAGCACGCCGATCGGGTCGTCGTCGACCTGATGCGGGAACGCGGGCACCTGGTACACGGGACAGAGGAGGGCGTCGAAGCGGGTGAAGAAGTCGGCCCAACGGTCACGGATCTCGCTCCGGCGCTCGTCGTGGCGGAGCCACTGGTGGTGTCGCAGGGCGATGGCCCGACCGGCCTTGAACAGGATCGGCTCGTCGTCGGCGGGCTCGGTGTCGGCGATCGAGGTGGCCAGGGCCCAGGTGTCGTCGTCGACGCCCGTCGCCGCGGTCATCACCGTGTAGAGGAGCTGGACATAGAGGTCGGTGGCCTCGTCGTAGTCGACGTCCGGGCGGGCGGTGTCGTCCACCGCGAGGCCCTCGGCCCGGAGGCCGTCGACCGCGGCGACCAGGACGTCGCCCATTGCCGGGTCCAGCGGCGAGCGGGCGGTGTCGAACCACGCGGCCAGCCGGAGGCCGTCCCGAGCCGGGCGCGGCGCGCCGGGACCGGCGAGCACGTCGAAGGCGAGGGTCAGGTCCTCCACGGTCCGGGCCATCGGGCCCACCACGTTGATGTCGAGCGCGCGCAGCCCCGTGGGGCCCGAGAGGTAGCCGTCCTGGGGGACCACACCGAACGACGGCTTCAGTCCGACGGTCCCGCACATGTGGGAGGGGTTGCGGATCGAGCCGCCGATGTCCGAGCCCAGCTCGAGGGGGGTGAGCCCCGCCGCCAGCGCCGCGGCGGCACCGCCCGAGGAGCCACCGGTGGTGCGACTCGTGTCCCACGGGTTGTTGGTGATGCCGAAGGGCTCGTTGTAGGTCTGGATGTCGCCGGCGTACAGCGGCAGGTTGGTCTTGCCGAAGACGATCGCCCCGGCGTCCCTGAGCCGGGCCACGGCGCCGGCGTCGTGGTCCGGGACGTGGTCCATCAGCTCGGGCGCACCCGAGGTCGAACGGATGCCCTCGGTCTCGAAGACGTCCTTGATCGTCATCGGTAAGCCGTGCAACGGGCCGAGGTCCTCGCCCCGGGCCGTCGCGGCGTCCGCGGCGTCGGCTGCGGCGCAGGCCCGGTCGGCGTCGAGGGTGACCACGGCGTTCACCGCCGGGTTGTGCTCCTCGACCCGGGCCAGGAGGTGCTCGAGCAACTCGCGGCTGCCGACCTCCTTGGCCCGCATCGCCTGCACGAGGTCGGACGCACTCCGGAACCCCAGGTCGCTCATGTCTCTCCTTCGCCCCGACCGCTCGGCCGGACCCATCCTCCCAGGTCCGCCGCCGGTGGGTAGGTTGGCGGCTCGACCCCGACGAGTGCGGCATCGACGTGCCGCTGTTCACCTCCTTCACGGAGTAGCACCGCCGGTACTGTCCCGGGTTCCCCGACGACGAGGACGTCCCGTGCGCCGACTGCTGCTGACCGTGTTCGCCGGAGGCCTGGCGCTGGCCGCCTGCGGCGGCGACGACGGCGAGACCGCCGATGACGGGGCGGCGACCACGACATCGGCGGCAACCGACAGCACCACCACGACCACCGAGGCCCGGCCCGTCGACACCACCTTCGTGACCGAGGACGTCGACGCTCTGTGCGCCGACCTGGAAGGGCTGTCCGACATCGACCCCGACGTGGAT
This sequence comes from uncultured Microthrixaceae bacterium, assembly GCA_963777805.1. Taxonomy (GTDB): domain Bacteria; phylum Actinomycetota; class Acidimicrobiia; order Acidimicrobiales; family DATDAH01; genus DATDAH01. The sequence goes on along the minus strand of CAVZRY010000015.1, from coordinate 296,297 downwards.
CCCACCCAGGCGCAGGTCGACCGCCTGCTGGCCATCACCGAGGACGCCCCGCCCGGTGTGGCCGAGCCGCTCGAGGCCGTAGCCGCCTTCGGCCAGTTGGCTGTCGATGCCGACGCCGACCCGGACTCGGTGCCCGACGACGCCGAGGAGATCCAGAACGCGGCGGTCGAGGGCGCCACCCTCCTCATCGCCTACGGCAACGAGGCCTGCCAGATCGACGTCCCCCTCTTCGACGTCATCGCCGGCGTCTGACCGCGACTGTTCTGGCTCCCGATTTCGATCCGGGGGATGGAATCGGGAGCCAGAAGCGGTGGTCAGGTGAGCTCGACACGGGTGGTGATGCCCGGCGGGTCGAAGCCGAAGACCTGGCCGTAGAAGCTGAGCTCGGCCTCGGCGGCCCGGACGATGGTCTCGGCCTGGCGGAAGCCGTGCTGCTCGCCTTCGAAGGCCAGGTAGGCCACGGGGACGCCGTTGGCCTTCAGGGCCTCGACGATGAGCTCGGACTGGTTGGGCGGGACGACCTCGTCCTCCAGACCCTGCAGCACGAGGAGCGGAACGCTGATCTGGTCGGCGTGGAAGAGCGGTGACCGCTCCCGGTAGAGCGCTTCGGCCTCGGGCCACGGCCCGACCAGGGAGTCCATGTAGCGGGACTCGAACTTGTGGGTCTCCTGGGCCAGCACCGCCAGGTCGGCCACGCCGTACTTGCTGACCCCGGCCGCGAAGGTGTCGTGGAAGGCGAGGGCCGCCAGAGTCGTGAACCCCCCGGCACTGCCGCCCCGGATGGCCATGCGCTCGGGGTCGACGTCGCCCCGCTCGGCCAGGAAGGTGGCAGCGGCGACACAGTCCTCGACGTCGACCACCCCCCACTGCCCGTTGAGCAGCTCCCGGTACTCCCGCCCGTACCCCGTCGACCCGCCGTAGTTGACATCGACCACGGCAAAGCCCCGGCTCGTCCAGAACTGCACCCCCAGCTGGAACTGGCTCCGGGCGGCGCTCGTCGGCCCCCCGTGGATGTCCACGAGCAGGGGCGGCCTCTCCCCGTCGGGGCCGACGTGGGCCGGGTTGGTGGGCGGGTAGTAGAGCGCGTGCGCGGTCCGCCCACCGGCGGACGGGAAGCTGATCGACTCCGGCAGGCTGATCTGCTCCGGGCTGAGTCCCAGGTCCCGCGGCGGCCGGACGACGTCGATGACGACCGCGCCGGGTCCGGACGGGTCGACCGCGCCCGCGAGTGCCTCGGGCACAGCGGCGGCCCGCAGGTCCGTGGCGACGGGCCGGTCAACAGCCCGCGAGTCCGTAGCGGCGGCGCGCCCAGTGGTGATCGGCTGGTCGGTGGCGTCGATCTCGGGGACCGAACCGTCCTCGGTGGCGGCGCCGACCTCGGCCGGAGGCGGCGGCCGGACGACCACGATCGCCGGCTCGGAGGTGAAGGACGCGGCCACGGCCGTGAGCCCGTCGGGCGTCGGCGCCAGTGACGACCACGCCGTGTAGGGCGTGGCCAGCTCGATGGACCGGCCATCGTCGATGCGCACGAGCCGATCGACCCCGTTCCGGCTGACGGCCACGGTGCCGTACGGCTCCCACACCAGGGTCTCGGCATCGGTGACCGGTGGGCCCTCTGGCCCGCCTGCCTGCCGCGCGTCCTCCGGATCGGGGACGAAGCGGCTCATCCGGAACACCCAGGGTGGGGTAGCCACGTCGCCATCGATGCCGAAGGTGACCGGTTCGAGATCACCACCGTCCCACCGGTACACCTCGGCGAAGCGGAGCAACGAACCGGCGACGGCCGAGAGCGGCACCCCCCGCTCGTCGACGGGACGGTCGCTGGTCAGCCAGAGTCGACCACCGGCCCAGGTTGGCTGCGACGCCCATTCTCCTGGCCCGCCCGCCAGCCGCTGCGCCTCCACCAGCCCGTCGTCATCCAGTTCGCCGGCCCACACCTCGGCCGTGTCCCACGGCATGTACGGGTGGTTCCACTGGGTCCAGGCCAGCCGCAGTCGGTGCCAGTCGGCCACGCGGGGACAGGCCACGAAGTCCGGGCCGGTGACCAGCACCGTCTCCCCGCCCGTCGTCGTGTCGATGCGAACGATCTCGTTGACGGCCTCGCCGTCGCCGCGGTGGTCTTCGCGGACGGCGACCAGCCAGGTGCCGTCGGGAGCGACGTCCATGTCGGCGTAGCGGCAGCCCTCGGGGGTCAGGGGGACCGGCTCGCCACCGGGGTCGAGGCGGTGGAGGCGCTGGTCCGACCAGTTGCTGAAGTACAGGACGCCGCTGTGCACCCGCCAGGCCCCACCGCCGTACTCGTGCACCCGGGTGCGGGCGGCGAAGCCGTCGGGCAGGACATCGGTCGTGGCGCCGTCGGGGCTCCGGCGGACGAGCTGGACCCGGCCGCCCTCTTCGGGCCGGCCCTCGTCCCACCACAGGTCGTCGCCGTCGGCCTGCACCTCGTGGAGCCCCACCGCCCCCGCCACCAGCAGGTCCGTCGAGATCGGCGACGGCCACGCCCCGTACGCCGTCGTTCTGGCGCCCGATTCGCCGGTCATGGCCGGGAAATCGGGCGCCAGTAGCCGGGTGACCTCGTTCTGGCGCCTGATCTGCCGGTCAGGGGCGGGAAATCGGGCGCCAGAACGGCTCTCGTCACGCGAGGAACTCGGCGATGCGGCGGATGCCCTCCACCATGTCCTCGGGGTCCATGGCGAAGGAGAAGCGGCCGTAGCCGGGAGTACCGAAGGCCTCGCCGGGGACGAAGGCGACCTTGGCCTCGGCCAGGATCAGGTCGGCCAGGGCCAGTGTGGTCGTCGGGGTCTGGCCGGCCAGCTCCCGGCCGAGCACGCCCTCGAAGGACGGGATAGGCGTAGAACGCCCCCTGCGGGAGCATGCAGCTGACGCCGTCGATCTCGTTGAGGAGCCGGTGGATGAGCTTGCCCCGCTCGTCGTACTGCTCCCGCATCATGGCCACGTCGTCCAGGCCGCCCTCGAGGGCGGCGATGGTGGCCCGTTGGGCGATGTTGGAGACGTTGCCGCACAGGTGTGACTGCAGGGTCGACGCCGCCTCGACCAGGTCGGGGGGGCCGATGATCCAGCCCACCCGCCAGCCGGTCATGGCGAAGGTCTTGGCCACGCCGTTGAGGACGATGGTCTGGCCCGCCGCCTCGGGCACGAGGGTCGGCAACGAGAAGAACTCGTTGTCGTCGTAGGTCAGGTGCTCGTAGATCTCGTCGGTGATGACCCACAGGCCGTGCTCGACGGCCCAGCGGCCGATGGCCTCGACCTCGTCCCGCGGGTAGACGGCCCCCGAGGGGTTCGAGGGGGACACGAACAGGAGGGCCTTGGTCTTGTCGGTGCGGGCGGCCTCGAGCTGGTCGACGGTGACCCGGAAGCCGGCGGCCTCGTCGGTCGGCAGGACGACCGAGACGCCCCCGGCCAGAGCGATCGGCTCGGGGTAGGTGGTCCAGTACGGCGCAGGGAGCAGGACCTCGTCGCCGGGGTTGATGATCGCCTCGATGGCCTCGTAGTAAGCCTGCTTGCCGCCGTTGGTCACCACGACCTGGCTGGCGCTGACCTGGTAGCCGGAGTCCCGGAGGGTCTTGTCGGCGATGGCCTGCCGGAGCGCGGGCAGGCCGGGCGTGGCCGAGTAGTGGTGGGTGGCGGGGTCGCCGGCGGCGGCGATGGCGGCCTGGACGATGTGGTCCGGGGTCGGGAAGTCGGGCTCGCCGGCGCCGAAGCCGATGACGTCCTCACCGGTGGCCTTCATGGCCTTGGCCTTCGCGTCGACGGCCAGCGTGGCCGACGGGGCGATGGCGGTGACCCGCGTGGAGAGGCGTTCGGACGGCATCAGCGCCGGCCCGGAGCGACTGTGGCGGCGGGGTGGGTGCCCCTTACGTCCAACAATGGATTGGTCCTTTCGGGATGTCGCCGCGATAGTGACAGGTCGTGAGCGGCCCAACCCCAGATATCACCATCCCTGACTCGATCAAACCGGTTGACGGGAGGTTCGGCAGTGGTCCCTCCAAGGTTCGCCCCGATGCCGTGGCCGCGTTGGCCGCCACCGGGACCGACTACCTCGGCACCAGCCACCGCCAGGCGACGGTCCAGTTCGTGGTCGGCAGCCTGCGCAACCTGCTGGCCGAGATCCTGGCCCTGCCCGACGGCTACGAGGTCCTGCTCGGCAACGGCGGGACCACCGCCTTCTGGGACGCCGCCACCTTCGGCCTGATCGACCTGCGCAGCCAGCACCTGTCCTTCGGCGAGTTCTCGTCGAAGTTCGCCACCGGCGTGGCCGCCGCGCCGCACCTGGCCGACCCCACGATCATCGCCTCGGAGCCCGGCACCCACCCGCTGCCGGTGGCCGAGGACGGCATCGACGCCTACTGCCTCACCCAGAACGAGACCTCGACGGGCGTGGCCATGCCCCTGTCACGGCCGGCCGACGACGGCCTGGTGCTGGTCGACGCCACCTCGGCCGCCTGCGGCATGCGGGTCGACCTGTCGGTGACCGACGTCTACTACTTCGCCCCGCAGAAGGCGTTGGCTGCCGACGGCGGCCTGTGGCTCGCCGTCTGCTCGCCGGCGGCCATCGAGCGCATCGAGTGGCTGGCGGCCTCCGAGCGCTGGATCCCACCGTCGCTGGACCTCAAGATCGCCCTCGACAACTCCCGCAAGGACCAGACCTACAACACGCCCGCGCTGGCCACCATCTTCCTGGCCGAGGCCCAGGCCCGCTGGGTGGCCGACAACGGCGGCCTCGAGTTCGCCGCCGGCCGCAGCGAGACATCGGCCCGCACGCTCTACGGCTGGGCCGAGGCCCGGGATTTCGCCACGCCGTTCGTGGCCGACCCAGCCATGCGGTCCCCCGTCGTCGGCACCATCGACTTCGAGGGCGTGGACGCCAACACCATCGCCGCCGTCCTGCGGGCCAACGGCATCGTCGACACCGACAGCTATCGCAAGCTGGGCCGCAATCAGCTCCGCATCGCCATGTTCCCCGCCATCGAGCCCAGCGACATCGAGGCCCTCACCGCCTGCATCGATCACGTCGCCGAGGCCCTCTGACCCGTTCCGGGCACACCCCTGTGTTCTCCACGACAGGGGGATGTACCCAGAACGGGTATGAATGTCGCTCATGACAGCGACGGGGGACGTGCGGGCGCAGTTGACGGGACCGGGCGGGCCCTTCGAGGTCGTTACCGAGGTGGTCAACGGCATCGAGATGAAGGTCTACAAGGATCGGATGCCCTCGCTGCGGGAGGTCCCGAAGGCGGCCATCAACCGCGGCGACCAGGACTTCCTCGTGTTCGGCGACAAGCGCTGGAGCTACGCCGACTTCGTGCGCCAGGCCAACGGCGTGGCCCACGCCCTCGCCCGTGACGCCGGCGTCGGCCACGGCGACCGGGTGGCGGTGCTGTCGGCCAACAACCCGGAGTGGTGCATGGCTTTCTGGGCCACCGTCGACCTCGGGGCGATCCTGGTCGGGCTCAACGGCTGGTGGAAGACCGACGAGATCCTCTACGGCCTCGCACGACAGCGGGTCGAAGGTCCTGGTGGCCGACGCCAAGCGCTTCGAGCGCATCGCCGACCAGCTCGACCAGGCTGCCCGGCCTCGAGCACATCTACCTGATCGACGGCGACCCCGCCGATCTACGACGACCCCCGAATCCACCCCTTCGCCGACCTGATGGGTGAGCCCTCCGACGAGTTCCCCGACACCGAGATCGCCGAGGACGACCCGGCGGTCATCTTCTACACGTCGGGCACGACCGGCCGGCCCGAAGGGGGCCATCTCGACCCACCGCAACATGGTCGCCAACCTCCAGAACACCCTGTTCAACTCCATCGCCTCGGTCATGGCCAACCCGCAGACCTCACCGCTGGACAGCAGGCGGGGCCAGACCGTCGGCGCTGCTCACCTCGCCGCTCTTCCACGTCTCCGGCTGCCACAGCAGCCTGGTCGTCGGGATGATCGCCGGTGTGAAGCTGGTCATCCCCGAGGGTCGCTTCGACCCCGACCACGCCCTGCAGCTCATCCAGGACGAAGGCGTGACCATCTGGGCGACGGTCCCCACGATGGTGTGGCGGGTCTGTGAGCACCCGGCTCGCCACGACTACGACACCAGCACCGTGACCTCGGTGGCCTTCGGTGGCTCGCCGTCCGCCGACGAGCTCCAGCGCAAGGTCCGGGAGACCTTCCCCAACGTCACGAGCACGTCCAACGCCTACGGCCTCACCGAGTCCAGTTCGGTCGCCACCGTCATCTCCGGGCCCGACGCCCAGGAGCGGCCCGACTCGGTCGGCCCGCCGGTGCCCGTCGTCGACCTGGCCATCGTGGACCCGGACGGCAACGAGGTCCCCCAGGGCCAGACGGGCGAGGTCCTCATCAAGGGCCCGATCATCATGCCCGGCTACTGGAACAAGCCCGAGGCCACCGCCGAGACGGTGATCGACGGATGGTTGCACACCGGCGACATCGGCTACCTCGACGAGGACGGCTTCCTGTTCATCACCGACCGGGCCAAGGACATGATCATCCGGGGCGGCGAGAACATCTACTGCGTCGAGATCGAGCAGCGCCTCGTCGAACACCCCTCGGTCGCCGACGCCGCCGTCATCGGCGTCCCCCACGACGAGCTGGGCGAGGAGGTCAAGGCCGTCGTCCAGGTCGTGGCCGACGGTTCGATCACCGAGCAGGAGGTCCAGGAGTGGGTGGCGGAGGCACTGGCCAACTTCAAGGTCCCCGCCTACGTCGAGCTCACCGACGACAAGCTCCCCCGCAACGCCAGCGGCAAGCTGCTCAAGAACGTGCTCCGCGGCGAAGGCGAGGTCTCCTTCTCGGAGACGATGTAGCCATCAGTCAATGGTGAGGGCTCGAACGGCCACGGCTCGACGGCGAAGTGGTGCTCCTCGACGATGGAGCGGATCCGGTCGGGCTCGACCCCGAGGCCCTCCCGCTGGAGCTCGAACGCTACGCGTAACGGCGGGGCGGAATCCGCCGATGGGTACGGGTGGCGATGACTGTGGCTCCGACGCGTACTGAGACGGGCACGCAGCCGCTCGTGCTCGCGGCCGTCGGCACGGGTCTCGCCTGTTTGGCGGTGATCCTGTTCTGGTCGGATGCGCCGTTCGCCCTGACCTTCGACGATGCCTGGTACTACGGCGAGATCGGGCGGAACCTGGCGTCCGGGCACGGTTCGACCTTCGACACGATCAACACCACCAACGGGTACCACCCGCTCTGGCAGGCGGTGTGCGTGCTCCCCCGCCTGGTGGGCCTCGACGGGACCGCCGCGATGCGGGCCCAACTGGCGATCCAGCTCGGTTGCTGGGTCGCCGCGGTGGTCCTCCTCGTCCGCCAGGTCAAGCGCCCGTCCCCCTTCCTGGCCGTGGTCGTCGTGCTCGTCGCCGGCAACCCCTTCGTGCTCCGCTGTGTGGGCAGCGGGCTGGAGTCCGGGCTGGTCGTGCTCGTCGGGGCGTTGCTGCTGACCCGGGCCGCTGACCTGGACCTCACCGGCGAAGACCCGAGCGGGCGCCGTCGGTTCGGGGCGCTGCTGGCGTTGGCGTTCCTGGCCCGGACCGACGCCGCCCTGCTGACGATGATCTGTGCCCTCTGGGTGCTGCCGGATGTCCGCCGCCTCGGCGTCGACGGGGTCCGCCGCCTGATCCAGCTCGTCGCCGCCCCGGTGATCACCGCCGCGGTCTACGTCACGGCCAACCTCGGGGCCTTTGGCCGCCCGATGCAGATCAGCGGCGACATCAAGCGGGTCGACGTGACCCCGACGGTCGCCCTCGGCGTGCTCGTGGTCGGCCTCATCTCCCTCGCTGTCGGGCGGTCGTTGCGCCGCCTCCAGCCGAACCCCCGCTTCGAGCGGGCCACGACCTTCCTGACGGCGACGGGCTGGTACGCCCCGTTCTGCATCGGCCTCGTCGGCTACTACACGCTGCTCTCGTCCCAGACCTGGCTCTGGTACTTCGCGCCTCTCGCCCTCTACGGGATGGCGATCCTCCTTCACGGTGCCGCCGACCTCCTCGACGGGGCGGCCGAGGAAGGCCCGAGCTCCCTGCGGGCTGTGCAGGCCATCCTCCTGCTCCCCCTGCTGGGCGGCTTCCTCTTCCTCGGCCGCCAGTTCGTCGATCCCGACCTGCGGTCGATCCAGGAGGCCAACCGGGACGGCGGGGTCTGGATCAGCGCCAACCTCCCCGACGACGCCGTCATCGGCTCCTGGGACGCCGGCGTGCTCGGCAGCTTCACCGACCAGCCCGTGGTCAACCTGGACGGTGTCGTGAACAGCGGCGAGTTCGCCGACGCCATGGCCGAGGGCCGCGGCGGCGCGTTCCTCCGCGCCGAGGGCGTGACCCACATCGCCAACCACGGCGCCCTCGTCGACGGCGACGACCCCATCGCCCGCGCCCTGGTCGACGAGATCTTCGGCGCCCCCACGGGCGCCGAGATGGACCTGGTCCTCGCCGCCCCCTTCACCTACGCCGGCTCCACCACCCGGGGCGAGAGCGGCGCCATGGCCATGTTCGTCTACGAGCTCCCCGCCGAGTCCTCCGCGGGCTGACCCGAAAACGCGAACTGGCCTCCGATTTCCCTCCTCCCGGAGGGAAATCGGAGGCCAGAACCAGACGTCAGCCGCCGCTGGCTTCCTGGACGGACTGCTTGCCGGCGGAGATCCAGGGCATCATCCCGCGGAGCTCGGCACCGACCTCCTCGATCTGGTGGTCCTCGCCCTCCTTGAGCATCCGGGTGTAGTTCTCCCGGCCGCTGCGGGTCTCCGCGATCCACTCCTTGGCGAACTCGCCGGACTGGATCTCGCCGAGGATCTTCTTCATCTCGGCCTTGGTGGCGTCGGTGATGACCCGGGAGCCCCGGGTCAGGTCGCCGTACTCGGCCGTGTCGGAGATCGAGTAGCGCATGCCGGCGATGCCCTGCTCGTACATGAGGTCGACGATCAGCTTCACCTCGTGGAGGCACTCGAAGTAGGCCGACTCGGGCTGGTAGCCGGCCTCGACCAGGGTCTCGAACCCGGCCTGCACCAGCGAGGTCAGCCCGCCGCAGAGGACGACCTGCTCGCCGAACAGGTCGGTCTCGGTCTCCTCGGTGAAGGTGGTCTCGAGCACGCCGGCCCGGGTGCCGCCGATGGCGTCGGCGTAGGCCAGGGCCAGGTCCTGGGCGTTGCCCGTGGCGTCCTGCTCGACGGCGATGAGGCAGGGCACGCCGCCGCCCTCGACGTAGGTGCGGCGCACGAGGTGACCCGGGCCCTTGGGGGCGACCATGGCCACGTCGACGTTGGCCGGCGGGGTGATCTCGCCGAAGCGGATGTTGAAGCCGTGGGCGAAGAACACGGCGTCGCCGTCCTGCAGGTGCGGGGCGACGTGCTCCTCGTAGGCCGCCCGCTGTTCGGTGTCGGGCAGCAGGAACATGATGAGGTCGGCCTCGGCCGCGGCGTCGGCCATGGACAGGACCTTCAGCCCCGCCTCCTCGGCCTTCGCCTTCGAGGACGAGCCCTCCCGCAGGCCGACGCGCACGTCGATGCCCGAGTCCCGCAGGTTCAGCGCATGGGCGTGGCCCTGCGAGCCGTAGCCGAGGATGGCCACCTTGCGGTCGGCGATGACCGACCGGTCGGCGTCCTTCTCGTAGTAGACGGTTGCCACTGTGTTCTCCTTGTCACGCCGTTCTGGCGCCTGATTGAGGTGTCCGGGCGCCGCAATCGGGCGCCAGAACGGATTGGGTTCGGTCTCTAGCGGTGAGCTTTGGACAGCACCGGGAGGGCGACCCGGCCGGTGCGCTGCACGGTGACGATGCCGTAGGGCCGGCACAGCTCCTCGAAGTCGTCGATGCGGCCGGGCTCGGCGTCGAGGCTGATGGTCATGCTGTCCACGCCGACGTCGAGCACCTCGGCGTCGTACAGGTCGGCCAGCTGCTTGACCTGGCTCCGGGTCTCCGGCGGTGACTTCAGTGTGACCAGCATCAGCTCCCGCTCGACGGCCTCACCGGGGCCGAGCTCGCTGATCTTGATGACGTTGATCAGCTTGTGGAGCTGCTTGGTGATCTGCTCGAGGGGCTTGGACTCCACGTCGACCACGATGGTGATCCGGCTGAAGCGCTCGTCGTCGGTGGGCGCCACGGCCAGGGAGTAGATGTTGAACCCCCGCCGGGCGAACATGCCGGCGATGCGGGTGAGCACGCCGGCCCGGTTCTCGACCAGGACCGACAGCGTGTGGGTGCGGGCGTCGCCGGTGTGGGTGAGGGCGGGCATCAGTGGCCCCCCTCGCCCTGGGTGGGGTCGACGATGATCTTGTCGTTCGTCGTCCCGGCGGCGACCATCGGGTACACCTTCTCCCGGGCGTCGGTGCGGAAGTCGATGACGACCGGCCGGTCGTCGATGGCGTTGGCCTTCTCGATGATCGGGGCCACCTCCTCGGGCGACTCGGCCCGGAAGGCGACACAGCCCATGGCCTCGGACCACTTCACGTAGTCGGGCAGGTCCGGGGAGAGGTACACCTCGCTGTAGCGCTCGTCGTAGAACATCTCCTGCCACTGGCGGACCATGCCGAGGTAGGCGTTGTTGAGGATGGCCACCTTGACCGGGATGCGCTCGGCGCGAGGCGGTGACCAGCTCCTGGGCCGTCATCTGGAAGCAGCCGTCGCCGTCGACGGACCAGACCGTCTTGTCGGGGCGGCCGACCTTGGCCCCGATGGCGGCGGGGATGGAGAAGCCCATCGTGCCCAGGCCGCCGGAGTTCACCCAGGTGTAGGGCTCCTCGAACTTCCAGTACTGGCTGGTCCACATCTGGTGCTGGCCGACGCCCGAGGCCACGATCGTGCCCTCGGGGGCCATGTCCCGCAGCTGCTCGAGGACGAACTGGGGCTTGAGGCCCTCGCCCTCCTCGGCGGGCTGGTAGGTCAGCGGGTACTTCTCCTGCCAGCCGCTGAGGGTGGACTTCCACTCGGTGCGGTCGGGCTGGGAGGCGAGGCCGCCCTTGGCCTTCAGGACCTCGACCAGCTCCTCGATGACCAGGCGGCAGTCGCCCACGATCGGGACGTCCGGGCGCCGGACCTTGCCCAGCTCGGCGGGGTCGATGTCGACGTGGATGATCTTGGCGTCGGGGGCGAAGCCGTCGAGCTTGCCGGTGACCCGGTCGTCGAAGCGGCTGCCCAGGGCGATGAGCAGGTCCGACTTCTGCATGGCGGTGACCGCCGTGTAGTTGCCGTGCATGCCCGGCATGCCGAGGCACAGCGGGTGGCTGTCGGGGAAGGCGCCCCGGGCCATCAGCGTGGTGACCACCGGCAGCTCGCAGCAGCTCGGCCAGCTCCCGGAGGGCCTCGGCGGCCCGGGCCTTGAGGATCCCGCCGCCGGCGTAGAGGACCGGGCGGTGGGCCTGGCTGATGAGCTCCGCGGCCTGGCGGATCATCTTGGGGTGGCCCTTGGTGGTCGGGTTGTAGCCCGGCAGGTCCAGCTCGTCGGGCCAGTACCACTCCATGGCGGAGTTGGGGTGCTGGGGGTCGACGATGTCCTTGGGGATGTCGACCAGCACGGGGCCGGGCCGGCCGGTCGTGGCGATGTGGAACGCCTCCCGGATGGTGCGGGGGATGTCGGCGGCCTCGGTGACCAGGAAGTTGTGCTTGGTCACCGACTGGGTGATGCCGGTGGTGTCGCACTCCTGGAAGGCGTCGCTGCCGATGGCCGCGGTCGGCACCTGGCCGGTGATGACCACCATCGGGATGGAGTCCATGTAGGCGTCACACAGCGGGGTGACGATGTTGGTCGCGGCCGGGCCGCTGGTGACCATGGCCACGCCGGGGCGGCCGGTGACGTGGGCATAGCCCTCCGCCATGTGGCCCGCACCCTGCTCGTGGCGCACCAGGATGTGGCGGATCGGCGAGTCGATGATCGGGTCGTACACCGGCAGGATCGCCCCACCGGGCAGGCCGAACATGACCTCCACGCCCTCGAGCTCGAGGGAACGGATCAGGGCCTGCCCGCCGTTCAGCTGTTCCTTGGCGATGTTGTTGCTGGTGTTGCTGGTCATGAGCGCATCCGAAGGGTAGTGGGGCCGAAAACTGCAACGACCTCCCCGTGGGGAGGTCGGAAGCGCACGCGGGGGGAGAGACGGCGTGCGCTAGGTGATTACTACGAGGATCAGGCGGCGGGACATCGGTCGCATCGTACCCCTGGTCGGCGGCTCGGGGTCAACCCGTTAGGGAATCCGCGGTGGACAACGGCCATACTCCCGGGCATGTCGATCGCCGAACGGTCCGTCGCCGAGCTCACCGAGGTGACCCAGGAGTTCGTCGGCATCGACGCCCGCGTCCAGGTCGCCCTCATGGTCTACGGGCGCAACCCACTGATCAGCGCCGGCTTCCTGGGGTGGGTGTTCGGCAGGCCGCGGATCCTCGCGGCCACCGACAAGGACATCCGGCTCTACGAGGGCGAGAGCGGCGGGCGGGGCAGCACCGTGGTGCCCGGCCAGCTCCTGGCCACCTACCCCCGCGACACCAAGATCGGCCCGCCCAAGGGCGTCCACTACAAGCTGGTCCTGCCCGACGGCCAGAAGGTCTACATCCACCGCCTCCACTTCGACCACGTCCGCCGCATCGACGGCGAGGTCGTCGAGGACTGAGCACCGGGGCGGACGGGTGCCGGGACGGGCGGCCTACCCGGGGTCCTTCGACCCGCTGACCATCGCCCACCTCGGCATCGCCGAGACCGCCCGGTCGACCCATGACCTGGAGCGGGTCGACCTGGTCATCTCCGAGGTGGCCATCGGCAAAGAGGACCGGGCCTGTGTCCGCCTCGACGAGCGGGTGCGGGCCGTCGAGCTGGCCGGCCGGACCCGCCCCTGGCTGCGCATCGTGGTCACCGACCTGCAACTGGTGTCCGACATCGCCGAGTCCTACGACGTCGTCATCGTCGGCGCCGACAAGTGGGCCCAGCTCCACGACCCGGCCTACCACCCCTCCCCCGAGGCCCACGCCGAAGCCCTGGCCAAGCTGCCGACCCCGCTGGTCGTGCCTCGACCGCCGCACGTGACACCCGACGAGCACCGCCTCGACGTCCCGAGCACCTGACCGAGGTCAGCGCCACCGCCGTCCGGGAGGGCCGCAAGGACTGGATGGCCCCCGAAGCGAGGGAGATCGGCGCCTGGGACTGAGGCCGGCCTCGTCGGTGCCGGTTGAGATTCTGGGCGGGTTCCAGCGCTTCCCGCCGGGCGAACCGAGGCACGTAGGGGGTGGCGGATGCGGCTGCGGACGGGAGATCCGGCCCGTCGGCGCCCGGATCCCACCCTCCGTGGTCAGGCGCCGGCCCTCAGTCCGGGACAACCAACTCTCGAGGCAATACCTTGCGGAAACCGCAAGGTATTGCCTCGAGCTCCGCGGGCTGGTCACACCGAGTGAGATCGGGCGCTGGTAGAGGCGCCTCGGGGGCATGGAGGAGCGGCAGCACGACGTCGCCGCCCCCATCCCTGCCTCGGTTTGCCCGCGGGATCGACGACAGGGCACCGCCGAGCCGGACCTCAGGAGGCGCCGCCCCCATCCCTGCCTTCGTTGTCGGTTTCCCGACCTATGGCATCGTGATGGCGCCCTTCTCGGCGCCCTGGGCCAGCGTGGCGTACTTGGCGAGGACGCCGGTGGTGTAGCGGGGCTCGGGGAGCTTCCAGTCGGCCCTGCGGGCCTCGAGGGTGGCCTCGTCGACGAGGAGGTCGATGGCGTGGCTCACCGTGTCGATGATGATGCGGTCGCCCGTCGGCGACGAAGGCGATGGGGCCGCCGTCGACGGCCTCGGGGGCGACGTGGCCGATGCAGAAGCCGTGGGTGCCGCCCGAGAAGCGGCCGTCGGTGATGAGGGCGGTGTCCGCCCCGCGCCCGACGCCCTTCATGGCGCCGGTGACCGCCAGCATCTCGCGCATGCCGGGGCCGCCCTTGGGGCCCTCGTAGCGGATGACCACGATGTCGCCGGGGTTGATGCCGCCCGGCGAGGATCGCCTCCATGGCCAGCGCCTCGCCGTCGAAGACCCGGGCCGTGCCCTCGAAGCGGTCGACGTCGATGCCGGCCACCTTGACCACCGAGCCCTTGCGGGGCCAGCGAGCCCCGTGAGCACGGCGATGCCGCCCCGGTCGTGGATCGGGTCGCTCAGCGGGTGGATCACCGTCGCCGTCCGGCGCGGGCGGGTCGATCTCGGCCAGGTTCTCGGCCATGGTCTTGCCGGTGACCGTCATGCAGTCGCCGTGGAGCAGGCCGGCCTCGAGCAGCTGGCGCCATGACCACGGGGACGCCGCCGATGCGGTCGACGTCGGTCATGTGGTACTTGCCGTGGGGCTTGGTGTCGGCGATGTGCGGGACCTTGGCCGCCACCCGGTTGAAGTCGTCGAGCTCCAGGTCGACCTCGGCCTCGTGGGCGATGGCCAGCAGGTGCAGCACGGCGTTGGTGGAGCCGCCGAGGGCCATGACCACGGCGATGGCGTTCTCGAACGCCTCCTTGGTCATGATCTGGCGGGGCCGGATGTCCTGCCGGAGCAGCTCGACCACGGCCTGGCCCGACGCGTAGGCGAAGTCGTCGCGGCGGCGGTCGACGGCGGGGGCCGAGGCGGAGCCGGGCAGCGACATGCCGATGGCCTCGGCCACCGAGGCCATCGTGTTGGCGGTGAACATGCCGGCGCAGGACCCCTCGGTCGGGCAGGCCTTGCGCTCGATCTCGACCGAGCTCCTCCTCGTCCATGGTCGCCCGCGGCGAAGGCGCCGACGGCCTCGAACACGCTCACGATGTCGAGGGCCTGGCCGTTGTGCTGGCCGGGCAGGATCGAGCCGCCGTAGAGGAAGACCGACGGCAGGTTGAGGCGGGCCGCCGCCATGAGCATCCCGGGCAGGGACTTGTCGCAGCCGGCGAAGGTGACCAGCGCGTCGAAGCGCTCGGCGTGCATCACGGCCTCGACCGAGTCGGCGATGACCTCCCGGCTGACCAGCGAGGCCCGCATGCCCTCGTGGCCCATGGAGATGCCGTCGCTCACCGCGATCGTGGTGAACTCGATCGGGAAGCCACCGGCGTCCCGCACGCCCGTCCTTGGACCGCTTGGCCAGCCGGTCGAGCGGCAGGTTGCAGGGGGTGACCTCGTTCCACGACGACGCCACCGCCACCTGGGGCTTGTCCCAGTCGTCGTCGGTCATGCCGACCGCCCGCAGCATGGCCCGGGCCGGCGCCCGCTCGTAGCCGTCGGTGACCTCTCGGGAACGGGGCTTCAAGCCCCCGACAACGCTCTCGTCGCTCACGGCCGTGAGGCTAGCGACCACTGTCCCCCTGCCTCCCGCCGGTAACTTCCCGCCGTGCCCGTCGCCACCGCCTCCCCCGGTCGGGCGCGCCGCTTCGCCGAGCTGCTGGGCCTGAGCGGGATCATCCTGGCCGAGCCGGTGCTGACCGCCCTGCACGAGGGCGCCGACGTCTTCGTGACCCGACGGGCCGGCCGCCTCGACGTCCTCGCCCTCACCGTCCTGGTGCTGTTCGGGCTGCCCCTGGCCCTCCTGCTCGTCGAGGAGACGGTCGGCCTGCTCGGCCGCACCCCGCGGGGCGCCGCCCGGCGGGACGCGACCCATCGGCTGCTGCTCGGTGGTCTCGGTGTCCTCGTGGTCATCCGCCTGGTGGGCCAGTCCGGCCTTCCCGGCCCGCTCACCGTCGCCCTGGCCGTGGCGGGCGGCATTGCCCTCTGGGCCGCGGTGAGCCGCTGGGCCGGCATGCGCCTCTGGCTGCAGTACCTGGGCCTTTTCCCGCTGCTGTTGGGGGCCTGGTTCCTGGCCGCCGACCCGGTCCGGGGCCTCGTCCTCCACGCCGACGCCGCGTCGGGCGCATCGGCCCCGGTCGGTGACCCGGCCCCGGTCCTCCTGGTGGTCATGGACGAGTTCCCCGTGGCCTCGCTCCTCGACGAGGACGACCGGATCGACCCGGAGCAGTTCCCCAACCTGGCCCTCCTGGCCCAGGACGCCACCTGGTACCGGAACACGACCGGCGTCTCGCCCACCACCCCCGAGGCCGTCCCCCCGATCCTCACCGGCCGCTACCCCGACGGCGTCGGCCTCCTGCCCACCGTCGAGGAGCACCCGGACAACATCTTCACGCTCCTGCAGGGCACCTACGACCTCCACGTCCAGGAGTCGGTGACCGCGCTCTGCCCCGGCAGCCTGTGCGGGCAGGGCTCCCTGGCGCAGGGGAACCCCCTCCACGAGCTCACCCTCGACGCCCTGGACCTCTGGCAACGCCAGCTGTTCGGCGGGGGCGACGACCGGCAGGTCGACTTCGCCATCCGCCAGTCCGACCCGGACGCCCCCACCACCATCAACGAGTTCGCCGCCGGCATGGCCGTGGGCGACGACCCCGCCCTCGACGTCATCCACACCGTCTACCCCCACCAGCCCTGGTACCACCTGCCCTCGGGACTGACCTACGAGGCCCCCTTCATCGCCGAAGGCCTCGACCAGTACGCCCAGTACGCCTGGGAGACCCAGTTCGCCGCCGACACCGGCCGACAGCGCCACCTGCTCCAGGCCCGCAACGCCGATGTGATGATCGGGCTCCTGCTGGGCCGCCTACGCGAGCTCGGGACCTATGACGACACCCTCGTCGTGGTCACCGCCGACCACGGTGCCGCCTTCGAGGTCGGCGAGCCGCTCCGGGGCGTGTCGGCGGCCAACGCCGACAACGTCCTGTGGGTGCCCCTGCTGGTGAAGGCTCCCGGCCAGGCCACCGGTCGGATCGACGACCGCCCCGCCCGGACCATCGACGTGCTGCCGACCATGGCCGAGATCCTCGATCTCGACCTGCCCGACGGGGTGGACGGGGTGTCACTGCTCGGGGCCGAGCCGGCGCCCGGCCCGGACGAACGTCGGGTCTATGACTGGGGCTTCAACCGCCTCGAGCCCAACACCGACGGCTACAGCCTCGTCGACGGCACGACCGGCTTCGCCGAGCTCCTGGCCCAGCCCCCGCCGGGCGAGGGCGACGACCCCGACCTGCGCTTCTACCGCTGGGGTCGGCGGGGCGACCTCGTCGGCCGCACCGTCGATGCCTTCCCGACGGGCCCGCCCCGGGACCTGGCCGTCGAGCTCGACGCCGACGGTGGCTATCGCAGCTCGGCCACCGCCCAACGGGACGTCTACGTGGCCGGCACGATCGCCACCGGCGAGGCCCTCGACCTGGCCATCGCCGTCAACGGTCGCATCGGCGCCTGGGCCGAGCTGCAGACCACCGGCGACCCGAGCGAGCGTCGGTTCTGGGGCCTGGTGCCCCCCGAGTACCTCCGCGACGACGGCCAGGACGTCATCGAGCTCTACGTGATCGAGGGCGACGGCCCCACCCCGACCCTCGCCCCGCTCCCCCTCCAGTGAGCCCCTCGCGACAGTGAAGCGGCCCGCAGCGCTGCGGCGGAGCCCGTTCGATCGGGACATCTACCGGCTGGCGCTGCCCGCCCTCGGGGCGCTGATCGCCGAGCCGCTCTACCGACTGACCGACACCGCCGTCGTCGGTCACCTGGGCACCGACGAGCTGGCAGGCATGGCCATCGCCAACGCCGTCCTGGCGACCGGGTTCGCGGTGTTCATCTTCCTGGCCTACGGCACGACCTCGGCGGTGGCCCGCCTCATCGGGGCCGGGGAGCACGGTCGGGCCGCCCACCAGGCCGTCCAGAGCCTGTGGCTCGCCGTCGGCCTGGGGGTCGCCCTGTCGGCGATCCTGTGGGTCACGGCTGACCCCCTGATCCGCCTGCTCGGCGGCGAGGGGGCCGTCGCGGCCAACGCCCGGGTCTACCTGCGGGTCAGCGTGCTCGGCCTGCCCGTCACGTTCGTGATCCTGGCCGGCGTCGGCTACCTGCGGGGCCTCCAGGACACCCGCACCCCGCTGTACGTCGCCGTCGGGACGGCCGTGGTCAACCTGGTGCTCGAGGTCTGGTGGATCTTCGGCTTGGGCTTCGGCATCGGGGCCTCCGCGCTGTCCACCGTCGTCGCCGAGCTGCTGGCGGCCACGATCTACCTGACCATGATCCGGCGGGCGACCCGAGCGCACCGGACGCCCTGGTGGCCCCACGCCCGCACCATCGCCGGCCTCGGCCGGGCCGGGGTCAGCCTGTTCCTGCGGACCGCGGCGCTGCGCGGGGCCTTCACCCTCGCCACCGCCGTGGCCGCCCGCATCGGGGCCGCCGAGCTGGCGGCCTATCAGATCGCCTTCGAGCTGATGTACCTGATGGCACTCGCCCTCGACGCCATCGCCATCGCCGGCCAGGCCATGACCGGCCGTTTCCTCGGCGCCGGTGACGGCGTCGCCGCCCGCGCCGCCGGCAAGCGGATGATCGAATGGGCCGTGATCGCCGGCGTCGGCGTCGGCCTGGTCCTGGCCGTGCTCTCACCTGTCCTCGGCGAGCTGTTCACCGACGACCCGGCGGTCCTGGCGCTCACCGGCGCGCTCATCTTCTACGTGGGCCTGCTGCAGCCGCTCAACGGCTACGTGTTCGCCCTCGACGGCATCCTCATCGGCGCCGGCGACCTGGCCTTCCTGGCCCGGGCGATGCTCGTGGCCTTCCTGGTCTTCGCCCCGGCCGCCGTGAGCGTGCTGGTGTTCGACCTCGGCATCGGCTGGCTCTGGATCGCCCTCACCCTGCTCTTCCTGGCCCGCGCCGTCGTCCTCGGCCGCCGCTTCCACGGCGACGCCTGGATCCGTCTGGGAGCGGACTGACCCCGGCCCTCCTGGCGCTCAGGACGGGAACGTCGACGAGTAACTGGTGAGGGCCTGGAGGTAGTTGGCTCGGACGTAGGCGGCAGGATCGCCGACGCCGCGGGCCGAGACCGAGCCGCGGAGCTGGTCGACCGAGTCGTACTCCCGGTCGGCCATCCAGGTCCGGAGATCGGCCAGGACCGTCGCCACGTGGCTCGGGCCGTGGCGGAGGAGGGCGCTAGCCATCATCGCGACGTCTGCGCCCGCCAGCAGGGCCTTGGCCACACCCGCCGCGTCGTGCACCCCGGAGGTCACCGCCAACCCGGCATCGATGCGGCCCTCCAGCAGGGCCACCCAGCGCAGCGGGAGGTGCAGGTCGTCGGGCTCGCTGAGGGTCAACGTCGGGACGACCGACAGCGCCTCCAGGTCGAGGTCGGGGGCGAAGGGCCGGTTGAACAGGACCAGGGCGCCCACGCCGACATCGCTCAGCCGTCCCGCCAGCTGGGGCAGCGACGACCAGAAGGGGCCCAGCTTGAGGGCCACGGGCACCGTGACCGCATCGACCACCCGCGCCACCATCGCCACCAGCTCGTCCTCGACCCGGGCCCCGGGCACCGCGGGGTCGGTGGCGACCAGGTTGGCGTTGAGCTCGAGGGCATCGGCCCCGGCATCGACCAGCATCCGGCCGTAGTGCACCCAGCCCCCACTGGTCACGGCGTTGAGGCTGGCGATGACGGGCACCGACAGCGCGGCCTTGGCCTGGGTCACCCGGGCCAGGTAGTGGTCGGGGCCGGTGTTGTAGGTGTCCAGCTCCGGGAAGTAGCCGGCGGCCTCGCCGAAGGCCTCCGCCCCCGTGGCCAGCATCCGGTCGACCTCGAGGGCCTCGTGCTCGATCTGCTCCTCGAACAACGACGGCAGGACCACGGCCCCCACGCCGGCGGCGTCGAGGCCCAACAGGCCGTCGGGGTCACCGGTCACCGGGCTGGAGGAGGCCACGATCGGGGACCGCAACCGCAGCCCCAGGTAGTAGGTGGTCAGGTCGGTCACGAGCCCTCCTCCTCCTCGGCCGGCGTGGTCATCGTCCGCTCGACGCCAGCCAGTTGCTCGTAGTAGCGCCAGCGCTCGTCGACGTCGGCCTGGGCCTCGGCGAAGAGGACCTCGGCCCGCTCGGGGTCACTGCGGGTCAACATGGCGAAGCGCCCCTCGGTCATGGCGAACTCCCGGAACGGCTTGTCCGGCGCGTGGCTGTCGAGCCGGAACGGGTGCTCGTGCTCGTCGGCGCCCGGCTGGTACCGGTACAGCGGCCAGTGCCCGGAGTGCACGGCGTCGCGCATGTGGACCATGGTCTGGCTCATGTCGATGCCGTGGGCCACACAGGGGCTGTAGGCGATGACCAGGGACGGCCCGGGCCAGGCGTCGGCCTCGAGCAGGGCCTTCACGGTCTGGACGTCGTTGGCCCCCATGGCCACCTGGGCCACGTAGACGTCGCCGTAGGCCCGGCCGTCGTCGCCGAGGTCCTTCTTGGCCGTACGCCGGCCCGCCGAGGCGAACTTGGCCACCGCACCCCGGGGCGTGGCCTTGGACGCCTGGCCCCCGGTGTTGGAGTACACCTCGGTGTCCAGGACGAGCAGGTTGACGTTGCGCCCACTGGACAGGACGTGGTCGACCCCGCCGAAGCCGATGTCATAGGCCCAGCCATCGCCGCCGACGATCCACACACTGCGGGCCACCAGGTCGTCGGCCATGGCCCGGAGCCGGGCGGCGGCGTCGCCCTCGATCCCCGCCAGCCGCTCCCGCAGCGCCTCGACCAGCCTCCGCCGTTCCGCCACCGCCGCATCGTCACGCCCGGGGGCCTCGAGCAGGGCCGCGGCGAGCTCCTCCCCCAGCTCGGGCGCGAACCGCGCCACCAGGCGGCGGGCCTCGTCCTCGTGCTGGTCCAGGGCCAGGCGCAACCCCAGGCCGAACTCGGCGTTGTCCTCGAAGAGCGAGTTGGCCCAGGCCGGGCCCCGCCCGTCGGCGTTCGTCGACCACGGTGTGGTGGGCAGGTTGCCGCCGTAGATGGACGAGCAGCCGGTGGCGTTGGCCACCACCATGTGGTCCCCGAAGAGCTGGCTCAGCAGCTTGAGGTACGGCGTCTCGCCGCAACCGGCGCAGGCCCCGGAGAACTCGAACAGGGGCTCACGCACCTGGGAGCCCTTGACCGACCCCGGAGCCAAGGCCGTGGGCGCCAGCTCGGGCACCTCGAGGAAGAAGTCGAAGGCGAGGCGCTCGGCGTCGCGGTGTTCGGCGGCCGGGGCCATGTTGAGCGCCTTGTGCTTCACCTGCTCCTTGGCATGGGCCGGGCACGTCTGCACGCAGACCCCACAGCCCGTGCAGTCATCCGGCGCCACCTGGATGACCAGCCGGTGGTCGGGCAGGTCCCGGGACCGGAAGTCCTTGGCCCGGAAGCCCTCGGGCGCCCCCTCGAGGTCCTCGGGCGGCATCACCTTCATGCGGATGGCGGCGTGCGGGCAGACGATGGCGCACTTGCCGCAGTCGATGCAGAGCGACGGTTCCCAGATGGGCAGCTCCGAGGCCAGCGCCCGCTTCTCCCAGCGAGCCGTGTCGGTGGGGAAGGCGCCGTCCACGGGCAGGGCGCTGACCGGCAGGAGATCGCCTTCACCGGCCAGCAGCCGGGCGGTGATGCGCTCGACGAAGTCCGGCACCGTGTCCGGCACCACCGGCGGCCGCCCGAACCCGGCGGTCACCGCCGTCGGGGTCGGCACCGGAGCCAGGGCCCCGAGGGCGGCGTCCACCGCGGCCAGGTTGCGATCGATGACGGTGGGGCCCGCCTTGGCGTAGGTCCGCTCGATCTGGGCCCGGATGGCGGCGAGGGCCCGGTCCGGCTCCAGCACCCCGGAGAGGGCGAAGAAGCAGGGCTGCATGACCGCGTTGATGCGACCGCTCATGCCCGCCTCCCGGGCCACGCGGTCGGCGTCGACCACGTGCAGGACGAGCGCCTTGTCGAGGACCTCCTGCTGCACCTCCACCGGCAGGTGGTCCCACACCTCGTCGGCGCGGTGCGGGCTGTTCACCAGGACGATGGCCCCCGGTCGGGCCCGGGCCAGGACGTCGCGTCGCTCCAGGAAGGCGAACTGCGACACGGACACGAAGTCGGCACCGTCGATGAGATAGGTCGACCGGATGGGGTCGGGGCCGAAGCGCAGGTGGGACTCGGTCACCGCCCCGGCCTTGCGGGAGTCGTAGACGAAGTAGCCCTGGGCGTGCAGGTCGGTGTGCTCCCCGAGGATCTTCACCGTGGCCTTGGTCGAGCCGACGGTGCCGTCGCTGCCCAGGCCGTGGAAGACCGCCTGCACCGTGCCCGTCGGCACGACGAAGTCGGGGTCCGGGTCGACGCTGGTGTGGGTGACGTCGTCGACGATGCCGACGGTCACGTGCGCCCGGCCTCGGTCCGCCGCCAACTCGTCGAGCAGGCCCTTCACGTGCGCCGGGGTGAACTCCTTGGAGCCGAGGCCGTAGCGGGCACCGATGACTCGGGGGATCCCCTCACGATCGCCGGCGGCCTGGGCCTCGACGAGGGCCCCGACCACGTCGAGGTACAGGGGCTCGCCCACCGAGCCCGGTTCCTTGGTGCGGTCGAGGACGGCCAGGCGGGTGACCGACGCCGGGAGGGCGGCCTGGAGCGCGGCGGCCGGGAAGGGCCGGTACAGGCGGATCGTCAGCAGCCCCACCCGCTCGCCCGCGGCGACCAGCGCGTCGATCGCCTCTCCCGCGGCCCCGACCCCCGAGCCCATCATCACCAGCGCGCGCTCGGCTTCGGGGTGGCCCCGGTACTCGACCAGGCCGTACCGCCGGCCCGTTCGGTCGGCCAGCTCGGCGAAGACCTCCTCGACCACCTCGGGGACCGCGGCGTGGAAGGGGTTGGCCGCCTCCCGGGCCTGGAAGAACACATCGGGGTTCTGCGCGCTGCCCCGCAGGACCGGCCGGTCCGGGTCGAGACCCCGGAGGCGGTGGGCGGCGATGTCCTCCTCCCGCACCAGGGCCAGCAGGTCCGCGTCGCTCGAGCACCTCGATCCGGTTCATCTCGTGCGAGGTCCGGAAGCCGTCGAAGAAGTGCAGGAACGGCACCCGCGACCGCAGAGCGGCGGCGTGGGCCACGGCCGCGAAGTCGTGGGCCTCCTGCACCGAGGACGAGCAGAGCATCGCCATGCCCGTCGTGCGGGCCGCCATGACGTCGCTGTGGTCACCGAAGATGGACAGGGCGTGGGTGGCCACGGCCCGGGCGGCCACGTGCACCACCGCCGGTGACAGCTCACCGGCCAGCTTGAACAGGTTGGGCAGCATCAGGAGCAAGCCCTGGGACGCGGTGAACGTGGTGGCCAGTGCTCCCTTCAGGCTGGCACCGTGCAGCGTGCCCGCCGCCCCGGCCTCGGACTGCATGGCCATGACCTCGGGCACCCCACCCCAGAGGTTCGTGCGCCCCGCCGCACTCCACGTGTCCGAGGCCTCACCCATCGGGGAGGCCGGGGTGATCGGGTAGATGGCGATGACCTCGGACAGGGCGTGGGCCACCCGAGCGACCGCGTCGTTGCCGTCGAGACAGAGCGTGGTGGCCATTGGTCGAGACGCTACGGATCGGGCGGCCGCCCCTCTAGGGCGAAAGGTCCCGTTCCGGCGGGGGAAACGAGGCAAGGACGGGGGCGTGGGGTCGGGCCGCCGGTCGTCCCGGGCACCGGAATCCCACTCGCCGTGGCCACATCCCGTTCTGGCGCCCGATTTCCCGCCCAGGGGACCGAAATCAGGCGCCAGAACGGTGGGACAGTCGGGATCACGCCCAGGCCGCCACGGAGAGTGGGGACCAGCGGGCACCGACCGACCCCGGCCGACCACGCCGCCCCCATCTCTGCCATCGGTTTGCCCCGGGCGGAACGATGCGGGGGCAACCACCGGTCCCGGCGAGGAGACGGTCAGCAGGGTCAGAAGGTGGTGCTGCAGAAGGCGGCGGGGCGCCACCGGAAGAAGCGCTCGGCCCGGCCGACGGCGCCGGGGGTTGACTCGGTGATGCGGCCGGCGGCGGCCAGCTCGCCGGCGTCGATGCCGCCGAGGATGATCGAGCCCAGCACCGACACGTCCATCGTCAGGTCCGGGATCTCGTCGACCCGCACCGCAGTGGCCGCGTCGGGACCACCCGTGACCCGGTAGGTCCCGGCCTGAGCCGGGAAGGTCTCGTCGGTGATGGCCACCACCAGGTCATCCTCGACGGCGTAGCGCCGACCGCCCAGGCAGGCGGCGACGTCGAGGGGGCGGACCCAGAGCAGGTCGAGGGTCTCGGTCACCCACGCCCGGCGGGGACGGGTCAGGCGCCAGCGGATCGGGTCGTCGGCCGGTCGCGGGTACCCGATGACCCGGGTGCGCAGGTCGATGTCACAGACGAACCGCCACAGGGCGGCCTCGACGTCCGTGGAGGCGGCCTCGAGTTCCCGCACCTCGATCGTGCCGTTGGCGTGACCCCGGTCCCAGCGCTCATGGGAGCGGTAGATGGCGTAACCGTCGGGCCGGCCGGCGTCGTCCTCGTGGACGGCGACGAATGGGTTGCCGATCCCCCGCCACGAGGCCTCGTCGTGCAGCACCAACTCCCACCAGGCAGCAGAGCGCCCGACGGCCCCGGGGCGCTCCCGGCCGAAGCGCTCGTAGAGGTCGGCCACCAGCGCGTGGGCCTCGTGGGCGTCGACCAGCCGGATCCGACCGGGCGCCGGGTCCACCAGCAGCTCGACGTGGTCGGTGTCCAGCTCGATGCGCAGGACCCGGTCGCCCTGACCGAAGCCGAAGCGGCCGTAGATCCCGGTGTCGGAGGCGTTCAGGATGGCGTAGTGGTCCCCCAGCGCCGCGGCCTGGTCCAGGACGGCCCCGAGCACGTCCCGGAGGAGGCCCCGGCGCCGGTGGGTCGGCAGCACGGCGACCTGGGCCACGCCGGCCGCGGGGACCCGGGCGCCGCCGGGGACGGTCATCTCGAAGGCGTAGGAGGTGGCGGTGGCCACGTACTCGTCGCCGTCCTCGACCACCCAGGTGCGGTCCAGCTCCCAGACGGTCTTCTCCCGCTCGGCGGACTCCGGGCTGAAGCGGGTGGCCCCGAAGCCGTGGACACAGGCCGCGAAGACGTCGTCGACCCGCTCGGGCGGCGGTTGCACCGCCAACGTCAGCCGGCCTTCTGGCGCAGGAGCGCCGTGACCGCCTTGCCGTCGGCCTGACCCCTGGTCGCCTTCATGATCAGGCCGACGAAGAAGCCGGTCAGCTTGCCCCGGGCCTTGTCGTCGCCCTCGACGAACTGGGTCCAGTCGTCGGGGTGCTCGGCGATGACCTGGTCGACCACGGCCTCCAAGGCCCCGGTGTCCATGGCCTCGAAGCCCAGCTCGGCCGCGATCTCCGCCGGGGGCCGCCCACTGGCCACCTGCTCGGCGAGGATCTGCTTGGCCTGGGTGGCGGTCAGCTCGCCACCGGTCTCCATCGCCACGAGGGCGGCGAGGCCCTCGGCGTCCAGGGCGCCGAGTCGCCGGCCAGGTCGTTGCCGACCCGGTTCAGCACGGTGCGGGCGTCAGCGCCGGCGGCGATGGCGTCGGCGGCCAGGCTGTCATGGCCCCGGTCCACGATGGTCGCCACGTCCGCGGTGCTCACCCCGGCGGCTCGGGCCAGCACCGCCCGACGGGCCGCCGGCAGGGCCGGGAGCTCGGCGTCGATGCGGTTGACCCAGTCCGGATCGGGCACGAGCGGGACGAGGTCGGGCTCGGGGAAGTACCGGTAGTCGTAGGCCTCCTCCTTGGAGCGCAGGGTGTGGGTGCGCCCGTCCTCCTCGTTCCAGTGCCGGGTCTCCTGCACGATCCGGTCCCCGGCCTCGAGCAGGTCGACCTGCCGGCGGGCCTCGTAGTCGATGGCCCGGCCGAGGGACCGGATGCGAGTTCAGGTTCTTGACCTCGGCCCGGGTGCCGAGGGTCTCGTCGCCGATCGCGGCGGACCGACACGTTGGCGTCGACCCGCATCGAGCCCTCCTCCATGCGGGCGTCGGACACGCCGGTGGCCAGCAGGATCCCCCGCAGCTCGTTGGCGTAGGCCCGGGCCTGGTCCGCGGTGCGGACGTCGGGCCGGCTCACGATCTCGACCAGGGGCACGCCCGCCCGGTTGTAGTCCACGAGGGAGTGGGCGGCATCGTGGATGCGACCCCCGCCGCCGACGTGGGTCGACTTGCCGGTGTCCTCCTCGATGTGGGCCCGCTCGATGCCCACCCGGAAGCCGTCGGGCAGCTCCAGGACCCCGTCGAGGTTGACGGGCAGGTCGTACTGGCTGACCTGGTAGTCCTTCGGCATGTCCGGGTAGAAGTAGTTCTTCCGGGCGAAGGTCGACGGCTCGACCCGACAGCCCAGGGCCCGACCGAGCCGCATGGCGTACTCGACCGCCGTCCGGTTGAGCACCGGCAGCGACCCGGGCAGGCCGAGGCAGACCGGGCACACGTTGGTGTTGGGCTCGGAGCCGAAGTCGTTGCGGCAGCCGCAGAACAGCTTGGTCTCGGTGGCCAGCTCGACGTGGACCTCGAGGCCGACGACCGTCTCCCAGCCCTCGATGCCGGTGGACTCGCTCACGGCGCGGCTCCTTCCAGGACGGCGGCGGCCCGGAACATGGTCGCCTCCCCGAGGGACGGGGCCAGGACCTGGACGCCGACGGGCAGGCCGTCGTCGCCGGTGCCGAACGGGACCGACATCGACGGGTGCCCGGCGAGGTTGGACGGGATGGTGCACACGTCGTTCAGGTACATCGTCAGCGGGTCGGCCGTCTTCTCCCCCAGGGGGAAGGCCGTCGTCGGCGTGGTCGGCGACAGCAGCAGGTCGAACTCCTCGTAGGCCTTCTCGAAGTCCCGGATGAGCAGCGTGCGGACCTTCTGGGCCTTGCCGTAGTAGGCGTCGTAGTAGCCGGCGGAGAGGGCGTAGGTGCCGAGCATGATCCGCCGCTTCACCTCGTCGCCGAAGCCCGCGGTGCGGCTGGCCTCGTTCATGTCCGCCGTGGTCGGCGGCGTCGACCCGGAGGCCGTAGCGGACGCCGTCGTAGCGGGCCAGGTTGCTGGACGCCTCGGCCGGGGCGACCAGGTAGTAGGCGGTGATGCCGTAGACGGCGGCGGGGATCGACGCCTCGCCCGACCGTGGCCCCGGCGGCCTCGAGGGCGGCGGCGGCTTCCCGGGTCCGGGCCAGGACGTCGTCGGCCATGCCTCGGCGCCCATCAGCTCGGTCACCAGCCCGATGCGGAGCCCGGCCACGCCGGCGCGCAGGGTCGGCGGTGATCTCGGGCGGGCGCTCGGGGATGGAGGTCGAGTCTCGGGGGTCGTGGCCGGCGATGACCTCGAACAGCGGTGGCGGCGTCGGCCACGGTGGTGGTGATCGGGCCGATCTGGTCGAGCGACGACGCGAAGGCGATCGAGCCCGTAGCGGGACACCCGGCCGTAGGTCGGCTTCATGCCGACGACGCCGCAGAGCGCGGCGGGCTGGCGGATGGAGCCGCCGGTGTCGGAGCCGAGGGCGATCGATGCCATGCCCGCGGCCACGGCCGACGGCGCTGCCGCCGGACGACCCGCCCGGGACGCTGGTCGAGGTCGTGCGGGTTCCGGCTGGGACCGAAGGCCGAGTTCTCGGTGGAGGAGCCCATGGCGAACTCATCGAGGTTGGTCTTGCCGACGAGCACGGCGCCGGCCTCGGCCAGGACGCTCGACGACCGTGGCGTCGATAGGGCGGCTGCCAGCCATCGAGGATCTTCGACGAGCAGGTGGTGGCGATGCCCCGGGTGCAGAGGTTGTCCTTCAGCGCCAGGGGCACGCCCGCCAGCGGGCCGGGATCCTCGCCCGCCGCCACCCGGGCGTCGATGGCGTCGGCCGCGACGCGCGCCTCCTCGGCCAGCACCAGGTTGAAGGCGTGCAGCTCGCCGTCGCGGGCGTCGACGACGGCGAGGTGCTCGTCGAGCACCTCGCGGGCCGAGCGCTTGCCCGTCCGGACGGCGGCCGCGATGTCCAGCGCGGAGGTCACGGGGCCTCCCCGAGGGCCGGCGGGACCTTGAACTGGTGATCCTCCACGTCCGGGGCCTGGGCCAGCACCTCGGCCCGGTCCAGACTGGGCAGGACGACGTCGTCCCGCAGCACGTTGGTCAGCGGGTACGGGTGGGAGGTCGGTGGGACGTCATCGAGGTCGAGGGCCTCGACGTCGGCGGCGTGGCCGAGCACGGCGTCGAGCTGGCCGGTGAAGGTGACCAGCTCGTCGTCGGTCAGGTGGAGACGGGCCAGCCGGGCGACGTGCGCGACGTCCTCAGGGGTGATGCGGGGCACCGGGGCATCGTAGGGGCGACCCCCCGGGGTGCCGCCAGACCGTTCCCGCCGTCAGGCGGTGACCTTCTGGGCGAACTCGACGATGCGGCGGGAGACCTCGGGGCCGTCGAGGTCGATGGTGGCCACGTGGTAGCTCTCCTCCAGCCACACGTGCTCGACCGGACCGGCCACCTGGCTCACCAAGAACTCGCTGTCGGTCGGGGGCACGACGTGGTCCTGGCGGCTGGTCAGGACCAGGGTCGGGCAGGTGATCCTGTCGAGGCGACCGGCGAACTGGTCGGCGGCGTCGAACATGGTGAGCAGAGGCGGCACCGGCGTCGCCGCGTAGGCGTTCTCGGTCGCCCCCTCGAGGGCGATGTCGCTGCCGACCGGCGGGATGTAGTCACTGCCGGCGGCCAGCATCGCCTTCACGGTGGTCCGGATCTCGTCGTTGACCTGGGTGGCGGGGTTCACGCAGGCGATGCCGGCGATCTCGGGGTGCTCGACGGCCAGGACGCAGGTGAGGGCGCCACCCATGGAGAGGCCGGCGACCACGATGCGGTCGACCCGTTCGGCCAGGGCGTCCAGGGCTTCCTCGGCGGCCGCGTACCAGTCGTCGAAGCCGAACCCGAGGAGGTCCTCCACCTTCGTGCCGTGCCCCGGGAGGAGGGGCATCTCGATCGCGAAGCCGGCGGCGTGGAGGGCCTCGGCCTGGGGCCGTACCCCCGAGCAGTTGCCGGTGAAGCCGTGCAGCACGAGGGCGCCGTGGGGGCCACCCTCGGCGGACCACGGCTCGGCCCCGGGGATGACCTCGGCCCCCGCGGGCGGCCAGTCGGAATCAGCTGTAGGGGTCATCGGTTGCGGGTTCCTCCCACCAGTCGGCCGGGGCGGGGGTCCACTCCGGGTCCTCGAAGATGCAGTCCACGGGGCAGGGCTCGACGCACTTCCCGCAGCCCGAGCAGAGCTCGGGGATGATCACCACGTCGATGCCGTGGTTGAAGATGGCCCCGAACTGCGGGGGACACCAGCGGATGCAGGTGTCGCAGTTGATGCAGATCGACATGTCGATGAGCAGGGGCACGTTGAGCCACTTGGGGTTCCGCTCGCGGGAGGCGAGGCGATCATCACGGGTCCCGGCCGACACGGGCGGCAGGCTACTCAGGGGGCCGCCCCGCTTGACCACCCGGTCAAGTCGACTAGTTTCACCGCCGCTCACGACCAACAGATGACCGAGGAGTTCCGGTGGCCAAGTACCCGTTCCTGTCCGAAGAGTGGATGGAAGCCGCCAAGGCGATCCGCGACGAGTACCACGGGCAGGTCAGTCCCCCGGCCCACGCCATCCGCATGAACCAGGTCGTCACCGACGTGCCGTTCGGTGAGGGCACCGTGAACACCTACCTCGACACCTCCGAGGGTGAGGCCAAGATGGAGCTCGGTGAGCTCGAGAACCCCGACCTGACCGTGACCACCGACTACGCCACGGCCAAGGCCATCACCGTCGACGGTGACGCCCAGGTGGCCATGCAGTCCTTCATGCAGGGCAAGGTCAAGGTCCAGGGCGACATGAGCAAGCTGATGCTCCTCCAGCAGGCCCCCACCGACCCGATCCAGACCGAGATCCAGGAGAAGGTCAAGGAGATCACCGAATAGTTGCTCCTGCGCAGCGTCGACTCCGGCAAGCGACGACGCTGCGCGGACGGAGCGGAGCATGCTCCAGGGACCGGCGGCTTCCGGCCGGCGCCGGACTTGCTGAGCGCAGCGATGCCAGGTCGAATGTCCGCCGGCGTTGATTTCACGGCGAGGGCGCACATGGTGCCCACCAGGGCCACGCCCGCGGCGGTGAGGAAGGCGCTGCTGAAGGCGTCGACCTCGCCCACCGAGGACTCGCGGCTGGTCTGGACCGTCTGCAGGATCTGGATGCCCGCGACGGCGCCCAGCTGGGAGACCATCTGCTGGGCCGCGCCGATCACCCCGAGATCGCGGTCATCGACCGCGTTGGCGATGCTGGAGGCCATCGCGGGCAGGGTCGCCCCCGCCCCGACGCCGGACAGTCCCAGCGCGATGACGATCAGGACGTCGGAGGTGTCGAGGGTGACCAGGGACATCCCGATCATCGACGACGCGATGGCGAGGGTGCCGAAGGTGGCGGCCTTGCGCTCACCGGTGCGGACGGTGAGATAGCCCGCCAGGGGCCCGGCGATCGAAAAGCACAGCGGTCGGGCGATCGACAGCAGCCCGGCCTTGGTCTCGCCGTAGCCGAGGACCTGCTCGAGCAACAGAGGCGTGAGGATGAACCCGCCCATGTAGGCGAAGTTGTTGGTGAACTCGACGACGAGGGGCAGGCGCACGTTGCGCTTCTGCAGGTAGCGCAACGGCAGCAACGGGTCGATGGCGCTCCGCTCGACCTTCACGAACACCCACAGCAGCACCGGGGCGAGGACGAAGCCGGCGATGACCAGGGGGTTGGTCCAGCCCATCTCCGGGCCGCGGTTCAGCCCGAACAGGGCACCCCCGACGGCGCTGGCCAGCAGGAGCGTGCCCTTGAGGTCGAAGGGCGCCGGTTCCTCCCGCTCGGTGTCGGGCAGGAGGATGAAGGCGACGAACAGGCCGAAGAGGGCGATGGGGACCTGGGCCACGAAGATCAACCGCCAGCTGAAGTGCTCCACCACCGGGCCGCCGATCACCACGCCCAGGACCGGACCGCCCGCCATCACCAGGGTCCAGTACCCCATGGCTTGGGCCCGCCGCTCCCGGGGGAAGGTGGTGTTGATCAGGGCCATCGACGCCGGGCCGGTGGCCGCACCGATGCTGGCCCCGAGCACCCGGAACACGATGAGGGCCGGGGCGCTCCACGCCAGCGCGGAGAGGGCGGCGAACAGCGCGCCCCCCGCCATGCCGATCAGGTAGATGCGGCGGTGCCCGTTGCGATCACCGAGCTTGCCGACGGCCGGGCCCACGACGGCGAAGGCCAGCAGGGGCCCGGTGATGACCCAGGTGAGGGTGGCCTCGCTGGTGTCCAGGTCCTCGGCGATGCCGGGGATCGACACGGCCAGGATCGTGATGGTGAAGGTGATCGTGAGGAGCCCGAACAGCGTCGTGGCCAGCACGACCCAGGGGTACCAACCCTTGTCCTCGGCCTTGTTGGTGACCTTCTGGCCCAGCAGGAGCGGCCAGGGGACCGAGCTCTCCTCGCTGACCCCGGGTGCCTCGACCACGAGGTCGGGCGGGCGTTCGGGGGTCACCGTCCGGAGGCTAACGAGGGCCGTGCGGCTCCCGGATCACGGCGACCGAGCCGGCTGGGGTGGCAACGTCGTGGCGGCTGGGGAGCGTCACGCAGCCACCACCCCAGCGGGCCCGGTCCGGGACGGCACGCTAGGGACGCGGCGCTCGCCGGTGGTGGATGGTCGAGGCGCGAGGCTCAGCGAGTGATCAGCACGACCGAGGACCCGGGGTCGACCAGGGTCCCGGCCGCCGGATCCGTCGCCATCACGTCCCGGTTCGGGGGCCCCTGCACCCGGGACACCGTCAGCCCGAGGGCCTCGAGCGCCTCGGTCGCGGAGATGGGGTCCTGACCGGTCACGTCGGGCACCTCGACCTGGGCCACGGCCACGTAGACGGTGACCGTGGAGTCCCGGGGCACCGTGGTGCCCGGCCCGGGCTCGATGCGGGTGACGGTGCCCTCGGCCTGGTCCAGGGTGGGCTCGTCCACCCGGATGACCTCCAGGGAGAGATCGCCCAGTTCCGCCGCCACCTCGTCGAAGGGGCGGCCCACGGCGTCGGCGGGGACGGTGCGGGGGCGGGGCCCGAGGGACACCACCAGGTCGACCGCGCTGTTGCGGGGGATCTGCTCGAAGCCCGACGGGACGCTCTGCACCGTGCCGGCCACGACCAGTTCGTTGTACTTCTCCGAGACGAACCCGACCCGCAGGTTGGCCGCCTCGAGGGTCGCTCGGGCCTGGTCGACGGTCACGTTGGTCAGGTCAGCGGGGACCGCGACGAACTCCGGGCCGCGGTTCACCGTGACGGTCAGGGCCTGGCCCTCCCGCAGCATCTCCCCCGCGTCCGGGTCCTGGTCGAGCACGGCGCCGGCGGGAACGCCGGTCCGGCGGTCACCGACGAGCTGGACGTCGAAGCCGAGGTCACCGACGAGGACGTCGATGTCGCTGATGCTCTGGTCGGCCAACTCGGGCACCTCGTGTTCGGGGAACACGGCCAGGTACGCGGCCACGGCCCCGGCAGCGACCAGGAGCAGTCCGACCACGGTGAGCACGACGATTCGGCCCCGACGGCGGCCACCGGCCTCCTCCCGGGCTGCCCGCGTCGCGGCCTTGCGGTGGCGCCGCCGGGCGAGACGGCCGGGCATCGGGTCGGCCACGGCGGGGCCCTCCGCCTCGGTGAACACCGTGGCCCCGGCCTCGGCGGGCTCGGGGAGCATCGTCGGGTCGCGGTCGACCTCGACGGCGGCGTCGGGCAGGACGATGGCGCCGGCCAGCGGCAGCGGGGCGGGCGGGTCCAGTTGCTCGGTCGCCCGCAGGAACAGGCCGGAGAGCTCGGCTGCGTCAGGCCGGTCCTCGGGCTGGACCCGACCGGCGGCCTCCAGCACGGGCGCCAGCACCTCCAGCCGGCTGCTCACGGGGATGGGCTCGGACACCCGGGCCATGAGCGTCCCGATGGTGGTGTCCACCGAGAACGGCACGTGGCCCGTCACGGCCTCTATGAGGACCAGGGCCAGGGAGTAGACGTCGCTGCGGCCGGTGAGGGGCCGGCCCTGGGCCTGCTCGGGCGACGCGTAGCGGGCCGTGCCCAGGACCGCGCCGGACGGCTCGGTCACCGCGGCGTCGGCCAGTGCCCGGGCGAGCCCGAAGTCGGCGATCCGGAGTCGGCCGTCGTCGCCGAAGAGCAGGTTGGCGGGCTTGAGGTCCCGGTGCACCAGGCCCTGGCGGTGGGCGTGGTCCAGCCCGCGGGCGGCTTCGAGGCCGATGAGGGTGGCCTGGGCGACGCTGAGGCGCCGGCCCTGGTCGAGCATGGCTCGCAGCGACCCGCCCCCGATGAACTCGGTGACCAGGAAGGGGACGTCGTCCTCGCCCCAGTCGTAGACGGCCAGCAGGTTGGGGTGGTTGAGTCCGGCGGCGGTCTGGGCCTCCGAGCGGAAGCGGCGGATGAACGCAGCGTCATCGGCGTAGGACTCGTGCAGGAGCTTGATCGCCACCCGCCGCCGGAGGCGGGTGTCCTCGGCCAGGAACACCTGGGCCGAGGCCCCGGCGCCGATCGGGGCCAGGAGGCGGTACCGACCCGCGAGGACGCGACCGATCTGGTCGTTCATGCGGGTCATCGACACGGCATCGAGGCTAAGGGCTGGGCTCTCGCCGGTCGCGGCACACCCACCCGGGCTGCCCGAGGCTCGGGCCCGGCCCGGTCACGGCACACTGTCAGGGTGAGTCCCCTCGTGCGTCGGATCGTGATCACCTGCGCCGTCCTGTTCTGCCTGGCCGGTGTCGTCTTCGCCTTCAGCAAGGTCAGCCGCGACGACGGCACCAACGACATCGCCGTCACCGAGTCCGGGCCGGTCGAACAGCTCATCCCGCCCCGCGGCAGTGAGATCCTGCGCCAAGACGTGACCGGCGTCGACCTCCGCCCAGGCTGGACCGGGGTGCTGATCGTCAACGGCGTGGAGATCCCCGAGGACCAGTTGGACCTCGACGACCTCGAGTCCCTCGGTCAGGTCCTCTTCACCCCCGGCGAGGACAAGGCCGTCGAGCAGTACGAAGCGGGCGAGAACTGCGTCACGGCGGTGGTCTGGCGGGTCGAGGAGTCGAGAGCCGACTCCCGCAACGTCGACTGGTGCTTCAACGTCACGTAGCGGGGGTCAGGTGGGGAGCTCGCCGGTGTCGAGGAGGTGCTGGAAGGCGGCTTCGTCGATGGTGGGGATGTCGAGCTCCTCGGCCTTGGTCGCCTTGGACTGACCCGGGTCCCGCCCCAGCACGACCGCCGTGGTCTTCTTGGAGACGCTGCCGGGGGACTTGCCGCCGCGGGACTTGATGGCGTCCTCGATCTCCTCGCGGGTGAAGCCCTCGAGCGTGCCGGTGACCACGACGGACATGCCCGCCAGGGTCTGGGGTACGTCCGGGCGCTCGGGGCCGTCGAAGTTGAGCCCGGCGGCCCGCAGCTTCTCGACCACCGCCCGGTTGGCGTCTTGCCGGAAGAACTCGTGGACGCTGCGGGCGATGATCGGGCCGACGCCGTCGACGGCGACCAGCTCCTCCTCGGAGGCATCCATGATGGCGTCGAGGCTGCCCAGGCCCATGGCCAGGATCTCCGACATGGTCCCGCCGAGGTGGCGGATGTTGAGGCCGACCAGGAGGTTGGCCAGCGGTCGGTCCTTGGAGGCCTCGATGGCGTTCTGCAGGTTGCGCACGGCGATCTCGCCGAAGCCGTCCATGGCCGAGATGACGTCCCAGTCGATGGCGTAGATGTCGCCCACGTCGGTGATCAGGCGGGTCCCGGTCTCGGGGTCGAGGTGGTGAAGAGCTGGGCCCGCTGCTCGCCGAAGCCCTCGATGTCCATGGCCCCCCGGGAGGCGAAGTGCTCGATGCGCCCGGCGATCTGGGCCGGGCAGTCGAGGTTGGGGCAGAAGGTGTCGCTCTCGCCCTCGAGGCGGACCAGTGGCCCGTGGCACACCGGGCACTCGGTGGGGAAGCGTCCACTTGCGCAGGCCCTTCTTGCGCAGGCCGAGCGACCGGGCCGACCACCTCGGGGATGACGTCGCCCGCCTTGCGCACGATGACGGTGTCGCCGGGGCGCACGTCCTTGGCCGCCACCTGGTCCTGGTTGTGCAGGGTGGCCAGGCCGACCGTCGAGCCGCCCACGAACACCGGCTCGAGCACCGCGAACGGCGTGGCCTTCCCGGTGCGGCCGATGGACACCATGATGTCCTTGAGCAGCGGTGGTGCGCTCCTCGGGCGGGAACTTGTAGGCGATGGCCCAGCGGGGCGCCTTGGCCGTGGAGCCGAGGCGGTCCCGGAGGGCGAGGTCGTCGACCTTCACCACGACGCCGTCGATCTCGTACGTCGAGGTCGTGGCGGTTCTCCTGCCAGCTCTCGCAGTAGCGGTGGATCTCCTCCAGGCCCGACAGCAGCTCGATGCTGGGGTTGACCGGCAGACCCAGCGACCCGATGTAGTCGAGGGTCTCGTGGTGGGTGGTGAAGGTCGGCCCACCCTGGACCTGACCCAGCTGGTAGGTCCACAGGGACAGGTTCCGGGTGGCGGTGACCGCGGCGTCCTTCTGGCGCAGCGAGCCCGCCGCGGTGTTGCGGGGGTTGACGTAGCGGGCCAGGCCCTGGCGCTCCTGCTCCTCGTTGAGGGCGCGCCACTCGGCGATGGGCATGTAGATCTCGCCCCGGACCTCCAGGACGTCGGGCACGTCGCCGGTGAGGCGCTCGGGGACCTCGGCGAGGGTGGCCACGTTGGGGGTGATGTCCTCGCCGACCCGGCCGTCGCCCCGGGTGGCGGCCTGGACGTACCGGCCCTCCTCGTAGCGGATGGACACGGCCAAGCCGTCGATCTTCAGCTCGCAGACGCAGTCCAGCGGGGCGTCGTCGGCCTGGCCCAGGCGACGCTGCAGCCGGGCCCCCCACGCCAGCAGCTCCTCCAGCTCGAAGGCGTTGTCCAGCGACATCATCCGCACGGCGTGCTCGACCGGGGCGAACGTGGTGGACGGAGCGCCGCCCGACGTCCTGGGTGGGCGAGTCGGGCGTGGCCAGCTCGGGGAACTCGGCCTCGAGGGCCTTCAGCTCCCGGACCAGGGCGTCGTAGTCGGCATCGCTGATCAGCGGGTCGTCGAGGGTGTGGTAGCGCTCGTTGTGGAAGCGGATCTGGTCGGCCAGCTCCCGGGCCCGCTCGGCCGCGGTCAGGTCGTCGGCGGTGGGATCACTGGGCACCCTCAGAACCTACCGGCGCCCAGGGACAGCATCAGGAGGTTCACGCCCGACCAGGAGGCGCACACCGATGGCCTGGCCCAGGACCCGCCTGGATCGCAGCCACCGAAGGCTCAGACGGCTCAGGCCCCGACCTGGAGGCGCACACCTATGGCCTGGCCCAGGACCCGGCGACCCAGCTCGGCGGCCAGGCGCAGGCTGTGCTCGGACTGGCTCGCGCCGTGCCCGGCGAGACCGCAGGCGGGGGTGACCAGGGCCTGGCGGCGCAGGCGGCCGGCGTCACAGCCTTCGCGGACCAGCGCGCACCAGAGGTCCGACAGCCGGCGCCAGAGGCCGTCGCCGGACTCCCCGACCGGCTCGTCGGTGGGCACGGCGCCCCAGGCGATCCAGCCGTCCCGATCGAGGAAGCGACCGAGGGTCCCGGCGTGGCTGACCAGCGACGCCGTGACCGGCAGGGACAGGACCCGGGGGCCGGCCTGGGTGATCAACGACCAGTCGGTGGCGCCACAGCAGTGGACGCCGCTCACGGCATCCATCTCGACCGACGCCAGGGACTCCGACAGCAGCTGGACGACGGCGTCGTTGGGCAAGGGGAAGCGGGGGTGCTCATTGCCGCTGAGGCCCGGCTCGTCGAGGAAGACCAGCAGCGGGGCGGTCGGCAGCACGTGGCGGGCGGCGGCGAGGAGGGCCTCGACCCGCTCCCGGACGGCGGCCCCGGCCACAGGGAAGGCGAGCTCGGCGGGCGCCCCGCCGTCACACAGGGCCCGGCCGAGGGTCACGGGGCCGGTGAGCTGCAGCTTGACGGGGCCGGGGCGGCCCTGCACGGACCGGAGGAACGCCTGGAGCGTGGCGAACGGGGGGCCACCCAACCCTGCGCCGTCCTCCGCCGCGAACGGGTGGTGCCGGTCGAGCTCGTCGGGGGTGATCGCCAGGCTGCCGTCCGCGGCGACCACGACGCCCTTCATGCCCCAGGCGGCCTGGGCCAACATCCCCTCGAGAGGGTGCTCGGTGGGCAGGGAGGGGGCGGCGGGCAGACGGGGCAGCGCCGAGAGGACGAGATCGACGGCCTCGGTGGAGTCGCTCAGGGGCAGGCTGCCGATGGCCGTCGCCGTGCCCGTGGCGACCAGGAAGTCGGCGCCATCGGCTGCTTCGGCATCGGTTTCGGTGTCCCCCACACCGTCGTGAATAGCGACCGGCGGTCGCCATCGGCAAATCTCCCCGGGTGCGACCTGGAGCCCTGAACCTGCTACGGCTCCTCTGGCTGTCGCTCCCGGTGGCCGTGGGACCGGCCGTGGAGGACGCTCTGGGAGGTGCATCGACCCCGGTTTCCTGGGTCGTGGCCGTCGGGCTGTGGCTGGGCTGGGCCATCGTGCTGCTGGCCCTGCTGGTCCCCCGCACCGTTTCGCTGACGGTGCTGCGGGTCGGCGCTCCGGGGTTGGCGGTGGTCAGTCTGATCGCCGCCGGACGCGGTGGGGTCGACGACCTGGACCTGCTCGCGGTGACCGTGGCCGCGGTCGTCCTCGTCGTGGCGGCATGGCCCACGGTCGGCGCCGATCTGGTCGACGGCTCGTCCTACGGCCCCGAGAAGCGGCTGCCCCTTCGGGTGCCGCCCAGCCTCGCCCTCGGCCCCGCTCCACTGGCGGTGGCCGTGGTCCTGCTGGGCGTCTCGGTCGGCCCGCTCTTCCTGGCCGGTGAGCAATGGGTCCTCGGGGTGCTCGTGACCCTCGTCGGCGCGGGCCTGGCCGTCCTCGCCGCTCGCTCCCTGCACGCGCTGTCCCGCCGGTTCCTGGTCTTCGTCCCCGGCGGCGTCGTGGTCCACGACCCCCTGACCCTGGTCGACCCCGTCCTGCTGCCGAAGACCGCCCTGGCCTCAGTCGGCCCGGCTCCGGCCGACACCGACGCCGAGGACCTCACCATGGGTGCCGGCGGCCTGGTCATGGAGCTCCGCCTGCAGCAGCCGTCCGACCTGGTCCGCCGCCGCCCCGGCCGCGCCCCCGACCAGTCCGTCACCACCGCCGCCGTCCTCGTCGCCCCCACCCGCACCGCCGCGTTCCTCACCGACGCGAGGGAGCGCAACCTGCCCGTCCGCTGAGCGAGCACCGACAACGACAGCGACGCAACGATGGGGCGTGGGGCCGGCTGGTGAGCCGTCGGCCGCGCTCCGACCGAATCCCACCCAGGGCGGTCACTCGCCAACTCTCGAGGCAATACCTTGCGGTTTCCGCCAGGTATTGCCTCGAGGACGATCCCGAGGCCGTCAGGACCGACGACATCGCCACGCAGGGTGAGATCCGGCGACCCGACTGCCCCCGGCCACCTGGCAGCCGGACCCCACGCCCCATCCCTGCCTCGGTTTCGGTGGCGGTGGCGGTCCCCCCGGGTCAGCGGGTCAGCGGGCGATGGCGCCGCCGAGGACCTGGTCGCCGTCGTAGAAGACGACGCTCTGGCCGGGCGCGACCCGGGGCTGGGCGGCATCCCACACCAGCCGGTCGCCGGCCAAGGTCCCCGGCCGGGGCTCGCCGTGGGCGCTGCACTGGGCCAGCACCGGGCCGGCGACCGGTCCGTCAGCCCACACCCGGTCCACCAAGGCCACCTCGCCGTCGAGCAGGTCCTCCTTGCGACCCACGGTCACCGTGGCGGTGCTGATGTCGACCGCGGTCACGAACGAGGGGTCCTGCTGCTGGCGCAGACCGAGGCCGCGACGTTGGCCGACGGTCACCAGCTCCACGGCGTCGACGGCGCCCACCTGGCGGCCGGTGTCGTCGACCACTCGACCGGACGTCAGGTCGATGCGGTCGGCCAGGAAGCCCCGGCGACCGGCGACGGTCTGGATGAAGCAGACGTCCTGGCTGTCGGGCTTGGCCGCGGTCCGCAGGCCGAGATCGGCGGCCCGCTCCCGCACCTCGGCCTTGGTCAGGTCGCCCACCGGCAGCAGGACCCGGGCGAGGGCGGCCTGGTCCAGCATGTGGAGGACGTAGGACTGGTCCTTGCCGCCGTCGGCACCGCGGGCGACGCGGCGGGTCCCGTCGGGACGATCGACCACCCGGGCGTGGTGGCCGGTGGCCACGGCGTCGAAGCCGAGGACCTCGGCCCGCTCCAGCAGGCGGTCGAACTTGAGATGCCGGTTGCACTCGATGCAGGGGTTCGGCGTGCGTCCCGCGGCGTGGGCGGCGACGTAGGGCTCCACCACATGGCGCTCGAAGTCGGGGCCGAAGTTGAAGACGTGGTGGTCCAGCCCGAGGTGGTCCGCCACCCGTCGGGCGTCCTCCACGTCGGCCACCGAGCAGCAGCCCTGGTCGGCCTCACCGCCCCAGAGGCGGAGGGTCACCCCATGGACCTCGTGGCCGGCGTCGGCCAGCAGGGCGGCGGTGACCGAGGAGTCCACGCCCCCGGACATCGCGCAGAGGACCCTCATCGCGGCGCCCGCAGCCGCTCGACGGCGTCGGGCACGACCTGGAGGGCGAGGTCGACGTCGGCGTCGGTGGTGGCCCACCCCAGCGACAGGCGCAGGGAGCCCGCGGCCATGGTCGCGGGGGACGCCCATGGCGGCCAGCACGGCCGAGGGCTCCGCCGCGCCGCTGGCACAGGAGGAGGCGGCGGAAGCGGCGACGCCCGCCTGGTCGAGGAGGAACAGCAGCGCCTCGGCCTCGACCCCGGGGAAGCAGAGGTGACAGAGGCCCGCCGCCCGGCCCGACCGGTCGCCGCCCTTGACGCCGGTCTCGACCGCATCGGGGACCGCGGCCAAGAGCCCGTCGGCCAGTCGGTCCCGGAGGGCCGCGATCCGGGCGACGTCGTCCGCTCTGTGATCTGCGGTGATCTGGGCGGCGGTCGCCATCGCCGCGATGCCGGCCACGTTCTGGGTGCCGCTGCGGCGCTCCCGCTCCTGGCCCCCGCCGACCTGGCGAGCCGTCAGCGCCACGCCGGGTCGGACGACGAGGGCACCGACCCCCTTGGGCCCCCCGAACTTGTGGGCGCTGACCGAGATCAGGTCGGCCCCGGCGGCGGCCTCGGCCACCTCGACCCACGACAGCGCCTGCACGGCGTCGGTGTGGAGGACGGCATTCGGCGCATGACGGCGGACGACCTCGGCCACGGCGTCCAGCGGCTGGATGGCCCCCACCTCGTTGTTGACCAGCATCACCGACACCAGCGACACCTCGTCGACGTCCTCGAGCAGGGCGGCCAGGGCGTCGAGGTCGATCCGACCGGCGGCGTCGACCGGAGCGACGTGGGCGCCGAGGCCCACCGCCGGATCCCGTACCGCGGGGTGCTCGATCGAGGACACGACGACGGACCCGCCGGTGGACGCCCCGAGCACCGCCAGGTTGTCGGCTTCGGTGCCCCCGCCGGTGAACACGACGTCGCCCGGCCCCGACCCCAGCACGTCGGCCAGCACGTCCCGGGCGTCATCCAACACCCGACGGGCGGCCCGGGCCGCGCCGTGGGACCCCGAGGGGTTCCCCGGCAACTCGGTCAGCACCCGGGTCAACTCGGCCACCGCCTCCGGCCGCACCGGCATCGACGCCGCACAGTCCAGATAGGCGGTCGTCGTCACCCCCTCAGGCTACGACGCCCCCGATTCACCCGTTCTGGGTGCGGAATCGTGCGTTCGAGCGCGCGATCTCGCAACCGGAACCGATCGGGGGCGGCTACCAGGGTGGGGTGGGCTCGGGGGGGCGGTGCAGGTGCTGATAGGCCGCCGCGGCGCAGTGGAGGAAGGACTCCGGGGGGACGCCGGCGGGTGGGGTGTGGGCCAGCACGCCGGCCAGGGGGTTGGCCAGGCGGAGGGCGAGGTGCCGGCGGGCGGCCGGCGTCATCTCCGTCGCCCGCAGCAGGTAGCCCCGGATCAGGCCGTACTGCTCGTCGGTCATGGCGGCCACGTCCAGGGAGGCGGCGTAGGGCTCCCAGCCGGGCGGCGGGTAGAAGGCGAAGGCCGCCGAGGTACCCGACGCCGCGGTCCGCTCCCGTAGCACCAGGGTGCCGGCGGCCAGGTCGCCCAACCGCTGGCTGTCCCGGGTCAACAGCACCGAGAGCGTGGCGGCGAGGCCCAGCGTGAGCCAGAAGTCGACCAGGCTGAGCGCACCCCGGATGGCGGCGTGACGGAACCGGACCGGTGCCCCCTCTTTGGTGCGGACCCGCAGTCCGAGCGCGGCCTTGCCCACCGTGCGGCCGTCCCAGAGGGTCTCGCAGCCGATCGGGTACCCGAAGAACACCAGGAAGATCCCGACCAGGGAGATGATCACCGCGGGGGTCTCGCCGAGCCCGCCGGTGTTGCCCAGGCCCACGATGATCCCGAGGGCCAGCAACGCCGCGCCCATGATCAACAGGTCGATGAAGATCGCCAGCATCCGGGTGGCGACCCCGGCCGGGGCGAAGTCGAGGAGCACGGCCTCGGGCGTGACGATGCTCACGCCGCCTGCCTCCACCGCTCGGACACGCCCCGAACCTAATCTCGGCGCTCTGGACATCGATGGCTTCATCCAGCGCAACGAGGGCACCTGGGCCCGCCTGGCGGACCACACCCGCCGGGCCCGGCGCAGCGTCTCGCGCCTGGGACCGGGCGAACTGGACCAGCTCGTGGCCGACTACCAACGCACCTCAGCCCACCTCTCCCACGCCCGGGCCGCCTACGCCGATGCCGGGCTGACCGCTCGCCTGACCCGGCTGGTGGCGGAGGCGAACGGGGTCATCTACGGCCGTCGGCCCCGGTCCCTGGCCGGCCTCG
Organism: uncultured Microthrixaceae bacterium; assembly: GCA_963777805.1. GTDB lineage: Bacteria > Actinomycetota > Acidimicrobiia > Acidimicrobiales > DATDAH01 > DATDAH01. The sequence goes on along the minus strand of CAVZRY010000015.1, from coordinate 254,619 downwards.
CCCGCTTCTTCGCCCTCACCTTCCCCGGGGCCGTCTGGCACGCCCGCCGGTTCGTCCTGGTCAGCGCCCTCTGCCTCCTGGTGCCCGCCGTGGTCGTGGCCGCCTGGATCGGGACCTCCGACGCCGCCCTCGACGCCGCCGCCCCCGACGCCGTGCGGGAGGCCTACCTGGAGGAGGACTTCGAGGCGTACTACTCCTCGGATCCTGCGGCCCAGTTCGCCACCCAGGTCACGGTGAACAACATCCAGGTGGCGATCCTGGCCTTCGCCGCAGGCATAGTGCTCTGCCTCGGGGCGGCCTACATCCTGGTGTTCAACGGGGCGAACGTCGGCATCGCCGCCGGGCTGTTCGTGGCCGCCGGCGAGGCCCCCAAGTTCTTCGGCCTGATCCTCCCCCACGGCCTCCTGGAGCTCACCGCGGTCATCGTCGCGGGCGCCGCGGGCATCCAGATGGGCTGGGCGATCATCGCCCCGGGGGACCGGACCCGCACCGACGCGCTGGCCGAGGAGGGTCGCCGGTCCGTGGTCATCGTCCTCGGCCTGATCCTGGCCTTCATCGCGGCCGGCAGCATCGAGGGCTTCGTGACCGGCAGTGGCCTCTCCACCCCGGTCCGGGTCGGCATCGGCGTGACCGTCGAGGTGGCGTTCCTCCTCTACGTCGTGGTCCAGGGCCGCAAGGCCGCCGCCCTCGGCGAGACCGGCCTCCTGGGCAACCCGGTGCCGACCTGGGGCGAGGAGTACCGCATCCCCCCCGTCGACCCCGCCCTCGTCCCCTCCGGAGCCTGAACGCTACAAGCGGCCGGTGGCCTTGACCTTGAGGTAGGCGTCGGCCAGGAGGGGGGCCAGGCGGCCGGGGGTGGCGTCCACGACGGTGGCACCGAGGCCGCGGAGGCGGGCGATGGTGCGGGCCCGCTCCTCCAGCGCGGCGGCCGCGGCCGCCTTGCGGTAGGCCTCGGCGGGGTCGGCCGGTGAGGCCTGGGCCCAAGCCAGCACCTCGGGGTCCTGCACGGCGCCGATCACCACCAGGTGCTGGGCGCAGATGAGCGGCAGGGCCGGCGCCAGGAACTCGCCCACGGCCTGTTCCACCAGCTCGGTGAGCACGACCAGCATCGCCCGGCGCCGGAAGCGGGTCATCGTGGCGGTGAAGGCACCCCGGTAGTCGCTCTCGGCCAAGGCGGGCTCGAGCTGGTACATCGCCTCGGTCACCCGGCCCAGCTGGGTGGGCCCGTGGCCGGGGCTGACCACCGCCCGGACCTCGTGGTCGAAGGCCACCAGGCCGGCCCGGTCCCCCAGGCGGGTGGCCACGGCGGTCAGCATCATCACTGCGTCCATCGCGTGCTCCAGACGGGGGACGTCGCCGACCTGGCCCGCCATGACCCGCCCGTTGTCGAGCAGGACGATCACCGTCTGGTTCCGCTCGGCCCGGAAGGTCCGCACGATCGGACGGTCGACCCGGGCACTGGCCGCCCAGTCGATGCGCCGGAACTCGTCGTCCACGCTGTAGTCCCGCAGCTGGTCGAACTCGGTGCCTCCGCCCCGGCCCGCGGCGGACCGCAGACCGACCTCGAGCAGTCGGGCCTTGTCGATGCGCAGCTCGGCCTCCTCCTTGGAGCGGAACGGGGGATGCACCCGCAGGACCCCGGGCAGGTCCCGGGTGGCCTGCCGGGAGACGAGGCCCAAGGGACCGGTGACCCGGACGGCCACCTCGCGGGGCTCGAAGCGGCCCCGCCGGGCCGGCCGGAAGGTGGTCGAGGCCCGGACCTCCTCGCCCGGGGCCAGCTGGACCCGCACCCGCCGGTCATCGGCCCGCAGGGAGGGGGCGAGCTCGTCGGCCACCAGGACCCAGGCCCGCCGCCGGGAGCCACTGCGCACCCGCCAGGTGATCTCGGCTTCGGCGCCCAGGGACACGACGCCGGGCAGGTCCCGGGCCACCTCGATGCGGCGGGGCGAGGGCGCGAGGGCCAGGTCGACGAGGGCGACCAGCAGCACGGCCCCGTCGACCACCAGCAAGGTGACCACCCCGTGGTCGCCCAGGGCGAACACGACGACCGAGGCGACGGCCAACACGGCCGCCAGCCGTCGGGTGGGGATGGGCACGGTGGTCGGGCTAGCGGGGGGCCGGGACGGTGGCCAGGATGCTCTGGAGCACGCCGTCGGCCGTGATCCCCTCCAGCACCAGCTCGGGGCGCAGGAGGAGGCGGTGGCGCAACGCGGGCAGGGCCACCGCCTTGACCTCGTCGGGGGTCACGAAGTCCCGCCCGGCGAGCCAGGCCCAGGCCTTGGCCGCCTTGAGCAGGCTGGCGCCGCCGCGGGGCGACACCCCGAGGGCCAGCGACGGCGACTCCCGGGTGGCCCGCACGATGGCCACGACGTAGGCCAGCACCGGCTCCTCGACCTGGAGGGCCTCGACCCGCCGCCGTCCCTCGGCCAGGTGCTCGGCGGTGGCCACGGCCTGCAGGCCCGACGCGGCCAGGTCGTGGGGGTCCAGGCCGCGGTCGTGGCGGGCCAGCACCTCGTGCTCCTGCTCGGCGGTCGGGTAGCCGACCTGGAGCTTGAACAGGAAGCGGTCCAGCTGGGCCTCCGGCAGTGGGTAGGTGCCCTCGTACTCGATCGGGTTCTGGGTGGCGATGACGGCGAAGGGATCAGGCAGGGGGTGGGCCTCGCCCTCCACGCTGACCTGGCGCTCCTCCATGGACTCCAGCAGCGAGGCCTGGGTCTTGGGCGGCGTCCGGTTGATCTCGTCGGCCAGGAGCAGGTTGGTGAAGACCGGGCCCGGCCGGAAGCGGAAGCTCCGGTCGGCGTCGAGCACCAACTGGCCCGTGACGTCCGACGGCATCAGGTCGGGGGTGAACTGGAGGCGCTTGAACTCGAGGTCGAAGGCCCCGGCCACGGCCTTCACCAGCAGGGTCTTGGCCACCCCGGGGACGCCCTCGAGCAGGACGTGACCGCCCACGAGGAGGGCGGCGACGATGCCCGACAGCGTGCCCTCCTGGCCGACGACGACCTTGGCCACCTCCTGGCGCACGGCGTTGACCGCGCGACGGGCGTCATCGTCCGGTGGCTGCGGTGGGGGCGGTCCCCCGCCGGGGGGAGGCCCACTGGGTGGTGGTACCTGGGGGTCGGTGCTGCTCACGTCAGGATCTCCCGTCGGGTCGTGTCGATGTCTCGGGCGAGGGTGGTCAGGGCGTCGCCGTCGCTGACCGGGGGCCCGGCCAGGACCGCCCGCAGCCGGTCCGGGTCGGCGCCGGCCCGCTCGGCGGCGGCCACCAGGTCGTCCAGATCGGCCCCCGGTGACAGCCCGAACCGGCGGGCCAGGCGCCGCCGGAGGTCGTCCCGCAGCAGTCCGGCGGACCGCTCGGGGTCCCGCTCCTGCTGCAGCAGGCGCCCGACCGCGTCGACGAGCTCCGAGCCGGCCAGCGTGGTCGGCCGCGGCTCCGCCACCGGGCGGCCCGCCCGCCGGGCCCGGAACCAGACGTAGAACGCGAAGGCCAGGCCGAGCTGGACGAGGGCGAGGGTGACCGGCTCGGGGACCAGGTCAGCCAGGGTCTCCTCGCCGTCACCGGCGATCGCCGGGGCGCCGCGCTCGAGGAAGGCGACCCTCGTGCCCTCGGGTTGCGGGGCGAGGAGGTCGGCCACCAGGACGGCGGCGTCGGCCCGGCCCAGGCCGTCGTTGGTGAAGGGGTCGGGGCCGCCCACGGCCACCACCGTCCCGGCGCCGTGGGCCTGCTCCACGACGAAGGCCGACTCGCCGTCGCCGAAGCAGCTGCGGGCCTCGCCCGACACCTCGTAAGCGATCCCGGCCGCGAGATCGAGGCGATCGACCTCGTCGAGGTCGTCGACGTCGCAGTCGCCGCGATCCAGCTCGACGGCCGTGTCGCCCAACGGGCCGTCATCGCCCAGCGGGCCGCTCACGAGCGGTGTCAGGGGCGAGCGGGGGTCGGCCACGACCAGCGTCCCCCCCGCTTGGACCCAACGCTGCAGCTCTTCGGCCCGGGTCCCGTCGAGCTGGTCCTCCAGCAGGACCGCCGTGTCGACGTCGGCGTCGGGCACGCCGTCCTCGATGTCGACCGCGGCGCCGAGCTCGTCGAGCAGGAGCACCATCGCCTTGGCGCCCGCGGGCCCGGTGCCGTCGGGGGCCAACGGCTCGCCGGGATCCTCGTCGGGGTTGCCCGCGGCCAGGACGACCAGCACCAGGACGAGCCCGAGGCCGAGGGCGAAGCGCCACGAGCGGTTCACGCCCGCACCCCGGTGACCCCGAGCGCGAGCTCCTGGAATCGCCGGTTCTCGTCGGGCCCGGTGGCCCGGTCGGCGTACCAGGCCAGCTCGAAGAGCTCGGTGGCCTCGTCGAAGGCCGACGATCGGTCCGGGGCCCGCATCGCCACGTCCCGCCGGTACTCCCCGGTCGTTCGGCCCGGGACGTCCTCCAGCAGACCGGCCGCGATCAGGTCCCCGACCAGGGCCCGGTAGCGGCACCGCATCGCCAGCTTCCACTGCCCGTCGGCCTCGAGCGCTTCGGCCTCGGCCCGCCACTCGGCGGGGGTGCGCCGATGGATCTCCTCGACCCGGACGCCCACACGCCGGTCGACCTGCACGGTGCGGCCCCACCGGCTGGCGAACCAGATGATCGCCACCACGGCCCCCAGCAGGACCACCCACCCGATCAGCGAACCGGCGCCGCCCGAGAAGGCGGCCTCGAGGATGCGACCGATGAGGTCCTCGAACCAGGAGCGGACCCGCTCGAGGAGGCTGGGCTCGGGCTGGGCGAACTCCGGCCGGGACAGGATCTCGTCGGCCAGTTGCCGCACCTCGTCGGCGGTCACTGGGGCAGGTGGGTGTCGGCGGCCCAGGCCAGGTCGAGGCCCTCGAGGCGGATCCGCAGGTCCAGGTAGAGCAGGGCGGTCGACGCCCCGACGACGGTCGTGGACACCATCTGGGTGAGGATCCCGCCGACGCCGAGGGCGATCCACCCGAGATCAGGGCCGAGGAGCACGCCGAGGAACTGGGGCAACAGGCCGAGGACCTGACCGAGGGTCGAGGCGACCAGACCGGAGAGGAGCCCGAAGCCGAGGACGAACCAGAACCGGCGACCGGCCAGTCGGGCGGCCCGACCCATGCCGGCGAAGGGTCCCAGACCCTCCACCGCGATGGTCGGCGCGGTGACCAGGTAGAAGGCCATCGCCACCAGCGTCCCCACCCCGATGGCCAGGCTGCCCACGAGCTCGAGCAGGTGGACGAAGAACCAGGCGACGCTGAGGGCGAAGGCTCGCCCCCGCAGGGAGCGCAGGATGTCGCCGAGGCCGGGACGGCTCCCGGCGTACCAGGCCACCACCATGATCGCCAGGCCGGCGGCGATGAGGGTCTGGCCGAGCGAGGTGCCCACCGTGCTGACCACGGCCGCCCAGCCGCTGCCGATCGACGAGGTCGAGCTCCCCGTGGCCACCGTCTCCTCGATCAGCCGGTCGAGGTCCTCGAGGGCGTTGCGGTTGAGGTAGGCCACGACGAGCTGGACGGGGACGACGAACACGGCCGCAAGGGCCAGAACGGTTCGGGCTTCGGCCCGCAGGACGTTGAAGCCCCCGTCGAGGAGGTCCCCCATCGTCATCGGGCGCAGGGGGACCGGGAGCCGGATCCCCGCCTCGGCCCCGGGTGCTGCGGGTGCGACCGGACCCGGGCGTGGGGTCGGCGCGACCGCGGATGACCCCGCGGGCATCCCGGTCGGGGCCGCCTCGGGGGCGACCCAGTCCCGAGCGGCGTCGCCGGGCCCAGGCAGATCGTCAGGAGGTCCCACCGCGCCCCAGTGTGACCCGTCGCGGACGGTGATCGGGGCACCCCACCACGGACTGCCAGACTGCTCCTGGTGCACGGGTTCGGGCCCACGGCCTACGGCGACGCGTTCGCCGACGTCTACGACGACTGGTACGAGCGCATCTCCGACGTGGGGGCGACCGTTGCCCGGGTCCGGGCACTGGCGGGCGACGGTGCGGTCCTCGAGTTGGGAGTGGGCACGGGACGCCTCGCGCTCCCCCTGGCCGACACCGGGGTGCCCACCTGGGGGCTCGACGCGTCGGCCCCGATGCTGGCCCACCTGCGGGCGAAACCGGGCGGCGACCGCATCCGGATCGTCCTCGCGGACATGGCCGCGCCGCCGCTCGTCGCCCCCGGACGCTTCGCCGTGGTGTTCTGCGCCTACAACACGTTCTTCAACCTGGACACCCCCGACGCGCAACGGGCCTGCCTGGCCTGGGTGGCTGGTGCCTTGGCCCCCGGTGGCCGACTCGCCATCGAGGCCTTCGTACCCAACGATCCCGACGAGGCGACCGGTGGGCCGGTGACCGTCCGTTCGGTCGAACCCGACCGGGTGGTGCTCAGCGTGGCCAGCCGGGACACCACGGCCCAGACGATCACCGGCCAGTTCGTGGAGCTGGGCGAGTCCGGTGTGCGACTGCGCCCGTACCGGATCCGCTACCTCTTCCCCGAGCAACTGGACGCCGCGGCCGCCACGGCGGGACTGGGTCTCGTGGACCGCTGGGCGGACTGGGACCGCCGCCCCTTCACCGGCGACAGCCCGAACCACGTGTCGGTGTACGCCGTTCCCCTGGACCCCCGATGACCAGGACCAGGCCGTCCTCCCCGCACCGCCCAGGCTCGGTGCACGCGGCATGAACGAGCTGCGCTGGAACCCACTGGCGGGACAATGGGTCACGATCGCCACCGAGCGGGCTGCCCGCCCGTCGGACTTCGCCGCCCGGTTCCTCCCCGTGGAGGCCGAGCCGGACCGGCCGTGCCCCTTCTGCCCCGGCAACGAGGACGACTTCCCCCCGGCCCTCGAGTCCTATGCCCGCGACGGCGAGTGGCGGGTGCGGGTGGTGCCCAACAAGTACCCGGCCTTCCGGGGCGACGCCCCCCTCGACCTCACCGTGCTCGGCCCCGTGTTCACCCAGGCCCCGGCGAGTGGCATCCACGAGGTCCTGGTCCTCTCCCCCGACCACCACCTGGCCTGGGCCGACCTCGATGACCGGCAGGTGGCGCTGGTGATGGCGGCGGTGCGGGACCGGGTCGAAGAGCACGGCCGCAACGCCGTCGTGCGCCACTCGCTGGTGATCGTCAATCACGGCCGGGAGGCCGGGGCGTCCCTGGAGCATCCTCACGGCCAGCTGCTGGGCACGCCGTTCGTGTCCCGGGTGGTCGCCGACGAGGCCGCGGCGTTCGCCGACCACCAGGCCTGCCTGCTGTGCACCACCGTGGACGAGGAGCGGTCCGAAGGCCACCGCGTGGTGGACGACAACGGCCTCGCCGTGGTCCTCAGCCCCTACTGGGCCGGCTCGCCCTATGAGTTGCTGGTGCTGCCCACCAACCACCGGGCGGAGGTGACCGCCTCGGACCCGCCCGACGTCGTGGCCGTGGGCCGCGCCGTGCGGGACGGCCTGCGCCGGGTGCGAGGGCTATTGGGCGACGTCCCCTACAACCTCATCCTGCACACCGCCCCCCGGAGCCACGGCGGCCCGTACCACTGGCACATCCACGTGGTCCCCCGGGTGACCAGCGTGGCCGGCTTCGAGCAGGGCACCGGCGCGCTCATCAACATCGTCGCCCCGGAGCTGGCCGCCCAGCAGCTGGCCCGCCAGGCCGTCGGCGACCGCTAGGCCGCCAGCGGCAGGGGCATCGGCTTCGGACTCGTCGGCCCGGCAGGCACAGCCCGCCTCGTCGCAGTCGACAGCCCAGCGGTGCAGGCCGTGGGCCAGGCCGCAGGGATCGTCACCGAGGCACTCCGAAGCGCCGTCGGCGTGGAGGATCGAGGTGCTGTGGCAGCACTCGAGCCCGTGGTCACACTCGTGGCATCGCATGACCGCATCATCCCCAGGGGGTGGGACATCTCACCGACCCGCCCGGGGATCCGGGCTCAGAGCTCCTCGGCGACCACCGCCTGCACGGCGGGCACGATGGCGTCCCAGTCGGCGCCCTCCTCGCGGCTGACGGTGATGAAGTCCGCCGTGCCGAAGAGCATCACGACCCCCGGGATGGCGAAGATGCGCTCGGCCAGAGGGTTGCCGGCCGCGGCCTCCACGCTGCGCACGTCGAGCATCTCGGGCAGCGTGACGTCCAGGGTGAACTTCATCGCATTGGGGTTCGGCGTGGGTGACGGGTCGGCGGCGGCCATGGGCCGACAGTAACGAAGGCCCCGACCCGTAGCCTCACGACCGATGCCCCGGATCGAGGTCGCCACCACCATCGACGCCCCACCCGAAGCGGTGTGGGCCCGCATCGAGGACGTCGGGACCCACGTCGACTGGATGGCCGACGCCGAGGCGATCCGCTTCACGTCGAACCAGACCTCCGGGGTGGGCACCACCTTCGACTGCGACACCAAGGTCGGTCCCCTGAAGCTGACCGACGCGATGGCCATCACCGAGTGGGACCCCGGTCGGTCCATGGGCGTCCGTCACGAGGGCCTGGTCACCGGCGAGGGCCGCTTCACGCTGACCGCGGCCGGCGAGGGTCAGACCGAGTTCGCCTGGGCCGAGCGCCTCCGCTTCCCCTGGTGGATGGGCGGCCCCGTCGGCGGCGCCATCGGCGCCCCCGTGCTGAAGGCCATCTGGCGCAAGAACCTGAAACGGCTGAAGGCCCTGGTCGAAGGCGCCTGAACGACACCGCAAACGCCACCGAAACCGAGGCCCCCTCACCGTTCTGGCACCGGATCTGCTGGTCATAGCCCGCAGATCCGGTGCCAGAATGAGAGACGGTCACGCGGGGTGGCGAAACGGGCGGTTCTGCCCCCGACGATCGGCGCGCGACCCCACGCCCCCATCCCTGCCCTCGGTTTCGGTAGAGGTCAGCTCAGAAGATCGGGTCCATCCACTGGGCGGCGGCCCAGAGGCAGGCGAACCAGGTGGCGGCGCCCAGGGCGACCACGGCGATGGTGGGCAGGTAGGACGGTAGGGCCCGGGACTGGCGGGGGAGCTCGATGAGGATCCAGCCCGCGATCAGGCCGCCCACGAGGCCGCCGAGGTGGCCGCCGACGGAGATGTTGCTGACGGCGAAGGTGAGCACCAGGTTCAGGATCAGCAGGCCGCCGAGCCCGGAGTCCATGATGCTCTGGCCCCGGGAGCGCTGGTACACGACCAGCACGCCCATCAGTCCGAACACCGCACCGGATGCCCCGACGGTCAACTGGGTCGGATCGAGGAGGAGCACGCCGAAGGCGCCGGCCACGAGCGAGAAGAAGTACGCCACACCGAAGGCCACCCGACCGAGGGCGGGCTCCAGGATCCGGCCCATCATGTAGAGCAGGTACATGTTGAAGCCGACGTGGAGGATCCCCGAATGGAGGAACCCGCCGGTGATGATGCGGTACCACTCGCCGGCATCGACGCCGATGAACTCCCCGGAGGCCAGACGCCCGAAGCCGAGCAGCCCCCCGTCGATGGTGAGGCGGTCGCTGCCACCGGACAGGGCGTTCTCGCCCATGGTCAGGCCGGCCACGAAGACCACGAGGTTGATGGCGATCAGCGTGATGGTGACCACGGGCCGTCCGCCCGCGCCGAACAGGGTCCCCGAGGTGTACACCTGCTGTTTGCCCGCCTTGGCGTCCTCCGGGCAGTGGAACCCCACCGACGCCTGGATCATGCAGTCGGTGCAGATCGGCCGGTCACAGCGCTGACAGGCCACCGATGCCCGGCGATCGGGGTGCCGGTAGCAGGTGGCGTCAGCGCGCATCGGGGGGACGCTACCGGCAGGGTTCCGGCCGAGGACCGCGGCGGGCCGACGGCAGGGTTCCGGCCGAGGACCGCAGGACCGGGCGGTAACGTCCTGCCTTCATGACCGAGCCCGCCACCGATGACCTGGAGGCCGAGCTCGGACTGCTGGCCCGCACGCCCCAGCTCCTGGTGGCCTGCGACTACGACGGGACCATCGCCCCCATCGTCGACGACCCGATGGCGGCCCATCCCCGGCCCGACACCGTGGTCGCGCTCCGGGCCCTGGCGGCCCTGCCCAACACCCACGTCGCGGTGATCTCCGGCCGCTCGCTGCGTGACCTGGCCGGTCTCTCCCGCCTGCCCACCGAGATCCACCTCGTGGGCAGCCACGGCGGCGAGTTCGACCTCGGCTTCGGCAAGCGCCTCTCCCCCCGCGAGCTCGATCTCCGGGCCAGGATCAAGGCCGACCTGACCGAGATCGCCGGGCGGACCCCCCGCTCCGAGCTCGAGGTGAAGCCCGCCGCGGTCACCTTCCACTACCGCCGCTGTGACCGCAGTGACGTCCAGCACGCCCTGGAGGACATCGAGGCCGGCCCGGCGGCCCTCGACGGCGTTCACACCCACCACAACGACGAGGCCGTCGAGCTCCTGGTGGTCGACACCGACAAGGGTCGGGCGCTGGAGTCGCTGCGCCACCGGGTCGGCGCCTCGGCCGTCCTCTTCGTCGGCGACAGCCCCACCGACGAGCACGCCTTTGCCACCCTGCGGGGACCCGACATCGGCGTCCGGGTCGGGCCCGGCGACACCCTGGCCCGCCACCACGTGGCCGACACCGCCGGGGTGGCCGAGGCCCTGGCCCAGCTCGCCGGGCTGCGCACCGAGTGGGTCACCGGCTCGGGCGCCGTCCCCATCGCCGACCACTCCCTGCTGTCGGACCAGCGCACGGCGGCCATAGTCACCCCCGACGCCCGCATCACCTGGTTCTGCGCCCCCCGCATCGACTCCGCGGCCGTGTTCGCCGAGCTGGTAGGCGGGCCCGCAGCGGGCTACTTCGCGGTCTTCCCGGCCGACCGGCACGAGCCGGCGGGCCAGCGCTACGTCGAGGAGACGATGGTGCTCGAGACCCGCTGGGACGGCATCACCGTCACCGATTACCTCGACGCCTCCGGCGGCCGGCCCGACCGCATCGCCGGCCGCAGCGACCTCTTCCGCGTGATCGAGGGCCAGGGCCGGGTCCTCGTCGAGTTCGCCCCCCGGCTCGACTTCGGTCGCCAGCTCACCCGTTTGGCCATCCGTGAGGGCGGGGTCGAGGTCGTCGACACCGCGGACCTGATGGTCCTGCGCTCCCCCGGCGTGCAGTGGGAGCTCACCGACGACGGCCGCCACCACACCGCCCGGGCCGAGATCGAGCTCACCGGCGAGCCCGTCGTGCTCGAGTTCCGCTACGGCACCGCCAGCACGAAGGCCGATTCCCGGACCGAGGACGAACGGCGGGCCGACACCCTCACGTTCTGGCAGGAGTGGGCCGACGAGCTCACGCTGCCGACGGTCCAGCCCGAGCTGGTGGGGCGCAGTGCGCTGGCCCTCAAGGCCCTCTGCCACGGACCCACCGGCGCCATCCTCGCCGCGGCCACGACCTCGCTGCCCGAGTCGGTGGGCGGCATCCGCAACTGGGACTACCGCTACTGCTGGCTGCGGGACGCGGCCATGACCGCGGCGGCCCTCGTCCGCCTCGGCAGCTTCAGCGAGGCCATGGCCTACCTGGACTGGGTGCTCGGGATCCTGGAACAACGCGACGATCCCGAGCGCCTGCACCCGCTGTACCTCGTGACCGGTCGTCACCTCCCGCCGGAGGCCGACATCGCCGAGCTGGCGGGCTACGCGGGGAGCCGGCCCGTGCGGGTCGGCAACGCAGCCGAGCGCCAGGTCCAGCTCGACGTCTTCGGTCCCATCGTGGACCTGATCTGGCTCCTGGCCACCGAGGGCGCCCCCCTGTCGGGCCGGCACTGGCAGGTGGTCCAGGCCATGGTCGGCGCCGTCGAGAAGCGCTGGCAGGAACCCGATCACGGCATCTGGGAGGTGCGGCGCAGCCCCCGCCACCACGTCCACTCCAAGGTCATGTGCTGGGTCACCGTCGACCGGGCCGTGAGGGTGGCGGCTGACTTCGTCGACGGCGACCACCCTGACTGGGAGCTCCTCCGGGACCAGATCCGCGACGACATCCTCGCCCGGGGCTGGAAGGACGACGTCGGGGCCTTCACCGCGGCCTACGACGGCACCGATGTCGATGCGTCCGTGCTCGTCATCGGGCTCTCGGGCCTGGTCGAGCCCTCCGACGACCGCTTCCTGGGCACGGTGGGCGCGGTCGAGCGGGAACTGCGGGAGGGCGACACCGTCTTCCGCTACCGGGGCGACGACGGCCTGCCCGGCACCGAGGGCGGTTTCCACCTGATGACCTCGTGGCTGGTCGACGCCTACCTGGTCACCGGCCGGGTCGACGAGGCCCGCGACCTGTTCGCCGGCCTGGTGGCCAGCGCCGGCCAGACCGGCCTCCTCTCCGAGGAGGTGGACCCGGCCACCGGACGCTCGTTGGGCAACCACCCGCAGGCCTACAGCCACCTCGGGCTCATCCACAACGCCCTCAACCTCGCGGCCGCCGAGGCACCAAGGGACCAGTAGCCCTGGTACCGGGCCTAGGGTCCCGGTACCGCCCGATCGAGATGGGATCTCCGATGACCACACGACGACTCCTCGCCGCGCTGCTGCTGGCGCTGGCCCTGCTGCCGGTGGCCGCCGCATCCGCCCAGGAGGCCACGCCCGAGCGCGCGCCCGACGGCGAGATCATCGGCGGCGACGAAGCCGATCCCGGCGAGTACCCGTTCCAGGTCGCGCTCCTGCACCACGCCGTCGCCACCCGCTGGAACGCCCAGTTCTGCGGCGGCACCCTGATCTCCCCCGACACGGTCCTGACCGCCGGTCACTGCGTCGTCGGCACCAGGGCCTCTGAGATCGACGTCCTGGCCGGGACCCACACCCTGGCTCCGGGGGGCGGGGGCCTGCGGGTGCGAGCCCGCCAGATCCGCCTCCACCCCGGCTACGACGACAACACCCTCGAGCACGACGTGGCCGTCATCCAGTTGGGTCAGGACCTGCCCTACGACACCGTGCGCCCCGCCGTCCCCGGCGACCTGGGCCTGTACCCGGCGGACACGATGGCCACCACCATCGGCTGGGGTGACCGCGACATCGCCCGCAACATCCAGGACTACCCCTTCGACCTCCGCGAGGTCGAGGTCCCGATCGTGTCCGACGTGGACTGTGCGACCGCCTACCCCGTCGGCCTCTTCCCCGGCATGGTCTGTGCCGGTGACCTCGTCGACGGTGGCGAGGACGCCTGCTACGGCGACAGCGGCGGGCCCCTGATGGTTCCCGAAGGCTCCGAGTGGGTCCAGGTGGGCATCGTCAGCACGGGCACCGACTGCGCCCGCCGGCGGTTCCCCGGCATCTACACCGAGGTGGCGTCGTACCCGTTCGTGCAGCGCTACCTGGACCCCGACAGCGCGCCCGACCGGGTCGCCGGTCTCCATCGGCGCGCCGCCTTCGGGGCCGGGTTCCTGGACTGGAACGCCCCGTACTTCGACGGCGGGACGGCCATCCTCCGGTACCGCATCGACCTGCCCGACCTCGGTCGTTCCCTGTCGGTGCCGGCCACCCGCACCGACGTCGTGCTCCGCAACCTGCCCGCCGGACGGCACCTCGTGCAGGTCCGGGCGGTCAACGAGGTCGGCCTCAGCGCGGTGCGCTCGGTGCACATACGCGTCTGATCGCTTCACGAGCCGAGCCGAAGGCGAGGCGACCAATGAGCACAGCGTCGCCATTCGCCGAGCGCAGCGAGGCGAACCAGCCTTCAGCGCGCGACGCGTGTACCTGTCCGCTACGTCCTCAAGACAAGTCGGACTTCGGTCGACCCCCCTGGCATGCTCTCCGCCATGACCGGTCGTTCCCGCCTCGTCCTTGCGCTGCTGCTCGTCCTCGGGCTGCTCCTCCCGGCGGCCGCGGCCTCCGGCCAGGCGACGCCACCGACGGCCCCCGACGACGACACCGAGATCGTCGGTGGCCAGCCCGCCGACCCCGGGGAGTACCCCTATCAGGTCGGCCTCCTGCGCCGCTCGGAGCCCAACCGCTTCAACGCCCAGTTCTGCGGCGGCTCCCTGATCTCCCCCGACACCGTCCTCACCGCGGCCCACTGCCTGGAGGGCATGACCGCCGGGCAGATCGACGTGCTGGTCGGTACCCACACGCTGGCCCCCGATGGTGGCGGGGCCCGCCTCCCGGCCCGTCGCATCCGGAGCCATCCCGGCTTCGACCCGGACACCTACGCCAACGACGTCGGCGTCGTCCAGCTCGGGGTCGAGCGTCCCGAGGAGGTCGTCCCGACGGTCCAGACCGGCCAGGCCGACCTGTGGGACCCCGGCACCATCGGGACCGTCACCGGCTGGGGCAACCGGTCGGCCAACGGCTCCAGCTTCCCGTCGGCCCTCTACGAGGTCGAGGTCCCGATCCGGACCGACGCCGACTGCGCCAACGCCTACCGGAACTTCACCTACGTCGTGAACCAGATGCTCTGCGCCGGTGAGCTCAGTGGGGGTCAGGACAGCTGCCAGGGCGACAGCGGCGGGCCCTTCGTCGTACCCGACGGCGGCAGCGGCTGGATCCAGGTCGGGGTGGTCAGCTGGGGCGTCGGCTGTGGCCGAGCCAACTTCCCCGGCGTGTACACCCGCCTGGCCACCTACACGGGGTTCATCAACCCGTACCTCGACCCCGACTCGGCGCCGAACCGCGTCACCAACGTGGCGGCCCAGCGGGTGTCGGCCAACGCGTTCCGCATCACCTGGCGACCCCCTGCCTTCGACGGCGGCACCGCCATCACCCGCTTCCGCGTCGCAGTGCCGTCCCTGGGGCGGGACCACGGAGTGCTGCCCGGACAGACCTCGTTCCGCCTGCAGGGGCTGCCGCAGGGCCCGCGGCGCATCGAGGTCCGCGCCGTCAATGCCATCGGGGCCAGCACGGTCACCGCGATCACCATCAACGTCTGAACACTGTTCTGGCGCCTGGTTCGGTGAACCTGACCACCGAGTCGAGCGCCAGTGGGAGACGACCGGTCAGGTGCCGGTGAAGGTCGCCTTGCCCGGTCCGTGCTCGAGGAAGCTGTTGACGCCGATGGCGGCGTCCTCGGTGGCGAAGGAGGCCAGGAACAGCTCCTGTTCCAGGGTGAGGCCCTCACCCAGGCTGCGGTCGAGGCCCTCGTCGATGGCCCGCTTGGCCAGGGCCTGGGCGGCCACGGCCCCGCGCGCCAGCTCCGCCGCCTTGGACCGGACGTGGGTCGACAGCGCCTCGGCCGGCACCACCTCGTCGACCAGACCCATGGCCAGGGCCTCCTCCGCGCCGACCTGACGGCCGGTGAAGACCAGGTCCTTGGCCCGGGCCGGGCCGACCAGGCGGGCCAGGCGCTGGGTGCCGCCGCCCCCCGGGATGATGCCCAGCAGGATCTCGGGTTGGCCGAGCTTGGCCCGGTCCGAAGCGATGCGGAAGTCACAGGCGAGGGCCAGCTCGCAGCCCCCACCGAGGGCGAAGCCGGCCACCTCCGCGATGGTGGCCCGGGGGATGGCGGCCACGGCGTTGAGGGCGGTGAGGAAGGCATGGCCCTGGGCGGTGAGGCGGTTGCGGTCTGCCACCCGTGACGGCAGGGCGTCGGGATCGTCCAGGAACTCGGTGATCTGGGCGCCGGCGGCGAAGATCCGGTCGCCACCGGTGACGATCACCGCCCCGGGTGGGTCGGCGGTGAGGTCCTCGGCCGCGGCCTGCAACTGCTGGAGGAGGGCCACGCTGAGGGCGTTCACCTTGCCGTGGCGCAGGGTGACCACGGCCACGCCGTCGTCGCCCCGCTCGACGTGGACCAGCATCTCGGGCGGCTCGGGCGTCTCGGGCATGGCCGGACGCTAGTCAGGCGCGGTGGTGGGCTCCGCTTCGGGGACGGGGGCGGCGAGCAGCCCGTCGGCGGCGTCCCAGGGGTCCACCTCACCGGCCACCACGGCCGCACACACGGCATCGAACGCCTCGCCCTGGGCCCGCGCCTCAGCCTGTTCGATCAGGCGACGGGCCAGGATGCGGCGGAGCTCGACCCGGACCCGATCAGCCCGGTCCCGGTCGAGCCGGCCGCTGGCCACCATCGCGTCCCGGTGGGCCAGGATCGCGGCCCAGAGGTCGGCCACCCCCGTCCCGTCGAGGGCCACAGCGTCCACCACGGGAGGGCGCCAGTCGCCGGTGGCGCTCATGTCGAGCATCTGTTCCAGGTCGCGGCGGGCCTCCGCCGCCCCGGGCCGGTCGGCCTTGTTGACACAGAACACGTCGGCCACCTCGAGCAGGCCGGCCTTGTTGGCCTGCACGGCGTCACCCCAGCCGGGGTTGACCACGACCACCGTGGTGTCGGTCTCCCCCGCCACCTCCACCTCGACCTGGCCGACGCCGACCGTCTCGACCACGACGAAGCCGAAGCCGGCGGCGTCGAGCACCCGAACCGCCTCCGGGGCCGCCAGCGACAGCCCGCCGAGGTGACCGCGTGACGCCATGGAGCGGATGAAGACATCGTCGTCCAGGGCGTGGTCACCCATGCGCACCCGGTCCCCGAGGATGGCGCCGCCCGTGAAGGGCGACGACGGGTCCACGGCCAGCACGGCGATGCGGTGGCCCGCCTCGCGCACGACCCGCACCAGGGCGGAGGTCAGGGTCGACTTGCCGGCCCCGGGTGGCCCGGTGATGCCGATGGTGTGGGCCGAGCCGGCGGCGGGGTGGGCCAGGCGCCCGACGAGGCGGGCCTCCTCGCCGCCCCGCTCCACGACCGAGAGGAGCCGGGCCAACGCCGAGCGGTCACCGTCCCGGGCCCGCTCCAGCAGCTGGGCTGCGTCCCCCGTCGCACCCACGCGGTTACAGGCTGAGAAGGGTCTCGTCGTCCTCGGACACGTCCCGCACCGCGGTCACGCCCTCGACCCGGTCCATCAGGATCCGCTCGATGCCGGCCTTCAGGGTGAGGGTCGAAGCCGGACACGACACGCAGGCCCCGACCAACTCGACGGTGACCGTGCCGGTCTCGTCGATGCCGTGGAACATGATGTCGCCGCCGTCGGCCTGAACGGCCGGACGGATGGCTTCGATGGTCTCGCGGACCTTCTCATCCAGGGGGTTGTCGGACACAGGGGTTGCTCCTCGAGACGTCAAAGCGAGTGTACGGGTGCGCCCCTCGTCCAACCGAGTACGGGGCCCCGTGCTTCCCGCCGTAGGTTGTGCACGTGGTCACACTGGCCCATCAGGGCGGTTGGGACGAGATCGCCATGGTGGCCGTCCCCCTGCTGCTGGTGGCCGTCCTCCTGGTGGTGGCCAACCGCCGCGCCACCCAGGAACAGGCCCGCCAGAAGGCCGCCCGGGATCCAGACGCCTAAGGCACGGTCTCAACGAACTGGCACCGGATTCGCGCGCCATAGGGCGGAAATCCGGTGCCAGAAACGAGTGCCGGTCACCCCCGGTGAGATTCCTGGGTTCAGGAGCCGATCCGGCCGCCGACGACTGGCCGCCCGTCCCCACGCCCCCGTTGTTGCCTCGTTGTCATGCTCCAGCCAATGCGGTGCGGGCGTCTAGTCCACGCGTTCCACGTCGGCGCCGACGGCGGTGAGCTTGCCGACGAAGTCCTCGTAGCCCCGGTCGATGTGGTCGGCGTCGGCCACCACGGTCTCGCCCTCCGCGGCCAGGCCGGCGATGGCCAGCGCGGCGCCCGCTCGGATGTCGGGGGCCCGCACCGGAGCGCCCGAGAGCCGGGGGACGCCCCGGACCACGGCGTGATGGCTCTCGGTGCGGATGTCGGCCCCCATCCGCACCAGTTCGTCGACGTAGCGGAAGCGGCCGGCGAAGAGGTTCTCGGTGACGATGCCCACGCCGTCGGCCACCGCGAGCATGGCCACCAGCAGCGGCTTGTAGTCCGTGGCCAGGCCGGGGTACGGCAGGGTCGAGACGTCGACCGAGCGCAGTGGGGGTCGGGCCAGGGCCCAGAGGCCGCCGCCGTCGGGCGAGCACCGCATCCCCATCTCGCCGACCTTCTGCACGAGCATGGTCATGTGGTCGGGCACCGCCCCTTGGAGGGTGACCTCGCCGCCGGCGATGCCCACCGCGGCCAGGTACGTGGCGGCCTCGATCCGATCGGCGACCACGGTGTGCTCCACCGGGTGGAGGGACTCGACGCCCTCGACGGTGATCGTCGAGGAGCCCGCACCCCGGATCTGGGCCCCCATCCGGTTGAGCAGCGTGGCCAGGTCGGCCAGCTCGGGCTCCCGGGCGGCGTTGTCGATGACGGTCGTGCCCTTGGCCAGCACCGCGGCCATGAGGGCGTTCTCGGTGGCCCCGACGCTGGGGAACTCGAGCAGGATCCGGGCCCCGGTGAGCTGCGCGGCCCGGGCCGTCACGTAGCCGTGCTCCATCTCGACCTCGGCCCCCAGGGCCTCCAGGGCCTTCAGGTGCATGTCGATGGGACGGGACCCGAAGTCGTCACCGCCCGGCAGGGCGACGCGGGCCTCGCCGAAGCGGGCCAGGAGCGGGCCGAGGACCACGATGCTGGCCCGCATCTTCTCGACCAGCTCGTAGGGGGCCTCCGGGGTGACGTCGGCCGGTGAGTGGATCGTCATCTCGTGGTCGCCCCGCTCCACGGTCAGGCCCATGTGCTCGAGCAGCTCGCCCATCCAGCCCACGTCGGCGATGTCGGGCACGTTGCGCAGCACGTAATCGCCCTCGGCCAGCACGGTCGCGGCCATCAGCTTGAGGACCGAGTTCTTGGCTCCCCCGATGGGGATGGCGCCCTGCAGGGGGCCACTCGGGCGGACGATCAGCGAACTCACCCCACCAGTATGCTCCCGGCCGTCGCGACCCGTCCCGGGCCGCATCATCCGGGGGCCGGACCGTCAGCACCGTCACGATCGTTCAGCGACTGGATCCCGACGACCCCGAGGACCGCGAGCGCCTGGCTGCGCTGCGGGCCCCCCGCCACGACGCGCTGGTCGTGGAGGCCCCGGTGGACGACGACCACTTCGGCCTCGGTGCCGGGCCGTTCTGGTCCTACGAGCGCACGGTCACCGATCACCCGGTCGACGGGGGCGTCGAGGTCACCGAGGAGATCACCTACGAACTCGCCATCCCGGGGTGGGGCTGGCTCTTCCGGATGCCCGTGCGCCGGATGATGGCCCACCCCCGCCCGGACACGGCCTGGTGGATGCCGCCGGACCGCCTCGACGCGGCCACGGCGGTGGCGCTCAGCTGCCTCGCCGCCTTCACGCTCATCGCCGGCTACACGGGCACGCTCATCTCCCAGACCATCACGTTCGCCTCCGACGAGTTCGGCGCCTCGGACCGGGCCCAGGGCATCGCCCTCGCCGCCACCCGGGTCGGCGTGCTCATCGCCCTCGTCCTGGTGGCGACCGCCGACAGACGGGGGCGGCGGACCATGATCCGCTTCAGCGCGTACGGCGCCTGCGCGGTGGCGGCCACCGGGGCCTTCGCCCCCAACCTGGCCTGGCTGGGCTCGAGCCAGACCGTCGCCCGGGGCCTCTCCACGGCCCTCGCCCTGCTCATCGGCATCCTGGCCGCGGAGCTGGTGCCCCGGAACTCCCGCGCGTGGACGGTCAGCATCCTGGCCCTGTCGGCCTCGCTGGGCTCGGGGATGGCGGTGATGTGCCTTCCTCTCGCCGACCTCGGGGGCGCCGCCTGGCGGCTGCTCTACCTCGTTCCCCTCCTCGGCATCCCGTTCACCCGGTGGGTCATCCGGGGACTGCCGGAGTCCCAGCGGTTCGTCGAGGCCTCCGAGCGCCCGCCCGCCCGGGCCCACGCCGGCCGCTTCTGGCTCCTGGCCGCCTCGGCCTTCCTGGGCTCGATCTTCCTGGCCCCGGCGTCGCAGTTCATGAACGACTTCCTCCGCGACGACCTCGGCTACACGGCGGCCAAGATCAGTGCCTTCACCCTCCTGACCAACACCCCGGGGTTCATCGGCATCGTCATCGGTGGTCACCTGGCCGATGTCCGGGGCCGGCGCGTGGTCGGCGCCGTGGCGCTGACGGGTGGCGTCGGGCTCACCCTGGCCATGTTCCAGAGCCAGGGGTGGTCCCTGTGGGCCTTCTCGGTGGCGGCGACCATCATCGGGGCCGCGGCCATCCCCGCTCTGGGCGTCTACGGGCCCGAGCTCTTCGCCACGACCGCCCGGGGGCGGGCCAACGGGCTCATCACCGTGGTGGGCGTGGTCGGCTCGGCCCTCGGTCTGGTGATCGTGGGCTCGCTCTCGGACCGCCTCGACGGCATCGCCGGCGCCATGCCGTACGTGGCCGTCGGGCCGCTGCTGTTGGCGATCCTGATCGTCGTCGCCTACCCGGAGACGGCCCACCTGGAGCTCGAGGAGATCAACCCCGAGGACCGGTAGACGGGCGTCGAGTCAGTCGAGGCCGGCCAGCCAGCCGGTGACGACCTCGACGATCTCGGCCTCGGCGTCCTTGAGGTCGTGGCGCTTGCCCTCGATCCAGTGCACGGTCACCTCACCGGGGATGGCCGGCAGGTGGGCGGCGAACTCCTCGGGCGTGCCGAAGGGGTCCTTCGTGCCCGACAGGAACAGGCACGGCAGGTCCAACTGGGGGAAGTGGTCGACCCGCAGCTTCTCGGGCTTGCCCGGCGGGTGCAGCGGGTAGCAGATGAGCACCAGACCGGCCGCGGGCAGGCCCTCGGCCACCGCCAGGGAGCACATGCGCCCTCCCATCGACCGGCCCCCGAGCACCAGGCTCGACGGTTCGACGCCGGCCGAGGCGGCCAGCCCGGCGGCCTCCTCGTTGACACAGGCGATCAGCTTGGGGGCCCGGTCCGGGGCCTTGCGCCCCTCGCGCCGGTAGGGGAAGTCGATGCGAGCCGTCGGCAGGGGGGCGACGGCTTCCTCGATGGCGATGAGCGAGGGGTTGTCCCGGTTCGACCCGGCTCCCGGGGTGAGCAGCAGCCCGCCGGGACTCACGCCGTCGCCCACAGGGCGGCGGTCGTCCGGCGGGCCAGGCACCGCGATCGGATCATCGTCGTCGTCATGCCGTCTCCAACAGGATCCGCCGCGCCTCGGCCAGGTCGGACAGTCGTTCGGCGGCTCCGGATGCCGTGCCGCCGTGGTCGGGGTGAGCGCTGCGGGCCTGCTCCCGGAACCGGTTCTGGATGCGGCGCCGATCGAGGGCGCCGTCGGTGCCGTCGGCGAAGCCCAGGACCCCGAGGGCCCACCGGACCGGGTCCTCGAACGCCTCGGGGGACCACGCCCCCGGCCCGGCGGCCCCACCCAGGTGGGCGATGAGCCCGGCGTCGACGGTCCCGTGCCACCGGAGGCCCTTGCGCACGGCGTTGAGCACCGCCCGCCGGTCGCTGAACGGGAGGGCGCCGCCCGCGTACACCGCCCCCAGCAGGTACTGGGCGGGGGCCGCCTTCCCGTCGAAGTCGAAGCGCATGGACTCGCCGTCGCCGATGAGGCGCAGCCGGCTCTTGGTCAGGCCGATGCGATCGGTCTGGAAGCGGTAGCGCAGGCGGGGTTGGGGCACCCGGCGCCCGTATTCGACGTCGTCGACCAGGCGGTAGAGGTCGGGGACGAGGTCGGGGTCGAGGTCCCCGACGTGGGCGGCGGCGATGCCGCCCAGCAGGATCCCGCCGAAGCCGGGGGCAGGGTGCAGCGGCAGGTGCCGGCGGCCGAGGGCGACCCGGCGGGTGGGCGCGATCGGCCGGGAGTGGAAGACCTCCAACTCCGCCAGGATCACCGGGGCACGCTACCCCTGGCCGGGGGCGCCCATCCTTCGGCTCACACCATCGGGTGCAAGAGGTCCCGCAACTCACCCGCGGCCTCGGCCACGACCTCGTCGTCGGGGGCGTCCTCCTCGAGGACCTTGCGCAGGGCACCGGCCCGCAGCCCGACCTGGGCCCAGGTCCGACGCTCGAAGCCGTACGGCGGCGGCATGGCGATGACCGCCGCGGCCTGGTCCCGGGCATCAGCGATGGCCCGGGCGTCCCGGGGGCTCTTGCGCAGCTTGTCGGCGGCGACGAAGAGCTCGGAGAGGACATCGGTGGCGGCCGGGCCGTCGTCCTCCTCCTCCTCGCCGTCGGTCAGGTCCTCGATGATCGTGTCGACCCGGTCCTCGTCGATGGCCACGACCACGAGGTCGCCCATGTCGTCGAACACGTAGCGGACGCCTTCCTCGACGAGGGCGTCGGTGAGGTCGGCCCGGTCCTCGGGGGACCACTCGGCCACCTCGTAGACGACCTTGTCGGCGTCGGGGTCCAGGGCGGGCAGGAGGGTGGCCTCGACCTCGCCGATCAGCTCGTCCACCAACCCCTCGTCGTCGGTGGACACCGAGAGGGTGCCGCCCTGCCACGCGTGGGTCACCTGGTTGGTGGTCAGGAGCCGGTCGAGCAGCTCGCGCGACTCGGTGGACCACTCGTCGAGCTCATAGCTCAGCTCGGTTCCTTGCGGGTCCGGGTCCGTCGAATCGTCGGGGCCCGCGTCTGTCGGCTGGTCTTCCATACAGGGGTGGACGGTAACGTCGCCGGATGGCCGATGAACGACGGGAACTGCCTGACCGCAACCTCGCCCTCGAGCTGGTCCGGGTGACCGAGGCCGCAGCCCTCGCCGCGTCCCGCTGGGTGGGGCACGGCGACAAGGAGGGCGCAGACGGCGCCGCGGTGGACGCCATGCGCCACGTGCTCAACAGCGTGCCCATGGACGGCGTGGTGGTGATCGGCGAGGGGGAGAAGGACGAGGCCCCGATGCTGTTCAACGGCGAGGAGATCGGCGACGGCTCGCCGCCCCAGACCGACATCGCGGTGGACCCCATCGACGGCACGACGCTCACCGCCCTGGGCCGGGGCAACGCCCTGGCGGTGATCGCCGTGTCCGAGCGGGGGACCATGTTCGACCCCGGTCCCTGCGTCTACATGGAGAAGATCGCGGTCGGCCCCGAGGCCAAGGGCCGGGTGTCCCTGGAGCTGTCGGTGGCCGACAACCTGAAGGCCGTGGCCGAGGCCAAGGGCGAGTCGGTCCGGGAGGTGACCGCGGTGGTCCTCGACCGGGACCGCCACGCCGACCTGATCGCGGAGATCCGTGAGGCCGGCGCCCGCATCCGCCTGATCCCCGACGGCGACGTGGCCGGCGCCATCTCCACCTGCTGGCCCGACTCCGGCGCCGACATCCTCTTCGGCATCGGCGGCACGCCCGAGGGCGTCATCACCGCCGCCGCCCTCAAGTGCATGGGCGGCGAGCAGCAGGGCCGCCTCTGGCCCCGCAACGACGGCGAGCGCCAGGCCGCCCTCGACGCCGGCTACGACCTCGAGCGGGTCCTGACCATCGACGACATGGTGGCCGGGGACAACTGCTTCTTCGCGGCCACCGGCATCACCGACGGTGAGCTGTTGAAGGGCGTCCAGTTCCGGGCCGACGCCGTGTTCACCGACTCCCTCGTCATGCGCTCCCGCAGCGGCACCGTCCGCCGGGTCAACGGCCGCCACCAGGCCAGCAAGCTCCGGGAGTACACCGCCCTCGGACAGTGACCCATCGTCACCCGGCTCCGGGGCTTGCCGCGGCAAGGGCGCTGCGTAGCCTCACGCCATGGCCGACGAGCACGAGTCGCTGGAGCCGTTCATCGAGTGGATCGGCGAGCAGCCGATGTTCTTCGTGGCCACGGCGCCTTCGGGCACCGATGGCCACGTGAACCTCTCCCCCAAGGGCCTCGAGGGCCTCCGGGTGCTGGGGCCCCGATCGGTCGCCTACCTGGACCTGACCGGCAGCGGGGCCGAGACCATCGCCCACGTCCGGGAGAACGGGCGGGTGTGCCTCCTGCTCTGCGCCTTCACGGGCGCGCCCCGGATCCTGCGCATCCAGGGCGCCGGCAGGGTGCACCGCCCCGGCGACGAGGGCTTCCACGAGCTCCGGGCAGGGTTCGGCGCCATCGCCGGGGTGCGCAGCGTGATCACCGTCGAGGCCGACCGGATTGCCACCTCCTGTGGCTACGGGGTGCCCCTGATGACCTACGAGGGCGACCGGCGCACACTGCCGGCGTGGGCCGAGAAGAAGGGCCCTGACGGCCTGGCGACCTACTGGAAGGAGCGCAACGCCGAGAGCATCGACGGCCTCCCGGCGGTCTGAGCCGGTCTAGAAGCGGCCGGACATCACCCCGACGACGCGACGCTTCACGTTCCTCGGCACCAGGGCGGACAGACCGGCCGCGACCCGGTTGTGGGTGCCGGGCACGATCAGCGCCTGGCCCCTCCGGGCGCCGGCCAGCGTGGCGTCGGCCACCTCCTCGGCGGTCTGCCACACGAAGTCGGGCATGCCTGCGTTCTCGGTGAGTCCGGCCCGCTCCTGGAACTCGGTGCGGGTGAAGCCCGGCTCCACCACCGTGACGGTCACCCCGCTCCCCCGCAGCTCCTCGTGCAGGGCGTCGGAGAAGTGGCTGACGAAGGCCTTGGTGGCGGCGTAGACCGCGTTGTGGGGCGCCGCGGCCCGGGAGGCCAGCGACGACACGTTCACGATCGTCCCGCTCCGCCGGGCGAGCATCCCGGGTGCCGCGGCGTGGCAGAGCCGCACGAGGGCCTGGCAGTTGACCTGGACCTCGCGCTCTTCCTCGTCGGGGTCCAGCTCCACGAACGGTCCGTAGGTCCCGAACCCGGCGTTGTTCACGAGGAGGTCGATCGGCGAGACCTCGTCCTGCAGGCGCTCGACCACCGCGGCGGTCTGGGCCTTCTTGCTGAGGTCGGCCCGCAGCACCTCGACCGTCCACGCCATGCCCCTCGGTCAGCTCCTTGGCCAGCGCCTCGAGCCGCTTGCGGTCCCGGGCCACGACGACGAGATCGGTCCCCTCGGCCGCCAACCGTCGGGCCAGGACCTCCCCGATCCCGCTCGAGGCGCCGGTCACCAGGGCTCGTTTCCACGTCGTGCTCACGACGCGGCGACGCTACTGCCGCCGAGGGGGCGGGAGGCCGGGGCGGCTGGCGCAACCTCCGCGTCCGGGCCCGGGGGGACACGATCCTCGTTCTGGCACCTGATTTACGGCCTATGGGCAGTAGATCAGGTGCCAGTTCGCCGAGGACCCCAGCCCGACGATCCGGCCCCCGTCGATGCCTCGGTGTCGGTGTCGGTGTCGGTGTCGGTTCCGGTCAGTCGCCGGCCATCCGGGACCGGAACTCGTCGGCACCGTCGCCCGAGAGGTCGGCCAGGGCCACCGAGCGGTCGTTGACCGCCAGCATCAGCGCCTCCGCCGGCCCCTCGACCAGCGGGCCGTCGCCGACCGTCCAGTCGAGGTCGGTCGCCGCGAACCTGAGACCCGCCGTGCGCCGAGCGGGGATGAAGCCGCGGGCCTTGCCTCCGCAGACGAACTCGAGCACGGTCCGCAGGCCCTCAGCATCGAGCGACGACGGGAGCCCGAGCGGGCGCTCGATGTCCCGGGTGTGGACGAAGACGTCGACCAGGGGCGCGATGGCACCGACCACCGGCACCGAGAAGCGCTTCGGCGCCAGCTCCCGGTAGCGGGCGGTCAGCGCCACGGGATCCTGCCCGCCGTACTCCCGGGCGACCCGGTCGGCGAAGCGATCGAAGCCGCGGGCCTTCACCACTCCCAGCAGGAAGCGGTGCAGCGGGAGGTCCAGGATGCTCACCAGGTGGCCGACGACGTCCCGCACCCGCCAGCCGGCGCACAACGAGGCCGTGTCCCACTGGCCCTCGTCGAAGCCCTCCAGACGATCGATCAGGGCCAGGCGCTGCGCCGTGACGGCGTCGAGCATCTCGTCGTTGGTCACGCCGAGAACGTAGACGCCGGCCGCTCAGCCGACGGGTCCGATGCGACCCCGGACCATGGGCGGTGGATCCTCCCTCGCCCAGCCCCGCCCCGCCAAGAAGGACTCGGCCCGCGCCCCCGGGTCGGCCCGGGCGTACATGCGCTCGGCGCCCCGGTCGGCCGCCACCGACTCGTAGGCCGCCAACAGTTGGGTGCCGACACCCTCGCCCTCGACACCGGGGTCCACCTCGACCCACTCCAGCCAGGCCTTGGCCCCTCGCACCCGGCCACCCAACAGGCCCACGACCACCTCGGCCCGCCGGGCCACCAAGACGACGTCGGCGGGCCCTCGCTCCGCTCCCAGCGCACCGGCATCGGGCGGTACCCGGTCGTGGACCTCGATCACCGTCTCCAGCCCGCCCCGTCCCACCACCGCGGGCGGCCCGAACGCCACGCCCATCAGCGGCCGCCACACCCGCTGGTCCTCCTCGTCCCGCACCTCCTCCAGCACGTGGAGGTGCCGGATCTTGACGATCGTGTGCCGGTAGCCCGACAGCGCGGCCATGGCCCCGGGTATGCGCTCCTCGGCGAGGTTCTCGGCGACCGTCACGTGGGGGACGAACTCGTGGGTCGGCGGGCGAGCCAACGGCCCGTCGCCCAACGCGGCCGGCAACGCGTGGACGGTCGGCAGGGACGGTCCGCCCACGGCCAGGAAGACGACCGGGTTCACCGGCAGGAACGTCTCGACCGGTCCGAGATCCAGGGTCAGCACATCGGTGGACGCCGCCGCGGCCCGAACCACGGCCAGCGCGGCCCCCAACTCGTCCTCCCGCACGTTGATCGGCGGGACGAGGGTGATGTGGGGGGCGACCTTCTGCCAGGAGCCGTCGTCGAGCGCCCGCCGCAGGCCGTCGACCTCGTGGGCGACCGGCGCCGGCACCAGGAGGACGACCCCGAGGCGACGGCGCGGCACCCCGCCACCGTAGGTCGACATCGGCGTTCGCCCCGTTGCCGACGCCGGGGCCGGGTACAGGCCCAGCCACCCCGAGCCGGACCCACCCGAGTCCGGGGGTGCAGCGGACAGAGGCGGGAGGGGCGCTAGGTTGCCGGACC
This sequence comes from uncultured Microthrixaceae bacterium, assembly GCA_963777805.1. GTDB lineage: Bacteria > Actinomycetota > Acidimicrobiia > Acidimicrobiales > DATDAH01 > DATDAH01. Next base: position 227,949 of record CAVZRY010000015.1, on the reverse strand, counting down.
CGTGAAGCTCCGTCTGCTCCTCCCTCTCCTGGCTGTGGCCCTCCTGCTGGGCGCCTGCAGCGACGACGGCGACGACACCATCGAGGCCAGCCCGTCGGACCTGACCGCCACCAGCGTCGCCGACGCGACCGGGACCACCGTCGGGCCCTCCGCCGGGTCCGCGGCGTGCGCCGACCTGGCCGACCGCTACGTGCGTCAGGCCCGACGGATGTTCGACACGCAGGGCACGCCCAGCGACGCCCTGGTCGACGAGGTGCGGGCCCGGCTGGCCGAGTTCGACGCCATCGCCTCGACCGCGGGCTGCGGGGAGGCGTACCTCACCGGCGTGTGCGAGGGCCTGGACGCGTTGACCGCGGAGGGCCTGCTCGTCATCCTCCCGCTCACCACCGCCCAGTGCCTCTGAACCTGACCTGAGCGGTCAGGCCGGCGAACGGACCGGCACTACTCGACGAGCTCGGCCTCGTCGCTGAGGATGGTGACCTTGTCGTGGCTGACCTCGACGAAGCCGCCGTTGAGCTTGATGATCTGCAGCGGGCCACCGGCCTCGAGCTGGATCTTGGCCTCGTAGCCGGTGTCCAGGGCCCCCAGGAAGGGCGCATGGCCGGGCATGAAGGCGATCTCGCCGCCCTCCAGCACGCGCACGATCACCATGTAGGCCTCGCCGGAGAACAGCACCTCCTCCGGCGACACGAGCTCCACCTGCAGGGCCATGATCAGTCGCCCGTCAGCTCGGCGGCCTTGGCCCGGACGCTGTCGGCGTCACCGACGTTCAGGAAGGCCTGCTCGGGCAGATCGTCCAGCTCGCCGTCGACCAGCGCCTCGAAGGAGTCCACGGTGACCTCGGTGGGCACGTGGATGCCCTTCAGGCCGGTGAAGACCTCGCCCACGTTGAAGGGCTGGGACAGGAAGCGCTGCACCTTGCGGGCCCGGTCCACGATCACGCGGTCCTCGTCCGACAGCTCGTCGAGACCGAGGATGGCGATGATGTCCTGCAGCTCCTTGTAGCGCTGGAGGACCTCCTGCACCCGGCGGGCCACCTCGTAGTGGCGGGCGCCGACGATCTCGGGGGCGAGGATCGAGCTGGTCGAGGCCAGCGGGTCGACCGCCGGGTAGATGCCCAGCGAGGCGATCTGGCGGGAGAGCTCCGTGGTGGCGTCGAGGTGGGTGAAGGTCGTGAAGGGCGCCGGGTCGGTGTAGTCGTCGGCGGGCACGTACACGGCCTGGACCGAGGTGATCGAACGACCCCGGGTCGAGGTGATGCGCTCCTGCAGCTCGCCCATCTCGTCGGCCAGGGTGGGCTGGTAGCCCACCGCCGAGGGCATGCGGCCCAGCAGGGTCGACACCTCGGAGCCGGCCTGGACGAACCGGAAGATGTTGTCCACGAACAGCAGCACGTCCTGCTGCTTCACGTCCCGGAAGTACTCCGCGATGGTCAGGGCGGACAGGGCGACCCGCAGGCGCACGCCCGGCGGCTCGTCCATCTGGCCGTAGACCAGGGCGGCCTTCTCGATGACCCCGGACTCCTGCATCTCGATCCAGAGGTCGGTGCCCTCCCGGGTGCGCTCGCCGACCCCGGCGAACACCGACACACCACCGTGCTGGGTGGCGACCCGGTTGATGAGCTCGAGGATGAGGACCGTCTTGCCGACGCCGGCGCCGCCGAACAGACCGATCTTGCCGCCCTGTACGTACGGGGTCAGCAGGTCGATGACCTTGATGCCGGTCTCGAACACGGCGGCCTTGGGCTCGAGGGAGTCGAAGGAGGGGGCGTCCCGATGGATGGGCCAGTAGGTGTCGATCCCGTCGACCGAGTCGACGTCGAGGGACTGGCCGATCACGTTGAACACATGGCCGAGCACGGCCTCACCGACCGGCATCTGGATGCCGTGGCCGAGGTTGCGCACGGGGGCGCCCCGGGTCAGGCCGTCGGTGGCCCGCAGGCAGATGGCCCGCACCCGGCTGTCGCCGATCTGCTGGGCCGTCTCGGCCACGATCTTGGTGGCCTCGCCGTCCATGGTGACGTCGAGCTCGAGCGCGGTGTTGATCTCGGGCAGGTGCCCACGCGGGAACTCGACGTCGATCACCGGGCCGGCGATGCCGACGATGCGGCCGTCCTTCAGCGCGGTCCCGGGGTTGTCGGTCACGGTCATCGGTTCAGGTCTCCTCTGGGGGCAGTGCTCACGAGGGCGCGGGCGCGGCGTGATGGGGTCGGGGCAGGTGTTCGTGGTCGGAGAGGTGGGTCGGGAACAGGTGCTGGCCCAGGACGTGGTCGGGCAGGAGGTCGTCCTCCCCGGCGCCGCTCTGGGACAGGGCCTCGGCCCCGCTCACGATCTCCATGATCTCGGTGGTGATGGCGTCCTGGCGGGCCCGGTTCATGGCCCGGGCCAGGCTGATGATCAGCTCCTCGGCGTTGTCGGTGGCCGCCTTCATGGCCCGCTGCCGGGAGGCGTGCTCCGAGGCCGAGGCGTCCAGGAGGGCGGCGTAGAGGCGGGCCTCGACGTAGCGGGGCACCAGGACGTCGAGGATGCCGTCGGGGGACGGCTCGAACTCGAAGTCGGCCCGCAGGTTGTCGCCCTCGGGGTCGCCGTCGTCGATCTCGAGCGGCAGGAAGCGGCGGACCACGACCTTCTGGCTGCCGGCGGAGAGGAAGCGGGTGTAGACGAGGTCGACCCGGGCCAGCTCGCCGGCCTCGAAGGCGGCGCCGACGGCCTGGCCGATCTCACGGGCGTCCTCGTAGCTCGGGCGGTCGGTCTTGCCCAGGAAGACGTGGTCGATCTTGTAGCCGCGGAAGCGGAAGTAGGTCAGGGCCTTCTTGCCGACCACGAACAGCGAGTAGTCGAGGCCCTCGGTGCGGGCGGCCTGGATCTCCCGCTCAGCGGCGCGGATGACCGCGGAGTTGTAGGCCCCGGCGAGACCCCGGTCGGAGGTGACCACCACGAAGGCGGCCTTGCCGCCCGCCTCGCGCTCGGCGAGAAGCGGGTGGTTGGTGGACGCCCCGGCGCCGGCCAGGTCCAGGATGACGTTGGTGATCTGCTCGGCGTACGGCCGCGCCTTGCGGGTGCGCTCCTGGGCCTGCACGACGCGGGTCGCGGCGATCAGCTCCATGGCGCGCGTGATCTTCTTCGTCGACTGGACGCTCTTGATCCGGCGTCGGAGGATCCGTTCCTGGCCACCTGCCATGAGGGCTACTCGTCCTCGTCCTCGTCGTCGCGCTCGATCTCGACCTCGGGCAGCGTGGCCTCGGCCCGGCCACCAGCGATGGTGGTCTCGGCGTCGGACTGCGCCTCGGCGTCGGGCTCGGTCACGAGCTCCACGGTGGGCTCGAACTGGTCGGCGAACTGCTTGACCGCGTCGTCGAGCCCGTCGTTCTCCGGCAGCGTGCCCTTGTCCCGGATGGTCTCGAGGACGATGCCATGGCGGGCCTTGATGAAGTCCAGCAGCTCGTGCTCGTACCGCTTGACGTCCTCGACGGGGATGACGTCCAGGTAGCCCTTGGTACCGGCGAAGATCGACACGACCTGCTCCTCGACCGGCATGGGCGAGTTCAGGTTCTGCTTGAGCAGTTCGGTCAGGCGGTACCCCCGCTCGAGCTGGGCGGCCGAGACCTTGTCCAGCTCGGAGCCGAACGTGGCGAACGCCTCCAGCTCACGGAACTGGGCCAGGTCCAGCTTGAGCGTGCCGGACACCGACTTCATGGCCTTGATCTGGGCGTCACCACCTACGCGGGACACCGAGATGCCCACGTCGACGGCCGGCCGGACACCGGACTTGAAGAGGTCGTCCTGGAGGTACACCTGACCGTCGGTGATCGAGATCACGTTGGTCGGGATGTAGGCCGACACGTCGCCCGCCTTGGTCTCGATGACCGGCAGGGCCGTCAGCGAACCGGCGCCCTCGGCGTCGGACAGCTTGGCGGCCCGCTCCAGCAGGCGGCTGTGCAGGTAGAAGACGTCGCCGGGGTAGGCCTCGCGGCCCGGCGGGCGGCGCAGCAGCAGCGACATCTGGCGGTAGGCCTCGGCCTGCTTGGAGAGGTCGTCGTAGACCACCAGGGCGTGCTCGCCGTTCTCCATCCAGTGCTGGCCCATGGCGCAGCCGGCATAGGGGGCGAGGTACTTGAACGGTGCCGGGTCGGCGGCCGGGGCGCTGACCACGACCGTGTACTCCATGGCGCCGCGCTCACGCAGGGTGTTGACCGTCTGGGCGACCGTCGAGCTCTTCTGGCCGATGGCGACGTAGATGCACTTCACGCCCTGACCGGCCTGGTTCAGGATCGTGTCGATGCAGATGGTCGTCTTGCCCGTCTTGCGGTCGCCGATGACCAGCTCCCGCTGGCCCCGGCCGATCGGGGTCATGGCGTCGATGGCCTTGATCCCGGTCTGCATGGGCTCGTGCACCGGCTTGCGCCGGGTGATGCCCGGGGCCTGGATCTCCATGCGGCGGGTGAGGTCCGTGTTGAGCGGGCCGTTGCCGTCGATGGGCACGCCGAGGGCGTTGACGACGCGGCCGATGAGGCCGTCGCCGACGGGCACGGTCTGGATGCGACCGGTCGCCTTGACCGGCGAGCCCTCCTCGATGGCGGCGATCTCCTCGCCCTCACCCAGGATCACCGCGCCGATGGACTCCTCGTCCAGGTTCAGCGCGAGCCCGATGGTGCCGCCCTCGAACTCGAGCAGCTCGTTGACGGCGGCGTCGGGCAGCCCGGAGACCCGGGCGATGCCGTCGCCGACCTCGAGGACGCGTCCGACCTGGGTGACCTCGAGATCGGGGACGTACCCCTCGAGGTTCTTGCGCAGGACGGCGGTGATGTCCGTGGTGTCGATGTTCAGATCAGCCATGTCGGCGTCTTTCCTCTGGTTCCTCGTGCGATGTCAGGAGTGACGATCAGGAGCGGGCGGACAGTGATTCGCGGAGCTGGGCCATGCGGTGACGGATCGAGCCGTCGATGACCTGGTCGCCCACCCGGACGACCAAGCCGCCGACCACCGTGGGGTCGACGACCACACGGACGTCGACCTCGTGGCCGGTGGCCGCGGTCAGCGCCGCGGCGAGGCGCTGCTGCTGGTCCTCGGTCAGGGCGATGGCCGAGCGCACCTCGGCGACCTGGCGGCCGACCTCGGTGGCCGACATCGCCAGCAGGGCATCGACGATCGCCGGGAGCTCCCGCCCGCGACCGGCCGCCACGGCCAGGGAGGCCAAGGCGAGGGTCACGTCGGAGGACCGGGAGCCCAAGAGCTCTTCGATGATCTGCTGCCGACGCTCCGCCGGCAGGTGCGGATCGCCCAGGGCGTCCCGCAGCGCGTCGTTGTCCTCGATGGCCCGGGCAACAGAGAAGAGCTCGTTGCCCGCCGAGGACAGCTGGCCCTCGGCGTTGGCCACCGCGTACATCGCCGCGGCGTAGGCCTGGGTGCGGTTGGCCTCAGCCATCAGTTGCTGCCTTTGGCCCCGACCGAGTCGATGAACTGCTCGACCAGGGCGACGTTGGCCTCGTTGCTCAGGCTCTGACCGACGACCTGCTCTGCGGCCCCGATGGCCAGCGTGGCCACCTCGGCGCGGATGTCGGCGATGGCCTGGGTCCGGGATGCCTCGACGTCGGCCTGGGCCTGCTCACGGATGCGAGCGACCTCGGCATCGGCCTCGGCCCGCTTGTCGGTCCGGTAGGCGTCCGCGTCCTGGCGGGCCTCCTCGATGATCCGGGCGGCCTCGTGACGGGCTTCGGCCAGCTTGGCGTCGTACTCCGCCGCCTTGCTGGTCACCGCCGCCTTGGCCGACTCGGCCTCGTCGAGGTCGGACTGGATCTGCTCGGCGCGGTCCGCCAGGCCCTTCTTGATGGCCGGGAAGCCGAACTTGGCCAGGAGTCCGAAGACGATCAGGAACGACAGCGCGCCCCAGATCAGCTCGTTGGCCTCGGGCAGGATGGGACTCGGTGCCTCGTGGCAGTCGTCGGCCGTCCCCCCCTCCTCGAGGATGTGGATGCACTCCTCGCGGAGCTCTTCTTCGCTGACGGCATGGGCCGTCCCGGTCCACCCGAAGAGGGCGACCAGGGTGAGCCCCACCCCACTCAGCAGCAGTCGGGTTCGCATCACGACCTCAGCCGGTGATGATGAAGGCGAGGACGAAGCCGAACAGCGCGAGGGCCTCGGTGAAGGCGATGCCCAGGAACATGGTGGTTCGCACCGTGCCTGCGGCCTCGGGCTGACGGGCCATGGCCGTGATGGCGTTGCCCACCACGATGCCGATGCCGATGCCGGGGCCGATGGCCGCGCCGCCGTAGACGATGCCTCGTCCGACGGCGGTCAGGCCCGCCTCGAGTTCGCCTTCCGCTTGGGCGGCGATGGTCAGGATGTCCAGCACGGTTCCTCCTAGTGCTCTGGATGCATCGAACTGCCGATGTACACGGCAGCGAGAATGGTGAAGATGAACGCCTGCAGGAAGATCACGAGGATCTCGAAGCCGGTGAGGGCGACGAGCAGGGCGAACGAGAAGGGCAGGATGACCACCGTCGGCTGCAGGGCCCACAGGGCGGCGCAGATGACGGCGAAGCTGGTGAGCAGCAGGTGGCCGGCCAGCATGTTGGCGAAGAGCCGGACGAACATCGACAGCGGCCGCACGATGAAGGTCGAGACCAGCTCGATCGGGGTGACCAGGAGGTAGAGGGCCTTGGGGACCCCAGGCGGGAAGCCGGTGTTCTTGAGGTAGCCGAAGGGACCCTGCTTCTTGATGCCGACCACCACGAAGATGGCCCAGACGAGCAGGGCCAGGAAGAACGGCAGGGCGATGCGGGCGTTCACCGGCATCTGCGCGACCGGGATGATCCCCCAGAAGTTGCAGCTCAGGACGAAGATGAACAGGGAGCCCAGGAACGGGGTGTACTTGAGGCCGTCGGGACCCATCGTCTCGAGGATGATCCCGTTCTGGATGAAGCCGTAGAAGGACTCCCCCACGTTCTGGAGGGGCTTGGGGACCAGCTTGAAGTTGCGCCCGCGAGGATCACGAAACCGACCGAGATGAGGGCCGAGATCCACATGAGGACCACGACCTTGCTGACCGCGAAGGGCGTGCCCTCGAAGAGGAACTCCGGCCACTCGATGACGTGGCTGACGGGCGGGAAGTCGATGGCGAACACGGTTACTTCTGACCCTCCGTGTGAGTCCCGGGCTTCAGACCGGGATAAGCGAGCGAGAGCGAGACGTACCGGGTCTCCCAGAGCAGGAGGCCCAGGTGGGTGGTGAGCAGGGTGATGGCCAGCGGGACCATCTCGACCCACGGCAGGTCCTTGACCAGCCACAGCACGCCGAGCAGGACCGTGAGGCGGACCACGTAGCCGCCGAGCACGGCGGCGCCGAGGGCGGTGGGCGAGGTGCGGGCGCCCCAGCCCATGAGGGCGGCGGCGGCGGCGAAGTTGGCGGCCACGAGGCCCAGGGCGAAGAGGGCCGAGAGGGCACCGTCGGCGCCCCAACCGATGAAGCCGCCGACCACGAAGAGGGGGGCGATCCACACCAGGCGGCGCAGCAGATCTCGGGCGATGTCGGCCTCGGGGGCGGCGGAGGCGTCCGGGAGCACGCTGTCGGGCGTGTCGGTCATCGTCATCGGGCCGGTCCCCGCCGCAGCGGATCGCGCCGTTCGGCGTGCTCGGCCATCGTCGAGTCGTAGTTGGTGACGATCTTCCAGACCTCGTAGGTGAGGGTGAACGCGGCGAGGAGGATCGTCAGGAACGGGGTGGTGCCCGAGCTTGGTGTCGATCCAGTAGCCGAGGGCGGCGAAGATCGTGGTCGTCAGGACGAGCTCGAACGCCAAGATGAGGCCGTCGCCCTCGCGGGCTCCTTGGTCTCGGAAGGGGTTCAGCTCCACGGGATGTCCTGGTCGGCGTCGGCGGCACTGGCGGCGCTAGCTCTCCGTCACCGGGGAGCTTGTGAATGCTTGCACAATCTATCCACGGTCCTCCCCCGGTGCAAATTCCCTCGGAGCTGACCGCGCTCGGGATCGGGGGGGACCCTAGGGCAGGTCGTCGCCGGTTGCCGAAGGCACCGCCCCGGCGGCATCGCCGTTCGCCTTTCGGGTACCGGGATGGAAGAACACGTAGAGCCCGAACCCCAGCACCAGCACCGCCAACGGAAGGACGGCGTCGCCCTTTCCGGTGTAGGCCGGGTAGAGCACGAGGCCCGACAGCGCGGCGGTCCAGGCCCAGAGGATGAGCACCGCCCGGCGCTGGCCGTGGCCCAGGCGCATGAGGCGGTGGTGCAGGTGCTCCTTGTCCGCGGTGGCCACGCCCGACCGTCGGGATGCCCGGCGGATGATGGCGAACAGGGTGTCGATGATCGGCACCCCGAGGATGAACAGCGGGATGAACAGCGGAGCGAAGAAGAAGTACACCTGCCCGCTGAAGGGCTCGTTCTGGCTCCCCCCGACCGAGATCGTCGACGCCGCCATCAGCAGCCCGAGCAGGAGCGCCCCGCCGTCACCCATGAAGATCTTCGCCGGGTTGAAGTTGTGGGGCAGGAAGCCCAGGCAGATGCCGAGGGTGATGATGGCCACGAGCGGCCCGATGTTGTTCTCGCTGATGACCCCGGCGTCGACCAACTGCTCGCTGTAGAGGAAGAACGAGCCCGAGGCGATGGCCACGATCCCGGCGGCCAGGCCGTCGAGGCCGTCCACGAGGTTCACCGCATTGGCCATGCCGACGACCCAGACCACGGTGATCAGCGCCGACAGGTCCGGGGACAGGAGGACCAGGTCGTAGAGCGGGATGCGCAGGAAGAGGATGCTCACCCCGAAGCGGACCAGGATCGATCCGGCCAGCACCATGCCCGCCACCCGGGCCGGCGCCGACACCTCCCGGAGGTCGTCGGTCAGTCCGACGGCGAAGATGACGGTGGCGGCCAGCAGGACCCCGAGCGGCTCACTCGAGCCCTCGAAGACGGCGGCGAACCCGTCCAGCTGCCAGGCCACGGCGAAGGACGCCAGCAGGGCGGCGAACATGGCCACCCCGCCGATCGTGGCGGTCGGCACGGAGTGGACCCGACGCTCGTCGGGGGCCACGACCGCCCCGTAGCGCTCGGCCAACCGGCGCACCACCGGGGTGAGCACGAAGGTGACGGTGAAGGCCACGCCCAGCACCACGAGCTTGGCTCTCACCTCGTCACATTGCTCCGCTGTCGCTCCGCCGGCGTCGCCGTCGTGGAACGTCCCCCGAGCTGCTTCGCTCCGCTCCGCAGCGATGGCATGGGCTCCACGATCGCGGATCGCCCCCGCATCCCGAAATCGACGGCGGACATCGACGCTGCGGAGCGGAGCGCAGCAGCTCGGACTGCTCCCCTGATCGGCGGAGCCGGCGGAGCGGAGCGGAGCAATGTCGCGGAACGGCCGGCGGGTCGCCCCGCCGGCCGTCCGCCCCGCGCCCTTGGAGAGATCTACGCCGGGGTGAGTGCGCCCTTGCCGGTGCGGCGGCGGGCCATCACCACGAGGCCGCCACCTAGGGCGACAGCGCCCAGGCCGACGGCCACCAGCATCCCGGAGTCCGAGCCCGTGCGGGGCAGGACCGGCGGGGCCGCCGAGTCGTCGGACGCGGCCGGAGGAGCTTCGGGGACCGGGTAGGTCGACCCGTAGTGGCTGTCCCCGTCGCTCCCGTAGCCGTCCGCGGCGGCGCCGCTCGCCCCGGCCACCAGCAGCAGACCACTCAGCAGCAGCGCCGCCAGCACCCGCCTGATCGCTGTGTTCTCAAGTCCTGCACGCATCGTGTCGCCACCTTGTCCCGCTAGGCCGTTCCGTTCGTGTCCTCAGAATACACACACTGTGGTCGATCCCGCCACCCTTAGTGGCCACTTTTGGTCGATCAGTCCAGATCGACGGTGCGGCTGGGCACGCGACGGTCCGACCACGTCTGGTCACCCACTGTCCACTCGATGCCGGGAGAACGGGCGCTGGGCAGCACCCGTAGCCCCTCCAGCGCCTGGCCGAGCTCGTAGTGCAACTCCCACACGAGGGTCTCCCCCGGTGGCACCCGGATCTCGGTGGCCAGCAGGGTCGAGCCGCCGTCGGGGCCGGCCAACGTGGCCTCCGGACCCTCCACGACCTCGAGCTGGGTCCCGGCCGGGAAGTGCACCGCCAGGCGCCCCGGGTAGACGCCGTAGCCGCCGACCTGGTCGGGGAACGCCCCGGCGATGTAGTTGGGCTCGCCGGCGGGCACGGTGTTGGTCAGCTCGAGACGCAAGGTGCCCGAGGTGGCGTCGACGGGGTCGAGCTCGGCATCGATCTCGAGGTACTGGTCGAGCTTGTTGTTGCCGTCGTTGAGCACCGACACCAGGACCCCGTCGGCGGCGACGTCGCCGGCGACCGACACGCCGCGCCACGCCTGCTCCAGACCCTCGTCCCGCGACCAGATCATCAGGTGCCGCCCGGCGGTCGCGTCACGCAGGGCCCGGGCCAGCGGGCCGGGGTCGGCGGCGGTCGTGTCGAAGCGCTCCAGCACGGCGCGGGCCACCGTGCCCAGCACGTCGCGGCGGTCGGCCTGGCCCTGGGCGTCGTCGCTGACCCGCGTGTACTGGTCGTGCAGCAGGAGGCGGCGGACGTTGGTGTGGTCGATGACCTCAGTGCCCACCGTCACGGGCCCCACTGCCTCCAGCAGGCCTTCCAGGGCGAGCACATCGATGGTGATCACGCCATCGACCTCCGGTCGGCCGAGTTCGGCCCACATCCGGGTGGCCATCTCGGCGTTGGGCCCGAAGCGGGGCGAGAGCAGCAGGTTGCGGAAGTCCTGGTCGGGGCCGCTGAAGCCCCACTGCTGTTCGATGTCGGGGTCGGTGATGCCCACGGGCTCGGGCAGCACCATCTCGGCGGTGGGTTCGAGATCGGTCACGTCCAGCTCGCCGTCGGCCGCCGTCAACAGGCCGGCGGAGAGCAGCATCCCCGAGCCGGAGCGCATCTCCCCGTTGTTGGCGGCCAGCAGGAGGTAGGTGGACGGACCCTCCAGGACCGTGGCCAGCGCGGCCGAGGCGTCCCGGGTGCGCAGCAATGACTCCTCGATGTCGGCCTTCTGGTCGGCGAAGTCGACGGCGGCCGCGCCGAGTCCGGGAAGGAGCCAGGTCTGCGGACCAGCGTCCACGGCGTTGAGGGAGGCGGCCGTGGACTCGGCCACGTCCGCCAGCGTGCGCAGCGCATCGACCCGACCCGGGCCGGTCGGGATCCCGGCGCCGACGGTGGCTTCGGCATCCTCCACCCCCTCCGCCGCCAGGGCGGTGATGTCGGCCGAGCCCACGATCATCGACTGCACGGCGTCGACCTGACGGCCCAAGCCCGGCACCAGCCGCAGCGGCGTCATCCACGGCCCGCCGACCAGCAGCGCGGCCCGGTCCAGGTCCGACCCGGCCCGCCCCAGCCGGTCCGAGGCGGTGCCGTCGAGCAGGTCGCCCGGCGCCGCCTCCCGGCGGAACGCCCGCAACTCATCGATCCCCTGCCGGGCCAACAGCACGCTGACCGCCAGCAGCAGCCCGCTGACCACGACGTAGACCCCGATGGCCCACAGCAGCCGGCGGGGCCAACGCCGTCGCCGGCGCGGCTCGGCCCGGGGCGCGTCAGCCTGTGCCGGTGCGGCTGCCGGAGCAACCGGGGCGCGGGTGATGACGGCCATGGCCGTTCCTGTCGGCCGCTCCCGGACGAAATTGCGTCAGTTGGTCACGCCTGAGCGGACCAACTCACGCAATGTCGGATGGGTCCGTCAGGGGTAGGGGGTGAAGCCGGCGCAGAGGGCGACGACCCGCTCCCGGACCGACGCCAGGGCGGCCTCGTCGTCGCGCTCGCGCAGCGCCTCGGCGATGAAGGCGGCGATCTGGGCCATCTCCGGCTCGCCCATGCCCTGCGTGGTGACCGCGGGGGTCCCGATGCGCAGGCCGCTGGTGACGAACGGGGACCGAGGGTCGTCGGGGATGGTGTTCTTGTTGAGGGTGATCCCCGCCTTGTCGAGCGCGGTCTGGGCGTCCTTGCCGGTGAGCTCGGCGTCGAAGTTGCGCAGGTCGACCAGCATCAGGTGGTTGTCGGTGCCCCCGGACACCAGCCGGAAGCCCTCCTGGCCGAGGGCGGCGGCCAGCGCGGCCGCGTTGGTGACGATGGCGGCGGCGTAGTCCCGGAACTCGGGCATGGCGGCCTCACGGAAGGCCACGGCCTTGGCCGCGATGACGTGCTCCAGCGGGCCGCCCTGCAGGCCGGGGAAGATGGCCTTGTCGATGGCGGCGGCGTGCTCCGCCGTGGCCAGGATGCAGCCGCCCCGGGGTCCCCGCAGGGTCTTGTGGGTGGTGAAGGTCACGACGTCGCAGTAGGGCACCGGGTCGGGGTGGGCCCCGCCGGCGATGAGCCCGGCGATGTGGGCGGCGTCGAACATGAGCAGGGCGCCGACGTCGTCGGCGATCGCCCGCAGGGGCTCGGGATCGATGCGGCGGGGATACGCGGTGGCCCCGGCCAGGATCATCTTGGGCATCTCGGCCTTGGCCAGGTCCCGGATCTGGTCGTAGTCGAGGCGCTCGTCGCTCTCGGTCACGCCGTAGGCCACGAAGTCATAGAGGCGGCCGCTGATGTTCACCGGCGATCCGTGGGTGAGGTGCCCGCCGTGGTCGAGGCTCATGCCCAGGACCTTGTCGCCCGGCTCCAGCAGCGCCTGGTACACGGCCACGTTGGCGTTGGCGCCGGAGTGGGGCTGGACGTTGGCGTGGTCGGCGCCGAAGAGGGCGCACGCCCGCTGACGGGCCAGCTCCTCGACCTCGTCGATGATCTGGTTGCCGCCGTAGTAGCGCTTGGACGGATAGCCCTCGCTGTACTTGTTCGTCAGCACGGACCCGGTCGCCTCCATGACGTCCGGCGAGGTGAAGTTCTCCGACGCGATGAGCTGCAGCGTGGTGTTCTGGCGCTCGAACTCCTGGTCGAGGAGGTCGAAGACCTCGGTGTCGCGGTCGGTGGACCAGGTCATGGGGTGGTGCTCCTGAGGGTGGGGGTGGGATCGGACTCGGAGGGCGGACCGGGGGCCAGGTGGTCGGCCACGACCTCGATCAGCTCGTCGAGCTGGGCGGCGCAATCCCGGTAGGTGCGCAGGCTGCGGCCGATGGGGTCGGCGATCTCGTCGGACGCGACGTCGCCGAGGTGGTCCGCGGTGGTCCGGCCCTCGACGAGGGAGGCCAGCCAGTCGGTTGCGGCCACCCCGTCGGGTCGGGCACCGGCGGCGGTCGCCCGGCGGGCCAGCTCGGGGAGGGTGAACGCCCGCGGCCAGGCGGACGGGGCCAGCACGGCCGCTTCCCGGACGTGGCGCCGCTCCATGCCGACGACCAGGTCCGCCCGCTCCAGCATCTCGACGGTCATGTGCCGACTGGTGTGGCCCGCCAGGTCGAGGCCCCGATCGGCCATGAGCGTCACCGAGTGGGGGCTGGCCGGTCGGCCGTCGTCGAGGAGGCCGGCGGACCTGACCGTGGCCGCGAACGCGCGGCGACCGAGCGCGTCGGCCAGCAGCACCTCGGCCATCGGCGAGCGGCAGATGTTGCCCGTACAGAGCACCAGGACGTCGATGCCCGGATTCTACGGACACGCGGTCGCCATCTAGCTTGCCGTTCGTGCCCCTCGACCCCCGTACCCCGGTCCTCGTCGGCGTCGGCCAGCTGAACAACCGCGTCGACCAGGGCGCCGAGCCTCGCGAACCGGTCGACCTCCTGGCCGATGCCGCCCGCCAGGCCGAGGCCGACGCCGGCGTGAGTGGCCTGCTCGGTGGCCTCGACTCGATCCGGGTCGTGAGCATCCTGTCCTGGCCCTACACGGACCCCGGTCGGCTGGTGGCCGAGCGGGTCGGAGCCACCGACGCCCGCACGACCTACACCACCGGTGGCGGCCAGACGCCCCAGGCCTTGGTCCACCGGGTGGCCGAGGACGTGCAGACCGGACGTTGCGATGCGGTGCTCATCGGGGGGGCCGAAGCCTGGCGCACCGCCCGGTCCGCTCGGCGGGCCGGTGTGGCCCTGTCCTGGGCGGACCAGGAGGGCGCGGCCCCCGACGAGCTGGTGGGCGCCGACCTCGACATGAACCACCCCGACGAGATCGCCCTCGGCATCGGGCTCCCGATCCAGGTGTACCCCCTCTTCGACGTGGCTCTGCGGGCTGCGGAGGGCCGGACGGTCAGGGCCCATCGCGCCGCGCTCGGGCGCCTCTACGCCCGGTTCAGCGAGATCGCGGCCGAGAACCCTGCGGCGTGGAACCGCACCCGGTTCACCGCCGAGGAGGTCGCCGAGGTCAGCGCCGACAACCGCATGGTGGGCTTTCCGTACACCAAGCGGATGAACAGCTACGAGATGCTCGACCAGGCCGCCGCGCTGGTGTGCTGCTCGGTCGAACGGGCCGAGGCCCTCGGGATCAGCCGCGACCGGTGGGTGTTCCCCCACAGCGGGGGCGAGGCTGCCGAGCCCTACGTGTCGGTGCGTCGCTCCCTCCACCAGTCCGCGGCGATGGCCGCCGCGGGCCGCACCGCCCTGGCCCTGGCGGACACCGACGCCGACCGCGTGGCCCACCTCGATCTGTACTCCTGCTTCCCGTCCGCGGTGCGGATGGCGGCCCGGGCCATCGGGGCGGGCGAGGACCGGGACCTCACGGTGACCGGCGGCATGAGCTTCGCCGGCGGCCCCTGGAACAACTACGTCACCCACGCCGTGGCCACCATGGTCGGGGTCCTCCGGGAGCACCCCGGCGATCTCGGCCTGGTCTCGGCCAACGGCGGCCTCGCCAGCAAGGAGGCGTTCGGGGTGTACGGCACGACCCCACCGGCCCAGGGCTTCCGCTCGGCCCGGCCCCAGGACGAGGTCGACGCGGCCCCCGGCCGGGCGCTCGTCACCGACCACGAGGGTCCGGTCACCATCGAGACCTACACGGTCATGCACGACCGTGACGGCGCCCCCGTCCAGGCCATCGCCGCCACCCTCACCCCCGACGGCGCCCGGGCGTGGGCCACCTCGGACGACGCCGCGACCCTGGCCCGGCTGCTCGAGGACGAGGAGCACGTGGGCGACGCCGCCCACCGCACCGCGGAAGGCCGCCTCCTGCTCTGACCCGGGGACCGCAGACGGCCCCGGCTGCGCAGTCGGAGCGGAGCAGCGCCGACGACCCTCAGCTTCGGCGGCGCCGGACTTGCCGAGCGCCGCGAAGCCAGTCAGCTGTCACGGCGGGCGGCGTTCTCCTGGGCACGGGCGTTGAGCAGGGACATGACCCGCTGGCTGGCCTTGGGCAGTTCGTCGAGCAGGGCACGGAAGTGGCGGGTGTCGAAGGCCAGCAGGCGCATCGGGCTCTCGGCCACGACAGTGGCGGAGCGGGGTCGGTGGTCGATGAGGGCCATCTCCCCGACCATCGAGCCTGCTTCGAGGCTGGCGATGTGCTCGCCTCCGAAGTACACGCCGGCCGTGCCGTCGAGGATCACGTAGCACTCGAGGCCGGGACGGCCTTGGTCCATCAGCTCGGCACCGGCCTCAGCTTCGACCTCGTCGGCCAGGTCGGCCACCCGGGCCAGCTCCTCGGGGGTGAACCCCTCGAAGAACGCGACGTCACCCAGTTGGGCGACCGCCGCCTGCTGCTCGGCCTTCTTGCGTGAGAACATCCGGTACCCCCGACCCTCGGAACGGCCCGACAGTAGACGACGGCTGCGGTCAGCCGGGCCCGAGGTCGGTCGAGGCGATCGGGCCCGGACGGAGGACGACCGGTTCGTCGCCGGTGGCGTCGATCACCGTGGAGGCCTCGCCCTGGCAGGGGCCACCGTCGACGACGAGGTCGGGCGCACCAGTCAGCGCCGCGGCCGCCGAGGACGCGGTCGGCGGCGTGGGCTCGCCGTGGCGGTTGGCGCTGGTGGTGGCCAGGGGGCCGGCGACCTCGGCCACGGCCCGGACGAGGTCGTGGTCGGGCACCCGCACCCCGACCGTGTCGGCCGGCTCACCGAGGTCCCAGTCCAGGCCGGGGCGCCGGCGAAGGACCAGCGTGAGCGGACCGGGCCACCACCGCTCGACCAGGGGGCGGGCCCAGTCGGGGACGACCCCGACGGCCTCGGCCTGTTCGATCGAGGCCACCAGGACGGCGACGGGCTGCTCCGCGGCGCGGTCCTTGAGCCCGGCCAGGCGCTCGACCGCAGCCGGGAGGTCGGCCCGGACGGCCAACCCGTAGACGGTGTCGGTCGGCAGCACAGCGGAACCACCCGCTTCCAGGACCGCGACGGCCCGGGCCCCGGGCCCGATGGCGCGGGCCACGACGGCGCGGTCGAGACCGGCGAGGTCGCGGCGGACCTCGACCTCGTCGTAGCCGAGCGCGCGGGCCCGAGCCGCCACCGACTCGGTCTGGTGGGGCGCCATCTCGAGGACGAGGGCACCGCCCGGAGCCAGCCAGTGTCGGGCCTCGGCCACCAGGTGCTCGAGGTCCTCGGTGCCCGCCGGCCCGGCGATGAGGGCCGACGCCGGTTCCCAGTCGACCACCGCATCCGGCAGCACCTCGCTCTCGGCGATGTAGGGCGGGTTGCTGATGATCACGTCGAGACTGCCGCGGGCGTCATCGGGCAGGGCCTCGAACCAGGTCCCCTCTGCCACCGTCACCCGGGTGGCCGCCGGACCCAGGCCGGCGAGGTTGGCCCGAGCGACGGCGAGGGCGTCAGAGGAGACATCGGTCAACCACACCTCGGTCCCGTCCCGCTCGGCCGCCACCGACAGCCCGATGGCCCCCGATCCGGTGCCCAGGTCGGCCACCAGCACCCGACGAGACCGGGCGGCCCGGACGCGGTCGACCTCGTCGAGGGCGATGCCCGCCACCACCTCGGTCTCCGGCCGCGGGATGAGCACCCGACGGTCGACGAACAGGTCCAGGGTGCGGAACCCCCAACTCCCCAGCACGTACTGGATCGGCTCCCCCGCCCGGCGCCGTTCCACCATGGCGTCCACCGCGGCCACGTGGCGACGCGACGGGATCGTCTCGGCCAGGCCGAGCAGGTCGGCCCCGTCGCGCCCCGAGGCGGCCTCACAGACCCAGAGGGCCTCTTGGGCCGCGGTGGGGAGGCCCGCCGCCGCCAGTTGGTCCCTGACCTCGCGTTGCAGCGAGGCCCAGGTCAGCGGATCAGGACTCACCTTGGAGCTGCTTCGCCCGCTCGTCGGCGACCAGGGCGTCGACCACCTCGTCCAGCTCTCCCGCCAGGACCTTGTCCAACTTGTAGATCGTGAGGCCGATGCGGTGGTCGGTGAGCCGGTTCTCCTTGACGTTGTAGGTCCGGATCTTGTCGGCCCGACCGCCGGAGCCGACCTGGCTGCGCCGAGCCGAGGAGGCCTCGGCGGCGGCCGCGTCCTGCTCGGCCTTCAACAGCCGGGACCTCAGCACCACCAGGGCCCGGGCCCGGTTCTGGAGCTGGCTCTTCTCGTCCTGCATGGCCACGACGAGGCCGGTGGGCTTGTGGGTGATCCGGACCGCGGAATCGGTCGTGTTGACCGACTGACCGCCGGGGCCCGAGGACCGGTAGACGTCGATCTGGAGGTCGTTGGGGTCGATCTGGACGTCGATCTCCGCGGCCTCGGGCAGCACGGTGACCGTGGCCGAGGACGTGTGGATGCGGCCCTGGGACTCGGTGACCGGCACCCGCTGCACCCGGTGGGTGCCTCCCTCGTGCTTCAGTCGGCTCCAGACCCCGTCGCCCACCAGCCGGAACGACGCCTCGCTCACCCCACCCATGTCGGACGGTTGGCTGCCGAGCAGCTCGAAGCCCCAGCCCATGCGCTGGGCGAAGGCCCGGTACATCTCGTAGAGGTCCCGGGCGAAGAGGTTGGCTTCCTCGCCGCCCTCGGCCCCCCGAACCTCGACGATCACGTTCTTGTCGTCGTTGGGGTCCTTCGGCAACAGCAGCAGGCGGTACTGCTCGGAGAGCTCGGCGATGGCGGCCTCGGCGGCGTCCACCTCCGAGCGCAGCATCTCGCGGTCGTCGCCGGCGGCGTCGGTGAGCATCTCGCGGGCGGTGACCAGGTCCTCCTCGTGCTGGCGCAGGGCCCGCCCGGTCGTCACGATCGCGTCGAGCTCCTTGTGCCGGCGGGTGAGGCCGACGTAGCGCTCCTGGTCGGCGAACACGTCCGGATCGGCGAGGTGGGCCTCGACGTCGTCGAGCTCGCGCTCGAAGTCCCCCAGCCGTTCCAGCACGGGGATCACGCTACGGCTGCGGAGCGCCAGTCGTCCGGGAGCACGACGATCTCGGCCGGCTCCCGCAGGCGCCCCATGACCCGGCGGGTGACGGGATGGTCGTCGCGCTCGGGCACGGCCAGCAGCAGGCGGGCGCCGGGCGCGTGGTGGGCCCGGATCTCTGCCGCGGTCGGCACGAGGTCGAGGTCGATGCCCACCGAGCAGGCGACCACGAGGGGCTTGCCGTCGAGGTCCTCGCCGACGAGGCAGGCCGGCATCACGTCCTTGACCGAGTCCCGGGGCAGCAGGGGCGGCACCGGCTCGAGGCGGACGGCCCCGACCAGGTCGGGCCGCTCGGCCAGCACCGAACGGACCCACCGCTCCGGGGCCAGGCGGCTGAGGGGGTGGGACTCGGCCCCCGCCCGCCGGTTCTCCCGCACCGCGGCGATGACCAGGGCCAGGGCGTCGCGGGTGGGGAGCCCGCCGTGGACCATCGTGAAGGCTTCCCGGTCATGGCGACCGACGCCGACCTCGAGGGCGGCCGTGCCGTCCTCGCCCACGACCACGCGGGCGATCTCCAGGCCCAGCACCTCGCCGGCCACCACACCGTGCTCGCACACGACGTCGGCGCCGGCGCTCCTCCAGCAGGAGGGCGAACTCCTGGGCCAGCGGGGCGGGGACCTCCGCCGGATCGACCGCCGGAACGGCGGCGACGGCGTGCAGCCCGTGGCCCTCGACCCGCCAGACCGTCGGCGTCGGCTCGAACAGCACGGCGCGGCGAGCCAGGACGTCGGTGGCGTCCTCGGCGAGGACGCTCAACGCGGTGACGTCGTGGCGCACGGCCCAGGCCAGCGCCGGACCCAGGGCCCGGGCCGGCTCGTCGCCGGCCAGGAACCAGCCCCGGTCACCGGCACGCGCCGCGGCGCCGCCCGGGAACGGACTGGGCTCGAGTTCGAGGTCGCCGACGTTCTCGGCGAGCAGCGCCCGCAGCTTGGCGGCCTGGAGGGCCGCCCGCTGCTCGGGCGGGAGGCTCGAGCCGGCGCTCAGCCTTCTGCGGGGCCCGTGGGGGCGTTCTTGCGGCGCCCGTAGCGGCGCTCGAAGCGGTCGATGCGACCGCCGGAGTCCACCAGCTTCTGCTTGCCGGTGTAGAAGGGATGGCACTCACCGCACAGCTCGACGTGGAGGGACTCGCCCGCCGTCGAGCGGGTGGTGAAGGTGTTGCCGCACGAGCAGGTCACCGTGGTCTCGGTGTACTCGGGATGGATGTCGGCGCGCATGTCGTTCTCCGTGTCTTTTCTTCTGTCTCGGTGCCGGCGTCAGCCGGCGATGGACGGGCCCTTCGCCACCTCGGCGAGGAACTCGTCGTTGTTCTTGAACGTCTTCAGCCTGTCGATCAACAGCTCGAGGCCGGCCTGTGTTCCGCCGCCGCCGCTGTCGGCGAGACCGGAGAGTACCCGGCGCAGCTTCCAGACCTGCTGGAGCTGCTTGCGCGTCGAACAGCAGCTCCTCGTGGCGGGTGGAGCTGGCGTCGACGTCGATGGCCGGGTAGATGCGCTTCTCGGCCAGCTTGCGGTCGAGGCGCAGCTCCATGTTGCCGGTGCCCTTGAACTCCTCGAAGATGACCTCGTCCATGCGTCGAGCCGGTCTCCACCAGGGCGGTGGCCAGGATGGTGAGCGAGCCGCCCTCCTCGAGGTTCCGGGCCGCCCCGAAGAAGCGCTTCGGCGGGTAGAGGGCGCCGGTGTCGATGCCGCCGGACATGATCCGCCCGCTGGCCGGGGCGGCCAGGTTGTAGGCCCGGGCCAGGCGGGTGATGCCGTCGAGGATGATCACCACGTCCTGGCCCATCTCGACGAGCCGCTTGGCCCGCTCGATGGCCAGCTCGGCCACCTGGGTGTGCTCCTCGGCGGGGCGGTCGAAGGTGGAGGCGACCACCTCGCCCTTGACCGAGCGCTGCATGTCGGTGACCTCTTCGGGCCGCTCGTCCACGAGCAGCACGATGAGCGTGCACCTCGGGGTTGTTGGTCTCGATCGACCGGGCGATCTGCTTGATGACCGTGGTCTTGCCCGCCTTGGGCGGGCGACACGATCAGGCCGCGCTGACCCTTGCCGATCGGCGAGATGAGGTCGACGATGCGGGCGGTCATGTTGTCGGGCTCGCGCGTCGACCTCGAGCGCAGGCGCTCGTCGGGGAACAGCGGGGTCAGGTCGCTCGAACCGGGGGCGGGCCTGGGCCTTCTCGCGGATCCATGCCGTTGACCGTGTCGATGCGCAGCAGGGCCGGGTTCTTCTCGTTGCGGTTGGCCGGGCGGCTGGCGCCGGTGACCAGGTCGCCCTTGCGCAGGCCGTACTGGCGGACCTGCTTGACCGACACGTAGACATCGTCGCGGGAGGGCAGGGCCCCGCTGAGGCGCAGGAACCCGTAGCCCTCGTCGCGGAGGTCGAGCAGGCCGGCCACGTCGACGGGCTCGCCGTCCCAGTTGGCGACGGGGACGTTCTCCTCTTCCTGCTCCCGGCCCTGGTTCCGGCCCCGACGGCGGCGCTTGCGGTTGCCGGGCTCGGCGTCCTCGCCCTGGTTGCCCCCACCGCCACCCTGGTTGCCGCGGTTCTGGTTGCCCTGGTTGCCGCGGTTCTGGCCGCCCCCGCCACCCTG
Organism: uncultured Microthrixaceae bacterium; assembly: GCA_963777805.1. Classification (GTDB taxonomy): domain Bacteria; phylum Actinomycetota; class Acidimicrobiia; order Acidimicrobiales; family DATDAH01; genus DATDAH01. The sequence goes on along the minus strand of CAVZRY010000015.1, from coordinate 207,154 downwards.
GTTGCCGCGGTTCTGGTTCCGGTCGCCCTGGTTGCCGCCGCCGCTGCCGTTGCGACCACCGCCCCGGTTGCCCGAGCGCTCGGACCGGCTCTCGCCATCACCGGCCTTGGCGTCGCCCCGGTCGGCGTCCTTGTCGCCGTCGGCGGCGGAGGACCGATCGGCCTTGTCGCCCTTGGCGTCCTCGCCCCGGTCGTCGCCGGTCTCCGCCCGGGACCGGCCGCCCCGCGCCGAACGCGGTGCGTCATCCCGATCGCCGTCGTCGCCCCGGTCGTCGTCCTTCGCGGCCCTACCGGCCCGCGACGAGCGGGGCGCGGCGTCGCCACTCCCGGTGTCGGTGGACGCGTCCCCCGCGTCCTGTGAACCGTTGGTGTCCGTGGTCGCCGGAGCGTCCTCGGTCGTCTGGTCACTCATCGTGTCCCCATCTCGTTCCGGGGCTCCCGCCCCCTTGTCGGCCAGCTCGAGGATCAACTCGACCAGCTCGTCCTTCCGGGTCCGAGCCGTCGGTTTGCCGCCCAGAGCCCGCGCGATGGTGGCGAGCTGTTGGCGGTCCTTTGACTCGAGCGCTGAGCGGTCGGTCTCGCCAGTGGCGATGCTCAAATTGGAAACCTCGTTCGACCGGTGGATTGCACCGTGAGCCACGAGCCGCGGCCTCTCGGAGTTCCGAACTGCCGTCACCGTCCTCCGAGAACCCGACACGGGAAACCGAGGGGACATCGGAGGGCCACCCACCCCGGATCCCGCAGACGGGTTCATCGGAGCATTTCGGTGGGTGCCGCCGGTGGCGACAGGGACCAGCGTACCGACACGCGTTCGACGGAACAACCAACCTCCCTGCCGGAAACCCGTCAGGGCCGCGAGCCCATCCCGGGCAGACTGCGAGGGATGGAAGCTGCCGCGCCCGCGTTGCGCGCCCAGGGGCTGGTGAAGAGCTTCCGTTCGACGCGCGCCGTGGACGGGGTCGACCTCGTGGTGCGGCCCGGCGAGCGGGTGGCGCTGCTGGGACCGAACGGGGCCGGCAAGACCACGTCGCTGCTGATGTGCCTCGGCACGATCACCCCCGACGAGGGCTCGGTGGAGATCTTCGGCCACCGTCTGCCCAAGGCCCGCAGCCGGGCCATGGAGCACGTGGGCTTCGCCGCCGGCTACCTCCCGCTCCCGGACCGGCTCCGGGTGCGCGAGGTGCTGGGGATCTTCGCTGACCTCTGCGGCGCCCCAGCCGGGGAGGACTCGGTGGGCCAGGCGCTCGAACGCTTCGGTGTGGCCCACCTGGCCGACCAGATGTGCGTGGAGCTGTCCTCGGGCCAGCGCACGATCATCGGCATCGCCAAGGCGGTGTTGCACCGGCCGGCGATGCTGGTCCTGGACGAGCCGACCGCGTCGCTCGACCCCGACGTCGCCCTGCGGGTCCGCACCGCCCTCGAGACGCTGAACGCCGAGGACGGCACCACGCTGCTGGTCACCAGCCACGACATGAACGAGGTGGAGCGCCTGTGTGAGCGGGTCGTCTTCCTCCAGCACGGCCGGGTGGTGCACGACGGCACCCCCGCCGACATCCTCGACGAGCACGGCCACGCCTCGCTCGAGGACGTGTTCCTCCACCTGGCCGTGGGCCAGCAGAAGCCCCGGGAGGCGTCGTGAACGCCCGCCGGGTGACCGCCGTCTCGCGACGCCACGCCTATGTCCTGATGCGTAGCCCCCACCGCTGGTTCGACGTCTTCATCTGGCCGGTGGTCGATGTGCTGCTCTGGGGTTCCCTCGGGGTCTTCATCGCCGACCAGAGCTCCGACGCCGAACAGGCCGGGGTCACCTACCTGCTGGCCGGGATCCTGCTCTTCCACGTCCTGTACCAGAGCCAGATCGCCGCCTCGACCGGCTTCCTCGAGGAGACCTGGTCCCGCAACCTGCTCAACCTGCTGGCGACGCCGCTCACCGAGCTCGAGTACGCCGCGGGCGTGGCCCTCTTCGGGCTGGCCAAGCTCGCCGTGGCCATGACCGTCGTGGCGCTGGCGGCCTTCGCCTTCTTCGCCTTCTCGATCACCTCGGTCGGATGGGCCCTGATCCCCATCGGCCTCCTGCTGCTGCTGGCGGGCTGGTCGATCTCGCTCTTCGTCGTCGGCTTGGTCCTCCGCTTCGGCCAGAGCGCCGAGGTCCTGGCCTGGGGGATCCTCTTCGTGGTGATGCCCCTGTCCGGCGTCTTCTACCCGGTCGATGCCCTACCACCCGTGCTCCAGCCCATCGCCCGGGTCCTGCCCACCACCCACGTGTTCGCCGCCGCCCGCACCGTCATCGACGGCCAACCCCTCCCCTGGGACCAACTGGCCTACGCGCTGGTCGGCACCATCGTGCTGGCCGGGCTGGGGGTCTGGTACGTCACCTCGATGCTGCGCACCTTCCGCCACCGCGGCTACGTGACGAGGTTCTCGTAGGCCAGCGGGGACCGACACCGACAACGACGCAAGGACGGGGGCGTGGGGTCGGGCCGGCGTCGTCGGGGGCACTCGAGCCGTCGGCCGGCCGGCCGGCCGGATGACGAATTGCCACGGACCGTGACCGAACACCGTCTCCACCCCCCGATCAGGCCCGCCACGACATACCTCGAGGCAATACCTTGCGGAATCCGCAAGGTATTGCCTCGAGAGATCAGGGCGCGGTCACCGAGCGTGGCACCGCATGCCCCCGCCGGCCGGCGGCCCGACCCCATGCCCCCATCCCTGCATCGGTTTCGGTGAAGGTCGACCGAGCGTGGTCCGCCACGCCGCCGACGAGCGCCGGCGGCACCCCACGCCCCCTTCGTTGCCTCGGTTGCGGTCCCTCAGTGGGCCAGGAGGCGGTCCATGAGCTCGAAGCCGGGGACGATCGGGGCGTCGGCCACGCCGGGTTCGGTGTAGGTGCCGCCGAGGCCGTCGACCTCGGAGTCGACCAGGAGGTACGGGACCGGACCGCTGGTGTGGGTCTTGAGATCGACCGGCGTGGCGTGGTCCGGGAGCAGGAGGAGGCGCCAGGGGCCCAGGGCGTCCAGGCCTTCGATCAGGCCGGGGAGGATGCGCCGGTCCCAGTTCTCCAGGGCCTTCACCTTCTCCTCCACGTCGCCGGCGTGACCCGCCTCGTCGGTGGCCTCGACGTGGACGACGAAGAGGTCACAGCCGTTGCCGAGCGCCTCCAGCGCGGCGTCCCGCTTGCCCTCGTAGTCGGTGTCGTACCAGCCGGTGGCGCCGGGGATGTCCACCACCTGCATGTCGGTGAGGACGCCGAGGCCCCGGACGAGGTCGACGGCGGTGACCATGCCGGCGGCCACGCCGTGGCGCTCCTGGAACGACGGGAGCTGGGGCTGATGGCCCTGGCCCCAGAGCCAGACCTGGTTGGCGCCGATGGCGAAGCGCTCCAGCACGGCCCGGGAGGCGTCCATGACCTCGATCAGCTTCGGTGCTGCGGGCCCGGTGGGCAGGACGATCGGCTTGTCGCTCAGGTCGTGGGGCGGGACGCACTCGGCGTCGGCCCACGATTCGGGGGCCACCACGATGTGGCGGTACTGGACGCCGGGGTGGAACTGGATCTCGCCCCCACCCAGTTCGGCCTGGAGGCCGGCGATGACCTCGGCCGCCTCCTCGGTGGACGGGTGGCCGCCGGCGAAGTCGACCATGGTCCCGTCGGCGCCGACCGTCGAGAGGTTGCAGCGGAAGGCGACCTGGTCCGGGGCGAGGCGCAGGCCGAGGGCTGCGGCCTCGATGGGCGCCCGGCCGGTGTGGTGCACGGCCGGGTCGTAGCCCAGGATCGACAGGTTGCCCACGTCGCTGCCCGGCGGCATCCCCGGCGGGATGACCGCGGCCCGGCCCACGGTGCCGCGGGCGGCGAGGCCCTGCAGGGTCGGCAGGTCGGCCGCCTCGAGCGGCGTGCGCCCGTCCAGGCGGTCGGTCGGCTCGTCGGCACAACCGTCAGGCACACACACGACGTACTTCATGGCCCCATTCTCCCCGTTCTGGCGGCTGTTTCCGTTGTCCGGGCCACCGAATCGACCGCCAGGACGGAAGAGCGGTCAGGCGGTGAGGGCGCGGACCCGGGCGCGGACGGCGTCGAGGTCGTTGGGGACGACCTCGTAGTGCTCGGGCAGGCCCTCGAGCGCCGCGAGGCGGGGCGGCAGCTCGACGGGGTGACCGGTGGCGGCTTCGACGGCGGCGCCGAACTTGGCGGGGTGGGCCGTGGCCAGGCAGGCCAGGGGCAGATCGGGGTTGCGGCGCTGGGCCTCCCCCACCACCAGGCCGACCGCGGTGTGGGGGTCGACCACGATCCCGGCGCGCCGCTCCCAGTCGGCGATGGCGGCCCGGGTGCGGTCGTCGTCCACGGCGCCGGCGTCGAACACCTCGTCGACCTCGGCCAGGCGCGTCTCGGCCAGTTGGGCCCGTCCCTCGGACCGAAAGGTGTGGAGCAGCTCGGTGGTGACCTCGGCGTCGCGGCCGTGGAGCTCGAAGAGGAGGCGCTCCAGGTTCGAGGACACCTGGATGTCCATGCTCGGGCTGATGGTGGGGACCACCTCACCGAGCTCCAGCACGCCGCTGGAGAAGAAGCGGGTGAGGATGTCGTTGCGGTTGCTGGCGCAGATGAGCTGGGCGATGGGGACCCCCATGCGCCGGGCCACCCAGCCGCTGAAGATGTTGCCGAAGTTCCCGCTGGGCACCGAGAAGGACACGGCCGGGTCGGCGGGGCCGAGGAGCCGGGACCCGGCGTAGACGTAGTACACGACCTGGGCCATCAGCCGGGCCCAGTTCATGGAGTTGACCGCCGACAGGCGCAGGTCGGCCCGCAGGGACTCGTCGGCGAACATGGCCTTCACCAGGTCCTGACAGTCGTCGAAGGTGCCCTCGACCGCCAGGTTGTGGACGTTGGCGGAGTCCACCGTGGTCATCTGCAGACGCTGGATGTCACTCACCCGACCATGGGGGTGCAGCATCACGATCTCGATGCCGTCGCGGTCCTTGGTGGACTCGATGGCCGCCGAGCCGGTGTCGCCCGACGTGGCGCCGATGATCGTGACCCGGTCACCCCGGCGCTCCAGCTCCCGCTCGAACAGGGGCCCGACCAGTTGGAGGGCGACGTCCTTGAACGCCAGGGTCGGGCCGTGGAACAGCTCCAGGAGCCAGAGACCGTCGCCGAGGTCCCGCAGCGGGGTGACGTCGGGGTGGTCGAAGGACGAATAGGCCCGGGTCACCAGCTCGGCCAGCTCGTCTCGCTCGATGTCGCCCTCGACGAAGGGGGCCATCACGTCGACCGCGATGTCCTGGTAGGGGCGGTCCACCCACTCGGTCAGGTCGTCGACCCCGAGCTCCGGCCACCTCTCGGGGACATAGAGGCCGCCGTCGGTGGCCAGGCCGGCCAGCAGGACGTCGCCGAAGCCGAGGACCGGGGCCCGACCCCGGGTGCTGACGTACTTCACGGCGGGCGGCTCAGCTCGGGCCGTCGCCGACGACCCGTAGGACGGTGCCGACGCCGACGACGGCGTCCAGCTCGCGCAGGTCGTGGAGGGTGGCCTGCACGTCGCGCTCGACGGCCTCGTGGGTGATGAAGATGAGGCGGGCCTCGCCGCCGAGGCCCTCCTGCTCCATGGAGCGGATGGACACGCCGTGGCGGCCGAACACTCCCGCCACCTGGGCCAGGACACCCGGCTCGTCGGCCACCTCGAGGTTCAGGTAATAGGCCGAGGTGACGTCGTCGATGGGCCGGATGCGGGCCCGGGACAGAGCGCCGACGGTGGCGTGGGAGCCCCGGCGCAGGTTGACCGCGGCGTCGATCACGTCGCCCAGGACCGCGCTGGCGGTCGGGCCGCCACCCGCACCCCGGCCGTAGAACATGAGCTCGCCGACGGCGTCGCCCTCGATGAACACGGCGTTGAAGCTGTCCCGCACGGAGGCGAGCGGGTGGTGGGCCGGGACCATCGATGGATGGACCCGGACGGCGACCTCGGTCACGCCGTCGTCGCCCAGCTCGGCCTCCGCGATGGCCAGGAGCTTGACCTCGTAGCCCAGGCGGCGGGCGAAGGTGATGTCGGCGGGGGTGATGCCCGAGATGCCCTCGTGGTACACGTCGCCGGCGACGACCCGGACCCCGAAGGCGATGGTGGCGATGATGGCGGCCTTGGCCCCCGCGTCGTAGCCCTCGACGTCGGCGGTCGGGTCCCGCTCGGCGTAGCCCAGGCTCTGGGCCTCGGCCAGGGCCTCGCCGTAGGTCGCCCCGTCCTCGCTCATGCGGGTGAGGATGTAGTTGGTCGTGCCGTTGACGATCCCCAGGACCCGGTGCACCTGCTCGCCGGCGAGGGACTCCCGGAGCGGGCGGATGAGGGGGATGCCCCCGGCGACGGCGGCCTCGAAGAGGAGGTCGACACTGGCGCCCTCGGCCACCGCGAAGAGCTCGGCGCCGTGGTTGGCCAGCAGCTCCTTGTTGGCGGTCACGACGGGCTTGCCGGCCTTCACCGCCTGCACGATCAGCTCGCGGGCGGGCTCGATGCCACCGATGACCTCGACGACCAGGTCGATGCTCGGGTCGTCGACCACGGCCATGGCGTCGTTGGTGAGGACCCCGTCCGCCAGCTCTACCGGCCGCTCCCGCGACATGTTGCGCACGGCGACCTTGGCCACCTCGAGGCGCAGGCCCGTACGGGCCTCGATCATGTCGCCCTGGGCGTCGATGAGGCCGACCAGGGCCGCGCCCACGTTGCCGCAGCCGAGTACCCCGATGCGCACGCGGGGCTCGCTCTCGGACACCTCGACCTGGGGCACTCGGCCACGCTACCGGCGCTCTCCGTCACCCTTCTCGTCCCTTTCGTCGTGCCGACCCTCCGGCCTGGCCATCAACGTGCAATTTCAGTATGTTCCACCCATGACCACCGCCGACGAGCTGGACGCCCTCGCCCACCGGCTGGACGCCGTCGCCGGCACCGTGGGCGCCGCGCTCGACCCCGTCGTGGCCCACCACCGGCCCGACGTCTGGCAGGGCGCTCGGGCCGACCGCTTCGGCCAGGAGCTGGTCGAGCAACGGGCGTGGCTCCGGGCCGCGGCCGACCAGCTCACCGTCGACGCCCGCCTCCTCCGGGCCCGCGCCGCCCTCCTCCGCACCGCGGAGGCCCTCACCCCCTGAGCGCCGTACTGGCGCCTGATCTTCCGGCCCTGACCGGCAGATCAGGCGCCAGAACGGGGGCCTGTAGTCTCCGCCGCCGTGAGCCCACAGCACCGAGTGACGCGGCGGCAGTTCATCGGGGGGGCGCTGGCCACCGGGGCGCTGGCCGCGTGCTCAGGCGGGGGTGGGTCGGCCTCGGCGCCGAGCACCACCACGATCGCCACCCCCCGTCTGTCGGGCTACCCCTTCACGCTCGGCGTGGCCTCGGGTGACCCCACCGCCGAAGCCGTCGTGCTCTGGACCCGCCTGGCCCCCGACGCCCTGCAGGTCGGTGGCGGCATGCCGACCCAGCCCGTGCCGGTGCGGTGGGAGGTCGCCACCGATGACACGTTCGCCGATCTCGTCGCCGACGGCACGGCCGTGGCCGAGGCCGACGCCGCCCACACGGTCCACGTCGACGTGCAGGGCCTGGAGCCCGGTCGCGAGTACGCCTATCGCTTCCTGGTCGGCCGCGACGAGAGCCCCGTCGGGCGGGCCGTGACGATGCCGGCCGCCGGCGAGCTGCCCGCCGCCTTCGTCCTCGGCCAGGTCTCGTGCTCACGCTGGGGCGATGCCCGATGGGCCGCCTACCGCGACCTCGCCGCCTCCGACTGCGACCTGGTCGTCTGCTGCGGCGACTACATCTACGAGCGGGGCCCCGAGGACGCGGCCGGTGGCGCCGTGCGGGGTGGCCAGATCACCGCGGTGACCCTCGACGACTACCGCTACCTCTACGCCCTGCACCGCAGCGACGAGCACCTGCGGGCGGCCCACCAGGTGGCGCCGTGGTCGGTGGTGTGGGACGACCACGAGACGTCGAACAACTACGTCGGCCAGACCCCCGATGCCAGTAGCGAGTCCCGCTCCCCCGCCGAGCTCCTCGAGCGGCGGGCTGCGGCCTACCGGGCCTGGTGGGAGCACATGCCGGTCCGCTTCGCCCCGCCGACCGGTCCGGACCTGCAGATCCACCAGGCCCTGGACATCGGCGCGCTGGCCCGGCTCCACCTCGTCGACACCCGTCAGTACCGCACGCCCCTCGAGTGTGAGGACGCGGTGTCCTCGGTGGGGGCCCGCTGCGACACCTCCTTCGACCCGGCCACCACCGTGCTCGGCGCCGACCAGGAGGCCTGGCTGACCGAGGGCCTCCGCGAGGGCGAGCGGACCTGGGACGTGGTGGTGAACCAGATCGTCCTGCACCAGTGGCGGTTCGGCGCCGGCGACGACGCCATCTTCAACCTCGACCAGTGGGACGGCTACCCCGTGGCCCGCACGCGCCTGACCGACGCCCTCGCGGCGGCGGCCGGCGAGCCGGTCGTGCTCACCGGCGATGTTCACAGCACCTGGGTGAGCGACCTGACGGCCGACTTCGACGACCCCGGCGCCGACCGGGTGGGCACCGAGTTCGTCACCCCCGGGATCTCGTCGCCGGGTGACGAGCTGGCTGCGATCACCGACGTCGTCCAGGTCAACAGCCCCCACATCCGCTACGCCGAGGCCGGGCACCGGGGCTGGCTGCGCCACGAGATCACGCCCGAGTCGTGGACGGCGGAGATCCGCCACGTCGAGGACCCGAGCGACGCGGCCAGCGCCGTGCCCGTCGTCAGCACCTGGGTGATCGAGCCGGGCCGACCCGTGCAGGAGGCCTGACCGGCCTCACCCTCCGAGCGCCGCGGCCGACGGAGAACCGTGGACCGTTCGGCTGTGCTCTACGCCTCCCTCGTGGAGGACGCGTACGAGTGCATCGCCACGATCGGGCCTGATCTGACCGTCACCTACGCCAACCAGGCCGTCGCCGCCCTGCTCGGCTACCAGCGCCAGGAGGTGCTGGGGCGGGAGATCACCGACCTGGTGCACCCCGACGACATCGAGCGCGCGCTGCTCGGCCTGTCCGGGTTGGCCACGTGGGGCATGGCCAAGGGCACGACCAGCTTCCGGCTCCGGCACCGCGACGGGACCTGGCGGGCCGTGGACATGACCGGCTCCCCCGTGACCGACGGCGTCGACCAGCACCTCGCCGTCTACTGCCGCCCCGCCACCTACCAGCGGGCGGTCGACACGGTGATGAACCGCCTGCTCAGCGGCGCGCCGATGACCGAGGCCATCGAGCCCCTCCTTGCCGTCTTCGACTGGGTCGAGAACGACCTGCACGTCGCCATCAGCTGGTACGAGGACGGCGCCCACCAGTTCGTCTCCACCGGCCTCCCCCGGGAGCTGTCGGGCGCGGAGCGGGACCCCGGGCACCCGTGGTCGACGGTCCGGGCCGACGGCATCGGCGTCCACGAGCCCGACCCGGCGTTCCTCGACCCTCGCCGCCGGGCGCGGGCCACCGAGCTCGGCCGGGGCGCTCTCTGGGTCGAGTCGGTTCCCGACGCCGGCTCCCCCACCCCGGCCCTCGTCACCGTGTGGAGCCGCCTCGACGGACCCCCTCCGGAGGGTCACGCCTTCGGCATGACCACCGCCCGCACGCACATGGAGCTGATCCTGCACTGGAGCCATCAGGCCGCACTGCTCGAGGCCGCCGCCCACACGGACTCGCTCACCGGCCTGCCCAACCGGCGGTCCCTCTTCGAGCTGCTCGAACGGGACCAGCGCGGCGGTGCGCTGCTCTTCTGTGACCTCGACCGCTTCAAGCCGATCAACGACGGACACGGCCACCACGTCGGCGACGAGGTCCTGCGCCAGGTCGCGACCCGCCTCCGCCACCACGTCCGGGCCGACGACGTCGTGGCCCGCACCGGCGGCGACGAGTTCGTGGTCCTGGCCCACGGGGCCGACGACGATCAGGCCGCCGATCTGGTCGCCCGGATCCAGCGGGCCATGGAGGCCCCGTTCGTGGTCGGCGAGCACCGCCTCCAGCTGGGCATCAGCATCGGCACGGCCCGGTCGCCGGATGCCCTGACCGACGCCGACCTGGTCGAGGCCGACGAAGCCATGCTCCGCCACAAGGCTCGACACGGGGTGCCCGTCCGCACGGGGGTCGATCGGGGGTAGAAAACCTCCATGGCCACCACCGAGACCTCACCGACGACCGGCCCGGACTCGCCGGCGCCGCACGATCCCACCGCCGAGCCCACCACCGCGGTCCGAGCCGTCACCACCGCCCGAGCCGCCTTCGATCGGGGGCTCACCCGCCCGATCGAGTGGCGGAAGCGCCAGCTCCACGCCCTGGAGCGACTGCTCGAGGAAGGCGAGGACCGGCTGCTCGCCGCCCTCGCCACCGACGTCGGCAAGCCGTCGATGGAGGCCTGGGCCACGGACCTGGGCGTCACCGCCTCCGAGGTCGCGCTGCTGGCCAAGAACGTGGCCAAGTGGGCCAAGCCCCGGCGGGTCGGCCTCCCGCTGACCGCCATGCCGGGCCGGGGCCGCATCCAGCCCGAGCCCCTGGGCACCGTGCTGATCATCGCCCCGTGGAACTACCCCGTGCAGCTGCTGGTCGAGCCCCTGGCCGCCGCCCTCGCCGCCGGCAACGCCGCCGTGGTCAAGCCCTCCGAGCTGGCCCCGGCCACCTCCGCGGTCCTGACCGACCTGCTGCGCACCCACCTCGACCCCGACGCCGTCCAGGTGGTGGAGGGCGGCCCCGAGGTGGCCACCGAGCTGCTGGAGCAGCGTTGGGACCACATCTTCTTCACCGGCTCGACCCGCATCGGCCGGGTGGTGGCCGAGGCCGCGGCCAAGCACCTCACGCCGGTCACCCTCGAGCTGGGCGGCAAGTCCCCGGCCATCGTCCACCAGTCCGCCAACCTCGAGGTGGCCGCCCGGCGCATCGCCTGGGGCAAGTTCCTCAACGCCGGCCAGACCTGCATCGCCCCCGACTACGTGCTCGTCGACCAGTCCGTCCAGGACGAGCTCATCGAGCACATCCGCACCGCGGTCGCCGACTTCTACGGCGCCGACCCCCAGGCCAGCGACGACTACGCCCGCATCGTCAACGACCGCCACTTCGACCGGCTCTCGGGCCTGCTGGCCGGCGGCGGCGAGGCGGCCATCGGCGGGACCACCGACGCCGACGAGCGCTACATCGCCCCGACGGTGTTGGTGGGCACCCCCGAGGACGCCGAGATCCTCCAGGAGGAGATCTTCGGCCCCCTCCTGCCGGTCCTGCCCGTGACCTCGGTCGACGAAGCCATCGACCGGGTCAACGCCCGGCCCAAGCCGCTCGCCCTCTACGTGTTCGCCGCTGACGACGACGTGGTCGACGCCGTGCTGGACCGCACGTCGTCGGGCGGCGTGTGCGTGAACCACACGATCCTGCACATCACCCCGCCCGAGCTGCCCTTCGGCGGCGTGGGCGAGAGCGGCATCGGCCGCTACCACGGCAAGAGCGGCTTCGACACGTTCTCCAACCTCAAGTCGGTCCTGCGCAAGCCCACCTTCCCGGACCCGGCCCTCCTCTACCCGCCCTACACCAGCGGCAAGGAGAAGATCGTCCGCAAGGCGCTGTGATGACGACCTCGCGGGATCATTCCCGGGTCTCGGCCAGGAACTGATCGCCCGCCAGCTGCCGGGGGGCCGGGCCGCGGTCGGCCTGGGCGGACCGCCAGCGGGTCCAGACCGCGACGCCGGTCGGCGTCGAGGCGCAACGGGTGGCGCAGTCCGGCCGCCGGCCGGGACCGGTTCGCCAGGAGGTCCGGGGGCGGCGCGGCCAGTCCGTTCTCGCCATGGCGGGCCCACAACACCGACGCCACCAGGTAGTCGAGGGCGACGTACTCGTGGGCCACCCGTAGGTCGCGGAGCTCGGACCAGTGGCGCAGCTCGTGGTCGGCGTCCTCGAGGACCCGGTCGAGGGCCGCCCCCGCCAGCGGCCCGGCGATCGGGCGGACCGGAGCAGGCAGGCGGTCCGTGGCCAGGCCCGTCACCCGGCGCCAGAGCGCGGCCTCCCGCAGCACCCGGCGGTCCCGGGCCTCCGCCTGCGCCGCCTCCGCGTCGAGACCGCTGACGGTGACGATGCCGAGCACGCTGCCGACGGCGTCGAAGCCCGCGCCGCCGACCTGAGGACCCGAGAGGGGTTCGATCTCGGCGGCCGCCCACGTCCAGGCCGCGTCCTGCAGCTCGTCGGCCACCGGCTCGAGGGCCTGGCCGTAGGTGAGGTAGGCGCGACCCAGCGCCTCGTCGACGACGACCGGCTGGGCGACGACGGCGTCGAGGCCCGCCGAGCGGAAGGCACCGATCCACGGCCGGGCCAGGCGGCCGAGTGAGGCCTGCACGGCCAGCGGGGCCTCCCGGCGGGCACCGATCCACTCGATCACCCGCCGCGCGTTGTCCCCTTCTCGCCCCGGGTGGATCCCCGAGGCCGTGACCAGCGGGTCGGTCACCGGGCCGCCGTGGTCGTCCCGCGGCGTGGTCCCGGCCAGCAGCAGCTCGGCGACGGCCACCCCGCCGTCGAGGTAGGCCAGCGACCGGGGCAGCAGGTCGTCGAGGTCCACCGCACCGACCGCCTCGACCGCGGCTCGGTGGTCACGGGCCGCCGCGCGCAGGACGACGACGCGGGCATCGACGGCCTCGCCCCGGGCGGGTACCAGCCACGGGTCGACGCCCAGACCGGGGTTGGACCGGACCGAGCGCATTGAGCGGGGCCACCACCTCGGTGACCGCCTCCCGCAGGAACGTCGTGGGGAACCGGGCCCCACCGACGAAGAGGAGGGCCAGTGCCGCGAGGGGCACCTCGGCCCGCTCGGCTGCCGCGGCCAGGTCGGCCATGCCCACCACCGAGGTCCCGTGACGGGCGGCCAGGGCCAGGGCCCCGGCCACCCCGGCGACGACCTCCCGGAGGACCGCGGCGTCACCGCCGGTCCGGGCCCACTGCTCGACCGCGGGACGCAGCAGGTCGACCACGCCCGCCGCGCCGAGGCCGGCCACCAGGACCGTGGCCAGGACCGCGTCCCGACCGTGGGCCGCCAGCAGCGCACGGGCCTCGGCCAGCCGACCCCCGGCGAGGGCGGTGAGGACCAGCCCGGCCAGCCGGTGGGCCTCGACCGGGTCGGCGAAAGCGGGCGCCCGGCCACCCGACCAACGGGCCACCCCGGTGACTTCGATCCGCTCGAGGCGGGCGATGACCGACCGGAGGGTGGCCGCCTCGCCGGTGGCCCAGACCGCGGCCAGCCCGATGCGCACCGCCGCCGTCGGCGCCAGGCCTTCGGCCAGCCCGGCACGCGCCGTGGCGGCGGCCCGGTCGAGCTCGACGGCGACCCGTTCGAGGGCGGAGGCCAGATGGGCGGCCGTGGTCAGGTTGATCCCGACCAGGGCGTGGTCGGGCTTCGGGGCGATCTCCAGGACATTCTTTGTGGTAGCCATTGCGTTTCATGTTGTTTCATGTAATGCTCACGGTCAACACCCGGAGCGACCGGGTGATGACCACGACAGGAGGACCACCGCCATGGCGTTCGATCAGGTGGGTGCGGATCTGGGGCAGCTGGCCACGTTGCGGCGGCTGTTCGAGCGGGACGCCGGCGAGCTGGAACGGCTCGTCCAGGAGATCTCCGTCGCGGTCGGGCCGGCCGGTGGCCAGGGCTCGGTCCGCTGGGACGGCCGGGTCGCCGACCGGTTCCGTCAGGACTGGAACCAGACCTTCGCCCCCGGCCTCCGCCGTCTCACCGACGCCCTGCGCGAGTCGGCCACCTACGTCGAGCGCAACCGCCAGAACATCAGCCAGGCCCTCAACGGCACGGCTGTCTGATCCGGATCGAGGGGCCCTGCCCGACACCGGCCCGCCTCCTCCCAGCGGGCAGGGCCCCCGATCCGACCCCACCGCCCCACACCGGCCGCCGGTCACCGTCCGTCTGGCCGACGCCGGGGGCGGCCCCGACGTCGAGGTCCGCTTCGGACCCGACGCCGGTGGCACCGCCCGGGACCTGGCTCGGGCCTGGCCCGGCGCGGCGCCGGGGGACGGCCTGTCGGTCGACGGCCAGACCGCCGATGCGTCGACCCCCTTGACCGAGTGCGGCCTCCGCCGGGGATCGACCATCGGCGTCGGGGGCAGGAGCGAGCCCGCCCCCCGCCACCCCGAACTCGTCGTGGTGGCCGGTCCCCTCGCCCCGACCCGCTCGCCGGTCCGGGGGACCGTCCTGGTGGGGCGCGGCGCCGCCTGCGACCTGCGTCTCGATCACCCCTCCGTCGCCCCGGCCCACGCCCTGATCGAGCGCATCGGCGGATCGTGGCGGATCTGTCCCGTGACGACGGCCCGGGCCACCACCGTCGACGGTCTCCCCGTGAACGTCGTGATCCCGCTCCGCCCCGGCGCCGTCATCGGCATCGGTGCCATCGACCTGCAGCTCCTCCCCCACCACCACCCCCCACCACCACGGGGGCGCCGACGGCGACGGTGCACCGGGCCCCGCCGACCTGGGCGGCCCGCGCCCCGGATCCCGGCCCGTCCCCGGAGGCACCGCCCCCCGAGCCGGCCCCGCGGCCGCCGGGCGTCCTGACCCTGCTGGCCCCAGTGGCGGTGGGCGCGATCCTGGCCGTGACGGTCCACCCGACGGCCGGCCTGTTCACCGCGGCGACACCGCTGCTCGCCGTCGGGGCCCACGCCGACGCCCGGCGCCGTTGGCGGCGGGACGGCCGTCGCGCCGACGCCGACCACGAAGCGGCGCGAGGCGAGCACCAGCGAGCCGGTGCCGCCTTTGCCCGGGACCAGGCCGCCGACGCCCGACGGCAGTACCCCTCGCCCGTGGACGCCGTGACCCGCGCCCGTGACGGCAGGGAGCTCTGGCCAGTGCGGGCCTCGGCGCCCGACAGCTCCCGGATCGCTTTGGGGTGGGCCGACGACGACACGCGCGCGCCGGTGACCATCGCCCTCGACCACCACGAGCACCTGGGCATCGCCGGGCCCCCGGCGTGGGCCGAAGCCGTCGCCCGCGGGGTGCTCCTGTCGGCGCTGACCCGGCGCGGCCCGCACGACCTGGGCGTTGCCGCGATGCCCGGCGGGATCTGGTCGTTCCTGCGATGGCTCCCCCATCTCGATGGGGCCGACGCCCCCCTGACCATCGGGCCGGCGCTGACCGGCGCTGACGCCGGCGTGGTGCTCGAGATCGCCGATCGGCCCGGAGCGCTCACCGACCGGTGCCGGGCCGTGGTGCTGTGGTCGCCCGCCGGGGCCCAGTTGACCCACCCGGGGTCGGATCGAGCCGTCGTCGAGGTCCGGGCGCTCGTCGCCGACCTCGACCTGGCGGAGACCTGGGCGCGGGCCCTCGCCCGGTGGACCGACCCGCAGCCCGGCGGCGACCTCCCCGACCGGGTGCGGCTGCCGATCCTCCTCGGTGGGGACGGTGACGAAGGCCGGACCGGCCGCCGCTCCCTCCGCGCTCCGCTCGGGGTCGGCTCCGACGGGGCGGTGGCCGTGGATCTGGTGGCGGACGGGCCCCATGCCCTCGTCGCCGGCACCACCGGGGCGGGCAAGAGCGAGCTGCTGCGCACGTGGGTGAGCGCCCTCGCGGCCCGCCATCCGCCCACCGCAGTCGCATTCGTCCTGCTGGACTACAAGGGCGGCAGCGCCTTCGACGCCTGTGCCCGGCTCCCCCACGTGGCCGGCGTGGTCACCGACCTGGACGCCGGATTGGGCGAGCGGCTGCTCACGAGCCTCCGCGCCGAGGTGAGGGCGCGGGAGGGCCTCCTGCGGGCGGCCCGGACCGGCGACCTCCGCGACCTCGACGATGGTCCGGCCCGCCTGGTCGTGGTGGTCGACGAGTTCGCCACCCTGGCCGCCGAACTGCCCGACTTCCTCGGCGCGCTGGTCGACGTGGCCCGCCGGGGGCGCAGCCTGGGGGTCCACCTGATCCTGGCCACCCAGCGCCCCGCCGGGGCCGTCAACGACGACATCCGGGCCAACACGGCCCTGCGCATCTGCCTGCGCACCCTCGACCCGGCCGACTCCCAGGACGTCATCGGGAGCCCGGACGCCGCCGCCCTCCCCGCCCGCACCCCGGGCCGGGCCTGGCTCCGCACCGGCGACGGCCTCCGGCTGCTCCAGGTGGCCGACAGCGGAGCGCGGGACGAGGCGCTCACCCCCGTGACGGTCCGGACGGTCGGCTCGCCCTGGCCGGTGACCACGGGCGGCACGCCCACCGACCTCGAACGGCTGGTGGACGAGGCGGTCGCGGCCTGGTCGGGGCTCCCGGGACCCGATCCGGTCTGGCGGCCACCGCTGCCCGACGACCTCACCCTCGACCTCGATCCGACGGGCACCCTCGACCCGACGGACCTCGTCGCCCTCGACCCGACGAGCACCCTCGACCTCGAGCCGTCCGGCATCCTCGACCGCGACCCGAGGGACATCGTCGTCCTCGGACGCCAGGACCGGCCCCACGATCGGTCCCAACCGCCCCTGGGCTGGAACCCCGCCGCGGGGCACCTCGTCGTACTCGGCGGCCGGGGACGGGGACGTACGACCACGGTGCGCACCGCCCTGCTCGGGCTGGCCGCGCGCCGGGGGCCCGAGGACCTCCACGCGTACGTACTCGGTCGAGCGGGGACCCTCGACGACCTGGCCGACCTCCCCCAGGTCGGCACCGTCGCGAACCTGACCGACCGCGCCACCGTCACCCGGCTGTTCCTTCGGCTCGAGGCCCGACTGGACGGCGACACCGGCCCGGCCGACCGGCCCGCCACGGTGATCGTGCTCGACGGCTACGAATCCCTCGCCGCCCCGGTCGATGACCTCGACGGTCTGCGTCTGCTCGGTCGCCTCGATCGCCTCGTGCGGGACGGTCCGGGCCACAGGATGGTGTTCGCCCTCACCAGCTCCCGCCCGTCGCTCCAACCGCCGTCGCTCGGGGCCACGACGGACCGTCTCGTGGTCCTCGGCCTCGACGACCCCGCGGACTACGGGCTCCTCGCGCTCCGGCCGCCGACCGGCGACCGCCCACCGGGGCGGGGCCACACCGCCGAGGGCCACGAGCTCCAGATCGGGCGCCTCCGGCTCACCCCGTCCCAGGTCGCAGCCCGTCACCGCCCGGCCCGAGCCGGTCGAGGGCCGGCCCCCGTGACGCCGCTCCCACCCTGCGTGGCTCTCGGTGCCCTGACCGGTCGTCCGGCACGGGCCACCGTCGGCCTGCGCGACCGGGACCTCGGCGTGGCGACCGTCGACCTCCTCGAGGCCAGCCCGTTCGTGGTCGCCGGACCGCCCCGCTCCGGGCGCTCGGCCGCGCTCAGCCTCCTTCGGGACCAGGGTGGACAACGCCCGTGCACCCACCACCGACCGGGCGAGGACCCCGACCGGCTGCGACGCGCCGTAGCCGACTGGCTGGCCCGACCCGTGCCCCACCTCTTCGTCGTGGACGACGCCGAGCAGATCGACGACCCCGACGGCGATCTCCGGGCCCTGGTCTCGCGCCGTCATCCCGACGCCCTCGTGCTCGTGGCTGTCCGCGCCGACGCCTGGCGGGAGGGCTATGGCTCCTGGCTGACCGCCCTCCGGCCGGCGAGCCACGGCCTCGCCCTGCGGCCCGATCCCGTCCGGGACGCCGACGTCTGGGTGTGCGCGCTCCCCCCGGTGGGGCCGACCCCGCCGCCGGGTCGGGGCGTCCTGATCACCGATGGCACGGCGGAGATCGTCCAGGTGGCCCGCGCCGGTGGCTGAAGCCCTGTCGGGCTGGTCTTCCGAGGCCCCCTTCGCGGCGCGCCCCGGACGCGTCGTCCTACGGGCCCGCCGGGGCCGCGGCCCGCCCGTGGTGCTGAAGGCCACGCCGCCCGGGGCCCGGTGGTCCGACCGGTCGACCCTGCGGCGCGAGGCGCGGGGGCTGGAGGCCCTCCAAGGCGAGGGCGTGGTCGAGCTGCTCGACGTCATCGACCGACGGGGCCAGACCGCCCTCGTACTGGGCTTCGTCCCCGCCGGGACCATCGACCGCCGCCCGGTCCCCGAACCCGAGGCCGCGGCCCACCGACTCCGGGCCGTCGTCGACCGCCTGCACCGTGCCGGTCACGTCCACGGAGCCCTGCGCCCCGAACACGTCGCCCTCGACGCCGACGGTCTGCCCGTTCTCGTGGGCTTCGGTTCGACTCGCCGCTCGACCGCCACCACCCCCGACGACACCGCCCTGGCGGATCTGCTCCACCACCTCCGTTCTGGCGCCTGATCTGCCGGTCCTGGGCGGGAGATCGGGCGCCAGAACGGAGGGTCAGACGTCGAGGCGGAGGAGGTCGTCCTCGCTCTCGCGGCGGACGACGAGACGGGCGTCGCCGTCCCTGACGAAGACGACCGGGGGGCGAGGCACCTTGTTGTAGTTGGAGCCCATGGAGTGGCCGTAGGCCCCGGTCACGGGGGTGGCGAGGACGTCGCCCACCGCGAGGTCGGCGGGGACCCGGGCCTCGGCGACCAGCAGGTCGCCGGACTCACAGTGCTTGCCCACGACCCGGACCGGACGGTCCCGCTCGGCGTCGGTGGCCCGGGGCAGGAAGGTCTCGTAGCCGCTGCCATAGAGAACGGGACGGGGGTTGTCGCTCATGCCGCCGTCGACGGCGACATAGGTGCGGATGCCGGGCAGGTCCTTGATGGTGCCGACGGTGTACAGCGTGAGGGCGGCGGCGGCGGCTATGGCCCGACCGGGCTCGGCCGAGACCCGGGCAGTGATGCCGGCGTCGACGCAGGCGGCCCGCACGGCGCCGGCCCACTCGGTGATGGACGGCGCCGACTCCCCCTCGACGTAGGCCACGCCGAGGCCCCCGCCGATGGACAGCTCGGGCAGGCCCTGGGCGTTGACGAAGGGGGCCAGGGCCTCGACGGCCTGGAAGAACGAGTCGACCACGAAGACCTGGCTGCCGATGTGGGCGTGCAGGCCGACGAGGTCGACCGATGCGAGCGCACCCAGGCGCTCCACGGCATGACCGGCCGCACCCGACCGGAGCCCGAAGCCGAACTTCGAGTCGTCCTGGCCGGTGCGCACGTACTCGTGGGTGTGGGCCTCGACCCCAGGGGTCACCCGGACCAGGACCTGCGGGCGGCGGGCGGCGTAAGGGGCCAGGCCCTCGAGGCGGTCGACCTCGTCGAAGGAGTCGACCACGATGCGACCGACGCCGACCTCGAGGGCCCGGGCCAGCTCGGCCTCGGACTTGTTGTTGCCGTGCAGGACGAGACGGTCGGCAGGAACCCCGGCGGCCAGGGCCACGTGCAGCTCGCCACCGGTGGCCACGTCGAGGACCATGCCCTCCTCGTGGGCGAGGCGGGCCATGGCCGTGCACAGGAAGGCCTTGGTCGCGTAGGCCACCCCGTCGCCGAAGGCAGCCACCGCCTCGCGACACCGGGCCCGGAGGTGGGCCTCGTCGTAGACGAAGATCGGCGTGCCGAACGCAGCGGCCAGGTCGAGGAGGTCACAGCCCCCGACGCTGAGGCGACCGTCGGCGGCCACCGTCGAGTTGTCGGGCAACAGGTCCCGGGGAAGGGCGGTCATCGAACGGGACGGTGGAGGCGGCGGCCGGACGCGGTGGCCGGGTTCACATCTCGTCGGGCGCGCTGGCCCCGAGCAGGTCGAGGCCGATGGCCAGGCCGACCCGGACGGCTTCCACCAGCCACAGCCGGGCCTGGGTGAGGGCCGGGTCCACGCTGTCGGCCACCACATAGCAGTCGTGGTAGAAGCCGTGGAACCGCCCGGCCAGGTCCCGGACCCACGTGGTGACCTGGTGGGGCGCCCGACCGAGGGTGGCCCCGATGACGACCTCGGGCAGCTCGGACAGCGAGCGCAGCAGCTCCAGCTCCCGTTCGTGGGTGAGCAGGCCGAGGTCGACGTCCGCCAGCGGCGCCCGCTGGATGCCCAGCTCGGCGATCTTGCGCCCGATGGAGGCGATCCGGGCGTGCGCGTACTGCACGTAGAAGACCGGGTTCTCCATGGCCTGGCTGGCCACCTCGGCCAGGTCGACGGTCTGCGGGCTGTCCATGGACTGCAGCAGGAAGGTGATCCGGGCGCTGTCGGAGCCGACCTCGTCGACGATCTCGTCGATGGTGACGAGCTGGCCGGTCCGCTTGGACAGCCGCACCGGCTGGCCCGCCTTCAGCAGGTTCACCAGCTGGGTGATGACGATCTCCAGCTCGTCGGGGTCGTGGCCCAGGGCCTGGACCGCGGCCTTCAGACGGGAGACGTAGCCGTGGTGGTCGGCGCCCCAGACGTTGATGACCAGCTCGAAGCCCCGGGCGAACTTGTCCCGGTGGTAGGCGACGTCAGGCAGCAGGTAGGTGTACTCGCCGTCGGACTTGACCAGGACCCGGTCCTTGTCGTCGCCGTAGTCCGAGGACCGCAGCCAGGTGGCACCGTCCTGGTCGTAGGCCACGCCCCGGTCCCGCAGGTCGGTCAGCGCCTGTTCGATGGCCCCGGTGGCCACCATCGACCGCTCCGAGAACCAGACGTCGAAGGTGATGCCGAGGCCGGCGAGGGTGTCGATCTGGTCCTGGCGGGCCCGGGCCAGGCCCCACTCGAGGGGATCGGCGTCCTCGGGCATCTCCTGGGCCCACTCGGTGATGTACGCGCCCTGGTAGCCCTCCTCGCTGGGCTCCTGCCCCGCCTTGCGAGCCACCAGGGAATCGGCGAAGTGCTGCATCTGCACGCCCCGGTCGTTGACGTAGAACTCCCGGGACACGTCGTGGCCGGTGCGCTCCAGGAGCCGGGCCACCGAGTCGCCGTAGACCGCGCCCCGGGCGTGGCCGGCGTGGAGGGGCCCGGTGGGATTGGCGCTCACGAACTCGACCATGACCTTCTTGCCCTGGCCGAGGTCGGGCCGGGCAAACCCCTCGGTCCCCTCGGTGACCACCTGGGTCAGCGTGTCGTGCAGCCAGCCGTCGTCCAGGTGGAAGTTGACGAAGCCGGGACCGGCGATCTCGACCTTGACCACGTGGGGGGCCGGGTCGGCCTCCAGGGCGGCGACCAGGTCGGCGGCCAGCTCCCGGGGATTGCGCCCCGCCGCCTTGGCGGTGACCAGGGCGATGTTCGACGACCAGTCCCCGTGCTCGCGGCGGGCGGGCCGCTCCAGGTGGATCTCGGCGGGCGCGTCGAGCCCGGAGGCGGTGAGGGCGGCCCGGAGGGCCTCGGTGAGCGAGTCGGTGACCACGATGGACAGAGGCTACGGGGCGGACCCGAGCCGCCCGCCGGGATTCACACCGGTTCCGGATTCTGCCCGTGACCGGCGTCACACCACCCCCGTTCGAGGGTCCTGACTCCCATGGACGTCCGCCGGTCGCAACCGGCACAAAGGAGAACCGCCATGCGCACCATTGGCCGAATCGGTGTCCGCGCCGCTCTGCTCGTCGGGTTCACCCTCGCCCTGGGGACCCCGCGGCCCCGTGCGGGTTCGACGACGTGGAGCATCCCTCCGGATCGCCGTCCTGCCATCCGTGCCCGGTACGGCAGTTCGCCGGCGAGGGCGATCGGATGTATGATGTGGTGATGCGCACCACGCTCCAGGTCGACGACGACGTCCTCGCCGCGGCCCGGGTGATGGCCGAGGAGCAGGACATCAGCATCGGTGCGGCCCTGTCCGCGCTGGCCCGGCGGGGCCTCCAGCCTCGGCCCGCGGCGGAGGCCAACGGTCTCCCCGTGTTCACCGTCGACGAGGACGCCCCGCCGATCACGCCGGAGATGGTGCGCGAGGCCGCCGACGAATCGTGAGCGCGCTGCTCGACGTGAACGTGCTGGTCGCCCTGGCCTGGCCCAACCACGTGCACCACGCCGCGGCCACCACCTGGTTCCTCCGCGAGCACGAGGCCGGCTGGGCCACCTGCCCGGTCACCGAGTCCGGATTCGTCCGGGTCTCGAGTAACCATCGGGTGATCCCCGGCGCCCGGGGACCCGCTGAGGCCATCGAGGTGCTCGCCCGCCTCCGGCGGCAATCCGGTCACACCTTCTGGGTGGACGACGTCGCCTTGGGCGACTGCCCGGAGATCGACGCTGGTCGCCTGTTGGGCTACCGGCAGGTCACCGACGCCCACCTCCTCGCGCTCACCGAGCGCCGAGGGGGACGACTGGTCACCTTCGACCGTTCCGTCGTCGAGCTCGCGCCGCCGATCGCCCGGGTCGAGATCCTCTCGCTCTGATCTGACGAGGAGCTCGACCTCACCTTCCCGGCCGATCAGCGGCCACGGACCGTGGGGTCGCCGTCGCTTGCGATCAGCCGCCGACCCCATGGGGCACCGACGCGGGCCGTTTCAGAACGGGGCGCCCTCGGCAGGACTCGAACCTGCGCACACGCCTCCGGAGGGCGATGCTCTATCCGCTGAGCTACGAGGGCTGAGGCGACGATCCTAACGGGGTGCCCGACGGGGTCCCCTGCGCAAAGGCCCTAGCGGCACTCCACCGGGGGTTCGTCCTCGCTCGGTGGGCGACCGATGGCCTCGGTGATGGGCTCGCCCTCGCTGCCGTCGGCCACGTCGATCTCGGCGTCAGGATCCACGACGACGCCGTTGGTGACGATGCCGTCCCCGGTGCCCACCCGGTCCACGGTCGGCGGCTCGTCGCCGGCCGGACGAGGGTTCTCCTGCACCGTGGTGAAGTCCATCCCGGTGACGACCACGACGGTGCCGGCCTCGACATCGGCGTTCTCGACCAGTTCGGGCGGCGAGGTCAGGTGACGGGCGACCACGTCGGCGGCCACGATCTCGCCGGGGGCGAAGTGGACCTGGGTGACCGCCAGCGGCAGGCCGTCGAGGTTCTCGGTACCGGTGAACTGGAAGCCGACAGTGCCCAGCGCCTCGCCCACCGCTTCGGCCTGACCCTCTGCCCCACTCCCGTTGATGACCTTCACCTGGACCAGACCGGGCGTGTAGTCCGCCGCCGAGTGGCCGCGGAACTGGGCCAGCACCGCGTCGGCATCGGGCTCCACGATGCGCAGGACGGCGGCGCCGCCGTCGGTGGTGTAGTCCTCGACGGGGAGGGTCCGGTTGATGACCGTCTCGTCGCTGATGGCCCGGAACCGGAGGGCCAACCCGGCCAGGTCGTCGAAGCTCAGGCCCTCGTCGAGACCCACGCTGTCCACGCCGATGTCGATCATCTCGTTGAAGCGGCTGGCGCTGGTGAGGTCGAGGGAGACCGCTTGGCGCACGGCCTCCACGATCAGCTGCTGCTGGCGGGCGATGCGGCCCAGGTCACCGGTCGGGTCGGTGTTCCAGTCCCCGTCCTCGACGTACTCCAGGGAGCGACTGCGGGCCAGGGCGAGGGCCTGGGTCCCGTCGAGGGTCACACAGCCCGCCCCGTTCACGACCAGCCCGGTGTGCTGGTCCCGCATGGCCGTGTCGAACCACATCGGTACGCCACCGATGGCCTCGACCAGGCGCTGGAAGCCGCTGAAGTCGACCTCGATGTAGTGGTTGATCGGGATGCCGAGGGACTCCTGGATGGTGTCGATCAGGACCTGGCGCCCGTCGGAGTATGCGGTGTTGATGCGGTCCTCGGATCCGGACCCGGCGATGGGCAGCCACAGGTCCCGGGGGATGGACAGGAGCTTGACCCGCTCGGCCTCGGGCTCGACCCGGGCCACCAGCACGGTGTCGGAGCGTTGGCCGCCGGGCTCGGTGCCGTCGAAGAAGGCCCCGGCGTCGCCGGCCTCGTCGTCGAGCTGCTCGCGGGAGTCCGAGCCGACGATGAGGAAGTTCTGGGGCTCGCCGGTCGCGGCCGAGGCCAGGGTGATGTCGCCGTAACGGGGGATCTGCTCGAAGCGGTAGCGGGCGTAACCGACGATCCCGGCCGCGGCCAGACACGCCATCGAGGTGACGACGCCGAGACCGATCAGGGTGCGCTGGCCCCAGGAGCGACGGCGCCGGGGGCGGCGCGGTGCGGCCTCCGACGCGGAGGAGGGTTCAGCCGGTGAGCGGTCGGCCCGAGCGGCGCGTCGTTCGCGCCTGCGCTTCGCCATGCGGCCAGGAGCGTAGTGCTCTGTAACCAAACCGCAATGTCGCCCCCGTCACCCGGGATCGGCCCGCCAACCCGTCCAGTCCTCGACGGCGACGGTGACGACCGGACCCGGCGGCGGGGCCTCGACGTACTGGGGGTAGCGGTCGGTCAAGGCCGCGAGCGCCTCGTCGAACTCGGCCCCGTCAGCGATGACCGAGGCCTGGCCCCGCACCCGCACCCACCACAGGCGCTCCCAGTCGTCCTCGTAGTGGTCGACCAGGACGGTGACCTCGGGGTGGGCCCGGATGTTGGTCAGACGGCGCAGCCGGGTCGTGGACTTGGGCTTCTGGTCCACGATGCTCACCAGTCGGTCGCCCTCGAGCAGGGCGAAGGTGATCGGGACCACGTCGACCCCGAGACCGGGGTTGACCGTGGCCAGACGGGCCACCCGGGCCGAGGCGACCAGCGCCCGGGCCTCGTCGGGCTCCACCTCAGCCCGGCCGGGGTTCCTTGGGCAGGCCCAGCACGCGCTCGCCGACGATGTTGCGCTGGATCTGGGCGGTGCCGCCCCAGATGGTCTCCGAGCGGCTGAAGAAGAAGGCGGACTGCAGGACGCTCGCCGGATACTCCTCGTTGGTCTTGCGGGCGCCGTAGCCGGGCACGGACTCCTCCTCGGCGAGGTTGCCGGTCAGGATCTGGCCGCCCATGCCCGCGATCTCCATCGCCAGCTCCATGACGTCACGGTGGTACTCGGACCAGAACATCTTGTTGGTGGCGCCGAGGGCGGCCACGCCCAGGTCCTTCCTGCCGGTCAACACCGAGGACAGGGAGCGCAGGCCGTTGACCTTCATGATCTGGACCTTGGACCAGGCGTGCGGCCAGGCCCTGGCGGATCCGGGGATCCTCGGCCTTGCCGTTGGCCTTGGCCATCTCGGTGATGCCCTCCAGCTCCTTCTCGAAGCGGCGGTAGCCGGTGGTGGCGGAGGTCCCCCGCTCGAAGCCGAGGGTGGTCATGGCCACCTTCCAGCCCCCGTTGACCCCGCCCACCACGTTGTCCTTGGGGCAGCGGGCGTCGGTGAAGAAGACCTCGTAGAACTCCGCCGAGGCGTCGATCTGCTTGATGGGGCGGACCTCGATGCCCGGCTGCTTCATGGGGCACAGCAGGTAGGAGATGCCCTTGTGCTTCGGCGCGTCGGGATCGGTGCGGGCCAGCACGAAGATGTAGTCGGCGAAGCCGGCCTGGGTGGTCCAGATCTTCTGGCCGTTGATGACCCACTCGTCGCCGTCCAGCTCGGCCTTGGTCTTCAGCCCGGCCAGGTCGGAGCCGGCGTCGGGCTCGGAGAAGCCCTGGCACCAGGAGATCTCCCCGCTCTGGATCTTGGGGATGAACTCCTGCTTCTGCTCCTCGGTCCCCCATTGCAGGATCGTCGGCCCGACCAGGGTGTCCCCGAAGAAGTCGGCTCGCATCGGCGCGCCGGCGTGGTGGAACTCCTCGGCCAGCACGACGGCGTGCATCGTGGGCAGACCCCGCCCGCCGTACTCCTCGGGCCAGGAGGCGCACAGCCACTTGCCCTCGTGGAGCTTGGCCGTCCACTCGCGATTGAACGCCTTGCGCTCCTCGGGCGTCTGCTCGAAGCCGTCGTCGAACCACCCCTCGGGCAGGTTGTCCTCCAGCCACGAGCGCACCTCGCCCCGGAACTCTTCGGCGTCAGGCGGATACGTGAGATCCATGAAGAGATCTTGACCAGTTGGTCAAGTTTTTCCACTTTGGGCTTCGGGGGTGGGGTGCCGATCTTGACGGGGGCCCACGCATTGTCGGGCCAGCGGCGGCGGCTGACGATGGACAGGCGGCGCATCAGCTTGATGGCGTCGGGATCGCTGTCGCCGGGACGGCTGATGATGACGCCGTCGGCCAGCATCCCCTTGATGATCTCCCGGCCGAGGTCGGTGCGGACGATCGTCAAGGTCCAGTCGTTGTCCTTGCCGATGCCGCCGGTGGAGATGTCGGCGTGCTCGGCGGCGAAGTCGGGACAGGTCTTGCAGCCCTCGCGGGTCCAGGCGTGGCACTCCTTGAGGTTCACCTCGTGGTAGCTGCCGTCATGGAGCCAGATCTGGAAGACGCCCTTGATGTTGACCTTCTTGATGTCGGCCTTCTTCAGGCCGTACTTGGCCTCGAAGAGCTCCTCGAAGATGGCGTCATCGAAGGTCTTCGAGCACAGCAGGCCGATGTTGAAGATGAACGGCTTGCCCGCCTTGCCCACCTTGCGATGCCACATCACCGGGGGGATGGAGGACTGGCAGCTCATGCCGACCAGGGCCAGCTTGGTCAGCCCCCGCTCCTTGGCCTCGGTCACCGCGAGGGGGTTCGCCGAGTACGTGTAGCGACTGCCGGCGGAGGCCAGGACCTCCTCCTTGGTGGCGGCCACACCGGGGATCGCCTTCCACGTCGAGCCGTCGCCCTCCAGGAACGAGGTGAGGGCGCCGTCGATGTAGCCCTTGTCGAGGGCCCAGATGAGCAGGGCCGACACCAGCCCGCCGTCCTGACCCATCTGGTGGACCATGTCGTCGGAGGCCCGGGTCAGCAGCACGTCCTTGTAGATGCCCGACATCTCGTCGTCCGCCCGGTCCTGGGCGAAGAGGTGCTCGTTGGCGTCCTCCTCCCAGGTCCGGAAGCGGGGGCAGGCCCGGGTGCAGCTGGTGCAGCCCTTCTGGCCGTGGCCGCAGTCGGTCGGGCCCAGCTCGTCCTCGAGGTGGAAGGGCTTGTAGCCGCCGGCCTCGTGGTCGTACCCGATGACGTCGTGGGGGCAGGCGATCACACAGCCCGCACAGCCGGTGCAGAGGCCGAAGTCGATGACCTCCTCGTAGAGCTCCTTCCACTGGTTGGTCCAGCGGGTGCGGGTCGGGGCGGTCTCGGTGGTGGTCATGGACCTCAGGCGGGGACGGTGGTGGACGGGACAGTGGGCACGACGGTCGGGCCGGCGGCCTCGACCTCGAGGTAGCAGGCGGTGCGGATGCGGTCGATCGGGCCGGGCACGGCGGTCGGATCCGCCACCAGGGCCGCGTCGATCTCGAGGAACCGGTCATAGGGGATCTCGGCGACGATGGCGTCATAGGTGCAGGCGCAGAAGTCGCCCGCCCGGGTGAAGCCCTGGGCCGTGGCGTCCGCCGTGCAGGTGGTCATGAAGTCGTCCTCGATGGCGGCGTCGTAGTCGGTGGGCGGATCCTCGTCCCGCATCCAGAGGATGCCACCCACGACCAGCGCGGCCAGAACCACGACGGCGGCGGCGCCGATGACGAGCTTGCTGCCCGTGGTCATTGCTCATGCCTCTTCGCCTGACGGCTCATCGGCTTGCGGGCCTGTTCGGCCCGCCGATCGTCTCCGACGCTCATCGCCCATGCCTCGTCGCATGACGGCGCACCGGCTTGCGGACCGGTTCGGCCCGCCGTGCGGTCACAGTGGCACCGTGGTGGTGGGCGGCAGCGTGGTCGGCGCCTGCGGCTCGGTGGGGGGCGGCACGATCGAGCCGATCGTCGACGCCGCCCCATTCGTGCGGACGCAGTCGGCCAGGAGATCGAGGGGCACGTCGAGCTCCCCGCCCGGCTCGCGGGTGGGGGCGTTGGCGAAGTCGTCGGCCACCAGGTCCTCGACCGACGGCAGGTCCTCGAAGTCCACGGTGTCGACCAGTCCGTCGTACCAGCACCCGCACACCTGCGGGGCCCCGGGACGACCGAAGGCGGTCGTGCACTCGGCGACGAAGTCCTCCTGGAAGGCGGCGTCGTACCCCGCCGTCTCCGCGTCGCTGCACCCGACCAGCACCAGCAGAGCCACGATCGCGGCCCCCACGACGACGCGATGTGGGCGGGTCATGGCCCCGCACCGTACCCACGGCGAGAAAAACAGGCCTGATGACCCATGTGGGAGCGCGCCCCACGGGCCGATTGAGTTCAGGTAGCGCCTGCACGGCCCTCTGGTGCGGTCTCAACGTCGAGACTGCACCGAACCGGCCGGAGCGGGGATCGGAGCCAATTCGGCGGCGCTCCGATCCCCGCCGGGCGGGCGTTGCGTCGGCTTCGCTTCGCTCGCCGAGTTTCCTGGGCGTGCGACCTGCGGCCGCGCTGTCCTTGGTGACCCGACTGGCAAAGCCAGATCGGGTCACGACCGAAGGGGGCGCAGAGCGCCCCCCTCGGGCTCCCCCCCGTTACTCCTCCGCCGCTAGTCCTCTCGCACGGTTCAAGACGGCATCGAGCATTGGTTCGGTGAGCTTGCCGGTGAAGGTGTTCTGCTGGCTGACGTGGTAGCTGCAGAGGACGGTCTGGCCCGTCGGTCGCGACCGGCTTCGGCGCCGTGGGCGAACTTCGGGCGGGGCGGATGCCGAGGTGGTGCGTCATCGCTTGGTAGGCGAATTGGCCGAGGACGACGAAGACCTTCAGGTTCGACAAGAGGGCCAGTTCGCGTTCGAGCCAGGGTCGGCAGGTGTCGCGCTCGGCTGGTGTGGGCTTGTTGGCGGGTGGGGCGCAGCGGACGGGGGCGGTGATCCAGGCGTCGGTGAGGGTGAGGCCGTCACCGCGGTGATCCGAGGTGGGTTGGTTGGCGAAGCCGGTGCGGTGGAGGGCGGCGTAGAGGAAGTCGCCCGAGCGGTCGCCGGTGAACATGCGGCCGGTCCGGTTGGCGCCGTGGGCCGCCGGGGCCAGGCCGATGACCGCCACCCGGGCCGCCGGGTCCCCGAAGCCGGGGACGGGGCGGCCCCAGTAGTCCCAGTCCTGGTAGGCCGCCCGCTTGTCGGCCGCCACCTGCTCCCGCCACGCCACCAGCCGGGGACAGGCCCGACAGGCCGTGACCTCGGCCTCGACCGCCGCCAGGGTGTCCATGCCTGCGGGAGCGTAGGTGGGGGGCGCCGATAGGTTGGCCGCCGCATGGCGACCAAGCCCACCCCGCCGACCCTGGTGCTGCTCGTGCGCCACGGACTGACGCCCACGACCGGGACCAAGCTGCCGGGTCGGGCACCCGGCCTGCACCTGTCCGACGCCGGGAAGGCCCAAGCCGAAACGGTGGCCCAGCGCATCGCTCCCCTCGGCGACGTCGCCGCCGTCTACGCCTCCCCGCTCGAACGGGCCCGGGAGACCGCCGCCCCCATCGCCAGGGCCACGGGCAACCGGGTCCGCACGCTCGCCGACCTCCACGAGTGCGATTTCGGCGAGTGGACCGGCAAGCGCCTCGCCGACCTCTACAAGAAGAAGGAGTGGAAGCAGGTCCAGCGCAATCCGTCGGGCTTCCGCTTCCCCAAGGGCGAGTCCTTCAGCGAGATGCAGGTCCGCATCACCGACGCCCTCGCCCAGCTCCGGGCCCGCCACCCCGGCCAGCGGGTCGTGGCGGTGTCCCACGCCGATCCGATCAAGGCCGCCGTCGCCCACGCCATGGGCACCCACCTCGACCTCTTCCAGCGCGTGGTCATCTCGCCCTGCTCGGTCAGTGCCATCGCCCTCACCGATGACGGGCCCCTGGTGCTGGCCGTCAACGCCGTCGACGACCTGAAGCGCCTGGTCCCGTCGTGACGCCCGAGGAGCCACACATCGTGAGCACGTTCGACCTCCGTGAGCCCGACCGCTTCACCGCCGGTGCGGTGGGCGAGCCCGGCGCCCGGGTGTTCTTCCTGCAGGCCGTCGAGGGGACCCAGGTGGTCAGCCTGCGCCTCGAGAAGCAGCAGGTGGGCGCCCTGGGCCAGTACCTGCAGGGCGTGCTCAACGACCTGCCCGTGGTGCCCGTGACCGAACGTCCATCAGACATGGACCTGGTCGAGCCGGTCGTGGCCGAGTGGGTCGTCGGCACCCTCGGCGTGGCCTACGACACCGAGGCCGACCGCATCGTGCTCCAGGCCGACGAGCTGGTCGACGAGGACGACGAGGACGAGGAGGACGCCGGCCTGGCCCGCTTCCACCTCACCCGGGCCCAGGTGGTGGCCTTCTGCGAGCACGCCGACTCCCTGGTCGCCGCCGGACGACCGCCGTGCCCGATCTGTGGCCAGCCGATGGACCCCGACGGCCACGTCTGCCCCCGGAGCAACGGCCACAAGTGACGGCTCGGTGAGCACCGACGCCGACCTCGCCCTCCTGCGGACGGGCGAGATCGACATCGAGGGCCGCATGCCCTACAGCTCCAACGGCACCTTCCTGGTCCGGATCACCCAGGACGGCGCCGAGGAGCTGGCCATCTACAAGCCCGTGCGGGGCGAGCGGCCGCTGTGGGACTTCCCGAGCGGCCTGGCCCGGCGGGAGGTGGCCGCCTACGAGCTGTCCGCCGCCCTCGACTGGGACGTCGTTCCCCCGACCGTCCTGCGGGACGGCCCCGTCGGCGAGGGCTCGGTGCAGCGCTTCGTCGACGCCGACTTCAGCGAGCACTACTTCACCCTCCGGGAGGACGAGGCCCACGACGACGCCTTCCGCCGGCTGTGTGCCTTCGACCTGGTCGCCAACAGCGCCGACCGCAAGGGTGGCCACTGCCTGATCGACGCCGATCGCCACATCTGGGCCATCGACAACGGTCTGAGCTTCCACCAGGAGTTCAAGGTCCGCACCGTCATCTGGGACTACGCCGGCGAGCGCCTCCCCGACGACCTGGCCGCCGACCTCCAGGCCCTGATCGACCGCGGCCTCCCCGACACCCTGGCCGAGCTGCTCGACCCCTTCGAGCGCGACGCCGTCCTGACCCGCGCCGGCGCCCTCCTGCGCGGCGGCGCCTTCCCCCACGACCACACCGGCCACCGCTACCCCTGGCCCCTCGTATGACCGCGACCGACCCGTTCTGGCGCCCGATTGCGGTGTCATCGCGCCTCAATCGGGCGCCAGTACCGTCGTGTTGAGCGTGGACGAGGCGGCGGCGCAGGGGGACCTGGACGAGCTGGTCCGCCACGTGGACCGGTTGTGCTCGACCCGGGAGTGGGACGAGCTGGTCCGGCTGCGGGACAAGGCCAAGGCCGCCATCGAGCGGGGCCACCAGCTGTGGCCCGCCGCGTCGTGGGCCGAGTACCGCCTGGCCCTGGAGGCCCCCGGCGAGTGGGCGGCCACCGTGCTCTTCGAGGGCGCGGGCTTCATGGGCCTCGGCCCCCTCCACGAGGTCGCGGCCTCCACCCACGAGTGGGACGAGCTCGCCCCTCACGCCCCCGGCGGTGCCCCCACGGCCCTGGCCGCCCACGAGCGGATCGTCCGGGGCGAGGACCTCACCGGCCGCATCGACGGGCTCCCCGACCTCTTCGAGCTTCCCCCGGTCCTCCAGCCCTGGGAGCCGGCCTACGCCCTCGCCGTCTACCAGCCCGACAAGGCCGAGTTCCCCGCCCCCGACCGCCCGGAGCCCCTCCCGACGCTGTTCGGGGATCCCGCCCCCCAGGTCGAGGACCCGACGGTGATCACCGCGCTGGTCGACGTGGCCCGCACCTGGATGGCCGAGTCCAACGGCCGGGTCGAGACCGTCGCCGTCGAAGGCGACGCCTACGGCGCCGTCGCCGCCCTCGGCCTCCGCTCCGGCCGCGCCGTCGAGATCACCACCGCCGACGCCATGGCCCACATGGCCTGGGCCGCCGCCTCCGGAGGGGCCCACGGCCGCCGCCGCGGCACCGCCACCGGCCGGGCCCGCACCTGGTGGGCCCTCACCACCCTCACCGGCCTCGACGGTCACGACGAGGTCGACCCCGACGAGCTCGGCACCGCCGCCAACGAGCTCACCTGGCTCTGGTGGGACGCCAACGAACCCGAGACCGGCTGGAACCTCCACCTCGCCATCGAAGACACCGTCGACGGCCTCGCCTGGGCCCTCTCCGCGCAGGACGCCACCACCTGAGGGGCCCCGTTCCCCACCCACGAAGGGATCGCGAACGCCCCGGTGGTCCCGCCCCCGGCGCCGCCACCGCAGCGAAGCGGCGCCGCAGACCCCACTGCCACAAGGCGGGGCGGGGGGCCTTCCTCGGCGACGTTTCGTTCGTTGCGTAGGAGCGAGGGAGGCTCCCCGCCCCGCCACCCAGCCGAAAACGACGAAGGCGCCGCCCCCCGGAGGAGGCGGCGCCTTCGAGCGGGATTACCGGTTCTGGAGGGCCTCGATCACCTGAGGCAGGACCTTGTGGACGTCACCCACGATGCCCAGGTCCGCCACCGAGAAGATGGGGGCCTCGGCGTCCTTGTTGATGGCGATGATGTTCTTGGAACCCTTCATCCCCACCAGGTGCTGGGTGGCACCCGAGATGCCGCAGGCGATGTAGACGGTCGGCTTCACGACCTTGCCCGTCTGGCCCACCTGGTACGAGTACGGGACCCAGCCGGCGTCCACGATGGCCCGGGACGCACCCGGGGCCGCCTTGAGGAGCTTGGCCAACGTCTCGATCATCTCGTACTTCTCGGCCTCGCCCAGACCACGGCCACCGGAGACGACCACGGCCGCCTCGTCCAGCTGCGGACCCTCACGCTCTTCGACGTGACGACCCTTCACCACGGCGGTGCCGGTCGCGCCCGTGTCGGGCACGGCCAGGTCCGCCACCTCGGCGGCGGCGCCACTGGCGTCCTCCGCGGCGGCAAAGGACTTCGGCCGGAGCAGGACCAGGGCCGGACCGTCGCCGATCAGCTTGGTCTGGATGTTGGTCACGCCACCGAAGATGGGCTCGGTGGTGACGAGGGCGCCACCGTCCTCGCTCAGGTCGACGTTGTTGGTCGACACGGTGCGGTCGAGCTTGGCCGACAGGCGGCCGGCCACGTCACGACCGTCGTAGGTGGTGCCGAAGAGGATGGCGTCGGGGGCGTCGCCGCCCTGGACGGCAGCGGCGATGGCGGCGGCCACGGGCACACCCTGGAGCGTGTCGCCCAGGTCGCCGGTGGCGTACACCTTCGTGGCGCCGTGGGCGCCGAGGGTGGCGGCCACCGAAGCGCCGTCACCACCGACCACACACTCGACGGTGTCGGCCAGTTCCTTGGCCTTGGCCAGGATCTCGAGGGTGATCGGCAGGACCTCGCCGTCACGGGCCTCGGCGTACACCCAGATGCGGGAGAGAGCCATGATCAGATCACCTTCAGTTCGTCCAGGAAGGCGACGACCCGCTGATAGGCCTCACCCTCGTCCTCGATGATCTCGCCGGACTCGCGGGCCGGGGCCGCGCTGACGTCCACGACCTCCTGGCGAGCGCCGGCCCAGCCGACGACGGAGGCGTCGAGGCCGAGATCGGCGACGGTCACCTCGTCCACGGGCTTGTTCTTGGCCGCCATGATCCCCTTGAAGGAGGGATAGCGGGGCTCGACCACACCGGCGGTCACCGAGACCACGGCGGGGGTCGGGCAGCTGACCTCGTCGTAGCCCAGCTCGGTCTGGCGCTGGACCTCGACCGTGCCGTCACCGACGGCGATGTCCTTGGCGAAGGTCACCGAGGGCAGGCCGAGGAGCTCGGCGAGCTGCTCGGGCACGGTGCCCGTGTAGCCGTCGCTGGACTCGGTGGCGGTGAGGATCAGGTCCACGCCCTCCACCCGGCCGATGGCCTTGGCCAGCACCTTGGCGGTGCTGAGCGAGTCCGAGCCGGCGAGGGCCTCGTCGCTGACCAGGACCGCCTTGGCGGCGCCCATGGCCAGCGCGGTGCGCAGGCCGCTGGTCTCGTTGTTGGGGGCCATGGAGACGAGGGTCACCTCGCCGTCGCCGCCGGCGTTGTCCACCAGCTGCAGGGCCATCTCGACCCCGTACGAGTCGGCCTCGTCCAGGATCAGCTTGGAATCACGCTTGAGCGTGTTGGTCTCGGGATCCAGCGTGCCCGGCTCGGCCGGGTCGGGGATCTGCTTCACGCACACGACGATGTTCACGACGAAGTGCTCCAGTTGGGGGCATACATGACTTCGATTGTCGGTCCCTACCCGGGCCGGGGCCAAATCGACCGCGGCTACCGTCTGGCCTCCTGAAGGTCCTCCTGCTCGTCAACTCCTCGGCCTCGTCGGTCACGCCCCGCACCCGGGTCGTGATCCGCAAGGCGCTGTCCGCGGACCACGACGTCGAGGTGGCCGAGACCAACCGTCGGGACCACGCCACCTCGCTGGCCCGGGGGGCGGCCCACGACGGCGTCGACGTCGTGGTCGTGCTGGGCGGGGACGGGACCCTGAACGAGGCGGCCAACGGCCTGGCCGGGACCGAGACCGCGCTGGCGACCCTCCCGGGTGGCTCGACCAACGTGTTCGCCCGCACGATCGGGCTGCCCAACGACCCGATCGAGGCCACCAGCGACCTGCTCGACGCGCTGGCCCGGGGGTCCATCCGGCCCGTCGGGCTGGGCAACGTGAACGGGCGTTACTTCCTCTTCCACACGGGCGTCGGGTTCGACGCGGCCATCGTGGCCCAGGTCGAGAAGCGCTCCGGCCTGAAGCGCTACGCCGGCCACGCCCTGTTCATCTACGCCGGCATCGAGACGACCCTGGCCCACTACGACCGCAGCCAGTCCCACTTCTCGGTGCACCACGCCGACGGCTCGGTGGTCCCCGACGGCTACATGACCGTCGTGCTCAACACGAACCCGTACACGTTCTTGGGCAACCGGCCCTTCAACCTGGCGCCGGACGCCACCCTCGACCGCGGCTTGGTCGTGGTCACCGTGCGGACGATGAAGGTCCTGCCGTTCATGAACATCGCCGCCTCGGCGCTGGGCAGTGGCAAGCGCCTGCGGAAGTCCAAGTGGATCGACTACCGGACCGACGTCGAGTCCGTGGAGCTCGTGGCCCACGGCGCCATGCCCTACCAGGTCGACGGCGACCACCTCGGCGAGGTCGACCGCCTCCAGTTCAAGCACGAACCCGAGGCGCTCCGGCTGGTGCTGCCGTAGGAGCCCGCTCCACGTTCGACTCCTCGCCCGGCGGCCCAACGAGAAACGATGGCAACCACAGGGGGCCGGCTCGACGGGTCGACGTCGGCGGCGCCCTCCCACCTGTTTCGCCACCCTCCGTGACCGTCACCGTGATGCAGGCCGGCGGTGGTCGTTCTGGCACCGGATGTGCCGGTCATGACCGGCACATCCGGTGCCAGTTGCCGGGCTGATCACCCGGCGTGAGATTCAACGGTTCGGCCGAGCGAGTCCGCCGCCGACCGGCCGCAGCCCGACCCCACGCCCCCGTGGTTGCCTCGGTTGTCGGTATCGGTGGCGCCTAACGGGGGATCAGCCCCCGCGCCACGGCGGGGACGTTGGTGCAGAGGCCGTCGACGCCGTGCGCGAGGAGCTCGGCCATCCGGTCGGGGTCGTCCACCGTCCAGACGTTCACGGCGATGCCGACTTCGTGGCAGGCGGTGACCAGCTCGATGTCCACGAACCAGTCGTAGGGGTGCAGCGCCGAGTGGCCCGATGCCACGAGCACCTCGAGGATGCCCTCGTCGGGCTCGATCACGAGCAGTGCGGTCGGCAGGTGCGGAGCCCGTTCCCGGACCCGCTGGAGGGTGGCCGGGTTGAAGGAGGAGATGAGGACCTCGTCGCGGCCGCCCCGCTCGGCCAGGAGGGCGACGGTCTGCTCGGCGACGTACTCGTCCGGGTCGAGGTCGGGGTCCGGGTGGTTGTTCTTGATCTCGATGTTGACGCCCATGCCGGCGCAGGCGTCGAGGGCAGCGGCCAGGGTCGGCACCGACTCGGGGAGGTCGGCCGCGGGCAGCTCCACGATGGCCCGGCCGTCGGGCAGGTGGGCGTCGTGGTGGACCACCAAGACACCGTCGGCGGTGCGGCGGGTGTCCAGCTCCACCCAGTCGGCCCCGTGCTCGGCGGCCCCTCGGAAGGCCTCGATGGTGTTTTCGGGGAAGGTGGCGGACGCCCCTCGATGGGCGATCACGATGGGCTGAGACATCGGGGTGAACGGTACCTGTTGCCCAGCTTCTGACTCGGGAGTAGGGTGACCCCGCTGCATGTGAACGGATTCACGAGGACCGGCCGCCTCAGGAATCCCTCGCCTCGCAGCAGCAACGACAGCCCCCCTATTCCTGCAACCTCACCGTGGAGGTTTTGTGGCCCTCCCAGCGCTCAACGCACCTGGCCTCACCCCTGAAGACGAGATCGACGACTGGCGAGACGGCGCCGCGTGTCGCGACACCGATCCCGACCTCTTCTTCCCCGTCGGGACCACCGGTCCCGCCCTCGACCAGATCGCCTCCGCCAAGGCCGTCTGCATGCAGTGCGAGGCCCAGGTCGCGTGCCTGGAGTTCGCCATCATCACCAACCAGGACTCCGGCGTCTGGGGCGGCACCTCCGAGGAGGAGCGTCGCGTCCTGCGTCGCCAGCACGTCGCCCGCCTGAAAGCCGCCCGACGCGAGCTGAGTCAGCCTCGCGGCAAGCAGCGAGGTTGCGCAGCGGAGCGGAGCAACGAGTCGACGCTCCACGACGGCGACGCCGGAGTTGCTGAGCGAGAGAACAACGCAGGTCCGCGGCCGAGCCGGGTCTGATCCGAGCGTCGCCCGCCCGCCGGCGAGCGAGCCACTCAAGGGTTACGCTAACCCAACATCTCGCCGGCGACGAGGGGGACACGGATCTCCGCGACGGCGCCGTGGGCGTGGTCGTCGGTGTCGGCCCGGGCGTGCATGGATATCGAACCCTGGAGCTCGGTCGTGACCAGGGTCTGGACGATCGACAGGCCGAGGCCGGTCGTGGTCGCCAGGTCGAAGCCGGCGGGCAGGCCCACCCCGTCGTCGGTGACCCGCACCACCAAGGTGTGGCCGTCGTTGGCCACCTCCAGGATGACCTCACCCTCGGGCGTCGGGCCGTCCTCGTCGATCGGGTAGGCGTGCTCGACGATGTTCTGCATCAGCTCGGTGATCACGATCGCCAGCGGCGTGGCGATGAAGGCCGGCAGCTTCCCGGCGTCGCCCTCGATGCGGAACTTCACCCGGTAGTCGTGGGGCACCAGGCCCTCCTCCACCGTGCGCAACAGGGGGCGGAGGACCTCGACGAAGGGCACGTCCTCGCCCGCCCCCCGGCTGAGGATCTCGTGGACCATGGCGATGGAGGAGATCCGGGCGACCGATTCCTCGATGGCCGTGCGGGCCTCGGGGGAGTCCATGCGCCGGGCCTGCAAGCGCAGCAGCGAGGAGATCGTCTGCAGGTTGTTCTTCACCCGGTGGTGGATCTCCCGGATGGTGGCGTCCTTGGACAACAGCAGCAGGTCCCGGCGGCGAAGCTCACTGATGTCCCGGATGAGCACGACGGCCCCCGTGGCCTCACCCCGCTCCAGGAGGGGGATGCAGCTGATGACCACGGTCACCCCCGAGGGTCGCTCGACCTCGTGGGTGACCGGGATGCCGAAGGCGTAGGCGTCCCGGACCATCTCGTCGTCCAACCCGACTTCGGCCAGCGTCCGGCCCTCGGTGGCGGAGTGCACGCCGATGCGATGCAGGGCCGACACGCCGTTGGGCGAGTGGTACTCGATGCGCCGGGTCTCATCCAGGAGGACGACGCCGTCGCCGACCCGGGGGGCCAGCTCGCTCTCGAAGTCGGCCCGGGGGAACGGGAAGCTGCCCTCGGCGATCATGCGGGCGAAGCGGTGGAACATGGTGACGTAGGTCCGCTCCAGTTCCCCCGGCAGCCGGCCCACCGAGGACGCCGACTCCCGGGTGAGCACCGCGATGAGCTCGCCGTCGGCCCGCACCGGGATGCACTCGACCCGGACCAGCTCCCGCACCGCCGCGCTGGAGACCTCGCCCTCGATCATCTCGTCCCGCTTGAAGGCCCGGGTCACGACCTCCCGCTCCTCGGCCGAGACCATCTGACCCATCAGGTCCGAGCGGTAGAGGGTCTGGCTGGTCGCCGGCCGGACCTGACCGAGCACGATGAAGCCCTCGTCACCCTTCGGGTCCAGCGGGGCGAACAGCAGCAGGTCGGCGAAGCACAGGTCAGCCAGCAGGCCCCACGAGGCCGCCAGCCGCTGCAGGTGGTCGATCTGGTCGTCCCGCAACGGCGTGTGCGCCCGTGCGAGCTCCAACAGACCAGCCATGGGGGCAGGCTACGGGCGACGGCCCCGCGGGTGAGGGCTACGCCGTGAGGCAGGCGCCGGCGCGCCTGGGGTCGCCGCCGCCGCGTCCGTCAGGGGCGACGGCGTGGACCCCGCCGAAGTAGAGGTTGAGGTCCGACCACCGGTTCACGGGGCCGAGGCGCTCGAGGGTGGCCACTGAGTCAGCGGGGAAGCCGGGCTCGACCTGGAAGGCGGCGCCGTCCCAGTGGATGCGAGGCAGGGCGACCACGTCGGCCGGATCGAGGCCGAAGTCGACCACGGCGCTGATCGCCTGGAGCAGCGAGGTGCGGATCCGGGCCGAGCCGCCACTGCCCAGGACCAGCTCCACCGCGCCGTCCGGGCCGAGGACCGCGGTCGGGGCCATCATCGAGGACACCCGCAGGCCGGGGGGCGAGGCGTGGAACCCGTGCGGGTGCAGGTCGTCCTCGCCCAGCATGTTGTTCAACATCACCCCGGTGCCGGGGACCACGTAGCCGGAGGCCTCGCCGTTGGACGTCGACAGCGAGGCCACGTTGCCTTCGGCGTCGGCCACGCTGGCGTGGGTCGTGCCGCGACTGAACGCGGGCCCGTCGCCCGGCTTCCGGGAGGCCTCCAGGTCCTGGAGGGCCCGGCCCACGGCGGCGAGGTGGGCCGGCTCGCCCCAGGTGCCCGGCGTCGGCATCTCCTCGGCCAGGAAACCCAGGCCCCGGCTGATCAGCTCGCCACCGAACGCCGGTGGCGGGTTGGTCAGCACGGTGCGGTCCCGGTAGGCGACGGCCAGCGGCTCCCGCTCGGCCACTCTGTACGCCGCCAGGTCCTCGGCCGTGATCAGCCCCTCCCCCGTGGCCATGTCGTCGACGACCCGTTCACCCCGTCCCGCGGACCAGAGGTCATGGGTGGGGTCGGCCGCCAGTTCGGCCAGGAACCGGCCAGTGTCGGGATTGGTGAACCGGTGCCCGGGGGGTTGGGGCCCCTCGCCGGAACCGAACAGGCGCCGACCGTCCTCGGTCAGGCAGAGGATGGGCCAGAGCAGGTCGGTCACCGAGCCGTGGAAGTCGTCGAGCACCACGCCCTCGTCGGCCAGGGTCACCGCCGGCGCCACGACCTCGGCCAGCGGCAGGCGCCCCAGACGCTGGTGGATGGCCAGGTAGCCGGTCACCGTGCCCGGCACCGCGGCCGAGCCGAGCCCGGTGTTGAAGACCTGGTCGACCCCGGGGTAGCGCACGGTCACGGGGAAGAAGTGGGGCTCGGGCATCGGGTCGAGGCCCCGGCCCGGGGTGTCCACGAAGAAGTCGAAGAGCGTCGCCTCCCCGGCGGCCGTACGGGTCAGGCAGAACCCACCCCCGCCCAGGCCGGTCATCAAGGGCTCACTGGTCGCCGATGCGAACCCGGCGGCCACGATGGCGTCGAAGGCGTTGCCCCCGGCCGCGAGGATCCTCAGCGCGGCCTCGCACGTCGCCTGGTGCCCGCCGGCG
This sequence comes from uncultured Microthrixaceae bacterium, assembly GCA_963777805.1. Classification (GTDB taxonomy): domain Bacteria; phylum Actinomycetota; class Acidimicrobiia; order Acidimicrobiales; family DATDAH01; genus DATDAH01. The sequence continues at coordinate 167,769 of CAVZRY010000015.1, read as the reverse complement.
ACGACGGCGCGGTTCACCACAGGTGGCGTCCGATGGCCAGCAGGCCGGCCAGGTCGTGGACATCGTCGGCCAGGTAGGGCACGGTGGCCACGACCTCCGCCGCCACCCCCAGGCGGGCGGCCTCTTCGGACTCGCGCGAGGCCACCAGGCGGTAGTTGAGGAAGCTGGCCGCGACCTCCTCGAGGACCCGGGTCGCCTGTTCGGTGTCGGGCACCTCGTCGGCCACGGCGGCGGCGACCGGCCCGGCGTCGCGATCCAGGCGCTCGGCCACCTTGGCCGCCTCCGGGGAGAACAGGTCAGTGGGCAGCACCTTGTTGAACACCAGCGCGCCGAGGGCGAGCTTGCGCTCGGCCAGGGCCTCGACGAAGAACTCGGCCTCCTGAGCCGGCGCCGGCTCGAGGGTGGAGACCACGACGAACGTCGTGCCGTGGTCCTCCAGGAGCCTCGAGACGGCCCGGGAGCGCTCGACGAAGCCCTCGTACATGGTCTGGAAGAGGAGGAAGAACTCCCCGATGTCCTGCAGGAACTGCGAGCCGAGGATGCGGTCGGCGATCGTGTAGAAGGGCTTCGAGGCGTAGTTCAGGACCCGGGAGCGGGCCGGGGCGGTCAGCCACCGCAGCAGGCGGCTCCCGAAGAACTCCGCCATCCGGTCCGGCGCCTCGAGGAAGTCGATGGCGTTGCGGGTGGGTGGGGTGTCCACGACGATCAGGTCGTAGCGGCCGCTGGAGTGGATCTCATAGAGCCGCTCCATGGCGATGTAGTCGTGGCTCTGGACGAACTTGCCGGTGATGTTCTGGTAGAGCGGGTTGGCCAGGATGGCGTCCAGGGTGGCCTCGTCGGGGGCGTGCAGGCGGACCAGGTCGTCCCAGCTGGCCTTGGTGTCCAGCATCGCGGCGAAGAGCCGGCCCCGGGGCTCGATGCCGGCATCGGTGAAGGCCGACCGGGGGACCTCGCACTCGACGTTGCCGAACGCCTCCAGGCCCAGGGCGTTGGCCAGGCGCTTGGCCGGGTCGACGGTCAGCACCAGCACCCGGCCCCCGAGGTGGGCCGCCGCCATCGCCCCCAGGGCGGCCGCGCTCGTGGTCTTGCCCACCCCGCCGGAGCCGCAGGTGACCACGACCTCGTTGGCGGCCAGCAGCTGCTCGAGGGACGTCGAGGGGGCCGCGATCTTCCGGTGACGGGCCGCCATCAGTACCCCAGCTCCGCGGCGAGCGCATCGGCCAGCTGGCTGGTGGCCCGGATGCCGTGGCTGCGGGTGAACAGCTCCGGCGCATACAGCAGGGGCACGCCGGGCAGTCCCTCGCGCAGGCGGTCCAGGTGCACGCTGCGGGTGCGCCGCAGGGTCACCGCCAGCTCGGCGGCGTCGAGGATGGGGGCTACGGGGCCGCCGGCGGCCGCCTCCAGTGCGGCGATGGCGTCGGGCCGTCGCAACGCCTCGAACACCTCTTCCTCGTCCCGGGAGAACAGCTCCGGCAGCACCCGGTTGACCACCGCGGCCGCCAGGTCGACCCGGGTCTCGGTGCGGATGCGCTCGGCCAGCTCCAGGGATTCGTTGACGGGCATCTCCTCGGGGGCAGCCACGATGACCGCGCCAGTCGTCGCCGGGTCGTCGAGGATCTCGCTGAGCCAGGCCGTCTGGTCCCGGACCAGACCGACCTTCACCAGCTCGCCGATGGCCTGGGGCGCCGAGAGCTGCGCGACCACGTGGCCGGTGGCCGAGGCGTCGACCACGACGAGGTCGTAGTGCTTCTCCTTGGTCTCCCACACCACCTTGCCGACGGTCAGGATCTCCTTGACCCCGGGGGCGGCGTTGGCGACGAAGTCGAGGGTCCGGGCCAGGGGTCCGATGCGGGCGACCAGGGGGATCTTCACCTGGAGCCGCAAGTACTCCTTGAGCGACTCCTCGGTGTCCATGGACATGGCGAAGAGGTCGGGCTGGACCTCGGTGGGGTCCCACCCGGTGGGCGCGGCCGAGAAGAAGTCGGCCAGGTTGCCCTTGGCGTCGAACTCACAGGCCAGGGTCCGCTTGCCCTGCCGGGCCGCGACCAGGGCCAGCGCCGAGGCGATGGTGGACTTGCCGACGCCACCCTTGCCGGTGACGAAGACCAGCTTCCGCTCGAGCAGATCGACCGGCGCGGCGGTCATCACAGAGGCGTGGGGGCGACCAGGAGGTCGATCAGGCCCCGAAGCCGATGCGGTGGGCGTCGTCGGGGCTGCCGATCTCCACGTAGGCGATCTTGTCGACCGGCACCGCCACCTGACGGCCACGACGGTCGGTCATCCAGAGGGCGCCCTTGCCACCGAGGGCGGCGTCGATCTCGGCCTTGAGCTTCTCGGGGTCGGACTCGTCGCCGAGCTCCACCTCGAGCTCCTTGGGGCTGTAGGTCACGCCGATACGAACGTCCACGGGTCCTCCTGTGCGGGTGCCGAGTCAGGCTAGAAGGCACGGTCCCGTGATCCGCACCCGGCCGCCGTGCGAACATGACCCGTGACCGCGCCACCGGTAGAGGACCGCACCGTGGACCTGCCCGACGGCACCGTCGTCGGGCTCTACGAGTACGGCGACCCGTCCGGTTCCCCCGTCTTCGCCTTCCACGGGACCCCGTCCTGCGGGGCCGGATTCGAGCTGGACCGACGAGCCCGCCCAGGCCCGTGGTCAGCGGGTGTTGGCTCCCGACCGGCCGGGCATCGGGCAGTCCGGCGGTCCGCCGCTCGCCCGCGTCGCCGACTACCCAGGGCGCGTGGCCGCCCTCGCCGACGCCTTGAGCGTCGACCGCTTCGCCGTGCTGGGCTACTCGGGCGGCGGCCCGTTCGCAGTGGCCTGCGCTGCGGCGCTCGGTGATCGGGTGACGGCCACCGCCGTCGTCGCCGGCATGGGCCAGCTGGGCGTCTGGGCCGAGACGAACGACTTCGCCAAGACCGACCGCCAGTTCCTGGACCTCGCTGTCCACCACCCCCGGTTGGCCCGCTTCCTGCTGGCCAGCAGCGCCTTCTTCGCCAAGCGGGGCCCGAAGGCGGCGATGGGCTCGTTCCTGAAGGAGCTGAGCGAGAGCGACCGGGAGGTGGTCGAGGCCCAGGACGCCTCGCCGGCGGAGACCATGCGCCTGTTCACCCGGGCCTTCCAGCACGGCGCGAAGGGTGTCGTGGACGACTACCGGGTGATCGCCCGGCCCTGGGGCGTCGAGCCCGGCCACACCGGCCCGCTGACGATCTTCCAGGGCGACGCCGACACCATGGTCCCCCGCCGCCACAGCGACGCCCTGGCCGAGCGCCTCCCCGGCGCGACCCTGGTCATCTGGCCCGGCGAAGGCCACCTCGGCGCCGTCACCCACATCGAGGAGATCCTCGACTCGCTGCGGTGACCGCCCGGACCGAGTGCACGGCCGTCGGGCTGGACGAACACGACGGCAACGATGGGGGCCTGGCTCCCGCCGGCGTCCGCGGTGCCCTTCCAGCCATTTCGCCACCCTCCGTGACCGAATGGTCGCGTCGGCCGATCTCCCGATCTGGCACCGGATCTTCGGGTCATAGCCCGTAGATCCGGTGCCAGAACCACAAGCCGTCACCGCCTGTGAGATTCGGGGGCTCAGAACGGCTCGGGTGCCCCCGACGACGAGCGGCCCGACCCCACGCCCCCGTGGTTGCCTCGGTTTCGGTGGCGGTGAGGCCAGAACGGTCAGGTGATCTTGAGCTCGGGGTGGTAGCGCTTCGTCGGAGCGAGCTCGGTGTCGATCTTGGCGGCCATGGCCTGGAAGACCTGGGCGGCTTCGCTGTCGGGGGCCTCGGCGGCGATGGGGTGGCCGGTGTCGCTGCCCTCGCGCAGGTCGGGCACCAGGGGGACCTGGCCGACGAGGGGGACGTCGAGGCGGTCGGCCAGCTCCTGGCCGCCACCGTCACCGAAGATCTCGTAGCGCTGGCCGTCGTCGCCGGTGAACCACGACATGTTCTCGATGACGCCGCGCACCTCGAGACGGACCTTCTCGGCCATGAAGGCCGCCCGCTGGGCCACCTTCTGGGCGGCCGGCTGCGGGGTGGTGACGATGTAGACCTCGGCCCGGGGCAGGAAGCCGGCGAGGGAGATGGCGATGTCGCCGGTGCCCGGGGGCAGGTCCACGAGCAGGAAGTCGGGCTCGCCCCAGTAGACGTCGGTCAGGAACTGCTCGAGGGCCTTGTGCAGCATCGGACCCCGCCAGATGACCGGCGTGTCCTCCTCGGCGAAGAACCCCATCGAGATGCAGCGCACCCCGTGGGCCTCGGGCGGCACCAGCATGCGGTCGATCAGGACCGGCGGCTTGGTCACGCCCAACATGCGGGGGATGGAGAAGCCCCACACGTCGGCGTCGACGATGGCGACCCGCTTGCCCCGCTGGGCGAGGGCGATGGCCAGGTTGGCCGACACCGAGGACTTGCCCACGCCGCCCTTGCCCGAGGCGATGAGCAGGACCCGCGTGGCGGAGCCGACCTCGGCGAAGGGGATGGCCCGGCCCTCGGCGTGGCCGTGGCTCTCCTGGCTGCCGGCGGTGGCCTCGGGGTCACCGATCAACTGGCGCCGGAGTCGCTCCTGGCCGTCGTCGTCGAGCACCCGCGTGTCGACCCGGACCTCCTTGACCCCCGACAGGGCCCCGACCGAGGTGCTGATCGCCTGGCGCAGCTCGTCGGCGTAGGGGTAGCCCTCGACCGGCTCGGCGATGCTCACCACGATCCGCCCACCGCGGTTGACCTCGGTGGCCTCGACCAGGCCGAGGTCGACCAGGTTCTGCTCGAGCAGGGGCTCCTCGACGGCGCGCAGCGCCTCCAGGACCTCGTCGTTGGTGGGTGCCATCAGCGGTGGACTGCTCCTCTGCGCGTCGGACGCCTGAATTTCTCCTATGCGCGTAGGTAGAATACCGGGGTGGATCTGTCGCCCACCGAGTTCGCGTCGGCCGTCACCGCCATCGCCTCGGCCTTCGGCGACCCGACCCGTCGGGACATCTTCCTCCACGTCCACGAGCGACCCGACGGCGTGACCGCGTCGGAGGTGGCCGAGCGCTTCGAGCTGCACGCCAACGTGGCCCGCCACCACCTCGACAAGCTGGCCGCCGGCGGCTACCTCGAGGTCGGCATCGAGCGGGCCGACGGCGGCGGGGCGGGTCGGCCCTCCAAGCGCTACCGGGCCACCGAGCCCGAGATGAGCCTCGAGATCAACGTGGGCCACGACGACATCCTCGTCAGCCTCCTGGGTCGGGCCCTCGAGGCCCTGCCCCCCGGCCAGGCCCAGGCCCTGGCCGAGGAGGTCGGCGAGGAGTACGGCCGGACGATGGCCCGCGCCATGGGCACCGAGGCCCCCCGCTCCTTCCGCACCGCCCTGCACGCCGTGGCCGACGCCCTGACCGCCCACGGCTTCGCGGCCCATGCCGAAAAGCACGGCAACGAGCTGCGCATCGTGTCCGAGAACTGCCCCTTCGGCGGCGCCGCCGTCGAGCACCCGGTCATCTGCGCCGTGGACCGGGGCATGGTCAAGGGCATGCTCGGGGCTCTCTACGGCGACACCTCGCCGGTGACCGAGTCGTCCCGACCCACCGGCGACGAGGTCTGCGTCACCGCCGTCGCCGAGTGACGGCCCTCGGTGCGCACGAGCTGGATCACCGACGACATCGCCTTCGCGCCGCCACCCTGAGCCGGCCGGTCGATGCGCCACTACCTGGATCACCGCGTCGACCTCGCCGCTGCGACCCGAGGCCCGGAACGCCATGGTCGCGGCCCTCGACCTGGTGGGAGACCCCGGCCGCATCCACCAGGAGGGCATGACCGTCCGGGTCGCCGTCGAACAGGCCCGTGAGCAGGTCGCTGCCACCTTCGGCGCCCGCCCCCGGGAGGTGGTCTTCACCGGGAGCGGGACCGAGGCCATCGCCACCGCCGTGGCCGGGGTGGCGTCCCGCGGCTCCCACCAGGTGCTGACCGCGGTCGAGCACTCGGCCGTGCGCTTGGCCGTGGAGCGGGCCGGAAGGATGAGCGTCGTCCCCGTCGACGGCCGGGGCCGGGTCGACCCCGAGCGGGTGGCCGCGGCGATCCGCCCCGAGACCGCGCTGGTGCACGTGCAGGCGGGCAACCACGAGGTCGGCACCCGCCAGCCCGTGGCCGAGGTCGTCGAGGCCTGCGCCGACCGCGACGTGCTGGTCCACGTCGACGCCGCCCAGGCCAACGGCCACGACCCCCTCGATCTCGCCGCCCTGGGCGCCGACCTCGTGAGCCTCAGCGCCCACAAGCTCGGCGGCCCGGCCGGCGTGGGCGCCCTGCTGGTGCGGCGCGGCCTGCGCCTCGACCCCCTGCTGGTCGGCGGCGACCAGGAACGGGCCCGGCGGGCCGGGCTCGAGAACGTCGCCGGTCTGGCCGGGTTCGCCGCGGCCTGCGCCGCCCTCGCGGACGGGGGGCTGGCCACCGAGGCCGACCGGGCCCGCCGCCTCACCGATCGGGTGCTGGCCGGGGTCGCCGGGGTGGACGGGATCCCGATCTACGGTGACCCGGTGGACCGGCTCCCCCACCTCGTCTGCCTCGGCATCGAGGGCGTCGAGCCCCAGGCCGTCCTGCTCGGCCTCGACGCCGCCGGGATCGCCGTGCACTCCGGCAGCGCCTGTTCCTCCGAGGCCCTCGAGCCCTCACCGGTCCTCGAGGCGATGGGGGTCGACGCCCACCGCTCGCTGCGGGTGTCGGTCGGTTGGTCCACGACCGACGCCGATGTCGACGCCTTCCTCGACGCCCTCCCCCGGGTGGTCAGCGACCTGCGGGCCCTGGGCGCCGGATGAGCGTCGTAGACGATCGGCGGGCCGAACAGGCCCGCAAGCCGATGAGCCGTCAGGCGAAGAGGCATCAGCAGTGAGCCTCCTCGTCGTCCGGCACGCGGACGCCCTCAGCCGCCACGGTTGGCGACCCGACGACCGCCTCCGGCCCCTCACCGACAAGGGCTTCGCCCAGGCCCGGGGCCTCATCGATCTGCTCGCCGATCACCGCATCGAGGTGATCGTGTCCAGCCCCGCGGTCCGCTGCGTGCAGACCGTCGAGCCCCTCGCCGAGGCCCGGGGCCTCACGGTGGTCGAGGACAACGCCCTGTGGGAGGGGATGCCCCTCGCCCCGGTGCGCCGTCTGGCCGACGACCTCGACCACGCCGTGCTCTGCTTCCACGGCGACCTGATCCCCGCCCTCATCGATGAGCTCATCGCCGAGGGCATGCACGCGATCGACCGCGACGCCAAGAAGGGCTCCACCTGGGTCCTCGATCGCGAGGGCGCCACCTTCACCCGCGGCACCTACCTGCCCCCGCCGAAGCGGGCCGACGCCTGAGCGCGACGCCGGCCTAGAGGTTGAAGACGTTGTTGGGGTCGTCCACGACGGTGGTCGAGGCGATCTTGTCCCAGAGGGCCTGATGGCCCTTGTCGTCGGCCAGGATCATGATGCCGCCGACCAGGGTGGTGATCCCTCCGGTGAACCAGCCCAGCAGGACCTTGCCGACCAGTTCTCGCAGCGCCATCTCGCCGTAGGTGGCGGGCCGGTTCTCGTCGATCTTGACCACCCGCATCTTCATCAGCTGCTTGGCCGGGGTCTGGGCCTTGGCCCACACGATGAGCCACCAGATGAACCAGCCGATGAACAGGGTGACGATGACGAGCAGACCCTCCAGGAGGTAGCTCCCGAAGCGCTTGCCGTTGCTCGTGAGCTGCAGGCCACCGCCGGGCACACCACCCGCCATCGGCACGGCGTAGCCACCCGGCGCGGGCGGCGGGGCGAAACCCCCTGAGGGCGGAGGCGGCGGCGGGGCGAACCCCCCTGCGGGCGGCGGCGGCGGGGCGAAGCCACCCGAGGGAGGCGGCGGCGGGGCGGAGGAGGGGTCGCTCATGGCGCCGAACCTAGCCCTCGGCCGTGCTGGGCGCGGGGTACCGACCCGACGCCGGGGCTCAGCCCGCGGTGGTCGTCGGGATCGTCGCGGCCCCGTCGACCGCCAGGTCCTCCCGCAGGCCCGCGATCAGCCCCTCCATGGCCACCGGGAGCTGCAGGTCGTCGAGGGCGGCCAGCTCGGCGCGGGCCTCGTCGAGCCGATCCAGGTTCCTCAGGGTGATGGCCCGGAACACGTGGGCGTCGGGGTAGGCGGGATCCACCTCGATGGCCTGCTCCAGGTAGGTGAGCCCCTCGTCGACCAGGGTCGACTGGATGAGGGCCCACCCCCGGTAGGTCAGGGCCTCGACGTTCTCGGGATCGGACTCGAGCACGGCGTCGTAGCACTGCACCGCTTCGAGGACCTCCTGCTGGCTGAACAGGTCCAGGCAGCGGGCCAGCTCTTCACGGGTGTCGAGGCGGATGTCCCCGGTGATCGACTCGTTGCCCGCCCGGGTCCCCGACGAGCGGGCCAGCAGGAACCCGGCCCCGGCCGCCACGAGGAGCACCCCGCTGACGACGAGGGCGACGAAGCGCCAGGAACCCGGCCGGCGGGCCGACGCGAAGCGGGCCCCGCCGTCGTCCAGTGCCCGGAGAACCGCCGCGGCCCGGGCGGTGTAGTCGTCCTTGAGGGCCTCGTAGTCGACGTCGTCGATGTCGCCTGCCGCCTTCTCCCGCTCCAGGTCGTCGAGGGAGCCCAACAGGAAGTCCCGTTGCTCCTCGAGCGCGGCATAGGCGTCGGGATCGGCCGGTCCCGGCGCGGTCGGGCGTGGGCTCACGGACCTTCCGCCTGGGCTTCGGCCACCCGGCGCCGGTCGTCATCGGACGCGGCCACCGACGGTCGCGCCTTCCAGCGCCGGAACGCCAGGTAGAGCCCGGCGGCGCCCAGGGCCACCGCGATGACGGGCAGGACCCACACCAGTGCGGTCACCCCCGACGAGGACGGGGTCAGGAGGATCTCCTCGCCGAAGCGACTGACCAGGTAGGCCCGGATCTCGTCCTCGGACTCCCCCGCTTCCAGGCGTCGGGCGATCTCGGCCCGAATGGCCTTGGCGCTGGGCGCCTCGGAGTCGGCCACGGACTGGCTGCGACACGTCGGGCACTTGAGGGTCTCGGCCAGGGCGAAGATCCGGTCCTCGGAGGTGCGCGGCGTGTCGTCGGGCTGCAGGCCGACCAGTAGGGCGACGAGGACCACGAGGCCCATGACCAACCAGGAGGCACGGCGCATCACTCGCCGGAGACCTGCCCGATGAGCTCGTCGAGGCCGTCGGCGGTGACCCCACCCGTGATCTTGGCGGCCACGATCCCGTCGGGGGACACCAGGAAGGACTCAGGCACCGCGGCGACCGCCCAGTCGAGGATGACCCGCTCACCGTCGAGCACGGGCCACTCCCCGCCGTTCTCCTCGAAGAACGCGGTGACGTCTTCGGCGCTGTCGTCGAAGACGACGCTGACCACCGACGCGTCACCCACCTCGGCGTGGCGCTCGCTGAACTCGACCAGCTCGGGGTGCTCCACCACGCACGGCACACACCACGTGGCGAAGAAGTTGACCACCACCCACTGGCCCCGGAGCCGGTCCAGGTCGAACGCGGTGCCCACCGAGTCGGCCGGAGCGATCAGCTCGCCGGCCAGCGGCGGGGCCAGCTCACCGACCAGGGGGCTCTCGGTCGCCCGGTCCTGGGCCGGGTCCCGGGTGGCCAGGACGGCGACGAAGGCCACCGTGAGCACCGCCACCAGGACGGCGAGGCCCAGCACCATGCCGCGGCGACGCGGCGGGTGGTCGACGGCTTCGGTGACGTCCATGCTCAGACCCGCTCGGGCTCTGGCTCGGGATCCGGCTCGGGATCGGGTGACCGGGGGCCGCCGGCGGCGACATCGGAGGCCAGGACCGCTGAAGTCGGGTCGGTCGGTCGCCGGCGCTCGCCGGGCCAGGCGGCCAGCACCGTCCCCAGCGCCATCACCGCCCCGCCGACCCAGAGCCACAGGATCAGGGGCTGGACCACGACCCGGAGCAGGACCTCGTCGCTGCCCTCCTCGGGCAGGGCCTGGAGCGCCAGGTAGACGTCGTCGGCGGCGGACACCCGGACCGACGGGGTGCCGATGGACTGCCCGCCGAAGCGGAACTCCGAGAGGCTCGGGGTGAAGACCCCGTCGTCATCCACCTGGACCCGGGCCCGGATCTCGGTCTTCTCCGACCGCTCGATCGTCTCGATGCCCAGGTAGGTGACCGTGTGCCCGCCGACCTCGGCCGACTGGCCTTCGGCCAGGCGGAACTCGCCGACGTGGGCGTAGCTCTGGGACGCGGCGAAGGCCACGGCGATGATGACCACCCCCAGGTGCACGACCATGCCGCCGTTGGCCCGCCCGATCAGGCCGCGACGACCGTGGCGGCGGGTGGCCAGCACGAGCTGGCGCACGGCCGAGCCGGCCGCGAGCCCGCCCAGCCCGAAGGCGACCAGGGGCGCCAGGCCCCGGGCCCCGAGGGCGACGGCCACGACGAGGGCGAGGGTCCCGGCCCAGGCGGGCCAGTAGAGGCGGTGACGCAGGAGCTCGCCGCTGGCCTTGCGCCACGGCAGGACGGGGGCCACGGCCATGAGGAACAGCAGGCCGAGGCCGATCGGCATGGTCATGCGGTCGAAGTAGGGCACCCCGACCGAGATCCGGTCGCCGTTGACCGCCTCGACCAGCAGCGGGAAGACCGTGCCGAGGAGCACGACGAAGGCGAACGCGGCGAAGAGCAGGTTGTTGCCGAAGAAGGCCCCCTCCCGGGACCAGGGGGAATCGATGCGCCCGGGCGCACGGAGCCGGTCCCCCCGCCAGCCGATCAGGACCACGCTGACCCCGACGATCGTCGCGAAGAAGACGAGGAACGCCGGGCCGATGCCGGACTCGGTGAACGCGTGGACCGAGTCGAGGACGCCCGACCGGGTGAGGAACGTGCCCAGGATCGTCAGCGCGAACGTCGCGCAGAGCAGCGAGAGGTTCCAGACCCGCAACATGCCGCGGCGCTCCTGGACCATCACCGAGTGCAGGTAGGCCGTCCCGGTGAGCCACGGCAGGAACGAGGCGTTCTCCACCGGGTCCCAGGCCCAGTAGCCGCCCCAGCCCAGCACCTCGTAGGACCACCAGGCGCCGAGCACGATGCCGACGGTCAGGAAGCCCCAGGCGAACAGGGTCCAGCGCCGCGTCTCGACCAGCCACCCCTCGCCCGACGCGGCCCGTGGCCAGCGCGCCGACGGCGAAGGCGAACGGCACCGTGAAGCCGACGTAGCCGAGGTAGAGCATCGGCGGGTGGAAGGCCATGAGGATGTGGTTCTGCAGCAGCGGGTTCGGCCCCGGGCCGTCGAAGCCGAGCGGCGGGTCGAAGCTGCGGAACGGGTCGGCCGGGCCCACCATCAGGGCGAAGAAGAAGGCCGCGGTGAGGAAGATCGTGACCAGGGCCCAGCCCACCAGGGGGTCGCTCAGCCGGTCGCGGAACTTGCGCAGGACGGCCACCAGGTAGCCCGACAGGACCAGGGCCCAGAGGATGATCGAGCCCTCCAGCGCCGACCAGAGGGTGGCCACGTTGTACAGCGCCGGGGTGCGGCTGCTGCCGTTCTCGGCCACGAACAGCACCGTGAAGTCCCGGGTGATGAGGGCCCGCTCCATGGCGGCGGTGGCCAGGACCGCCCCGGCGAGCACGAGCCACCCGTAGGCGGGCGCCGAGCGCAGCAGCGCCGGCCGCCCCCGCAGCAGGCCCGTGAGGACGGCGATCGCCCCCCCCAGGGCCCCCAACAGCCCGAGCATGACCCCGGCGGATCCGAGCGCGAGGTTCACGGGTCGGTGGTGTCGCTGTCTCCACCCTGGTCGGCGTCGTCGATCCGATCCGGGTTCTCGGCTTCGTACTCCGAGGAGTGCTTCACCAGGATCCGGTCGGACGCGAACACCTCACCCTGCCAGTTGCCCTCCAGCACGACCGGGATGTCGGGCTGGAAGAGCTCGGGCGGGTCCCCCTCGTGCACGACGTCGACGGTGACGTCGTTGTACTCGACCTCGAAGGCCACCCCGTCGGCCGTCTCGTCGACGGTGCCGTCCACCACGGTGCCCTGGAGGCGGAAGCGGTCGGTGCCGAGGTCCTCGCGCTGGGCGACGGCCTCGTCGGCGTTCAGGAAGAACAGCGAGGCCTCCCCGAGGGCCTTGATCGCCACGAAGGCGAGGGCCCCGACGACGGCGACGAGCACGAGCGAGGCGATCAGGCCCCGACGGCCGCGGGGCTTGGCGGTCCGGGGCGTGAGATCCAGCTCCGGGGCGTCGCCGATCTCGTCGCTGGAGGTCGAGGTCACATCCACCGGCGGCGCTCCTCGGGGACCTTGGCCGACAGGTGCCGACCCCGGATCAGGATCCACCCGGCGTAGGCCCCGAGACCGAGGAAGGTGATCACGTACCCGGCGACGACATAGCCCTCGTTGATCATGTCGACACCTCCGCCTCGGCCCGACGTTCGGCCAGGGCCCGGTCGAGCCCGCCCTCGTCGACCTCGGCCTCCAGCCACGCCAGCCGGAAGCGGTGGATGAGCAGCCAGGTGAGGACCAGGCCGGCCACGACCATGCCCAGGAAGAGGGTGAACAGCATGAGGCCGTCGATCTGCACGTCGGTGGTCGAGATGGTGGCGTCCTGGTGCAGGGTCCGCCACCAGTTCACCGAGTAGTGGATGAGCGGCAGGTCGACCACGACGAGCAGGCCGGCGACCGCGGCCCGGCGGGCCCGGGACTCCTCTGAGGCCGGCACCCGGCGCAGGGCCAGGTAGCCGGCCAGCAGGATGGCCAGCATCGCCGTGGTGGTGAGCCGGGCGTCCCACACCCAGTAGACGCCCCAGGTCGGACGACCCCAGAGCATCCCGGTCACCAGGGTGAGGCCGGTGAACACCAGGCCGACCTCGGCGGCGGCGGCGCCCAGGACATCCCAGCCCCGGGTCTTGCGGCGCAGCCACATGGCGCTGGCCACGCCGAGCAGGATCACCGCGCCGTACATGGCGAGGGCGGCGGGCACGTGCAGGTAGATGAGGCGCACGGCCTCGCCCTGGATCCGGTCGGCCGGGCTGAGCACGAGGGCGAAGACGAGCAGCGCCACCGCCCCACCGGCGGCCAGGATCCCCACGATGCGACTGCCCCGCGAGCCGGTGTGGGCCGGTGCCCCCGTCACCGCCGTCGTGGTCTGGTTCACAGTTCCTCCATGAGGGGCCCGAAGGCGAGCATCCCGAACGCTACGTAGATCGCCGCGAAAATGGCCAGCAGGCCACACCAGGGCCACCCGTCGCCGGGGGCTCCGGCCAACGCCGCTTCGAAGGCCCGAGTGGCCCCGATGAGGACCGGGGCCACGACCGGGAGCAGGAGCAGCGGTAGGAGCGTCTCCCTCACCCGGAGGCCGGCGGCGAGGACGCCGTAGAGGCTACCGGCGGCGGCCAGTCCGACGGTCGCGGCCAGGCAGGTCGCGGCCAGCAGCGCCGGACCGGCCAACTCGGTGGTGTAGAGGACCGCCACGCCGACCAGCAGCAGTCCTTCCAGCACCAGGAGCTCGAGGGCGAGGGCCGCGGTCTTGCCCAGGAACACCGCCGCCGGGTCGATGCCCGACAGGCGCAGGGCGTCGGGCACGCCGTCGGCGGCCTCGAGGGCGTACGCCCGCTGCACGGCCAGCACCGTCGACAGCAGCACGGCGACCCAGTAGAGCCCCGCGGTCGCCCGGTCGAGGATGCCGCGGTCGGGGTCGAGGGCGAAGGCGAAGAGCACGAGCACCAGGAGGGCGAACGGGGCCACCTGGTTCGTGGCCACCCGGGCCCGGCGCTCGATGCGCAGGTCCTTGCCGGCGACGAGGCGGGCGTCAGCCAGCACGAGGGGCCTCCTCGGCCGGCGTCACGGGCCGAGCCACCGTCGTGCCGCCGCGGACCTCGACCACCCGGGTGGCGACGGCCGCGGCCCGTTCGTCCTCGTGGCTGGCCAGCAGGACCGTGGCCCCCGCGGCCACCGAGTCGCGGATCAGGGTGTCGATCAGGTCGCGGCCGTCCGCATCGAGGCTGGCGTGGGGCTCGTCGAGCAGCCAGAGCTCGGGGCGGCGGGCGACCATCGCCGCGATCGAGGTCCGGCGGCGCTGCCCGGCCGACAACCGGGTGACGGCCAGGTCGCGCAGGCGCCCGTCGAGGCCGAGGCGGGCGAGGGCGCCGTTGACGTCGTCGTCGGTCGCACCGGTGGCCCGGCCCCAGAAGGCCACGTTCTCGGCCACGGTGAGGTCGTCGTAGAGCCCGCCGCCGTGGCCGACCAGGCCGACCCGGTGGCGCACCGCCCGGCGGTCGGCCACCAGGTCGACCCCGAGCACGACGGCCTGCCGCTGGTGACCGGCAGGAGGCCGGCACACACCCGCAGGAGGGTGGTCTTGCCGGCACCGTTCGGGCCTCGGAGCAACACGACCTCGCCCGACTCGACGTCGAGGTCGACACCGGCGAGAGCGGGGAAGCGTCCGAGCAGCGAGACGGCACCCCGGAGCGCGACGACGGGGGCCATGGGACACGCGAAAGGCTACCGGGCGCTGCCCGGGCGGCCTCCCGCAGCGCGCGTCTGTACCCTCCCGGCCGTGAAGCTGGCGCGCACCCTCGGCGCGATCGGCCGGGTGATGATCACCGCCGGCGTCCTGATCCTGCTCTTCGTGGCCTACCAGCTGTGGGGCACGGGGATCCGCACCGCCCAGGCCCAGGACGAGGCCCGCAGCGAGTTCGACCAGCAGGTCGAGCAGTACGACCAGGACCATCCCGACCCCCGCCCCGTGCGCCCGGGCCAGCCCCAGCGGGTGCCCCACGCCCCGCCCCGGGGCCGAGATGATCGGCCGGATCCAGATCCCGTCCATCGGCGTGGACAAGATGTTCTTCGAGGGCGTCGGCCTCGACGTGCTGTCCAGCGGCCCCGGCCACTACGAGGGCACGCCCCTGCCCGGCCAGGAGGGCAACGCCGCCATCGCGGGCCACCGCACGACCTACGGCGCCCCGTTCAACCGCATCGACGAGCTCGGCGAGGGCGACGAGATCATCATCAGCTACTTCAACGGCTCGCAGTTCACCTACGTCTACAACAACACCGTGATCGTCACCCCCGACCGGGTCGACGTGCTCGAGACCAAGTTCGACAACCGCTTGACGCTCTCGGCCTGCCACCCGGAGTACAGCGCGGCCGAGCGCATCGTGGTCTCGGCCATCCTCCAGGATCCCGCCGCACCCTTCGTGCCCCTGCCCGACAGCGGCCAGGCGGCGAGCCTCCAGGACGCCGAGGACATCGACGGCCAGGACCACGCCAAGACCCCCGCGGTCGTGTGGGGCCTCGCCGTCGCGATGGTGTGGCTCGCCGCCTGGGTCGTGGGCCGGGCCTGGCGCCGGTGGCCGGCCTACCTCATCGGCCTCCCGATCTTCCTGATCGTGCTCTACGGGTTCTTCGAGAACTTCGCCTACCTCCTCCCCGCCAGCTACTGATGCGCATCCGCTCCCTCCTGCTCCTCGCTCTCGTCGGGGCTCTCGTGTTCGGCGCCTGTTCGGACGACGACCCGCCCGAATGGCTGGCCGACCGGGCCACGCCGACCACCACGACGCCGGTGACGACCGCGACGACGGTGCCCGCCACCACCCCCGACGAGCCCGGACGGGAGTTGGCCGTCATCGACCTGACCCCCGGGGTGTGCATCGAGGACGCCGGCGCCTTCACCGGTCAGGAGGTCAACCAGATCACCGAGACCCGGGCCGTCCCCTGCCGCCTCCCCCACGAGGCCGAGGCCTTCGCCCGCACCGAGCTGCCCGCCGGCCCGAACGCCGGCTTCCCCGGGGTCGGGCGCCTGCGCACCGTGGCCCAGGAGACCTGCCGGGACCGGTTCAGCGCGTTCGTGGGCGTGCCCTGGACCGCCTCCGTGCTCGAGATCGCCGCCCTCTGGCCATCACCCGAGTCGTGGGCCGACGCTGACCGCCTCGTGGTCTGCGCCGTGTTCCGCCTCGACGGTGAGCCGATGACGGGCTCGGCCCGCAACTCCCGCCAGTAGCCCGCTCGGGGCCGATCGGCCCCGGCGTTTACGCTGCTGCGCCGATGTCCCGTCACCGCTCGTTCACCTTCGCCGCGCTCGCCCTCGTCCTCGCCCTGACCGCGGCGGCCTGCTCCTCCGACGACGGTGCCGGGGGCGCCGATGACGAGGCCGCACCCGTCTCACTCGAGGACGCCGCGCCCCTCGACGTCGGCCGGCAGGGCGGGGTGGAGTACGTGATGGTGAGCGAGGCCGAGCCCGGCACCGAGCTCGGCCTGGTGGACGCCGAGGGCACGCCGGTCGAGGCCTGGTTCACCCCGCTCGGCACCCGCGCCCTGAGCGGCACCGTCGACGAGGAGGGATTGCTCCTCTTCGGCCGGGTGCCGCCCGGCGACGGCTATCGGGTCGTCAGCGGTGAGGGCGAGGACCTCTCCGCCAGTGAGCCGGTCACCGTGCTGGACCGGGAGGACCACCCCGAGACCGCGTTCTTCGAGGACCAGGAGCTGGTCGAGGGCATCAACTACATCGAGATGCGGGACGGCACGACGCTGGCCGCGATGGTCCGGTTCCCGAGCGTCCCCCGTGACGACGTCCCCGCCGACGGTCCGTACCCGACCGTCATCAACATGTCGGGCTATGACCCGGCCAACCCCTACAGCTCGCCCCCCGAGCTGCAGCTGGCCGATGCGCTCGGCTACGCCACGGTGGGGGTCAACGTCCGGGGTAAGGGCTGCTCGGGTGGGTCGCTCTCCTTCTTCGAGGGTTCGATGATCGCCGACGGCTACGACGTGGTCGAGGCCATCGCCGCCCAGGACTGGGTGGCCCACGACCACGTCGGCATGGTGGGCATCTCCTACCCGGGCATCACCCAGCTCTTCGTGGCCTCGACCCAGCCGCCCCACCTGGCGGGGATCGCCCCCATGTCGGTCATCGACGAGGCCTACGCCGGCATCGGCTACCCCGGCGGCATCTTCAACAGCGGCTTCGCCGCGGAGTGGACCACGCGGGTGAGCGACTCGGCCGAGGCGTACTCCCAGGACTACGTCATCCAGCAGATCGACGAGGGCGACGAGACCTGCGACGCCAACCAGGGCCAGCGCTCCCAGAACCTGGACCTGGTCGGCGGCCTCCAGGCCGAGCCCTACTACCAGGCGGAGCGCCTCGCCCCGGTGAGCCCGGCCAGCTTGGTCGACCGCATCGAGGTCCCGGTCTTCCTGACCGGCCAGTGGCAGGACGAGCAGACCAGCGGGCACTTCGCCAACATGCTCGAGCGCTTCACCGGGACCGACCAGCTCCACGTCCGGCTCACCAACGGACCACACGGTGACGGCCTGACCCTGCCGAACCTCCAGGTCCTCACCGAGTTCCTGGACCTCTATGTGGCCGAGCGCATCCCGGAGATCCCGCCGGCGGCTCGCCTGGGCGCGGCGCCAGCCATCGACGCCATATTCGGCACCGGTGTCCCGCTCGGGCCGGACCGCTTCGCCGGCTACAGCTCCTTCGAGGAGGCGCTGGCCGACTTCGAGGCCGACGACCCCTTCACCGTGATCTTCGAGAACGGCGCCGCCACCGACAACCCGGGCGGCCCGGGCGGCACGACCGAGTCGACCTTCGCCAGCTGGCCCCCACCGGAGGCCGAGCCCACCACCTGGTTCTTCCAGCCCGACGGCACCCTCGGCCCCGACGAGCCCGCCGTCGCCGACGGTGAGGACGGCTCGGTCGCGGAGTACGCCCAGGACCCGGACCAGGGTCAGCAGCGGACCCTCTCCGAGGAGAACCAGACCGACGAGGAGAACTTCTCCGCCCAGCCGGACTACCGCTGGCCCTCCCCCCAGCAGGGGGAGGTGGCCACCTGGCTCACTCCGCCCCTGGAGGATGACCTGGTCGTGGTCGGCTCGGCCCGGGCCGACGTCTTCGTGGCGAGCAGCGCGCCGGACACCGATCTCGAAGTGACGCTGACGGAGGTGACGCCCGACGGCCGCGAGGTCTACATCCAGTCCGGCTGGATGCGGGCCAGCCACCGGGCGCTCGACGAGGAGGCGTCCACCGACCTGCACCCGGTGCCCCTCCACACCGAGGACGCGGCCGAGCCGCTGCCCGAGGGCGAGTTCGTCTCGGTGCCCGTCGACATCTTCCCCTTCGCCCACATCTTCCGGGCCGGCTCCCAGCTGCGGCTGTACATCGACACCCCGGGCGGCAACCGCACCCGATGGGCCTTCGACACCCTCGATGCCGCCGGTGAGTCGAACCTGGTCGCCAGCTCGTCGGACTTCCCGTCGTCGCTGACCGTCGGGGTGGTCACCGGCGTCGACGTCCCGGCGGAGCGCCCGGCGTGCCATGCCCTGCGGGCCCAGCCGTGCCGCCGCTACCAGGCGGTCGAGAACGTCCCCGGCGGATGACGGTGCGCACCGGGACCGCCGCGCTTGCGCTCCTGCTGGTCCTGGGCGGCGCCGCGTGCGGTGAGGACCAGGAGGCCGGGGGCGGCAGCGGCGCCCCCGCCCTGCAGGGGTTGCTGACCGAGGTCGAGGCGGCCCCCGCCGAGGCCTCGGCGCCCCCGAGCACCCTGGGCGACGGCGCCGCGGGCTTCGAGCACTCCACCGCCGCCCTACGGGTGCTGGGCGACGACCCCGAGCTGGACGCCCTGGCCGTGGACTGCCATCAGGGGGACCTGTCCTCCTGTGACGACCTGTACGTGGGCTCGCCCGAGGGCTCGCTGTACGAGGCCTACGGCGCGACGTGCGGGGCCCGCATCGACCAGGGGACCAACCAGCTCTGTGCCGACGTGCTCGTGGGGATCCCTGAGGAGCCCCCGCCGACCGGTGACGACTTCCTCGACGAGCTGGCGAACCAGTGCGCGGCGGGCGACATGGTCGACTGCGACCTCCTCTACGCCGAGGCCGAGACCAACTCCGAGGCCGAGCACTACGGCGCGACCTGCGGTGGCCGCCTCGAGACCGACCAGGACTGCCGCCAGCTCGTCCTCTGACCTCGTTCTGGTTGCGATTCCGCGCGCTCCGGCGCGCGATCGCGCAACCAGAACGGATGATCAGGCGTCGAGCTGGTCGAAGCCCCGGCCGATGAGGGCGACGGCCTCACGGATGAGGTCCGCCAGGGGACGGGGGTCACCGGCCACCATCGCGTCGGTCACCACCCGCTGGACCGACACCATGCAGGCGGCGAGCAGGCCGGGACGGAGATCGCCGGGGCCGGAGCCGAGGCGCAGCCGAGCCCAGTCGGCAATGGTCTCCTCGACCTGATCGAGGACCCCGAGGTAGCGCTGGCGGAGCGCGGGCTCGTCGTGCAGCAGGGGGGCGAGCCGGACATCGGCGTCCCGGCCGGTGTCCATCCGCAGGGCCAAGACCTCGACGACGGCGCGGACGCTGCCCATCACCGGCTCGTCGGCCGGTCGGGCGTCGAGCAGGGTGCGGAGGTCCTCGAGGTCGGCGTCGACGTCGGCGAAGACCAGGTCCTCCTTGGTGGGGAAGTAGCGGAACACCGTCCGCACCGACACGTCGGCCGCCGCGGCGATGGCGTCCATGGTCGTGGCGTCGAAGCCGTGGGCACAGATGAGCTCGACGGCCGCGGAGCGGATGGCTTCGCGCGTATCGGCCTTCTTGCGCTCTCGCAGGTTGTTCATCCGAAGGGGACCCCCGAGATCAGTCTGCCCCAGGGCATCGGTCGACCCCCGCCTCCGCCATCATGACGGATGTCACATCGTGACATTTGTCAGTCACTGACACAATGGTCGGATGGCCCTCGCCCTCCACCGTCTCGGCCGCTGGTGTGTCACCCACCGGTGGCGTGTCCTGCTGGTCTGGCTGGCCGCCCTCCTCGCCCTCGGCGTGCTCGCCGGCCGGGTCGGGGGCGAGTACTCCGATGACTTCACGGTGCCCGGCGTCGAGTCCCAGGCCGCGGTCGACCTGCTCCAGGAGCGGTTCCCCGACGCGGCGGGCGGTTCCGCCCAGCTCGTGTTCCACACCCCCGACGGCGGGATCAGGGACCCGGCCGACGCCCGGGCGGTGAGCGCGGTCGTCGAGGAGGTCCGGGGGCTGTCCGACGTCGGTTCGGTGAGCGACCCGCTCCTGCAGCCGAGCCCGGACGGCACCACGGTGCTGGCCCTGGTCCAGTACGACGTCGAGCTGACCGAGCTGGGCCTCGACGATCTCGATGCGCTGCTCGACGCGGGGGCGCCCCTCGCCGAACGGGGCATCCAGGTCGCGGTCGGGGGCGAGCTCCCGCAGTACGTCGAACAGCCCGAGACCCAGGCCGCGGAGCTCATCGGCCTCGTCGCCGCGGTGTTCATCCTCCTGATCGCCTTCGGCTCGGTCCTGGCCATGGGCCTGCCCCTGGCCATCGCCCTGTTCGGCCTCGGGCTGAGCATGCTCCTGCTGACCCTTGCCGCCGCCGTCGTCGACGTGCCCAGCAACACCCCGATCCTGGCCTCGATGATCGGCATCGGCGTCGGCATCGACTACGCCCTCTTCGTCGTCACCCGCCACCGCGAGCACCTCCACGAGGGCATGACGGTGACCGAGTCCGCCGCCCGGGCGACCGCCACCGCCGGGCAGGCGGTGATCATCGCCGGCGGCACCGTGGTCATCGCCATCCTCGGGCTGGCCATCTCCGGCATCCCCGTGGTCACCCTGATGGGCATGGGCGCCGCCCTCGTCGTGGCCGTCATGGTCGTGGCCACCATCACCCTGCTGCCCGCCCTCCTCGGCTTCGCCGGGCACGGCATCGACCGGTTCCGGGTCTTCCGGACCCGGACCGACCGGGCCGACACCATCTCGGTCTGGTCCCGCTGGGGCGCTGCCGTCGCCCGCCGGCCCTGGCCCTTCCTGGTGGCCAGCCTCGCCTTCCTGCTCCTGCTCGCCGCGCCGCTCCTGTCGATCCGCTTCGGCCAGACCGACGCCGGCAACGCGGCCGAGGACTCGACCCAGCGCCAGGCCTTCGACATCACCGCCGAGGCGTACGGTCCCGGGGTCAACGGCCCGCTCCTGCTCGCCGTCGAGTCCGGCGACGAGGCGGTGCTGGCCGCGGTCACCGAGGCCGTGGCCGACGAGCCGAACGTGCTCTTCGTCGCCCCGCCCCGGGTCGCCCCCGGCGGCGACGCGGCGATCGTCACGGTCATCCCCGGCACCGGCCCCCAGCAGGAGGGCACCTCCCAGCTCATCCACCACCTGCGCGACGACGTGCTGCCGACCGTCGACACCCCGGTGCACGTCGGCGGCCTGACCGCGACGTTCGTGGACATGTCCGACCAGATCGCCAATCGCCTGCCGTGGTTCATCGGCGCCGTGGTCGGCCTGTCCTTCCTCCTGCTGATGCTGGTCTTCCGCTCGGTGCTGGTCCCGCTCAAGGCGGCCCTGATGAACCTGCTGTCGATCGGGGCGGCCTACGGCGTGATCGTCGCCGTCTTCCAGTGGGGCTGGGGCAAGTCCCTCGTGGGCCTCGAGGACACGGTCCCGATCGTCGCCTTCGTCCCGATGATGATGTTCGCCATCCTCTTCGGGCTCTCGATGGACTACGAGGTCTTCCTCCTGTCCCGGGTCCGAGAGGAGTACCTGCAGACCGGCGACAACACCGGCAGCGTCATCTCCGGCATCGCCTCGACGGCCCGGGTCATCACCTCGGCCGCCCTCATCATGATCTGTGTCTTCCTGGGCTTCGTGCTCGGTGGCGACCCGATCATCAAGATGATCGGCCTCGGACTGGCCACCGCCGTCCTGGTCGACGCCACCATCGTCCGGGTGATCCTGGTGCCGGCCACGATGCGCCTGCTCGGCGACGCCAACTGGTGGCTGCCGGGCTGGCTGGACCGGATCCTGCCCCACCTCGACGTGGAAGGGGGCCACGGCCTCCCCGAGCCCGAGTTCGAGAACGGGGTGGGGTCGACGCCCGACGGCGACGCCGACCAAGGTGACCGCGTCCTCGTCGACGCCTGAGCCCGCCTCAGACCAGGAGCGCCAGGCCCGCCCAGGACTGGGGCACGGCGCCGCCGGCCGCCCCGGTGTCGGGGTTCCAGTACTCCGCCAGGCCCGAGGTGGTCGCCCCGGCCCGGAGGCCCTCGGCGAGGGTCTCGGCCACGGGGTCGCCCGCCGCAAGGGCGGCTCGCTGCAGCAGGTAGGTGAGCTGGGGCCAGACCGGTCCCCGCCAGTAGGCGTCGGGATCGTGGGTCGGCTCCCGGCGATCGGTACCGGCGGGCCCGTAGGCGCCGCCGAGCCCCCGGGGGTCTGCGAGCGCCGTGAAGGCCTCGGGGCGCGGGGCCACGAGACCCACCAGGAGCGCGTCGAGCCGTCCGCACGCGACCCGAGGCGTGGGGACCGTCGTCGGTCCAGGTCACCCGGTCGGGGTCCCAGCGCCGGTCGAGCGCCTCGGCCAGTTCGGTGGCCGCGGCGACGAGGCGCTCGTCGTCGACCACCGTCGCCAGCTCGAGGGCGTTCCAGGCGACCAGCGCGTTGAAGCCCGCCGACGCCACGGCGAAGGCGGGGTTGGCCAGCGGGGCCCCGCTCTCGGCCCGCTCGACGGTGGCCAACAGCTCGCCCTTGACCTGCCGGAAGCGGGCCGGCTCGTAGCCCCCCGGGCACCAGCCGTCCCAGCGAGGGCTGTCGTCGCAGCCGGTCTCCCAGGGGTGCACGACGGTGATCAGGCCGTCAACCGTGCGGGCCCGGTGGGCCAACA
Source organism: uncultured Microthrixaceae bacterium (assembly GCA_963777805.1). Lineage (GTDB taxonomy): Bacteria > Actinomycetota > Acidimicrobiia > Acidimicrobiales > DATDAH01 > DATDAH01. The sequence goes on along the minus strand of CAVZRY010000015.1, from coordinate 145,155 downwards.
GGAACCCCAGGCCGGACGCGGCCCGGTCGACCACGACCTCCGGCACGGTGATCCCCCGGCGCACGAGCTCGGCGACGGCGTGGCCATAGAGCGGGGGCTGGGTGATCGACGACGAGCCGGTCCGGCCCCAGAAGGCGGCACCCGCCCCCGGATCGCCGTGGTAGGTCATGTGGGGGACGAAGCCCAGCTCGTCCTGGCCGGCCAGCAGGTTGGCCAGCTCGGCCACCGCCCGGTCCTCGTCGCCCAACTCGGCCCAGAGGAGGGCGTGGAAGCACGAGTCCCACAGCCACTGCCAGGGGTAGACCGAGCTGTGGGGAACGGTGTAGCCCCCGTCCCGCCAATGACTGGAGAGCATCGCGACCACCGCCTCGCGGAGGCCCCCCGCGGCGACCGGAACCCGCTCGCCTTCGAGCGGGTCGCCCTCCGCCGGTACCGTCACGCGTCCCATCATGCCGACCTGCGCCCTCGTCTCGTTCCGCCTCGGCGGCACCGACGGCGTCTCGATCGTGGCCGAGGCCTGGGGCCACTCGCTGGCGTCGCTCGGCTTCACCGTGACGACCGTGGCGGGCGAGGGACCGGTCGACCGACTGGTCCCCGGCCTGGCCATCGGCGCCGAGGAGCCGCCCGACGTCGAGGCCCTCACGACGGCGCTGGCCGAGGCCGACCTCGTCGTGGTCGAGAACCTCTGCACCATCCCGCTCAACCTGCCCGCCGCCCGGGTCACCGCCGAGGTGCTGGCGGGGCGTCCGGCGATCCTGCACCACCACGATCCGCCATGGCAGCGCGAGCGCTTCGCCCACCTCACCGAGCTGCCCCCTGACGATCCCGCCTGGCGCCACGTGTGCATCAACCAGCGGACCCGCGCCGAGATGGCCGATCGCGGCATCGAGGCGGTGACCATCTACAACGGCTTCGCCACCGATCCCCCGGCCGGTGATCGGGACGGGACCCGCGCCGCGCTGGGCGTGGCCGACGACGAGCCGCTGCTGGTCCACCCCGTCCGGGCCATCGAGCGCAAGAACGTCCCCGCCGCCCTCGAACTGTGCGCCGCGGTGGGCGGCACCTACTGGCTGCCCGGTGGCGCCGAGGAGGACTACGGGCCGACCCTGGACCGCCTGCTCGCCGGGGCCCGCTGCCGGGTGATCCATCGCTCGTGGACCGGACGGTCCGACCTCTACGCCGCCGCTGACGCCGTCCTGTTCCCCTCCACCTGGGAGGGGTTCGGGAACCCGCCGGTCGAGGCCGCGCTCCATGACCGCCAGGCCGTCGTCGGGGACTATCCGGTGGCCGACGAGCTGCGGGCCCTGGGGTTCCGGTGGCTGCCGGCCGACGACCCCGGACCCCTGGCGGCCTGGCTGGCCGCCCCGGACCCCGCGGTGCTGGCCCACAACCGGGCGGTGGCCTCGGACCACCTCTCCCTCGAGGCCCAGACCGAAGCGCTGCGGACGCTGCTGGATCGGGCAGGCTGGCTGCCGTGACCGATCCCGTACGCGAGCGCCGGGCCCGCATCGCCAAGTGGGTCCGCCTCGGCCTGTCGACCGGCTACGGCCTGTTCTTGGCCGCCATCGTGCTGTTCTTCCTCGGCCTGGTCATCGGCTACACCGACCGGATCGTGTCCCTCATCGTGGCCTGCATGGTGGCCGGCTCGTTGATCCTGGCCCCGTCCATCGTCTTCAACTACGCCGTTCGGGCTGCCGAGCGCGACGACGTGGAGAAGGGTCTCTGATGGGCACGTCGACGCCCCGACTGCCCGCGGCCCGCCGTCGCCGCCAGTTGCTGGACACGGCCCGGACCGTCTTCGCTGAACGCGGCTTCCACCCCACGGCCATGAACGACATCGCGGAGGCCGCCGGGGTGACCAAGCCGGTCCTCTACCAGCACTTCGCCTCCAAGCGGGACCTCTACCGGGAGGTCCTCGACGACGTCGGGGGCCGGCTCGAGGAGACCATCGCCAAGGCTGCGGCGGGGGCGCCGGGGCCGAGGGAGCAGGTCGAGGCCGGCTTCGGGGCCTACTTCCGCTTCGTGGCCCAGGACCAGGACGCGTTCCAGGTCCTCTTCGGCGGCGACACCCGGCGGGACCCCGAGTTCGCCCGTCAGGCCGCGGCCACCGAGGCCTCCATCGCCTCGGCCATCGCCTCCCTCATCGACGTGGAGGGCATCGACCCCGCCCACCAGGCCCTTCTGGCCCACGGCCTGGTCGGCCTGGCCGAGGGGGCCAGCCGGGGCTGGCTGGCCGACGACCTCCGTAAGGACCCCGACGAGCTGGGCCGTCAGGTGGCCGAGCTGGCCTGGGCCGGCCTGCGAGGCGTCCGGGGTCCCTGACCCGCAGCCCGTTCTGGTCGGTGGAAGTGCGGTCCACCGCGACATGCGGTGGCCATCAGATGGGGGTGAGGGTCCAGCGCCAGCGGTAGGTGCCCCCGCCGACCCGGTGCTCCGGGAGGGTGTCGGGCCCGCAGGCCCCGGTGCCCAGGCCACGGAGGGCCACGTCGAGGTGGACGATGACCTCGTCGCGGGCGTGGAGGTCGGCGGTCGTCGCCGCCGTGCCGAGGTCCTCGGCCGAGAAGTGGGAGGCGGAGAACGAGAAGGGCTCGTCGGCGGAGACCGCGAGTCCCCGCCCGTCCTCGTCGGTGAGCGTGAACCGGCGGACGTCCTGGTGGGCGCCGTGCTCCTGGGGCAGGAGGTACGGCACGTACTGGTCGGTGACCGTGCTCGTCCACCGTCCGAACCGGGCCCCGACCTTGCGATCGGGATAGGTCTCGTGGGGACCGAGGCCGACCCAGGTGAGGTGCTCGAGGCCGGCCGCCGCGGTGAAGGTGATCCCGACCCGGGGCAGGTCGTCGAGGGCCTCGGGGATGCGGATCTCCTCGTCGAAGACGAGCGTGCCGTCGACCAGCATCGCCACCTGCCGGTGCTCGATGCGCACCTCGGGGTCGACGCCGGCCAGGCGGCGATGCACCGTGAGGGAGGGGTGGGCGCCCTCGTCTCGGGGCACCGAGCTGACCAGCTCGGTGGCCAGGCGGTCCAGGCCCCAGCGCAGCCAGCGGCGCCGGACACCGCCCGAGAGCTCGGCCATGTCGCCGACCCGGATGCCGTCGTTCTGGGTCGGGGCCCGCCAGAGGGACGCGGTCGGGCTGGTGACCAGCAGGTCGCCGGCCGAAACGGTGCCCTGGTCGACGTCGACGGCGATGCGCACCGGGCGAGCGGTGACCGTCGGAGCGGGCTGGGCGGCCACCCAAGGGATCTCGAACTGGGCCCAGGCGACCTCGAAGCCCCGGGGCGCCCAGGCGTGGCCCTCGCCCAGGGTGAAGCTCAAGGTGAGATGGCAGCGCTGCCCCTGGCCGAGGGTCGCCGGGCGTTCGAGGGGGACCTCGACGTCGGCGTGGCCGAGCGGGGGCACGGCGGGCAGCAGCAGTCGGCCGTCGTCCACCGGCCGGCCGTCGACGGTGAGGACCCAGGCGGCATCGATGTCGTTGAGACCGGTGAACGTCCGCCGGTTGTGGAGGCGGAAGCGGCCCTCGTGGAGGTCGACGGCATCGACCCGGACCACCTCGGCCAGCTTGGCGTGCTCGTGGCAGGCGGGATGCGGCACCCGGTCGGCGCCGACCATCCCGTTGCCGCAGAAGTCGGCGTCGTTGGGCTCGTCGCCGAACGCCCCGCCGTACGCGAAGTAGGGCCGGCCCTCGCCGTCGAGCCAGGTCAGGCCCTGGTCGATCCAGTCCCAGATGAAGCCACCCTGTAGGCCGGGGGTCGACTCGAAGGCGGCCCAGTAGTCCGCCAGCGAGCCGTTGCTGTTGCCCATGGCGTGCTGGTACTCGCACAGGATCATGGGCCGACGGTCCTCACCCCGCTCGGCCCAGGCCACGATGTCGGCGATCTCGGGGTACATGGGGCAGACCACGTCGGTCACCGCGGCGCCCACGCCCGGCTCGGTCTGCCAGCCGTGCATGATCGCGCCCTCGTAGTGGAGGAAGCGGCTGGGGTCGGTGTGGCGCACCCAGGCCGCCGCGGCGTCGTGGCCGGCGCCGTGACCCGACTCGTTGCCGAGGGACCAGGCGATGACGCTGGGGTGGTTCCGGTCCCGCTGCACCATGCGCGCCACCCGCTCGAGGATGGCGAGGTGGTAGCGGGGGTCCTGGGCGAGGGCCACCTGACGGGCGTGGCTCTCGACGTTGGCCTCGTCGATGACCCACAGCCCGTACTCGTCGCAGAGGTCGAGGAACGCGGGGTCGTTGGGGTAGTGGGCGCAGCGCACGGCGTTGAAGCCGAACCGCTTCATGAGCACGACGTCGCGCTCCATGTCCTCCCGGGTCAGGGTCTTGCCGGTGTCGGGGTGGTGGTCATGGCGGTTGACGCCCCGGATGAGGACGCGCTCGCCGTTGAGGAGGAGGTCCCGGTCCCGGATCTCGACCGAGCGGAACCCGATCCATTGGGCGGTGGCCTCTCGGACCGCGCCGGTGTCGTCCCGCAGGCTGACCACGAGGCGGTAGCGCTGGGGCACCTCGGTCGACCACGGGCGGATGTCGGGCACCGTCGCCTCGAGGTGGGCCACGGGTCCCCGCCACACGTGGGCGCCGATCATCCGGTCGGCGTAGGTGTCGCTGCGGAAGGCGGTGACCTCGGCGGTCAGCGGCTCGATGACCGGCTGGTCGGTCGCGGTCTCCAGCCGGGCTTCGACGGTCCAGCCGTCGGGCACCGGCGGGCCGCCGAGCCGGATGTCGACGGCGAGGGCGCCGGTGCTGTGGTCCTCCTCGAGGCCGACGGTGACGGCCACGTCGGCCAGGTGGGTGGCCTCGGTCGAGTGAAGGGTGACCGAGCGGTGGAGACCGGCGTGGAACCAGTGGTCCTGGTCCTCGATCCAGGTGGCATCGGACCAGCGCACGACCATGGCGGCGAGGACGTTGGTGCGGTCGACGAGGTGGGGGCTCAGGTCGAACTCGGCGGCGAGGCGGGAGTCCTTGCTCATGCCGAGGAAGGTGCCGTTCAGCCAGAGCAGGACCACGCTCTCGGCCCCGCCGACCTGCAGGACCACCCGGCGGTCCTTCCACGGTCCGGGGACGGCGAACTCGGTGCGGTAGAGGCCGGTCGGGTTGTCGACCGGGGGCTCGGGGAGCTCGCCGGCGAAGGGCATCTGGACGTTCGTGTACTGCGGCGGGTCCCCGACGTCCTGACGGGTCCAGCAGCCGGGGACGGTGAGGGTGCGCCACCTGTGGTCGTCGTGGCGGGGCTGGTGCCAGCCCTCAGGGGCGGACTCGGGCCGGTTGACGAGCAGGAAGCGCCAGTCCCCGTCCAGCGAGCGCCACCACGGCGAGTGCGTCGGATCGTGGGTGCGGGCCTGGTCCAGGTCCGGGTAGGGCACGAGCGGTGGGCGCATCGGCAGCCGGTTGAGGCCGGACACCTCCGGCTGGGCCCACAGCCGCTGGGCCACGATCGGGTCCACGGGCATCCGGCGACCCTAACCAGCGGCCCCGGGTCGGAGAACCGGGGCCGGTCTGGTGCCCGGCGATCCGGACAGGCAGGTCCGGCTGTTTCGGACCTCGGCCGCGGCGTTTACCCACGTGACGTGGCCCTGGACGCGGCGGACGGTCCGACCTACGGTCCGCGGCAGTCCTGACGACGGAGGTACCCATGGCCAGCTTGCACATCGAGCACGCCGTCACGGAGTTCTCGACCTGGACCGCAGCCTTCGCGAGCTTCGCCGAGGCGAGGCGATCGGCCGGCGTCCGGTCGGAGCACATCCGGCGGCCGGTCGACGACCCGGCCTACGTCGTGGTCGACCTCGAGTTCGACACCGTCGAGGAGGCGCAGGGCTTCCTGGGGTTCCTGACCGAGGCGGTCTGGGCAGTGCCCGAGAACTCGCCCGGACTGTCGGGCCGACCAGAGGCCAAGGTGCTCGAAACCGTCGTCCTCACCTGAGGCTGACGCACAGCGGGCGCCCGGCCACCAGTCCTTGCGAACCGGCAGACGGGCGCCCAGGTGCTGTGGGATCAGGTGGCTGCGACCGGGACGGGGTCGCGGCGGCCGGGCTCGGTGGCGTAGGCCATCCAGCTGAGGAGCAACCAGACGGGCCCGAAGATCGGGATCATCCAGTAGAGGGTCAGCGCGGTCAGCGCCGGGGCGACGATGAGGAGGATCGTCGAGCGGCGGGGGGCGTCATCGCGCTGGCGGAGGGCGATGACGATGAGCGCCGACGCGACCAGGAGGGACAGCCCCCACGGCCAGTAGCCGCCGCCGATTATGCCGACGCCCGCCCAGAGGTTGAACAACGCGTAGACGGCGAAGGCGCCGAAGGTGATCTTTCGCAGGGTCATGGCTTCTCCTGTCACGAGGCGCCGCTCACGCGGTGCTCGGGCGGCCCGCCGCCAGGACAGGTCGGCGGGGATGCCCCACAGCACCCGACCGAGGACTTCTGTCTGTTGGGCGGGGGTGGGCCCCGCCTCATGAGCGTGCTCGAACAGGTCCGAGGCGATCTCCTCGCGACGCCGCTCAGCCGTCTCGTCGGGGAGGCCCCGCGTGTAGAACGTCGTCCAGGCCGTGGCCGCCCGGTCACCGAGCGGGGTCATGCCGGCTCGATGCTGCGGTTGATCACGGGCGAACGTTCGACGGACGCTTCGCCGTGCACCGCGAGCGCGGCCTGACCGGCGCTGGTGACGCGGTAGAGCCGTCGACGCGGGCGGCCGGCTTCTTCCGCCGGCTCGTGGTCCTCCCAGCGCGAGCTCAGGAGGCCGGCGTCCTCGAGGCGGGCGAGGGCCTTGTAGAGCGTGCCGTGGGCGGTGAGCTTCTTGGAGTCGTCGCGGTCGGCGAGGCGCTTGGCCAGCGCGAACCCATGGATCTCCGGCGGGTCGCCGGCGACGAGCTGGTCGACGGCCACGGCCAGGATCTGGGCCTCGAGGTCGAGCAGCTGTCCGGGCTTCCTCCGCATGCCGTCGACTTTATAGGAAGATATCTTCTTGTCAAGGGGCTCGTGTGCGCTCCGGGCCCTGCAGGTTCGATGTGCTCAGTGCTGACCTCGTCTGCCCCGTCGACCCTCGCTCCGGGGTCGCAGTCGTCGGCGGGGCGGCGAACCAATGGCACGTAGGGGGTGCCGGGGCGGGTCCTCCCGGAGGGCTCGACGTCCGCTCGTCGTGAAACGAGGCCGGATGTCACCGAGCGTGTCCGCCGGTACTCGTCTCGAGGCAATACCTTGCCGATTCCGCAAGGTATTGCCTCGAGACCCCCCGAAACGGCCGTCATTGCCAGGCCATTACCACCGAGCGTGACATACGACGACCGTGCGGCCCCATCGGGCCAGACGTTCTCCGGACCGACCCGCCCACACCTCCCACCCGCCTCGGTTTCCCGCCGCCCGCATGTCCGAAGAATTCTTGGGAGCCAGCGGCGCACCGGCGCGATCCCTGTCCGGCTCCGTCACCGTGCGTAGCGTCGCGTTCTGTGCACAAGGCTCAGGCGCTGGACGGGCCTCTCGTCCCGGAGCCGTCCCTTTGGTCGACGTGACCGCGGCTTTGGCGCGGGCCACCGACCAACGGACGCCATTCGGGCAGTCACCGTCGCGTTGACCGACCAGCCCGTGTCCTCTTCAGGCCACCGCCGGACCGAGCCCACCAGTCTGGACGGACTGGTGGCGGCGACGCCGGAGGATCGGGATCGGGTGGTCGACTTCCTGCGGGCGGCCAGCATCCTGGCGGTCGTCCTTGGTCACTGGATGATCGCCACGGTGGTGGAGGTCGACGGTGAGCGGCAGGGGACCAACGCCCTCTCGGCCCTGGCCTGGCTGCGGCCCGTGACGTGGGCGTTCCAGGTGATGCCCGTCTTCTTCCTGGTCGGGGGGTTCGCCAACCTGCGATCGCTACGTGCCGGCGCGGACGGTCACGCCGACGCCGGTGGCTTCCTGGCCCGCCGGGCGGACCGGCTGCTGCGGCCGACCATGGTGTTCGTGGGCGTTTGGCTCCTGCTGGCCGCCTGGCTCGAGCGACGGGCTGACCCGTCGGACCTGGTGCGGGACATCACCCGCATCGCGGCCCAGCCGCTGTGGTTCCTTGCCGTGTTCGTCCTGATCGTGCTGGCGGCACCGCTGCAGCTGCGGGCCCAGCGGGCGCGACCGCGCGCTGTCCCTCGCCGTGCTGGCTGTACTGGTAGTGCTCCTCGACGGCCTGCGGCTCAACGACTGGCTGGCCGGGGCGGCGGTCGTGAACTACCTGGCGGTCTTCCTCTTCGCCCAGGGCCTCGGCTTCGCCTACGCGGAGGGTCGCTTCGACTCGGTGACGCCTCGCCGGGCCTTGACGTTCGCCACCCTCGCCCTGGCCGTCCTCATCGCGCTGACGACGGTCGGGCCGTACCCGGTCAGCATGATCGGCCTGCCGGGGCAACGCATCTCCAACATGAGCCCGCCGACGGTGTGCGTCCTCGTGCTCGGCGTGGCCCAGGCGGCCCTCCTGCTGGCCGTGCGGCGACCCCTCGGCGACCTGGCTGCAGCGGCCCCGGGTGTGGCGGGCCACCATCGTGGTCAACGTCGTCGTGCTCACCGTGTTCCTCTGGCACCTGACCGCGTTCATGGCCACCGGCGCCGCCCTGCTCGCCCTCGGTCTGCCGGTGGTCGAGGTGGGAACGGGGGCCTGGTGGCTCCAGAAGGCCCTGACCTTGGCCGTCTCGACCGTCGTGCTCGACCGGCCTCGTCGCGGTGTTCGCGCCCTGTCGAGCGGTGGTCGGCGACGCCCGTGCCGCCGGGCACGTGGCGACCCGGGCGGCGGGTTCGGCCCTGGCGGTCGTGGGCCTGGCCGGCATGGCTCTCGCCGGCTTCGACGAGGCGTTCACGGTGGGAGGACGGGCCGTGTTGGGGCTGCGGCTCAGCCCCGCGGTCGCGGCGGTGACGCTGCTGGCGGGATGGCTCCTGGCCCGCTCCCCCTCCGAGCGACCTGGCGATCGAACGTGAAGCGGGTGGCGCCGCCGGACTCAACCGTCGCCCGGTCATGGAGCTCAGTGAGGTTCGCCGGGTCCATGACCGGATCGTCGTGGCGCCGGGAGCACCCCGTGACCCGGAGAGCCTGACCGACCTGGACCACGTCCTCACGGCCCGATGGGCCGCCTTCCGCGCTCCCCTTCGGGCCTGCGCCACGCCCGGGCGGAGCACGGACCCTGGCCTCTCCAGGAGGCCCGGCTCGTCGAGCTCGACGGCCAGCTGCTGACCTCGGCGGGCCTGCCGCCACCCGACCGCGAGCCGATCATCCAGTGGTCCCCCGGGGTCGAGGTCCGCTTCGGCCGGCCCTCCCGGATCTGCCCCCCCTGAGCCGCCGGCGCTCGTCGGTGTGGTGCCCGAGATGGCCCCGAACGGCGTTGACACGTCGGAACTTACACGTTTAACCTCAGACCGCCCGCCGCCGTCACCACCCCAGGGAGACCTCGATGCCCGTGCCCGCCGCCGACGTCGCCATCCGACGGTCCGGACCGGTGACGTCGACCTCGAGATCGCCGAGGCCGGCGTCGGGGGCCGTCCCCTGCTCATGGTCCACGGGTTCACGGGGGCCAAGGAGGACTTCGGCGACTGGTGGGAGCGGCTGGCCGAGCGGGGCTGGCACGTCGTGGCCCCGGACCTCCGTGGCCACGGCGCCAGTGACCACCCGCCCCGCACCGAGGACTACACCGTCGGGCTGTTCGAGGCCGACCTGCTGGCGTTGGTGGACGATCTCGGCTGGGACCGGTTCGTGCTCCTCGGCCACTCCATGGGCGGCATGATCGGACAGGCCTTCGCCATCGACCACCCCGACCGACTCGACGGGCTGGTGCTCATGGACACCGTGGCGGGCCCGCCGAGTGGTTCGTCGATGGCAGTCACGATGTTCGTCATGAGGCTCGGGCTGCGGGCCGCTCAGGGTGAACGCGTTCGCCCGCCTCCTGCGCAAGCCGCCGCCCGGCTCGCCCGAGTCGGTCCGGCGCCTCTACGCGGAACGGCCCGGCTACGTCGACTGGCTCCAGGCCAAGGTCCTCGCCTCGTCGCTCGACCATGGCCCAGGCGATGTCGGCCGAACTGCCGAAGGCGGCCCGATCGTCTGCCGGCGCTCGCGGCCCTCGACGTCCCGGTCCTGGTGATCGTCGGCGAACACGACATGCCGGGCTTCGTCGAGGGCTCACAGGCCATGGCCGACGAGATCCCCGGTGCGTCCTTCGCCCTCCTGGAGGGCGCCGCCCACAACCCGCAGCTCGAGACCCCGGAGGCGTGGTGGGCAGCCCTGACCGGCTTCCTCGACGGGCTGGCGAACCGATGAGCGCCGCCGACCTCACCTTCGACGAGCAGGCCACGCTCACCGCGGGTGTCGACATGTGGCACACCGCCGGCGTCGACCGGCTCGGCCTCGCCTGGCCTGGGCGTCACCGACGGCCCGAGCGGGGCGCGGGGCACGCAGTTCACGGGGTCGACGTCGACGTCGCTGCCGTGCGGCACCGCGCTCGGCCGCGACCTGGAACCGCGAGCTGATCGGCCGGGTCGGCCGCCTGCTCGGCGACGAGGCCCGGGATCGAGGGCGCCAGCGTGCTGCTGGCCCCGACGGTGAACATCCACCGTCACCCCCTCGGCGGCCGGAACTTCGAGTGCTACTCCGAGGACCCGTACCTGACCGCCGAGATCGCCGTGGCGCTACATCGACGGCGTCCAGAGCCGGGGCGTCGGCTGCGCGGTCAAGCACTTCGTCGTGCAACGACCAGGAGACCGACCGCATGGAGATCGACGTCGTCGTCGACGAGCGCACGCGGCGCGAGATCTACCTCGCTGCCCTTCGAGGCCGCCGTGCGCCGGGCGGGCGTGTGGGCGGTCATGGCCGCCTACAACCGCGTCGACGGCAGCTACTGCAGCGAGCACCCCGGCCTCCTGACCGACCTGCTGCGCGGACGAGTGGGGCTTCGACGGCGTGGTCATGTCCGACTGGTTCGGCACCCACAGCCCGGCCGCGCTCGCCGCCGGGCTCGACCTGGAGATGCCGGGGCCGGCCGCATGTGCCTCGGCCACCACCTGGCTGCCGCCGTCGAGGCGGGCGACCGTCACCAGCCGACGGTCGAACAGGCCGCCGCAGCGGGTGCTCGACCCTGATCGAACGCACCGCAGCCGTCACGAGCGCCCGGCCACGCGGGCGACGGCCGCCGACGGACGTCGCCCGTCGACGCGGCCACCGAGGCGATCGTGCTGCTCGCCAACGACGGCGTGCTCCCGCTCGACGCCGACGGCCGCGCCGCGGCATCGCGGTCATCGGCTGGCGGGCCGACCGACCCGAGTTCCAGGGCGGCGGCAGCGCCCAGGTGAACCCGCCGTACGTGATCACGCCCGTTCCAGGGGATCACCGAGCGGGCCGGGCGAGGACCGCGTCACCTTCCGAGCCGGGCGCGCGTCGATCCCCCGATCGGCGCCCCATCGGCCGGGACCGGTCGGGCCCTCGACTACTTCGCCGCCGGCGACCTCGCGGGCCCGCCCGCTGCGCACGCGAGACCCTGCGCGAGACCACCGCGATCTGGATCGGCGACCCGGCCCCGGGCGTGGCCGCCGGCGCCTTCTCGGCCCGCATGACCGCCTCACTCACCCCGGACGTGTCCGGCTCGTGGACCCTGTCGGTGTCCGGCGTCGGCCCGGCCCGCCTCTTCCTCGACGGCGAGCTGGTGGCCGACTCCGACGGCGCCTCGTCCGGGCGCCGGGCATCCTCGGGCTGTTCACCACGCCGGTCGAGGTCGAGGTCGACCTCGTCGCCGGCGCCACCTACGCGGTGATCGCCGAGCTCGACGCCGCCGCCGCCGAGGGGCCGATCGCCATCGCCGGCCTGACGGTCGAGGTCCGCCGGCCCGACCCAGCCCGATGCGGTCGAACGGGCCGTCCAGGCCGCGGCCGCCGCCGACGTCGCCATCGTCGTCGTGGGCCGGGACGACGCCGAGACCGAGGGCCTCGACGCCGCCTCCATGGACCTGCCGCCCGAGCAGGTCGACGCTCATCCGATCGGGTGGCCGCCGCCAACCCCCGCACGATCGTCGTCGTCAACACCGCGTCACCCGTCACCATGGACTGGGCCGACGACGTCGCCGCCGTCGTCCAGCTGTCCTACCTCGGCCAGGAGACGGGCACCGCGCTCGCCGCCGTGCTGTTCGGCGATGCCGACGCCTCCGGACGCCTGACCACGACCTATCCCCGACGGATCGAGGATGCCCCGGCCCATGCCCACTTCCCGGGCCGGGACGGCGCGCGTCGAGTACGCCGAGGGCCTCTTCGTGGGCTACCGCCACTACGACAGCAACGGGGTCGACCCGCGGTGGTGCTTCGGCCACGGCCTGTCCTTCACGACCTTCGCGTACGGCGAGCTGACCCTCCGAGGCCGGGCCGACGACCCCGCCGCGGTCGTCGGTCTCCGTCGAGGTCAGCAACACGGGCGACCGCCCGGGCGACGAGGTCGTCCAGCTCTACGTGCGGCCCCTCGACGCCCCCGTCGCCCGGCCCGATCGCGAGCTGAAGGCCTTCGCCAAGATCGCCCTGGACCCGGGCGAGACCACCACCGTGTCCCTCGAGCTCGACGAGCGCTCGTTCGCGCACTGGGACACCGGTCGCCGGTCGTGGCACGCCGCCCCCGGCCCCTACGAGATCCTGGTCGGGTCCTCATCCCGGGCGATCCACCGGACCGCCGCGTGGACCCTGCCCGGCGGGCCTCCCTGACCCCTCAAGATTCGACGGGGATGGCGTCGCCGTCTCGTACCCAGTGCCCCGCCGCGGGGTCGAACACGTAACGACGGATCGTCGAGGTGGCCGAGTGCTTGTCGGGGGCCAGCGACGCATCCGGTGAGAGCGGGAGAGCGAAGCTGCCGAGGCCCTCGGCGGCGGCGACGAACGACGCGACATCCAGTACTGGACCCGCGGCCTCGAGGATCTGCAGGTTGAGGTCCCACGTCCGGCAGGCCATGGCCACGTTCGTGGCGACATCGTCGTTGTCGAGGTCCAGGGGATCGTCGGGGAAGGCGGCGTCGTAGTCGGCCACGCAGGCCTGCACGCCCTCGTCGGCCCGCGCCTCGTCCGCCGTGGGCGAGTCGACCGACACGACGATGGTGCGCTCCAACACCTCGGGGCCCACCGCCACGTCCGCCTCCCCGAAGCTGGTGATCTGGCCGTTCGTGAGCGCCACGTCGACCTCCCAGCCGGTGCGCTCGACGCCCCGCAGGATGGCGATCGGCGTCGACGGGGTCAGAACGAGGTCCGCGCCGTCAGCCCGCATGCGTTCGATCGCGACGTCGACCGCGGCGTCGGCCGCGACGGGATCCTCGTTCAGGCCTGGCCCTTCGACCTGTGACACCACCGAGATGCCGGCGTCGTCGAGCGCGGCCCGGATGTCCTCGACGACGGCGCGCTCGAGGTCATTGGCGTCTGAGTACAGGCCCACCTCGCGGCCGTCGAGGTCACCGGCGTCGATCATCTCCTGCACGGAGGCGAGCGTGTAGCCGGCGAAGTCGAGCTCGACGGCGAAGAACCGACCCGCGGACCGCTCCTGGATCTCGGGGGTCTCGCCGAACGCCCCGACGTAGGGCTGACCGTGGAGCTCGGTGACACACAGCGGCTGGTCGGCCAGCAGCGTCCCGGCCACGACGAAGACCTCCTCGTCCTGCAGCAGCTCGGCGCACACCCGATCGGTCTCCTCGGTCACGGTGGGCAGGAACGTGCTGGTCACGACCCGGAGGTCACGGTCGGCCACCCCGCCCCGGGCGTTGACCCCCTCGGCCAGGGCCTGGAACAGGTCCTCCACCGGGTAGACGCCGATGTCGACGCCGAACTGGTCGAGGATGTCCTGGGCGTCGATCCACGCCACGCCGATCGCCACCTCGCTGTCGGTGACCCCCTGGCTCGGCTCTGCGGTCGCGCCGGACGTGGCGGGCACCGTGTCCTCTGCTGTCGAGCTGGAGCCATCGGTGCAGGCAGCGGCCAGGACGAGTGCCGCCGTCACGATGATCCTCGCCGTGTGCCGTCCCATCGTTCCCCCTGCTCGCTCGGTCCGCGCCGAAGGTTAAACGTGTAACTTACACGTGTCAACGCAGACGGACAGGGGTGCGGTGCGGCAGGATCAGGAGATGCCACGCGTGCAGCGGGTGACCGGCCAGGACGTCGCCGAACGGGCGGGCGTGTCGCGGGCGACGGTCAGCTACGTCCTCAACGACGCTCCCGGTCAGCCCATCTCGGCCGAGACCCGGGCCCGGGTGCTCGCCGCGGCCACCGAACTCGGCTACACGCCGCACGCCGCGGCCCGCCAGCTCCGCACGGGCCTGAGCGACCTGATCCTCATGGCCCTCCCGGCCTGGCCGTTCAGCCTCTCGCTCAGCCTGGCGGTCTCCACGGTGACCCACCGACTGGGCGAGCTCGGCTACACCGCCCTGGTCGACCCGGCGGCCGAGGGCGTGGCCGACCTCGAGACCACGCTCGGCCGTCTTCAGCCGATCGCCCTGACTGCCAGCAGTGACCAGCTCTCCGCGGCGCTCGTCGCCCGCCTGCGCTCCGCGGGCACCCGGGCGGTGATCGGGTTCGGCGACCGGCCGCTCGGGTTCGCCCCCGCCGTGGTGTTCGACCAGACGGCCCTCACCCGGGTGGCCATGACGCACCTCGCCACACGGGGGCACCGCTCGGTCCTGGGGCTCATGCCGTCGGACCCGGAGTACCAGTGGTTCCGCGTCGGCCGTCAAGCGGGCGCCGAAGAAACGGCCGCCGAGCACGGCGTGGGCCTGAGCGATCGTCGAGAGCCCGCTCGACCAGAGCCACGTGGCCGCCGTCGTCGGTGCCGCGCTCGCCGACCGCGTCACCGCCGGACGCCGTCCTCGCCTACAACGACGACTACGCGCTGCTCGCCCTCCGTGCCCTCCTCGACGCCGGAGTCCGCGTCCCCGACGACATCGCCGTGATCGGCTGTGACGACCTGCCCGTGGCCGAGCTCTTCACCCCGCGCCTCACGACCATTGCGGTCGACATGCGGGAACTGGGGACCTCGATCGCCGACACACTGCACCAGATCCTCAGCACCGGCACGGGACCGGACATCATCCCGATGCCGACCCCCGTGGTGATCGTCCGCGACTCCGCCTGAGCCGTCGACTATTCGATGCGGATGCCGGAGATGGCCCGGGCGATCACCAGCTGCTGGATCTGCTCGGGCCGGAGATGGCCCGGGCGATCACCAGCTGCTGGATCTGCTCGGTGCCCTCGAAGATGTCGTAGATCTTGGAGTCCCGGTGCCAGCGCTCGACGGGGTGCTCGTCGACGTAGCCGGCGCCGCCCAGGATCTGGATGGCCCGCTCGGTGACCCAGACCGCGGTGCGGCCGGCCTTGAGCTTGGACATCGAGCCCTCGGCGGCCTCGAAGGTCTTGCCGGTGCGGCCCATCCAGGCGGCCCGCCAGACCAGGAGGCGGGCGGCGTCCAGCTCGGTCTTCATGTCGGCGAGCATGAAGGCGATCGACTGGTTCTCGATGATCGGCTTGCCGAACTGCTTGCGCTCCTTGGCGTACTCCAGGGCGTACTCATAGGCGGCGCGGGCGATGCCGACGGCCTGGGCGCCCACCGACGGGCGGGTGGCCTCGAAGGTGGCCATGGCGGCCTGGCCGCCGCTCTTCTTGCCCTCGCGGGCCTTGGCCATCCGGTCGTCCAGCTTCTCCTTGCCGCCCAGCAGCAGCGAGCCCGGCACCCGCACGTCGTCGAGGACGACCTCGGCGGTGTGGCTGGCCCGGATGCCCATCTTGGAGAACTTCGTGCCCTGGGTGAGGCCCTCGGTCCCCGGCGGGACGATGAAGCTGGCCTGGCCCCGGGAGCCGAGCGTGGGGTCCACGGTGGCGACCACGACGTGCACGTCGGCGATGCCGCCGTTGGTGATCCAGGTCTTGGTCCCGTTGAGGACCCACTCGTCCTTGGCCTCGTCGTAGACGGCCTTGGTGCGCAGGGAGGAGACGTCGGAGCCGGCGTCGGGCTCGGACACACAGAAGGCCCCGAGGGTCACCTTCTCGGGGGTGCCGAAGCACTGCGGCACCCACTCCATGACCTGCTCGGGCGTCCCGTTGGCCATGATCCCGGCCACGCCGAGCACGCTGCCCACGATGGAGAGGCCGATGCCGGCGTCACCCCAGAAGAGCTCCTCCATGATGACCGGGATGGTCAGGCCGGTCTCGTCCGCGAAGGCGTTGGCGAAGAAGTCGAAGCTGTAGAGCCCGATCTTGGCCGCCTCTTCGATGACCGGCCACGGGGTCTCCTCCTTGCGGTCGTACTCGCCGGCGACGGGGCGCACGACGTTCTCGGCGAAGTCGTGGACCCACTTCTGCAGCTGGATCTGGTCCTCGTTGAGTTCGAGGGAGAAGGTCATGGGGGACACCTCGGGGAGCTCGGGGGAACTCCCCACAAGTTACCAGCGGGTAACAACGGACGTAAACCCCGCGGGGCCTACAGCCAGGTGGTGACCATGACCATGACCATGCTGAGGGTGACCAGCAGGGCCGCCATCAACCAGATCACCCGCTGGCCCACCGCGGTGCCGACCGGGTCCTCCAGCTGCCGGCGAGCCTCGGCCAGCTGCTCGTGCAGGTCGGTGGACTCCACCCGGAGGGCGACGGCGGCCCGGCGGGCGTGTTCCAGTTGGGCCACGACCCGGTCCGGGTCGCCGGTGCCGGCGGCGGCCTCCAGCTGCACCTGCAGGCGGTCGTAGCGCTCCTTCAGGCCGGCGACCGCGGCGTACTGGGTCTGCAGCTCGGCCAGCTGGCGGGCCACCGCCCGGGTCCGTCCCGTCTGGCTGGCCGCCTGCTCGCGGGCGCTGTCGAGCTGGCGGGCCAGCTCGGCGCGGTCGTCCTCGAGCCGGCCGAGGCGCATCATCAGCGCGGTGTTGTCGTCGACGTTCTCGGCCTCGGCGACGTCCTGGATCGCCTCCCACCGCAGGCGGTCGAGCAGGTCGTCGATCCGGGCGGCGACCGGCGAGCCGACGCCCTCCAGCAGGTCCCGCGCCAGCTCGTGCACGTGCTCGGCGAAGGCGAGGTCCATCGGCTGGGTCTCGCTCATGTGGGCCCAGTGGTTGCGGGCCAGGAGCAGCTCCTTGACCACCTCCCGCAGCTCGGGGGCCAGGTCCTTGGCGAAGACGGGCCCCCAGAAGCGGGTGATGACCTCGAGCTGGAACTGCGGATCGCTCAGGGAGACCGCGATGTCGGGACGCTTGCCGAGCTTGGTGGAGGCCACCAGGATCCAGTCGTCACCGCCGTCGAGGTGGGCGGCCATCCGCTTGTCGACGTACGGCGCGAGGCCCTCGGCGATGGCCTCGAAGGCCATGCCCACCTGCGCGCGGTAGCCACCCAACATGGGCTTCCTGTCGGCTGCCTGACGGCGGCATCAAGCCCGGTGAACCCTCGTGCCCTCTGGTGTGTCCTCGACCTCGTAGCCCTCGGCCCGGATCTCGTCCCGCAACTCGTCGGCCCGGGTGAAGTCCTTGGCCGCCCGGGCCTCGTCGCGCTGACGGGCGAGGGCCGCGATCGCCTCGGGGACCTCACCGCCGGCGGCCCGGATCTCGATGCCGATCGCTCGGGTGATCTCGCCGATGGTGGCCCAGGCCGTGGCCGCCGTCGCCGGGTCGCCACCGTCCAGCGCCGTGTTGGCCGCCGTGGCCAGGCCGAAGAGCTGGGCCACCACCGCCGGGGTGTCCAGGTCGTCGTCCATCAGGGCCCGGAAGCGGTCCAGCTCGGTTTCGTCGGCCGGAGCCTCGGCCACGTCGACCATCCGACGGGCCAAGGCGTCGAACCGCTCCAGCGCGGCCGACGCCGAGGTGGCGGTGTCCCGGTTGACCTCGACCGGCGAGCGGTAGTGGGCCTGGAGCACCAGCAGGCGGTACGCCCGCGGGTCGGCGGAGGTGGCGAGGTCGAGCAGGTCGGTGTAGTTGCCCAGGGACTTGGACATCTTCTCGCCGGCCACCTCGACGAAGCCGTTGTGCACCCAGTGGTGGGCGAAGTCCTTGCCGAGCGCCTTGGCCTGGGCCCACTCGTTCTCGTGGTGGGGGAAGGCGAGGTCCTGGCCCCCGCCGTGGATGTCGAAGCCCTCGCCCAGCAACTCGAGCGACATGACCACGCACTCGGTGTGCCAACCCGGTCGCCCCGGGCCCCACGGCGAATCCCACGTCGGCTCGCCGGGCTTGGCCTTCTTCCAGAGCACGAAGTCCAGCGGCGAGCGCTTCTCGTCGATCACCTCGATCCGGGCGCCCGAGCGCAGCGAGTCCAGGGACTGGCGGGCCAAGGTGCCGTAGCCCTCGATGCCCTCGGTCGACAGGTAGACGCCGTCGCTGGTCTCATAGGCCCGGTCGGCCTCGACCAGCTCGGTGATCAGCGCCACCATCTGGTCGACGTAGGCGGTGGCGTGGGGGTCGTGGTCGGGGCGCTTCACCCCGATCAGGTCCATCCCCTCGTACCAGACGGCCTCGAACTCGACGGCGACATCGGCGGGGTCCCGCCCCTCGGCCTGGCCCTTGTTGATGATGGCGTCGTCGATGTCGGTGATGTTGGAGACGTAGGTGACCTCGACCCCGGTCCACTCGAGGTAGCGGCGCAGGATGTCGAACACCAGGCTGAACCGCCCGTGGCCGAGGTGGGGCGGGCCGTAGACCGTGGGCCCGCAGACGTACATGGTCGCCTGGCCGGGTACACGGAACTCGACGGGGCGCACCTGGCCCCGGGCGGTGTCGAACAGCGAGAGCACGGGCCAGACCGTACCGAGGCGCCCGGTCCGTGCCGGGGACGTTTCGTCTACGGGCGGCGCGACGCCCGCCGGTAGCTTTGGCAGATCATGAGCCCCGCCCGGTCCGTCCCCGACAAGCCGTCCCTCGAGGGCCTCGAGGCCAAGTGGGGTGCCGCCTGGGAGGACCAGGGCACCTACCGCTTCGACCGGACCAAGACCCGGGACGAGGTGTACTCCATCGACACCCCCCCGCCGACGGTCAGCGGCTCCCTCCACGTGGGTCACGTGTTCTCCTACACCCACACCGACACCATCGCCCGCTACCAGCGGATGCGGGGCCGTGAGGTCTTCTACCCCATGGGCTGGGACGACAACGGGGTGCCCACCGAGCGGCGGGTCGAGAACTTCTACGGCGTGCGCTGTGACCCGACGCTGCACTACGACCCCGACTTCCAGCCGCCCGTCGAGCCGCCGAAGAGCAACCGCCGTGACGACCTCGTGCGCTGCTCCCGGGGCAACTTCATCGAGCTCTGCTTCGGCCTCACCGCCGAGGACGAGCAGGCCTTCGAGCACCTCTTCCGCCACCTCGGGCTGTCGGTGGACTGGACCCAGACCTACGAGACGATCAACGACCAGTCCCGCCGCACCAGCCAGCGGGGCTTCCTGCGCAACCTGGCCCGGGGCGAGGCCTACCAGTCCGAGGCCCCCACGCTCTGGGACGTCCGCTTCGAGATGGCCGTCTCCCAGGCCGAGCTGGAGGACCGGGACCAGCCCGGGGCCTACCACCAGATCGCCTTCGCCCGGGACGGGGCCGACCCCGTCGTCATCGACACCACCCGCCCCGAGCTCATCCCCGCGTGCGTGGCCCTCGTGGCCCATCCCGACGACGAGCGCTACCAGCCGCTGTTCGAGACCGAGGTCCGGACCCCGCTGTTCGGGGTGTCGGTGCCGGTCAAGGCCCACCGCCTGGCCGACCCCGAGAAGGGGACCGGCATCGCCATGATCTGCACCTTCGGCGACACCACCGACGTCACCTGGTGGCGGGAGCTGGACCTCCCGGTCCGTTCCGTGGTCGGTCGGGACGGCCGGCTCGTGGCCGACGCCCCCCACGGCTTCAGCCCGGACGCGGCCGCCCTCTACGCCGGCGAGCTGGCGGGCAAGACGCTGTTCAGCGCCAAGGAGCGCATCGTCGAGCTGCTGGGCGAGGCCGGGGCCCTGCGGGGCGAGCCCCGCAAGATCACCCACCCGGTGAAGTTCTACGAGAAGGGCGACAAGCCCCTCGAGATCGTCACCTCCCGCCAGTGGTACATCCGCAACGGGGGCCGGGAGGACGAGCTCCAGGAGGCGCTCATCGCCCGGGGTCGGGAGTTCGACTGGCACCCCGGCTTCATGCGGGCCCGCTTCGAGGACTGGATCGAGGGCCTCAACGGCGACTGGCTCATCAGCCGCCAGCGCTACTTCGGCGTGCCCATCCCGGTCTGGTACGGCGTGGGCGCCGACGGCCAGACCGACTTCGACACCGTGCTCGTGCCCGACGAGGCCAGCCTGCCCGTCGACCCCACCTCCGACGTGCCCCCCGGTTTCGAGGAGGCCCAGCGGGGCCGGCCGGGCGGCTTCGTCGGCGAGGCCGACATCATGGACACCTGGGCGACGTCGTCGCTGACGCCCCAGATCGCCAGCGGCTGGGTCGACGACGACGACCTGTTCCAGCGGGTCTTCCCGATGGACCTGCGCCCCCAGGCCCACGACATCATCCGGACCTGGCTGTTCTCCACGGTGGTGCGGGCCCACTTCGAGCACGGCACCGCCCCGTGGCGCCACGCCGCGCTCTCGGGCTGGATCCTGGACCCGGACCGCAAGAAGATGTCCAAGTCCAAGGGCAACGTGGTCACCCCGATGGCCCTCCTGGAGCAGTTCGGCTCCGACGCCGTCCGCTACTGGGCGGCCGACGGCCGTCCCGGCACCGACACCGCCTTCGACGAGGGCCAGATGAAGGTCGGCCGTCGCCTGGCCATCAAGGTGCTGAACGTCAGCAAGTTCGTGCTCAAGCTGGGCGACACGCCCCCGCCCGAGGACGCCCGCATCGAGCACCCCGTCGACCGAGCGATGCTGGCCCGCCTGGCCACGCTCGTCGACCAGGCCACCTCCGCCTTCGAGGGCTACGACTACGCCCGGGCCCTGGAGCGCACCGAGTCCTTCTTCTGGTGGTTCTGTGACGACCACGTCGAGCTGGTCAAGGGCCGGGCCTACGGCAACCAGGGTGACGCCGCGTCGGCGTCGGCCCGGGCCGCGCTCGAGGAGGCCCTCGGCGTGCTCCTGCGCCTGCTGGCCCCGATCGTGCCCTACGCCACCGAAGAGGCGTGGTCCTGGTGGCAGGAGGGCTCGGTGCACCGGGCGGCCTGGCCCGACCCGACCGATGTGGTGATGGACGCCGGCGGGGGCGACCCCCTCGTCACCGAGGTGGCCAGCGCCGTCCTGTCCGAGATCCGCAAGGCCAAGACCGAGGCCGGGACCTCGTTGCGGGCCGACGTGGCCTCGGTCACCGTGCGGGACACCCCCGAGCGCCTCGCCGCCCTCACCGCGGCCGCCGATGACGTCCGCGATGCCGGCAAGGCCGTCGAACTGCTCACCGAGGAGGACGACACCTTCTCGGTGAGCGTCACCCTCGCCCCCCCGTCACCCGACTGAGGAACGAGGTCGCCCCGCTCAGTCGGGCGCCGGCGCGGCGGGCGGGGTGGTGTCGGGCGGCGGCATCCAGAGAGCACCGGTCGGCGGCGGCGTGTCGATGCCCGAGGCCTCCAACGCCTCCTTGATGCGGAGCTGGAGCTCACGGGTCACGGCGTACTGTCGGCCGGGCCGGACCTTGACCACGAGGCGGATGGTCACTCCGTCGGCGGCCAGCTGCTGGACGCCCCACATCTCGGGTGGGTCGAGGAACTCGTGGCGCCAGCCCTCGTCGTCCCGGAGCTCGTCGGCCGCAGCCTGGATGACGTCCATGGCCTGACGGAGGTCCGAGCCGTAGGCCACGGCCACGTCGAGCTTGGACCGGGACCAGCCCTTGCTGGCGTTGCCCACCTGCAGGATCTCGCCGTTGGCCACCGTCCACAGGACGCCGTCGACGTCCCGCAGCTTGGTGGCGCGGAGGGAGACGGACTCCACCGTGCCGCTGACCTCTTGGAGGACGATGTTGTCGCCCGGTCCGAACTGGTCCTCGGAGACGATGAACACCCCGGACAGGTAGTCGCGCACCATCTGCTGGGCGCCGAAGCCGAGGGCCACGCCGGCGATGCCCGCCCCGGCGATCAGGGGGGCGAGGTTGATGCCCAGCTCCCCGAGCGCCACGAGGGCGGCGATGACCCAGATGATCGTGCTCACCACGCTGCCGAGCACGTTCTGGAGTGCCTCCATGCGGGCATGGGCCCGGGCCGGATCCGGGATGGCGGCCCCGACCACGGCCGTCTGGCTCACCCGGCCGAGGGCGCCATCCTGGGTGCTGGCCACCAGTCGGCGGGCCGAGTGGCGGATGACCGGCGGGCGATCCGGGTCGAGATCCACGCCACCAGCAGGATGCACGCGATGCGCAGGGGCTTGTCGACCATCCACTCGGCGAGGTCCGCGAGGGTCTCGTTCTCGGTCCACTCATAGACGTTCCGACAGGCGACCCCGGGGTCGACCCCGCAGGCCTCGGTCAGCGCATCGGCGGTCTGCACGCCCCCACGTCTACCAGCCGAGCCCCCGCCTCCGGCGCCCGGGCCGGAGGCGGGGGCACCGACTCAGTGGCCCCCACCACCGGTCGGGAGCTCGACGTCGCCGGCCTGGAAGAGGCCGAGGGCGCCCTTGCCGACGTTGGCGAACTTGTGGGTCACGATGGGGTAGAAGCCCTCTTCGGCGAAGCTGAACTCGACGAACCCGCCCTGGGCCGGCTGCAGGTCGAGGACCTGGGACCCGCCCCGTCGGGCATCGGGCTGGAGGTCATAGGTCCCCTCCTTCCAGACCGTGTCGAAGATCGTGCCCACGATGTGGAAGGCGGAGTTCTCCGAGGGACCGTCGTCGATGACCCAGACCCGGATCCGCTCGTCGGCCTCGACCCGGATCGGGTGGAACTTGTACTGGTTCCAGTAGCCGTTGAAGACCACGGCGTCGAAGTCCTCGTTGGTCATGGCCTCGAGGTCACCGGGCTGGCCTTGGGGGCCGAGGTAGAGCTCGGACTGGATCATCACGAACTCGTGGTCGACCGGCGCCAGGTCCGGCGGGTCGATGATGATCGCGCCGTACATCCCGTTGCCGATGTGGTGCAGGGCCGGCGCCGTCCCGCAGTGGTACATGAAGGCCCCGGCGTACTCGGCCCGGTACTGGTAGCGCAGGCTCTCGCCCGGCTCGATGGTGCGCATCTCGTCGTCCCAGGCCACCCGGCTGGCGTGGAAGTCGATGGAGTGCCCGATCTCGCCGTCGTTCACCAGCGTGACGGTGAAGAGGTCACCGACGTGGCCCCGCAGGACCGGCCCGCCCATCCGGGGTGGCGTCTGGTCGGCGCCCTCGCCCTCGACGAAGGTCCAGGCCTGCTGGGTGACCCCCGGCGCCACCTCGACCTCCGCCTCGACGGCATGGAGGGTGATGCGGTGGTGGGTGGCTCCCGGGGCCGGCGCCAGCGTCGGGTCGAAGGGCTCCCAGTCCGCCGCGGGCATCGCCTCGGGGTCGATCACCGCGCTGTCGTCGGTCGCCGCGGCCGCGGTGTCCCCGCCGGCCAGTGGCGTCCCCGGCACCGTGATGGTCATCTCCATGCCGGCCTCGCGATGGCCGGGGACGGTGCACCAGGCCGAGGTCGGGGCCTCGATCACACCGAGGCTGATGCCCTCGACGGTCTGGCCCGGGTCGATCATCTCGGTGCCGACCTCACCGTTGAGCTTGAGATCGTGGGCCATCGTCCCGTCGTTGGTCACGTTCACGACCACCTCGGTCCCGGCGGGGACCTCCAGGGTGGGCGGGTCGACGGCGAACTCGGTCAGGGTCACGTCGACGGTCTCGACGCCGCCCGCTCCCCCGCCGGCGGCGATCTCGGTGTCGTCGCCACTGGCCATGATCACCGCGGTGAAGCCCAGGACCAGGGCGACGACCACGCCCACGGCCGTAAGGGCGAGGGCCGTGCCGCCGCCCGATCCGCCTCGCTGTTGCCCACTCGTGTCGCTCATCGGTCTTCCTCTCGTTCTGCCAGACGTCTAATCCTTTACTAAAGAACTATACAACTGACAGGGCCGATGGTCCCGAACCGCTGAGATCGGGAATAGCTGCTATAAAACCCGCAAATGCACGATTTCCGCATGGGAGAGGCCGCATCGCTGCTCGGGGTGAGCGTGGACACGGTGCGCCGCTGGGCCGACGACGGCCGCCTGGCCACCCGCCGCACCGAGGGCGGGCACCGGCTGGTCGACGCCGCGGACCTGGCCCGCCTGGCCACCGAGCTGGCCGAGGCCCCTGAGCCGGGCGTCATCGCCGGGGCATCGGCCCGCAACCGCCTCACCGGGCTGGTCACCCGCGTGGTGCGCGACGGCGTGATGGCCCAGGTCGACATCCAGGCCGGCCCGTTCCGGGTCGTGTCGTTGATGAGCCGCGAGGCCGCCGACGAGCTCGGCCTCGAGCCCGGGGTGGTCGCCGTGGCCTCGGTCAAAGCCACCAACGTCGTCATCGAGATACCCGAGAAGCCATGAAGCGATCCCTGTCCCTGTTCCTCATCGGCGCGCTGGCGCTCGGCGCAGGCGCCTGCTCCGACGACGGCGAGTCGTCGTCGGATGACGGCGGCGGCGGCGGGGCGAGTCGAGCGAGCTGCTCGTGCTCGGCGCCACGTCCCTGACGAACGCGTTCACCGAGATCGAGGCCGCCTTCGAGGACGCCAACCCCGACATCGACGTCGTCCTGACCTTCGACAGCAGCAGCACGCTCGCCGGTCAGGTGGCCGAGGGTGCCCCCGCCGGGGTGCTGGCCACCGCCGACGAGGCCACCATGGCCACCGCGGTCGACTCCGGCGAGGTGACGGGCGAACCCGTCCTGTTCGCCGCCAACACCGGTGTCCTGGCCCACCCGGTGGGCAACGACACCGTCACCGCCCCCGAGGACCTGGAGGACAACAGCGTCGTGCTCGCCGTCTGCGCCCCGGAGGTCCCGTGCGGCGTCGTGGCCCGGTCGATGTTCGAGGCGCTGGGCATCGACCCCCAGATCGACTCCGACGAGGAGAATGTGGGCGCTGTGCTCACCAAGCTGGAAGCCGACGAGATCGACGCCGGGGTCATCTACGTCACCGACGACCTCGCCTCCGACGCCGTCGAGGCCGTCCCGCTGCCCGACGACGTGGTGATCACGACCGATTACCCGATCGTGGCCGTCGAGGACAGTGAGGCCGCCACGGCGTTCGTCGACTTCGTCACCGGGTCGGAGGGGCAGGCCATCCTCGAAGCCGCTGGGTTCGCGCCCGCTCCGTGATCCCCCCGTTCTGGCACCGGGTCGGCCGGTGATGACCGGCCGACCCGCTGCCAGAGCCCCAAGACGAGGGGTCGGGTCCGGCGGGCTGCTGCCGGTGCTCGGCGCGATCGCCGCCGTGTTCCTGGCGCTGCCGCTCGTCGGGTTGCTGCAGCGGACGCCGTGGGGCGACCTCGGTGACCTGCTCACCGAGCCGGCGGCGACCGCCGCCCTCCGGCTCTCGCTGGTGGTCGCGGTGAGCGCCACCGTGCTGGCCGCCGTCCTCGGCGTGCCGCTGGCGTGGCTGCTGGCCCGGGTCCGGTTCCGGGGCCGGGCCCTGGTCCGGGCCCTGGTCCTGCTCCCCATGGTCCTGCCACCGGTCGTCGGCGGTGTCGCCCTGCTCTTCGCCCTCGGCCGCCGGGGCCTCGTGGGCCAGTACCTCGACCAGTGGTTCGGCATCACGCTGCCCTTCACCACTGCGGGAGCGATCCTGGCGGCCACCTTCGTCGCCCTGCCGTTCCTCGTCATCACCGTCGAGTCCGGCCTCCGCTCCCTGGATCCGGGTTACGAGGAGGCGGCCCGCACCCTCGGCGCCAGTCGGGCCACCACCTTCTGGCGGGTGACCGTCCCCCTCCTCGCCCCGCAACTGGCCGCCGGGGCGGCCCTGGCGTTCGCCCGGGCCTTGGGCGAGTTCGGCGCGACCATCACGTTCGCGGGCAACGTCGAAGGCCGGACCCGCACCCTGCCCCTCGCCGTCTACACCGCGTTGCAGACCGACCGGGAGGCCGCCCTGGCCCTGTCCGTGGTGCTGCTGTTCGTCTCCCTGCTCGTGCTCGTCCTCCTCCGGGACCGCCTCGTGGGCGGCTCGGCATGATCGCGCTCGCGGGCGCGTCGCCCGTGGGGGCTTCACGGCCGAGCTGGACCTGCAGGTCGAGCCCGGCGAGGTGGTCGGGGTGCTCGGCGAGAACGGCGCCGGCAAGAGCACCCTGCTCCGGGTCCTGGCGGGCCTGACGCCGTTGGACGAGGGGACGTTGCGCCTCGGGGACCGGGTGGTGGACGACCCGAGCGCCGGCGTCTTCGTGGCACCGGACGAGCGCCCGACCGGCGTCGTGCTGCAGCGGCCCACCCTGTTCCCCCACCTCGACCTGCGGGACAACGCGGCGTTCGGCCTGCGGCGGCGGGGCGTGGCCAAGGACGCGGCCCGTGCCGCGGCCACGGCGTGGCTGGAGAAGCTCGGGGTGCAGGACCAGGCCCGCGCCCGGCCCCGCGACGTGTCCGGCGGCCAGGCTCAGCGGGCGGCCATCGCCCGCACACTGGCCCGGGACCCCGACGTGCTCCTGCTGGACGAGCCCCTCGCCGCCCTCGACCAGGAAGGCCGGGCCGTGGTGCGCCGGCTCCTGCGGACCGAGGAGCAACGCCCGAACCGGGCGACGGTCCTCGTGTCCCATGACGCGGTGGACGCCCTCTCGCTCACCGACCGCTTGGTGGTGCTGGAGGAGGGTCGCGTGACCCAGACCGGCACCCCGGCGGAGATCACCCGTCGGCCGCGCTCGGCTTTCGTGGCCCGACTCCTCGGCCTGAACCTGCTCGAGGGCGCCGCCGCGGACGGGGTGGTGACCCTGCCGGGCGGGGCCGAGCTGATCGCGGCGTCGTCCCCACAGGGGGCGGTGCTGGTGACCGTCGCCCCCCACGCCATCGCCCTCTACCGGTCCCGCCCCGACGGCAGCCCCCGGAACACCTGGGCGGCGCCCATCGAGGACCTCGAAGCGGTCGGTGACCGGGTGCGGGTCGCCCTCGGCGGCCGCTTCCCCCTCGTCGCCGAGGTCACGCCCGGCGCCGTCGCCGACCTCGCCCTCACCCCGGGCCTGGAGGTCTGGGCCACCGTCAAGGCCACCGACATCGACGTCTACCCCGCCTGACGTACCGCGTTGGCGATCTCTCTGGCCACCAGGCGTTGGCCGTGGACGGCGAGGTGCACCGTGTCGGGGACCCGGACGGGGCGCTGCGAGCCGTTGCCGTCCGGGAGGGAGGCGACCCACTCGCCGTTCTCGCCGCCGACCGCCTCGGTGGCGTCGGCCAGGGACACGAAGTCCCAGTCGGCGGCGACCCGCTCGTACTCGGCCCGCAGGGCATCGACCACGGCCTGGAGCTCGCCGGTGACCATGGGCGGGGGCAACACCAGCACCACCTGGGCGCCGGTCTCGGCGATGGCGGCCATGGCCTCGTCGACCTGTCGGCCCCACGCCGGGGCGAACCGCTGGGAGTGCACGGTGTCGATGACCTCGCCGTCGGGGGTGGTCCACAGCTCGTCGGGGTCATCGGTGTAGTTGCCGATGAACAGCATCACCACCAGGTCGGGATCGGTGCGGGCCAGGTCCGCCTCGAGCTGGTCCTCCCAGTCGAAGTAGCCAGGGGTGAGCAGGCCCGAGCCGTTCACCCCCTCGTTGTGCACCGTGTAGTCGTCACCCAGCTGGCGGGTCAGCGCCGGACCCGTCTGGCGCATGATCGAGTCCCCGACCAGCAGGACGTGCTCGGTGCTCGGGGTCAGGGCCTCACCGACCCCCACCCCCACGGCCAGCAGGCCGAGGACGACCAGCCCGACGACCCGGGTCACCCGTCGTCGGCGGCCTTCGTCCCCTGGTTCGCGGCAGCCGCGGCGAGGGTGGCGAAGATCTGGGCGCGCGCGTGGTGGAACTTGGGGTCACCACCGGATTCAGAGGCGCGGCGCATGGAGGCGAGCGCCATCTTCTCGTATTCCTCGGCACTTCCCGCCATGGGCACGGGGGTCCTATCGGCATGACACAGTGTCGAGATGATCCTCGATCGCTTTCGTCTCGACGACAAGGTCGTCATCGTCACCGGTGCCGGGCGGGGCATCGGCGCCGCCATCGCCCGCACCTACGCCGAGGTCGGAGCCAACGTGGTGCTCGCCGCCCGCACCGAGGCCCAGCTCGAGGAGGTGGCGGCCGACGTCCGGGCGTCCGGGGGCGAGGCTCTCGTCGTCCCCTGTGACGTCAGCGAGCTCGACGTGCTCGACAACCTCGTCGACCGGACGGTCGAGACCTTCGGGGGCGTCGACATCGTGGTCAACAACGCGGGCGGATCGATGCCCAACGCCTTCCTGGACACCAGCGTGCGGGCCTTCGAGAAGGCCTTCCACTTCAACGTGACCACGGCGTTCCGCCTGACCCAACTGGCTGTGCCCCACATGCTCGACCGGGAGGGGGCCTCGGTGGTCAACATCTCCTCGGCCATCGGCCGGATGTCGGACCGTGGCTTCGCCGCCTACGGCACCGCCAAAGGGGCCCTGACCCACCTCACCCGACTCCTGGCCGCCGACCTGGCCCCCCGGGTCCGGGTCAACGGCATCGCCGTCGGCTCGGTGGCGACCTCGGCCCTCCAGGTGGTGCTCGACAGCGACGAGATCCACGACGAGATGGTCGCCCGCACCCCGCTGAAGCGGCTCGGTGACCCCACCGACATCGCCGCCGCCGCCCTCTGGCTGGCCTCCCCGGCGGGTAGCTGGGTCACCGGCAAGGTGGTCGAGGTCGACGGCGGCCTCGAGGCCCCCAACCTCGCCCTGGGCCTGCCCGACCTGTAGGGCTGGCCCGAGGAACGACACCGACGGCAACCACGGGGGCCTGTCCTCTCCTGCCGGCGTCGGCGGTGCCCTCCCAACCTCATTTCGCCACCCTCCGTGGCCGAACGGCGCCCATCCGGGCCCTCTCCGCCAACTGGCACCGGATCTGCGGGCCATGGCCAGCAGATCCGGTGCCAGAACGAAGGCGATCACCGCTAGTGAGATCCGGCCACACGGGAGGGGCCCGCATGCCCCCGACGGCGGCCGGCCCGTCCCCACGCCCCCGTGGTTGCCGCGGTTCGTCCTAGAGGTCGTTCTCAGACACCGAGAACGTGTCGCAGCCCTCGACGGAGCCGTTGTCGTAGCCCTCGGTGAACCACGCCACGCGCTGCTCGCTGGAGCCGTGGGTCCAGTTCTCCTCGCTGCCGGCGCCCAGGCGGTCGTCGCCCACTGCGGCCGCGGCCTCGAGGCCCTCGCGGAGATCGCCGTCGCTCAACAGGTCCCGTTGGAAGGCGGAGTGGGCCCAGACCCCGGCCAGGCAGTCGGCCTGCAGCTCCTGGCGCACGGACAGGGCGTTGACGCCCGCCTGGTCCTGGTCGGCCTGGAGCCGACGGACCTCGTCGTCGATGCCCAGCACGTTCTGGACGTGGTGGCCGATCTCGTGGGCCAGCACGTAGGCCTGGGCGAAGTCGCCCGGCGCCCCGAAGCGCTCGCTCAGCTCCCGGAAGAAGGCGAGGTCGACGTAGACCTTCGAGTCCGCCGGGCAGTAGAAGGGCCCCGTCGAGGACGAGGCGAAGCCGCAGCCGGACTGCACGCCGTCCCGGAAGAGGACCAGCTCGGCCTCGGGGTAGTTCTGGCCGGCGTCGGCGAAGTGGCCGTCCCAGAAGCCCTGCACGTCATCGAGCACGAAGGACACGAAGTCCACGGTGTTGGCGTCGGGGTCATCGGCCGGGTCGAGGGGGTCCTCGCCGCTGGAGGCGCCGCCCGCGGTGGAGAACTGACCGAGGATGTCCTCGAGATCCTCGATCCCGAAACCGGTGGCGGCCGAGTCACCCGTGCCGCCGTCCCCCCCGGCACAGCTCTTGCCCAGGAAGGCCACGGCCACGAGCAGGACGATGCCGATGATGCCGCCGCCCTTGCCCCCGATGGGCAGGCCGCCGAGGCCACCGAGACCGCCGCCCGAGCGGCCCCGCCGGTCCTCGATGTGCTCGCTGCGCCCCTGCCCGGGCTTCCACCTCATCGCTGGTCCCCTCCGCGGCCTGCCGCGTGCGTCATCGTCGCTCCCACCGGCTCAGCGCCAGAGGGCGACCACCGTACGGACCGCTTCGTCGCCCACCACCAGGGTCCCGATGTGGCTCTCGCCGGGGCGAACGTGGAGCTCGGCGTTGGGGACCCGGTCGGCCAGGATCTCGGCGTGGTGCAGCGGCACGATGTTGTCGGCGTCGCCGTGCCAGAAGCGGACCGGGACCTGGATGTCGCCGACCGAGAAGCCCCAGTGGCGGCCGAACAGGGCCAGGTCCGCGGTCACGGCGCCGAGCCCACCCCGGGCCGCGGCACCGTTGAGGTCGTCGAGGAACATCTCCTGCATCCCGGGCGAGGCGAAGGCCTCCCGGTCACCGGGGGGCGAGATGCGCGAGTAGAGGGCCGTGGCCTGGGGCCCCACCGGCTTCAGCAGTCGGGCCAGGACGGTGAGGGCGATGCCCAGGGGCTGGCGGGCGAGGTCGATGAGCGGCCGGAGGCGGCGGGTCAGGTCGACGATGCCGCCGTCCATGGCGTCGTCGCCGACCGTCGGGCGCGACGCCCCCGAGGACCACGGCTCCCACGACCCGCTCGGGCAGCTCATGGGCACAGGCCAGCACGTAGGGCCCCCCGCCGGAGAGGCCGATGACGCCGAAACGGTCGATCTCGAGGGCGTCGGCCACCGCCGCGATGTCGTCGGCGTACGCCCGGATGTCGGCATAGAGGTGGCCCGTCGACCCACCCGTGCCGGGTCGCTCGATGCCGATGAGGCGCACGCCGTACTCGACCGCGGCACGACGGGCGGCCGGTGGGACCTGGCGGCGCCCCCCGGGTGTGCCGTGGAACCAGAACACGGCCTTGCCGTCGGCCGGGCCGAACTCGGCGATGCCGAGGACCCGGTCGGCCGCGACCCGGACCGTGCGCTCGTCCCGGGGCGGGAGGAGCTCGTCGTCAGGCATGGTCAGCTCAGCGGGGCGGGTTCCGGGGCGGCGGGTTCATGTTCTCGGAGAACTGATAGCCGCTCTCGGTGATGACCTCGATGAGGTGGGCCATGTTCATGAGGTCCTCCTCGTAGGAGAACTTCCCGTCGCCCGCGTAGGTCATCAACGAGACCCCGGGGACGTCGTAGAGGGTGCCGTCGGCCCGCTGACCGGGGAGGCGGTTCGTCCACCGGAGGACGACCTGGTCCCCGTCGATCGACGACCAGAAGTGGGGGAAGCGCCAGTCGTCCAACCCGGCCATCGACTCCCGCCAGAACTCCCGCAGGTTCTCGATGCCGGTGACCCGACCCCAGGCCGGGTCGATGAAGGTGGCGTCGTCGGTGAACATCTCGTCGAGGGCGTCCCAGCCGGCCCGGCCCTCTTCGGCGTCGGAACGGATCTGCAGGTAGCGCTCGACCGCGGCCTCGATCTCGGCTCTCGGGTGTGCCATGGCCCTCAGCCTGACACAGCCCGGCGCCCCCTCAGGACGGCGGGGCGCCCCGGCGTCACTGACACGCGGCGGCGGCGTCGAGCAGCTCGCTGGGGACGTCGTCGGGGTTCTCGGCCAGCTGCTGGTCGATCTCGATGAAGCGGTCGTAGGGCACATTGGCCTCGAGCTCGTCGATGACACAGCCACAGAACGAGGCCGGGCTCCCGGCGCCCGTGCAGGACTCGTTGAAGTTGTCGATGACCTCCTGGGGGTACCCCCCGTCGGGCGTCGTGTCCGCGGGCTCGTCGGCGGGCTCGTCGTCGGTGCCGAAGACGTCCCCGTCGCCCTGGTCGCCCTCGTCGGCCATGTCGTCGAAGAGGTCCGACACCGAGGGGTCCTCCTCGACGGTGTCCTCCGGCGCGTCGCTCTGATCGATCTCGTCACTCGCGTCACCGGAGCTCGCGCTGTCGCCGTCGTCACCTCCACCGAGGGCGACGACCAGACCGGCGACGACCAGGAGCACCACGACCACCGCGGCGATGATGAGCCCGGTCCTCTTGCCGCCGCCGGCACCGGAGCCGGAGGGACCGGCGTAGGCCCCGAGCGGGGCGCCCGGCGGCGGCGTCCCGCCCGCCCCGGGCGTGGCGTAGGGCGTGGCCCCGGGAGCACCAGGCGGCGGGGTGGGGCCACCCGGACCGGACGTGGACCCGGGGGCGCCCGGCGGCGGGGTGGGTGGGGCCGGGGTGGCCGGCACGACCTGGGTGGCTCCGGCGCCGGCGGCCTTGGCCCCGCCGCCGTGGACCGGGTCGACGCCGACGGTCTGCCCGTCGGCCACCTGGTCGGTCCAGTCGTTGCCGTCGAACCAGCGGTTCTGGTGACGGCTGGTGGGATCCGGGTACCAGCCTGCGGGCGTGCTCATCGGCTCGGCGCTCCTTGTCGGTCAGGGCTTCTCGGCGCCGACGATCCACATGGCGAAGAACTGCGAGCCGCCGCCGTAGGCGTGACCGAGGGCCGTGCGGGCGCCGTCGACCTGGTGCTCGCCGGCCTGCCCCGGACCTGCATGGCGGCCTCGCCGAAGCGGAGCATGCCGGAGGCGCCGATGGGGTTGGTCGACAGCACGCCGCCCGAGCAGTTGACGGGGAGGTC
Organism: uncultured Microthrixaceae bacterium; assembly: GCA_963777805.1. GTDB lineage: Bacteria > Actinomycetota > Acidimicrobiia > Acidimicrobiales > DATDAH01 > DATDAH01. The sequence goes on along the minus strand of CAVZRY010000015.1, from coordinate 112,647 downwards.
GCCGTCCATGGCCGTGGCCCCGGCCTCGGTCAGCTTCCAGCCCTCGCCCGGCTCGGCGAAGCCGAGGTTCTCCAGCCACATGGGCTCGAACCAGGAGAACGGCACGTACATCTCGACGACGTCGATCTCCTTGCGGGGGTTGGTGATGCCGGCCTGCTGGTAGACGTCGGCCGCGCAGTCCAGGCCGGCCTGGGGGTTGACGTGGTCGCGGCCCGGCGGACATCGTCGGCTCGCGAGCGCATGGACGTGCCGTGGATCCAGGCCGGGTTGGGACTGGCGTCGCCGGTCGGCCTCGTCGGCGAGCACCATGGCGCAGGCGCCGTCGGAGGACGGGCAGGTCTCGGCGTAGCGGATCGGGTCCCAGAGCATCATCGAGTCCTGGATGGACTCGAAGGTGATGTCGGGCTCGTGGAGGTGGGCGTAGGGGTTCTTGCAGCGCGTTCTGCCGGTCCTTGAGCGCCACCAGGATCCCGATGTGGTCGGGGCGCCCGGAGCGGCGCATGTAGGCGCGGATGTGCGGGGCGAAGTAGCCGCCGGCGCCGGCGCACCAGCGGCGGGGAGAACGGGATCGGCAGCGACAGGGCCCACATGGCCTCGGACTCGGACTGCTTCTCGAAGGCGACGGTGAGCACCCGCTCGTGGATGCCCGACGGCCACCAGGCTGCTGGCGACGATGGCGGTCGAGCCGCCGACCGAGCCGGCGGTGTGCACCCGGAGCATCGGCTTGCCCACCGCACCCAGCGCGTCGGCCAGGTACAGCTCGGGCATCATCACGCCCTCGAAGAAGTCGGGGGCCTTGCCGATGACGACGGCGTCGATGTCGGACCAGGTCATCCCCGCGTCGTCGAGCGCCCGCAGGGCGGCCTCGCGGACGAGGCCGGCGATGGAGACGTCGCCCCGGGTCGCCTCGTGGCTGGGTCTGGCCGATGCCGACGACGGCGACGCGCTCGTGCGCCCATCAGTCTCGCCTTCCAGGACGCAGACCAGGTTCTGTTGCAGGCACGGCCCGGAGGTGGCGTGGGCCACCGCCCGGTCGGCGTCGCCGGCCGAGATGCGCTTGGCCAGCCTCGCCGATGCGGATCAGGCCGGCCGCCATCATCGGGTTGGCCGCCAGCGCGCCGCCCGACGGGTTGATGTCGACGTCGTCGCCGAGGCCGAGGGCCTCCCGCAGGATGAGCTCCTGGTGGTGAAGGGGGCGTGCAGCTCGGCCACGTCGACCGGGCCGTCGTGCCACGCCGGCCTTCTCGGCGGCGAGTCGGGTCGACGGGCGAGTCGGTGAGGTCGCGCAGGCCGAGGGCGTGCATGCTCGATGCGGTGGTCGATGCCCCGGATCCACGCCGGGCGCTCGCGTGAGCTCGCGGGCCACGTCGCCGGCGGCCAGGACGACGGCGGCGGCGCCGTCGGTGATGGGCGGGCAGTCGTGCTTGCGCAGCGGGGCGACGAGGTGGTCCTCGGCCAGGAGGGCGTCGACATCGAAGTCGCCGCGACCAGCTGGGCGTTCGGGTTGTCCTTGGCCGCGGCCCGGCTGCGCGCCGGCGACCTCGGCCAGGTCGCCGCTCGGTGGCCTTGCCCGAGTCGAGCAGGGCCCGGGCCTGGAGGGCGGCCAGGCTGACCGAGTCGGGCCAGAGCGGGGCCGACGTAGTACGGGATCGAGCTGGCGGGTCAGCACCCGGGGCAGGTCGCCCGGCGACGACTTGCCGTAGCCGTAGACGAGCGCGGTGTCGAGCTCGCCCGGTCTGGATCTTCACCCAGGCCTCGTAGAGCGCCCAGGCGCCGTCCATCTCGACGTGGCGACTCGCTGATCGGCGGCCAGGGCCCGACGCCGTCGAGGGTCGTCGACGAAGCTGAAGCGCCTGGCCGGCGAGGTAGTCGGTGCTGCCCGAGCAGGTGAAGTCCGATGTCGGCCTGGGTGATCCCGAGGCCGTCCTTCAGCGCCTGGAGGACCGGCATGAGCATCTCGACCTCGTTGCGGTCGTCGCACCGCGCCGGCGCGTGGCACCGACTGCGCGGTGCCGACGATGGCGACGTCCCGCATCACACGTGCTCCTGGTAGGACTCGTAGGGGGCGTCGGGCTCGCCGGTGGGGCGGAACCACTTGATGTTCTCGAGGGTAGGCTCCCAGTCGGCGGCGTCCTTCCACACGGCCTCGACCCGCATGCCCATGTGGACCTGGTCGGCGGGGATCTCCTGGATGAGGTGAACGACGGGAGGTCGGCGCCGTCGAGCAGGATCAGGGCGCGAGCGTAGGGGATCTCCATGCCCCGGCCGTAGAACTCGCACGTTGACCACGCAGAAGCTCGGTGACCGTGCCGACCGCGGGCAGCTCGACCTCCTCGGTGGGGACGCCGTCGACCGGGCAGGCGCCGCGGGGCGGCACGTAGACCTTCTGGCACTCGGGGCAGCGCTCGCCGAGGAGCTTCCCCTCGGCCATGCCCCGCAGGAACCGGGTCTGGCTGATGCCGGCGGTGTACGTGTAGTCGAGGCGGGCCGGCGTGCGGATGGACTTCACCGGCTCCAAGCCCTCGAGGGCGGTGAGGGCGGAGGCGTCGACCTCGGGCTGGGACCACAGGCCCTCGGGGAACGGGCTGATCTCGACGTCGCTCATCCCGCCGCCTCGGGCTCGAAGCACGCGATGTCGGTGATCGACCCCTCCCGCTCCTCGGCCCAGCGGACCTTGACCCGCATGCCGGTGCTCATGGCGTCGGGCGAGCCGGCGTCCACGGCGTGCAGCATCGCGGTGTCGGCGCCGTCGAGGCGGATCAGCGCCCACGCGAACGGACCGTCGAGTGGCGTGCCGGTGCGGGGCTCGTTGACCCACGCCCAGGTCGTCACCTCGCCGGCCGCGCCGACCGCGCACCAGCTCGGTGAGGGCTTCGGAGGACTGGGGGTCGTACTCCATCGGCGGGCACATCACCCGCCCGTCGACCATCCGGACGCCGACGAGCACCCCTTCGCGCAACCCGGTGAAGAAGGCCGACTGCACCGGCCCCACCGTCCGGGTGAACGGGTACTCGACGACGAGGGGCGCACTGAGGACGTCGCTCTCGCTCATCAGCCGGGAGACTAGAACACGTTCCAGTTCGGCGGTAACCGAGCGGGTCAGCGGCCTCGGGGAACGACACCGAGGCAAGAACGGGGCGTGGGGTGCCGCCACCGGTCGTCGGGGGCACGCAAGCGTTGCGGCTCCCCAACGGCGACCCGTCGGCTTGAACTGGCACCGGATCTACGGCCCCGGACCCGCACATCCGGTGCCAGAACCGCAGCAAGTCCAACTGGCACCGGATCCACGGGCCATGACCCGCATATCCGGTGCCAGAACGGCAGCGGCGTCCCTCGTCTGCCCCCGACGGCCGGCGGCCCGACCCTCCGCCCCGTTCCCTGCCTTCGTTCCTCCAGCCCGCCGGCGGGTCAGTCCCCGGGTCGATAGGTCCAGATGGGCTCGCGCTTCTCGGCGAAGGCCTTCCTCGCCTCCTGGGAGTCGGGGTGCTGGAGGAGGCGGCGGGTGTAGCCCTGCTCGGTGCGGTAGGCCTCCCTCAGGGGGAGGAACTCGGTCTCGTTGAGCGCCTGCTTGGCCAGGCGCAGGGCCAGGGGGCTCTTGGCCGCCAGGGACGACGGCCAGCTCGGCGGCGGTCGCCGGCGAGGTCGGCGACCGGCACCACCCGGTTGACCGCACCGAGCCGGTACAGCTCGTCGGCCGTGGCCGGGACGCCGGTCAGGTAGAGCTCCCGGACCTTGGGTCGGCCGAGCAGCAGGTTCAGGTGGGCGCTGGCGCCGAGGAGGCCGACGTTGATCTCGGTGGTGCCGAAGGTGGCGTGGTCAGCCGCCAGGATCAGGTCACAGACCGCGGCGTAGGCCAGCCCGGCCCCCAGCGCGGGGCCGTTGACGGCGGCGATGACCGGCACGGCGCAGTCGTAGACGGCCTCGAGCGCCTCCCGGGGCAGGCGGCCGGGGTCGTCGGGATCGGCCTCGGTGTCGTCGGTGTCGAAGGTCTTGAGGTCGACGCCGGCCATGAAGGCCTTCTCGCCCGCTCCCGTGAAGACGGCGACCCGCACGTCGGGAGTCGTCGGCGAAGGAACGGAACGTGTTCCGCAGTTCGACCATGGTCGAACGGGTGATGGCGTTGACCGGTGGCCGGTCCAGGGTCACGGTCGCCACGTGGTCGACGACCTCGACACTTAGGTCGCTCACGATCCAATCCCTACCATGCGCCCCGATGCCTGACGCTCCTTTGTCCTGGGACGAGGCCGTCGCCGCGGTCACCGGCCCCGACGGCCGCTACCCGCTGGTCGACGCCACGATCGAGGGCCGCCCCTACAGGGTCTTCGCCAACACCCCGCCGTCGCTGCGCTTCCTGTTCGAGCTGGCCAGCGGCTACGGCGACCAGGACTACCTGGTCTACGAGGACGAGCGCCTGACCTTCGCCGACGTGTGGGCCCAGGTCGAGGCCATGGGCGCCCTCCTGCATCGACCGCTACGGCGTGCGCCACGGCGACCGGGTGGCCATCGCCATGCGCAACTACCCCGAGTGGATCATCGCCTTCGCAGGCCATCACGTCGATCGGGGCGGTGGCGGTGTGCGCTCAACGCCTGGTGGACCACCGACGAGCTGGACTACGGCTTCGAGGACTGCGGGGCCAAGGTCGCTCGTCGCCGACCAGGAGCGGGTCGAGCGCCTCGCCCCGCGTGCGGCGAGCGGCTCGGCCTGTCGCGTCATCGGCGTCCGCCTGCACCGAGCGGACCTCGCCGGGCGTCGACCGCTGGGAGGACGTGCTCGACCCGGCGGCCACCGCTGCCCGAGGTCGACATCGAGCCCGACGACGACGCCACGATCCTCTACACCTCCGGCACGACGGGTCACCCGAAGGGCGCGGTGTCGACCCACCGCGCCGTGCTCAGCGCGCCTCCTCGCCTTCGGCTGCCGCTCCGCGGTCGAGCGCCCTGATGGAGCCGCCCAAGGACGACGACGGCCCGAAGGACCGCACCGCCTTCATCCTCATCGTGCCGCTGTTCCACGTCACCGGGCTCATCCCCGTCATGCTCGGCTCCACTGCGTCGGGGGCGAAGCTCGTGATGATGTACAGGTGGGACCCCGAGCGGGCCCTCGAGCTGATCGAGCGCGAGCGGGTCACCACCTTCGTCGGCGTGCCCACCATGTCCTGGGACCTGCTCGAGTCGCCCGGACTTCGACAAGCGCGACACCTCCAGCCTCGTGTCGGTCGGCGGCGGCGGCGCCCCGGCGCCCGCCCGAGCTGGTGCGCCGCGTCGACAAGGGCTTCAAGCAGGGCAAGCCCCAGATCGGCTACGGCATGACCGAGACCAACGCCTACGGGCCGCGGCAACAGCGGCGCCGACTACGTCGCGCAAGCCCACCAGCTCCGGGCGGGCCGTGCCGATCATGCAGGTCGCAGGTCGTCGACGACGACGGCAACCCGGTCCCCGCCGGCGAGGTCGGCGAGATCTGGTTCCGGGGCCCGAACCTGATCCGCGGCTACTGGAACAAGCCCGAGGCCACCGCCGAGGTCATCGACGTCGACGGCTGGCTGCGCACCGGCGACCTCGGCCGCCTCGACGACGAGGGCTTCGTCTACGTCGAGGACCGGGCCAAGGACATGGTCCTGCGCGCCGGCGAGAACATCTACTGCGCCGAGGTCGAGGCCGCCATCTACGAGCACCCCGGCGTGTACGAGGCCGCCGTGTTCGGCGTCCCCCACGAGCGCCTCGGCGAGGAGGTGGCCCTGGCCGTGGTCCCCTCGCCCCGGCACCGAGCTCGACGTCGACGGCCTGCTGGCCCACCTCAGCGCGCACCTCGCCGGCTTCAAGGTCCCCACCATCGTCAAGGTCCGCACCGAGCGCCTCCCCCGCAACGCCAGCGGCAAGATCCTCAAGCGCGAGCTCCGCGACGAAGCCGAGGCCGAAGCCGGCTGATCCAGCTCGTCCGGCTGGAGGACTGACACCGAAGGCAGGGATGGGGGCGTGGGGTCGGGCCTTCCGTCCTCCCCGGCACCGGAATCCCACGCAGCGTGGCGACCCGAGGTCCACGGACGCCTTCCCGCCCTCGCCTGCGGCTTTCGAGGCGCTGGCTGTCGGATTCCGACAGGTGACGCCTCGAAAGTTGCGTAGTGGTCACGAGGAGTGGCCTTCGGGCGGATCACCGCCGGCCCGCATGCCCCCGACGACCGGCGGCCGTGACCCCACGCCCCCTTCCTTGCCTCGGTTTCGGTCCCCCGGCCCGACGGGCCTCAGGCCGGGGCGGGTTGGGCCCCGCGGACCAGCTTCGGCCTGGGAGGGCGCCGGTGGACTCGCCGTCGCGGAAGGTGACCTGGCCGGACAGGAGGGTGGCCCGATAGCCGGTGGCCCGCTGGATGTAGCGCTTGCCGCCGGCGGGCAGGTCCTGGACCATCTCGGGCACCAGGACCGCCAGCTCGGCCTCGTCGATCAGGTTGAGGTCGGCCCGGTAGCCGGCGGCCACCACGCCGCGGTCGTGCAACCCCACCAGGCGGGCGGTCTCCCGGGTCTGCTGGCTGACCAGCCACTCCAGCGGTAAGGGGTCGGCCACGTCCCGGCCCCAGTGGGCGAGCAGGTAGGTCGGCATCGAGCCGTCGCTGATCATCCCGCAGTGGGCGCCGGCGTCACCCAAGCCGGGGACGGTGTGGGGATGCAGCAGCATCTCCCGGATGCTCTCGAAGTCCCGGTCGGCGTAGTTGGCGAAGGGCAGGTAGAGCAGGCCTCGCCCGTCCCGCTCCAGCATCGTGTCCAAGGCCACCTCGACCGGCGCGCGCCCTTCGCGGGCGGCGATGGCCTCGATGCTCCGTTCCGCGCCCGGGTCGTAGTCCGGTGGGTCACCGAGGCCGAAGATGCCGTCGTAGGAGCCGAAGACCAGCCCGCCGTCGCTCAGCTCGTCGAGGACGGTCGCCCGCACCTGGGGATCCCGGAGCCGGGCCACCCGGTCCGCCAGCGGCGCCGTCGCCATGGCCTGGTAGGTGGGCGAGGTGACCAGCGGGTGCAGGCGGCCCTCCAGACCCATGAGGACCCCGACCGGCCGGGACGCGACCTGGCCCCGGATGGGCACGCCGTCCTCCTGGGCCTCGGTGATCTTGGCCAGCAGCGCCCGCCAGTCGCCCCGGTGCACCTCGGACAGGGTGGTGATCGACAGTGGCCGGCCGCTGACCTCGGCCATCGAACGGATCAGGGCGAACTCGCCCTCCAGGTCGACCAGGTCGGCGACCAGCTGCAGCACCCCCGCCCCGGTGCCGCCCACGCCGCGGGCGATGCCCAGCAGCTCGTCGGCCGTGGCCGTCAGGCTCGGCGTGGGCCGGCCGTCCGAGGAGCGGTGGTTGACCGTCCGCGACGTGCTGAAGCCCAACGCCCCGGCCCGGATGCCGTCGGCCGCCAGGCGGCCCATGGTCTCGATCTCCGCGGGGGTGGGCACCGCCTCGTGGTCCGCCCCCCGGTCGCCCATCACGTAGCCCCGCAGCGCTGCGTGGGGCACCTGGGCGGCGACGTCGAGCGCATGGGGCAGGCCCTCGATCACGTCGAGGTACTCGGGGAAGCTCTCCCAGCCCCAGCTGATGCCTTCGGCCAGGGCCGTGCCGGGGATGTCCTCCACGCCCTCCATCAGGGCGATGAGCCAGTCGTGGCGGTCGGGCTTGACGGGAGCGAAGCCGACGCCGCAGTTGCCCATCACGACCGTGGTCACGCCCTGCCAGGACGACGGGGTCAGCAGCGGGTCCCAGGTGACCTGGCCGTCGTAGTGGGTGTGGACGTCGACCCAGCCCGGGGTGACCAGCAGCCCTTCGGCGTCCAGCTCCTCGCGCCCCGAGCCCGCCACTTCACCCACGGCGGTGATGCGGCCGTCGTCGACGGCCACGTCGGCCACCCAGCGATCCGCACCGGTCCCGTCGACCACGGTCCCGCCCCGGACGACCAGATCGTGCTCGTGTGCCCCCATGGCCCGAGGGTACGCCCTGGGCCGGAGAGCTTCTCTAGAACGGGCTGCCCTCGCCGGTGACCTCGGCGGTGTCGCCGTCCTGCGCGCCGACGGTCACCGGGACGACCGGCTTGCCGTCGGCGTCCTCGAGGCGGAGGTGCTCGGTCGGGTTGAGGGGCGTGGGGACCATCTGGGTGCGGAAGAGGATGTCGGTGACCTTCCCCGTCCAGCCCTCACCCTCGGTCGACGCGACGAGGTGACACTCGGCGAAGGAGTCACCGGAGGAGAAGACGAGGGAGGCCTTGCCGTCGTAGCTGCTCATGGCGGCGACGTTACGGGGCCAAGATGGAGCCATGCGAAGGCCAAAGGTCCTGATTCTGCTCTTGACGGTGACGGCATGAAGCTCGACGCGATGGCCATGGGCCTGCCGCTGCGGGAGGCCCAGACGCTGGCCGCCGACGTGGAGCGAGCCGGGTTCGCCGGCCTCTGGTTCACCGAGGGCGGCCGCACCGCCTACCTCGGTGCCGCCGCATCGGCCCTGGCCACCACCGACCTCGACATCGGTACGGGGATCGCCGTGGCCTTCCCCCGCAGCCCGATGATCACGGCGTCGAGCGCCTGGGAGCTGGCCGAGGCCACCGGTGGTCGCTTCTACCTCGGGCTCGGCACCCAGGTGAAGGCCCACATCGAGCGCCGCTACGGCGTGCCCTACGCGCACCCGGGGCCCTGGCTGCGGGAGTACGTGCTCGCCCTGCGGGCCATCTTCCGGGCGTTCCAAGGCGAGGAGAAGCTGGACTTCCACGGCGACTTCTACGACCTCGACCTGCTGCCACCGACGTGGAGCCCCGGCCCCATCGAGCACCCCGACGTCCCGATCTACCTGTCGGGGGTCCGGCCCTGGATGCTGCGGGCCGTGGGCGAGGTGGCCGACGGCCTCCACGTGCACCCCCTGCACACCCGGAAGTACCTGGACGAGGTCATCGTGCCCAACGTGGCCGAGGGCCGGGCCGGGGCCGGACCGTCCGGTCGACGCCGTCACCCTGGCCTGTCCCGTCCTCACCATCGTGGGCGACACCGACGAGGAACAGGAGCGCTGGCGTCAGGCCGCCCGCTTCCAGCTCGCCTTCTACGGCTCCACCCGGACCTACCGCGGCGTCTTCGAGACCCACGGCTGGGACGGCACCTCCGAACGCCTCTGGGAGCTCCAGAAGGCCGGCGACCTGCCGGGCATGGCCGCGGTCATCACCGACGAGATGCTCGACGTCCTGGCCGTGACGGCCACCTGGGACGGCCTCGGCCCCGCCCTCCTCGAGCGCTACGCCGGCGTCGAGCACCCCGTCCGCATCATCTGCTACTTCGCCGGCAACTCCCTGCGGGCCGACGACACCTTCGACCAGTGGCAGCAGGTCGCCCCACCGTCCGCGCCGCTGCCCCCGTCGCCCGGGTGCCGCGGGTGACGCCACTCGCAGCGTCCGGGTCCGATGTCAGTCAGGTCCATCACCGGTCCGCGACGTGTGTCGCGCCCACCGAACAGGACCGGGGTCGGGACCCAGGCGCCACGAACGGGCATCGACACGCACGCGCGCTCGCGTCGGCGCATCGTCCACCGGTCAGCACCCGGTCGCGGACCGTCAGAGCGCCGCGCCGGCCTTGCCCTGGATGATGGCGATGACGCCGGGCACCATGACCACCACGGCCATGGCGAGGATGGCGATCTGCAACCTAGCGGGCCTTGAAGAGCGAGCCGATACCGGCGAGGAACAGCGACACGGCCAGGAACACCGCGGCCAGCTCGAACTTGTCGCCCGCGTCGTCGAAGGCCTGGGCCTCGCTGAACTCGTCGGCCGCCTGCTCGGTCGAGGGCGATGGCCTCGTCCTGGGCCGGGATCACGTATTCGGCGGTCTGCAGTGGCGTCGGCGGCTCGTCAGGCGAGCCCACCGGGATCTCGATCCAGGCGGCCGTGGCCGCCTCCAGCTCCGGTGAGAACAGGCGGTCCCGGATGACGAGGGCCGTGGCCGTGTCCCCCTGCTCGACCAGCACCTGGTACTCGAGGAACAGCGACTGGTCCGAGGTGTAGGTGGCGAAGGCCTCGTTGAAGTAGCCGTTGGCGTCGGCCGTGGTCCGCGCCGATGCGGTGTAGCCCTTGAGGGCGTCACCGTCGGTGAGCGCGGCGTTGTAGGCGGCGAAGGCGGTGAGGATGCCGGCGACGCCCAGGATGATGGCGGCCACCAACTCGATGCGGCGATCCTCGCTGGTGTCCTCTTCAGCCATCGGTCACGGCCCCCTTCCCGGTGCTCGGTTGCGGCAACTTAGTGCCCACCACGCAGAGACCGGGTGGACTCAGGCGTCGAGGTCGCGGGGCCAGCCGTCGGCCAGGGTGCCCTGCCACTCAGGGTCCCGCTTCTCGACCCAGGCCATGACGCCCTCGGTGGTGTCCGGTGAGCCCATGAGGGCCACGTGCACGGCCCGCTCCCAGGCGTCGACCTCGTCGGCATCCGGGGCCGGCGACCGCCAGAGGATGGCCTTGCTGGCCGCCACGGATCGGGGGGCGACGTTGACCGCGATGTCCCGGGCGACCTCCAGGGCCTTGTCCAGCACGGCGGCCGCCGACGGCAGCGCCTCCAGGGCCAGGCCCCACTCGGCGGCCTCGGCCCCGGAGAACATCCGACCCGTCAGCAGCAGCTCGGTGGCCCGGCCGTGGCCGACCAGGCGGGGCAGGGTCCAGTGCGAGCGCAGGTCGGGGTTGATCCCCCGGCGGTTCTGGACGATGCCGAGCTTGGCCTCGGCGGCCACGTAGCGCAGGTCGCACTGCAGGGCCATGGTCAGGCCGATGCCGACGGCGTGACCGTTGATCGCGGCGATCACCGGCTTGCGCACGTCCCAGGGGTGGAAGGTGAACGGGTCGGAGCGGAAGCCCTCGCCGCCGTCCTCCGGCGCGGCGAACACCTCGGCCCCGCCCGAGAAGTCGGCTCCGGCACAGAACGCCCGGCCCGCCCCGGTGAGCACGACCGCCCGGATCGCCTCGTCCTCGTCACAGCGCCGGTAGGCCGCCTCCAGTTCTGCGGCCATGGCGCCGGTGAAGGTGTTGAGCTGCTCGGGCCGGTCGAGCGTGAGCACGGCGACGGCCCCGTCGACGTCGAAGCGGAGGTCAGCCACGCCTCAGATCACCTCGTTCTGGCGCCTGATCGAGGCGTCATCGGCGCCGCAATCGGGCGCCAGAACGGGGGGGTGGCCACGGACCGGGTCAGCCGTCGAGGGTCTTCAGGAGGTCGCGGGAGGCGGCCTGCTCGTCGGGGGTGCCGAACTCGGCGGCGACGAAGGTCGTGGCCCCGGACGCCTCGACCTCCGCGATGCCGGGCCGCCACGGCGTCGGCGGAGCCGATCATGGCCAGGTCCTCGGGCCCGGCCATGCCCTCACGGTCGAGCATTGCCCGGTAGGACGGCAGGATCCCGTAGACGGAGAACTCGGTCGCGGCCCGCTGCCGGGCGTCGGCTTCGTCCGCGGTCACACACACCGGCAGGGCCACCACGACGCGGGGCTCGGGGCGACCGGCCTCCTCGGCCGCGGCGCGGATCGTCGGGGCGGTGAGGTCGGCGATCGTCTTGGCCCCGGTCATCCAGGTCACGGTGCCGTCGGCGAGGCGCCCGGTGACGGCCAGCATCTGCGGGCCCAGGGCGGCCACCAGCACCGGTGGGGCCTCGGCCCGGACGTCGAGGCCGCCGCGTGCGGTCACGGTCTCGCCGCCGTACTGCGGGTTCTCGCCCGCCAGCAGCGGCACCAGGGCCTCGAGGTACTCCCGCATCCGGCGCACCGGCTTGTCGAAGGGCAGGCCCCACATGCCCTCGACCACCATCTGGTGGGACATGCCGATGCCGAGGTCGAGGCGGCCGCCGCTGGCCTGGCTCACCGTCAGGCCTGGCCGGCCAGCATCATGGCGTGGCGGGGCTGGATGGGCACGACCCCGGTCCCGAAGCGGAGGTCGGGCACCTCCCGGGCGGCGACGGCGATCGCGGTGAGGGCGTCGAGGCCGAAGATCTGCGAGGTCCAGAACGAGCCGAAGCCGTCGTCGGCGATCGAGCGGGCCTTGGCCACGAACTCGTCCACCGTCCGCGGTGAGCTGAAGATGCCGATGTCCATGGTCAGGGTGCTCCCAGTCGGTCGAGCATGGCCTCCAGGAGGGGGCCGTTCATGATGAGGCCGTCGTGGTGGTCCGGCTCCGGCAGGGTGCCGGTGGCCACCGAGGTCTCGCCGGTGCGGATGGAGACGATCGAGTACCGGATGGCGGCGAACACGTCGTAGTAGTCGTAGTTCCGCACCTCCCGGCCCGACAGCTCCTCGTAGGTGGCGATGACCCGCTCCCGGGGGAAGAAGTCCTCGAGAGGATCCATCTCGAAGCGCACGGCCAGGTCCTTGAAGAAGTCGTGCAGGTGCACGGCCCAGGCCAGGTCGACCTCGGGCGCGCCCAGCGCGGCCATCTCCCAGTCGAGCACGGCGACCGGCCGGCCGTCCCGGAACATGGTGTTGCCCAGGCGGGCGTCGCCCCAGTTGAGGACGGTCGGGCCCTCGTCCTCGGGCCGGTTGGCCTCCAGCCACGCGAGCGCCCGGTCGATCTGGGTGAAGCTCCGGTCGCCCCGGGCCCAGTCGTAGTACCAGCGCTGATAGCCGAGGTGCTGGTCGAGGGGGGTGACACCGTGCTCGGGGCGGTCGAGGAACGCCGTGTCCGCGGCCGACACGTCGATGGCGTGCAGGCCGGCCAGGACCTCGATCACGCCCCGCTCCAGCTCCTCGCGACCCTCGGGGCCGATGTCGACCACCCACCCGCCGAACACGTACGGCGGGTTGTCCGAGGCCACGATCCCGTCCACCCGCTCCATCACGAAGAAGGGCGAGCCGAGGGCCGTGGGGTCGGGCTCCCACCAGGGTGCGGACGGCACCGGCACGTCGCTGTACTCCCGCACCAGGCGCAGGCACCGGAACTGCAGCTCCAGGTCGTAGCTGGGGAAGACGGGGTGGTCCACCTCGGCCGGCGGCAGCCGGGCGGCGTAGGCCCGGGTCGTGCGCTCACCGTCGAGGGTGGCGGTCACGTCGAACAGCAGCGTCTCCGAGGACATGCCCGTCCCCGAGGGCGAGGCCACCTCGGACACCTCAGGATCGGCACCGGCGGGCAGCGTGGCCCGGAACCACTCGGTGAGCTGGTCGCGGAGGACGGCGGGGTCGCGGGTGGAGGCGATGACCATGGCGGCCTCTCTAGCAGACCCGGCACCGGCCTCCCGGCCCGGCGAGGGCTGCCTTCCTCTGGATCGCGGGCGAGGACCGCCTCGTACACTTCCGCCCGTGCTATCGCGAGACGTTCTCCTCAAGGCCCTCTTGACCGCAGCTGAAGAGGTGCTGGGCGACGTGCCACCAGGCCTGACCGAGGCGTCGGCCTTGGTCGACGACCTTGGCGCGGACAGCTTGGACCTGCTCGAGATCTTCATGGTGCTCGAAGACGAGCTCGACATCACGGCCGACGAGCGGGATTTCGTCGGCGTGAAGACCGTCGGCGAGGCGGTCGACGTCATCGCTCGGCTGGCGGGGTGATCGGCAGTCGTCGTGTAGCTGTCACCGGACTCGGCGCCATCACCGCTGGCGGAAGGGACGTCGATGCCCTGTGGGACACGCTCCTCCTCGGGCGATCGGTCGCGGTCGATCTTCCTGACATCGATGAGACGTACGGACCGGTCCACATCGGTTGTCGGGTGGGCCAGGACTTCGACCCCGGCGTGCACCTGACCCACCCCGAGGTCCGCCGCACCGATCTGACGACCCAGCTGGGCATCTGTGCCGCAATGGACGCCGTGGCCGACGCCGAGTGGGCGTCCACTGGCGGCGACCGCACGGCGATCGTCGTCGGTACTGGCCTGGGCGGGATGATTCGCCCGTTCGTCACCGCGGTCGAGACGCTCGAGACGAACGGGTACATGCGGGTCAATCCTTTGACCGTGCCGTTGATCATGCCCAACGCGACGGCCGGATGGCTGTCCATGAAGCTCGGCGTGACCGGTCCGGCCACCACGGTCTCCCAAGCCTGCTCGTCGGGCGCCGCGGCGATCGGGGATGCTGCCCGCCTCGTCGCCACCGGCGTGGTCGACCGGGCGATCGCCGGCGGGACCGAAGCCCTGACCCATCCCCTCGTCGTGGCCGCCTTCGCCCGCATGGGCGCCCTGAGCGCTCGCAACGACGAGCCCGAGCGGGCCAGCCGGCCCTTCGACCGGGACCGGGACGGCTTCGTGATGGGCGAGGGGGCCGGTTTCATCACCCTCGAGGCCGAGGACGCGGTGCGCGCCCGGGGCGGCCGTGTCCGGGCCCGGGTCACCGGCTACGGCGCCACCTCCGACGCCTTCCACCTCGTCGCCCCCCACGAGACCGGCGCCGGCGCCGTCGCCGCCATGCGGGCCGCCCTGGCCGACGCCGGGCTGTCCCCCGCCGACGTGGCCCACGTGAACGCCCACGGCACCTCGACCGAGCTGAACGACCGGCTCGAGGCCCTGGCCCTCCGGGAGGTGTTCGGCGGCGACGTCCCGCCCGTCACCGGCAACAAGGGGGCGATCGGCCACCTGGTGGGCGCCGCCGGCGCGGTCGAGGCGGTCGCCGCCATCCGCAGCCTGGAGACCGGAGTGGTCCCCCCGACCGCCAACTACGAGACCCCGGACCCCGAGATCGACCTCGACGTCGTCGCCGGCGCCGCCCGCGAGATCCCGGCCGGGCCGGTGCTGAGCAACTCCTTCGCCTTCGGCGGCCACAACGTCACCCTGATCCTGGAGCCCTGAAGCTCCGGCCCGCTCAGCCCAGATGGGCCTTCAAGAAGGCCCCCATGGCGGCGACGGCCTCGTCGCCCTCCGGGGTGAGCCCGGCGGTGGCGTGGAACACGTGGAAGGCGTCGGGCCACGTCCGGTACTCGACGGTGCCGCCTGCGGCCTCGACGGCCTCGGCCACGAGCCGGGCGTCGTCGACGAGCACCTCGTCGTCCGCGGCATGGACCACCACCGGCGGCAGGCCGGACAGGTCGGCGAAGCAGGGTGAGACCAGAGGGCTGCGGGGATCGGTGCCGTCGGGCACGTAGCGGTCGGCGTACCACTGCAGGCGCTCCCGATCCAGCATGGGGTCCCCGCCCGTGTTGGCATCCATCGAGGGCGTCGACATGGTCAGGTCCGCCCACGGCGAGATGCAGGCGGCGGCGCCGGGCACGGGGCCACCGGCGTCGCGGAGGGCGAGGAGCGTGGCCAGGGTCAGGCCACCCCCCGCCGAGTCACCCGCCACCGCGATCCGGGACGGGTCGAGGCCTCGGGCCACCAGCCAGTGGAACGAGGCCACTGCGTCGTCCACGGCCGCCGGGAACGGGTCCTCGGGCCCCATCCGGTAGTCGATGATCAGGGCCGGGACGCCGGTGGCCGCCGCCAGCTTGCTGGCCAACGGCCGGTGGCTGACGACCGAGCCGACGACGTAGCCGCCGCCGTGCAGGTAGAGGAGGGCACCGTCCTCGGCGACCCCGGGCGGACGGAGCCACTCCCCCGGAACGCCGTCGACGTCGACCGCCTCACCCACGGTCCCCTCGGCCAGGGGCGAGGCCCCTGCGAGGAGGTCCATCTCCACCCGCCGTTCCTCGACCGTCGCGTCGTCGTTGCGGGCCGCCGCCCACAGCAGGTCCATCACCATCGCCATCTCGTCGGACATGGCGGGAGTCTCGCGCCTCAGCGGAAGTGGATGAGGACCCGCCACTCCCCGCTGAGGGGGACGGTGGCCAGTACCGCCGCCGCCCGCAGGAGCCAGTCCAGGACCTCGGCGTCGGTGCAGGTGTCGGGGACCTGGGCCACGAAGCCCCGCCGCGGGTTGTCCTGGATGACGTACCAGCCATCGGGCACGGGAACCCCGGCGTCGGCCAGACGGACCTCGGCCTTGGGGCCCGCCCCGTGGCGGATGCCCACCGCGAGCGGCTCGCGGCGGCGGCCGCTCGGGTCCCCGGGGACCCACGAGAGCTCCGGCGCCGCCGGACCCTTCGCGGTGAAGATCCCACCGAACGCCGCGGGCGGCGGGACGTCGTCCTCGGCCACGAACGGGTCGAAGACCATCCAGCCCGAGCCGTCGGCCAGCTCCGCCATGCGGTCGAGGACCGGGGAGCGGTCCTCGACCCGAAAGAGGACCTCGCGGGCCATCAGGCCCGCTCCAGCGCGAAGACCCGCAGATCCCGGTCGGTCACCTTCGTGTAGCCGTCCCACGCGGGCATGTGGGCGATCAGGTCCGGCCAGCGAGTGGCCTTCTCGGCGTCGTCGAGCAGGCGGGCCCGGACCGACCAGCGCTCCCCACCGGCGGCCACCTCGACCTCCGGGTGGGCCAGCAGGTTGACCGACCAGGCCGGGTGGCGCTCCCGGCCGAAGTTGGAGGCCACCACCAGTGCGCCGTCGCCGTCGGGCAGGTAGACGAGGGCCACCCGTCGTGGCTCACCCGAGCGGGCGCCGGTGGTGGTCAGGACCATGGTCGGGAAGAGCGGGGGGCCGGCGGCGGTGAGGCGGCCCTTGGTCCGGTGGAGGACCCAGCGGTCGGCTTTGGCGAAGACCCTGGGGCCGAGGACCCGCCGGAACACCCTCGAGCGGGAGATCCGGCCCGCGAAGCGTTGGCGAAGGGTCAGCTCGGGCACGCGTCGAGCGTACGGGCCTACGCTCGGGCCATGGCCCCCAGCCCGGCGCCGGCGGTCGTGCCCTGGCGCACGACGATGCGCGAACGGCACCTGCCCGTGCTCCGTGCCGCGGCGTGGGCCGCCCTCCTCGATCACCTCGGTGACGAGGACGCCGACCTGTCCGTAGAGCCCCCGTGGCGCCATGTCCGGCGCCTGTCGGTGCCCGGCGTGGAGCGGGCCGAGCAGACCCTGACCATCCGCGACGACGGCGACGAATGCCACCTGGCGTGGTGCATCGGCCTCACCGCCGAGGTCGACGACCCCGCCGCCGACGCCCTCCTGGCCCGGTTGGGCGCCGAGGGCGAGTCCCTGCTGGACGAGGTGGCCGCGAGGCTGGGGCCATGAGCGACGAGGCGCTCACCACCGGTTGGGAGGCCGACGTTCCCGCCGAGGACTCGCTGCTGCGGGCCTACGTCCTGGCCACCGCGGAGCGCAGCGAGCAACTGGCCCACGCCGGCGGCGGGCGGTGCACCGTCACCGACACCGCGGCGTTCGCCGATTCCGGGTCGCCGGTGCTGTTCGACAACGCCGTGGTCTTCACCCGACCGTTGACCGCCGACGAGGCCCGGGCGACCATCGAGGACGCCCTCGACTTCTTCCCCGCCACGACGCCCTTCGTCGTCTTCTCCGCCTGGCCGATCCCCGGTGGGGGTGATCTCGGCATCGCCCTCATGGGCCATCCCCCCTTCATGTTCCGGCCCGCGGGTCCACCGCCGGACGGCCACGACGCCGGCCTCGACCTCCGGGAGGTCACCGACGCCGACGGCCTGGCCACCTTCTTCCGCACGATCGTCGAGGCCTACCCGATGCCCGCGGGCGCCAGCGTGCTCGCCGACCCTCGCGTCCTCGGCGGGGACATCCGGCTCTGGGTGGGCTACGAGGACGACCGCCCGGTCGGCACCGCGGGGGTGATCGTGGCCCACGGCGTCAACGACGTGGAGTGGGTCAGCGTGTACGAACGCGACCGGGGCAAGGGCTACGGCGCCGCGCTGACCTGGGCGGCGACCCTGGCTGAGCCCACCCTGCCCGCGGTCCTGATCGCCAGCGACCCGGGCCAGCCCGTCTACGAGAAGATGGGCTACCTCCGCCTGACCCGCATGAGCATGTGGTTCCGGCCGGTCGCCGACGGCTAGACCTCTGCCCCATGCGCTTCTCCTACGCGGAGTCGATGACCGACCCCACCTACTACCTGCCGCTGGCGCAGGCGGTGGAGGCGGCGGGCTACGCCTCCTTCATCATCCCCGACAGCATCTGCTACCCCGAGGTGTCGGACTCGACCTACCCCTACACCCCCGACGGCAAGCGGGAGTTCCTCGAGGACAAGCCGTTCCTCGAGCCCTTCAGCCTGATCCCCGCCATGGGGGCGGTCACCGAGACGCTGCGGTTCACCACCTTCGTGGTCAAGCTGCCCATCCGTCACCCCGTCCTGGTGGCCAAGCAGGCCGGCACCGTGGCCGTCATGACCAACAACCGCTTCGGCTTCGGCGTGGGCACCAGCCCGTGGCCCGAGGACTACGACATCTGTGACGTCCCCTGGGAGCGGCGGGGCAAGCGCATGGACGAGATGATCGACATCATCCGGGGCCTGACCTCGGAGGGCTTCTTCGAGTACGACGGGGAGATCTTCCAGCTCCAGTCGGTGAAGATGAGCCCGACGCCGACCGAGCCCATCCCGATCCTCATCGGCGGGCACGGCGACCTCGCCCTGAAGCGGGCCGCCGAGCGGGGCGACGGCTGGATGCACGCCGGCGGGGACCCCGACGAGCTCGTTCGCTGCATGGACAAGCTGAACGAGTACCGCCGGGCGCTGGGCCGGGAGAACGACCCCTTCGAGATCCACGTCATCAGCTTCGACGCCTGGAGCGTCGACGGGGTCCACCGGCTGGAGGACCTCGGTGTGACCGACGCCATCGTCGGCTTCCGGGACGCCTACCAGATGCCCCAGGACACCCAGCCGCTGCAGGACAAGATCGACGCCATCAACCAGTTCGCCGACGAGGTCGTCAGCAAGGTCTGAGCGCCGCGCTCAGCCCACCGCGAGCAGCACGAGGCCGACCACGGCGGCGGCCAGGGCCAGCACCTGGGTCCGGTGCAGGTGCTCGCCCAGCACGAGGGCGGCCAGCAGCGCCGTCCCGGCCGGGTAGAGGTTGGCGGCGGGGGCCACCAGCGAGACCAGGTCCTGGCGCAGGGCGACGACCAGCAGGGCGATGGCGGTGGCGTCGAAGAACCCGCTGGCCACCATGACCCGCCGCGCCTCGGGCGGCGGACGCAGCGAGCGGCCGCTGGCCACCACGATCAGGGTCAGGGTCGGGATGGCCACGAAGTGGGCGACCATCGGTGGCCAGAGACCGGCACCCTCGGTGGTCTCCGAGAAGCAGATGAGGATGACGCCGAAGGCGACGCCCGCCCCGAGGGCCATCAGGGCGGCCTTGGTGTCGTCGCTGGGCAGGTCGACCTCAGCGTCGACCACCGGCGCCTCGGACCGGGCCAGGACCACCGCCGCGGTCAGGGTGATGGCGGCGCCGAGGAGGGCCACCGGCCCGGGGCGCTCGCCCTGCAGGAGGCCCCACAGGATCGGGATCACCCCGCCCACCCCGGCCGAGACGGGGGCGACCACCGCCATCCGCCCGACGGCGAAGCCGCCGAAGAGGAGGCCCAGGCCGGCGACCGAGGCAAAGCCGGCCGCCACGCTCAGGGCGACGTCCCGGCTGGTCGGACCGCCGTCGAGCAGGAGGAGCAGGTACACGGTCAGGGGGATCAGGCCGATGGCCTGGTTGGCCAGCACGCTGAGCCAGGCGTTGCTGCGGCGCGCCGCGACCCCGCCGAAGAAGTCGGCGCAGGAGAACGACGCTGAGGCCGCCAGGCCGAGGAGGACCGCCACCACGGGGCGAGACCCTAGGGTTGGGCGCCATGGGTCCCCTCGATCATTGGGCGGCCACGCAGCAGTCGATGACCGCGCTGGGCCGTGACCTGACCGACGAGCAGGCCGAGCTGGTGGTGCCCGCCTGCCCCGAGTGGACGGTCCGGCAGGTCTTCGCCCACCAGGCCGGTGTGGCCAGCGACATCCTCGGCGGCCGGCTCGAGGGCGTGACCACCGACCCCTGGACCGACCGTCAGGTGACCGAGCGGGCCGAGCACTCCCTGACGCGGATCCTCGACGAGTGGGACGCCGACGCCCCCCGCCTCCTCGAGGCCATGGCTCCCCTGGGCGACG
Organism: uncultured Microthrixaceae bacterium; assembly: GCA_963777805.1. Classification (GTDB taxonomy): domain Bacteria; phylum Actinomycetota; class Acidimicrobiia; order Acidimicrobiales; family DATDAH01; genus DATDAH01. The sequence continues at coordinate 92,791 of CAVZRY010000015.1, read as the reverse complement.
CCGTCGATTCGCGGATGGTGATCGACATCTGGACCCACGAACAGGACGTCCGGGGGGCGGTCGGCCGAGCCGGCAATCGCTCGGGACCGGTCATGGACTGGATCCTGGTCGCAGCCGGCAACCACCTCGAGCGCCAGTTCGACCGGTCCGGCCTCCCCCCGCTCGTCGTCGAGACGGGCGCCGGCCCCACGCCCGTCGGCGGGGCCTCCTTGTCGGTGGACGCCTTCGAGCTCGCTCGGGCCCTCACCGGTCGGCGCAGCCTCGACCAGATGCGGGCATGGGCCTGGACGGTCGAGGACCCCGAGCCCTACCTGTCCCTGATCCCGGCCTTCTCGGCCCGGACCACCGACCTGATCGAGCCGGCCTGACCATGAGCACCACCGACCTCGCCCCGGACCCGACGACCACCGACACCTCCGAGCCCGAGGTGGCCCACATCGCCCCGGCCGCGGACGTGAGCCGGGCCTACGTGACCGGTGAGGCCATCACCGCCCTGTGCGGCGTGGTGTTCGTCCCCACCCGGGACCCCAACCGCTACCCGGTCTGCGAGCCCTGCAAAGCCGTCCTCGACCAGATCAAAGCCGGCCGCGGCGGCGCCAACTAGTCCAACCTTCGTTCTGGCACCGGATCTGCCGGTCCGGACCCGTGAATCCGGTGCCAGTTCGTCCGGGCCAACCAAACGAGTCCATTCCGTCACGGAGGGTGACCAACGTCCGGCGTGAGGGCACGACCGACCTCGGCCGTCAGCGCCAGGCCCCCATCGTTGCGTCGGTTTCGGTGTCGTTGGACCCGGCGGATCAGCGCCAGCCGGCGGTGACCCTTGCCGCCACGGCGGCGCGGGTCGCGTCGTCGCAGAAGGCAGCGGCGCACGGCCGCCTGCTGGACCTCCGCCAGCTCGGCGTCGGTGAAGGCGTGGTGCTCGGCCCAGAGGGCGAGCTCCCGGGAGGTGGTCGTGGTGGTGATGGCGCGGTCGTCGGGGTTCGCCGTGACCACGAAGCCGGCGTCGACCAGGCGGCGCACGGGGTGGTCCTCGACGGGGAGCCCGAGGCAGGCGTTCGAGGTCACGCAGACCTCCAGCGGCAGGCCCCGTTCACGGACCTCGGTGGCCACCGGCCCGTCGAGGTCGTCGATCAGGCGCCAGCCGTGGCCGATGCGATCCGGATCGAGGGTCAGGGCCGAAGCCACGCTCTCGATGCCGTCCATCTCGCCGGCGTGCACCGTGGTCCCCAGGCCGGCATCGGCCGCCACCGCATAGGCCGCGGCGAAGTCGGCCGCGGGGTTGCCGACCTCGCCCCCGGCGATGTCGTAGCCCACCACCCCACGGTCGGCCCAGGCCGCGGCGAGCAGGGCCGCCTCCAGGCCGAGGGTCGGGCCGTCCTCCCGGATGCCGCACACGATCAGGCGGGCCACCGTGCCGGTGACGGCCTCGCCCTCGGCCAGGCCCTCGATCACCGCCGCCATGACCTCGTCGCTGGTCAGGCCCGAACGCTGGTGGCTCATCGGCCCGAAGCGGGTCTCGAGGTAGACGACCCCGTCGGCCGCGACGTCCTCGACCGCCTCCCGAGCCACCCGGCGCAGGGCATCGGCGTCCTGCAGGAGGCTGATGACCAGGTGGAACCGGGACCAGGCCTCCGGGAAGGGCATCCCCGGGCGCAGCGTGAACCACTCGGCCAGCGCGGCTTCGCCCACCACCGGCAGCTCGTGGCCCTGGGCCTCCGCCAGCTCGATCACGGTGGCCGGCCGCAGCCCGCCGTCCAGGTGGTCGTGCAGCACCACCTTCGGCCGCCCCCGGAACCACCCCTCGTCCCGCATCGGACGGGGAGCCTACGGGCGACTTCGCTCCTGGGGCGGCGGGAGCGGAGAATGATCGCCGTGAGTCGCACCACGCGCACCGGGACCGCCGAGGGCTTCTGGCCCACGGTGGACGAGTGGGCGGCCGCCGTGGTCGAGACGGGACGGGTCCAGGCGTGGCGGACCAGCCGGGCCCGGCTCCGGGCGACCTCTGGCCCGTTCCTCGACGTGACCGGCGACCTCGAGCCCCTCGGTCGGGCACCCCGCCCCCTCCGGGACGCCGTGGCCGCCCGCGGGGTGGCCCTGCCCGACGACGAGGGGCTGCGGGCCGCGCTCGTCGAGGCCGACATCGACCACCGGCGGGTCGAGGTCGCCCGCCGGTACCGCTGGAACGGCCCGATGCTCACGCCGGTGGTGCTCGAACTGCACACGACCGAGGACGAGGGCGTCGTCGAAGCCTGGTGGGAGGATGTCTGGGCGGCGTGGCCGACGATCCGCCTCGGTCGGGAGTCCACCGCCCGGCGACCCCCCCGGCGGGCCACACCCATCGCCCAGATCACCCGCCTCCTCGCCGCCCTCGGCCACGAGCCCCTCGCCCGCCCGGAGCCCTGAACCAGCCGTTCTGGCGCCCGATTGAGGTGTCATGGCGCCGCAATCGGGCGCCAGAACGGGAAGCCGTCCAGCCCCAGCGTGACTGTCAGACCCCCTGCGGAAGATGGGGGCATGGAGAGGGACAGGCGTGAGCGGTTGGAGCACCTGATGGCGCAGCTGGCGGCCGGCGACGGCCGGGCGGCCTGCGCCCTGGCGTTCGAGTTCAGCGGGCCGATCGGCTCGGCGGTGCGGGCGCACCTGGCCGACCTCGGCATCCACGACGTCGAGCGGGACGAGCTGGACTCGCTGGTCATCGACGTCTGCATCATGCTGGCGGACGTGGCTGCGGCCTGGCGGGCCGACGGCGGCGCCGCGCCATGGCAATGGGCGTTCCACCGGGTCCGCCAGGTGGTCAGCCGGTTCGTCGGCCAGCATGCCGACACCCTCGACGAGGCGGTGCTCGACCGCGCCGCCCCGCCCGACGCGGCGGGCGACGAGCCGGACCTCCTGGAGCTGTTCGACGGGCTCGCCCGCGACTGGCCGCTGGTCGCCCTGGTCCGCGAGGGCCTCGAGCTGGTGGCCAACGCCCGGGACCGGGCGATCCTGCTCGAGGTCGCGGTGCAGACCGAGATGGGCGATCCGTCGCCTTCGGTCACCGTCGCCGCGATGCGGGAGATGACCCCGGCGGCGGTCCGCCAGGTGGTCTCGCGCACCCGGCGTCGGCTGGTCGGCCTCGCCGGCGACGACGAGCGCTTCGCCCCGCTCGCCGACCTGCCCCTCGCCGCCTGAACCAGGCGCTCAGACCGGCTGCTGGGCCGCGATGTTCCCGCTCGGGTCGGTGATGATCACGGTGTCGCCGTCGTTGTTCCACACCGCGGATCCCGACACGCACCAGTGCAGGTCGGTCGCGGTGTCCCGACCGCACCCGGTGCGGAGCAGGACGCCGGCCCCGGCGGCCAGGCGGAAGCCGTCGGGGAACTGGTACCGGTGTGAGGCCGACTCGTCCTGCACCCCCCAGCCGGTGAGGTCCACGGGCCGCTCGCCGGTGTTGCGCACCTCGATCCACTCCTCGTTCGGGGACTGGGACTCGTCCCCGGGGGGATCGGTCCGCACCCGACCCACGGCGATGGAGGCGGTGGTGGCCGGGCCGCACGAGTCCGGTGCCCACAGCCCGATCTCGGCGGCCTGGGCCCGGGCCTGGGCCGCGTCGAGCACCGCCTGCTCGCCGGTGTCGGGGGGATAGGCCCGGGAGAACGCCAGGCCCTCCGCCACCAGGACCTGGCCGGCCGACCGGCCACCGACCAGGACGTGACGGAGCAGTCGGCCGTACCGGTCCCGGTCGCTCACGTCGCGCACCAGGCGCACCCGGCGACCACCCACCAGCGCCGTGAGGCGACGGGCGGCTTCGTCGGCCAGGCACTCGCCGTCCTCGGGGGTGTTGATGCCGACCAGCCGCACGCGGTCCTCCCGGCCGTCGGCCCGGCGCACCTCGAGGGTGTCACCGTCGACGACCTCGGTCACCCGGGCCCCTTCGTCGCCGGGCCCGGGGGCCGGAGGCCCAGACCCGTCGGGCTCGGGCACCGGGGAGCTCGGCCCCGTCCCCGTCCCCGGGTCCGTGGGCCCGACGGGGTCGTCCGCGTCCACGGTCGTCGACTCCGGTGACGAGCAGGCCACCGCCAGCAGCACCAGGATCCCCAGCACCGCCGTCGCCCGCACGAGGGGAAGGTACGCCGGGGTCGTGACCCGTGCTGTGGCCGATGTCACGCCGAAACCCCCTTGCCAGTTTCGCTACGCTACCGTAGCGTAGCGCTCCTAGCCGTCACCACCATCACGGAGGATCCCGTGGCCCCACCCACCGACGCCGCAACCACCCACGACCGCCGCTACGCCGTGCTCGCCGTCATGAACCTGAGCCTCCTGCTCGTCGTGGCCGGCAACTCGGCCCTCAACGTCGCCCTGCCCACCATCGTGCGGGACACCGGGGCCACCAGTTCCGAGCTGCAGTGGATCGTGGACGCCTACGCTCTGGTCTTCGCCGGCCTGCTGCTGCCCATGGGCGCCCTCGGCGACCGCTTCGGGCGCAAGGGCATGCTCCAGGGCGGACTCGCGATCTTCGCCCTCGGCTCGCTCATCGCCGTGTTCGCCACCGAGCCCTGGCAGCTCATCGCCACCCGGTCGATCATGGGCGTCGGCGCCGCGATGATCATGCCGGCCACCCTCTCGATCATCACCAACGTCTTCCCGCCCCAGGAGCGGTCCAAGGCCATCGCCATCTGGGCCGGTTTCGCCGGTGCCGGCGCCGCCCTCGGCCCGGTCCTCAGCGGGTTCCTGCTCGAGCACTTCTGGTTCGGCTCGGTCTTCCTGGTCAACATCCCGATCGTGGCCGTCGCCCTGGTGTCCGGCGCCCTGCTGGTGCCGACGTCCCGGGATCCCCGCCAACGCCGCCTCGACCCCGTCGGCGGGCTGCTGTCCATGGTCGGGCTCTTCGCCCTGCTCTACGCCATCATCGAGGGCCCCGAGAAGGGGTGGAACGACCCGCTCACCGTCGGCCTGTTCGTGGCCGCCGCCGGCCTGGGCGTCGCCTTCGTCCGCTGGGAACTGCGCACCGACGAGCCCATGCTGCCCATGGAGCAGTTCCGGGACCGCCGCTTCGCCATGGGCACCGGCACGATCGGCCTGACCTTCTTCGCCATGTTCGGGACGTTCTTCATCGCCTCGCAGTACCTCCAGTTCGTCCTCGGCTACTCGCCGCTGGAGGCCGGCCTGGCCACCCTGCCCATGGCCGCCATGATGATCATCTTCGCCCCCCGCAGCGCCGGCTACGCCGAGCGCTGGGGCCGGGAGCGGGTCATGGCCTTCGGCCTGACGACCGTGGCGACCGGCCTGTTCGTCATGTCGTTCCTGAGCGTGGACTCGCCCTACCTGCACCTCGCCATCGGCCTGATGCTGCTCGGGGGTGGGATGTCGATGACCACCGCCCCCGCCACGGGCGCGGTGATGGAGTCGATGCCCCTCAGCAAGGCCGGCGTGGGCTCGGCGGTCAACGACACCGCCCGGGAGGTCGGCGGCGCCCTCGGGGTCGCCGTCCTGGGCAGCATCCTCTCCTCGAGCTACCGCTCGGCGCTGGACCTGGACCTGTCCGCCGCCCCGCCGGAGGCCGCGGCCGCCATCCGGGAGGGGGTCGGGTCGGCGCTGGCCGCGGCCCAGCAGGCCCCCGCCGGGGTCGGTCCCCAGATCGCCGACGCGGCCCAGCGGGCCTTCACCGACGCGATGGCCCCGGTGTTCTGGTGCGCGGCCGCGGTGGTCCTGTTGACCGCCGGCCTGGTGCTGCGCATCATGCCCAGCCGCGGTGAGGTGGTCACCCACGAAGTCGGCTTCGAGCCGAACGAGGACCTCGAGCTCGATCCCGTCACGCCATGACCCCCGAGGAGGAGGCCTGCGACCCCCGGGTCGCCCGCTCCCGGGCCGCGGTCCTGGCCGCGACCGTCGAGCTGCTCGGCGAGGTCGGCCACGGCGGCACCACGGTCGAGGCCGTGGCCGAGCGCTCCGGGGTGGCCAAGACCACCATCTACCGGCACTGGCCGACCCGGGCCACCCTGCTCCTCGACGCCTTCCACGGTTGTGTCGACCACCAGGACCTGGTGCCGTCGGGCGACATCCGCACCGACCTGCTGGCCATGGCCGGCGGGCTGGCGGCCAAGCTGCGGGACCCGCAGTGGAGCCGGATCATGGCCACCCTCATCGACGCCGCGGAGTCCGACCCGGAGCTCTCCGAGCTCTCCGCCGCGTTCACCTACCAGCGCCGCGAGGCCGTCCGCGCGATCATCGAGCGGGGCATCGAGTCCGGCGAGCTGCGCGCCGGCATCGACACCGACCTGGCCGCCCAGCTCGTCGGCGGCACCCTCTTCTACCAGCGCCTCCTGCTGCGCCGCGCCGCCGATGACGACCAGCTCGAGCGCATCGTGGACCTGGTCCTCGACGGCCTGCGGGCCTGAGCCCGGCGGCGGTCAGGCCTCGACGTAGTACCGGTTGCGACCCTCCCGGCCACCGCCGAACCAGGTGCCGAGGTCGGCCAGGAGGCCGAAGGCCACCAGGACCCAACCGATCCCGCTCACCCCGCCGATGGGGGCGTAGGCGAGGGCGTAGCAGACGCTGGTCCAGGGCAGAATCAGGAACCCGGCCAGGCCCGTCCAGAACGAGTCGAACGCGAAGTCCAACCGGTCCCCGAACACCCACATCAGGAACAGCACGAAGCGGGGCGAGATCCAGCTCGCCAGGACCAGAGCGCAACAACCCATGGGAAAACTCCTTCTCAGCGACCGAGCAGGTCGCGGGCGATGTGGGTGATCTGGATCTCGTCGGTGCCGGCGTAGATCTGCAGCACCTTGGCATCTCGGGCCAGCTGCTCGACCCGGAACTCCGACATGTAGCCGTTGCCGCCGAACAGCTGCACGGCCTCGAGGGCCACCTCGACCGCGGCTCGGGCCGAGTAGAGCTTCATGGCCGACGCCTCGGCCAGGGTCAACGCCTCGCCCGCGGCGGACATCTCCAGGTGCCGGAAGACCAGGTTCTCGACGTTGAGGCGGGCCACCTCCATCCGGGCCAGCTTCTCCTGGATGAGCTGGTACTCGCCGATGGGCTTGCCGAACTGGACCCGCTCCTTGGCGTAGTCGACACACAGCTCCAGGCACTGCTCGATGATCCCCAGCGACATCGCCGCCACGCCCGAGCGCTCCATGGAGAAGGTGGCCTTGGCCCCGTCGCGCCCGCCGCCGGCGACCTCCTCGGTCTCCCCGAGGAGCCGGTCGACGACCGACCCGCACGTCGGACAGGAAGAGCTGGCCCGTGGGCGAGGAGTGCATGCCCATCTTGCGCAGCGGCTTGGGTCTGCTCGAGGCCCGGCATGCCCGAGTCGAGCACGAAGGTCAGGATCTTGCGCTCGGCGGGCGGGTTGCCCTCGTCCAGCTTGCAGATGAACACGATGGTGTCGGCGTAGGGACCGTTGGTGATGAAGGTCTTGGCGCCGTTGAGCAGGTACTCGTCGCCGTCGCGGCGGGCCGTCGAGGACATCCCGCCGAAGGCGTCCGAGCCGGAGTCGGGCTCGGTGATGGCCCAGGCGCCGATCTTCTCCATCGTGAGCAGGTCCAGGGCCCAGCGCTCCTTCTGGGCGGTGGTCCCCTTGCTCATGATCGAGGAGGCGGTCAGACCGACGCTGACCCCCATGGCGGTGATCATCCCGGGGCAGTAGCGGCACAGCTCGATGATCGGGATCATCGTCATCGCCGCGGACCCGCCGCCGCCGGAGCGCTCCTCGCCGCTCGCCTCGGGGGCGTCACCGGCCTCCCGCTCCATCTGGCGCTTGAACCGGTCGCGGGCCATCGCGTCCATGCCGAAGGTGGACCACAGCTTGCGGAGGACCTCATACGGCGGGGTGTCACCGTGCTCGAGGTCGTCGATGATCGGGACGATCTCGGCCTCGGCGAAGCGACGCACCGCGTCGCGCATCATCTGGTGCTCGTCACTCCACTGGTACATGGACGACGAGGGTAGGCCCGAGGCCCGCCTCAGACCCCGGCCAGCACCTGCACGGCGAGGCTGCTGTCGGGGTCGTAGAGGCCGGTCTGGTGGACCTCGACGGCGAGCAGGTTGGAGCCGGTCCGCAGCAGGCCGACCGGCACGGTGAAGGTGCGCCAGGCGCGCTCGTCGGCGTTCGTCCGGGCCGTGGTGGCCAGGGTGCCGGGCAGGATCGCCCCGGCCGGCAGGTTGTCCCGGATGATCTCGGTGCCGTTCAGGTAGACGACCGCCCCGTCGTCGGCCAGGAGGCGCAGGGTGACCGACCGGAGGGCCGAGGGGTCGGCCACGTCGAACCAGGTCCGGAACCAGTCGGTGACGTGCGCGGGCTGGAGGCGGTTGATCACCGTGGTCTCGTCGCCGTCGCCGGCCCCCATCTCGCCCCGCACCGAGCGCCAGGCCGCGGCGTCGAAGCTCCGCGCTGTTCCAGGCACCGGCCGGGGCCACGCCGCTGTCCCGGACCCGCCAGGAGGCGTTGGCCCCCACCAGCTCACCGGTGGGACCACCCGCCGGCGCCCCGGGCTCGCCCAGCAGCTCGAGGGCGAAGCTCATGTCCTCCGGGCTGGCGTGGGTGGTGTGCACCTCGACGGCGAGGGTGTTGGGGCCGTTCACCAGCCGCGCCGGCGGGACGGAGAACTCGACGTAGGAGCGCTCCGCCCGGGTCCACTTCGCGCCCAGCGCGTTGCTCGTCGCGGTGAGCGGACCGGCCGGCAGGTTGTCCCGGGCCACCTCGACACCGTTGAGGTACACCGCCGCGCCGGCGTCGGCCAGGAGCCGCAGGTGCAGGCTCCGCCAGGCGGTCCGGTCCGTCACGGTGAACGACCGGCGCAGGTAGAGCGTCCGCGTGGTGGCGATGGGCGACACCTCGTCGCTGTCACCGAAGCCGATCTCGGCCCGTCCCGCGGCCCAGCCGCTGTCGTCGAAGCCTGAAGCGCTCCAGCCCGCCGGCGCCGACTCAGGCCGATAGCGCCACGAGCCGAAGCGGTCGACCAGCAGCCGGGTGGCCGGCGCGGCGGTCGCCGCTTCGGGCAGGAAGGCGAACCCTCGGCGGGGCAGGTCACCGATGTGGTGGAACTGGCCGGCCGCCCAGAGGCCCTCGGGCCCGGCGATGATCTTCCAGACGCCGTAGAGGCCGGCCACGTGCGGCGACCAGTCCAGGACGTGGTCGTCCCGGAGGTCGATGGCGACCAGCATCGTGCGGTCGAGGCCGCCGAAGTCGGTGTCCCAGTGCCCGCCGACGAAGAGGATGCTGTTCCGGATCTCGAGGTCCTGGAGGTCACCGTCGGCGATGTAGCGGAAGACCTCGGCCCCGGTCGTGGCGCTGTGCTTCTGGAGCCGGTTGTTGGGGATGCCGGGCCCGCCCACGGCGAGGTAGACGGCGTCGCCCGTGGCGGCCACGTCGAACAGCGGTTGGTTCGCCACGGCCCGCCACGACGAGAGTGCGCCCGTGCTGGGGGACACGGCGGCGGCGTAGCGGGTGTTGGCCCCGCCGTCGACGCTGGTGAAGGAACCGGCGAGGTAGAGCCGGCCGCCGTCGGGGCTGACGACCATCCCCCGCACGGCGCCACCCTCCAGGACCGGATCCCAGCCCGGGGTGACGGCGCCGGTGACCGCGTCGACCCGGGCGACCAGGCGTTGCCGGATGGCACCGACGTTGACGAACTCGCCGCCCACGAAGAGGGCGTTGCCGTAGCGCAGGAGGGAGCGCACCCGCCCACCCGTCGTGGCCCGGAAGGCCGTGTCCAGGGTGCCGTCGCTGGTGCGCAGCGCGGCCAACCGGGCCCGGGTGACCCCGGCGATCCGGTTGTAGTGGCCCCCGACGTAGACCCGGGAGCCGTCGGCGGAGGACTCGAGGGCCAGGACCGCCCCGTCGGCCGCCGGGGCCCAGGCCAGCGGCTGGCCGGTCGAGACCGAGATGGCCGCCAGGTTCGCCCGGGGCAGGGTCTGGGCGCCGTCGGGCGACACGACCTGGGTGAACTCGCCCCCCAGGTAGATCGTGTCGCCGATCCGGACCATGTCCCAGACCACGCCGTTCGTGCTCCAGGTGCCTCCCGGTGTGGTGGTCGGCAGGGCGGCGGCCGGCGTCGCCCCGAGACCGGCCACCGCCAGCGCGGCAACCACGAACAGTGCTGAGAGCCTCACTCGCTGCATCAGGATCCGAAGGTGCCAGCCCCCCGCCACGCGCTCAATGGGCCATTCGACCCATCCGGTGGTCGCTCAGTCGTCGGGGCGGACGCGGCCGCGGGTCTTCTTGACCTCGCTGCGCTTGCGCTTGCTGTCGAGGCGGCGGGCCTTGGCCCCCTTGCTGGGCTTGGTCTTGCGCCGGGGCCGCTCCTCGCGGAGGGCCTCGCCCAGGATCGTGCGCAGGCGCTCGAGGGCCAGGTCCTTGTTGCGGGACTGCGAGCGGGAGTCCGCCGAGGTGGCGACCGCCACCGCCCCCACCTTGGACCGCAGCCGGTTCCGCTGGGCATCGCTCAGCGACGGTGACCCGACGATGTCGAAGCGGACCTCGGCCCGGGTGGCGGCCCGGTTGGCGTGCTGGCCGCCGGGCCCGCCGGGCGTGTCGAAGCGCCAGGTCAGCTCACTCAGCGGCACCTGCAGGCGCCCGACCCGTAGGACGTCGGTCACGCCGCGACGGTAACCACCCACCCCCCACCTAGCCTCGGAGGCAATGGGACGACCGCGCCTCACATGACCCGCACCGGAGCCGACGGGAGGACGATGGTCGACACGCTGGTCCCGCCGCTCCAGCCCACCAAGCCCCGCTACCGCGGCCTGCTGCACCAGATCGCCTTCCTGGCGTCGATCCCGCTCGGCTTCGCCCTCGTCGCCGTGGCCGACACCCCCGCCGCCAAGGTGGCCGCCCTGGTCTACTCCCTCGGGGCCTGCGCCCTCTACGGCACCTCCGCCGCCTATCACCGGGGCCACTGGTCCGAGCGGGGCCGGGCGTGGATGCGCCGCCTCGACCACTCGATGATCTTCGTGCTCATCGCCGCCACCTACACCCCGATCTGCGTGCTGGGCCTCGACGGCGGCGGCGCCACCATGACCCTCATCGGCATCTGGGCCGGCGCCACCCTCGGCGTGGTGCTGGGCCTGGCCGGCCTCGCCCAGAAGCCCGGCGTCGGCGCCACCCTCTACCTGCTGATGGGCTGGGCCGCGGCGCTGTCCATGCCGTCCCTGGCCGATCACCTCGGGCCGCTCTACCTCGGTCTGATCGTGGCCGGTGGCCTCGCGTACACGGTCGGCGCCATCGGACTGGCCACCAACTGGCCCAACCCCCGCCCCGCCACCTTCGGCTACCACGAGGTGTGGCACACCTTCACCCTCGTCGCCGGGAGCTGCTTCGCCGTCGTGGTGTGGGGCCTGGTGCTGCGAGCGGGCTGATCCCCGTCGTTTGACGCCTCGCCGGACGCGGGCGAGGCTTCGTCCATGAGCCTCGCGGCGTGGATGGACGGCTACCTGAAGGCCTGGACCTCCGGCGCCCCCGAGGAGATCGCCGACCTCTTCACCGAGGACGCGGTCTATGACCCCCAGACCAGTGACGAGCCCTGGGTGGGGCGCGACGCCATCGTCGAGACCTGGCAGGACATCGGCGACGAGCCGGGCTCGTGGACCTTCGACTGGGAGCCCGTCGTCGAGACGCCGGGCCTGTCGGTCATCCGGGGCCGGACCGAGTACGCCGGCGAGGGCCGCAACTTCCGCAACCTCTGGGTGATCCGCCTGACCGACGACGGCCGCTGCCGCGAGTTCACCGAGTGGTGGATCGAGGAGGAGTGGTGAGTCGCCCGGGCCCGGTCGACCGGGACGCCCGGCGCGCTCGGCTTCCGCGCCGGGTGAGCGACCGTCCCCGCCGGGTCACCGATCCCGGCGAGTTGGCCGCGCTGTACGGCCGCCATCCCGACGTCCACCCCTACGGCCTGGCCGATCTCGAGGAACCCCTGTGGAGCCGCTCGACCTGGTACCGCGGCGGGCGACGCCGTCGTCGGCGTGCTCGACTTGGGCTCGGGGGAGCCGGTCCTCTACGCCGTGGCCGCCGACGGCGAGGGTGACCGGTCCACCCTCGACCTCCTCACCGCCCTCGCCCCCGACCTGCCCGATCACTTCGTCATCACCGGCCCCCTCGGACTGGCCGAGCGGCTCGCCCCCGCCTACGGCGCGGACTGGGTCATCCCCCACGTGAAGATGCGCCTCCCCGACGCCCGTGAGCTGCCCCCGCCGGATCCCCGGGTCATCTGGTTGGGCCGCGACGCGGCCGACGAGGTCGTCGCCCTGCGGGAGACCGGCGGCGACGCCAGCGCCTTCTTCATCCCGTCACTGCTGGACACCGGCCACTACGGCGCCATCCGAGCCGAGGACGGCACCCTGGTCGCCGTCGCCGGCGTCCACGTCCTGTCCGAGCGGTACGGGGTCGCCGCGGTGGGCAACGTCCTGACCCGTCCCGACCACCGGCGCCTCGGCCTGGCCCGGGCGCTGATGGCCACCCTCGCCCGGCGCCTGCTCGCCACGGTCCCCGTCGTCGGCCTGAACGTGGGCACCGCCAACCACGGCGCCCGTGCCCTCTACGACCGCCTGGGCTTCGTCCCGGTGGTGTCCTACGAAGAAGCCGAAATACGACGCCCTCACTAAGGTTTCGCCTTCACCTGGGAGGAGAGCACTGTGACGAGAACGATCCGGACCCTGGCCGCCCTGCTGCTGGCCTTCGGCCTGACGGCCGCGGGTTGCGCCAGCGACGACAGTGACAGCGAGGAGAGCAGCGACACCACGGCCGCGGCGGCCGACGCCGCGGCTGCGTGTGACGAGCTGCCCCTGAAGACCGACGGCACCCTCACCGTGGCCACGGGCGAGCCCGCCTTCCCGCCGTGGGTCTCCGGCTTCGACGAGGACGGCAACGACGACCCGACCCTGGGTGAGGGCTTCGAGGCCGCGCTGGTCTACGCCCTGGCCGAGGAGCTCGGGGTCGAGAACGTCGAGTGGACCCGCACCGGCTTCGACGAGGCCGTGGCGCCAGGGCCGAAGGACTACGACTTCAACATCCAGCAGTACGGGATCACCCCCGAGCGCGACGAGGTCGTCGACTTCTCCGACGGCTACTACGACGTCCAGCAGGTCGTCGTCGCCGCCGAGGGCTCCCCGATCGCCGATGCCACCTCGGTGGCCGACCTGGCCGACTTCAACCTCGGCGCCGCCATCGGGACCACCAGCCTCGACTACATCGACGAGGTGATCCAGCCCGCCAACGAGGCGGCGGTCTTCGACGACAACGCTGCGGCCAAGGCCGCCTTCGACGCCGGTCAGGTCGACGGGATCGTCTTCGACCTGCCCACCGCCTACTACATCACCGCGGTGGAGATCCCGAACTCCACCATCGTGGGCGTGCTGCCGCTGGCGGGGACCGACCCCGAGCAGCTCGGCATGCTCTTCGAGGACGGCAGCCCGCTGGTGCCCTGCGTCAACGAGGCGTTGGCCACCCTCGCGCGACGACGGCACCCTGGCCGCCCTCCAGGAGGAGTGGCTGAGCGCGGGCGGCGACATCCCCACGCTGTCCGAGTGACACCTCTGTAACGACGGAGCACGCGGTGGACCCCGGCGCCGATCCCTCGGCTGTGACCGAAGGGATGGGTTCGGGGCCACCGCTGCCTCCGGGCCGGGTCGCCTCGCTGCGGGCCGAGTTCCGCGAGGAGGGGGCGGTCGGCGCCCTCATCGCGTTCGTCAGCACGATCGTCGTCTTCGGCCTGATCGTCTGGGTCGTCGTCAACAGCGAGACCTGGCCCCAGGTCCGGGACCAGTTCCTGAACCGGGACGACTTCAAGGCGTCCTTCCCCGACGTGCTGTCCGGCTTCTGGCTGGACCTCAAGATGTTCGTCATCGCCCAGGTCCTGATCCTGGCCTTCGCCCTGCTCGTGGCGGTGATCCGCAACCTCCGGGGCCCGGCGTTCTTCCCCCTCCGCTTCCTGTCGATCGTCTACATCGACCTGTTCCGGGGGATCCCCCTGCTGCTGGTCATCCTGCTGCTCGGCTTCGGCGTGCCCGCGCTGCAACTCGACGGGGTGCCCACCGACCCGGTGTTCTGGGGCGTGACCGCGCTGGTCCTGTCCTACTCCGCCTACACCGCCGAGGTGTACCGCTCGGGCATCGAATCGGTCCACGAGAGCCAGCGCTCGGCCGCCCGGGCCCTGGGCCTGACCCAGTGGCAGGCGCTCCGCTTCGCCGTGCTCCCCCAAGCCGTGCGCAACGTCATCCCCGCCCTGCTCAACGGCCTGGTCTCGCTGCAGAAGGACGTGGCCCTGGTCAGCGTGCTCGGGGTCCGAGAGGCCGTGCGGGAGGCCCAGATCTACACCTCCCGCACGTTCAACTACACCTCCTATGTGGCCGCCACCGTCCTGTTCCTCCTGGCCAGCGTGCCGGTGGCCCGCTTCACCGACTGGTACACCGCCCGGGACCGGCGGCGCCGGAGCCAGACCATCTCATGAGCGACGCGCCGGAGCCGGACCATCTCCTGAGCGATGCCGCCCCCGGCAACGGGCGCCTCGAGGTGCGGGGCCTGCGGAAGTCCTTCGGGTCCAAGCTGGTCCTCGACGGCATCGACCTGTCGGTGGCCGAGCACGAGGTGGTCGCCCTCATCGGCCCCAGCGGCTGCGGGAAGTCGACGCTCCTGCGCTGTGTCGACCTGCTCGAGCGGATCGACGGGGGCTCGATCTGGCTGAACGGTGAAGCAGTCAGCGGTCACGGCGTGAACGCCAACGCCGTGCGCCAGCGCATCGGCATCGTCTTCCAGTCCTTCAACCTGTTCCCGCACATGACGGTGCTGGCCAACGTCAGCCTCGCCCCCCGCCGCGTCCACGGGGTGGCGCGCCACGAGGCCGACGAGCGGGCGCGGGAGGTCCTCGGGCGCCTCGGCCTCGGCGACAAGGTGGACGACTACCCGGACCGGCTCTCGGGCGGCCAGCAGCAGCGGGCGGCCATCGCCCGAGCCCTGGTGAACAGTCCCGAGCTGCTCCTGCTCGACGAGGTCACCTCGGCTCTCGACCCCGAGCTGGTGGGCGAGGTGCTGGCGGTCATCCGGGACCTGGCCGAGGGGGGCATGACCATGGTGCTGGCCACCCACGAGATGGGCTTCGCCCGCGACGTGGCCCACAGGGTGGCCTTCCTCCACGAAGGCCGGGTCCTCGAAGAAGGCCCGCCGGCGACCCTGTTCGCCGAACCCCGCGAGGAGCGGACCCGACAGTTCCTCAAGCGCGTCACCGACGCAGGAAGGTTGTGACATGACCGGACGGATCGAGGGTGAGGTGGCCTTCATCACCGGGGCGTCTTCGGGCATCGGGGCGGCCTGCGCCCGGCGCTTCGTCGACGAGGGCGCCGCCGTGGCGGGCTTCGATCGCCAGGACCCCGCCGACGGCCATCCGCTCGCGGGGTTCTGGTCCCTCGACGTCCGGGACGAAGCCGCCATCGCCACCGCGGTCGCCGCCGCCGTCGAGACCGTCGGGCCCCCGACGATCCTGGTCAACGCCGCCGGCGTGTCGGGCTCGGCCGGGGTGACCGACCTCGACGAGGAGGAGTGGGACCGCATCGTCGACATCAACCTCAAGGGCACCTACCTGGTCAGCAAGCACGTCGTCCCCCACCTCGTCGCCGCCGGACGGGGCTCGGTGGTGAACCTCGCCAGCATCGAGGGCCTCGAGGGCCTCCCCGCCCAGGCCGCCTACAACGCCTCCAAGGGCGGGGTGGTGCTGCTGACCCGCAACATGGCCATCGACTACGGCCCGGCGGGGGTGCGGGTCAACTGCCTGTGCCCGGGCTACATCGAGACCCCGATGACCGAGGTGCTCCGCATGGAGGGCTTCGAGGCCATCCGGGACGAGTTCGTCGCCATGCACCACCTGGGCCGAGCGGGCCAGCCCGAGGAGGTGGCGGCCGCCGCGCTGTTCCTGGTCTCCGACGACGCGTCCTTCGTCGTCGGGTCACGCGCTCGTGGTCGACGGCGGCTTCACCGCGGGCCGCAAGCTGGGCTGATCCGGAGGCTTCGCCCAGTGGTCACCCCGCGGTCACCTCGACGCACCGGGGCCGTCACCGCGGCTTCCTACCGTCGCCGCCATGAGCCTCAGAGAGCACCTGATCGCGGCGGCCCTGGCCGCGGCCGTCATGGCCATCAGCCTGATGACCGGCCCGGGCGTCGACGTGGCCCAGACCCCGCCCGAGCCCACGCCCGGCGAGGTGGCCGACGCCCTGCCCTGAGCCGCGACCTCCCCGGCAACCGCCCTCCGCCCGGGGCCGACGGGGCCTGGCCCGCGCCGTGGGCCGGGCCCCGAAGGTCGTCCGGTCAGTTGACGGGTGCGTCCACCAGGTGGTGGTCGTAGGCCCCGGCGCCGAAGGCCCGCACCGCCGTGTAGTACACGGAGGCCACCGCCTCACAGGCCCACCGGCGCAGGCCGGCGGAGGGGTGCAGGACCACACACGAGGCCCGCATGTCCCGACGGAACCAGCCGTCGCAGGTCCGCCGGCTCGCCCAGTGACCGCGGTAGCAGCCGTCGTGGTGGATGCAGGCGTGGTGGAAGTCCCAGCCCGGGCCTCGTTCGGGCGCGGCGGAGCAGCCGTCATAGGACCAGGGGTGCGGGGTGCTGTTGGCCGGCGTGGCCACCGCCCCGGGGCCGGTGGTGGCCTGGGCGGGGTCCGGGGCGAGGAGACCGGCGGCACCGGTCAGCAGGATGGCCGCGAGGACGGCCGCGCCGAAGCGCTGGAGTAGGGACATCGGCTTCTCCCGAAGAGGAGGGGATGGTCGCGGGGAAGCGACGGGCGGGGAAGCAGCCCCGATCCTGGCGCGGCACCGGACGCGGCGCAAGGGGTCGGGCCGATCGGCGCCGGCGCCACCGGCCGAGCGGGCCGACGAGGGCCGGTAGCGTGCCGCCGATGGCCGCCCCCGAGAGGACCACGGAGGCCGAGCGCCAGGCCCTGCTCGACCTGGCCGCCGCCGCCCTCCTCGACGGCGAGCGCCGGTACACCGCCGTCGAGGTCTGCGCGCTGGCCGACTGTGACCGCGAGACCGCCGACGGCCTGTGGCGGGCGATGGGCTTCCCCGACATGCCCGACGACGAGGTCGCCTTCACCGACCGCGACGTCGCCGCCCTGCTGGCCGCGCTCACCCTGCAGGCCGACGGCGTCCTCGACGAGCACACCGTGCGGGCCCAGACCCGGGTGATGAGCCAGGCCCTGGCCACCATCGCCGCCGCCCACCTCGAGATCACCGAGCCCGACGAGCGCGACGTCGAGCAACTCGGCGGCTTCGTCACGGCCATCCTGCCCGCCCTCGACGACCTGCTCGTCTACCTCTACCACCGCCACCTGCTGGCCGCCGTCGAGAACGCGGTGCTGCTCGATCGGGAGGACCCTGACCGGCTCCTGCCGACCATGGCGGTCGGTTTCGCCGACCTCGTCGGGTTCACCAAGATGGCCAACCAGGTCGCCGAACGGGAGCTGTCCGAGCTCATCGAGGTCTTCACCCAGGCTGCGGCCGACGTCGTGGCCGAGGAGGCCGGGCGGGTGGTGAAGATGATCGGCGACGAGGTGATGTTCGCCTCGCCCGATCCGGTGGTGGCGACCGAGACCGCGTTGCGCCTGGTCGCCGAGGTCGGTGACCACCACGGCCTGCCCCCGCTCCGAGCCGGCGTCGCCGCCGGTCCGGTCGTGCTGCGCCAGGGCGACGTCTTCGGCCGACCGGTCAACCTCGCCCACCGCCTGGTGGACGTGGCCCGCAGCGGCAACGTGCTGGTCGACGCCACCGTCGCCGCCGCGCTCGACGACCACGCGGCCGTCGAGACCCAGCGCGTGCACTCCATCCGTCGCCTCCGCGGCTTCGACCGCCTCCGGGTCTTCGTGGCGCGGCCCCGCGAGGACGACCACGACGACCACCACGACCACGACGACCACAACGACGCGGTCGTGCCCTGAGCGGCGTCGCCCGGGGCACCCCGGCCGGGCGGTGGCTCCTGGCCGCCGCGGTCCTCGGCTCGGGCCTGGCCGCCCTCGACGCCACGGTCATCAACGTCGCCCTGCCGGCCATCGCCGAGGACCTGGACACCGACATCGCCGGCCTGCAGTGGATCCTCAACGGCTACCTGCTGACCCTGGCGTCGTTCCTCCTGCTGGGCGGTTCGCTGGGCGACCGCTACGGCCGGCGGCGGATCTTCACCATCGGCGTGATCTGGTTCGCCGCCGCCTCGCTCCTGTGCGGGCTGGCCCCCTCCGTCGAGGTCCTCGTGGCGGCCCGGGCCCTGCAGGGCGTGGGTGGGGCGCTGCTCACCCCGGGCAGCCTCGCCCTCATCCAGGCGGGCTTCCGGGCCGAGGACCGGGCCTCGGCCATCGGCACCTGGTCGGGCCTCGGGGGCGTGGCCACCGCCATCGGCCCCTTCGCCGGCGGCTGGCTGGTGTCGGCCGCCTCGTGGCGCTGGATCTTCCTGCTCAACGTGCCGCTGGCCGCGATGACGGTGGTCGCCGCTCGCCGGGTGCCCG
This sequence comes from uncultured Microthrixaceae bacterium, assembly GCA_963777805.1. Taxonomy (GTDB): domain Bacteria; phylum Actinomycetota; class Acidimicrobiia; order Acidimicrobiales; family DATDAH01; genus DATDAH01. The sequence continues at coordinate 74,332 of CAVZRY010000015.1, read as the reverse complement.
AGAGCCGGGACGACACCATGGCGCCGGGCCTGGACATCGCAGGGTCCGCGGCCGCCGCGGTGGGCCTGGCCGGGGTGACCTGGGCCCTGATCGGCGCCGACAGTGGCGCGGCGGGGGTGCCGGCGGCCGCCGTCGTCGGGGTCGGTTCCCTTGTCGCCTTCCTGGTGATCGAAGCCCGCAGCCCCCACCCGGTCATGCCCCTCGAGCTCTTCGCCAACCGCTGGTTCAGCGCCACGAACGTGGTCACCCTCGCCCTCTACTTCGCCCTGGGCGGGTCCTTCTTCCTCCTGGTGATCCAGCTCCAGACCACGCTCGGCTACTCCCCGGTCGAGGCCGGCGCCGCCCTGTTCCCGCTGACGGTGGTCATGTTCCTGCTGTCGGCCCGCTCGGCGGACCTGAGCCAGCGCATCGGGCCCCGCATCCCCATGACCGTCGGCCCGGTCCTGGCCGGTGTCGGCCTCGTCGGGCTGTCCCGGATCGAGGCGGGCTCGACCTACGTCGCCGACATCCTGCCCGCCGTCCTCGTCTTCGCCTTCGGCCTGGTCGCCACCGTGGCCCCACTCACCGCCACGGTCCTGGCCGCGGCCGACGAGCGCCACGCCGGGATCGCCTCGGGGGTCAACAACACCGTGGCCCGCACCGCCGGCCTCCTGGCGGTGGCCGCCCTGCCCGGCCTGGCCGGCATCGCCGCCGACGACTTCGGGGACCCGACGGCGTTCACCGCGGGCTTCCACACCGCCCTGCTCATCACCGGCGGGCTGGCCGCGGCCGCCGGCGTCGTGGCCTTCGTCACCCTGACCGGGCCCCGCCCGACGGTGGCCGATGCCGCACCTGCCGACCTCTGCTGCCCCCTCGACGGGCCCCCGCTGCGGACCGTTCCCGGCTGAGCCCTGTGACGCCGGTCACAGATGGGTGACACAAGTCACACCGGTGAAAGTTTCAGTTCGGTGACGAACATGACGACACTGTTCGAACCGACCAAGAACAGTGCCCGCGCCGACGGCCCCTGCTGAGCTCGCCGACAACCGGCGAATCGCAGGCGTGACCACGTCGAGTGCAGGCCCTACCGGCGGCTCCCCCCTCCGCAACTCGTGCCTTCCACGCGCGCTGTGGTGCCGCCAGGAGGCTTCCCCCACAACATGCGCCGCATCGTGCTGCTCGCTCTGCTGACCATCGCCCTGCCCGCCGTGGCCCTCGCCACCGACGCCGGGACCGCCGGGGCCGGCCGGTCCGCCCCGATCAACGCCGAGTACATCGCCCGGCTCCACGAGCGACCACGGCCACCACCAGTTCCTCGACGGGCAGGGCACCCCGGGCCACACCTGGGCTGCCTACCAGCGCGAGGCGCGGCACCTGCGGGCCTACCTGCACCAGATCGAGGTCAACCGCCGGCGCCAGGCGCTGGTGAACCGCTGGCAGGGCGTCGCCGACTGCGAGAGCGGCGGCAACTGGCACATCAACACCGGCAACGGCCACTACGGCGGCCTCCAGTTCTCGCTGGGGACCTGGGGGGCCTACGGTGGCCGCGGCATGCCCCACCAGCAGGAGGCGTGGAAGCAGGCCCAGGTGGCCGAGCGCGTCCGCCTCGACAGCGGCCTCGGCGCCTGGCCCCACTGCGGCGCCCACTACGGCTGAGGCTGTATCCCTCGTCGCCGCCTGCGCAGCTCCTGCTGCCTACGGCAGCTATCGACGAACCGTTGGGAGAGCTGCTCCGCTCCGCTCCGCAGCAGTTCTACGATGGGCGGACCTCGACGGGGATGCCGTTGACCACGGCGTTGCCGCTCAGCACGTCGACGAGGTGACCCGGCGCCAGCACGTTGTTGTTGACCCCGGCGTGCTCGCGGGCCACCGAGAGGCGGGTGCCGTCCTTGTCGTGGCCCCAGCCGTGGGGCAGACAGACCACGCCGGCGGTGATGGTGTCGGTGACCTCGACGGGGACCTCGAGTGAGCCGGCCTCGGAGCTGACCCGGGCCCGGGCGCCGTCGACCAGGCCGAGCCGATCGGCATCGGCGGTGTTGATCTCGAGGGTGCAGCGGTCCTTGCCCTTCACCAGCACCTTCACGTTGTGCATCCAGGAGTTGTTGGACCGCACGTGGCGACGGCTGACCAGCACCAGGCCCTCGTCACCCCGGCCGATCCGGGCCGCCAGGCGGTCCAGGTCGCCGGTGATGTAGGCCGGGGCCAGGTCGATGCGCCGGCCCGGGCTGGTCAGCATCCCGGGCAGGCGGGGCTCGAGGGCCCCGAGGTCGAGTCCGTGGGGGTGCTCCCGGAGCTTGGCCAGGGTGAGGCCGTCGGGGTCCCGCCCGTAGCCCTCGCCCCACGGCCCCACCCGCAGGCCGAAGTCCAGGATCCGCTCCGGGCCCCGACCGGGCGTCGCCTCCAGGATCTCGGTCAGGTCGCGCTCGGCGATGCGGGAGCCCGCCTGGGCCTGCTGGGCCATGACCAGGCCCATGAAGTAGCCGTCGTCGAAGCCCTCCACGTCGACCTCGGCCGCCGCGGTCCCGCCGATGATGGCAGCCACCCGCAGGAGGATCTCCCACTCGGCCGGGCGGTCGGGCGGTGGCGGGAAGACGGCCTCGGAGAAGTTGGCCGCGTTGCGGGTGGCGAAGAGCCAGATGAGGTCGTCGTAGTGGGGCTGTTCGAGGGCGGACAGGCCGGGCAGGATCACGTGGGCGTGGCGGCTGGTCTCGTTCACCCAGTTGTCGATCGAGATCATGGCGTCGAGCTGGGGCAGGGCGGCGTCGAGGCGGTCGCTGTCGGGGGCGGAGATGACGGGGTTGCCCGCAATGACGACCAGCGCCCGGATCCGGCCCTCGCCGGGCGTGGCGATCTCCTCGGCGAGGCAGGACACGGGGTACTGGCCCAGCACCTCGGGGGCACCGCGCACCCGGCTGGTCCAGCGGTTGAAGCCCCAGCCCTCGGCCTGGTCGGGCGGCCGCACCGAGACGATCGACCAGCTCGCGGGGTTGGCGAACATCGAGCCGCCGGGCCGGTCCAGGTTCCCGGTGAGGATGTTGAGCACCTCGACCAGCCAGGAGGCCAGGGTCCCGAACTCCTGGTTGCAGGTGCCGATGCGGCCGTAGACCGCCCCGGCGGGGGCCGCGGCCAGGCTGCGGGCCAGGTCCCGGATGGTGTCCGCCGGCACCCGGGTGACGGCCTCGACCGCCTCGGGGCGGTACGGGGCGGCGAGGCGCTCCACCTCGTCGACGCCGTCGACCAGGGGGGCCAGGTGGGCGAGGTCGACCAGGCCCTCGGCGAAGAGCACCTGGACCATGGCCATGAGCAGGAGGGCGTCGGTGCCGGGCTGGACGGCCACCCACTCGCCGGCCCGGTCGGCGGTCTTCGTGCGCCGGGGGTCGACCACCACGACCCGTCCGCCGCGCTCCCGGATGGCGTCGATGCGGCCCAGCACGTCGGGGCAGGCCATGAGGCTGCCCTGGCTGGCCGCGGGGTTGGCGCCCAGCATGAGGACGAAGTCGGCCCGGTCCAGGTCGGGCACCGGGATGTCCCACATGCCGCCGTAGAGCAGGGTGGCCACGACGTTCTTGGGCCACTGGTCCACGGTGCCCGCGGAGTAGAGCTGGGTGATACCGCTCATGGGCACGAACGCCCCGGCGTAGCGGCCGAGGGAGAAGTTGTGGGCCGTCGGGTTGCCGATGTAGCAGGACACGGCGTCGACCCCGTCCTCGGCCAGCACCGGGGCGAGCAGGCGCTCCACCTCGGCGAACGCCTCGGGCCAGGACACCTCCCGGAACCCGTCCCCGTCCCGGATCAGCGGTGCCCGGAGGCGGTCGGGGTCCTCGTACAGGTGGCCGAGGGTGGTGCCCTTGGGACAGAGGTAGCCCTGGCTCCAGACGTCCTCCCGGTCGGCCCGGATGCGGGTGACGTGGTCGTCCTGCACGGTCACCTCGAGGCCGCACATGGCCTCACACAAGGGGCAGGTACGCAGATGGGTGACGTCGTTCACCATGGTTCCGCCGATCGTAGATCGCCGTCAGGCCGTAGTATTCCGGCGCTCGTTCCCCGGTCGGAGAGGACCCCCATGAGTCGCACCTTCCTACGCCTGCTCGCCCTGCTGATGACCATCGGTCTGTTCGCGGCCGCCTGTGGCGGTGGCGACGACAGCGGGAGCGATGACGACGGTGGCAGTGACGAGTCCACCACGACCACCACCGAGGCCGAGGAGGAGCCCGAGGAGACCACGACCACCACCACCGAGGTGCCCGAGGACGACCGGGACGACGCCATCGGCGACTTCGGTGACTCCGTCGAGGACGATCTGGGTGACATCCCCACCGACACCACCACCTACGGCGAGTACGTCACGGTGACCGACGACTCCGGCGTGCTCAGCGTCGAGGTGCCCGCCGCCTGGGACGACGTGGACGGTGGCGAGGGCCTGTTCGGGCCCGACATCATCGCCTCGACCGACGTCCAGGCCTGGATCCAGACCTACGAGCCGTCGGGCCTCGAGTTCCAGGCCACCGGCATCGAGACCAACCAGAGCCCCGACGAGATCCTGAGCGCCGTCAGCCAGGGCCAGGCCGGCCAGTGCACCTCCCTCGGCCGCCAGCCCTACTCGGACCCGCTCTACACCGGCGTGTCGGAGGTCTTCCAGGACTGTGGGGGCACCGAGACCGACTTCGCCTGGGTCGCCTTCGAGCCCGCCGACCAGAGCTACCACGGCGTCATCGGCGTGCAGATCACCCAGCAGGCCGATGTCGAGGCCCTCGAGCGGGCCCTGGCCACCTTCATCGTCAACGTCTGATCTTCCTTCTGGCGCCCGATTCTCCGGCCCTGACCGGAATATCGGGCGCCAGAACGGGCATACCGTGACGGGATGACGATCCTCGACGAGGTGGTGGCGCGGGTCGCGGCCCTCGTGGGGATCATCCAGGTCACGGTGCGGATCCTGGCGGTGACCGCGGTCGCCGGCATCGTCACCTTCGTGGTCGGCATCGGCGTGCGCCGACCGCTGGTCCGGCGACGCCCTCGTCTTCGCCGGCGTGGTGGCGGCGATCGCCGCCATCGCCCCGTTCAGCCTGGCCCGCTTCGGCTCGGACCTCGCCCCGGTGCGGGCCCTGCCCGAGGTCAGCGCGGCCGAGGTGCGGGAGGCGGCGGGGACCCTGGCGGTCAAACTCGGCTCGGGCGAGCGCGAGTTCGTCGAGGCCAAGGGCCTGGGCCGGGTGACCAGCCTCGGGCGGGCGCTCTGGGCCCTGCGCTCCGACGTCGAGGTCCTCAACCAGGGCGGCATCGCTCCCGGCCGTCGGCCCTGGTCCGGACGCTGCGCCCCACCCGGCTTGTTCCGGGTCGGCGTCAGCGCCCTGGTCGCCCCCTTCATCCTGGCCACCGGCCTGTCGGTGCTCGTGCTCGCCCTCGTCCTCGACCTGAGCGGCCCGAGGAAGCCGAGGGGAACACCGGTACCCTGGGCCGCTGCCACCGGGTGGAGGCAAGGTTCACAACGAAGCTCCCCGGTACGGCATCCCCCCATACACCCCCGTTCCGGCTGGATCGCCTCTCCACCGTTTCGATCCGCGGCGCACCCGTGCGCCGGCCCGCCTCGAAGCGGGCAGTCAGGAGCAGTACCCCATGTCCCCCTCCTTCGCCGATCTCGGCGTGCCCGAGGACGTCGTCCGTGCCCTCACCCAGAAGGGCATCGACGAGCCGTTCCCCATCCAGGAGTCCACCCTCCCGGACCTCCTCGAAGGCCGCGACGTCTGTGGCCGGGCCCCCACCGGCTCGGGCAAGACCCTCGCCTTCGGCATCCCCCTGGCCACCCGCGTCGGCAAGGGCACGCCCCGCCGCCCCCGCGCCCTGGTCCTGTCCCCCACCCGGGAGCTGGCCGAGCAGATCCACAAGGAGCTCAGCCCCCTCCTCGCCATCCGCAAGCGTCGGGCCGTCTCGGTCTACGGCGGTGTCGGCTACGGCGGCCAGCGCGCCGCGCTGCGCAAGGGCGTGGACGTCGTGGTGGCCTGCCCCGGTCGCCTCGAGGACCTCATCCAGACCCGCGACATCGACCTGAAGGACATCGAGATCGTCGTCATCGACGAGGCCGACCGCATGGCCGACATGGGCTTCCTGCCCGCCGTCAAGCGCCTGCTCGACGCCACGCCGAACGACCGTCAGACGGTGCTGTTCTCGGCCACCCTGGACGGCGACGTCAAGGTCGTGACCGACCGCTACCAGAAGAACCCCACCCGCCACGAGGTGGGTGACGTCGAGCCGGACATCACCACGGCCCGTCACCTGTTCTGGAAGATCGCCCACATGGACCGCAAGGACCACGCCGTGGACGTCATCAAGGACGCCGGGCCGACCATCGTGTTCTGTCGGACCCGTCGCGGCGCCGACCGCCTGACCCAGCAGCTCGAGAAGAGCGGCGTGCGGGCCGCGGCCATCCACGGTGGCCGTTCCCAGGGCCAGCGGGACCGGGCGCTGGACTCCTTCGTCAAGGGCCGCGTCGACGCCCTGATCGCCACCGACGTGGCCGCCCGCGGCATCCACGTGGACGGTGTGGCCGCCGTGCTGCACTTCGATCCGCCGGAGGACGAGAAGACCTACCTGCACCGTTCGGGCCGTACCGCCCGGGCCGGCGCCACCGGCGTCGTGGTCTCCCTGGTGCGCAGCGAGGAGCTGTCCGACAGCCGCAAGATGCAGCGCAAGCTGGGTCTCCCCGGCGACATCACGGCCCCCGGATCCCTCGCCGTCGAGTCCCCGCGACCCCGTACCGAGCACGCTCACGCCGGTCGGAAAAACGGTGCCCCGACCGGTACGGTGAAGTTCTTCGACACCCGACGCGGCTTCGGCTTCATCGCCGTGCCCGGCCGCGATGACCTGTTCGTGCACCACACGAACGTGACCGTGACCGGCGGTGTCCTCGATGAGGGCGAGCAGGTGTCGTTCGAGATCGCCCAGGGTCGAAAAGGTGACGAGGCCCGCAACGTGAGGGTGGTGTGACATGGCAAGAAGTGGAGAGACGTTCGCCAAGCGGCAGCGCGAGAAGGCCCGCCAGGAGAAGCAGGCCGCCAAGCGCGCCAAGCGCCTGGCCGGCGAGGAAGAGGGCGTCGAGACCGAGGAAGCTCCTGACCTCGATGCGTTGATGGAGGAGTTCCGCATCATCAACGAGCAGCACGCCGCCGGCGAGCTGGACAGCGAGGAGTTCGAGGAGCGTCGGGACGACATCCTGATGCAGCTCGGCGTCGAGTGACCACCGGCCCTGCGGGGCCGACCTGACGCTGCGGGAACCGCCCCTCCGGGGGCGGTTCCTCCTTTTCGCCCTGGGTGCTCAGTCCGGCGCCCGTGCTGCCGATCGGTTCGGGGAATCCGCCGACCCGAGGAGCCGCGCCCGTGCGCCCTTCCACCCGAATCACCCTGTTCGTGCTGTCCCTGGCCCTGCTGGTGGCCACCGCCACCCCGGCCGTCGCCCACGAGGCCGACGAGGTCGGCGAGGGCCACCACGCGACGGCGTCGGCGACCCCGGCGGCGACCGAGGCCCTGGCCCGGGACCTGCTCCGGGCCGACCCCTCCGTCCCCGCCCGCTCCGTGAACGCCCGGCTGATCGCCCAGTGGCACGAGGGCCATGGCCACCACCAGTGGAACAGCGGACGGGGCCACTGGGGCCACTCCTGGTCCACCTACAAGGTCCAGGCCCGCCAGCTGCGCACCTACCTGCTGGCCCAGAGCGATGCGCTGCGCCGCTTCGCCCTGATCATGCACTGGGCCAAGGTGGCCGACTGCGAGTCCTCCGGGGACTGGGCCATCAACACCGGCAACGGCTACTACGGCGGCCTGCAGTTCTCGATGGGGACCTGGCGGGCCTACGGCGGCGAGGGCAACCCCCAGGACCAGCCCGCCTGGTACCAGGCCCAGATCGCCGACAACGTCCGCACCCAGTCCGGCCTGCAGCACTGGCCCGTCTGCGGCGTCTACTACCGCTGAGCCCACGGCCCGGCTGCGGTCCCCACCCGTTTGGGCCATGCTGGGACGATGCTCATCGTCTCCGGAACCCTGCGTGTCGACGGCGCCGACGTCGAGGCCGCCATGGCCCTCGGCGCCACCATGGCCGAGGCCAGCCTGGCGGAGGAGGGTTGCTCGGCCTACGGCTTCTGGCAGAGCCCGGCCGATCCGACCCAGGTCCGGGTGTTCGAGGAATGGACCTCCCAGGAGGCGCTCGACCTGCACTTCGCCACCCCCCACATGGCCGACTTCATGGCCGGCCTGGGCCAGCTCACGATCTCGGACATGGACCTGCACAAGTACTCGGTGTCCGAGAAGGGCCCCCTGTTCTGAGCCCTCCGGTCAAGCCGGCGGCCTGACCGGCCGATACCTGCTGGGTGAGCGCCCGCCGCATTGCCACCGGAACCCTCCTCGTCGCCTCGATCACCATCGGGGGTGGGTCGATCGCCGCCGCCGAGCCGGACGGCTCCCGGCCGGCGATGGACCGCCTCGAGGTCCCCTGTGACGACATCGCGGAGCGCATCGACCAGCTCGAGCACCAGCTGGCGCTCCTCGATGCCCACCGGGGACGGGTGCAGGAGCGCCTCGATGCCGCGGTGGCCGACGGCGACGCCCATCGCGTCGCCCGCCTCCAGGCCAAGCTGCGTCAGGTGGATCGGGCCGCGGGCCGCTTGCAGACCCGGCTCGACGCCGTGCTCGACCGCTGGGTCGAGCACTGCGGACCGCCGGAACCGACCTGACCCACGGCCCTTCGGGCCGACTCGGCGGTAGCCTGTGGGGGTTCCTTCCCCCAGGGACGAATCCCTTTCCGAAAGAGTTGCTGCCATGTCCGCGCGCCCCCTTCGCAATGCCGCCATCATCGCCCACGTCGACCACGGCAAGACCACCCTGGTCGACGCCATGCTCTGGCAGACGGGCGCCTTCCGGGCCAACGAGCACGTCGATGACCGGGTCATGGACTCGACCGACCTCGAGCGCGAGAAGGGCATCACCATCCTCGCCAAGAACACCTCGGTGGAGTGGGGCGGCACCAAGCTCAACATCGTCGACACCCCCGGCCACGCCGACTTCGGCGGCGAGGTCGAGCGGGCCCTGGCGATGGTCGACGGGGTCGTCCTGCTGGTGGACGCCGCCGAGGGCCCCCTCCCCCAGACCCGGTTCGTGTTGCGCAAGGCGCTGGCGCTGGACCTGCCCATGGTGCTGGTCGTCAACAAGGTCGACCGCCCCGACGCCCGCACCGCCGAGATCGCCGACGAGGTCCTCGACCTGCTCATCGACCTCGACGCCCACGACCACCAGCTGGAGTTCCCGGTCGTCTACGCCTCGGCCCGCGACGGCTGGGCCTCCCTCGACCACGAGACCCCCGGGGTCGACCTGAAGCCGCTGTTCGAGGTCCTCCTCGACAGCATCCCGCCGCCGGCGACCGACGCCGAAGGCCCGCTGCAGGCCCATGTCACCAACCTCGACGCCGACCCCTACGTCGGTCGCCTGGCCCTGTGCCGGATCCACCGGGGCACCATGCGCAAGGGCCAGAACCTGGCCTGGTGCCGGCGCGACGGCACCGTGGTCAACGCCAAGATCGCCGAGCTCTACGTCACCGAGCAGCTGGACCGGGTCCCGGTCGACGAAGCCGGTCCGGGCGAGCTCATCGCCCTCTCCGGCCTGCCCGACGTCACCATCGGCGAGACCCTGTGTGACCCGGGCCATCCTGACCCGCTGCCCGTCCTGACCGTGGACGAGCCCAGCCTGTCGGTCACCATCGGCACCAACACCTCGCCGCTGGCCGGCAAGGAGGGCAGCAAGGTCACGGCCCGGCTGCTCAAGAACCGCCTGGACGCCGAGCTCATCGGCAACGTCTCCCTGCGGGTGTTGGACACCGAGCGCCCCGACACCTGGGAGGTCCAGGGCCGGGGGGAGCTGGCGCTGGCCGTCCTCGTGGAGATCATGCGCCGAGAGGGCTTCGAGCTCACCGTGGGCAAGCCCGAGGTCGTCACCAAGGAGGTCGACGGCGTGCTCCACGAGCCCGTCGAGCGCCTGACGGTGGACATCCCCGAGGAGCACGTCGGTGCCGTCACCCAGATGATGGGCACCCGGCGCGGCGACATGACCGAGATGGTCAACCACGGCACCGGGTGGGTCCGCCTGGACTACCTGATCCCGGCCCGGGGCCTGATCGGCTTCCGCACCGCCTTCCTGACCGAGACCCGGGGCACCGGCCTGGCCCACCACGTCTTCGAGCGCTACGAGCCCTGGAAGGGCGAGCTGCGCAACCGGGTGACCGGCAGCATCGTGTCGGACCGCTCGGGCAAGGCCACGCCGTACGCCATCGAGTCGATCCAGGAGCGGGCCAGCCTGTTCGTGGCCCCGACCGAGCCGGTCTACGAGGGCATGATCGTCGGCGAGAACAGCCGCTCGGAGGACATGGACATCAACATCGTCCGGGAGAAGAAGCAGACCAACGTCCGGGCCGCCGGTTCGGACAACACGGTCAAGCTGGTGCCGCCCCGGGTCCTGTCCCTGGAGCACGCCCTGGAGTTCATCGCCGCGGATGAGGCCGTCGAGGTCACCCCCCTGAGCCTGCGCCTCCGCAAGGTCGACCTGGACAGCACCACCCGGGCCCGGGCCCGCAAGCAGCTCAAGGCCGACCGCACCGCCTGAGATCTCGTTCTGGCCGCGGAATATCGCGGTGGGCCGCGATATCCGCGGCCAGAACGGAATAACTTGGCAGGGTGACTGACAGTTCCCCGCAGGGTGACCGTGCTGTGCTGCGGACGCCCGCCGCGTGCTTCGCCGACATCCCGGACTTCGCGTACGAGCCGCGGTACGTCGAGGTCGACGGGCTGCGCATGGGCTACGTCGAGGACGGGCCGGTCGACGGGCCCGTCGTGCTCTGCCTGCACGGCGAGCCGACGTGGTCCTACCTCTACCGCCACATGCTGCCGATCCTGGCCGGGGCCGGGCTGCGGGCCGTCGCCCCGGACCTGATCGGGTTCGGCCGTTCCGACAAGCCCGTCGACCCCGACGCCTACACCTACGCCGACCACGTGGCCTGGGTGAGCGGCTTCGTCGACGCCCTGGACCTGAGCGGCATCACCCTGTTCTGCCAGGACTGGGGCGGGCTGCTCGGCCTGCGCCTGGCCACCGAGCGTCCGGCGGACTTCGCCCGGCTGGTCATCGCCAACACCGCTCTGCCCACCGGCACCTCCCCCAGCGAGGGCTTCGACTTCTGGCGGGAGTTCAGCCAGGCGGTGGACCCGTTCGACGCCGGCGCCCTGGTCCAGCAGGCGTCGCACCGGACCTTGAGTGACGCCGAGGTGGCGGCCTACAACGCCCCCTTCCCCGACGCCTCCTACCAGGCGGGCGCCCGGCGCTTCCCGCTGCTGGTCCCCGTCACCCCCGACGACCCGGCCGTGCCCGCCAACCGGGCGGCATGGACCGTCCTCGAGCAGTGGACCAAGCCCGCGCTCACCCTCTGGGCCCCCAACGACCCGGTGCTGGGCAACCTGCAGGCGGAGTTCCGGGACCGCATCCCCGGCGCCACCGGCCTCGACCACCGCACCTTCGAGGACGCCTCCCACTTCCTCCAGGAGGACCTCGGCCCCGAGCTCGCCCAAGCCACCATCGACCTCATCGCCACCACCCCCTGAATCCTCGTTCTGGCCGCGAACCATCGCGTTGTTCGCGCATATTCCGCGGCCAGAACGAGTTCGCCGCCGTTCCGGCCGCGGGATGTTGCGCTCCCCGCGCACATTTCGCGGCCAGAACGGAGGGGGGTGGGCCGCGGATACGGTCCCGGGCCATGGCTGAGAACGAGAAGCCCCACGTGTACGTGCCGCCCGGCGAGGCCCCGCCCGCCGAGCTGGCGATCGAGGACCTCGAGGAGGGCACCGGCGCCGAGGCCGCGGCGGGCCAGGAGGTCGAGGTCCACTACGTCGGCGTGGCCTGGAGCACCCGCAAGCAGTTCGACGCCAGCTGGGACCGGGGCGACACCTTCCGCTTCGGCCTCGGCCAGGGCCAGGTCATCAAGGGCTGGGACCAGGGCGTGGCCGGCATGAAGGTCGGCGGCCGCCGCCAGATCACCATCCCGCCGAACCTGGGCTACGGCAAGGCCGGCGCCGGCGGGGTCATCAAGGGCGGCGAGACCCTCGTGTTCGTCGTCGACCTCCTCGGAGTCAGTTGACCGAGCGGGACGACCGCCACGAACCCGGCTCGATCGACGTCGACCGGGCCGAGGCCGTCACCATCGAGTTCCTCGACGGCGAGGTCGCCCGCTTCGAGTTGCTGGAACTGCGTCAGGGGTGCCCCTGCGCCACCTGCCGGTCCCTACGGGACCGGGGCCAGCCGACCTGGCCCCGCCCCGGCAGCCCCGAGCCCCTGGCCATCAAGACCGCCGGTCTCCACGGCGGTTGGGGCCTGGCGGTGACCTGGAACGACGGCCACGCCACCGGCATCTACCCCTTCGACGCCCTCCGCCGCTGGCACGACGGCGAGGCCCCCTACGGCCCCGACTCCGGCCTGGGCGGGTCGACCGACTAGGGGCGCCGAGCCCGGGTCAGAAGGCGGCATCCATGGTCTGCCACATGGTCGGGAAGAGCCAGAGGGCGAGCCCAATGGCGACGAGCCCGGTCTGGCCTCCGGCCCGCTTGCCGATGCCGGCGGCGAAAGCGGCCAGGACGAAGGCGATCACGGCGGCGAGGTAGAAGATGGCCGTGAGCTCGTCACGGGGCTGAAAGAGAGCGAGGATCATGGACGGGGCCTTTCCCTTGGATGAGGGAGGTGTCCTACCCGTTCCCGCCGGGTTCAGTCCCCCGCCAGCTCGGCGCCGATGGCCAGGACGGCGTCGGCCAGACCGTCGACGTCGGCCTCGGTCGTGCGGGGGTTGATGAAACAGGGGCGCAGGGCGTAGCGGTCGCCGACCTTCGTGCTGCTGGGCACGTAGGGCGTGTCCCGCTGCAGCCGCTTGAGGATCGTCCCGTTCAGCGCGTCGAGCGCGGGGCCGTCCGTCATCGCCTCCGGGCACGTAGCGGAAGCACACGATCGACAGCTCGGGCTCGGTCAGCAGCTCGAGGCGGGCCTCGTCCCGGACCCGGTCGGCCAGCCGCCGGGCGAACCCGAGGTCCCGGCGGACCGTGGCCTGGACCCCGTCGAGGCCGAGCTCCCGGAGCAGCGCCCAGACGATCATGCCCCGGGCCGGCGCGGTCAGCTCCACGCCCGTAGTCGGCGTAGGGCACCCCCATGTCGTCGTAGGGCGACTCCGGCTGCTCGGTGGCGAAGGAGCCCTCCAGGTAGTCGGCGGGGTCCTCGGTGAAGGCCCGCTTCAGCAGGTCGGCGTCGCGGACGAAGGTGGCCCCGATCCCGATCGGGGTGCACAGCCACTTGTGGGGGTCGACGATGACCGAGTCGGCCCGGACGACCAGCCGGCGAACCGAGGCGCCAGTTCGGGGACGGTCGCGGCCAGCAGCCCGTAGGCGCCGTCCACGTGGAACCACACCCCGGTGGCCTCGGCCAGGTCGGCCAACTCGTCGAGGGGGTCGATGGCGCCGGTGTTGGTCGTGCCGGCCGTGCCCACGATGGCCACGGGCACGAGGCCGGCCTCCCGGTCGGCGGCAATGGCCCGGGCGATGGCGTCGACGTCGACCCGCTGGTGGTCGTCGACCGGGATGGGGTGCACGCTGCGGCGACCGAGGCCGAGCACTGCTGCCGAGCGGGCGATGGTGTGGTGGGTCTCGACGGAGGCGTAGATGCGCCCCGGACCGTCGATCCCGTCGGCGGCGGGGTCGACGCCACGGGCCTCGTAGGCCGCCTGGCGGGCCGTGCCGAGGGCGATCAGGTTCGCCACCGATCCGCCCGTCGAGTACACGCCCTGGTGGGTCGGCGCCACCCCGAGGAGCGACTGCAGCCACTGCAGGGACAAGGCCTCGAGGTGGTTGGGGGCGGTCAGGAGGTAGCGGTGGGGACTGGCCGTCACCGCAGCCAGCTGCGCCGCCACGCCGGTGGTCGTCGCCCCGTTGACGATGTAGCCGGAGAACCCCGGCTTGCCGGGGCGGGGGCCGTAGGGGATGACGAACCGACCAGCTCGTCGAGGACCTGGTCCATGCCGACGCCGGTCTCGGGCAGCGGCCGGTCGAGGCCCTCCAGCCAACGGTCCCGTTCGCTCAGGGCCCGCTCGGGCTCCTCCCAGCGCCAGACCTGCTCCAGCTCGGGCAGCAGCCGGGTGATGGCCTCGGTCAGGCGCCCGGTCTCCGCGGTGTCCCCCACCAATCGCAGGCTAGGGCCGCCACGAAGCGTCCCCGTCAGGTCTGGGGCCGCAGCCCGGTGAGCTGGAAGTGCCCTTCCTCGGTGTAGGTGATGGTCCCGATCGGGGAGTCGGTGCCCACCTCGATGTCCCGCTCGTAGCGCACCAGGAGGCCGTCGTAGCGGAACCAGGCGTCGCTGCTCTCGTCGCCCTCCTGGCCACCGGTCAGGGTCCGCTCGTTGTGCAGGTGGAAGGTGGTGACCTCCGTGCCGTCGATCACCAGCGTCTCCTCGCCGACGAACGTGCTCGGCCCGCCGCTCGTGGTGCGGCCGTCGACCGCGGTGTTGCGGCCCGAGCAGGACTGCTCGACCTCGTCACCGGGCTCGGCTTCGGGGACCAGGACCGGGTTCGGGGGACGGCAGAGGAACGTGCTGACGTTTTCGGCGCTGCTGACCCCGAGATCCCACGCCTGACCGCTGCGCCCGCGGGTCTCGACCATGGTGTCGCCGACCCGGCAGTAGGTCCACTCCTGCCAGTGCTCGGCGTTGAAGTCCACCCGGGTCGTCCAGCAGCCGCGGGGCTGGTGGGTCACCGTCGCCGGCAGCTCGGCGCCGTCGTGCTGGGTCAGGGGCGGAAACGACAGCGCCGACTGGCCCGTGGCCTCATAGCGGTAGACCCCCTCGGGCGGACGCCCTCCCGGCAGGGCCGGGCCGCCGTCGCCGCCGTTCTCCCGGAACCGGTCCACCGCGTCGTCCACCGAGGCCGGACCCGGCGTGTCGAAGGACAGCACGGTGGTGGCCACGGCCCCGACGACCAGGACCCCGATGACGGCGATCCCCAGCAGCACCCAGTGTCGACGGACGAACCCCACGCCCCGAGGATGACCCATCCGGCCCGCGGCAACCCAGGGTCCAACGGCATGTTTGCCTCGGGCCGATCAGCCGGCTGAGGCTCAGGCGGCGATCGGCCCGAGGCCTCAGGCCGAACGGTGGAGGCGGGGCCCGGCGCTCAGGTCGGCCCGATCCGGCGGCCAGGCGGCCGGCGAACAGGCCCTCGGCGTCACTGACCGAGGTCCGCATGGTCCCCAGCTCGGGGAAGGTCTCCTTCAACTTCAGGTCCACCGCTTCCTCCCGGGCCGCCAGCAGCGGGACCAGGTCGGTGCCCGTCGCCGAGCCCGCTTCGTCCACGACGCGGTCCACGGACTCCTGGAGGCGGCGGGCCACCCGGTCGGCGAAGGCCAGCAGGAACGACCGCCGGAACGCCCGGGTGCGGTTGCGGCCGTAGCCGTCCTGCTTGGAGCCCTCCCGCTGCATGGCGGCGGTGGCCTGCACCAGCAGGGAGGTGAACAGCTCCTCGATGATGTCGACCTCGACGGGGAAGCCGAAGACGGTGGCCACCGACTCGCCCCGGGACCACACCGCCCGGGCGCCGTTGACGTCGGCCAAACCGGCCAGCAGGTGGAACTTGGCCGTCGCGTACGGGTCCTCGACGGTGATGCGCCGGCCCTCGACCCCGTCGGCCAGCCGCCCGGGGTGTTCGTCGGCCAGGACGGCCCGGTCGATGCGGTGCCGGGCCATGAGCTCCTGGGCCTTGGCGGTGAACGCCTCGGCCTCGGCCTCGAAGGTGGAGGACTCCGCCTTCGCCAGCAGGGCCCGGATCCGGGCCAGGAGGTCCGCCGGGGGTGCCTCGACCCGCTCGCTGGGGGTCGTCGGCCGGGTGTCGTTCGCCATGGTCTCTGTCTACTGGCGGGGGGTGACAGTCACCGGCGGCGGGTCCCTCCGGCCGGCGCTCGGGGCGCCGACCGGAGGACCCCGTCGGGCCTCAGGCGGGCGGAGGCGGCGCGGGGGCCGCCTCGGCGGCACCCGCGGCCGCCCACATCTTGTTGAGGTTGGACTGGTAGTACACGACATGGAAGCCGCCGATGACCGCCAGCAGCAGGCCGAGCCAGCCGTTGGTGGCGTTGACTCCGATGCGACCCTGCTGGGCCTGGCCGATGCGGCTCCCCGTGCGGACGATCGTGACGATGTTGCAGATGGGCACGAACAGCGCCAGCATCGACAGGACCGGGTTCACCTCGATGCTCGGGTCGGCGTCGCCGACCTCCTCGTTGGCCTTGTACCACCAGTACAGGCCGTAGATGCCGAAGGTGATGAGGGTCAAGGCCCACACCCCCCAGGGGTGACGAGTCTTCCCGCTCATCGGCCCACCTTCACCGTCGTCGTTGCCGTCAAATGTCCCTCTCCTTGTTCTGGGTGCCCGGATCGTAGATGCCGTGGACGGTGGACCGGGACCTTCGGCCCTGGGCCGATCCGCGATCTCGGCGCAGCGTGGGGGCCGGAGGTGATCACGATGCCTGATGCCTATGTCAGCCGCTACGTGAACATGACCCCTGCGGAGGTGTTGGACGCCCTGCAGGTCCACCGCCCGACGGACGGCTCGCCCCAGCCCCGGCTGGGCCCGCCGATCCGCCTCCACGACTGGATGGCGATGATCCCGGTGACCTGGCGCTGTGGCGACACCGACGTGCTCGACGGAAACCTGAGGATCATCACCGTCGCCGGCGGGAACCCGCCGGTGACCGAGGTGCTGCTGGTCGGCTACCGGGCCACGGCAGGGGTCGACGCCCCGTTGCTGCTCGAGGACCTGCTGACCGAGGCCTGTCCGCCCTGCGAGCGACCGATCCGGGAGCCGCAGGCCGTCTGACCGGTCCGGCAAGGCCCAACGGCCCTGGCGGACGACCCGACCGGGCGGGAGGATGACGCGGTGGATCAGATGACCGCCTTGGACGCCGAGTTCCTCCACTTGGAGGACGGGGTCAACCACCTCCACATCGGGGCCTGTGCCCGCTTCGAGGGGCCCGCGCCGAGTGAGGCCGACCTGTTCGACCTCATGGACCGCTGCCTCGACCGCATCCCTCGCTACCGCCAGCGGGTGCACACCCTTCCCTTCCAGCTGGGCCGCCCGGTGTGGGAGGACGACCCCGACTTCGACTTGGGCCAACACCTCTTCCACACCACACTGGACAGCCCCGACGACGCCGCCCTCCAGGACCACGTCGGCGGGGTGATGAGCACCGAGCTCAACCGGAACCGCCCCCTCTGGGAGATGTGGCTGGTCGACGGCCTGGCCGACGGCGAGTGGGCCTTCATCGCCAAGGTCCACCACTGCATGGTCGACGGGATCGCCGGGGTCGGCCTCATGGAGGAGGTCCTGGACCTGGCCCCCGATGCGGAGCCGGGGCCCGAACGCTCCGAGCCGTGGGTCGCGGTCCCCGGGCCCTCCGAGACCCGCCTGGTCGCCGACGCCGTGGGCGACCTGGTCACGACCGTCCTCCGGTGGACCGGGGTGGTCCTGGGCTCCCTGGCCCGGCCGGGCGAGACGGCGAGCCGGCTGCGCACCCTGACCTCGGGCGTCGGGTCCTGGCTGGGTGAGGCCTGGCCCACCACCGCCACCTCCGTGGACGGCACCATCGGCCCCGAGCGTTGCTGGCGGGGCGTGCGGGTCCCCCTCGCCGAGGCGAAGGCCATCCGGGCCGAACGGGGCGGGACCGTGAACGACGTCATCCTCACCGTGGTCACCCGCGGCTTCCGGGACCTGCTGCTGGCCCGGGGCGAGGATCCGGCGGCGACCGAGATCCGCACGCTGGTGCCGGTGTCGGTGCGCACCGAGCACGGTCGACTCGACAACGAGGTCTCCGCCATGGTGGCCGACCTCCCCGTGGAGATCAGCGTCCCCGAGCTGCGCTACGAGGCGATCCGCAACGAAACCCGCTGGTTGAAGCTCTCCCACGAGGCCGAGGCGGCCGAGAGCGTGAGCTCGCTGGCCGACCTGGTGCCCGCGCCGTTCATGGCCTACGGCAGCCGGGTCGCCGCCGCCGTCCTGCGCCGTCATCCCCAGCGCAGCATCAACACGGTGACCACCAACGTCCCCGGGCCACAGGTGCCCCTCTTCGCCGCCGGCCGCCGGATGGTCGCCTACTACCCGTATGTGCCGGTGGCCTTCGGCGTCCGCTTCGCCGTGGCCATCCTGTCCTATGACGGCGAGCTGTTCTTCGGCGTCACCGGCGACCGGGACTCGGCCCCCGACATCGACGTGCTGGCCGACGGCATCGTCGCCGGCATCACCGAGCTCTACGAGCGCCGGGCCCACCGATGACCGACGCCGAGGACTTCGCCCGGCGCCGCGCCCGCATGGTCGACCACGACTTGGTCCGGCGCGGCATCCGGGACGGTGCCGTCCTGGCCGTGATGGCCGAGGTGGGCCGGGAGGACTTCCTGCCGCCCGAGCTCGCCGAGCAGGCCTACGACGACTGCGCCCTGCCCATTGCCGCGGGCCAGACCATCTCCCAGCCCTACATCGTGGCCGCCATGGCCGAGGCGGCCGAGCTCCGCGGCGGCGACGTCGTGCTCGAGGTCGGGGCCGGGTCCGGCTACGGCGCCGCCGTGCTGAGTGGCCTCGCCGCCCGGGTCGTCACCGTCGAGCGGCACGCCGAGCTGGCCGATCTGGCCGCCGCCAACCTGGCGGCCTTCGGCGACGACGACGTGCTGGTGGTGGAGGGGGACGGCAGCGTCGGCTGGCCGGCGCTGGCCCCCTACGACGCCATCGTGGTCACCGCGGCGGGGCCGAGGATCCCGCCCTCTCTGGTCGCCCAACTGGCCGACGGTGGACGCCTGGTCATGCCCGTCGGCGCCCGGGACGGTGCCCAGCGACTCGTCCGGGTCCGCCGAGAGGGTGACGAGCTGGTCGAGGAGGACCTGGGCCCGGTGGCCTTCGTCCCCCTCGTCGGAGACGAAGGCTGGTGAGCTCCCTCAGCTTCCACGGCGGCACCCGCACCGTCACCGGCAGCCGCTTCCTGGTGGAGACCGATGCCGGCGCCCGGGTACTGGTCGACTGCGGACTGTTCCAGGGCGCCAAGGAGCTCCGCGAGCGGAACTGGGCGCCCTTCCCGGTGGCGGAGTCCTCGATCGACGCCGTCCTGCTGACCCATGCGCACGTCGACCACTGCGGCTGGCTGCCCCGCCTGGCCCACGGCGGCTTCCGGGGCCCGATCCTCTGCACCGAGGGCACCGCGCGGCTGGTCCGCATCGTGCTGCCCGACAGCGGCCACCTCCAGGAGGAGGAGGCCGCGTTCGCCAACCGTCGGGGCTACTCCCGTCACGAACCCGCCCTCCCGCTCTACACCGAGCAGCAGGCCCGCCGGACCCTCGGCCAGCTCGAGGAGGTCCCCTTCGACGAGGAGGTCGAGATCGGCCCCGGGCTGTCGGCGACCTGGCGCCGGGCGGGCCACATCCTGGGGGCGGCCACCATCGCCCTGCGGGTGGCCGGTCGGGGCGGCGAGCGCACGGTGGCCTTCAGCGGCGACCTGGGCCGCTCCACCCACCCCCTGCTCCTGCCGCCCGCCCCCCTCGGCGATGCCGACATCGTGCTCTGTGAGTCGACCTACGGTGACCGTCGCCATCCCGAGGACGACACCGGAGGCGATGCTGACCGCGGTGGTCGCTTCCACCGCCGACCAGGGCGGGGTGGTGGTCATCCCCGCCTTCGCCGTGGACCGCACCGAAGTCGTGCTGTGGCACCTGGACCGGCTCACGGCGTCCGGGGCCATCCCCGAGCTACCCGTCTTCCTGGACAGCCCGATGGCCCTGCGGGCCCTGGACGCCTACCGGGAGGCGGCGGCGGACGGCTCACCGGAGCTGCGTCCCGAGCTCCACGGCCAGGAGCTGTTCAGCCATCTGGACCTGCGGGAGACCCCCACCGTGGAGGCCTCCAAGGAGATCAACGCCCGCCGGGGCCCCTTCATCGTGGTGTCGGCCTCGGGCATGGCCTCCGGCGGGCGGGTGCTGCACCACCTGGCCGCCCGGATCGGCAGCAGCCGCAACACGATCCTGCTGGTCGGGTTCCAGGCCCGCGGCACCCGCGGCGACCGTCTGGCCCAGGGGGCGACGTCGATCAAGCTGCTGGGCAGCTACCGGCGGGTGCGGGCCAAGGTCGTCCAGTTGGACCTCTCGGCCCACGCCGACCAGGACGACCTCGTCGCCTGGCTGGGCACCGCCACGAGCCCACCCGAGTCGGTGTTCGTGGTGCACGGTGAGGAAGAGGCCTCCTGGGCCCTGGCTGACCGCCTCGATGTCGAGGCCGGGCTCCTGGCGGTGGTCCCCAGCGTCGGGGAACGGATCAGCCTCGACGCGTTCTGAGGTCGCTCAGGCGCCGGCGGCCGCGGCGGCCACCTTCTGGTGGATGTCGTCCATGTCCAGCTCCCGCACCGCGGCGATGACCTCGTCCAACGCGTGGGCGGGCAGGGCGCCGGGCTGAGAGAAGACCAGCACGTTCTCGCGGAAGGCCATGAGCGTGGGGATCGACATGATCCCGGCGGCGCCGGCCAGCTCCCGCTCGGTCTCGGTGTTCACCTTGGCGAAGGCGATGTCGGGGTGGCTCTCGCTCGCGGCCTCGAACACCGGGGCGAACATGCGGCAGGGGCCACACCAGGAGGCCCACCAGTCGACCAGCACGATGTCGTTGCCGGTCACGGTCGCCTCGAAGGTGTCCTGGGTCAGTTCTACGACGCTCACGATGGTCCTCTCTGCGGGGTCCCCCCTTCCAACGAAGGTACCCCCCGGGGTATTCCCCGGGCGGCTTCAGGAGGCCAGTTGCGCCGAAGCCGAGTCCGTGTCGGCGGTGCCGCGGCGGTCCGCGGCGGTCTTGGCCTCGTGGCTGAGGCGGGCCAGGCGCAGGTCGCCCACCGGCGTGCCCGAGCCCCGGTTGCAGACCATGGCCACCGCCAGGTCCCGGGACGGGTCGGCCCAGCCGCCGGAGCCGCCGAAACCGAAGTGGCCGAAGGCCTCGGCGATCTGGCCCCGGCTGGTCAGGACCCGGTGGTAGCCGAGCCGCCACCGCATGGGCACCACCAGCACCAGGTCCCGGGTGTCGTTCTGGATCACGCCGATGCGCTCGACGGTCGCCTCGGACAACAGGCGGGTGTCGCCCAGGGCGCCCCGCCCGGCCAGGGCCGCGTACATCGCGGCCAGCGAACGGGCGGTGAAGAAGCCGTTGGCGGCGGGGATGGCGGCGTCCATCACCTCGGGCCCCCACAGGACGTCTTCCATGCCCCGGGGCACCAGCGCGTTGATCATGCGGCGGGGGTTGACCGGTGAGCGGACCAGGCTGAGGGCCTTGCCGCCGGCGGTGCCGATCCGCTTCTGGGTCCAGTG
This sequence comes from uncultured Microthrixaceae bacterium, assembly GCA_963777805.1. GTDB lineage: Bacteria > Actinomycetota > Acidimicrobiia > Acidimicrobiales > DATDAH01 > DATDAH01. Next base: position 52,933 of record CAVZRY010000015.1, on the reverse strand, counting down.
CACCGGCCGGGGCAGCCGTCGGAACGGCGAGCCGACCGCCTCGAGGGGGGCGACCCGGTGACGCTCCTCGGGGGGACAGCCCAGGTACAGGCCGTCGAGACCCAGCGGCACGGCGAGCTCGGCGGCGATCACCGCCGACAACGGCAGGCCGGTCACCCGGCGGACGATCTCGCCCACCAACCAGCCGTAGGTCAGGGCGTGGTACCCGGCTTTGGTCCCGGGTTCGTAGGCCGGTGCCTCGCGGGCCAGGGCCTCGACCATGTGCTCCCAGTCGAGCATGTGGTGGGCGCTGTCGATGACGCTGCGCAGCCGGTGCAGTCCCGCCGAGTGGCTGAGCACGTGGCGGACGGTGACCCCCGCCTTGCCGTTCTGGGCGAACTCGGGCCAGTAGGTGGCGACCGGGGCGTCGTAGTCCACCAGCCCCCGGTCGGCCAGGACGTGGAGGGCGAAGGAGGCCACGCCCTTGGTGGTGCTGAAGCACATGGCCAGGCTGTCGCGCTCCCAGGGGGCGCCATCGTCGGTCCGCCGGCCGCCCCAGAGGTCGATGACCGGCTCGCCCCGGTGGAACACGGTGACTGCGGCGCCGCCGGTCGTGCGGCCGAGCTGACGCTCGAACTCGCGGGCGACGCCTTCGAAGTCGGGATGGGCGATGCCGTCCACGGGCGCCTCCTACCCTGCTTCGGCGGTGCCACCCACCACGTCGTCGAGGTAGAGCCCGAGGCGTTGGGTCACCGCCTGGATCGTGTCGCGGTCGACGAAGCGGTCCTCGAGGGTGTTCACGAAGTGCTCGACGAAGCGGGAGAAGTGGCTGGCGGTGATCCCCCGGCCGGCGTGGATGGCCTGCAGCGAGGAGCCGGACCGCTCGCCCGAGCCGCTCAGGGCCGCGGCCATGAACTCCTGTTGCATGGCGACGAGCCGGTCGACGTCGGCCGCGGCGAAGACCGGCGCCAGGTGGGGGTCGGCCTGCACGCGGAGGTAGAAGTCCTCGACGATCTGGTCCAGGGCCCCGCGCCCGCCGAGTTCGGTGACGAGATCGCTCATGGCGTCCATTCTGCGCTCCGGGGTTCCCGGCCCAAGGGGAGAAGGTCCCGATCTCAGCGGGGGACGATCCGCATCCGGACCGGGATGTGCTTGGGGCCGCCGACGAAGGAGGAGGCCAGGAGCTCGACCGGGCCGTCGTGGTCGATCTCGGCGACCCGGGCGACGAAGCGACGCCAGAACACCTTGAGGTCGAGACGGGCCAGATGGGCCCCGAGACAGAAGTGCTCACCGATGCCGAAGCCCAGGTGGGGGTTGGGGTCCCGGTCGAGGCGGAAGGCGAAGGGGTCCTCGAACACCTCCTCGTCCCGGTTGGCCGAGGCGTAGAAGAGGGCGAGGTGCTCCCCGGCCCGGATGGTGACGCCCCGCAGCTCGTAGTCCTCGGTGGCGGTGCGCACGAAGTGGTTGACCGGTGTGGTCCACCGCACGATCTCGTCGGCCCCGGTCTCGATCAGGTCGGGGTCGCCCCGCAGGGCATCCAGTTGGTCCGGGTGGTCGAGCAGGGCGAGCAGCCCGCTGGAGATGCCGTTGCGGGTGGTGTCGTGGCCGGCGACCATGACCAGGAAGAGCAGGGAGTACAGCTCGAACTGACCGACCGGGGCGCCGTCGATCTCGGCGTTGGCCAGGACCGAGGAGAGGTCATCGCCCGGATGCTCCCGGCGGTCGGCGATGAGGCGGTCGAAGTAGGCGAACGCCTCGGTGATGAAGGCCAGGCGCTCGGCCTGGGTCTCGCCCTCCAGGGCGAACTCGGGGTCCTCGAGGCCGAAGTTCTGGTTGGTGATGCGCAGGACGAAGTCCTCGTCGGCATCGGGGATGCCGAGGATCTCACAGACCATCCGCAAGGGCTGGCGGGCGGCCACGTCGCGGACGAAGTCGGCCCGCACCCACCCGTCCTCATCGGCTGAGGCGGCGAGGCGGTCGAAGAGGCCGTCGGTGATGTCCACCAGTCGCTCCTCCAGGCGGGCCACGGCCCGCGGGGTGAACCAACGGCTGACCAGGCCCCGGAAGTCCCGGTGCTCGGGCGGGTCCTGGTTGACCAGCATGCGCAACGGCGGGTTCTCGTCGAGGGCCGCGGCGTCGACGCCGGGCAGTTCAGGGAAGAGGATGAAGCGACCACCGGACTTGAAGCGCTCGGGCTGGCGGGAGATCTCGATGATGTCGGCGTGCTTGGTCACGGCCCAGAACGGGCGGTAGCCCTCGGGGTGGAAGCGGTGCAGAGGCGCCTCGGCCCGCAGCCGGGTCCACTCCGGGTGCGGGTAGCCGCCGCTGGCGTAGTGGGCGGCACCGATGACGTCGAGGTCCTCCAGCGGCAGGTCGGCGATGGTCACAGGGGGTGGTCCTCCGGGTCGGCTCGGCGGCCATCCTCACCCCGACGCGCCGGGGTGACAAGGGACCTCCGACCCCATCTGGCGCGCTCCACGGACCGGTGTGGCGAGGGGGTCGCCGGTCACCCGACCCGATCGTCGGGATCGTCGATGAGGGAGAGGTAGCCCTCGTCCTCCTGGGCGAAGTGCAGCTCGAGGATGGCGTGCAGGCCGTAGAGGACCCGGCGCAGCTCGAGCAGTTCGTCGGGGTCGGGATCGACGGGATCGACCTCGTCGAGGAGGCGACCGATGCGGCGCACCAGGTGGCCGATCTCCACGTGGGCCCGACTCATCGTGCCGGTCGGGTCGCGGCCGCCGAGGACCTTGGCGAAGACCGGGTACAGGACGGTGTCCTCCGCCTCCTCGTGGGGCAGCAGGTCCTCGACGAGGAACCGGTGGGCCTCGTGCACTGCCGCCAGGGCCCGGTCCGGAGGGACGACACCGATCTGGTCGGCGGCGACGCGGAGGCGGTCCAGATCGGGGCGCAGGCTCCGGTGCTCCCCGCTGAACTGGTGCACCAGTGCCTCGTCCGCCGCGTTCACCCTGGTCTCGCCGCCCGGCACCTTCAGGACCCGGAGCGCGTTGAGGATGACCGCGACGTCGATGAGCTCCTGGAGCAGCGCCCCCCAGGCCGGTGGGAGGAGGCCCAGGGCGGCCGCCCCCATGGCCAGCAGGGACAGGGCGATGCCGGCGATCGCGCTCTGGCGGGCGATGGCCCGGGACCGGCGGGCGATGGCCATGGCGTCGCCCAGGCGGTCGAGGCGGTCCACGGTGAGGACCACGTCGGCGGCCTCCGACGAGGCCGTGGCCCCGCGGGCACCGATGGCCACCCCCACATCGGCCAGAGCCAATGCCGGGGCGTCGTTGATCCCGTCACCGACCATGATCGTGTGCCGGTCGCCCTCGGCCCGGACGGCGTCGACCTTCTCCGCCGGGCTGCGTTCGGCCAGCACCTCGTCGACCCCGATGACCGCGCCCACCGTCTGGGCCACGTCGGAGCGGTCCCCGGTCACCATGACCACCCGCTGCACCCCGCCCCGGCGGAGGCGGCGGATGGTGCGGGCCGCGTCGGGACGAATGGGGTCGTCGAGGACGATGGCTCCGATCGGCGCACCGTCGACCCGGACGAACACGGTGAGGGCTCCGTCCAGGTCGGCCCGGCGGCGCACGGCGTGAGCCCAGGGGGGCGAAGCGCCGGGGAGTATCCACTGGGCGTTGCCCACCTCGACCAGGCGCCCCTCGACCTCGCCGGCGACCCCCTGGCCGGGGCGTTCGTCGACCGCAGAGGGCAGCGACAGCGCCAGGCCACGACCCCGAGCCGCCCGGACCACCGCGGCGGCCAGGACGTGGGGCGAGACCTGGTCGAGCGAGGCAGCCAAGCGGAGGACCTCGTCGGCGCCGACGGACCCGGGGTCCACCGTCACGATCTCGGCGACCGTCGGTCGGCCCCGGGTGAGGGTCCCGGTCTTGTCGAAGAGCAGGACCTCTGCGTCCGCCAGGCTCTCCAGCGCGGCTCCACCCTTGATCACCACCCCCCGCTTCGCCGCCCGGGAGAGGCCCGAGACGATGGCCACCGGAGCGGCCAGGATGAGGGGGCACGGGGTGGCCACCACCAGGACCGCCACCGCCCGCTCCGGGTCGCCCGAGAGCAACCAGGCCACGCCGGCGACGGCGAAGCCGACGACGAGGAAGGCTGAGGCGTAGCGGTCGGCCATCCGCACGAAGGGCGCGCTCGACGCTTCGGCCGCGGCGACGAGGCGCACGATGCCCGCATAGGTGCTGTCCTCGGCCGTGGTGGTGGCGCGGAGGTCGAACGGGCCGCCGGCGTTGACGACCCCGCTGCGCACCGTGTCGCCCTCGGCCCGCTCGACGGGCAGGGGCTCGCCGGTCAGCGCTGACTCGTCGAGCACCGCGGCACCGGCCTCGACCCGACCGTCCACCGGGACGACCTCGCCGGGCTGCACGAGCAGGCGATCCCCGGGGACGACCAGCGCCGGGTCGGGCGAGGTCAACCCACCCCCCTCGTAGCGGTGCACGACCCGAGGGGCCCGCTCGAGCAGGGCGCTCAGGTCGCGCCGGGCCCGGGCGGCCGCACGGGCCTCCAACGCCCGGCCGCTGGCCAGCATCACGGTGATCAACGCGCCGGCGACGTACTCCTCGGTCGCCAGCGTCCCGACCAGGGCCACGGCCGCCAGGAGGTCCACCCCGAGGCGACCCTGGCGGGCCGCAGCCAGGACCCAGCCCGTGGACGCCACGGCCCCGAGGCCCGCCGTCGCCGCCCAAGCCAGGTCGCCGGCCTCGGTCCGTCCGACGCCGTGGAGGAGGGCGCCGAGGGTCAGGCCGGCCACGGCCACCCACAGCAGCGTGGACACGCTGGGCCCGAAGCGGTGCGCCGTGGCGTCGGTCATCGGATCAGCTTCGCAGCCGCGGTTCGGGCGGTGGCGTGCCGTTCGGCCTTTCCCTGCCCGTCTCGAGGCTCCCTACCGACTGGTCGGTAGGGTGGCCGGATGGACGCCGGAGCCGCCCCCAACCCCCATCTGAGCACCATGCGCCGACGGGCGGACGACCGGGTGAACTGGGTGAGCTCGATCCCCTTCCTGGCCTTCCACGCCACGCCGCTGCTGCTGTTGTGGACCGGGGTCTCGGCTCGGGCGGTGGTGCTCGGTGTGGTCGCCTACTGGGGCCGGATGTTCTTCATCACCGCCGGCTACCACCGCTACTTCTCGCACCGGACCTACCGCCTGGCCCGGGTGCCGCAGTTCCTCATGGCCCTCGGCGGGACCACGGCCCTGCAGAAGGGGCCCCTCTGGTGGGCCGCCAACCATCGGGACCACCACCGGTACTCCGACACCGAGATGGACGTGCACTCCCCCCAGAAGGGCTTCTGGTGGAGCCACGTGGGCTGGATCCTGTGCGACAAGTACAGCGCCACCAAGACCGACCGCATCAAGGACTTCGCCGCCTACCCCGAGCTGCGCTTCCTCAACCGCCACGACACCTTCGCCGCCGTGCTGCTGGCGGTGACCTGCTTCGCCCTCGGCGGGTGGTCGGGCCTGGTCATCGGCTTCTTCGTGTCGACCATCGCCCTGTGGCACTCCACCTTCTTCGTGAACTCCCTGGCCCACGTCATGGGCCGCCGCCGCTACGCCACCGAGGACACCAGCCGGAACTCGGTGATCATCGCCGTGCTGACCATGGGCGAGGGTTGGCACAACAACCACCACTACGCCCCCAGCAGCTGCCGCAATGGCTTCTTCTGGTGGGAGTGGGACCCCAGCTTCTATGCCCTCAAGGCGCTGAGCTGGGTGGGGATCGTCAAGGACATGAAGTCCCCGCCCGCCACCCTGCTGGCCAGCAACCGCCTGAAGGACGGGAGCCTGGACATCGGGATGTTCCGGGCCAACTGGACCAAGGCCGCCCGCGCCGTCAGCGCCGCGGGCTCGGACCGCCGCGACGCCCTGGGCGAGAGCCTGCGCACCCGCAAGGCGTCCCTCGAGGGGCTGTTGGACACCTCGCTCGAGTCGGCCACCGAGCTGGCCACGACCATCCGCCGCGGCCAGCGCGAGCAGCTGCCGAGAGGCCTGAGCACCGTGCCCGCGCCGCGCGGCCGGGCCAGGTGTTCGCCTTCGTCATGGACACCTGGTGGTGCGAGTCGGCGCTCGCCCTGGGTGGCGGTTCCGGCCCGAGACTGACGGCGGTTCCGGGCCCTTCGGCCCTGTCCTGGCGGTCGCCGGCATCGAGACTGGTCGCCCGGAGCGACGCCATGACCCAGCCATTCGACGACAGTGAGCACGCCCGACGCCGTGACCTGATGGTCGAGCGTGACATCGCCGGCCGCGGCGTCACGGACCGGCGGGTGCTGGCGGCCATGGGCTCGGTGCCCCGCGAACGGTTCCTGCCACCGGAGATGGCCGAGTTCGCCTACGAGGACAGCCCGCTGCCCATCGGGTCGGGCCAGACCATCTCCCAGCCGTACATCGTGGCGCTCATGGCCGCGGCCGCGGAGCTGGGCCCTCGCGACCGGGTGCTCGAGATCGGCACCGGCTCCGGCTACGGGGCGGCCGTCCTCAGCCGGGTGGCGGGTGAGGTGTGGACCGTGGAACGTCACCGCGAGTTGGCGGACCTCGCCCGCGACCGACTGGAGGCCATCGGCGCGGTCAACGCCCACGTCCGCACAGGGGACGGCACGCTCGGCTGGCCGGAGGCCGCCCCCTTCGACGCCATCGTGGTCACCGCCGGCGGGCCGGCCGTGCCCCAGGCCCTGGTCGAGCAACTGGCCGAAGGGGGCCGCCTGGTCATCCCTGTCGGCGGCGACACCCGGGCCCAGCACCTGCGTCCGCGCCCGGCGCCGGGGCGACGAGCTCGCCCAGGAGGACCTCGGCCCGGTGCGCTTCGTGCCTCTGATCGGGGCCCAGGGGTGGGCCGGCGGCGAGTCGCGGAGAACGGGACCCGACCGCCGGGGACACCCCCACGATCCTGCCGCCCACGGCGCGGGCCGGCGGGCACGGCGTTGCCGCGCTGGTCCACGAGTCCGCGCAGCCCTTCGCCTCCATCGACGAGGCGGATCTCGGACCACTGCTCAGTCGGATCGGGGACTGCTCGGTGGTGCTCCTCGGCGAGGCGTCACACGGGACCTCGGAGTTCTACGCCGTGCGGGACCGGATCACCCGGGCGCTCATCACGAGGAAGGGGTTCACGGCCGTGGCCGTCGAGGCCGACTGGCCCGATGCCGCCCGCATCGACGCCCACGTCCGCCACCGGCCGCCGTCGCCGCCACCCTTCACCCCCTTCTCCCGCTTCCCGACGTGGATGTGGCGCAACCGGGAGGTGCGTCGCTTCGTGGACTGGCTGCACGAGCACAACGCCGCCGTCGCCGACCCCCGGGCGCAGGTCAGCTTCCACGGCCTGGACCTCTACAGCCTCTACACGTCCCGGGACGCCGTGCTGGCCTACCTGGACCGGGTCGATCCCCCCGCGGCGACCGTCGCCCGCAACCGGTACTCGTGCCTGACCCCCTGGGAACAGGATCCCGCCCGATACGGGCAGGCGGTGGTCACGGGAGCGTTCCGGGGCTGCGAGGACGGGGTGGTGGCCACCCTCACCGACCTGCTCAAGGCGCGCCTGGCCTATGCCGAGGGCGATCAGGTCGAGTTCGTCGAGGCCGCCCAGAACGCCGCCGTGGTCGCCAACGCGGAGCGGTACTACCGGGTGATGTACCAGGGCTCACGGGCGTCCTGGAACCTCCGGGACCAGCACATGTTCGAGACGCTCCGGCTGGTGCGGGCCCACCGCGGGCCGGCCGCCAAGGTCGTCGTGTGGGAGCACAACTCCCACATCGGCGACGCCTCAGCCACCGAGATGGGCGCCCGGGGCGAGCACAACCTCGGCCAACTGGCCCGCGGCGAGTTCGGCGACGACGTGTTCCTGGTCGGCTTCGGCACCGACCACGGCACGGTCGCGGCCGCGTCGGACTGGGGTGGGGCGATGCACCGCAAGACCGTCCGGCCGGCGCACCCGGACAGCTACGAGCGGGTGTGTCACGACACCGGCGTCCCCGCCTTCCTCCTGCACCTCCGGGATCCGGACCGGCCCGACCTCCGCCAGGAACTGGCCGAACCCCGGCTCGAGCGGGCGATCGGCGTGATCTACCGACCCGAGACCGAGCTGCAGAGCCACTACTTCCAGGCCGCGCTCGCCCACCAGTTCGACGAGTACGTCTGGCTCGACGAGACCTCGGCCGTCACCCCTCTGGCCGCCCACCACCTCGCTGGCGTCCCCGACACCTACCCCTTCGGCCTCTGACGGGGTGACGAGCCGTCCGGGAGGCCGTCGCCCGACCGCGACCGACCGCTCAGCCGGCCGGGGCGGGCCCGAGGGCGGCCAGGGCCTTCTGGAACCGGCCGGTGGCCTCGTCGGCGAGCTCGGTGAAGCGTTCGTCGGCGAGGAGCTGGATCGGGTCGATCACCGACACCCGGGTCCGGCCGTCGTCGGTGGGTTCGATGACCACGTTGCAGGGCAGCAGCAGGCTGACCGACGGGTCGAGCTCGAGCGCCCGGTGGGCCAACGACGGGTTGCAGGCCCCGAGGATCTTGAGCGGGGGCCGGTCGACGTCGATCTTGGCCTTGAGCGTCGCGGCGACGTCGATCTCGGTGAGCACCCCGAAGCCCTCCTCGGCCAGCGCGGCCCGGACGGCGACCTCCGCCTCGTCCAACGACAGGTCGGTCACGGTCTCGAGTGCGTTCATGGATCCAGGGTGCCTCATCCCCGGCCCCCGATCACGGGCCGAAGGACCCGAGTCAGCTCAATCGGTGACGGCCTGCTCGACGGTGGCGACGACGCCTCGGCGGGTCAGGGGTTCGGTCGAGACCGTGGTGCCGGCCAGCTGGTCGGCGTGGCGACGGGCGGTCAGCGCCGGGGTGATCACCGCGACGGGCTTGTCGGGATCATGGGCGTGGATCGCCTGGCGGAGGTCCTGCATGGCCTCGTCGCTGGGCACGAAGACCTGGAGCACCGCATCGGCCCGGTCCACCGCGTCGCAGCCCTGGCCGTCGACGAGGGGGCACCGGCGCTCGCCATGGGTGCCGGGACCGGCGCACTCGGCGGTCTGGAAGCCGGCGTCGTGCAACGCCACGGCCATGGCCTTGCGCAGCTCGCCGTCGTCCTCCTCGATGAGCACCCGGCGGCCGTCGGCCGGGCCGGTCCACGCCCCGGGCGGGGCAATGGCCTCGCGGTAGCGGCGCCCGATGAGGGGTAGTCGTCGCATCCAGGCCTGCATGGCGTGCTCCTCTGTCCGGGCCGGCCATGGTCTGGGCCGCCAGGGTCCACTGTGGGGGGCGCTCTGCGGGGAGGCCAGGGACCAAGGTCCCGATGTGTCAGTCCCTGTCAGTTCCCGAAGTCCCAGCTCTCGCCCGGCGGCGTAGCGGCCGAGCACGTTCTTGGCGATGAGGATCGGTGGACCTCGTCGGGGCCGTCGGCGATGCGCAGCGTGCGGGCGCCCTGGTACATGCCGGCCAGCGGCAGGTCGTCGGAGACGCCGGCGGCGCCCCACACCTGGATCGCCCGGTCGACGACGCGGTCGTACGCCGCGGGCACGAAGACCTTGATCGCCGAGATGTCGGTGCGCGGCCTCGCACGCCGCTGTCGATCTTCTCCGCGGCAGTGGATGCGTCATCAGGCGCGCGGCCTGGATGTCGATGTAGCGAGTCGGCGATGAAGCCCTGGATGAACTGCTTGTCCTCGAGCAGGCCGCCGTGCACCTCGCGGCTCGTGGCCCGCTCGACCATCAGGTCGAAGGCCCGCCACATCTGGCCGACCGAGTTCATGCAGTGGTAGACGCGGCCGGCGCCGAGGCGGTCCTGCGCGGCCTGGTGGCCCTGCGCCGACGCGGCCGAGCGCGTTGGTCGAGCGGCACGCGCACGTCGTCGTAGTTGATCTCGCAGTGGTCCGGCTCTCGCGGCCCCACACCCCGATGCCGCGGACGATGTTCGACGCCCTGGCGTCGCGGTCGGCACGATGATCTGCGTCATCGGCCCGGTGCCGGTCGCCGTCGGCCCGGTCGGCGTCCTCGGTCACGCGGCACATGACGATGAAGAAGTCGGCGTCGATGCCGTTCGACGTGAACCACTTGTGGCCGTTGATCACCCACTCGTCGCCGTCGCGCACGCGCCGTGGTGTCGAGCGACCGCGGGTCGGAGCCCGGCGTTGTGCGGGCTCGGTCATCGAGAAGCCCGACTCCATCGTCCCCGTCGATGAGCGGGAGCAGCCACTTCTGCTTCTGCTCCTCGGTGCCGTACTTCACGAGGATCGTCTGGTTGCCGGAGTTCGGCGCCACCACGCCGAACAGCGAGGCCGGCGCCGATGGCGTAGGCGAGCACCTCGTTCATGTAGGCGTGGGCCAGGAAGTCGAGGCCCATGCCGCCGTACTCGCTGCGGCAGGTGCGGCGCCCACAGCCCGGCCTTCTTCACCTTCTCCTTGATCGCCGCCGCGCAGCTCGAGGGCCTCGGTGCGCTCGGTCGAACGGTGCTCGTCGCTCGGCCGAGCGCCCAGAGCGTGCCTCGTTGGGGAGGATGTCGCTCGTTGACGATCTCGGCGGTGCGCGCCCGGATGTCGTTGATGCGGTCGTCGAGCGTCGGGATCGGGTTCACGTTCATGGCCATGACCGACAGGCCTACCTCGGTGGGCCGGCCCGGGCCAGGGCCATTGGCCCCGTCCGCGGACCCGGGAGGTCTCGTTCGAGGCGGGTTGTGACGAGGGGGCTCAGGCGCTATGCTTTTAGCACTAAGTCCGAGGAGGTCCCCCCGTGGCCATTGCCCAGCTACCCGACACCTACAGCCCCGAGGCCGCCGACTGGCTCCGCGGTCGCCTGCGCTGGGAGCAGACCCTCGGCCGCCTTCGCTCCCCCGAGGCACCCGACACCACCGTCGAGGTCGCCGAGGCCCCCCGGGAGCTGGATCAGGCGGCCTGACCCCCCTTCCGGGACGCCTGACGGCTGGGGGCCCGCCGCGAGGCGGGCCCTCCGTCGTTTTCGAGGGGCCCCACGGGCCCGCTCTGCGGGACGAAGGGCCCTTCCGGCCGGACGGGGGTCCGGGTGAGGCTGGTCGGCCGTAGCGTTTCGGAGGCCGACGACGAGGAGTGGACATGCGGGTGGTGGTGGACAGCGAGAAGTGCCAGGGCCACAACCGCTGCTACGCACTGGCCCCGGCGCTGTTCGACGTTCGACGACTACGGCTACGCCAGCGTCGTCGGTGACGGCACCGTGCCCGCCGATCAGGAGGCCAAGGCCCGCCTGGCCGTGGCCAACTGCCCCGAGTACGCCATCACGCATCGAGGAGGACCCGTCATGAGCGGTCACCACCCGCCCGTCACCGACTGGGCGACCGACTTCGACCACACCGACCCCGTCTGGGCCGACGACCCCTACCCCATCTGGGACGAGCTGCGCGAGACCTGCCCCGTCGCCCACTCCGACCGCTACGGCGGCGTGTGGCTGCCCACCCGCCACGAGGACGTGTCGGCCATCGCCTACGACACCGACCACTTCACCTCCCAGCAGCGTCGTGGTCACCGAGGGCCGACCCCGGCGTGCCCGCGCCCCAGGGCATCGCCCCGCCCATCTCGTCCGACCCGCCGTTCCACCACGAGGCCCGCCGCCTGCTGCTGCCCGCCTTCTCGCCCCGAGGCCGTCGAGCAAGCTCGAGCCGTTCACCCGCGACTACTGCGAGTACCTGCTCGACGACCTCGAGGGCCGGGACGTGGTCGACGCCGCCACCGACTACGCCCAGCACATCCCCGTGCGGGTGATCGCCAAGATGCTCGGCTTCCCCCCCGAGGACGCCGATCAGTTCCGCGCGCTTCGTCCACAACATCCTCGAGGGCGTCGACCTGCCCGGTCGAGGAGCGGCATCGAGAACTTCCAGGCCGCTCGACGCCTACCTGCCGGCCCAGATCGCAGGACCACATCGAGAACCCCCGCGACGACCTCACCTCGCTACCTGCTCCAGGCCGAGATGGACGGCGAGCCGCTCAACGCCGACCACGTCGCGCGGCACCATCGCGCTGCTGCTGCTCGCCGGCATCGACACCACCTGGAGCGCCATCGGCGCCTCGCTGTGGCACCTGGCCGAGCACCCCGCCGACCGCGCAGCGCCTGGTCGCCGAGCCCGAGCTGCTGCCCGTCGCCATCGAGGAGCTGCTGCGGGCCTACGCCCCGGTGACCATGGCCCGCCTGGTCAGCGAGGACATCGAGTTCCAGGGCTGCCCGATGAAGGACGGACGACTGGGTGCTGCTGCCGTTCCCCGCCGCCAACCGCGACCCCGAGGCCTTCGACCAGGCCGACGAGGTCGTCATCGACCGCGAGGTGAACCGCCACGCCGCCTTCGGTCTGGGCATCCACCGCTGCGCCGGCTCGCAACCTGGCCCGCATGGAGCTGCGGGTCGCGCTCGAGGTCTGGCTGGACCGCTACCCCGACGTTCTCGCCTGGCCGACCCCGACGCCGTGCCCTGGTCCGGCGGCCAGGTCCGCGGGCCCCGGGTCCTGCCCATCAGCATCGGTCGCACCGGGCCCTGATCCTCGACGTCGGGTCGGGTTACCGTGACCGCCGGTCGGGTGCCCCCGACCGATCCCCCATTCGGAGGCGTCATGCCGCAGACCCCGGGCCTTCTGCTCAACCCCCACGCGTACGATCCCGCCGAGCTCGACGCCGATTCCCGGGCCGTGATGGAGGCGACCATCGCCTACTTCGAGTCCCTGGGCAAGGACCGCATCACCGACGAGGACAACCAGGGCGTCTGGTACGAGGACTTCTGCGCCTTCCTGGCCGAGTCCGGGGCGTTCGCCACCCTGATGACCCCGGCGGGCTACGGCGCCGAGGGCGCCCATTGGGACACCTGGCGCAACTGCCACTTCAGCGAGATCACCGCGTTCTACAGCCTCGGCTACTGGTACGCCTGGCAGGTCTCCATGCTCGGCCTGGGCCCCATCTGGATGGGCGAGAACGAGGCCGTCAAGGAGCGGGCCGCGGCGCTGCTGTCGGAGGGGGCCATCTTCGCCTTCGGCCTCTCCGAGCAGGGCCACGGGGCCGACATCTATTCCAGTGAGATGCGGCTGACGCCCTCGGGTGACGGCTATGTGGCCAACGGGGCCAAGTACTACATCGGCAACGGCAACGCCGCGGCGTTGGTGTCGGTCTTCGGCAAGGTGGCGAACGAGGAGACCGGCGAGGACGAGTACGTCTTCTTCGTCGTCGAGCCGGGTCGGGACGAGTACGTGCTCGAGAAGAACACCGTCCACTCCCCCATGTTCGTCTCGGCGTTCCGCCTGGAGGACTACCCGATCACCGACGCCGACATCCTGGTGCGCGGCCCCGAGGCGTGGAACGTCGCGCTCAACACGATCAACGTCTGCAAGTACAACCTCGGCTGGGCCTCCATCGGGATCTGCACCCACGCCCTGCACGAGGCCATCGACCACGCCGGCCACCGGCAGCTCTACGGCGGGCTGGTCACCGACTTCGCCCACGTGCGCCAGCTGTTCGTGGACGCCTATGCCCGCCTGACCGCGATGAAGCTGTTCGCCGCCCGGGCCAACGACTACATGCGGTCCGCGTCCGACGACGACCGGCGGTACCTGCTCTACAACCCGATGGTGAAGATGAAGGTCACCACCGAGGGCGAGCACGTGGTCAACGCCCTGTGGGACGTGATCGCCGCCAAGGGCTTCGAGAAGGACACCTACTTCAACATGGCCGCCCGCCACATCCGGGCTCTGCCCAAGCTCGAGGGCACGGTCCACGTGAACATCGCGCTGATCGTGAAGTTCATGCCCAACTTCTTCTTCGATCCCGCCGAGTACCCCGACATCCCGGTCCGCCGCGACGCCGCCCACGACGCCTACCTCTTCGAGCAGGCCCCGACCCGCGGCCTGGGCAAGATCCGCTTCCATGACTGGGCCGCGACCTTCGACCGCTTCGACTCGCCGAACATCACGGTCTTCCGGGACCAGGTCGAGACCTTCCGGACCATGCTCGAGGCCGCGGCCCCCGACGACGCCCAAGCCGCCGACATCGACTTCCTGCTCGCCCTCGGCGAGCTGTTCAGCCTCGTGGTCTACGGCCAGCTCATCCTCGAGGCCGTCGAGCTCCACGACGTCGAGAAGGCCACCACCGAGCAGATCTTCGACGTGCTGGTGCGGGACTTCGCCGCGGGCGCCACCCGCCTCCACGGAAAGTCCACCACCAGCGAGAAGCAGGCCGAGTTCGCCCTGCAGATGATCCGGCGCCCGCAGGTCGACCCGGAACGCTTCGCCGCCGTCTGGGACGATGTCCTGGCCCTGATGGACACCTACGCCCTGGCGCCTTGACCGTGGGCGCCGGGCCCTCAGCCGACGACGAAGGCCGCGGGGTCGAGGATCGCGGTGCGGGCCTGGGGCCCCGACGGCGGTCTGGTCTTCTTCGGTGCCCACGCCGATGACGGCCGGCTCTATGAGATCCTCGACGACGACCTGAACGTCGTCGTCGACGTCACCATGGAATCGCTGCTCGCCGACTTCACCGCCAACACCTGACCGGCCGAGGCGCCGCCGAGGCCCGCGGCTAGGAGCCGTCCACCGCGACGACCAGCTTGCCGGTGGTGGCGCCGACCCCGACCCGTTCGAGGGCCTCGGGCACGTCCTCGAAGGCCACGGTGGTGACCGGGCTCCGCAGCGCACCGTCGGCCACCAGGCCCAGGAGGGCCTCGTGGTCGGCCTCTTCGACCTCGCGGCTCGGGCCGCTGGCCAGGACCCCGACGAGGGACTGGTTGCGAACGACGAGGTCACGGGTGTCCACCTCGACCCACTCGCCGCTGGCGAAGCCGACCGCGAGGAAGCGACCGCCCGTGGCCAACGCCCGCAGCGCCGACGCCGCAGGCGGTCCGCCGACCGGGTCGAAGATCATGTCGGCCCCCCGGCCGTCGGTCGCCTCGAGCACGGCGTCGGGAACGGACCCCTCGGTCCGGTCGATGCCGACCTCGGCCCCGAGCCCCCCGCAGAAGGCCAGCCGCTCGGGCCCCGCCGCCACCGCGATCACCCGGGCCCCCAGCGCGTGGCCCAGTTGCACGGCGGCCTGTCCCGAGCCCCCGCGGCGCCGAGGACCAGCAACGTCTCGCCCGCCATGAGGCCGCCCCGGCGCACCAGGGCCGCCCACGCGGTCGAGAAGCCGATGCGGAACGCCGCGGCCTCGGCCGCCGTCATGGCCTCGGGGACCCGGAAGGCGTTCGCCGCGGCCAGCACGGTCGCCTCGCCGAGCCCGCCGCGGCCGTCGTAGAAGGCCGTCACCCCCATCACCCGGGTCCCGGGGACGAGATCGACCCCGTCGCCCACGGCGTCGACCACCCCACAGACCTCCTGGCCCGGCACGAACGGCAGCGACGGCGAGAACGCGTAGGTCCCTCGGCACAGCAGGACGTCGGGCAGCCCGATCGCCGCCGCCACCACCTGCACCCGGACCTCTCCGGGGCCGGGGTCCGGCGCGTCGATGGTGACGGCCCGCAACACGTCACGGGGCTCGCCGTGACGTCCCACCTGCCAGGCCCGCATCGGCCTCATCCTGTCAGGTGCCCGTGCCTCGGCGACCGGGCCGGGGACTCGCTTCAGGCGATGACCGACGGCATCGACCCGCCGCCGCCATACTCCTGCGGTGCCCCACCGACTCCGGACCATCCGACACGGGGTCTTGGTGGCCGTCGCCCTCCTCACGGTGGCGGTGGCCTGTGGCGGCGACGACGCCGAGGACACCACTGCGGCCTCCGGCCCGACGACGACTGCGCCCGTGGCGCCGGCGGCCGCCGTGCCCGATCGGAGCGCCATGTATGAGGACCTGGGGCTGTGGCACTGCCATCCGGATCTGGCCGACGACGTCTGTTCGGGCGGCTTCGACGCCACCCGGGTCGACCCGGACGGCTCCCAGCACCCGGTGCGGTTCGCCCCGGCCGCCGAGCCGGCGTTCGACTGCTTCTACGTGTATCCGACCCTGGACTACACCGAGACCCCGGGCAACCACCCCTTCACCGTGGCCAACCCCCTCGAACCGATCACCGTCCAGGGCCAGGTGGGCCGCTTCGGCGAGCAATGCCGGATGTACGTGCCCCGCTACCGACAGGCGACCAGCGGCAGCTACGACGAGGTCGTCGACGGTGCCCTCTTCGATGTCCCGGCGTTCGCCACGGCCTACGCGGATGTGCTCGGCGCCTTCAACCACTACCTGGCCGAGGACAACGACGGCCGTCCCTTCGTGCTCCTCGGACACTCCCAGGGGACCCACCACCTCATCCGTCTCCTCCAGGAGGAGATCGACGACTCCGACGCCCTCCGTGGCCAACTGATCTCGGCGCTGCTCATCGGCCCGGTCGGGCAGATGACCGTTCCCGAGGGCGAGGCGGTCGGGGCCACCTTCGAGAACCTGCCGCTGTGTGCGGCCGAGGACCAGACCGGCTGTGTCGTGGCCTTCGACTCCTTCGCCGCCGAGCGCCCGCCGGAGCTCGACGGCTCCCCGTTCCCCGACGGCGAGGTGCCGCCGTGCGTGAACCCGGCCGACCTCAGCGGCGGTAGGGCCCGGTTGGCGGGCGGCTACTTCGGCCGGACGGTCCCGGGCGTCACCACGTTCTACGAACTGGTCGCGGACTACTACACGGCGGCCTGTGCCGAGACGGCCGACGGCCTGCCGTACCTCGAGATCGACGCCGACCCGGGCCCGGACGACACCCGTGACCTGACCCACATCCAGGATCGCCTCGCGATCGACGACTCCCTGCACAACCTGGACTACAACTTCACGCTGACCGACCTGCTCGACCTGGTCCGCAGTCAAGCCGCCGCCTTCGACGGCTGAGGGACTCAGCCGGGAGCGCCCTGCCCGTGTGCCAAGCTCACCGGGTGACCACCGGCGACCAGGCGATGCGGGATCTGGCGGACTCGCTGCCCGTCCCCGAGTTCGACACCACGGCCTTCACCCCACCGAAGCCACTGGCCGAGGCCACCGTGGCCATCGTGACCACCGCGGCCATCCACCCGATGGACGACGACGGTTTCACCGGGTTCGACACCGGCTTCCGCCTCCTCGACCGGGAGCGCCGGGACCTGGCCCTCGGCCACTGGAGCCCCAACTTCGACCGCTCAGCCTTCGCCGCCGACCTCGATGTCGTCTACCCCATCGACCGGCTCGAGGAACTGGCCGCCGAGGGCATCATCGGCCGGGTCGCCCCCCGCCATGTCTCCTTCGCCGGCAACCAGCCCGACGACGTGGCCACCGTCCGGCTCGACTCCGGCCCGACGGCCGCCGAGGCCCTGCGCCACGACGGCGTCGACGTGGTGCTGCTCACCCCCGTCTGACCGCTCTGCTCGCGCACCGTGTGTGTGCTCTCCCATGTGTTGGAAGCAGCAGGACTGGCCACCGTCGCCCTGATCTCGGTCCGGTCCGTGGCGGAGCGGATGCATCCGCCCCGAGCGCTGTACTGCGAGTTCCCCCTGGGCCGTCCGCTCGGGGTGCCGGGGGACGCCACCTTCCAGCGGGACGTGATCACCAGGGCGTTCGCCCTGCTCGACGCACCGCCGGGGCCCGGTGCTGGCCGACCATCCCACGGTGATCGAGGCCGACGAGACGCCGATGGCCTGTGCCCTCCCGCCCCGGTTCGATCCCGAGGCTCCGCCGGCCGTCGACGAAGCCCGGGGCCTGCGGCGGGCCTACGACCGGTCGGTGGCGACCCGGGGCCGGACCTCGGTCGGCCAGGTGATCGGCGCCCGACGAGGTCCCCGCCGCGCTGGAGGCGCTGCTCCGCATCGCCGCGGGCACCGACTGGACGGACGGCCGGCCTGCCCGGGGGCAACCCGATCAGCACCGTCCACGACATCCGCTCCTACTACGAGGAAGCTGCTCTCGAGTTGGTCGACGGGCCACCGCCCGGAGGTCGGGCCGCTGAGGCGTGGTTCTTCGAGGCGACCGAGGCGGGGGCCGTGGTCATGGCCGCCCGCCGGGCCATGAAGGCCGCCGGCGCCCCGCAACCCTTCTGGTTCTACATGGCCCCCGGCCACCGCCGGTAGGGCGGCGTCGAACCGGCCGACGCCACACCCCCGCCACGAGGTCAGCCGGCGCGGGCGTCAACCCGTGCGTCGCCCGCCCAGACCTCGTCGAGGAAGGTGGCGATCACGTCGGTGAGGCGGTCGGGCCGCAGCCGCAGCTCGACCGGCGACCGGGCCCGCTCCAGCCGGCCGTGGGGGAGCTGGCGGGCCAGGTTGTGGGCGTCGTCGAAGGGGTGGATGAGGTCGTTGCGGTGGGCCAGCACGAGGGCCGGGGCCTGGATGGCGCTGCGCTCCTCGGCGGTGGGGGCCACCGGGCCGACGAGGATGCCGTGCAGCAGCGCGGCCAGGCTGTCGGGCGGCAGCGAGGCCGCGTGCAGGAAGCTGTTGAGCGGGCCGATCGGGGTGTCGGGCACCCGGGCGAGCAGGGAGGACAGGCGGCTCATCACGGGGCGGCCGTAGTGGGCGGCCAGGACCATCGGGGCGAAGAGGAGGGCGGCGGTCGGCACGGCCCACTCGAGCACCGGCATCTCCAGCACCAGGCCCCGCACCCGCTCCGGGTGGCGGCTGGCGGTGAACAGGCTGACGTTGGCACCCAGCGACATCCCGCCGAGGACGGCGGCGGGGACCTCGAGGTGGTCGAGGAGGCCGACGACCTGTTCGGCGTAGGTGTCGATGCGGTACTCGGAGGCGTGGGTCGGCTTGTCGCTGCGACCGTGGCCCAGGAGATCGATCAGCACGACCCGGTGGCCGCCGTCGGCCAGAGCGCCGGCGATGCCCCGGTTGATCTCCGAGTCGAGCATCAGCCCGTGGACGTAGACGAGGAGGCGGTCGCTACCCCGATCGCCGTAGTCGTCGTAGACGAGCTGGTGCCCGTCGCACATGAACTTCGAGGTCCGGAAGGACACGTCGACCACTCCTTCGGCCCGCGTATCGGTGCAGGCACACGGCGATCATCCTCCCGCCGGCGCGCCCGGGCCCACGGCCGAAGGACCCTTTCGGAGCGGCCCGAAGGCCTACCGCGACGGGCGACCACGTGGTGGAGGGCGATGACCGACGGTTCGCCCCCCGAGGGCCGGTCCGCGAGGTCGACCGTCATCCCGTCGGCCGAGTCGTGCCACGGCCGCAGGAGCCGTCCACGGTCGTCACGCCCGTCGACGGCGTCGCGGCCACGTCCGGCAGGGTCACCGGGCCGTCGGCCCCCCGCACGAACGCGAAGACGGTGTCATCCCGGGCGGTGTAGCGGACCGGTGCCCCCGGCGGTCGTGGTGCGTACCGGCCCGGACCCAGGGCCGGGTGGCGACCAGGGCGTCCTGGTGGGGGCCGAACCACTGACCCAGCCAGTCGAGGCGCTCGGCGCTGCTCGTCGGGGATCGTGGCGTCGATCCCGCGGGGGCCGACGTTGAGCAGCAGGTTGCCACCCTTGGCCACGACGTCGGTGAGCAGCCAGCACAGCTCGTCCCGGGCGAGGAAGTGCTCCGGCCGGGACTGGGCGTTGTAGCCGAAGCTGTGGTCCATGCCGCGGACGCACTCCCACGGGTCGGGCTGGACGTCGGGGAACGCTGACGTACTCCGGCGTGCGGTAGTCGTAGTGCGGCGGACGGGGCGGGACGATGCCCCCGTCCTTGCGGGCCTGGCGGCGGGCGCCGGCGTCGAGCAGCCTGCGCACCCGGGCCGACTCGGCGGCCGCGCAGGATCGGGTTCCAGGGCATCCACCGGTCGTTGACGACCCCGTCGGGCACCTGGTCGTAGTAGTGCTCGAGCAGCGGCCAGCAGGGCCTTGCCCTCGCTGGGCCAGGCGATGTCGTTCCAGATGACGCTGGGTCGGTAGCGGGCGATGAGCTCGCGGACCTGGGCGTCGGCGTAGGCCGGATAGGCGCCCCGCGGGACGGCGGCCATCATGTCGGCGACCGAGCCCATCGGGTGGTCGTTGAACGTGGCGTCGAGGCCGCCGGAGTAGTAGACGCCGAAGCGCATGCCCGGCGCCCAGAACGGCCTCCCGCAGCTCGCCGACCACGTCCCGGCCGGAGTGCCAGCCCGAGCGGTGGGGGTTGGTGACCTCGGTGGGCCAGAGGCAGTAGCCGTCCATGTGCTTGGTCACCATGACGACCCAGCGGGCACCCGTGGCGGCGAAGCGCCGGGCCCAGTCCTCGGGGTCCCAGCCGTCGAGGGCGGCCTCCCAGTCCTCGGCGAACGCCTCGTAGGGGCGGTCGCCGTAGACCTCGCGGTGGTGGCGGGCGACCTGGCTGTCGGGGAAGCGCAGCGAGTTGCCGTACCACTCGGCGTACGGCGTGTCGGCCAGCGGATCGGGGCTGGTCGGACTCGGACCAGGTCACCGATGTCGACGTCGACCGGGGCGAACGCCGGCACCGACGCGGGGGTCCAGTGGACGAAGATCCCGAGCTTGGCGTCGCGCCACCAGGCGGGCACCCGGTGCCGCCGCAGCGCCTGGAGTCGAGGGTCCCGGAGGGCCATCGTGCGTCGGACCTTCGGTCAGGTGGGGCCGGGCCCGAAGGTGATCGGCGGGGCCTCGGGCTTCTCCACGCCCCGGTCCTTCACCACGTAGGCCAGGATCAGCGCCAGCGGGAAGAAGAACAGGCTGAGCACGAAGAAGCCGAGGAAGCTGTGGCCCTTGCGCCCGGCGACCCGGGCCGGCCAGAAGGCGATGGCCACGATGACCACCACCAACGCCGCCCACGCGATGAAGCCCACCAACCCCGACTCGGCGATGACCATGCTGTCCCCTGCCCCGTTCCGCAGACCGCTCGGCCCGCTCGCAGGAGCGTAGATCCTCACGAGGATCAGTCGTCGAGAGCTGGTCAGCGGTAGGGACACCCCTGTCGGGCGGCGGTCGGGCGTGTGTAGGTTGCTCGGAGCCCGGTGCCGGGCGGAAGAGGAGCCGTGTCATGGCCGCAGGAGACCCGTCGACCACCGTGCGAGCGGCGCTGGTGCAGGCCGAGTGGACCGGTGACAAGGACTCGATGATCGAGCGCCACGTGGCCTACGCCGAGGAGGCGGCGGCCGCCGGGGCCCAGGTCGTGTGCTTCCAGGAGCTGTTCTACGGGCCGTACTTCTGCCAGGTGCAGGACGACCAGTTCTACGCCTACGCCGAAGCGGTGCCCGACGGACCGACCGTCGCAGCTCTTCCGGGAGGTGGCCGAGCGGCTCGGCATCGTGCATGGTCGCTGCCGGTCTACGAGGAGGAGCAGCCCGGGATCCTCTACAACACCGCGGCGGTCATCGACGCCGACGGCACCTACCTGGGCAAGTACCGCAAGAACCACATCCCGCAGGTGAAGGGCTTCTGGGAGAAGTTCTACTTCCGGCCCGGGAACCTGGGGTACCCGGTGTTCGACACCGCCGTCGGCCGGGTCGGGGTCTACATCTGTTATGACCGCCACTTCCCCGAGGGCTGGCGGGCCCTGGGCCTGGCCGGCGCCCAGATCGTGTTCAACCCGTCGGCCACCAGCCGGGGCCTGTCGGCCTACCTGTGGCAGCTGGAACAGACCTCGGCGGCCTGCGCCAACATGTACTTCGTCGGTGCCCTCAACCGCATCGGCATCGAGGACCTGGGCGACAACGACTTCTACGGCACCTCCTACTTCGCCGACCCCCGGGGCCAGTTCGTCGACGGCACGGCCTCGCGACCAGGAGGCCGAGCTGGTCGTGCGGGACCTCGACCTGGACACCATCGACGAGGTCCGCGCCGGCTGGGCCTTCTACCGCGACCGCCGCCCCGAGACCTACGGATCGCTCACCGAGCTCTGACGATCGCTGTCCTCGTGCGCAGCCGGCCGGACTCTCAGCGGCCTGGGATGTCGAGGAGATCGCCGACGATGGAGCGGATCTGCGCCAGAGCCACAGCCCCGATCGCACCGCTGGGCGGGCCGACGCGCTCGACGCTGACCACCGTGCACAGGTGGCACTGCGCGACAGAATCCCGTTGGAGCTCGCTGTCATCCAAGCGCACGTCGGAGAGGTAGGCCCGCTGGACATTGGTGGTCACGGGCACGACGTGGACGGTGCGCGGTCGGGCTTCGAGTACTGCGTCGGACGTGATGACGACCGCGGGACGACGGAAGCCGGGCTCGCTGCCTGCCGGGATGCCGAAGTCGACCTCGACGAGATCACCCGCCTGCATCAGATCCACCACCATGGGCCGAGAGGTCGAGCCATGCCTGCTCCTCGCTCGACGCCGGAGCGGCGAGATCGCGGCCCATTCGGCGCTGCCGTTCGGCCCGAACGAGCTGCCGGATGGCCTGCTCGAGCGTGGCGCCGTCTGCGTTTGCCAGCGCCCGCAGTTCGTCGCGAGTAGCGACCGTCACACGGATGGACGTGGCGGGAAGAGATGGCATACGAATGAGTATGCCATCTGATATGCGGCTCATGGTCGGCGGAGGTTACGGGGCCGGACACCGCCCAGGACCTCGGCGGGCGTGTCCAGGGACCACTGGTGGGGGTCACCGCCCCGCTCGACCAGGCAGTGCGGCGGGAACACCTGCAGGGCCACGGGCGGGACGTACTCCTGCACGTGGTTGCCGTAGTAGGAGGTCCAGCCGTTGAACACCTCGTGGCCGAACTGCCCCGGGTCCACCGGGCCGAGCGGGAACAGGTGCTCGCCGATCTCGGCCACCGACGTCGGGCTGAACCGCTCGCCGGCCCGCACCCGCTCGCCGATCTCGTTGAGCGTGTGCCCCGCCCAGCCCCAGTCCATCCCCACCACGATCAGCTCCGGGTGATCGAACCCGTCCACCAGGCCCACGGTGTAGGCCCACGGCACGAGATGGTCGTCCTCCACCCCCGTGACGGCCCACCCCGCTCGGGCGATCGTCGCTTCCATCCACTGGTCGACCTCCTCCGGGGAGGCTCCGTCACACATCATGCACATGCCGACAAGGTTGCTCAGGGGGTGGGACAGCCTCGCGGGTCGCCTGCAGGCGTCGGCCGGGAGGGTTACGGTCGGCGGGGTCCCACCGGCACGGACGGAGGCCCGAGATGTCGCTGCTGATCAAGGGGGGCACGGTGGTCTCGGCCACCGGGGCCCAGCCCATGGACGTGCTCGTCGACGGGGAGACCATCGTCGCCCTGCTGGCCCCGGGCTCCGAGCCGGCCGAGGCCGCCGAGCGGGGAGCCGAGACGGTCCTCGACGCCACGGGCAAGCTGGTCGTGCCCGGCGGGATCGACGGCCACACCCACATGGAGCTGCCCTTCGGCGGCACGGTGGCCTCCGACGACTTCGAGACCGGCACCCGGGCCGCGGCCTGGGGCGGGACCACCACGATCATCGACTTCGCCGTGCAGGCCGCGGGCGAGGACGTGCGGGAGCGGCTCGACACCTGGATGGCCAAGGCCGAGGGCAACTGCGCCATCGACTACGGCTTCCACATGATCATCGGCGGGGTCGACGAGAGCTCGCTGAAGGCGATGGACGTGCTGGTGGACGAGGGCATCACCAGCTTCAAGCTGTTCATGGCCTACCCGGGGGTGTACCTGTCCGACGACGGCCAGATCCTGCGGGCCATGCAGCAGGCGGCGGGCAACGGCGGGCTGATCATGATGCACGCCGAGAACGGCCTGGCCATCGACGTCCTGGCCGAGCAGGCCGTCGAGCGGGGCGAGACCAGCCCGATCAACCACGGCTACGTGCGCCGGGCCGAGCTGGAGGGCGAGGCCACCCACCGGGCCATCCAGTTGGCCAAGGTCGGCGCCGCGCCCCTCTACATCGTGCACCTGTCGGCCAGCGAGGCCCTGGTGCAGGTGGCCATGGCCCGGGACGCCGGCGGCAACGTGTTCGCCGAGACCTGCCCGCAATACCTCTACCTGAACCTGGAGGACCACCTGGGGGCGCCCGGGTTCGCCGGGGCGGGCTATGTCTGTTCGACCCCGCTGCGGACCAAGCACGAGCACCACCACGCGGACCTGTGGAAGGGGCTGCGGGCCAATGACCTGTCGGTGGTGTCCACCGACCACTGCCCGTTCTGCATGAAGGACCAGAAGGAGCTGGGGGTGGACGACTTCCGGGCCATCCCCAACGGCATCGGCGGGGTGGAGCACCGGATGGACCTGATCTACCAGGGGGTGTGCGCCGGCGAGCTGACCCTCCCCCGCTGGGTGGAGCTGTGCTCGACCACCCCGGCCCGCATGTTCGGCCTCTACCCCCGCAAGGGCGTGATCGCCCCCGGCTCCGACGCCGACATCGTCGTCTATGACCCGGACCGGCCGTGGACCATCAGCGTCGACAACCACCACATGGCGCTCGACTACTCGGCCTATGAGGGCATCGAGGTGTCGGGCCGGGTCGACACGGTGCTGTCCCGGGGGCGGATCATCGTGCGCAACGATCAGTACGAGGGCCAGAAGGGCGATGGGGAGTACCTGCGGCGGGGCCTCTGCGCCTACCTGCAGTAGCTGACCGTCAGTCCCGACCACGAGGCGAGGTGCCATGGAGTTCGGTGTCGTGTTGCAGAACAACCCGCCGGCGTGGCGGGTGGTCGACCTGTGCCGGCGGGCCGAGACCCTCGGCTTCACCCACGGCTGGACCTTCGACAGCCACGTGCTGTGGCAGGAGCCCTTCGTGGTCTACAGCCAGATCCTGTCGGCCACCCACACCATGAAGGTGGGCCCGATGGTGACCAACCCGGGCACCCGGGACTGGACGGTCACGGCGTCGATGTTCGCCACCCTCAACGACATGTTCGGGGACCGCACGGTCTGCGGCATCGGTCGGGGCGACTCCGCCATGCGGGTGCTGGGCTTTCCCCCGTCGAACCTGGCCACCCTGAGTGAGGCCATGACGGTGATCAAGGGCCTGGCCGAAGGCGAGGAGGTCACCTACAACGGGACCCAGCAGCAGTTCCCGTGGAGCCAGGGCTCGAGCCTGGACATCTTCATGGCCGCCTACGGCCCCAAGGCCCTGAAGCTGTGCGGCGAGCAGGCCGACGGCTTCATCCTCCAGCTGGCCGACCCCCAGATCGCCACGTGGACCATCGAGGCCGTCCGCACCGCGGCCTCCGACGCCGGCCGGGACCCCGACAGCATCAAGATCTGCGTCGCCGCCCCCGCCTACGTCGGTGACGACCTGGCCCACCAGCGGGACCAGGTCCGCTGGTTCGGCGGCATGGTCGGCAACCACGTCGCCGACCTCGTCGAGCGCTACGGCCCCGACATCGACCTGATCCCCGAAGCGCTCGTGACCTACGTCCAGAACCGCAAGGGCTACGACTACGCCGAACACGGCAAAGCCACCAGCACCCATGTCGACTTCGTCACCGACGACATCATCGACCGCTTCTGCCTGCTGGGTCCCCCGTCGGCCCACATCGAACGCCTCGAGGAGCTCCGGGACCTCGGCGTCGACCAGTTCGCCATCTACCTCCAGCACGACGGCCAGGACGAGACCCTCACCGCCTACGGCGAGAAGGTGCGTCCCGACCCTCGGCTGAGGTCGACGCCTCATCCGCGGCGGGATCTCCACCAGCGCTCCTTCTGATCCGAGCGCCGTCCGGCGGCCGTCCTAGGGCGCGGCCGCGAAGGTGGCCGGGTAGGTGGCCAGGAAGGCGACGGCGAAGCGGAGCTCGCGGGCGTCGACGCACTCGCCGATCTTGTGGGTGTTCTGCTCGATCCCGGGGCCGAAGCCGATCATCGGCGGGTGGATGACGTCGCCGGCGTCGATCCAGCCCTTGGCGGCGGGTACGTCGGCCTCGCCGGTGGGCACGGTGAAGCCGACGCCGTCGGTGGAGAAGATCCAGCGGTCGACCCGGGGCTCGGGCCGCAGGCCGCCTCCCGGCACGGGTTCGGGGACGGCGGGGGTGACCACCTCGGTGTAGGTGGCGACGGCGGCGGTGACCGCCGGGTGGTCCTCGGGGGTCACCCACCCGGGGTACACCTGCGGGTTGTCGGGCCGGTGACCCCGCCACGTCGGCCGGTCGTAGTGCGGGACGGTCACCTCGACGTCGAGGCCGGCGGCCCGGGCGGCGGCCACGGCCGCCAGCCCCTCGACGTCGGCCCGCGCCGCGTCCGGGGGCTCGTCGGGCGTCAGGCGGCGGTCGAAGCGGAACGTGAACCGGGCCGGGACGGCGCAGTCGCTGGGGGTGTCGAGCGCGGCCCAGGACGCCGTCCGGGTCCCGCGGCCGAGGAAGGGGTCGTCGGCGAAGCCCTCGCCCGCCTCGTGGCGGGCGGCGGCCTCGGCGAGGATGGCCGACCCGAACTCGAGGGGGTTGAGGCCCTCGGCGGGCATCGAGCCGTGCGCCGAGCGGCCGGTGACGGTCACCTCGATCTGCATCCGGCCCCGCTGGCCCCGGTAGATGCCCAACGCCCCCTTGACGGCGTCGCCGGTGCCCTCGGTCAGCACGATGGCGTCGGGGAGGGCGGTCGCCCCGGCCAGGGCCCGGGCCAGGAACCACCGGGACCCGCCGCCGTCGTTGTCCTCCTCGGCCACGGTGCCGTGGGCCCGGATGACCACGCCCCGCAGCGCCCCCTCCGGGGCCAGCTCCCGGGCGATGCGGGTGGCCAGGATCTGGCTGACCACGCCGCTGAGCTGGTCGGCGGCGCCCCGACCGAAGACGAGGTGGTGCCACTCGTCCTCCGGCGGCAGGTGGCCCAGCTCCGCCCGGAGGGCCGCCTCGTCGATCCGGCCGGCGTCGACCAGGCCGTCGTAGGCGTCCACGCCGACCAGGTGCTCGCGCCACTGGTCCCGCAGGGCGGCGACGGTGTCGGTGTGGCCGTCGAACCAGACGACCCGCTTGGCCGCCTCGTCGATCCCGTCGTCGGGGTCCTGCACGGTCCACCAGAGGTTCCCGAAGTCGTCGAAGCCGACGTCGGACGCGTCGGCCACGGCGCCGATCTCCACGATCCGGCGCCGGAGGTACTCCAGGCGCGGCCCCTCGTGGTTGCTGAGGCCGCAGGCGGGGTCGCCGCCCTCCTCGACCGGACGGTCCACGTGGTCGGCGGGGATGCGGATGGCCTCGCGGAGGATCTCGACGGCCAGGGGCAGGTCGCGCTGGGCCAGCTCGGCGGCCCGCTCGCCGAGGCTCACCGGGGGCTCCGGGCGGCGGCGGTCAGCCGGTCGGCCAGGTCGGACACCTTGGCCCCGGCCAGCAGCGCCATGATCACGTAGACCTTGCCGTTGGCCTCGCGGGCCACGTCGACGGCGTGGGCCGCCATGACCCCGGGGGTCACCTCGGCGCCGATGTCGGCGGGCAGGCAGTGCAGGTAGCGGGCCGACCCGCCCTCGGTGAGGGCCATGCGGCGCTCGTCGCAGATCCAGTCGGCGTGGGTGGCGTTGCGGGCCAGCGCCCGGGCCTCGATGGCCTCCAGCGCCTCGAGGTCACCCGCGGCGTCGGCCGCCACCCGCTCCTGCATCAGGTCGAGCGGGCCCCACGACTTGGGGTAGACGGCGTGCGCGCCCCGGAAGGCCTCGTCCATGTCGTCGACCACCCGGAACGAGCCCCCGGCCTCAGCGGCGTTGGCCTCGGCGGCGGCCAGGGCCTCGGCGGACAGGTCATAGCCCTCGGGACGGGCGAGGGTGATCGCCGCGCCGAACCGCGTGAGCAGGGTGATCAGGCCCTGGGGGACCGAGAGGGGCTTCGCGTACGCCGGCGAGTTCGCCCAGCTGACGGTGATGGGACGGCCCTCGAGGCCTTCGGGGAAGCACGCCTCCAGCCAGGCGAGGTCGGCCAGCGTCTGGGTGGGGTGGTCGACGTCGCACTGGAGGTTGACCACGGGGACGCGGCGGGGGTCCCCGGTGGCGGCGAGGTACCCGTCGATGCCCCGCTGGATGTCCCGCAGGAAGGCGTTGCCGGCGCCGAGGACGAGGTCGTGGCGCACCCCGAGGGCGTGGGCGTTCATGCCGAGCATGGCCCCGGTCTCCACCGCCGTCTCGCCGTGGGCCACCTGGGTGGAGGACCCGTCCACGATCACCGGGTGCATCCCGAGACGGGCGGCCGCACCCGACCAGGCGCTGCGGGTCCTGGTCGAGCGGTCGAAGAACAGGCCGTAGGCCAGCTCCCGGGGGCAGAGTTCGGGCACCCCGCCGGCCCGGTCGAGGGTGGCGAAGGCCCGGGTCAGGTCGAGGACGGTGCGCAGGTCGGCCACCGACCACTCCTGGGTGGTCGGGAGGCTGCGGCCGACGAGCCGGGCGACGGCGTCACCGTCGAGCTCGTGCCACGGGGTCCCCACGCCGTCACCCTACGACCGCTGCGTCGGGGGTGGGTCGCCCGGCATCGGCGGCGCGGGGCGCGTCCCCGGGACCCGCAGTGCGTAGCGTGGGGCTGTGACGGTCCGAGTGGCCACCAGCCTGGCCGAAGCCTGTGCCGCGCTGGCCGAGGACCCCGACGCCGAGGTGCTGGCCGGCGGGACCGACTTCATGGTCGAGGTCAACCACGGCCGCCGCCGCCCGAGCGCGGTGGTGGCCATCGCCCGGGTGCCCGAACTGGCCGGTTGGGACCGGGACGGCGACCAGGTCCGCCTCGGCGCCGGCGCTCACCTACACCGACCTCGGCCGGCCCGACCTGGCCGCCTTGGCGCCCGCGCTGGCCGACGCGGCCCGGACCGTCGGCTCCCCCCAGGTCCGCAACGCCGGGACGCTGGGCGGCAACCTCGGCACCGCCTCCCCCGCCGGCGACCTGCTGCCCGTGCTGGTGGCCCTCGACGCCACGGTGCACCTGCGCTCGGCCACCGGGGCGCGGGACCTGCCCGTCACCGACTTCCTCACCGGGGTCAAGCAGACCGCCCTCGCGCCGGGCGAGCTGATCGAGGCCGTGACCATCCCCGTCGCCCGGGGCCCCCAGCACTACCTGAAGGTGGGGACCCGCAACGCCATGGTCATCGCCGTCGTGTCCCTGGCCCTGGTCGTGGACACCGACGCGGGGGCCGTCGCCGTCGGCCTCGGGCTCGGTCGGCCCGACCCCGCTGCGGGTCACCGCCACCGTCGAGGAGGCCACCGACCCCGGCTTCCCCGCCCGGGTGGCCGACGCGGCCCGGCCCATCGACGACCATCGCTCCTCGGCGGCCTACCGGCGCCACGCCGTCGCCGTCCTCGCCGAGCGGGCGGTCCGGAGGGCGTTCCCGTGACCCTGGCCTACACGCTGCTGGTCAACGGAAGGGCCCACCCGGTCGAGGACGCCTGGCTCGGCGAGAGCCTGCTCAACGTCCTGCGCGACCGGCTCGACCTGCCCGGCACCAAGAACGCCTGTGAAGAGGGCGAGTGCGGTTCCTGCTCGGTGAAGGTCGACGGCACCCTCGTGTGCTCGTGCCTGGTCCTGGCCGCATCGGTCGTGGGCCAGCCGATCGAGACCATCGAGGCCCAGGAGGACGACGGGGTGCTGTCCGCGGTCCAGGCGGCCTTCGTCGCCGAGGGGGCCGTCCAGTGCGGCTTCTGCACGCCGGGGCTGGTGATGGCGGTGGACGACCTGCTCGACCGGACGCCGGACCCGAGCGACCTCGAGATCCGCGAGGCCATCTCGGGGAACCTGTGCCGCTGCACGGGCTACGGCCGGATCATCGAGGCCGTGCGGGTCGCCGCCCGGGAACGGGGGGCCGCCCGGTGACCGACACCGTGGCCGACGTCACCACCGGCGCCCCGCCCGCCATCGGCACCAACGTCCCCCGCCCCGACGGCGTCCCCAAGGTCCGGGGCCGCTTCGCCTTCGGCTCCGACCTGTGGGCCGACGACGCCCTCTTCGGGCGCACGGTGCGCGCCCCCCACGCCGCGGCCCGGATCCGGTCCGTCGACATCGGCCCGGCGCTGGCCATCCCCGGCGTGCACGCCGTGCTCATCGCCGACGACGTCCCCGGCGCAGCCCGACTACGGCCTCGACCGGGCCGACCAGCCGGTGTTCGCGTCCGAGGTCATCCGCTACCACGGCGAGGCGGTGGCCGCGGTCGCCGCCGACCACCCCGAGACGGCCCGCCGGGCGGCCGAGGCCGTCGCCGTCGACTACGAGCTACTGGAGCCGCTGGTCGACGCCGAGGCGGCGCTCACCGCCGAGCCCATCCACCCCTTCGGCAACGTCTTCCGGGAGCTGGTCATCCGCCACGGTGACCCCGAGGCCCACGGCGAGGTCGTGGTCGAGGGGACCTACGAGCTCGGGATGCAGGACCAGGCCTTCATGGGCCCGGAGTCGGGGATGGCCGTCCCCGCCGAGGACGGGGGCGTCGACCTCTACGTGCTCGACCCAGTGGCTGCACTCGGACCGGGACCAGGTCGCGGCCTGCCTCGGGCTCCCTCCCGAGAAGGTCCGGTTGACCCTCGCCGGGGTCGGCGGGTCCTTCGGCGCCCGCGAGGACCTCAGCCTCCACGTCCACGCCTGCCTGCTGGCCCTGCGCACCGGGCGGCCGGTGCGCATGAGCTACACGCGGGTGGAGTCCTTCGTCGGCCACGTCCACCGTCACCCGGCCCGGATGCACTACCGCCACGAGGCCGACCGGGACGGGCGCCTCGTGCGCGATGGACGCCCGCATCGTCCTCGACGGTGGCGCCTACCAGTCCTCCTCGGCCGCCGTGCTGGCCAACGCCACGTGCTTCGCCGCCGGGGCCTACCTCGTGCCCAACGCGGTGGTCGAGAGCCGGGTCGTGCGCACCAACAACCCGCCGTGCGGGGCGATGCGGGGCTTCGGCGCGGTGCAGCCGACCTTCGCCGTGCGAGGCCCAGATGGACAAGCTGGCCGCCGCCCTCGGCCTGGACCCCGTCGAGATCCGCCTGCGCAACGCCCTGAAGCCCGGCGACGCCCTGCTCACCGGCCAGGTCATCACCGGGACCGCCCCCGTGGCCGACGTCATCCGGGCCTGCGCCGACCATCCCCTGCCCCCGCCGCCGGGCGAGCGACGTGCTCGACCGACCGGGCGGCGCCGGGCTGACCACCGACGCCGGCCGACGTCCGCCGGGGTGTCGGCTTCGCCGTGGGCTTCAAGAACCTCATGTACTCCGAGGGCTTCGACGACTACGCCACCGCCTCCTGCCGCCTGGAGAACGGGGTGGTCACCGTGAAGACCGCGCTGCGCCGAGGTCGGGCAGGGCTTCGTCACCCTGGTGCGCCAGATCGCCCACGAGGTGCTGGGCGTCGACGACGTCGTGCTGGCCCCGGTCGACACCGCCATCGGCTCGGCGGGCTCCACCTCGGCCAGCCGCCAGTCCTGGATGTCCGGGGGCGCCGTGCAGGCGGCCTGTCAGGCGGTCCAGCGCCGCGTCGAGGCCGGCGACACCGGCGTCATCGAGGAAGAGGTGGTGTTCCGCCATGCGCCGACGTCCACCCTCGACGAGGACGGCCAGGGCGACGCCCACGTGTCCTTCGCCTTCGCCGCCCACCGGGCGGTGGTCGACGTCGACCCGGACCTGGGCCTGGTCCGGGTGGTCGACATGACCACGGCCCAGGACGTCGGCCGGGTCCTGAACCCCCTGCAGGTGGTGGGCCAGATCGAGGGGGGCACCCTCCAGGGCGTCGGCCTCGCCGTCATGGAGGAGATGAAGCTCGCCGGCGGCAAGGTCCTGAACCCGACGTTCACCGACTACCTCATCCCCACCGCCCTCGACGCCCCCGACGTGCGCATCGCCGCCCTCATCGAGGAGCCCGAGCCCGGCTCCCCCTTCGGCGCCAAGGGCGTCGGCGAGCCCCCGACCCTGTCGTCCACCCCGGCGGTGGTCGCCGCCATCCGGGCCGCCACCGGCCGGGAGCTCCCCCGGGTCCCCATCCGCCCCGAGGACATCTGCCTCTGAGCCCGACGGTCATCTGACATTGCGTCGATTGGTCACGCTCAGCGTGACGAATCAACGCAATGTCGGAAAAGGGGGAGACTGGGGTCGTGCTGGATGACCTCCGGGTGGACGGTGACCGGCTGCGACGACGGCTGGCCACCCTGGCCGAGATCGGCGACACCGGCGACGGGGGCTGCTGCCGGCTGGCCCTGACCGACGAGGACAAGGCCGGGCGGGACCTGGTCGTGGAGTGGATGCACGAGCTGGGCCTCGAGGTCCGCATCGACGCCATCGGCAACGTGGTGGGCCGCCGGGCGGGCCGGGAGGACACCGCGGCGGTCATGGTCGGCTCCCACATCGACACCGTGGCCAGCGGCGGCCGCTACGACGGCAACCTCGGCGTGCTCGGCGGCCTCGAGGTGGTGGCGACCCTGAACGACGCCGAGGTCGTCACCCGGCGCCCGCTGGAGGTGGCCTTCTTCACCGACGAGGAAGGGGCCCGGTTCAGCCCCGACATGCTCGGCAGCATGACCTACGTCGGGGGCCTGCCCCTGGAGGAGGCCCTGGACCGCACCGACGCCGACGGCCTCGTCCTCGGTGACGAGCTCGACCGCATCGGCTACCGGGGCCCGGTGCCCGTGCCCGGCCCGGTGCCCCATGCCTTCGTCGAGCTGCACATCGAGCAGGGCCCGGTCCTGGAGGCCAGGGCCGTCACGATCGGGGCGGTCACCGGCGTGCAGGGCATCTCGTGGCAGGAGCTGACCATCCCGGGCCAGGCCAACCACGCCGGGACCACGCCGATGGCCCTGCGCCACGACGCCGGGTTCGCCGCCGGGGCCATCACCCGGGGGTCCGGGACCTGGTCACCGCGATGGGCGGCCCCCAGGTGGGCACGGTGGGCGGTCATCGACCTCGACCCGGCCTGATCAACGTGGTCGCCCGCCGGGCCCGCATGACCGTCGACCTGCGCAACACCGACGAGGCGCTCCTCCAGGAGGCCGAGCACCGCCTGGCCGACCTCGTGACCGAGGTGGCCGAGGCCGAAGGGGTCACCGTCGACTCGGTCAGCCTCGCCCGCTTCGAGCCGGTGACCTTCGACCCCCGGGTGGTCGACCTGGTGGAGGCCACCGCCGAGCGCCTCGGCCACTCGGTGCTGCGCCTGCCGGCCGGGGCCGGCCACGACGCCCGGCTGCTGGCCGGGGTCTGCCCGGCGGGCATGGTCTTCACGCCCAGCCGCGACGGCATCAGCCACAACCCGGCCGAGCACACCGACCCCGAGGACCTCGACGCCGGCGCCGACGTCCTCCTCCAGGTGGTCCTGGCTCTCGCCGAGGGGGAGCTCGGGTGAGCGGGGCGACGACGCGCCAGGGGCCCGCACCAGCCGCGCCGTGGGCCACGATGCGGGTGGCCGCGGCCCAGATGGGCCCGATCGCCCGGGACGAGACGCCGGGCCGACGTGGTCGAGCGCCTCATCGCCCTGCTGGGCCGGGCCGCGGCGGACGGCGCCGAGCTGGTGGTCTTCCCCGAGCTGGCGCTGACCACGTTCTTCCCCCGCTGGGTGCTGGAGGGCGACGAGCTCGACGCCTTCTACGAGACCGAGATGCCGGGGCCCGACGACCAAGCCGCTGTTCGACGAGGCCGCCCGCCTCGGGGTCGGCTTCGCCCTCGGCTACGCCGAGCTGACCGACGGCGCACCGCTACAACACGACCGTGCTGGTCGACGGCGACGGCGCCGTCGTCGGCCGCTACCGCAAGGTCCACCTGCCCGGCCACGAGGAGCCCGAGCCCTGGCGGGCGTTCCAGCACCTCGAGCGGGCCTACTTCGAGCCGGGCGACGGGTTCGAGACCTGGTCGGCGTTCGGCGGCCCAGGTGGGCCTGGCCACCTGCAACGACCGGCGGTGGCCGGAGACCTACCGGGTCCTGGCCCTGGAGGGCGCCGAGATCGTGCTCATCGGCTACAACACGCCCATCCACTACCCACCCGATCCCGACCAGGACCGGCTGGCCGGGTTCCACAACCGGCTGGTCCTGCAGGCCGGGGCCTACCAGAACGGCGCTGTGGGTCGTGGGCGTGGCCAAGGGCGGGCGTGGAGGAGGGCGTCGAGCTCCTGGCCGAGAGCTGCATCATCGCCCCCTCGGGCGAGGTCGTGGCCGAGGCGACGACGGCGGGCGACGAGGTGGTGGTGGCCGACGTGCACCCCGCGGCCTGCGCCCACTACCGCGAGACCCTGTTCGAGTTCGGCCGCTACCGGCGGCCGGAGGTCTACGGGAGGATCTGCGAACCATGACGGCCTTCGTGCTCAACGGCGCCCCGGTCGAGGTCCCCGACGACCGGGCCCACCTCCTGGTGGCCCTGCGGGAGGACCTCGGGATCATCTCCACCAAGGACGGCTGCTGCCCCCTCGGGCCAGTGCGGCTGCTGCACGGTCCTGCTCGACGGCAAGGCGGTCGTGGCCTGCCAGGTCTCGCTGGAGAAGGTGGCGGGCCGGGAGGTCGTCACCCTCGAGGGCATCGCCGAGCGGCGAGCGCTACGCCGACGCCTTCGCCGCCGCCGGCGCCCTGCAGTGCGGGTTCTGCACGCCCGGGATCCTGGTCCGCACCAAGGCGCTGCTGGACAAGAAGGGCGCCGAGCTCACCCGCGAGAAGGCGGCCCGCCACCTCGGCGGCCCACCTGTGCCGGTGCACGGGCTACGTGAAGATCCTCGACGCCATCGAGGCGCTGGCCCGGGGCGAGTCGCCGGCGCCGAGCCTCGCCGGCGGCGTCGGGGCGCGGGCGGCCAAGCACCAGGGCGCCGCCCTGTCCGCCGGCGAGCCGCGCCGTTCATCGACGACCTGGCGCCCGAGGGCCTCCTGCACGCCGTGCTCCGCCTGGCCGACCACGCCCGGGCCGACGTCGTCGCGCATCGACACCGCGCGCCGCGCTGGCCGAGCCCGGCGTCGAGGCCGTCTTCACCGCGGCCGACGTCCCCGGCGAGCTGCGGGTCGGCCTCATCCACACAGGACTGGCCGGTGCTCATCCCCGAGGGGGGCCGGACCTCGTACCTGGGCGACGTGCTGGCCGTGGTCGTGGCCGGCGACCGGGCCACGGCCGAGCGGGCGGCGGCCCTGATCGAGGTCGACTACGAGGTCCTGACCCCGATGGTCGACCCCGATGCCGCGTTGGCGGCCGACGAGGACGCCGTGTGGGGCCTCGACGGCAACGAGCTGTCCCGCTCGACCTACGCCCGGGGCGGCGACGTCGAGGCCGCGCTGGCCGCGTCGGCCCACGTCGTGACCGAGACGTTCCAGACCCAGCGGGTCGAGCAGGCCTTCCTCGAGCCCGAGTCCACGCTGGCCGCCCCCCGGGCCGACGGCGTCCTCCAGGTCTGGTCCGGTGGCCAGGGGGTGTGGGACGACCGGGACCAGATCGCCTCGGTGCTGGGCCTGCCCGCCCGACCGGGTCGAGGTGGAGCTGGTGTCCAACGGCGGGGCCTTCGGCGGCAAGGAGGACATGGCCAACCAGGCGCAGACGGCGCTGGCCGCCCACCTCCTCCAGCGGCCGGTGAAGTGCACGCTGACCCGGGAGCAGTCCCTGCTCATCCACCCGAAGCGCCACCCGATCCGCCTGACCTACGAGGCCGGGTGCGACGCCGAGGGCCGCCTGACCGCCCTGCGGGCCCGGATGGTCGGCGACTCGGGGCCCTACGCCTCGGTGGGGATGAAGGTGCTGGAGCGGGCCGCCGGCCACGCGGGCGGGCCCTACGCCTGGCCCGCCATCGACGTCGAGTCGGTGGCCGTGCGCACCAACAACCCGGTGTGCGGCGCCTTCCGGGGCTTCGGCGCCAACCAGGCCCAGTTCGCCGCCGAGGGGGTCCTGGACCGGCTGGCCGCGGCGGTGGGCATCTCCGGGTGGGAGATCCGGTCCCGCAACGTCGTCGAGCCGGGGTCGGTGTGGGGGCCCGGGCAGCGGATGGACGACGGTTGCCTCGGCGCCCGCCAGTGCCTCGACGCGGTGCGCCCCGCCTACGACGCCGCCGTGGCCGAGGGCCGGCCCGTGGGCCTGGGCCTCGGCCTGAAGAACGCCGGCCTGGGCAACGGCCTGGTCGAGGTGGCCAAGGCCGTCGTCCGCTTCGAGGAGGACGGGACCGTCGAGGTCCGCCACTGCTGGACCGACATGGGCCAGGGGGTCGACACCGTGGCCCGCCAGGTCGCGGTCGAGGAGCTGGGCGTGGACCCCGAGCGCATCCGGGTCGTGGTCGACACCAGCCGGGAGCTGGGCGCGGGCCAGACGACGGGGAGCCGGGGCACCCTCATGTGCGCCGGATCCGTGGCCGACGCCTGCGCCGCGGCCCGGGCCGACGGCTGCCGCCCCGGGGTCGACCACCACGGCGAGTACCGGGTCGACTGGACCCACGCCCTCGACGAGGGCCTCGACGAGCCGGTGATCCACTCCACCTTCGGCTACGCCGCCCAGCTCGTGGTCCTCGACCCCGAGACCGGGGCCGTCGAGCGGGTCGTGGCCGCCCACGACGTCGGCCGGGCCGTGAACCCGATGCTGTGCGAGGGCCAGATCGAGGGGGCGGTCCACATGGGCCTGGGCTACGCCCTCTCCGAGGAGTTCCCCGCCGACGACCAGGGGCGGCCCACCAACATGACCCTGCGCAGCCTGGCCATCATCCGGCCCAAGGACATGCCGCCGGTCGAGGTGATCCTGGTCGAGTCCCCCCAGCCTGATTCGCCCTACGGCATCAAGGGGGTGGGCGAGATCGGCCTCGTCCCCACCGCCGGCGCCGTGGCCGCCGCCCTGCACGCCCGGGACGGCCAGTGGCGCAACCGCCTCCCGATGTCGGTCTGAGGCTCCGGTGAGCGCCACGACCGCCGGGCTGGTCTGCGCCCACCACCACCTCTACTCCTCCCTGGCCCGGGGGATGCCCGCCCCGCCGAAGACGCCGATCACCTTCCGGGAGATCCTCGAGCAGGTGTGGTGGCGGCTGGACCGGGCCCTGGACCTCGACACGATCGCCTGGTCGGCCCGCCTCGCGGCCCTGGAGGCACTGGCCGTCGGGTGCACGGCCATCGTCGACCACCACGAGTCGCCCGAGGCCATCGACGGCTCGCTGACCGTGATCGCCGAGGCCTGCGCCGAGGTCGGGGTCCGGGTGGTCTGCGCCTACGGGGTGACCGACCGCCACGGCGCCGACGGCGCCCGCCGGGGCCTGGAGGAGAACCGCCGCTTCCTGGCCGAAGGCGGCCGGGGCCTGGTCGGCCTCCACGCCGCCTTCACCTGCTCGGACGAGACCATCGCCGCGGCCGCGGCCCTCGCCACCGAGCACGGGGTCGGGGTCCACGTCCACGTGGCCGAGGGCCCCGAGGACAGCGAGGCGGTCGAGCGCCTGGCGCCGTACACGACCGACGACTGGCTGCTGATCCACGGCGTGCACCTGCCCGACGACCACGGCCTGCGGGGCACCATCGTCCACAACCCCCGCTCCAACATGAACAACGCCGTCGGCTACGCCCGGCCGGCCCGCTTCGCCAACCCGGTCGCCCTGGGCACCGACGGCATCGGCGCCGACATGCTCGAGGAGTTCCGCCTGGCCTACGCCCGGCTGCGGGAGAGCGACGTCCGGGCCACGCCCGAGACCCCGTGGTCCTGGCTGGAGGTGGGCCGGGCCCTGGTGCCGGAGGCGGCCGAGGACCGGGTGACGTGGTCGGTCGACGCCATGGACCCGTGGTCGCTGGCCTTCACCACCGGGGTCCGCCCGCTCCGGGTCGAGGTGGGCGGCGAGGTGGTGTGGGCCGAGGGCCGGGCCACCCGGGTCGACGAGGACGAGGTCCGGGCCCGTTCGGCCGAGTCGGCCCGGCGCCTGTGGGCGAGGATGGGGCCATGACCGACCAACGCCTGGCGATCTACCTGCAGGACGCCCACCCGATCACCGAGGGCATCGACATCTGCCGCTACGCCGAGGAGCGGGGCTTCGAGGCGGTGTGGCAGGCCGAGAGCCGCCTGGTGCGCGAGGCCACCGTGCCCATGGCCGCCTTCCTGTCCCACACCACGACCCTGAAGGCGGGCTCGGGCGTGGTCAACAACTGGACCCGCAACCCCGCCCTGCTGGCGTCGACGTTCTCCACCCTGGACGACCTGGCCCCGGGGCGGGTCATCCTCGGCATCGGGGCGTGGTGGGACCCCCTGGCGGCCAAGGTCGGCATCGACCGGGCCCGGCCCCTACGGGCCATGCGGGAGACCGTCGAGGTCGTGCGGGCCCTGCTGGCGGACGAGACCGTGACCTACGACGGCGAGTTCGTGCACCTCGACGGGGTGGAGCTGGACTACGTCCACCAGGAGCGCCGGCCCAAGGACGTGCCCATCTACATCGGGGCGACGGGGATGCAGATGATGGAGCTGGCCGGGCGCATCGCCGACGGGGTGCTGCTCAACTACCTGGTCTCCCCCGCCTACAACGACCGGGCGATGGAGCACCTGGCCATCGGGGCGGAGGCCGCCGGTCGTTCGATCGACGACCTCGACCGCCCCCAGCTCGTGGTCTGCTCGGTCGACGACGACCGCCAGGTGGCCCTCGACGCCGCCCGCCTGCTCGTCACCCAGTACCTGGGCCAGCAGCCCCACATCATGAAGGCCTCCGGCGTGCCCGAGTCACTGCTGGAGGAGATCGGCCGGGTCCTGACCTGGCCCGCCACCCACGACCAGGTGGAGGCCGCCGCCCACCTGGTGCCCGACGACATCGTCCAGATGATCTGCGCCGCCGGCACCCCCGACGAGTGCCGGGAGAAGGTGGCCGAGTACATCGCCGGGGGCTGCACCTGCCCGGTCCTCTATCCCCTCGGCCCCGACGTCCACCAGATGATCGACGTGTTCGCCGCATGATCCGGCGCAACCCGATGGCGGGGCCGGTCGAGCCGACCCCGCCGGGTGACGGCCCCTTCGCCTTCCACCGGCGCCTGCCCGGCTACGCCCCGGCGCCGGTGGTCGAGCTGGCCGACGCCTTCGGGCTGGGCTCGGTGGTCGTCAAGGACGAGTCGAACCGGTTCGGGCTGCCCTCGTTCAAGATGCTGGGCGCGTCGTGGGCCACCTACCGGACCCTCGTCGACCGCCTGGGCGAGGAGCCCGACTGGTCGACGGTCGACGAGCTGGCCGAGCGGCTCGCCCCGCTGCGGCCGCTCACCCTGACCACCGCCACCGACGGCAACCACGGGCGGGCCGTGGCCCACATGGCCGCCCTGCTGGGCTTCGGCGCCCGGATCTTCGTGCCCGACGAGATGGTCCCGGCCCGCATCGAGGCCATCGAGGCCGAGGGGGCGGAGGTGGTGGTGGTCGACGGCTCCTATGACGAGGCCGTCGCCGCCGCGGCCGCGTCGGGCGACGTGGTCATCGCCGACACCGGCGCCGGGGATGCGCCCCGCTGGGTGATCGAGGGCTACTCGACGATGTTCCGGGAGCTGGGCGACCGGACCTTCGACGCCGTCTTCACCCCCGTCGGGGTGGGCGCACTGGGCGCCGCGGTGGTCACCGCATTCCGTCCCGGTCCCACGACCCTCGTCGCCGTGCAGGCCAGCGGGGCCCCATGCCTGCCCCACTCCCTCGCCGCCGGTGAGGTGGCCACCCTGCCCGAGGTGCCGCGGACGATCATGTCGGGCATCGCCTGCGGGACCCCGTCGCCCACGGCGTGGCCCCTGGTGTCCCGGGGCTTCGACTGGACGGTGACCATCGAGGACGACCGGGCCCGGGACGCCATGCGGGTGCTGGCCCGGGAGGGCATCGTGTCGGGCGAGACGGGCGCCGCCGCCCTCGGCGGCCTGCTGGAGGTGCTGGCCGCGGCCGGGGAGGGCCCCGAGCTCGGTCCGGACAGCACGGTGCTGGTCCTCTCCACCGAAGGGGCCACCGACCCCGTGGCCTACGCCGAGATCGTGGGGGCGCAGGCGTCGTGAGCCGGTTGGTCCTGCGGGGTGCCCGCCACCCCGGCGACATCGCCCTGCGCGACGGGCGCATCGAAGCCATCGGCACCGTTGCCCCCGAGCCCGACGACGAGGTCCTGACTTGTGAGGGCGACATCGTCACCGCCGGCCTGATCAACACCCACCACCACCTCTACCAGTGGGCCACCCGGGGCCGGGCCGTCGGGTGCAACCTGTTCGACTGGCTGGTGGAGCTGTACCCGATCTGGGGCCGGCTGTCGGTCGAGGAGATCCACGCCGCGGCCCTGCGGGGCCTGCAGGAGCTGGCCCGGTCCGGGTGCACGACCGCCGCCGATCACCACTACCTCGTGCCCCGGGGCGACGACTCGGTCTTCGACGCCATCGCCGAGGCCGCCCGGGCGGTGGGCATCCGCCTCGTCCTGTCCCGGGGATCGATGGACCTCGGCGAGCGCGACGGCGGCCTGCCCCCCGACCACGTCGTGGAGGACCGGGACGCCATCCTGGCCTCGACCGAGTCCGTGATCGCCCGCCTCCACGACCCCGACTGGTGCCAGGTCGTGGTGGCGCCGTGCTCGCCGTTCTCGGTCACCCCCGAGCTGATGATCGAGTCCGCCGAGCTGGCCCGCAAGCACGGCCTGCGCCTGCACACCCACCTGTGCGAGACCGTCGAGGAGACCGAGTACTGCCTCGACAAGCTGGGTCGCCGCCCGGTCGACCTCCTGGATGAGTGGGGTTGGGTGGGCGACGACGTCTGGCTGGCCCACGGCATCCACATCTCCCCGCCCGAGATCGACCGCCTCGGCGCCGCCGGCACCGGCGTCGCCCACTGCCCCTCCTCCAACGCCCGCCTGGCCGCGGGCCTGTGTCCCGTCACCGACCTGGAAGCCGCCGGCTGCCCGGTTGGCCTCGGCGTCGACGGGGTGGCTTCCAACGAGGTCGGCGGCCTGTTCCCGGAGCTGCGCCAGGCCCTCTACACCGCGAGGATCCGGGCCGGTCGGGCCGACGCCTTCCTGCCCGCCGACGCCCTCCGCCTGGCCACCACCGGCGGCGCCCGGTGCATCGGCCGCCCCGAGCTCGGCCGCCTCGAGGTGGGCGCCGTGGCGGACCTGGCGGTCTGGCCGGCAGGCGACCTCGACGACCTGCCGGATCCGCTCGACGGCCTCGCCTTGGGCCCGGACCGCCACGTCCACCACCTCGTCGTCGACGGCCACGTGGTGCTCAGCACCGAGGAGTGACCCGCCGCCGAGGGTCACCGCCCGGGGCTCAGGCCCGTTCGGCCAGGACCGCGGCGGCGGCCCGGCCGCCCGAGAAGAGCGCCCCCTGGATGGAGGCGGTGTCGCGGTGGTCGCCGGCGACGAAGCGGCCGCCGCCGAGGGTCACCGCCTGCTTGGGGTGCAGCGGCGGGGACTGGTCGGGCTGGCCGTGGGCGATGCGGTCGACCCGCACCGTCTCCCAGGCGTCCACGACCGGGCCGAACCAGCCTCGGAGCTGGGCGCGGGCCGGGCCCTCGAC
This sequence comes from uncultured Microthrixaceae bacterium, assembly GCA_963777805.1. GTDB lineage: Bacteria > Actinomycetota > Acidimicrobiia > Acidimicrobiales > DATDAH01 > DATDAH01. Next base: position 11,864 of record CAVZRY010000015.1, on the reverse strand, counting down.
GTCCTCGGGCAGGTCGCCCCGGCCCATGGGGACCGCGGCGACCACGAGGTGGCGGCCGGGGGCGTAGCCCGGGGCCACGTTGGTCATCACCGCGACGTTCTTCACCGGGCCGCTGCGCACGCCGTCGAGCACGATGGACCGCCCGGTGAACGGCGGTTCGGGGGCGACGGCCCACCAGGCGGCCACGCCTCGGGAACCGGGGTCCGCCACGCCGGTGGTCAGCGCGGCGGCGGCCGGGCCCTCCACCGCGACCACGACCTGTTCGGCCCGCACCGTGGTCCCGTCGGCCACCGTGACGGTGGTGGCGTCGATCCCGGTGACCCGGGCGCCCAACCGGAGGCTGCCGGGAGCGAGGCGCGCCGCCAGCTGGTCGGGCAGGGCCTGCATGCCCGCGGCCGGGACGACCGAGTCGCCCCGGGCGAGGCACCGGAGCACGACCTCGAAGCGCCGGCGGGAGACCTCGAGGTCCGGGTCCAGCTGGATGCCGGCGAGCAGCGGCTCCCACAGCCGCTCGACCATGGTCGCCGAGAAGCCCCGCTCGGCCAGGGCGGCCCGGGTGGAGCCGTCCGACCGACGCAGGAGGTCAGGGGCGGGGGTGCGCAGGACGTCGAGGACCAGGGCCAAGAGGCGGGCCTTGTCGGCCAGGCTGCCGACGGGGGCGAGGGCGGTGGCCAGGAGGGCGCCGGGGCGGCGGCGGGGGTCGGCGACGGTGCGCAGGCGATGACCGTCCCAGATCTGGGCGCCGGGGTCGAAGGCCTGCAGGTCGAGGGCGTCGAGGTCGACCCGGCGCTGGAGCTCGGGGTAGTCGGTGAGCAGGATCTGGAAGCCCCGGTCGACCACGAGGTCCTCCTGGCCCGAGGGCGGTCCCCCGACCCGCCCGCCCGCTCGGTCGTCGGCCTCCAGGACCGTGACCTCGAGGCCGGCGGCCTGCAAGTCGAGGGCGCAGGCGAGACCCGCCATGCCCGCGCCGATGATGCAGACCTCGGTGTCGACTCCGGGTGGCATCGTTCTCCTTCGAGGGTCTCGGGTCAGGTGGTCAGCCACGGCCCGGCGGGCGGATGCGGGTCCTGCGGAAAGGGCGATTTAGTGCTAACAATCAGCTTACGAGCCGGTAGAGGTCCAACGACCCTTCCGCACCGGCCCGGGTTCGCCATGCTGGCAGGGCGAGTCCGGTCCCCGTCTCGTGCCGACGTCAACCCAACGGTGATCCCATGAACGAACAGCAACTGCAGAAGGTCCAGTCCGCTCCCGGCTTCATCGCCGCCCTCGACCAGAGCGGGGGCAGCACGCCCAAGGCGCTCGGGCTCTACGGCATCGGCGCCGACGCCTACGCCGACGACACCGCGATGTTCGACCTGGTGCACCAGATGCGCCAGCGGATCATCACCAGCCCGAGCTTCGACGGTGACCGCATCCTCGGCACGATCCTGTTCGAGCAGACCATGGACCGCGAGATCGACGGGCGGGGCTCGGCGGACTACCTGTGGACCGAGAAGCACGTCGTGCCGTTCCTGAAGGTCGACAAGGGCCTGGAGGACGAGGCCGACGGCGCGCAGCTGATGAAGCCGATCGCCGGCCTCGACGACCTCCTCGCCCGCGCCACCGACAAGGGGGTGTTCGGGACCAAGATGCGCTCGGTGATCAAGCTGGCCGACGCCACCGGGGTGACAGCGGTCGTCGACCAGCAGTTCGAGGTCGCCCGCCAGATCCTGGCCGCCGGCCTGGTGCCGATCATCGAGCCCGAGGTCGACATCCACAGCCCGCAGAAGGCCGAGACGGAGGACCTGCTGCACGCCGCCCTCCGGGGCCGGCTCGACCAGCTCCCCGACGACCAGCAGGTCATGCTGAAGCTGACCCTGCCGGAGACGGACGGCTTCTACCGTGACCTGGTCGAGCACCCGAACGTGCTGCGGGTCGCCGCCCTCTCCGGCGGCTACAGCCGGGAGGAGGCCAACACCCGCCTCTCCCGCAACCACGGCATGATCGCCAGCTTCTCCCGGGCCTTGACCGAGGGCCTGACCGCCCAGCAGACCGACGCCGAGTTCGACGCCGCGCTGGACGAATCGATCGCGAGCATCTACGCCGCGTCGACGACCTGACCGCCGGACGCCGCCAACCAGCCGTTCCTGCTGCGCCTCCGCACCGCCCGGGCGCGGTGCCGGTGTGGTCACGAGCCGCCGACCTCAGGCGTCGACCTCGACCACATAGGGCTGGTCGCTGGCCTCGCCACAGTCATAGCCCTCATCCGGGGCGAAGCGGGTGAACTCGCCTTCCTGGACCTGCAGGACGATCGTGCAGGGCGTGGGTTCGTTGGAGCCGGGCTCGGTCGGGGCGTGTAGCCCACCGCCGGTCCACGCCGTCGTCGAGGCGGCCGCCTCCAGGAGGCAGGTGCGCGTCAGGTCATCGGCCCGGTCACAGTCCCGGGCCGCCTGGGCGAAGAGCAGCCACGCGGACATGGCCTGGACGCCGAGCTGGGCCACCTTCCCGCCCTGGGCCTCGATGAGGTCGAGGTACTGCTGGGTGGCCGGGTTCTGCTCGGCCTCCTCGAAGGGCCAGAAGACCGTGCGGACGAACACCCCGTCGGCGGCGTCGCCGGCCGCCTCGACCCAGCCCTGGTCATAGAGGTTGGTCTCCATGAGCATCAGCTCGGGTCGGTAGCCGACCTCGTCCATGGCCTGGGTGAGCAGGGCGAAGTTCTCGCCTTCCCCGACGTAGTGCAGGAACCGGACCTGGTCCTGGCTCAGGGCGGCGGCGAAGAGACCCCAGTTGGACTCGCCCAAGAGGTTGTAGGAGGCCTCGTGGACGAACGTGAAGCCGACCTGCTCGAGGGCGTCGACGGCCTGGTCCTTCCGGACGATGAGGGTCTCGAGGTCGCCGTACACGATGCCGGCTCGGTCCTGGGCGTCCGGGGCGGTCTCGCCCACCAGCAGGAACGCCCCGGCCTGGAAGCGGTCACCGGCGTTCGGAACGGGTTGGATCGAGCGGGCCTCGATGGGGTCCTGACCGGCCAGACCGGCCTTTTCGGGGGTGACGGAGAAGCCGGCGATGTCCACCAGGCCACAGGCCGCACCGGTCGAGGCCCAGAAGTTGTCCTGCACCGCACCGGACCCGACGATGGCGAAGTCCTGACCGCAGGCTTCGGCCATGACCGGTTGGTACTCGGTGACGGCGGCATCGTGGAGGTTGAGCTCGAGCTGCTTGCCGTTGATGCCGCCCGCCGCGTTGCACCAGGCGACGAAGGCCTCGGCGGTGTCGAAGATCTCCTGGTTGAGGCCGGGACGCCCCTCGAACCCGGGGTCGGCCACGGTGCCGACGGTGATGGTGTCCTCGGTCACGCCCTGGACCTCGTCGGGCCCGGCGTCGGCCACGGCCCCGCCGCCCTCGTTGGGGCCGCACACCCCGGCGAGGTCACCGAAGTCACCGGGGGCCGGCGCGGCGGCCTCTGCTGCGGCCTCGATCCCCCCGCCGAGGCCGCCGGAGGGGTCCGCACCGCGGTCACTCGAGCAGTTGCCGGCGAGGAGCAGGCCGATGACGGCCACGACGAGGACGGTCCGTGGTCGCCCCTTCGATCGATCGGTCCGGACGGGACGACGCGGGGAGACACCAACCATGCCCTGATCCTCCGCCACCGGCTCCACCGGCGGCAGGGCCCAACGGCCCGTTGGGGCGGATCGGGCGGTGGGGTGGGCGTCGGTCAGGTCGGTTGGGTCAGGGTGACCCCCGGGGTGCCGCTCAGGGTGAGGACCTCCTCGAAGCCCTCGACCAGGCACTCGTTGAACCGCTCGGGGCGGTCCACGGCGGCGACGTCGGTGGTGACCCCGATGTTGCAGGTGCCGGCGTAGGACATGAGCGTCACGTTCGCACCCGCCCCGATGGTGGGGCCGAACGGGTAGAAGCCGAGGACCTCGGCGCCGCCGACGAAGACCCGCTCGGGGAACCCGGGGACGTCGCTGGCCAGGAAGTCGACGTGCTTGAGCATGCCTCCCGTGACACTGCGGGGCAGCAGGTTGAGCACGCCGGCGATCACGTTGGAGTACGGGATGGCGGACTCGCGGCGCCACTCCCGGCTGAGGCCGTCGATGGCCCGGATGCGGTCGCCGGGGTCCTCGATGCCGACGGGGAGCACGATGCGGGCCAGGGTGATGCGGTTCCCGCCGGCGGGGTCGTCGGCGTGCCGCAGCGACACCGGCATGGTCACCCGCAGGTGGTCGACGGGCTGGTCGTGGCGGGCGTGGTAGCGGGCCAGCCCACCGCTGACCCCGGCCAGGAAGGCGTCGTTGACGGTGCCCCCGGCGCTCTTGCCTGCGGCCCGCAAGTCGGCGAAGGGCACGTCGAAGGGCTCGTAGCGCCACACGAGGCGGCGGTCGGTCATGACCGGCGACATCGTCCGGGTCACCGGCTCGGTCATGCGCCGGACGGAGCCGGAGAAGTCGAGGCCCCGCCGGGCCTGGCCGAGCGGGTCCCGAGCGAGGCCCACGAGGTCGGCGGGGAGACGCCGGAGCCGGTCGGTGGCCAGGTCCACGGACCGGCCGAGGTTGTCGCCCAGGGCGTCGAGGGCGAGGCGGGCGGAGCTCACCCGGTGCGCCGGCGGGGCCTCGGGCAGCGGGCCGAGGTCGGCCGGCTCCCGCTGGAGGTCGACCACGTGCTGGGCCAGCTGGATGCCGCCGATCCCGTCGGTGAGGGCGTGGTGGACCTTCATGACCAGCGCCGCCCGGCCGTCGGTCAGGCCCTCGACCAGGGTGAACTCCCAGAGGGCGCGGGCGGGGTCGAAGGCCGTCATCCCCGCGGTGCGGGCGAACTCGATGACGGTGGCCAGCGTGTGCGGTGCCGGCGCCGCGATCCGGCGCAGGTGCCACCCCAGGTCGAAGTCGGCGTCGGGCACCCAGCGCAGCGGTCCCAGCTTCAGCGGGGGCTCGGCCAGCACGCTGCGGAACCCGGGCGCCAGGCGGGTGGCCCGTTCGATGCGCTCGGTGAGCACCTCCCAGTCCGGGTGACGGTCGAGCAGGGCGACGGCCACGATGGTCGACCGCAGCAGCGGGTCGCTCTCCATGCGGAGCGCGAAGGCGTCGGCCTCCCGGACCATCGGATCCAGGGGAGCGGCCATCCCCGCGACCGTGTCACGGGTTCCCGCATCTGTCACGGGCCATTCGTCCCGCGTCAGGCCGCGTCGGCCTCGATGCTCGTTGACGATCGTCGACGGGGGCCCTCCCTGCGGACCCGTGCCCTCGGTAGGGTTCGTGCGCCTCGACCCGGATCAGATCGAGATCGTCGAACCACCCAGGGAGAAGACGCCGATGGCCCAACCCGTCGAGCCGGTTCGGGGGACGGGCCGCGCCGCACCCGTGGCTGTCGCCCGGTTGCGCGGGGCGACCTTCGGTGCTCGCCGGACCGGGGCCCGAGCCGCGCCATGGACCTGACCGACCGGCGTGTGCTGATCACCGGGGCGTCGCGGGGCATCGGCGAGGCCCTGGCCCGCCGGTTCGCCGAGGCCGGGGCGAGGGTGGCCTTGTTGGCCCGCGACGCCGATGCGTTGCGGGCCCTGGCCGACGAGTTGGACGGTACGGCCCACCCCGCCGACCTCGCCGACCCCGACGTGGTCTCCGGCCTGCTCGAGCGGGTCGAGGCCGATGGCGGCCCGGTGGACGTGCTGGTGAACAACGCGGCGCTGGACGGCGGCGGCTGGTTCCCCGAGCTCGATCCCGACGAGATGCGCGACGTCCTCCAGGTGAACCTGGTCAGCGTCCTGCAGCTCTGCCGGCAGGCGCTGCCCGGCATGCTCGACCGGGGCCGGGGCCGCATCGTGAACATCAGCTCCATGGCCGGCGTCGCCGCCTTCCCCGGCATGGCCACCTACGCCGCCACCAAGGCGGGGCTGTCGCACTTCACCGAGACCCTGGCCCTCGACCTGCGGGGGCTGCCCGTGGGCACCACCCTCGTGGAGCTCGGGCCGATCCCCACCGACCTGCTCGAGAGGGTCGACCGCTACCAGCCCACCCGCGACGCCTTCGACCGGGCCTACCGACTCGGCCTGATCACCGACGTCCCCCGGGAACGGGTGGCCGAGGAGGTGGTGGGCGCCGTCGAGCGGGACCGCGCCCACGTCCGGCTCCCCCGCCGGGCCCTCGCCTACCCCCTGATGACCCAACTCCCCCGCGAGCTCACCCGACTCACCCTCACCGGGATCCGCCACCGCCCGAAGCCCTGATCCCGCACCGATCGGCGCAGTTCCAGAAGCCTCAGGGGTGGTGTCTCGGCTCGGCCAGCCGGATCTGCTCGCCGTCGAGCAGGCGGGGCAGGGCGGTCCCGGGTTGGGAACGGAGCCGGACCCGAACGCCCTCGCTCCGGGTCTCGACCACCTCGAAGTCGCCCGCCCAGGTGTCCAGGTACCGGTTCCAGACCAGGACGTGGTCGCCGGCGTGGAGGGGGGTGGGGTCGGTCTCGATGCTCCCGACCGTATTACAGTTGTGTTACGGAAGCAAGGGCGATCCCGGTGGAGCCGGCGTGCACGGGGGCCCGGTCTGTGCGAAGGTGCGGGCCGGATCGGCGACGGGATTCGTCGTGGGGGGGTCGTTCAGTGGGCAGTGGACGGGTGCGGGTCGGGGTCATGCCGGCGGTGGTCGTCCTCGTCGGGCTGGGGTTGCTCGCCGGTTGCGGCGACGACGACTCCTCGTCGTCCTCGACCACGGATGCCGGCGCCGACGCCGCCGACACCACGACCACCACGACCCCTGGCGTCGGCGAGGAGAGCGAGGTCGGTCTGGAGGACGGGGAGATCGCCGACTCCCGGGTCATCGCCCAGTTCTACGCCGACACCGCCCTGGCCTGGGGGGAGGACGCCTTCGACCTCGCGGCCATGGCGGAGGCGACGGCGGCGGTCTACCCGACGATCTCCCTCGTCGGCTATGCGTCGTCGGCCGACCCGGTCAGCGTCTCGGCCCTGGCCAACCTCCTCGATGCCGGTGACGCCCCGGGCCCGGACAACCCCGCGGTCGTGGCCTTCGCCGTCCAGGACACGGGTGGCGTCTGCACCGGTGTCGTCGTCTACGGCGACCCCGTTCCCGAGACGCAGATCGACGTCGAGGTCGACGAGGGCGCCGACTGCAACGCGCAGGCCGTGGTCGATGCCGCGGCGGACCAGCTCGGGGGCGGGTGACGGCTTCGTCCCGAGCCGGGGGCGGGTGATGACCGGGGGAGGCACGCGATGTCCGACTACGTGATCGTGGGTGGGGGCTCGGCGGGAGCGGTGCTGGCGCACCGGCTCTCGGCCGATCCGGCGGTGACCGTCACCCTCATCGAGGCGGGCGGGGCCCCGAAGGCCAAGGAGGTGAACATCCCCGCCGCCTTCTCGGCCCTGTTCACCACCGACCTCGACTGGAACCTCCACACGGTGCCTCAGGAGCGCCTCGGGGACCGGAAGCTCTTCTGGCCCCGGGGGCGGGCCCTCGGCGGCTCGTCGATCATGAACGCCCAGATGTGGATCCGGGGCCACCGGGCCGACTACGACGGCTGGGCGGCGAGTACCGACGACTCCTGGGCGCTATGACCGGGTCCTGCCCTACTTCCAGCGGGCCGAGTGTCGCTCGCCCGACGACGGCGACGGCTACCACGGGCTGTCCGGGCCCCTGCACATCCAGGACCTCCGGGACCCCAACCCGGCCACCGCCGCCTACCTCGCCGCCTGCGCCGAGGTGGGCCTCGAGGCCAAGGCCCACCACAACACGGGGGACAACGAGGGGTTCGCCCAGACCGTCGTCAACCAGCGGCGGGGCCGGCGCTGGAGCTCCTATGACGCCTACCTGAAGCCGGCCATGGGCCGGGACAACCTGACGGTCATCGCCGGCGCCGTGGCCGACCGGGTGGTCATCGACGGCGGTCGGGCCGTGGCGGTGGCCTACCTCGACACCGAGGGCACGGCCCGGGAGGTCACCGCCGACCGCGAGGTCATCCTCGCGGCCGGGGCCGTCGAGCTCACCGGCTCTCCTCCTGCGCTCGGGCATCGGGGACCCCGCCCGCCTGGCCGAGCACGGCATCGAGGTGGTGGCCGCCTCGCCAGCGGTGGGCGAGAACCTCCAGGACCACCTCATGGTGGGCGTCGTCATGAGCTGCCCCCGGCCGGTGACCCTCGCCAAGGCCGAGACGCCCCGCCAACTGGTCCGCTACCTCACCCGCCGCAAGGGCCTGCTCACCTCGAACGTGGGTGAGGCCGCGGCATTCGTCCGGACCCGCCCCGACCTCGACGCCCCCGACATCGAGCTCCTGTTCGGGCCCGTGGCCTACATCGACCACGGCCAGGTCGAGGACCCGCCCGGCCACGGCGTCACCGCGGGCTCCATCCTCCTGCAGCCCGCGAGCCGGGGCACGGTCCGCCTCGCCTCGGCCGATCCGGCCGCCCCGCCCGCCATCGACCCGGCCTACCTCCAGGCCCCCGGGGACCTCGAGACGATGATCCTCGGCGTCCGGGAGGCCCAGCGCCTGCTGGCCACCGACGCCATGGCCCCCTTCGTGGGCGAGCCCATCGAGGCCCCGGCCGCCGACGACGACGCCGCCATCGAGGCGTTCCTGGCCGAGCAGGCCGAGACCCTCTACCACCCGGTGGGGACCTGCCGGATGGGCGCCGATGCCGACAGCGTCGTGGACCCGCAGCTCTCGGTACGCGGCGTCGAGGGCCTGCGGGTGGCCGACGCCTCGGTGATGCCCCGCATCAACCGGGGCCACACCCATGCCCCGGCGGTGATGATCGGCGAGCGGGCCGCCGACCTCGTCCAGGCCGCCGCCCACCGCTGATCGGCCGGCCCAGGGCGCCCCACTCGACGGCCCTGAACGCGGGGCCTTGGCTCCCCGGATCTGCTCACACCGACGCATCGGGTGATCGCCATCGACCTGCTCGGCTACGGCGGCGGCGCCCTCTGGGCCGGTAGCGCAACTCAGGCGTCGGGGAACGCCGCGGTGGTCGCGTCCAGCTCCAAGATCCGGTCGAGCTCGCTGAGGACGTGGACGCACGCTTCGTCGAAGGACATGGCGGCCGTCCGGGCACCGGACGCCCGAAAGGCATCTTCGCCGAGCACCCGCTCGGCCTCCGCGCGACCTCGCTCGTAGCCCTCGGGGTCGACGTGGAACCCGAGACCGGCGAGCGGCCCGAGGGTCACGATCCCGACGCAGGTTCGCGGCGAGTTCGGGGAACCCGGTGCTCCCGAGGACGTTGACGGCGCAGAAGAGGATCGCCGCCGTGGTACGCGGTCGCCGACCTGGCGTTCGTAGCGCAGCGCCTCACGCAGCTGGAGCACCGCGTTGCCGCGGGCGTGGCCACGTGACGCGTGGACGAGGGCCGCCGTCTGCCAGTCCTCCAGCCAAGGCGTTGTCGCCGCGCCTTCCCGAACCAGCTGGGCGCCCTCCTCGATGGCCGCCAACGGGCCTCACGGATCGGTCGCGCCACCCCACGTCACCGAACGCGAGGAGACCCAGGGCCAGGGACGACGAGTACCCGGCCTCGTGGCCCAGCTCGAGCGCGGTCCGCGCCTCCGCCTTGGCGCGCTCGACTTCGCCGCCCATCAGGGCCCAGTACATCGCGGTCAAGTGCAACCCGGTCAGGGTGGAGGGAGCCTCCGTGCTCTCGGGCGGCTTCCATCATCTCGGCCAGGGCGCCGTCGACGATGTCCAGCGGCCCGGAACTCGCCTGCGTGGGCACCGGACCAACGAGAGAACGGTGTACGCGTGCCCCATTGCGAGCGGCCGGGCGGCGGCCCGGTCCTCCAAGGCGGCCCGGGCGAGGCCCTCGGCGTGGGCAAGATCGCCGGCCTGCACCACGCCCGACGCCACGATGCCACGCACCAGGTCGGCGCCGTCCGGAGCGGCGTCTGCGACCCGGGCGGTGGCGTCGAGCGCCCACTGCGCCAGGCCGAGCTCACGATGCCAAGGCCCGCGGCGATGAGCCCGGCGATCACCCGCAGCGCCAGGTCGACGTCGGCGGGGTCGTCGCGGTCGAGCGCCCAGATGACCGCCGACCGCGCAGGTTGTCGAGGTCGTCGACGATCCGCGCGGGCCGACCAGCTCGTCGGGTCCGAACGTCGCCGACCCGCCTCTTCGGCGAAGGCGGCGTAGTGCTCGGCGTGACGGCGACGCCAGGCGTCGGTCTCCCGGCTCGTCGAGCTGCTCGCGGGCGTACGCGCGGAGCGTCTCGAGCATCTGGTAGCGCGCGTCGCCGCCGGCCGAGTCGTCGGTGCGTCACCATCGACTTCGCGACCAGGCGCGCGAGCGCGTCGAGCACGTCCCAGCGTCTCGATCCCGTCGCCGCTCACGACCGCTTCGGCGGCCGTGGCGTCGAAGCTCGCCGGCGAACACGCCGAGACGGTCGAACACCGCCTGCTCGGTCGGCTCGAGCAGCGAGTACGACCAGTCGACCGTGGCCCGCAGCGTCTGGTGGCGCTCGATCGCGGTCGCGCCGGCCGCCGGTGAGCAGCCGGAAGCGCTCGTCGAGGTGCGCGGCGATGTCGGCCGGGTTCATCGACGACGACCCGCGCCGCCGCGAGCTCGATGGCGAGCGGGATGCCGTCGAGGCGGCGGCAGATCTCGCCGACGGCCGCCGCGTTGCGCCGCGTCGAGCGCGAACCCGGCCCGGGCCGCGCGTCGCGCGCTGCCGCGAACAGCGCACGGCCTCGCTCGCGGCGGCACGTCGATGCCGCGCCCGTGCCGGGCACCGCCGAGCGAGCGCACCGCGCACCATCTGCTCGCCGGCGCACGCCGAGACCCTCGCGGCTCGTCGCGAGGATGCGCACGTCGGGGCACTCGCGGAGGATCGCGTCGGCGAGCGCGCCCGGCCGCGTCGAGGAGGTGCTCGCAGTTGTCGAGCACGAGCAGCAGGCTCTTGGCCCGCAGGAACTCGACGATGCTCGTGGCCAGCGTCAGGCCCGCGAGCGGCGACGACGCCGAGCGCGGAGGCGACCACCTGGGCGAGCGCAGTCGTCGTCGGTCGGCCGCGGCGCAGCTCGCAGAACCAGGCGCCGTCGGCGAACCGGGGAGCACCTCGGCGGCGACCTGGCAGCGGCGAGCCGGGTCTTGCCGACGCCGCCGACGCCGGTGAGCGTCACGAGCCGCGCGTCGTGTCGAGCAGCGCGCGACGGCGGCGAGCTCCTCGCTCGCGGCCGACGAACGACGTGACCTGGAGCGGGCAGGTTGCCGGGGAAGGCGTCGAGCGACGCGCAGCGGCGGGAACGTCGCGTGCCGAGCCCGGGCGCAGCGACCTGGAACACCCGCTCGGGCGCGGGCGAGGTCGCGGAGACCGTGCTCGCCGAGGTCGACCAGCTCCACGCCGGCGGGGAGCTCGTCGCGGACGAGCTCCTCGGTCGCGTGCGAGCACCACGACCTGGCCGCCGTGGGCGATCGACATCAGGCGCGCGGCCCGGTTGACGCGGTGCCGTAGTAGTCGCCGTCGCGGATCTCGCCGGCCCCGGTGTGCAGGCCCATCCGCACCCGCAGCGGATCGGTGTCGCGCCAGCGCCTCGCCGAGCAGTGCCCGCTGGGCACGCGTCGCGGCGGCCACGCGCGTCGCCGGCCGGCGAACGCGGCGTGGAAGCCGTCGCCGGTGGTCTTCACGACGTGGCCGCGCGTGCTCGACGCCGTGTCGCGCAGGATCTCGTCGTGGCGGGCGAGCGCCGCCGCATCGCGTCGGGGTCCCTCCCAGAGCCGCGTCGAGCCCTCGAGGTCGGTGAACAGGAACGTGACCGTCCCGGTCGGGAGGCCGCGCTCAGCCATGGGTTTCGTCCAGCTCCTGTCGGAGCCGGGCGATCTCGGCCCGGATCAACGCGACGACCTCGTCCTCGGTCATGGACGCGCCCCGCTCGCGCACGCCTCGATCTCCGCCGGGGTGA
>CAVZRY010000014.1:0-48560 GCA_963777805.1 uncultured Microthrixaceae bacterium | reverse complement strand
ACCTTCAGGCACAGGGTCTCGTCGGCGCCCTCGAAGATCGACAGCACCCGGGCGTCGACGAAGTAGCCGGCTGACCGGGTACTCCTCGGCGTAGCCCATGCCGCCGTGGATCTGCATCGCCTCGCGGGTGACCCACTCGGCGGCCCGGCACACGTAGGCCTTCACCATCGAGGCCTCGAGCGCGCCCTCGCCCTTGGCCATCAGCCGGGCGACGTGCGTAGCCGAACTGGCGGCCGGCCTGGATGAGGACGGCCATGCGGGCCGAGCTTGGCCTGGGTGAGCTGGTAGTCGACGACCGGCTGGCCGAACACCTTGCGGTTCTGCGGCGTACGGCGAGCCGGCCTCGTACGCGGCCTGCATGACGCCGACGGCGCGGGCCGCGGTCTGCAGCCGGCCGTTCTCGAAGCCCTCCATCTGGAGGTAGAAGCCCTTGCCCGAGGCCGTCGTCCTCGCCGATGAGGTTCTCGGCGGGCACGAACCAGTCGTCGAACGCGACCTCGTAGGAGTGCATGCCGCGGTAGCCGATGGTGTCGATCGGCCGGCCCTCCATCTTGCCGCCGCCGGTCGCGCCGCTGCTGGGTGAACGCGAAGCCGTGGCCGTCGCCGCGGGGCTTGGGCACGACGAACACCGACAGGCCGCGGTGGGTCTTGGTGCGGTCGGGGTCGGTGCGGGCGAGCAGCATCAGCACGTCGGCGCGGGCGGCGAACGTGCACCAGGTCTTCACGCCGTTGATCAGCTAGCCGCCCTCGGTCGGGCGTGGCGGTGACCTTGATGCCGGCGACGTCGGAGCCGTAGTCGGGCTCGGTGACGGCGACCGCGGCCATGACCTCGCCGGTGGCGAGCTTGGGCAGCCAGTCGTGCTTCTGCTCCTCGGTGCCGCCCTTGACGAGGGCCCGGGTGAGGATCTCGGGGCGGGTGATGAGCGAGCCGCCGATGCCGAGCGAGCCCGCGGGCCAGCTCCTCGGTGGCGACGACCATGCGCCAGGTAGTCGTTCTCGCCGCCGGCCGCGAAGCCGCCGTACTCCTCGGGGACCGACAGCCCGAAGCCGCCGATCTCGGCGAGGCCCGCGATGATGTCCTCGGGGATGTCGACGTTGTTGCGGTGGACGTGCTCGGCGACCGGGCGGATCTTGTCCTCGGCGAAGCGGCGGAAGGTGTCCTGCACCAGCTCGAAGTCGTCGTCGAGGTGGCGTGGGCCCGGCGCGTCGTCGGCCAGCGAGGCCAGGAACGTCGGGGCGCGGTAGGCGGCGACGAACTCCGCGAGTGGCGTCGAGGGCGCCGGGCTCGACGCCCCACTCGGCCTCGCGGCCGTAGCAGCTTGCCCGCGAGGTCGGGCACGGCGTCGGCGACGAACGCGCAGGTCGAGGCGCGCCTCGACGTCGCCCTTGGCGCCGTAGTCGAGCAGGCCCGGCGCCGTCTCGACGGCGGCCGCGGCGTGGGCGAGGTCGTAGGCGAGCACCTGGTTGGCGTCGACGCCACCCTCGGCGGCCGAGCTTGGCGATGGCCCGCGTCGACCACGCCGCCGGCGAGGTCGATGGCGGACGCGGCGGCGGTCGAGGTCTCCCGTGCTGCATGGCCCGGAACGGTACCGACGGCGCGTCCCGTGCCGCTACGCCATCCCGTCCGTGACCACGCTACGACCGACCCTTCGGCCGCTACTTCGAGGACTTCGAGGTCGGCGACGTCTACCGGCACTGGCCCGGCAAGACCATCACCGAGTACGACGACCACCTGTTCTGCATGATCACGATGAACCACCACCCGCTGCACACCAACGACTGGTTCGCCGAGAACGAGACCGTGCAGGGCAAGAACGTGGTGGTCGGCAACCTCGTCTACTCGCTGGTGCTCGGCATGAGCGTGCCCGACGTGAGCGGTGCGGCCATCGCCAACCTCGAGGTCGAGACGCTGACAGCACACGAAGCCCACGTTCCACGGCGACACCATCTACGCCGAGACCCGGGTGCTCGACAAGCGCGAGTCGCCTCCAAGGGCGACCGGGGCATCGTCACGGTCGAGACCAAGGGCTTCAACCAGCGCGGCGAAGAGGTCTGCTACTTCCAGCGCAAGGTGATGGTGTGGAAGCGCGACGCCGGCCCCGAGCGCCGAGCGCCCCTACGACGACGGCCGACGATCCGGGAGCGACCGCCGTGATCCGATCCGGCGACGCGGCGGTCGGGCTTCGAGCGGGGCGCCGACGACTACGAGCGTGGCCGCCCCGGCTACCCGGCCGACGCCGTGGACCTGCTGGTCGGCCGAGCTCGGCCTCGGTCGCCGGGCGCCGCGGTGCTCGACCTCGCGGCGGGCACGGGCAAGCTGACCCGTGCTCCTGGTCGCCCACGGGCCCGACGTCGTGGCCGTCGAGCCGGTCGCGGCCATGCGGGAGCGCGCTGGTCGCGCGACGTGCCCGGTGTCGAGGTCCTGCGACGGGACGGCCGAGGCGCTGCCCGCTCGCCGACGGCTCGCGTCGACGCGGTGACCGTGGCCCAGGCGTTCCACTGGTTCGACGCGACCGGCCGCCCTCGCCGAGATCGCGCGGGTGCTGCGGCCCGGTGGCGGGCTGGCGCTCGTCTGGAACGTGCGCGACGAAACCGTCGGCTGGGTGGCCGAGCTCTGGGCGAGATCACTGGACGACACCGGCGGCGGGCCGCCCTACGACCGTCACCAGGACGTCGACTGGGACGCCGCTCGTGGCGTGCGGACGGCGGGTACGGCGTCTCGGCCGAGCGACTGGTTCCGCCAACTGGCAGGACGCCACCGTCGAGACCGTCGTCGGGCGGACCGCGTCGACCAGTTGGATCTCGGCGCCTCGCCCGACGCCGCGCCGCCAGGCCGTCCTCGACCGGGTGTCGCGAGCTGGTGGCCCACCATCCGGCCACCCGCGGTCGGGAGCGCTTCCCCTTCCCCCACGCCACCGTGGTGGGCTGGTGCCGCGACAGGCGCTGAACGCGTCGGCCGTCCTCGACTGGTGGCGCGGAGGCAGCGGCGGGACCTGCCGTGGCGGCGGACCCGGGACCCGTGGGCGGTGCTCGTGTCGGAGGTGATGCTGCAGCAGACCCAGGTCGACCGGGTCATCCCCAAGTGGCACGCCTTCCTGGACCGGTTCCCCGACCCGTCGACCTGTGCCGCGGCCCCCGTCGGCGACGTCATCGACGCCTGGGCCGGCCTCGGCTACAACCGCCGGGCGGTGGCGCTGCACCGGTGCGCGGTGACCGTGGTCGACGATCACGGGGGCCGGCTGCCGCTGCGACCTGGCCGCGCTCCTCGCCCTGCCCGGCATCGGGCCGTACACGGCCCGGGCCGTCCTGGCCTTCGCCGGCGAGCGGGACGTCGGCGTGGTCGACACCAACGTGGCCCGGATCCTGGCCCGCCAGGCCGGTCGCCCGCTGCGTGCGCGCCGAGGTCCAGCGCGGCCGACGGATGCCGTGGTCCCGGCCGGGCAGGGCTGGGCGTGGAACCAGGCGATGCTCGACCTCGGCGCCAGCGGTCTGCCGGGCCCGCGGCGCCGCGTTGCGCGGAGTGTCCCGTCGACGCCGTCCTGCGCGTGGCTCGCGTCGGGCCGGCGCCCGACCCGGCGGTCGGCTCCGCCGGGCGTGTCGGGCGGCCAGTCCCGCTTCGAGGGCTCCGACCGCCAGGGCCGGGGCCGCCTGGTCGACGCCCTCCGCCGGGGCCCCGTCCGTCGACCTGGCCGCCGCTGCCGGGCTGGCCCGACGACCCGGAGCGGGCCGCCCGGGTGGCCGCCACCCTCGTCGCCGACGGCCTGGCCGTCCTCGACGGCGACACCCTGGTCCTCCCGTGACCCCTCCCGACCCGTTCTGGTTGTCGCCGTTCGCGGTGGGCCGCGACCTGGCGCGACCAGAACGGAGTGGTCGTTCGCCAGGACGGATCCATCCATGATCCGGCTCGGCTCCGTACTGGGGGTGATGCCACAGGACGACGGCCGATGAAGGGCCTCCAGGAGCTGAGCGACGCCGCATTGGTCGTGGCCGTCGGCCGCTACCGCCAGGACGCCCTGGCCGAGGCCTATCGCCGCCACGCCGGCTCGGTCACCGCCTTGGCCCGGCGCCTGCTCGGCAGTGACAACCTGGCCGAGGAGATCGTCCAGGAGGTGTTCCTGCACCTCTGGAACGACCCCGACAAGTTCGACCCCGAGCGGGGGACCCTGCGCAGCTACCTCCTGACCCGGGCCCACAGCCGGTCGGTGGACATGCTGCGCTCCGAAGGGGCCCGCAAGCAGCGCGAGGAGCGGGACGCCAAGCGCACCGCGGACGCGGGTTACGACCTCGAGCGGGAGGTGTGGGACCTCACCGTGTCCGACGCGGTCTCCACGGCCCTGGCCGACCTGAAGGAAGAAGAACGCTCACCGATCGTTCTGGCCTACTTCGGCGGCTACACCTATCGAGAGGTCGCCGAGATGTTGGACCAGCCCGAGGGCACGGTGAAAGGTCGAATTCGAACGGGCCTCCAGCGCCTGCGCGGCGGCCTCCATGCAGCAGGGATCGGAGTGGAGGGGTGATGGCACATCACGAGATCGAGGAACTGCTCGGGGCCTATGCCCTCGACGCCGTCGACGCCGACGAGGCCCGCCTCGTCGAAGACCACCTCGCGGACTGCCCGCGTTGTCGGGCCGAGGTGGCCGAGCACCGTGAGGTCGCCGCCCTCCTGACCACCGGCTCCACCGAGCCCGTCCCCGACGGGTTGTGGGACCGCATCGCCGCCGACCTGGGCGACACCCCGCCGCCGGTTCCCATCGAGGTCGCCTTCGGTCAGCGCCAGGCGAAGCGCACGGTGGCCCGGACGCGGCCCGTCCGGGTCGTCGCCGGCCTGGCGGCCGCCGCCGTGATCCTCGTCGTGGCCCTGATGGCGGGCGTCCTGGTGAACCAGCGCACGCAGATCGACGACCTCGAGGGCCAGGTCGCCGGCGCATCGCGACAGGACGAGGTGTTGGCGCTCCTGCAGGCGCCGGGCACCCAGGTCGTGAGCCTGCACAGCGACGACGGCGTCGCCGAGGCCCGGGCCGTGGTCGGCGAGGACGGTGACAGCCTCCTGCTCGCCGCCGGCCTGCCCGCCCTGGACGACGAACACACCTACCAGCTCTGGGGGCTCCCGGACGGCCGGGAGTCGATGGTCTCCCTGGGTGTCCTCGGCGCCCATCCGGACCAGACCGAGTTCCACGTCGAGGGCGGCATCACCACCCTCGCGATCACCGAGGAGCCGGGCGGCGGCTCGACGCAACCAAGCTCGGACCCCCTCGTCACGGGCGCCCTGGTCTGACCAGAGGGTCTCCGGACTGGCGCGATGCCCTGACCGGGGTGCGAGGATGGAGGCAATGGTCACCCGAACTCGTTCACGCGCCACGTCCCTGATCGCCCTCGTCGCCGTCGTCCTCCTGGTGGCGACCTCCTGCAGCGACGACTCCGGCGACGACGCCTCGTCGGAGACGACGGTCGCCGATGACTCGACGACGACCACGGCGGTCGCCGCCGAGGACCCTCCCAGTGAGAGCGCGGCGGCGAGCCTCCGCTCGAACCTCACGGCGCTGCTGGAGGAGCAGGTCTACCTGACCGGCTTCACCGTGCAGGCCGCGGCGGCCGAGGGTGGGGACCTGGAGGGCCCCGAGGCGGCGGCCACCGCCGTCGCCCTCGAGGACAGCGCGACCGAGCTCTCCGAGATCATCGGCGGGGCCTACGGCGTGGCCAACGGCACCGCCTTCCTCGAGGCGTGGGACGCCCACCAGCAGGCGGTGATCGACCTGGCCTTCGGGGCCGGGACCACCGAGGACGTCGACCAGGCGCGGGAGCAGGTCGTGGCCGTGCTCACCGACGCCGATCCGGAGGCCGATCTGGAGGCCTTCGACCAGGCCCTCACGGCGAGCGACGAGGAGCTGGTCACCACGGTGCAGGACCTGGCGGCCGGCACCGAGGGCGCCGCCGTCGAGCTGCGGGCCGCGGCGGAGGCCATGCCCGCCGGCGCGCTGGCCCTGGCCGAGGTCATCGCCACCCACAGCGCCACCGAGGGCGAGGTCGACTCGCCTGAGTCCGCGCTCCGGGCCGAGCTGACCGGGTTGATGCAGGAGAGCGCCCTGCTGACCGGCCTGGCGCTCGCCGAGGTCGTCGAGGCCGACGGCGACGCCGGGGCTCCCGGTCCCGCCGGGGTGCTGGCGGCGGTGGACGAGAACACCGTCGCCCTCTCCGAGACGGTCGTGCCGGATGACGACGTCGCCCAGGCGGCGTTCGGCGAGGTGTGGAGCAGCCACATCGGCGACTTCGTGGACTACACGACAGCCTTGGTCGACGACGACGCCGCCGGCATCGACGACGCCCGGGCCGAGCTGGCGGGCTTCCGGGACGACCTCGGCCTGCTGCTGTCGGACCTCTACCCGGCGCTGACCAAGGAGGCCGTGGCCGAGGAGCTGGTGCCCCACACCGACTCGATCCTGGCCTACGCCGACGCCCGGGTGGCCGAAGCCGCCGGAGCCGAACCGATCGAGTCGGCCCAGCTGCTGAGGGAAGCCGCCCTCGCCATGCGCCTGGCGGCCCGCACCTTCGCCGCCGGGATGACGGCGCCGACCGGTTGAGATCGGTGTGACAGGTGTCACCCGGGAGGATGCGCAACTCCTCGGTGGGTAGTGTCGAAGCAGGGGGGAACACCAAGTTGCCGGGGGATGAACGGTGAACGTCAACTTCTTCGGGGTGCGGGGGTCGACCCCCTGTGCGTGCCGTGAGCTCGCCCGGTACGGCGGCAACACCGCCTGTGTCGCCCTCGAAGCCGCCGGTCACGACCCGCTCGTGCTCGATCTGGGCACCGGCCTGCGCTTCTGGGGCGAGACCCAACCCCAGGACGGCTCCTTCCGGGGCGCCGCCCTCGTCAGCCACATGCACTGGGACCACGTCCAGGGCCTGCCCTTCTTCGTCCCCGTCCTGCGCCCGGGCGCCCAGCTCGACGTCTATGGACCCCCACCGGAGGGGATGAGCCTCGAGGAGGCGTTCCGGGGGTTCCTGCGTCCCCCGTTCTTCCCGGTCGAGATCGAGGCCCTCAACGGCGAGATCACCTTCCATGACCTCTTCGACGACCAGGTCGTGGTCGGCGACGCCAAGGTCACCAGTCGGACCGTGCCCCACGTCGGCCGCACGGCCGGGTACCGGGTCGAGTACGCCGGGGTCACCGTGGCCTACGTCAGTGACCACCAGGCGCCCATCGACGGCAGCATGGACGTGGCCGAGTCGGTCCTCGAGCTGGCCGACGGGGTCGACCTGCTCATCCACGACGCGCAGTACACCCCGGCCGAGTTCGCCACGAAGGTGGACTGGGGCCACTGCACGATCGACTACGCCGTGAACGTCGCCGCCCAGGCCGGGGCCCGCCGGTTGGCGCTGTTCCACCACGACCCCGCCCACGACGACGACACCCTCGACGCCCTCACCGCGGCGGCCGCCCAGCAGGGCGAGGCGCTCGGGGTCGAGGTCATCGCGGCCTACGAGGGGCTCACCATCGCGTTCGATCACCTCGAGGGGGCCGTGGCCGGGCTCCCGACCACCGGCCCCGCCCCCCGCTGACACCGGCTCGCCCGGCTCCGGCCCGGGGGGCCCCGACGAGTAGCCTGCGGCCTTCGTGAGCGACTCCACCCCCTCCTCCGGCCCGGTCATCGACGAAGCCAGGTACCGCCAGGTCCTCGGCCACTTCCCGACGGGGGTGACCGTCGTCGCCGCCCACCCCGAGGGCGAGGCCCCGGTCGGCCTGGCCGTCGGCTCGTTCTTCTCGGTCTCCCTCGAGCCCGCCCTGGTCGGCTTCTGCCCGGGGAAGTCCTCCTCGAGCTGGCCCCGCATCGAGGCCGCCGGCTCCTTCTGTGTGAACATCCTGGCCGACGACCAGGAGGACGTCGCCCGGGTGTTCGCGGGCAAGGGTGAGGACAAGTTCCAGAGCGTGGGCTGGCGTCCGGGAGCCACGGGCTCTCCGGTCATCCGGGACGTGCTGGCCTGGATCGACTGCTCGCTCGAGGACGTGCACGACGCCGGTGACCACTACATCGTCACCGGACGGGTGCACGAGCTGAAGGTCGAACGGGAGGGCAAGCCCCTCGTGTTCTTCCGCGGCGGGTACGGCACCTACGCGCCGTAGCCCTTGCCGATCTACGCCCTCGGCGCGGCCGAGCCCGAGATCCACCCCACGGCCTTCGTCCACCCCGACGCGGTGGTGATCGGCCGCGTCCACATCGGGGCCGAGTCGACCATCTGGCCCACCGCGGTGCTGCGGGGCGACGACGGCGACATCCACATCGGCGAGGCCACCTCGATCCAGGACGGCACGATCATCCACACCACGGCGTTCCAGCCCACGACGGTGGGCAGCCGGTGCGTGGTCGGCCACAACGCCCACCTGGAGGGCTGCGTCATCGAGGACGGCTCCCTCGTGGGCTCGGGCTCGGTGGTCCTGCACCGGGCCCTGGTGCGCAGCGGGGCCCTGGTGGGGGCCAACGCCCTCGTGCCCGGGGGCATGGAGGTGCCGTCCGGCGCCATGGCTCTGGGCGTGCCCGCGAAGCTGCGGGACGGTGCGGTGACCCCGGGTCAGTTCGAGGAGGCGGTCGTGTCGTACGTGGAACGAGGGCGGCGCTTCCGGGACGAGATGCGGCGCCTGGACTGAGGCGGGCGGCAAACCTCTCAATGGGGCTCGGGGTCGCTCGGTAGATTCGGGGTCATGGTGCTGTCCTCCGTTGATGACTCGCGTTCGAGTCGTGACGGGTGGAAGCTCATCGGCGAGACGCATGCGGGCCCAGTGGAAGGGCATCACCGTCGGGCGTCGTGGTCGGCCTCCTGCTGGACCGCGGCCAAGGTCGCGCGCCCCGCTGCTGGTGCGCACGCGCCATCGACAAGGGCATCGTGGCCGACGACGGCCAGGCCCTCCTGTCCTGGTCGCTGGCCATCGCCGGGGCCGGCGTGATCGCCGCGCTCCTTCACCGGCCTGCGCCGCTACTCGGCGTTCCGCGAGAGCCCGGTGGACCGAGACCGACCTGCGCGACCGGCTGTTCGCCCACCTCCAGCGCCTCCACTTCGCGTTCCACGACCGAGTCCAGACCGGCGAGCTGATGAGCCGGGCCAACACCGACCTCCAGCAGATCCAGCACGTTCGTCGTGCTCATCCCGCTCACCATCTCGAACGCTCGTCACCGTCGCGGCGGTCACGGTCATCCTGTGCACCATCGACCCGGTCGCTGACGCGTGCTGGCGCTCGGCGTCGCTCCCGTTCGCTCAACTGCCTGGGCAAGCGCTTCTCCACCCGGCTCCACCCGCCGTGCATGGGCATCCAGCAGGAGTCGGCCGAGCTGGCCTCGGTGGTCGAGGAGACGGTGTCGGGCGTCCGCGTGGTGAAGGGGTTCGGCGCCGAGGACGTCCAGGCCGACCGGCTGCGCCACCGAGGCCGACGACGTCTACGAGACGTCGATGGCGCGCCGCCCGGGTCCGGGCCCGCTTCCTGCCGGCGATCGAGCTGCTGCCCAACATCGGGCTCATCGCTGGTGCTCGGCTACGGCGGCCACCAGGTGCTCGACGGCAGCCTCAGCCTCGGCTCAGCTCGTCGCGTTCAACGTCTACATCGTCCTGCTGATCTGGCCGCTGCGGATGCTCGGGATGATCATCGCCCAGGGCCAGCGGGCCGCGGCCTCGGCCCAGCGGGTGCACGAGGTCCTGGTCACCGAGCCCGGCGGTGCGTCGACCGCCGCGACGCCGACGCCTCCCGCCGGCGCGACCGACGGCCACCGCGGTCGGCGAGGTGCGCTTCGAGGGCGTCGACCTTCGGCTACGAGCGCCGGCGGCCACGCCGGTGCTCGACCGGCTTCGACCTCGACATCGCGCCGGGCGAGTCGGTCGCGCTCGTCGGGGCGACCGGCTAGCGGCAAGTCGACCGTCGCCCGGCTGCATCCCCGCTTCTACGACGTCGACGCCGGCCGGGTGCTCCTCGACGGCGTCGACGTGCGCGACGCTCGAGCTGGTCGCAGCTGCGCCGGGCGGTCGGGCATCGTGTTCGAGGACACGTTCCTGTTCTCCGACACGATCGCCGCCAACATCGCCTTCGCCGATCCCGAGGCCGACCGACGACCGGATCGAGCGGCGCGGCCCGCCTGGCCGGCGCCGACGACTTCATCGTCGAGCTGCCCGACGGCTACGACACCGTGATCGGCGAGCGGGGCTTCTCGCTGTCGGGCGGCCAGCGCCAGCGCATCGCCATCGCCCGGGCGATCCTGGCCGACCCGCGGGTGCTGATCCTCGACGACGCCACCTCGTCGGTCGACCCGACCAAGGAGCACGAGATCCGCGACGCGCTCGCCGAGGTGATGGCGCGGCCGCACCACGATCGTCATCGCCCACCGGCCGGCCACCATCGCCCTGGCCGACCGGGTGGTGCTGCATCGACGACGGTCGGGTCGTCGCCGAGGGCACCCACGAGGAGCTGCTGGCCACGCAGCGCCGCGTACCGCGAGGTGCTGGCGCTGCCGCGCCGAGGCGCGGTCCCGACGACGCGGCGAGCCGGGACGAGCGCCGAGGCGCGGACGGCGGTGCGGACCGATGGATGGCGCCGATGATGCGCTCAGCGGCGTCGATCCGAGGACGCCGCTCGACGCCGACGCAGGCCACGCAGGTCATGCGGCGGGCCGCCTCGCATGCTGCGGCCCGTACCGGCGCGAGGTCGTCGTGTCGCGATGCGTGCTGCTCGTCGTGTGGACCGCTGACCACCCTGGCCGGGCCGCTCCTGGTCCGCTACGGCATCGACCAGGGCATCACCGCCGGGCGACGGCGACGCGCTCGAACCTGGCCGTCGGTCGGCTACGTGGTCGTCGCGGTCGCTCGGCCTACGTCGTCTACCGCCGGCTGATCACCGTGGTCAGCCGGGTCGGCGAGGCGTTCCTGCGCGACCTGCGCGTGCGGGTGTTCGACCACCTGCAGCGCCTGTCGATGCCCTTCTACGACCGGGAGAAGGCCGGCGTGCGTCGTGTCCCGCATGACCTCCGACGTCGACTCCCTCCAGGAGCTCGTGCAGATCGGCCTGCTCATGTTCGTCATGAACACGCTGCTGCTGGTCTTCTCCGTCGTCGTCCTCGGCGATCGTCTCCTGGCAGCTGCTGCTGGTCTGCCTCGTCGCCCTGCCGCTCGTGATCCTGGCCAGCATCAAGTTCCAGCGGGACTCGAACCAGGCCTACCTCCAGGTCCGCGACCGCATCGGCTCGCACCCTGTCGTCCCTCCAGGAGGGCATCGCCGGGGTCCGGGTCATCCAGGCCTACGGCCGGGAGGACGTCGAGGTCGGGCGGTTCCGCCGGGCAACCGGGTCGCTCTACGACGCCCACATGGAGTCGGTGTGCGTCCAGGCCTGGTACCTGCCGGTCATCGAGTTCGCCGGGCTCGGCACGACGGCGCTGGTCGTCGGCGTCGGCGGGCTGGATGGTCATCGACGGACGTCGTCACCATCGGCACGGTCGCCTTCTTCGTGCTCACCCTCAACAACCTGTTCGAGCCGGTCCAGCAGCTCAGCCAGCTGTTCAACACGGTGCAGTCGGCCGGCGCCGCGCTGAACAAGCTCTTCGAGCTGCTCGACACCCCGGTCGACGTCGCCGAGCGCCCGGGCGCCGTCGACCTGCCCGACCGACGGCGAGCTCGTGGTCGACGGGCGTGTCGTTCGCCTACGGCCCGACGGCCCGCCGGTGCTGCGCGACGTCGACGCTCAGCCATCGGCCAGCGGCGAGCGGCTCGCGCTCGTCGGGCCGACCGGCGCGGGCAAGTCGACCCTCGCCAAGCTGATCGCCCGGCTCTACGACCCGACCGAGGGCGCGGTCACGCTTCGGCGGGGTCGACCTGCGCGACGCCACGCTCGCGCTCGCTGCGGCGACCGGATCGTCGTCGTGCCCCAGGAGGGCTTCCTGTTCGACGGCACCGATCCGCGACAACGTGCGGGTGGGCCGCCGGCGACGCCACCGACGACGAGGTCGACGAGGCCGCTGCGGCCGACCTCGGCATGCTCGAGCGGTTCGCCGCGCTGCCCCGACGGGCTCGACACCGAGGTGCGCGAGCGGGGCTCGCGGCTGTCAGCGCCGGCGAGAAGCAGCTCGTGTCGCTGGCCCGGGCCGCCCTCGTCGACCCGGCCGCTGCTGGTCCTCGACGAGGCCACCTCGTCCTCGACCCGGGCACCGAGGTGCTGGTCGAGCAGGCCATGGACCGCCTCATGGAGGGGCGCACCGTGATCGTCGATCGCCCACCGCCTGTCGCACCGCCGAGCGGGCCGACCGGGTCGCCGTGGTCGCCGACGGCCGCCTGGTCGAGGTCGGCACCCACGACGAGCTCGTCGCACGAGGGGCCGCTACGCCGCCCTGTTCGCCACCTGGTCCGGGACCACCGCCGCCTGACCTGCGGCTGGCGAGGTCCTCTCGGCGCGGGTCGTCGGTGCCCGGATGGTCGTCGAGCCGGGCAAACGATGGCAGGGATGGGGGCCGGCTCCGCTGGGGTGCAGCTCGGTGGTGCCGGCAGGTCGTCCGGCTGGGGAAACCGAAGGCAGGGATGGGGGCGTGGGGTGCCGCCGCTGGTCGTCGGGGGCACGCCGGCGGGATGCTGGCCACGGTCAGCGATTGCCAGCCCACGGTGCGGCGTGGCATCCCGGCCGATCTCACGGGCCGTGACCATCTCCCGTACTGGCGCCTGATTTCGGGCCTATAGCCGGGAAATCAGGCGCCAGAACGGGAAGGCGTGCTGAAACATCTCCCGACGGTCACAGAGGGTGAGAATCGGCGGCTCGCGTGCCCCCGTCGACGTGCGAGGGCGACCCCACGCCCCCGTGGTCGCGTCGGTTTCCCCGGCTCGACGACGAGTCCGCCCCGCCGGCCCCCAGCCCGACAGGGGCGCCAGACCTCAGACCGCGTAGACGTGGTCGAGGTAGGGGAGGACCTCGGCGGCGGCCATGGGCTTGGCGAAGAGGTAGCCCTGGGCGGCGTCGCAGCCGAGGGCCTGGAGCTCGGACACCTGCTCGACCGTCTCGACGCCCTCGGCTACGGCCTCGATCTCGAGGTTGTGGGCCAGGCTGACGATGGCGGCGGCGATGGCGGAGTCCTCGGGGTCGGGGCCGAGGCCGTCGATGAACGACCGGTCCACCTTCAGCAGGTCGACGGGGAAGCTGCGCGAGGTGGGGGAGCGACGACACCCCGGTGCCGAAGTCGTCGATGGCCAGGTCGAGGCCGACGTCCTTGAGGCGCTGGAGGGCGCTTACGGCGACCTCGGTGTCGCCCTGGAGATCGGACTCGGCGATCTCGAGGCAGAGGCGGTGGGGGGCCAGCCCGGTCTCGGCCAGGATGTTGCGGACCACGGTGGGGAACTGGTCGTCGGCCAGCTGGCGGGCGGAGATGTTGACGTGCAGCCTCGGGGCCTGGGCCACCTCGGTCTGCCAGGCGCGGGCGTGCAGGCAGGCGTTGCGCAGCAGCACGGGCCCGAGCTGGTCGATCAGGCCCGTCTGTTCGGCGAGGCCGATGAACTCGTCGGGCGGCAGGGGGCCGCGGGTGGGGTGGTTCCAGCGGGCCAGGGCCTCCATGCCGGTCACCTGGCCCGTGCGGAGGCTGACGAAGGGCTGGTAGTGCAGGGCGATGGCGTTGTCGGCCATGGCCCGGCTCAGGTCGTCGGAGAGGGCGACCCGTTCGGCGACCTGGCGGCGCAGGTCGTCGTCGTAGAGCTCGAGGCGGGCCCGGCCCCGCTCCTTGGCCCGGTACATCGCCGCGTCCGCCTCGCGCATGAGCCGCGTGGGTGGGGTCCCGGTGTGGGAGAGGGCGATGCCGGCGCTGATGGTGACCGAGAGCTCGCCGCTGGGCAACGCCATCGGGTCGGTCTCGATGACCTCGGTGACCCGTCGCCCCACGGCCAGGGCATGGCTCTCGCTCTCGACCCCGTCGAAGAGGACGACGAACTCGTCACCCCCGAGGCGGGCGACGAGGTCGTGGGGCCGCAGCACCGTGCGGATGCGGTCGGCGATCTGGCAGAGCAGGTCGTCGCCGACGTCGTGGCCGCGGGTGTCGTTGACCAGCTTGAAGCGGTCGACGTCGAAGAAGAGCAGGGCGACGTGAGTGCCGTCCCGTCCCGATCGGGCGAGGGCCTTCTCGAGGTGGTCGAGCAGCAGCGCCCGGTTCGGGAGGCCCGTGAGGGGGTCGTGCAGGGCCCGGTGCGCCCACGCGGCCTCGACCCGCCGCCGGTCGGTCATGTCCCGCGCCACCCCGTGCAGCTCGCTCAGCCGACCGGCGGGATCGCGTTCGGCCCGGAAGGTGACCTCCACATAGATCGGGGTGCCGCCCCGCCCCCGCATCGTCAGCTCGCCGTTCCAGGCGCCCTCGGCGTCGACCTGGCCGATGATCTCGGACTCGAAGCGCCGCAGCGCCTCGGAGGTGAAGAGGGCCTGGACGGTCGGCTCACCGATCTCCGCGTCACCGAACAGGTCCTCGGCGGCCCCGTTGAGGAACCAGACCCGGCTGTCGTCGGTGATGCTGA
Organism: uncultured Microthrixaceae bacterium; assembly: GCA_963777805.1. Taxonomy (GTDB): domain Bacteria; phylum Actinomycetota; class Acidimicrobiia; order Acidimicrobiales; family DATDAH01; genus DATDAH01. The sequence goes on along the minus strand of CAVZRY010000014.1, from coordinate 34,054 downwards.
AGACGGCGTCGCTGCTGGATTCGAGGATCGTCGCGGCCCGGGTGGCGGAGTCATCGGACTGGGTCACCGCGGCGACGTCGTCGAGGGAGCCGATGAGGCCCACGGAACGGCCGTGGGCGTCCCGGGCGATGGTGGTCCGCAGCTGCACCCGACGTCGGCCGCCGTCGGTGTGCTGGGCGCGGAACCAGGTCAGGGCCGGCTCCTGGCGCTCCCAGGCGTCCCGGAGGGCCCGGTCGACCCGCTCGGCGTCGGGCCCCGCCAGCTCGGGCAGGGACCGGCCTGTGGCGTCCTCGACCCGCACGCCGGTGAGCTCGCCGACGCGCGGGTTGGCCCACACGAGGCGCAGGTCCTCGTCGGTCAGGAACACCCCGATCGGCACCCCGTCCAGCAGATCGGGGAGGGCGCGTGAGGTCACGGGCGTGTCGGGCTGTGCGGCGCTGGCCAACCTTCCTCCCTCTGGATCGGACCTGTACCCATCGGCCGCGGGTCGGTCCGGTCAAGTGGCGGCGGCGGGTGGGTTTGTTACTATCCACGTAGGAGAAATTGCCCGGTTCCCCGTGGGTCCAGGAGACAGCGATGACCGCAAGTGATGTATCTCTCGATCTCTCTCGGTACAAGCTGGGTTGGAGCGACGAAGAGGACTACGTCTTCAAGCCCAAGCGCGGTCTGAACGAGGACATCATCCAGGAGATGTCCTGGATGAAGGGCGAGCCGGACTGGATGCGCAAGTTCCGGCTGAAGTCCTACGACCAGTTCACCCAGCGCCCCATGCCCGACTGGGGTGGCGACATGACCGGCATCGACTTCGACAACATCTACTACTACATCAAGCCGACCGATCATCAGGTCGACGCGTGGGACGAGCTGCCCGACTCGGTCAAGGACACCTACGAGAAGCTGGGCATCCCCGAGGCGGAGCGCAAGTACCTCGCCGGGGTCACCGCCCAGTACGAGTCCGAGGTCGTCTACCACCGCAACCGGGAGGACCTCGAGGCCCAGGGCGTCATCTTCACCGACATGGACACGGCGCTGCGGGAGCACCCCGAGATCGTCAAGGCCTACTTCGGCAAGGTCATCCCCCCGAACGACAACAAGTTCTCGTCGCTGAACTCCGCGGTCTGGTCCGGGGGCTCGTTCATCTACGTCCCGCCCGGCGTGAACGTGGAGATGCCGCTGCAGGCCTACTTCCGCATCAACGCCGAGAACATGGGCCAGTTCGAGCGGACGCTGATCATCGCCGACGAGGGCAGCCAGGTGCACTACATCGAGGGCTGCTCGGCGCCGGTGTACACCACCGACTCGCTGCACTCCGCGGTGGTCGAGATCATCGTGAAGCCCTCGGCCCGGGTCACCTACACGACCATCCAGAACTGGTCGAACAACGTCTTCAACCTGGTCACCAAGCGGGCCCGGGTCGAGACCGAGGGCCACATGGAGTGGATCGACGGCAACATCGGCTCCCGCCTGACCATGAAGTACCCCGCGGTCTACATGGTCGGCCCGAAGGCCTCCGGCGAGGTCCTCTCGGTGGCCTACGCGGGCCCCGGCCAGCACCAGGACGCCGGGGCCAAGATGGTCCACGCCGCCCCCGAGACCACCTCCAAGATCGTGTCCAAGTCGATCTCCAAGGACGGCGGGCGCACCTCCTACCGCGGCCTCGTGCGGGTCGAGGACGACGCCTACGGCTGCAAGAGCCATGTCCAGTGCGACGCCCTCATCCTCGACGACGAGAGCATCTCGGACACCTATCCCTACATGGAGGTCGGGGCCAAGGACGCCGTCGTCGGCCACGAGGCCACCGTGTCCAAGGTGGCCGACGAGCAGCTCTTCTACCTGATGAGCCGCGGCCTCTCCGAGGAGCAGGCCATGGGCATGATCGTCAACGGCTTCATCGAGCCCGTCACCCGCACGCTGCCCATGGAGTACGCCGTCGAGTGGAGCCGCCTCATCGAGCTCCAGATGGAAGGCTCGGTCGGCTGAGGGGTCTCCGGAAGGGCTCTCGTCGAGCTCTGGAGCGGGGCGAACGCCGCTCCGGGAGGTCCGACTGGCCACGCCTCAGGCAACCGTCGAGGACGAGGTCACGATCTCCGGGATGGGGCTCTTCAGCGGGGACCCCTGCCGGATCGCGCTTCGCCCGGCCCCCGAGGACTCCGGCATCGTCATCGACGTGCAGGGCACGAGGATCCCCTGCACCATCGACCACCTCCTCCCGCAGGCCGTGCACACCTCGGGCGTCGGCGCCGCGGACGTCGGGTTCCGGTCCTTCGAGCACCTGCTGGCGGCGTTCTGCCTGCTCGGCATCCAGAACTGTGAGATCGCCGCGCTCGTCGGGGACGAGGTGCCCGACTCGTCCGGGGGGTCGTGTGACGCCTTCACGGTTCCGATCCGACGGGCCGGGATCCGCTCCCTGGGCGCCGCCACCGAGGCGTTTCGCATCGCCGAGTCGGGCACGTTCTCGTGGGCGGACTCGTCCGCGACCTACGAGCCCGTCAGTGGTCCCCACCTCGAGCTTCTCGTCCACATCGACTTCCCCGCCCCCGTGGGCCGGCAGGTCGCCCGCTGGTCGACGGATCCCGCCTCCGAGTGGCATGACGTTCCGTCGTTCGAACGGGCCCGGTCCTTTCTCCGCCGAGACCTGGCCGATGTGTGGCCCAGTGGCAACGACCACCTGGCCGAGGCGAGGCGTACGGTCCGGGGCCTCCCGGCGGAGAGCGCACGGTTGCAGCACCTGGCCTTCCGCAACGGCGAATGGGTGGTGGCCCCCCGCTTTCCGACCGAGGCGGCGTGGCACAAGTTGGTCGACCTCGCCGGGGACCTCCTGCTTCTGGGCCGCCCCGTCCTGGGGCGCGTCAGCGTGAGGTTGCCCGGTCACACGTTCAACCACCGGTTGGTGCACCATCTCCTTGGCCGACCCGACGCCGATCTACCCCTGACGGCTGCTCTTCACTGAGCCCATGCGGGTCCGCCGCCGACGTGACCGGGCGGGCCGGCGTCGACGGCTCATGAGGTCTTGCCACCGGGTCTCACTGCCGACGAGATCCTTCCACCAGCCGTCCGTCGGGGCGCCGAGGATCTCCCGCCACTGGCCCAGCCATTCGGCGCCGCGTCCGAGGGCGACGAGCGGCGAGACGACCAGCCACCGCCACCGCAGGTCACCGCCGAAGCGCCAGGTGACGACGTGGATCTGGTGGAGGCTGCCGACCAGGTAGCGGCGGGCTGAGGTCGCGGAGCAACCGGCGGGACAGGAGGGCCGTGTCTGGCGGGCGCTGTTCGCGGAGCATCGTGCCGCGCCCGGCCCCCGCTGGTGATGGTCGCGCACGAGGACGAGTGTCGATCGGCACGGCGAGTGGTGGATCATGGCGGCGTCCTGCGCCAGCCAGGCGCCGTAGCCGAGGGCGAAGAGGGCGGTGTTGGCCACCGTGTCCTCGGCCGTGCGCATGTGCTCGGGGAAGCCGCCCACGAAGCGGAGCGCCTCGGTGAGGTACGAGGCGTTCGGGGGAGGGACGGTCAAGGCGTGGGACGGCTGCCCCGGCAGCCCCCCGCAGTGGGAGATGAAGTAGGACGCCCACCCGGCCGGCGTCCGGGTGCCGTTGTGGGCGGTGAAGGCGACCATCCCCCAACCGGCCCGATGGGCGTCGAGCCGGGCCGCCAGGGACCCGGGCAGCAGCTCGAAGTGCGACCCGGGAAAGGTGACGTAGCGCCCCGGGCCGCCGCCAACCCGGCGTTGCGGGCCTCCCCCGGAGAGCGGGGTGGTCGATCACGACCAGTTCCACCTCGGGGTAGTGCGTCCGCACGATCGCCGCCGTGCCGTCCGTGCCGCTCGTCACCACCACCACCTGCACCTCGGCGTCACACTCCTGCGCGAGCACCGCGTCGAGTCCCCGAGCGATCACCGCCTCGTCGTCCTGGGAGATGATGACCACCGTGATCAGGGGATCTCCCGGTGGGTGGGACGCGGCCTCACCGGCTTCCCCCGGCCAGCGCGTGTGGGGCGTGACAGGCAGGTTGGGCGGGCGGGCCGTGATGGGCCTGAGCCAACCAACCCCCGCGCCCAGCGCGGTGTAGTCGGCCTGCCAGCGGTTGTCCGGGGTCGGCCTCGGCGTACTTGGCGATGCGGGCTCGGCGGCGAGCGTCGTCGTAACTGCCACGGTGCAGGATCCGCAGCGTGGTCCGGACATGGTCCTCGGGGTCGAGGTCGACGGGAAGGGCGACGAGGTGGAGCGTCTCGGTGGGGAGGGTTGCCCCGGAGTGCCAGGCGAACATCCGGCCCACCCACAGGTGGGCCTGGTCATAGCCCTCGACGCCGGCCTCGTCGACCACCACCCGCAGCACGTTCACGAGGTCGCCGCGTGTCGGGTCGAGAGCGTCGTGGAGGACAGCGTGGCGGAGGGCGTCGGCGTCGCCGGGGGCGAGCACCTCGTCGGCATCGAGTTGGACCACCCAGGTGACCCCGGCGTGACCGGCGGCCAGGGGGGCCACGGCGTCGACCAGCCGCTGGCGGTTGGCGGCGTCGTCCCATCCCTCGTAGGTGGCGCGGACCGGGTTGCGGAGCACGGTCCGAACGAGGGGTTCGGCGTCGAGGACGCGCGAGGGTGTGGTCGGTGCTGCCGTCGTCGAGGGCCACGACAGCGTCGGCCACCTCGCCCACCTGCTGGAACCACCACGGGAGATCGGCTTCGCCGTTGCGCACCGGGAGGAGCACGACGATCTGGGCGATGGTGGAGTCTCCCCTGTGAGCGACGCGGCGGACCCGGCGTCCGCGGGGTCAAGGTAGTCAACGCGTTCGGGTCGGGACGTACGATGGGGGCATGCCGATGCGGGACGACTGCAAGCACTTCGAGAGTCGGACCTACGGCAACGGGGAGACCGTGCGCAAGTGCGACCTCGACCTGGCGCCCGAGGCCCCCTGGAAGTGCCCGGACAACTGCCCGAGCTTCACCCGGCGGTCCGACATCGCCTGGCAGGTCGGCACCCAGGTGGCCCCGCCGGCTCCGCCGCCCCCGGCCGGACTGGGCGAGGACGACAGCATCGCCCGACTGCTCGACGAGGCCGAGGACATCATCAACGCCGCCGGCCCCGAGATCCTGGCCGAGCTCGAGCAGGAGAAGCGCAAGGGCCGTCGCGGCCGCAGGAAGCGCCGCCGCAGCGACTGATCGTGCCTGGGCCGGGTCAGTGCTGGGTCAGCCCGAGCGCCTCGGCCAGCTCGTCGCGGCCGGTCACGGCGAGCTTGGCGTAGATGCGGTGGAGGTGGTTGTCCACCGTCCGGCGTGAGACCGAGAGGCGCTGGGCGATCTCCTTGCTCGGGATGCGCTTGGCGGCCAGCTCGGCGATCTCCCGCTCCCGGGCGGTGAGCTCCGCAGACCCCCCGCCGAGGCGGAGGGCGGGGGTGTCGACCGGCCCGATGACGGCGACCAGCTCCGCAGCCCGGTCCGCCCAGCGCTGGGCCCGACGACGGTCCATGGCGTTGCGGTAGGCGCCGGAGGCCTGGGCCGCGGCCTCGGCGGCGAAGAGCTCGATGCCCAGCGCGGCGAAGCGGTCAGAGGCATCCGCCAGGAGGTCGCCGTCGCCGGCGACCACGCCCCGACACTGGACGGCGATGGCGGCGGCCAGACCGCCGTCGACCTCCGCGGCCCTCGCCAGCAGGCGGTCGGCGATCTCGCCGGCCTCCCCCAGCCGGACGAGGTCGTGCAGGGCGCCCACCTCCTGGGTCCGGAGGGCCAGCTTCTCGGCGAGGTCGGCGCCGTCGTTCAGGATCCGGATCGCCTCGCCCCGGTCGCCTTCGAGGACGGCGATGGCCGCTTCGGCCCGGCGGGTCTCGGGCTCCATCATGCGGATGTGACCGGGTTCGATGGCCCGGGCCTGCTCGATGAGGCGGTGGGCGCCCGCGCGGTCACCGCGCAGGGCCAGCGCCCAGGCGGCGCCGTAGAGGCACCAGCGGCGGGCCGCGGCGATGCCGAGGGCCTCGAAGGCGGCGGCACCCTCGAGCGCCCAGCGGTCGACATCGGCGAGGCGGCGGGTGAAGCGACAGGTCCGGCCGGTGTTCATCGCCAGCCAGGCCTGGCTGTAGTCGCCGGCGACGACGGCGGCGGCGTGGCCTTTTGCCCCTCGCTCGTGGGCCTCGACGACCTGGCCGAGCTCGTCGAGGGCGATGCACTCCCCGGCCACGAGCATGCCGTCGTGGACCAGGCCGAAGCCCTCGTCGATCTCGTCCCGGGCGGCCCAGGCCTGGGCGAGCGCGGCGAGCGCCTCGTCGCTGCGGCCCAGCATGGTCAAGGAGGTGCCCAGGATGAGGCCGGCGGCGGCGACGCCCCGGGGGGTCCCACCGGTCCGGATGCCCTCCAGGGCCTCGACCGCGACGTCGGGGTGGCCGGCGAGCATCTCATAGGAGGCCCCCGAGACCGTGAGCTGCTCCAGCCAGGCCGGGTCGGTGACGGTCGTGGCCGCCGCCGCCACGGTCGCGCGGGCCCGGTCGAGCTCGTCCATCCCCCAGAACAGGCAGTCGGCCCACTCGTTGGCCAGCTGGGCCCGCTCGGCGTCGGAGGCGTCGGTGGTGTCGATGGCGGCGAAGATCCGGTCGGCCTCGGGCTGGCGGCCCGCTCGGGTCAGGGTGATGCCGAGATCCAGCTCGGCGGTGAAGCCGGCCCCGGCCTCGACCGCGATGCGCCCGAGTCGCTCACTCAACCCGAGGTCGGAGGCGGCCAGGGCCCGCCGGGCCGCTTCGGCCATCAGGGGCGGGCTGACGTCGCCGCCGGACGCCAAGCGGGCGACGGCGACCCGCAGGACATCGTCACGGCGACGGGCCCCCGCGGCCTCGATGGCGTCGGCGATCTGGCCGTGGGACCGAGCGGACTGCGCGGTCGTCATGGCGGCGAGGACGACGTCGCCGTGGACCGGGTGGCCCACGGCGGCCTGCCGGCGGCGGCGGTCCTGGGTGACGGTGAGCAGCCCGGCCCGCTCGAGGTCCTCGACGGCGGCCTCGCCCACCAGGGCGACGAGGGGGTCATAGCCGAGACCGCCGGCGGTGGCGAGCAGTTCGAGGGCCCGGCGTTGCTCGGGGTCGAGGCCCCGCAGACGTTCCTCGACGATGTCGATCAGGCGCGGGGTGGTGGCCCGCTCCCGCAGGTGCCACAGGCCGTCGACCTGGCTGAGGGTGCCCGAGGCCAGGGAACCCGACACCAGCTCCCGCAGGTAGAGCGGGTTGCCGGCGCTGAGGCGGGCGAGCTCGGCCACGGTGCCGGGGGCGACCCGACCCTCCAGCGCCTCGTCCAGCACCCCTTCCACGCCGGCCTGGTCCAGGGGCCCGAGGTCGAGCCGCTCGGCCAGGCCCGAACGCCAGATGGCGTGCACGGCGTCAGGGGCGGGCAGGTCGGTGCGGAGGGTGAGGAGCACGGAGACCGCCGGGGAGGGCGTCAGCTGGTGCAGCAGGCCGGCGGAGGCCTCGTCGAGGTGCTGGGCGTCGTCGACGCTGATGAGCAGCTTGCCGTCGCCCGCTTCGGTGAGGAGGTGGTCCGCCGCCGCCTGGAACGTCGCCTGCGGGGAATCGGGAACGTCGCGCAACACCGGCAGCATCGCGGCGAGGGCGCCGAAGGGGATCGACGTCGTCGCCGAACTGGCCGCCGCGTGGCGGACCTGGAAGCCATTGGCCTCGGCCCAGGCCCGGGTGGCCAGCGCCAGTCGGGTCTTGCCGACACCCTGGGGCCCCGCCAGGACGATGCTCAGCGGCGGGCGGCCGCGCAGCAGGAAGACCACACGATCCTGTTCGGTCTGCCTGCCGACGAAGGGCCAGTCGGCCACCGGTCTCACTCCCCGTGGCCCCCGTTGGGCCACCTGGGCACCACCGTAGACTGAGCCGCACAAGCCGACCGCTGGGCCACAGCGGCCTGCCTGGCGATGCGTCGTCAGGCGCACCGCCATCGACCCATCGCTAACGACTCAGCGCAACCCACGTCCGCCGGAGCTGACCCTGACCGCCCTGACCCCTGATGCCGCCGCCGCCCTCGTCGGCCCCGACTGGCTCCGCGCCCGGACGCCGGGCGGCCGCCGAGCGCTTCGTCGCCTCGGGCCTGCCCAGCGCCGCCGAAGAGGTCTGGCGCTACAGCCGGGTCGAGGAGATCGAGCTCGACGGCTTCATGCTGGCCGGCCCCGACGGCGCCGACCCGGCGCCCACTGCGGTCGTGCCCACGGTGGTCCTGGTCGATGGGCACCTCCGCTCGGCCGACGCCCCCGCCGGGGTCGAGATCGCCCCCCTGGCCGAGGCCAAGGGCGGAGAGGAGGCCCTCGGCGGCGTGCTGGGCGATGCGCCGGACGCGTTCGCCGAGCTGAACACCGCCTTCGCCCCGGACCCGTTGCTGATCCGGGTGGCGCCGGGCACGGTCGTGGACCGTCCCATCGTCGTCCACGTCCACGCCGCCACGCCCGGCGCGGTGACCTTCCCCCGCCTCGTGGTCGAGATCGGCGCCGACGCCCAGGCCACGGTGGCCGAGGTCCAGACCTCGGTACCGGGCGCCGCACTGGTCGCCGCGGTGACCGAGATCTCGGTGGGAGACGCCGCCCGGGCCCGCCACGTCACGGTCCAGGAGCTCGACCCCTCGACCTGGCAGGTCGCCACCCAGGTCAGCCGGGTCGGCCAGTCCGCCGACTTCCTCGCCGCCGGAGCGGCCCTCGGTGGGGCCTACGCCCGCCTGCGCACCGACTGCCGCCTCGTCGGTCGGGGTGCCTCGGGCACCCTCCTGGCCGCCTACCTCGGCGACGGCGACCAGATGCTCGACTTCCGGACCTTCCAGGACCACGCCGCGCCGGACACGACCAGCGAGCTGCTGTTCAAGGGGGCGCTGGCCGACCACAGCCGCTCGGTCTACACCGGCCTCATCCGGGTGCGGCCGAACGCCCGGGGGACCGTGGCCTTCCAGACCAACCGGAACCTCAAGCTCTCCGAGCACGCCTGGGCCGAGTCGGTGCCCAACCTCGAGATCGAGAACAACGACGTGAAGTGCTCCCATGCCTCTGCGGTCGGCCCCGTCGACCCCGAGCAGCGCTTCTACCTCGAGAGCCGTGGGGTGCCCACCGACGAGGCCGAGAAGCTGATCGTGGCGGGCTTCTTCGACGACGTCCTCGCCCGCTTCCCGGACCAGGCCGTGGCCGACCAGGTCCGGGCCGAGATCGCCGGCACCCTGGAGCACACATGACCCGTCTCTGTGGTCGGGACGACCTGGCCTCGGGCGAGGCCCGCCGCTTCGACGTGGACGGCTGTCCGGTGGCCCTGGTGCGGGTCGGCGACGAGTTCCACGCCATCGGCGACACCTGCAGCCACGCCGACTTCTCGCTCTCGGAGGGCACGGTGGACACCGACGAGTGCACGATCGAGTGCTGGAAGCACGGCAGCGCCTTCTCCCTGCGCACCGGTGAGCCCGAGTCGCTCCCGGCCACCCGCCCGGTCCCGGTGTACGCCGTGACCGTGGAGGGCGACGACGTCTCGGTGGAGATCCGATGAGGCACCAGCGATGAGCGAACTGGTCATCAACGGCCTGGAGGCGACGGTCGACGGCAAGAGCATCCTGCGGGGGGTCGACCTCACGGTGAAGGGCGGCGAGGTCCACGCCGTCATGGGACCCAACGGTTCCGGCAAGTCGACCCTCTCCCACGTGGTGATGGGCCGTCCCGGCTACGAGGTCACCGGTGGCTCGGTGACCATGGACGGCCAGGACGTCCTGGCCATGGCCCCCTGGCAGCGGGCCCAGGCCGGGCTCTTCCTGGCCATGCAGTACCCGACCGAGGTGCCCGGCGTGTCCCTGGTGGCCCTCTTCGAGGCCGCGGTCACCGCCGGCGGGTGGCGATCCGGCCGATGTCCGGGAGCGCATGGTGGTCGAGGCCGAGCGCATCGGCTTCGACGAGCGCTTCCTCGAGCGACCGCTCAACGTGGACCTGTCCGGTGGCGAGCAGAAGCGCAACGAGACCCTCCAGTTGGGGGTGCTGCTGCCCAAGATCGCCATCCTCGACGAGCTCGACTCCGGCCTCGACATCGACGCCCTGCGCACCTGCAGCCGCCGCATCGAGGAGGCCACCCACGAGAACGGCCTGGGCGTGCTGGCCATCACCCACTACAGCCGCCTCTTCAGCGAGCTGCGGCCGGACCGGGTCCACATCCTGGTCGGGGGTCGCATCGTGGCCGAGGGCGGCGACGAGCTGGCCACCGAGCTGGAGGCCGAGGGCTATGCCCGCTTCGGCGTCGAGGAGGACACCGCCGACGCGGCCGTCAGCCCCGGATCCCTTCGCCGACCCGTTCGCTGACCCCCTGGCCTGACGTGGCGGCCCTGCTGTCCCCCGAGGAGCTGGCCGCACGGCTGGCGGCGCTGCCCGACTGGGCCGTCGTGGACGGGAAGCTGCACCGCGAGATCGTCCTCGAGGACTTCGCCGAGGCGTTCGCGCTCATGACCGAGGTGGCGATCTGGGCCGAGAAGCTCGGTCACCACCCGGAGTGGTCCAACGTCTACAACCGGGTGACGATCGACCTCGTGACCCACGACGCGGGCGGACTGACCGACCTGGACATCGAGCTGGCCACCCGGGTCGACATCGCCGTCCGCTGAGTCGGGGTGATCCTCGACGCGGAGGGGCTGGCCGGCGGCACCCGCCTGTCGGCTGATGTCTGCATCCTGGGGGCCGGAGCGGCGGGCATCACGCTGGCCCGGGAGCTGGAGGGCACGGGGCTGAGCGTGGTCGTGCTCGAGAGCGGGGCCGAGACCCTGGAGCCCGACATCCAGGACCTGGCCCGCGGCGAATCGGTGGGCGAGACCCTCGGCTTCTCGGACAACCCCGCCACCCTGGACAGCATCCGCCTCCGCCAGCTGGGGGGCACGACCAACCACTGGGCCGGGTTCTGCCGGCCCTTCGACGAGGTGGACTTCGAGGTCCGGCCCGCGCTCGAGCTGTCGGGCTGGCCGATCACCCGGGCCGACCTGGACCCCTGGTACCAGGCCGCCCACCCGGTCATCGGTCTGGGGCCCTACCGCTTCGACTGGGAGTACTGGGTGGACGAGCAGGGCGCCGGCGAGCCCCTCATCGACACCCCGCTGGTCCGCACCGGCGTCTACCAGATCAAGGACACCCGCTTCGGGCCCGAGTACCGCGCCGAGCTCGAGGCGGCCCAGGACGTCACGGTGTACCTGCGGGCCAACGCCGTCGACCTGCGGCTGGACGACGCCGGGGACCGGGTCGTCGAGGTCAAGGTGAAGACACTCGGCGGGGTCGAGTTCAGCGTGGTCGACCCGACGGTGGTGATCGTGGCGCTGGGGGGCATCGAGAACCCCCGCCTCCTGCTGGCCAGCAACACCCAGCGCCCCGCGGGCCTGGGCAACGAGAACGACCTCGTCGGCCGCCACTTCTGTGAGCACTTCGCCGTCCCTGCGGCCATCGCCGCCACCGGCAACGACCCCGAGGCCCTGAGTGCCCTGTTCGAGGCCGACCTCGACGCCGAGGCGGGCAGCCTGCGGATCAAGGGCGAGGTGGCGCTCACCTCCCAGGCGGTGCGGGAGCGAGGCCTGCTGTCCCTGGGCTGCCAGCTCGTGGTGGGGGCCTACGCCGAGGAACGGCCCCGGGCCATCAGCGGCCTCGCCATCAGCGAGGTGGCCGCCGTGGCGACGGCCACCGGCTCCCAGCCGCCCCGCTCGTCGCTCTACTTCCTGGCCACCGCGGAACAGGCGCTGAACCCCGAGTCCCGGGTGCGCCTCGGGCGGGCGCGGGACCCGCTCGGGATGCCCCGGGTCGAGCTGGACTGGCAGTTCACCGACCTCGACCGTTCCTCCATCCTCGAGGGCATGACCCTGATCGGCGACGAGCTGGCCCGGACGGGCCTGGGCCGTCTGCAGGTCACGCCGGGCACGATCACCTTCGAGCGCACCGACGGCATCCGGCCCTACGTCGGGGGCCTCGCCGTCGACGCCGACGCCGCGGACCCGACCGGCTTCGAGTTGGGCCTGGGCTTCCACCACATGTGCACCACCCGGATGGCGGCCGATCCCGCCGAGGGCGTCGTCGACGCCGACCTGCGGGTCCACAGCGTCGACAACCTGTACGTGGCCGGCTCGTCGTCGTTCGGCACGGCCGGTGCGTCCACGCCGACCTACACGCTGGTGGCCCTCGCCCTGCGCCTGGCGGACCACCTGCAGCGACGGGTGCTGACGTGAGCCCCGACCGCCGCACCGTGCTCAAGGGCCTCGCCGCCGGTGGGGCCGTCGTGGTCGGTGGCGGCCTCGTGGCCCGCCAGGTCCTGGACGACGGCGACCCCGCCGCCCCACCGCGAGCACGGTGCCCGCCGCCACCACCGGCCGCGTTGGCCGACGCGGTGGTCGCCCGTCGGTGGACCCGCTACCTCGAGGACGTACCCCGACGAGGCCGACCAGGAGGTCGCTCCTGGACGCGCTGCCGGCCCTGCAGGGCGAGGTCCCGGCTCGACCCGGTCCGGGGCTCGCGGTGCTGGCCGACCAGGCGCGGCCGACCACACGACCGGCGAGTCGGTCGCCCTCGGACGGCTGGGTGCTGTCGCGCACCGAGGGCCGGGCCGCCGCCCTCTACGCCCTCTGAGCCCCGTTCCCGCCAATGATCGAAGCACGAACGCCGCCGATCCGATTCAGTCCTGATGTGTTCCGGCTGCAGCGAGTCGGGGGAGTCTCCCGGTACTTCCTGGAACTGCATCGTGGCCTCCTGGCGCGCGGTGTGGATTCGGTCATTCACGCCGGCCTGCACGGCAACGATCTGATACGCCATGACCGTCAGGTCCGCGGCGTCCCTTTGGGGAACTTGTACAGCGACAGGGTGATTCGCCGCCTGTGCGGACCGATCAATGCGCTCGCTTGGGCGACATGGGCGCACGGCCGCCCGCCCGGCGCCGTTCTCCATGCCACCTGGTACCCGGAACGGGTTCCCGCCCACCGGCCCCTCGTGACAACGGTGTTCGACCTGATTCAAGAGATGTATCCCGACCTGGTGCCCGGCTCGGTCCTCACGTCCAGACGCAAGCGCCGATGGTGTGACGCGGCGGACAGGATCTTCACGATCTCCGAGACCACGAGAGACGACCTCATCCGACTGTTCTCCGTCGATCCGGCGAAGGTGATCGTCACCTACCTCGGTGTCAGATGGGTGGAGCCGGAGCACGCCGCCGACATTGGGTGGTCGGCCGTACCTGCTCTATGTCGGCGACCGTCGAGTCGCCGTACAAGAACTTCGACAGCCTGATCGAGGTGTTGTCATCACCAGATATCCACCGCGACGTCGGCCTGGTCTGCTTCGGCGGCGGCGAGCCCTCGAAGCGCGAGATGAAGGCGCTCATGGCCCACGGTGTCGGCAGGCGGGTCGCCTTCGTGCCTGGTGGAGATGATGCTCTGTTGGCTGGGTACTACGAGGGCGCCCAGGCCCTCGTCTACCCATCCATCTACGAAGGCTTCGGGCTCCCCCCCTCTCGAGGCGATGCAATACGGATGTCCTGTCGTGTGCAGTCGATCCGGGGCTGTTCCCGAGGTCGTGTCTGATGCCGCGTCCTTGTTCGCTCCCGGAGATGTCGCTGATCTGATCTCGAGGGTCGATGACGTACTTCATGACGAGGAGCTCCACCGCGGCACTTGTGGCCAAAGGTCACCACCGTGTCCATCGCTTCACCTGGGATGACACGGTTGAACGCACCCTGTCCACCTATCGGGAACTGCAGGGTGCGTAGGCGACCACGGCGGGCCGAAATCGGAGATCGGTGGCGGGTCCCGTAGACTCGCCGGCGTGGTGTTCAACTCCTTGCTGGCGCCTGGAGGGCGGACTCGGGTGCAGGACGAGGGCGACAACCAGGACCACATGAGCAGCTGGCCGCCACAGGTGGCCGACGGTGGGCCGGCGACCAGCTTTGCGGCGCTGCGCTACGCGAACGGCCGGGTCAAGCGGGCGCTCGACGTGGTGGTCGGCGTGGCCTTGAGCATCGTGACCGCGCCGGTCATCGCCGTGCTGGCGATCGGCTCGGCGGTGAGCCTTCGGACGTGGCCGCTGTTCGTGCAGGAGCGCCTCGGACGCGACGGACGGGTGTTCCGCTTCGTGAAGGTCCGCTCGCTGCCCGCCGACACCCGCCCGGATGAGGACAAGTACACCCTCGCCGGGGTCAGCACGACCCGGTGGGGCCGGTTCATCCGCTCCACGCACCTCGATGAGCTGCCGCAGTTCTGGCTGGTCGTGACGGGCCGGATGAGCATCGTCGGCCCGCGGCCGGAGATGCCCGCACTGGCCCGCACCTTCGATCCGGCGTTCGTCGCGGATCGCCTGGCGGTCCGCCCCGGCATAACCGGTCCTTGGCAGGTCAGCACCGCGGTGGTCGGGCTGATCGGTGAGGCTCCCGAGTACGACCGCTTCTACCTGGCTCATGCGAGCTTGAAGCTCGACGCCTGGCTCTCGCTGCGCACCATCGGGGCGGTTCTCGGCCTGCGACCCCTGCCCCTCGAGGGCTTCCCGTCGTGGGCCGCCAGCCCGACGGACGATCCCTCCGTGGACGACCTCGACGGCGTCCCGAGCACACGAGGCGTGACGGCGTCGTCTCGGTGAGCGACCCGGCCGGGCCGCCTCTCGAAGCCCGCGGCTCCCGATCCTCGTTCACCTGTTGCGCGGTGCGCATCGACGTCCACACGCTCGACTCGGCCGTCGAGGCGCTGCTGGCTCCCACGGATCCCCACGCGGGCCGGGCGGTGCACCTGTGCAACGCCTACACCCTGTCACTGGCGCAGCGCGACGGGGAGCTCCGCCGGCAGCTCAACCGGGGCGACCTCAACCTGCCCGATGGCATGCCCCTGATCTGGGTCGGCCGACGGCTCGGCCTCGACGAGCTCGACGGACGCGTCTACGGGCCGGATCTGATGCTGGCGACCATGGACCGCGGCCGTGAGCTCGGTCTCCGGCACTACCTCCATGGCTCCACCGCCGACGGGTTGGCCGCGCTCGAAGCCGAAGTGGGACGGCGCCTGCCCGGTGTCGACATCGTCGGGCGCGATGCGCCGCCGTTCCGCGAGCTCACCGCCCAGGAGGAGACCGCGCTCGAGCACCGGTTGGCCGACCTGCGCCCCGACCTCGTCTGGGTGGGCTTGGGGACGCCGAAGCAGGACGTGTTCATCGATCACTTCCGGGACCGGGTGCCGTCGACCTATGTGGCGGTCGGCGCCGCATTCGACTTCATCTCGGGTCAGCAGCGTCAAGCGCCGGTGTGGATGCAGGACCGTGGTCTGGAGTGGGCCTACCGCCTGGCCCGTGAGCCGCGGCGGTTGTGGAAGCGGTACCTGATCGGCAATGCCCGGTTCGTTGCCGGATTGGCGCGCGCCAGCGCCCAAAGGTCAACCTCTCGTCGTGATGGACGGAGGTCACTGATGCGACGGCGGACGACGTCGTCGCGGCGACTGGCTCAGCGCGCCGCGACGGTGCTGGCGGCGTCGGTGCCTTCGAGCGTCCATCCTCGACTCCGTGCGCTCGCCGTCTCCGACTCGCCGCCGGGTCACTGGGTCGGCCAGGCCCTGGCCGAGGTGATGCGGCACGCAGGGGTGCCGGACGAGGAGGTCACGTTCCGGCTGAGCGACCGTCCGGAGCTCCAGTTCGTTCGCTCCGATTCGCTGATCATGGCCCGCGTGTACTGGGCGGGCGAGGCGGGCTGGGAACCACAGCTCGTGCCCTGGTGGCGCTTTGCGTGCGCGAGCGCCCGACGGGTCGTGGAGCTCGGGGCCAACGTCGGCTACTTCACCGTGCAGGGGGCCGGCGTCGCGCGCGCGACACCCCGTATCGCGCGGTGGAGCCGCATCCGGCCTCGGCGGCCGTCCTCCGTCGGAACCTCAGCGTGAACGGCCTGACCAACGTCGTGGTCGTCGAGGCCGCCGCGGTGTCCGAAGCCACCGTGGGCTCGGTGACCCTGAACGTCCCCGAGCTGGATCACTACGGCACGCCCGCCGGTGCGTTCGTGGACGGAGAGGTCCGCGGTCACCTCGCCGTGGGATCGGCGCTGGAGGTCCCCGCCGCTCCGGTGGCCGAGCTGATCGCCGACGCCGACCTGATCAAGCTGGACGTGGAAGGCCAGGAAGCACCGTTGCTCCGGGCGGTGGTGGATGAGCTCTCGCTCAACACGCCGACGATCTTCGTCGAGGTCCTCGACCAGGCCCGAGCGCTCCGGGAGATCCTCCAGCAGTTGGTCGACGACGGCCCGTACTCGCTCTACCTGCCGCAGGACGGCCGGCTCCTGGCCCTCTCCGGAGCGGCGCTGGCTCGCCGACGACTGCAGCGAGAAGGCCATGGTCGTGACCTGATCCTCTCGACGGACCCTTCGTTCGAGGCCGTCTCCCGCCGCCACAGATGACGCCACCATCCGCGCGGTACGGCATCTACCTCGGCGACCTCGACCGCTCGAGGACGTCCAGTCAGGGCATCGTCAACTTCGCGCTCTCGACCGTGACGGCCATGGCTGATCTCACCGAGCCGAACGAACGACTCGTCCTGCTCTCGTCGGCGTCCATTCGCCCGGAGCTCCCGGCCGCCCCGGGGGTCGAGATCGTGGCCCTTCCCGACCTCAGGTCCGGGCTGAAGCGGATCTGGCGTGATCAGGTCGACGTCCTGCGGGAGGCCCGCCGGCGGCGCCTCGACCTGTTGTACTTCCCGAAGGGCTTCGCCCCGGTTGCCCCGGCCCGGGTACCGGTGGTGACCACGATCCACGACGACATCGCCCTGCGCTACGCCTCCGGCGCGTACGGGTTCCGGGCCGTCACCCTGGGTGGGCTCTACGCCGCAGCCGGCACCATCCTCACCCTCCGGCGCGCGGCCGTCGTCACCACGGTGTCCGCCTTCTCCGCCCGACGTCTGTGCGCGGTGGCGCGGGAGACGCCCGCCCCTGCTCGTGACGGCGAACGTGGCCCCGACGGGTGCCCCGTTGGCGGGGATCGCCAAGCGGGGCCTCTGTGCCTTCGGCTCGTCGTTTCGCCACAAGCGCAGCCAACAGGCCGTCGACTGGATGCTGCGCCTGCGGGACGAGCGACTGCCCGGCGAGCCCGTCGTCGTGATCGGCGGTCCCGCTGTGGCGCGGTCTCCGGGACTCACCCATGTCCCCGGTCCCCTCGGCGGCGACGAGGTGCAGCGCCGGGTGTCGGCGGCGCGGCTGCTCATCACCTGCTCGGACTACGAGGGCTTCGGCATGCCGGCCTTCGAGGCCTGGGTGTGGGGCACGCCGTCACTGCACCCGGCGATCCCGCCCTACGACGAGACCCTGCCCGGCATCCCGGGGGAGTTCACGCTCGACTCGTACCCCTCGTTCCGGCAGGCGGCGGACCAGCTCCTCGAGCTCAGCCCGGAGCACGTGCGGCGCACGGGGCGACAGATCCAGGACCGGTACCCGGCGAGCCGACCCGCCGCCACGCTGCTCTCCGAGTTCCGTCGGCTGGTGTCGTGACGGCGTCATCGAGGGGCACCTGATGCGGGTGCTCCTCCTCCTCGATCACAGCATCCCGGCGCAGCAGGCCCTGTGGGAAGAGGTGGCCCGGCGTGACGTGGACCTGCACGTGGGCTACACCCTCGCTGTCCCCCGTAGTGCCGAGGTCGCCGCCCCCGGGATGGGATCGACCCATGAGCTCGCCGCCGTCGGTCTCCGAGGGGACCGCCGCACGTGGATGGCCTACCGCAACCTCCGCGCCCTCGTCGACACGGTCCGGCCCGACCTCGTGCACGTCCTCAACGAACCGTGGTCCTTGGTCGCGCTCCAGGCGACCCATGCCGGAGCCCCTCACGTGGTGGTGCAGGGGATCGAGAACCTCTGGGACCAAGGCGGTGCCCTGGAGGTGCGGGCTCGACATCGCCTCACCCGGCACAACCTGCGCCGGTCGAGTGGCTTCGTCTCCTGGAACCGCGAGGGCGTCGCCTGGAGCCGCCGTTGGGGCCTGCCCCCTGACCGCCCGACCCTCGTCCTCTGCGCCGAGCCCCCGCGGCTCGAGCGATTCCGCCATCCTGAACGGCGGCGCACCGAAGGACGCGGGCGATGGGGCCTCGAGGACGAGTTCGTGATCGGCTACGTCGGCCGACTGGTCGCCGAGAAGGGGATCGACTGGCTGCTGGAATCGTGGACGGCCGCCGACCTGCCGGACCGCGCTCGCCTGGTCTTCGTCGGCCAGGGCCCGATGGAGGCCGAGATCCGTTCCGCGGCGACGGGCGACGACCGCATCCGCCTCCTCGGCCCGGTGCCGCTCGACCAGATACCGACGGTGATGGCCTCGCTCGACGTGCTGGTGCTGCCTTCGTTGACGACCAAAGGCTGGAGTGAGCAGTACGGCCGGGTGATCACCGAAGCCATGGCCTCCGGCCTACCGGTGATCGCCAGCGACTCCGGGGCCATCCCCGAGGTGGTGGGCGACGCCGGCATCCTCGTGCCCGAGCGATCCACCCCCGAGTTGGCCGCCGCCCTGGCCCGGCTCCAGGGCGACCCGACCGAGCGCGAACGCCTCCGCCGAGCGGGCTCCGCCCGAGCCGAGCTCGAGTTCTCCCCGAGCGAGGGCGCCGACCGGCTGGTCGCGTTCTGGGAGGCGGTTCGGGCGGCTCCGCGACCGTGACGCCCGAGTCCGTCGGGCTCGGTCAGGCGAGTCGGTGGAGCCGACAGAGTGGCTCACGAAGGGTTCCGCATCGCTTCCCGATGCATCACCTCGGTCGCCTCGAAGGTGTGAGCGAACTCAAGGTCACTGGTCCCGAAAACGCAGACGTCGAAATAGCCGACCCGATCCTGGGACTGGCATATTTCGCAAGGGTGGGAATCTCCGGCCAAGCGACCGAATCGAGGGCCAAGAGAAGCTCACCTGTGTTGGAAAAGAACAGTGCCCTGGAGTAGCCAATCTGCCGGAGTTCCTCGAACACCCTATGGGCATCACCACCCGTCACCTCCGTTGTCAAAGCTGGGTCGAACTCGAAGAACAACACCGGCTTGATCGAGGCGAGTAGCGACAGCGAACTGTCGATAATGCCGACATCGTGTCCGTCGGTGTCGATCTTCACGAGTTGAGGAGCAGTAAACCGGTCATAGCGCGCCAGGATCTCGGCCAGAGTTTGGCTCGGAAGCATCCGAACGGTGAGCCACCGAGGCGAACCGTGGGCGTTCTGATCGCCAGTCACAATCGCCGCGAGGCGACGCTGTCGTGCCTCCGCAGCCTCGCCGCCCAAGTGGTGACCGACGCCGAGGTCAACGTGTATCTGGTGGACGACGGTTCCACCGATGGCACCGCGGAAGCGGTGCAGCGGGAGTTCCCGGCGACCCGGGTGCTACCCGGGCGGGGAGATCTCTTCTGGGCCGGGGCGATGCACCTCGCCGAGCGACACGCGCTCCTCGACGCGCCCGACTTCCTGCTCTGGCTCAACGACGACGTCACCCTCGAGGCCGACGCCCTGGCTCGGTTGTTGGCCACCCACGACGAGTTGATGACGTCGGGCTCCGCCCCGACGGTCATCGTGGGGGCGACGAGGGATTCCCGAGGCCGAACCAGCTACTCGGGCGTGCAACAGACCAGCGCGCTCCGACGGATGCGCTTCACGCTGCAGGAGCCCGGCGACGTACCGCAGCGCTGCGCGACGATGAACGGGAACGTGGTCCTCATCCCGGTGAGCGCGGTGGAGCGCGTGGGCGGCATCGATGAGCGGTACCGCCACGCCATGGCCGACATCGACTACGGGTTGCGCTGCGCAAAGTCCGGGATCGCCGTCTGGCTCGCGTGTGGATGGGTCGGGCGGTGTGAGCCGAATGCCCTGGAGGGCACCTTCCTGGACCCCTCCCTACCGGCCGCGGA
The DNA here is from genome assembly GCA_963777805.1 of uncultured Microthrixaceae bacterium. Lineage (GTDB taxonomy): Bacteria > Actinomycetota > Acidimicrobiia > Acidimicrobiales > DATDAH01 > DATDAH01. The sequence goes on along the minus strand of CAVZRY010000014.1, from coordinate 14,240 downwards.
CCGGGTTCGGGAGCTGAGGTCCCAAAAGGGCATTCCCCCCCGGGAGTGGCTTCGCCTCACCCGGCACCACGGCGGCATCGCCTGGCCGGCCGTGTTCATCTCGCCGTACGTCCGGTTCATCGCGACGCTGGGGCGACGGGGACGTGGTGCGAGCCGGCTGACGACCCAACTCACCCGATGCGGCCTGCTCGGCCCCGCTCGTCGTCTCAAGTGGCAGTGGGCGAAGGCCCGGGGCGTCGCGAGGGGGAGCTTCTCCCAGGACGGCGAAGACCGGTTGCTGCTCGAGCACTTCGACATCCCCCCCCGGGGGACCTACATCGATGTCGGCGCCAACCACCCGTGGGTCCTGAGCAACTCCTATCTCCTGTATCGGCGCGGCTGGAGCGGGGTCACCGTGGAGCCGACGGACTGGCTGGCGCGGCTGCAGCGGAGGCACCGACCGCGGGACACCTGCCTCTCGGTGGCTTGTGGCCCGGAGCCCGCATCCCTTCGGTTCTTCCTCATGGAGCCGCACGTGCTGTCGACCCTCTCCGAGGCCGAGATGCTCCGTCTGGTGGAACAGGGGAGCGCGCGACTGATCTCCGAGGAGCAGGTGCCCGTCGTGACCATCTCGGACATCACCTCCTCGCTGCTCGAGTCCCCGGTGGACGTGCTCTTCACCGACACCGAGGACTTCGAGATCGAAGTGCTGCAGGGTGTCGACTGGGTGACGGGGCGGCCGAGGATCATCGTGGCCGAAGTGGCGAGCCTGACCCGCAACCGCCGCGACGAGATCGTGGAGTTCCTGGCCGAGAAGGGGTATTCGTACGTCGTGAATCACGCCACAATGCCTTCTTCGCGGACGCCACGACCGGATCGGGGTGAGCATCGTCGGTAGCCATGCGGTAGAGGCGAAGGGGTCGACCGTCCGTCTGGGTCCGGGAGCTCGCCGATGCCCGGCGGCAGCCTCGTCCTGTCGTCGTCCCCGAACGGATCGGATGGCAGGGCGCCGGCCTCGGCAACGAGCTGATCGGGTGGGCCAAGGCGCCTCATCGCCGCCGAGGTGCTCGGCGGTGTGGCGCTCCGCCGGCCTGGGGCCTGAACCGTCGGGGCTATCACCACCTCTTCCGGGCGAGCCGTCTGGACGTCCTGCGCAACGCTGCCGCGACCTTGGCGGCGCGGCGGAACGGGTTCGACGAGGCCGCCCATCGGGTCGACGGGCCGGTACTACTTCGACGACTCGGTCCGGGCGCACGCCCAGGCGGCAGGGCTGGGACGAGCGGCCTCCTCCCGTCATCCGCACGGGCGGGCTGTGGGGGGGACTGGCCCCCCTCGCCGGGCTTTCCCCTGGTCGAGGCCCGCCTGCTGGGCGGCCCGGGACGCCGCTCGCCACGTGGCGGCCATCGAACGGGCCGCTCCGGTCGAGGCCCTGAGGATCGGTGTCCACCTGCGGCGGGGCGACTTCCTCGATGTCCCCGGTGACGGACCGGGTCCACAGAGTCCCTGGAACTCGCTCCTACCGATGCGGTGGTTCATCGACGCGGTCCACGCCGTCGTCGGTCTCGTCGATGGGCCCGTGGCCGTCCACGTGTTCAGCGACGGAACCCCAGATGAGCTCCGGGCGTTCTTCGCGGCGGTCCCGCAGGCCCTTCCCCCGCCTGCCCGGACCTCGCCCGCCGCCGATCTCCTCGCCCTCTCGCGCTGCGACCTGTTCATCTGTTCGCGGTCCTCCTTCAGCATGTGGGCGGCCGCGCTCGGCTCCGCTCCCTACCTCTGGCACGGTCCGAGTCTCTTCGAGGTGGACGGTGAGCTCAGCATCTGGGACCACGGATCACCACCTCCGACCGAGGCCACGGGGGGGCCCGCGGCAGCCTTCTCCCGGGGAATCCCCTTCGGCCCCGACCACCAGTTGCCGGCCGGCCTCGCTCACGACCTCCACGCGCGACGGGGGCGTCGCGACGCGCTGCGACCGACCTCGTGTTCTACGGAAGGACCCGTGGGGTCAGGTCGGGGACCGGAAGCGAAGGGGCACCCAGGCACCGAACCGGTTCGTGAGCGTCGCTTCGAGCCCCAGCCGGTTGAGCTCGCGGCGCGAGCGAGAGCCCGGGGACCAGCGCGAGCGCCGCCAGGTAGGCGAAGGTCCCGAGCAGGCCGCCGCCCAGCACCTGGGCGAGCGCGGGCAGTGAGCCCAGGTGGTCGAACAGCACGGCCGGTGCCGCGGCCGCCAACGAGAGCAGGATGCACTCCGCGTGGGCCCGGGCCAGATGCCGGGCGTCGGGCTGCAGTTGCTGCTGCATGTAGAGCAGGTAGATGGCATAGGTGACCGCCTGCCCGAACGCCCAGGCCAGCGCGCAGCTCCTTCACCCCGCCGTCCCGGGCGACGACACCGAGCAACCAGCGCCACCGCCACGACGAGGTGGACGAACTGGATGGCGGCCATGGTCCGCACCCGGCCGCGTGCTTCGGTGAGGATCGCCGGGAAGCTGATGAGCCGATCGAGGGTGGCGCCGATGGCGACGTAGGGGATGAGCGTGGCCGCGAACTGCCATTGCGGCCCGAACAGCACCGCGACCATCGGCGCGGCCAGGGCGATGGTGACCGCCACCATGGGGATGACGAAGGCCAGCAGGAGCGCCATCCCGCCGACGTACGCCACCCGGAACCGGTCCTCTTGGGCCTGGATGCGGCTGAAGCTCGGGAGGAGCACCCGGTTGGCGTTGTTCACCACGTGGTACGCGGGCAGGCCGACGAGCAGTGTCGCCCGGTTGTACTGCCCGAGCGTCGCCGTCCCCGAGAACCGACCGACGGCGAACGTGTCGGCGTTGCCGCCGAGGAAGTCCATGAAGCCGGTGACCGACACCCAACCACCGAAGTGCACGAGGCTCCTCACTCGAGACCTGACCCACTTCGGACGGAGCCGGTGCCGCGCGGCCAGCCAGCTGAACCCGGACAGCAATGCCGCCTGGGTGATGGCCGCCGCGACCAGGCTCGCGGTGCCGGCGCCCGCCCACGCCAAGGCGACGCCGACCAGCGGATACGCGATGGCGTAGGACCCGAAGTCGATGGCGGCGAGCGCCCGGAAGCGGAGTTGGCGGCGCACGAGCGCGTTGGCCACAGCGCCCAGGCCGGACAGGAGGAAGACCGGTGCCATCCAGGCGACCACGTCGGCCAGGTCCGGGTCTCTCAGCCACGATGCGGTCAAGGGCGCCAGGGCTATGAAACCAAGGGTGAAGAAGGCGCCGAGGAGCGTCGACACCGTGAAGGCGACCTGGATGTCGTCGCGCTCCAGGTCGCGCTTCTGGACGATGGCCGGGCCGATGCCCAACTGCGAGAAGTACGTGCCGAACCGCAGGACGACCTGAGCGAGCGCCAGCGTGCCGAAGGTGCCGGGACCTATCAGGCGGCTGATCGTGGCCGTGTAGCCCATCTGCACCACGAACGAGCCGATGGTGGACAGGTAGGACCACTTGACCCCGTGGAACGTTCGGATCCCGAGGGGTTCGACGTCCTCGCCGTACGGGGCGGACGTCGCCGCCACCATCTCGGTTTCGGGGTCCTCGGGGCCGGCCTCCGTCACAGCTGTGCCGGTTCGGGCGTCATCCCCGTCGCCGCGACCCCTGACCGGTCAAGGGGCGACCAATCGGTCGCCGTCGTCGGCGTGGCGCGTCGAGGCCGGCTCTCGGTTCTCCAGGAACCACTCGTAGGTGCGGACGATCCCCTCCCGCAGTTCGATGGTCGGTGACCAGCCGAGGTCCCGCAGGCGGCTCACGTCGAGCACCTTGCGGGGCGAGCCGTCGGGCTTGGTCGGGTCGAACACCAGCTCGGCCTCGGGGTACACCACCTCGCCGATCATCTCGGCCAGCGCGCGGATGGTCAGGTCCTTGCCGGTGCCGACGTTGATGGGGCCGGGAGCGTCGTAGTGGCGCATGAGGAAGAGGCAGGCGTCGGCCAGGTCCTCGACGTGGAGGAACTCGCGCCGGGGCGATCCGCTGCCCCAGACCTCGACGGTGGCGTCGCCGTTCACCTTGGCGGCGTGGAACTTGGCCAGCAGGGCGGGCAGCACGTGACTCGAGGTCAGGTCGAAGTTGTCGTGGGGCCCGTAGAGGTTGGTGGGCATGGCCGAGACGAAGTTGCAGCCGTACTGCGCCCGGTAGGCGTCGCACAGCTTGATGCCGGCGATCTTGGCCACGGCGTAGGCCTCGTTGGTCGGCTCCAGCGGCCCGGTGAGCAGGGCGTCCTCACCGATGGGTTGATCGGCCAGACGGGGGTAGATGCAGGACGAGCCCAGGTAGAGCAGCTTGCGCACGTCGAACTCGCGGGCGGCTTCGACCACGGTGGCGTGGATCATCATGTTGTCGTAGAGGAACTCCGCCGGCCGGGTGGCGTTGGCGACGATGCCCCCGACCGTGCCCGCGGCCAAGAACACGTACTCGGGCCGGTGGGCCCGGAACCAGTAGTGCACCGCCGCCTGATCCCGCAGGTCGAGTTGGTCGCGGCGCGCCACCATCAGGTTGGTGAAGCCTTCGGCTTCGAGGCGACGGACGAGCGCCGAGCCCACCAGCCCCGAGTGGCCGGCCACGAAGATCGGGGCGTCCTTCGCCAACTCTGTCATCTGCGGCTCGGCTCCTTCGGGCTGCGGGGTCCCACCGCGACGCCGGGGATCGCCGACGGCAACGCTAGCCCTGGGCCGGCGGTGAGGACTCTGGGCCAGTGAGCAGGTGGAACGGGTCGGCTATCAGGGTACGGGCCGGCGCCCGTTCTCGGGCAGGCGGTGAGGACGCCTCGTCGGCGTCGGTGTCGTCGGCTTCGGCCTCGTCGGATTCGGCCTCGTCGGTGTCGGCCTCGTCGGATTCGCCCACCGCGCTCTTGTCCGGGCCCGCAGGACGCCGGACCTTGGATGGCGATTCCGGTGAGGCCGCACGCCAGCCCGAGGATGAGTCCGGATATCGCGGCCGACGGATAGCCGACGAAGTAGGTGAGGTCGAGGGCCAACAGCACCATGAAGAGCACGGCGGCCTGAGCGACGAAGGTCGAGTTCGAGAGCAGCCGTCGGCGGCAGGCGACGAAGGCGGCGAGATAGGCCCAGACGAGAAGAGCGATCCCGATGATCCCGGTCATGGTGAAGGTCGAGACGTACATGCTGTGGGCGGCGACTTCGACGGAGCGTCCGTTGATGAGCCGTGTCTCTCCGGTGCCGCTGGGGGAGCCGATCATCAGATCGAGCAGCGTCCCGGAGAACTGGCGGTCGATCAGTTCGGACCACCCCTCGAGGCGCCAACTGAACGTCGTCTCCTCACCGGTGGCCCGCTCGTAGCCGGTGGTGAGGTCGCTCCTCGCGCCTTGCGGGCCGGCCGCGACGAGGAGGACGACGGCGAGCACCGCGCCCAACGCCACGAGCCGGGTGCGGTTGACTTCGGCTCGGGCCCGACCTTTCGGGCGGGTCACTCAGGAGCACGGCGGTGGCCACCACGGCGGCGGCCCAGACCGTTCGTTGGGTCGACAACACGAGGACGACCACGCCCGCGGCCGGTAGCGGCCCACCGGAGGATCGGGCCGCGGAACAGGGGGAAGATGATCGTCACCACCACGGCCAGGAGCACGACGAGCGCCTGAAGGCCGTTCAGCGCCCGCTCCCCTGACCCCTGGTAGGTCCCGAGTCCACGCTCGACCCAGAAGCCGAGGGCGCCGACCAGCACCACCGCCGACGCCGCCAGCAGCCAGGTCCTGACCGATCGGATCAGTCGCGGCGTGGTGCTCACCGTGCTGAAGAAGGCGGCGGCGGTCGCGAACCCCAGCAGCTCGCGTGCGGCGGCCACGGATTCCTCGAGGCCGAAGGCCACCACGCCACGGACGACACTGAGCGACAGGAGGGCGATGAAGGCCAGGAGCAGGCCGCTTCAGGTGCCGGTCCCCGGCCCGGTGCCGCCAGCGAATGGCGGCGGCGACGGCCAATGCCGCGGCCAGCAGGTCGCCGGGATAGAGGGCTATCGCGCCGAGGCCGATGGCGGGGGCCACGCCGGTGGCGGTGCCCAGCTCCACGAGCAGGAGCGCGGGCACGGCGGCCGTCGGTCGACTGGCGAAGGCCACGCACAGCAGCGCGAGGAGAACAGGGAGGCCGGCGCCGAGAACCAGCGTCTCGATGGGCATGGCGGCTACTCGCCAGGTCCGAGGCGCCCGCACCGCATGCCCACGCGAACCGACCTCGGACGCGAGGGGACGGATCGCCGGCACATGCAGCGGTGATTCTACGATCCGCCGGCCGGACCGGTCCTGCTCGGGGTGCTCCAACCGACGGCCGGTACCATCCGCTCACCATGCTCAAGGTGCTCATCGGGGCGTATCAGGCCTCGCCGGCCGAGGGCAGCGAACGCAGCACCGGATGGCACCTGCCCACGGCCCTGGCCGCGAGGGGTCGAGGTGCACGTCATCACCGACGAGGTGTGGCGGGCCGAGATCGAGGCTGAGGGTCCCCGTGACGGTCTCACCTTCCACTACGTCGATGGGGCGCCACCGCAGGGATTCCGTTCCGGCCGGCGCCGCGTCTATGCCGGCTACCTCGCCTGGCAACGACGCTGTCACGAGGCCGCGCTCGCCCTCGATGCCGAACACGACTTCGACGTGGTGCACCACCTGACCTGGGGCAGCCTCTTCTGGGGCTCCAGCCTCGCTCGACTCGACAAGCCGTTCGTCTTCGGGCCTCTGGGTGGCGGTCAGACCTCACCGGAGGTCCTGCGCCAGTGGTTCGGCGCGTCCTGGCGCATCGAGGCGGGGCGGAACGGGGCGCTGAAGCACCTGCTGCGGTTCAACCCGCGAGCGCGCCGCACGATTCGGACCGCCGATCTCGTCCTGGTGACCAACACCGAGACGGCCGAGCGATGCCGAGCCCTGGGGGCCTCCCGGGTGGAGCTCTGCCTGGACAACGCCATCGTGCCCGAGGTCATCGTCCAGGAGGAGCGCTCGGCCCCGCCGCCGAACGCACCGACGGTCCTCTGGGTGGGCAGGAACATCCCTCGAAAGGGCGTGGGCCTGGCGCTGTCGGCCTTCGCCACGGTCCGTCGATCGGTGCCTTCGGCCCGGCTCGTCATGCTCGGCGGTGGGCTGGACGATGCCGACACCACGGCCCGGATCGAAGCGCTGGACCTGGTCGGTTCGGTCCACCGGCTGGGTCAGGTGCCCTTGCCCACGGTCATCGAGTACTACGACACCAGTTCGGTCCTGCTCTTCTCGAGCCTCCGTGAGTCCTTCGGCGTGCAGGTCCTCGAGGCGATGGCCCGAGGGCTGCCCGTCGTGGCGCTCGACGTGCACGGGGTCAGTGACTTCATGCCCGCCGCCGCGGGGGTCAAGGTCCCGTTGCAGCGGGGCGAGGGCCTCGCCGACGCTCTGGGCGCAGGGGTCGTGGCGCTCCTCGCCGATCCCGAGCGTTGGCAGCATGCGTCCGACGCGGGGCGGGCGGCGGCGGCCGAGCACACCTGGGACAACCTGGCCGACGAGCTCGTCGACCATTTCGGCCGGTTGGCGTTCCGCGAGAACGGGCCTGTGTCGCGAGGGCGCGTCGGCAACGTCGTGCCGGAGGACCTGCTGACGCAAAGCACGGGGCGCTCCACGGCGGGAGTGCCCGAGCTTGCCCGAAAGGCGGTACGGCTTGTGCGGGTCCCTCGCGATCGCGTCTGCCAATGGCGCCTCTCTCGAGTCTTAGCCCCGACTCGCACACCGCAGGTGCTCTCTGGCCCGTTCCAAGGGATGCACTTCACAACGGAGGTCTCCTGGGGCACCTGGTATCCCTATGTATTGGGAACTTACGAGAAGGAACTCTGGGATGCCGTTGAGTACTTGATCAGCCTGCGCCCGTGTCGCCTTGTCGAAATTGGCTCCGCTGAGGGCTACTACGCTGCTGGTTTCGCTCTGAGAATTCCGAACTGCATTGTCTACGCATCTGATGTCGATGGACACGCTCGCCGCATCTGTGGTCGGCTAGCGAAAATGAACGGCGTGGATGCTCAGCTGGAGATCGAGGGACCCCTGTCGACCGAGCGCCTCTGTGCTCTTGTTGGTGATGAGTCGGTTCTGGTGCTCGATTGTGAGGGGTGTGAGGCCGAGCTTCTGGACCCGGTTCGGGTGCCACAGTTGGCACGGACGACCATCCTCGTCGAGCTCCACGATTTCATCGACCCGCTCATCGCACGAGGGCTCTCTCAGGGTTTCTCGGCGACACACCATGTTCTGGAATGCTACAGTCGTACCCGACTCGACTCGGAGTACCCGGGGCCGAGGGTGGGTCGGATACTGCGGCGAATGGCAATGAATGAACACCGGCCCACCCGACCCCATCCGATGCGGTGGTGGCTCATGGTTCCCAACGAGAGGGTACCACCCACGCTTGAGGGGTTTTCCCGGTTTACGGGCGCGACATGAACATCGCCTTCATCGGAGCCTACGCAGAAGAGTCTGTAGATGGGGTGAGCACTTCAGCCTTTCACCTGGCAACGGAGCTCGTTCGCCAGGGCCACAACGTGTGGTTCTACTCCCTGGGTACGACCACGGAACAGGTCACAGACGACAACGGTATTCATCACCGCCGTTACCCCGGTCAACTCAACTCCTTCAACCTGCCCACGGCCTTCGTTCGGCTTCTCCGCCGCAATGTCGATCAGATTGACGTCTTCCACATCCACAGTGTGTTCATTCCGTTCAACACGCGCACAGCCCAGATCCTGGCCGGTTGCAGGCTACCGTATGTACTAACGCCCAATGGTGGTTACAATATCAATATTCTTCGTCATGGCCGGGTGAAGAAGTCGTTGTATCTAATGCTCTTTGAGCGGAGGATGGTAGCTAAGTCCGCGGGTATCATCGCTGTCGCCGGACCCGAGCTAGCTGATATCGAATCTATGGGCTTTGACGGGCTGGTCGACGTGATCCCCAACCCGGTGAACGTCCCGAAGGAAGAAGCCCAGCAGAAGGCCCCAATGCGGATGGACCGCATTCAGTTGCTCTACCTCGGTCGGTACGTTCTGGAGCACAAGGGTCTGGATCGGCTACTGGGGGTGTTCGGCCACCTCGTTGAGATGGCCCCGGAGCCCGTCTCGAGTTGTGTGCACCGGCCAGGACGAATTCATCCTCAGGACTCTGGCCGATCGCTTTCCTGCGGGCAGTGTCCGCGTTCGTGGACCAGTCTTCGGCGCCGCCAAGTGGCAGGCGTTCCGGGATGCGACGATCTACGTGCAGACCTCGCGGTGGAAGCCTTCGGCGTTTCCATCGCCGAGGCCATGTTCCTGGGTCGTCCCGTAGCGCTTTCGAAGGGCTGTTACCTCCCGGCATGCTCGAGCAGAACGACGTCGGGTTAGTGCTTTCTGATGACCTGCAGGAAGCGGCAGGCCAGATCCTCACGGCGCACCGGAACCGAGGTTGGATGGAGACTCATGGCGCCCGGTGCCGCGCCCTCGCTGAACGGGAGTTCGTCGTTTCCGTTGTGGCGAACAGAGTGACCGAGTTCTATCAGCGGGCATGCAAGGGCAGTGCCCCCTCGGGATAGCCAGGCACCGGTCGGACGGCGCCCGTCAACTCCTGGTGTAGCAATGAGGCGCGAGGACGGGCATCGGTCCGCTAGGTAGAAGGTGCCAGGTCGGCGGGTCCGGGCGCCCGACGGGGAGGATGGCGATGGCGACGAGGGCGGTCAGGGGTGGGCCGGGGGAAGGGCCTCAGGCCGGGACGGCCGGTCGGCGATCCGCCAAAGGGGAGCAGCGGGCCCAGCAGTTGCTGGATGCCGGGCTCGTCGCGATGGCCAGGAGATCGGCTGCGGAGACCCTTCCGTCCCGCGTGGAGGTGCTGCAGGCCACCAGGGAGGACGGGTGTGCCCTGGGTCCGGCCAGCACCGGCTCGTTCCGCCACGCGTTCGGCTCGCTGGCGGAGTACCACCGACGACTGGTCGCGGAGCGCCTGGTGCACCTGAATCCTTCGGATCCGGCGACCTCGGAGATGCTGCGGGCCGGGGCGGACGCGATCGCCGAAGGGGCGGTCGACCTCCCGGAGCTGATCGGCCGGATCGTGCGGGTGAACCTCGAGACGCACCTGGGTCAGCCCGACGTGGCCCAGGCCCGGATCCTGACCCTGGCTGCCGGCCTCGCCCCGGGGGGCGACGTCGTGGTCGACGCGCTGCGGGAGGAGCTGTGGCGCCTCAACGTGGAACTGGCGGACGCGTCCCAGGTGATGCTCGACGTGTGGGGGATGAAGGTCCGGGAGCCCTACACCCCGGCATCGGTCGCCGGGCTGGTGACCGCGCTGGCCACGGGTGTCGCGCTTCGTCGTCTCGTCGATCCCGCGTCGGCCGACCTCGACGACTACGAGGTCATCGTGGTCGCCCTGCTCGTCCTGCTGGTGGCCCGGCCCGAGGACCACCGCAGCCTCGGGCGGTTGATCGCCGACGTCTTCCCTCGAGCGGCGCCGGGCACCCAGGAGTGACCTGATCGGGTCACTCCTGGGGCTTCTGGCCACGCCTGTCACGCTTCGGGGCTATCTCTACCGTTGAGCACTCGGCGCCGGTCGAGAGCAGCAGGGCGGAAGGGCGATGGCGACGACCAGGGAGGAGATGCTCGAGGCCGGCGTGCGGCTCTATGGCGCCCGGTCGACGGGCCTGCTGAGGAGCCTCACGGCGGGCGCACTGGCGGAGCGGGCGGGCTTTCACCGGCAGACCTTCTACCGCCACTGGGAGACCCAGTCCGAGTACGTCCAGGATCTCGTCCGGTGGCTGCTGGACCCGGGACGGGGCCCCGCGGCGGACGGGGCCGAGGTGCTCCCCCGACGTCACGACGCCCCGGCCGACCTCGAGGCCTTCGTCCACGATCTGGCTCGGCACGACCTGGACCGGGTCCTGTCCGAGGAGACGGTCCGGATGCGCTTCGGCCTGCTGATGACCGAGGTCCTGCGCGAACCACCGTTCCCGGAGATCCTCCAGGCGTACTACGAGTCCACGATGGGGCGACTGGCGGCGGCCTACGACGCCCTACTGGGGACCTGGGGCCTCGAGTTGCTCGACGGCGTGACCAGCCGGGACGTCGCTCGGATGATCCAGGCCCAGCTCATCGGCCCGACTTCAGAACCTCCGTCTGGGTCGCAGCCAAAGTCCGCACAAACTCCCCATGAGGTGGCATTAAAAGCAAAAGGTTCTAAGAAGCTCCAAGTCATCGACTATTACCCGTTTGTCGGTAAGCGTATGTCAGCCGAACTAACAGGAGAAGGCTTCGACATCAAACCCCTCTTCTCTCAGAGTGATCAGCCCATTGTGGATGACGCAGTCGCAACGTGGGACTGGGAAATAACTGCCAGGGATTATGGAAAGAAAAAGCTTATCATAAAGACAACTGTCGTAATGATAAACAGTCGAGGAAAACCCGAACCACTAAAACCGACCACCGAATACAGAGAGGTCACCGTTTATATAGGGGCCGGTGGGATATTTGATGTACTCAAATCTTTGCCTGACTGGCTTAAGGTTGTCGCGGCAATCCTCGCTGGTGTTACTGCAGTACTGGGCGCATGGAAGTCGCTGAAAGTTCTGTTCGGTCGTAGCCGAAAGCGTGGGAGTAAGTAAAAAGGGACAAGCTACTTTTTGAACAATGCAGAGATAATTAAAAATGGCGTTGACTGTCCAACCAGCGGCTCGTTGCGTCAAGGTAAGCCCGAGAGAGCGAGAATCCCGCCGTGAGGCGCGATGAAATCTGTCACTGTTGTCCAGAGGGTGAGAGCGTATAACCTCAAGTCCCACCCGACTAAAGCTAGCCAGCAGGTCGGTAGCGAAGCCCGCGTGCGTTCCCGTGAGGGAAGGTATGGAGTCGGGGGACACATAGGGACGTTGTTGGAAGTTGCGTGGCGGTTTTAGGGTGATCACTCGTCTATGTAGGATTGACAGCGCAGGGATAGAAAGGGGACTGACAATATGCCAAGGCAAGCGCGATTAGATGTCCCCGGAGCATTACACCATATTATGGTGCGCGGTATCAATAAATCCGTCATCTGTATCCCTATATCTTCGGGAATCGAGTTTGTATTGATTATTTTGAAACGATTAAAACCATTGAGTAAGAAGCGAACCAGGTTGCTCTTATCTGTATGCTAATAAGAACGAAGCTTTTAAACGGCAATACCAACAAACGGATCGTGTGGGTCGCTAATGAAACGCGCCCTACATCCGCGCGTTAGTCTGAGGAAAAATCCATGAGTGCATCAGCAGGTTGTTAAATACTGGGTAAACATGAATATGAAATACAGTATCGGAGGCAGCAATATTGTGATTCAGCTTGTCAACACGCTTAGGCGGTCGATGTTTTTGCGATTCTTTGCATCGCTAATCTTCCTACACTCCATCGTAGCATGCAGCCCCGTGAAACCGGTGCCACCGTTAGGAGAAGGACTACCAGCCCCTTGGATTCGAATGCATCGGGGCATGTGCTTAGGATACTGCCCAGTCTATGAAACCGCGATATACCCGGACGGAAAAGTTCTTTTTCGAGGGGATTATTACACCAAGGAAACAGGACTGCACGAAGGCGCGATCGACACTGACAGCATCTCTCGCCTTAAAGCTGCCATACAATCCTCAAACTTTTATGACCTTCCACATAATTGCTGCAACTGTTATGATTTCACCGATGCACCCTCGGTTGTAATTGAAATTAATGATGGCGTTTACAGTAAAAGAATCGAACACTATCATGGATGTCGGTCCGCTCCGAAATCAATTTCGGTGCTCGAAGACCAGATTGACGAGATTTCAGGCACGCTGCAATGGATTGCCCCTTTTAAAAGGCGCGCGGCCAAGAATTAACCTGTGGGTCTACAGCGACGCGCCAAAAGGCGGCGCGTCAGGAAATTAAAAGGGTCACTTCTTTGACCTTGCCAAGGATAACAAGTATATACAAGCGACCCCAATTATTTTGATTTATCGGGATAGGAGCGTCTTAACCATGAGAATTATCAATTATTGCAGATGCTATAACTTTAACTTTCACAAACTTCTTACACTGATAGTTTTTATTCTCACGATAAACACATCCTGTACGAGTGGTGGCGGATCAAACCAGGTACTTCCTGTCCTGCCGTCATTCTTGCAGAGTTGGACAGCTTCTCCCCAGCAGATGTCCCCCCGGGATTCGCACCATCAGGTTGCAACAGCTCTGCCACCGTCGAGATCTGGAACGATGCGAACGGTGCTGAAATCTCTAATGCGACGGTAGACATAAATGGAGTGAACCTGACGTACAACGCTTCTGCCGGGATCTATCAGGGATATCTCTCTGTTTCGCCCGGCGAGAGGATCACTCTTTCCGTGACGATCGATGGGAAATCCTATATAACTTCCGCTACCCAGTTCGCCATCTATCCTCGCATAACATCTCCCGAGTCAGGCGCTTCGTGGTATGTCGGCGACCCTCACACGCTGACCTGGTCGGATGTCACATCATATACTGACCTCGCCTATGTTGCTGGCGTTCTGGATGCTGGCGATCCCAGCAAACTGATCTGGCCTTCGGACAACTATTTGCTCAATCTGTCCTCGGACGTGACGAGTACGAGCATTCCTGCAAACAGTATGTCCGTGGGAAACCGCCTGGCAATTGCCGGTATTATGAGTGAGACCATTAACTCGGACTACAACAGCCTACTTCCCTGACCTATACGTTGCCGGACTAACCTCTGTGCCGTTCAATGCGGTCCCCTTTGCCGCACCGACGAACGTCGTCGCCACCGCCGGGGATGGGCAGATATCGCTGAGCTGGGCCTCGGTCAAAAACGCGATGTCCTCTACAATATCTCTGGTCAACAACTGCAGCACAAGCCACGAAAGCCTCTGGAACGAAGATAGCCGACGTCACCAGCCCTGCACTCCATGACGGTCTTACCAACAAAACGCGCTACTATTATGTTGTTACCGCAGTGACCGGCACCGGTGAAAGTACGGAATCGACGCCTGTTGTTTCGGCTGTTCCCGGCACCACACTCATGGGAGGCGCTGTACAGGGGTATCCTCTTCCGATCGGGCATACTGCGCTCGGTGCATATGATCTCGCCTCTGGCCGGAATGCAAAATAGCGACGGTTCAGCTGACGGCATTGGAACGGCTGCGAGATTTAATTACCCCAGGGATTTAGCCACGGACGGAATTAATCTCTACGTAGCCGATACCTCGAATCATACTATTAGAAAGGTCGAGATCGCCAGTGGCAAGGTCACAACCCTGGCCGGCAAGCCAGGCATATCCGGCTCCG
>CAVZRY010000013.1:0-4674 GCA_963777805.1 uncultured Microthrixaceae bacterium | reverse complement strand
GCGGTCGTTCGGGAACGGCACGTGCGCGGGAAGGGCCCCGTCGCAGCAGGTCCGGGTCATCAGGCGATCGAAGCGGGTGACGGCGTCCTCGTCACCCGCGAACGGCCGGGACGGTAGCCCCGGGAGATCACGCCTCGTTGCCCAGGAACGGGCTTCTTACTGATCGACCAGTCAGTATAGGAGCCTGGAGCGCCACGAACTCCAAGGTCCAGCGGTCCACGATCCTGGGCTACGAGAGCTTGATGTAGATCTGCTTGGACTCGAGGATAGGCGTCGAGGCGCGTAGGGCCGAGCTCGCGGCCGATGCCCGCTCTGCTTGTAGCCGCCCCAGCTCGCCTCGCTCGGCGCGGGCTGGGAGTCGTTGATCCACACGACGCCGGCGCGGATGCGCCCGGGCGGTCCGGAGCGCCGTGCCCGATGTCGCGGGTCCAGACCGCGGCGGCGAGGCCGTACTCGGTGTCGTTGGCGAGCCGACGACCTCGTCGACGTCGTCGAAGGGCAGGACCGTCAGCGACCGGGCCGAAGATCTCCTCGCGGGCGATGCGCAGGTCGTGGTGGTCGGCCTCGAAGATGGTGGGCGGCACGAAGTAGCCGCCGGCCAGGGCCGGGTCGGTCGGGCTCTCGCCGGCGTAGGCCAGCGTTGGCCCCCTCGGTCGTTGCCGCGAGTCGATGTAGCCCTGCACCCGGTCGCGCTGCTGCGGCCGAGACCAGCGGGCCCATCGTGGTCGTCCGGGTCGAGGCCCGAGCCGACCTTGATCTCCTTGGCCGCGTCGACCATCCCGGCCAGCACCTCGTCGTAGACGGGCCGTTCGACGAAGACCCGACTGCCCGCCGAGCACACCTCGCCCTGGTTGCCGAAGATCCCCAGGCGCGTGCCGGGGATCGGCCGCGGCCAGGTCGGCGTCGGCGAACACGATGTTGGGGCTCTTGCCGCCGAGTTCGAGGGTGACCCGCTTCAGCGGAGTCGGCGCACGTGCGCATGATCGTGCTGCCCGATCTCCTTGGAGCCGGTGAAGCGGATCTTGTCGACCCCCGGGTGCGTCGAGCAGCGGGCTGGCCGGCCTCCGGCGCCGAGGCCGGTGACGCACGTTGAGCACGCCGGCCGGC
Organism: uncultured Microthrixaceae bacterium; assembly: GCA_963777805.1. GTDB lineage: Bacteria > Actinomycetota > Acidimicrobiia > Acidimicrobiales > DATDAH01 > DATDAH01. The sequence continues at coordinate 3,567 of CAVZRY010000013.1, read as the reverse complement.
ACGCCCGCCTCGTCCGCGGCCCGGCGCCAGTCCGAGCGCGGTGAGCGGCGTCTGCTCGGCGGGCTTGAGCACCACGGTGCAGCCCGCGGCGAGCGCCGGGGCCACCTTCTGCGCGGCCATGAGCATCGGGTAGTTCCACGGCACGATCAGGCCGCACACGCCCACGGGCTCCTTGACGATGAGGCTCATCGCGTCGGGGCCGACGGGCGGGATGTCGCCGCTGATCTTGGTGGCCCAGCCGGCGTAGTACTCGAACATGAACGCCGACTCCTCGATGTCGCCACACGGCGTCCTCGAGGGCTTGCCGCAGTCGCGGATCTCGAGCCCGGCCAGTTCGTCGGTGCTCGCGCCGGACGAGGCGGCGATCTGAAGAGCAGGTCGGCCCGGTCCCGCTCGGCCACCGCGATGCCCCACGTGCCGTCGTCGAAGGCCCGGCGGGCCGCCCGCACGGCCCGGTCGACGTCCTCGGCGGCCCCGGCCGGGACGGTGGCCAGCACCTCGCCGGTGGCGGGGTCGACGGTGTCGAAGCGGGCGCCGTCGGCGGCGTCGACCCACTGTCCGTCGATGTACATCTGCTCGGGCATCGGCCATCGGTGGGGTTCTCCCTGGGGGTCGAGGTCGAGGTCGGTGTCGGGGTCGAGGGCGGCGGCGTCGGGGGCCGAGCACCCGGAGGGCCCCGGCCGGCAGTGTGGCCGACACCGGGAGTGCCCGGCGCCCATTCGGGGCGACCGTCGTGGTTGGTCACCATGGGCTGCAGCGGTGCGCCGCGGGGCAGAGCAGCGCACCACGGGCACCAGCTCTTGTTCGCGACGCTGAGCCGGTCAGACTGAGCACCGTGGCCCGCACCCGCAAGGACGTCGACGAGCGTCGGGCCCAGATCCTGGAGGCGACCCAGGAGGTGGCGCTGGAGCGGGGCCTGGCCCACCTGCGGGTAGCCGACGTGGCCACCCACCTCGGCATCAGCTCGGGCCTGGTCCACTACCACTTCTCGTCCAAGGACGAGCTGCTCGTGGCGATGCTCCGGCACATGGCGAGCACCGATGTCGCCCGCCTCAGCGAGACCATGGGGGCCGGCGGCGATCCCGTCGACCGGTTGGACCGGGTCCTGCGCGAGTACCTGCCCACGTCGCGTCAGGACGTGAGTTGGGCCCTCTGGATCGACTGGTGGGACGAGGCACTCCGCAGCGAGGCTTTGGCCACCATCTCCTCGGAGTTCGACACCGCGTGGGTCGCCATCCTGGAGGCGCTGATCGCCACGGGGGTCGACGAGGGCGTGTTCGACTGCGAGGACCCCCACGGCGCCTCGTGGCGCCTGTCGGCCCTGCTCGACGGACTGGCCATCCAGGTCGTCCTGCCCCGCCGGACCGTCAGCCGGAAGCAGATGTTGGATCACGCCCGCGGTCCGGGGCCGCCCGGGAGGTCGGCCTGCCCCGCAGTGCCTTCCCGGACTGATTCACCCCGGGGGAGGCCGCAGGTGCCTCCGACGACCACTGGCCCGATGCCCGGGGCTACTGCAGGTGGCGGGGGATGATCTCATGCCAGCGTCTACGGGCGATGAGGTCGTCGCCGTCGGTGACGTCGAGATCGATCTCGACCTGGTACTCGTCGGCGGTGCTGCGCACGGAGAGGCGGGTGGAGGCGGAGACCGTGGCTTCGGGCCAGGTGATCTCGCACCGGTAGGTGCCTTCGGCTCCGGCGTCGGCGGGGTCGACGGTCGACACGTCGGTGGTGCCGGTGAAGGTGTCGACGATCTTGGCGCCGTAGCGGCCCGAGTAACGGTAGCCGTGCTCGTCCTTCGCGGTCCGACGCCGGCCGAGGACGTCGTGCTCGATCCACCAGCGCACCGGTGGCTGTTCGACGTCGTCGTCCAGGGCGGAGCCGTGGTCGTCGCCGCCGCCGGGGGGGTCGATGAAACGGGGGTAGGGCAGGTCGGGGCGTTCGGCGATGGGCAGGTCGAGCTGGATCGAGGCCTGGTCGACCTCGATCACCCCGACGGTCGGGGCCGGCCAGGCGTTGGGCCAGTCGGCCCGGGAGAGGGCGAGACGCACCTCATGGCCGGGCTCGAAGTGCCACGTGGTGGCGTCGAGGTCGAGGGTCAGGTCCAGCCACTCGCCGAAGGGGACCTCGGACGGCTCGGTGGAGGACTCCCGGTGGGTCAGGTTCAGGAAACCGCGGGTCACGAGGTGGCTGGCGCCACCGGGTAGGCCGTCGGCCAGCTTCGCCGACAGGGTCACGATCGGCTGGTCGCACCGGACCCGCAGGTGAAGGCGGGGATGGCCGAGCACGTCGATGGGCTGGGCCGGGGCGGGCCAGCGCAGGAGCAGGGACCGGGCCTCGTCGGCGACCTGGTCGGTGGGCTGGCCCCAGGGCAGCGATCCGGCGCCGGAGCTCCAGGCCGCCTCGCCGACGTCGTGGGCGCCGGGCAGGGTGAGCGCACCGGAGCCGTCCACCCGGAAGGACGCCGTGGCGTGCTCTGGTGGGGGCCAGGACGGCAGCGCCCACCACTCGCCGGGGTGCTCGGCCAGGTCCGGCTCCGGCTCGACCGAGTCGCGGACGTAGACCTGGATCGGCGGGGCCCGGTCGACGCCGTTGTCGTCGCCCCGGAGGTGGTGGCCGAACCAGGCGATGAGTTCGGGCACCAGGTCGAGGTGGGGGCCGGGCAGCGTGGGACGCGGTCGACATGTGGCTCCACGGCCCGGCCAGCAGGCGCTTGGGGCAGGTCAGGCGCTCGAAGGTCCGGAAGGTGTTGTTGCGGTGGCCGTCGGCCCAGCCGGCGACGATCATGGTCGCCGCCTCGATCCGGTCGTAGCCGGCGTCGGCATCGGGGGGCCGGGTGCCGTCCCGCAGCGAGCCCTTGCGCCAGTAGGGCGAGTCGACCTGCTCGGTCAGCCAGCGCAGCACCCAGGGCTCGGTCTGGTCGAGTCGCCGCCGCCACTCCTCCCGCCAGCCCTCCCCGTAGACGGCGGGCACCGGGGGCAGGGCGTTGGCGGCGATCATGGAGGTCGGGTGGTCGACGAGATCGAGGGCCCGGAGCTGGCCGCCGACGTAGTGGACGTCATCGGTGAAGCAGTCGTCGGTGGCGTAGATCGCGCAGACGGCGTGCAGCGCCGGCGGGCGCCGGGCCGCCAGCTGGAGCGAGTTGGAGCCCGAGTAGGACATGTCGTACATGCCGATCGCCCCGGTCGACCACGGTTGGTCGGCCAGCCAGGCGAGGACCTCGGCGAGGTCGGCATGCTCCTCGGGTGGGTACTCGTCGTGGGCGATGCCCTCCGAGGACCCCGTGCCCCGCACATCGACCCGGGCCACGGCGAAGCCGCCCTCGTCGGCCAGCCGCTGGTACTCGCCCCGCTCGGAGACCGCGAGATCGTCCTTGCGGTACGGCAGGGCCTCGAGGATCACCGGCCACGGGCCGTCGCCGGCGGGCAGGATCAGGGAGGTCGCCAGCCGGACGCCGTCGGCCGTCGCGATCCAGGTCTCCTCGGTCCGGCCCTCGACGTCTCCGTGCACGCCGGGCGATATCTAGCACCCCCGGGGTGACCGATGGGCCGGGGTCCGGCCCCGCGGGCG
>CAVZRY010000012.1:0-223380 GCA_963777805.1 uncultured Microthrixaceae bacterium | reverse complement strand
CAAAAGAACCGATGCGAGGCAACCTGATCCACGCAATGCTTTACAAGCTGCTTTATTTTCGCTTCCAAAGTTTCCTATAAAAAATCAGATTCCAATTTTCCTACTATATAGTACCATCATTTTAATAATCCGGTTTAAACTTTTATTCAGCAATGAAATTAACCTATTCGGGAAGAACCAGATTCAACTGGGGGGTGGGGTTATGGAACCTAAATCCTTGATATCAATTTTAAAGTCTAAATTATATTTAGAAAATCAATTCTTAATTAAGGAAGGTCACCTGATATAAATCTGTTTTATTCAGAAGAGATGAGGGCATCTTATCAGATAAAAGTAGTTAAGATATTTCATTAAAAAAAAAGCCTAGTTCTCTTTAGATTAGAAATTGATCTTATTCATAAATTGATATTTCGAATTCGCAAATAATTTAATAATTTATTATTGAATAAAAATAAATTGGTTTTAGGCGGACGGGTTATTTAACACGCCGTTATAAGCTTAATATCCTTTGTTAAGATTCTAATTCTAAAGAGTGGTAAACCATTAATTTGAACTTATTCAAAACAAAAATTCTAAAAAAAATATTATTAGTTTTAACAATAATTATATTGTTATCAAAATATATTGAAGCTGGTTTAATAAATTGTCATTTAGATGTTCTGAGCTACTACTTAACAATTGAACCTAATATTACTGAAGGAATTATAAATGGTTCTGTTGAAATCAATTTTCTGGTAAATAGCGATGCAGATTCGGTAATCTTTAATTCTGGTAATCTGGAAATTACTAATGTAAGGGGTGAACACTTGGTAGGCTTTAAGAAAATTAATAATGACTTGATTGTTTACCTGTTCGAAAAGAGACTGTTTGAAAAACGAAATAACTATTGATTACAATGGACATCCTAAGATAGGTCTTATTTTCGATCATGAACATAATCAAGCCTATACCATATATTTCACTAGTCAATGGATGATTTGTAATGATATCCCTGAAGACAAAGCCTTATTCCATCTGAATATAACAGTTCCATTTGATAAAACTTGTATTGCAAGTGGAGAATTGGTAAATAAGGCTCAACAGAATGACAAGATCATATATTCTTACCAGCAAAATACTGAGGCCCCAAGCTACACCTATGGATTTGCGATTGGTAAATATAACGAAGCTGAAGAAAAGCATGGTAAGTTCTTACTAAAATACTATTCTCAGAACTACTCTTCTGATGAGCTTATGACTGTTGCCACGTCGAGGGGGCCGACGCCGAGGCGCTGCTCGACCACCTCCGCCCCCGGTTCGAGCCCCTCGCCGCCCGCTTCGCCGACACCCTGCGCAGCGGGGCCTACGACGGCCACCTCGAGGCCAGCACGGCCACCCGGGCCTCGGCCCTCTTCCGGTACGCGCTCGGGACGACCCCGCTCGACGGCTACCAGGGCGAGTACGGCAAGGTGGGCACGCCCGGGGTCATCCTGGAGGACCTGACCGCGGCGCTGACCCGGGCCATCGAGGAGCTGACCCGGCCCATCGACGCCATCAAGCACCAGGCCAAGACCGTCACCGTGGGCATCTCCCGCACCGACGAGACGCTGCTGCAGGTCCCGCTGGTCCGCGAGGTCATGACCGCCGGCGCCCCCCGCGACGGTCTCACCTACCAGGCCCTGCGCACCCTGGCCGACCTCGACCCGGCCATCGCGGAGGTCACCGGTTGGACCCGGTACCGCATCGAGGGCCGGCCCGAGAGCGGCGAGGCCACCATCGTGGCCCTCGACCGGGGTGGGGTCGCCGCCGGCATCCCCACCCGCACCGACCAGGACCATCGCCTGCGGGGGACCAAGAACCGGGTCGCCAGCGAGCGCCTGGTCCTGGTGGCCACGGGTCGCCGCGACGGCCGACCCATCGTCCTGATCCCCGAGACCAAGGACGGTCAGGCCACGGGGCTCACCCTGCTGCACGTCCGGTTCCGCGATCGCCTGTCCGCCCCCACCGCCCGGGGGGTGCTGCAGGGCTACCGCGACCGGTTCGCGCAGTTGCGGGACGCGGTCACCGAGACCGAGCCGACCTTCCGGGAGGACCTCCTGGCCGAGATCCCCGTCGCCGACCTGCTGGTGGCCTCGATCACCTCCCTGGCCGATCGCTTCCGCAGCGAGGCCTGAGGTGGTCGTCGGGGTCGGCACCGACCTGGTCGACCTCGACCGCTTCCGGCAGGCCGCCGAGCGGACCCCGGGCATCCTCACCCGCTACTTCACCGCCGACGAGCAGGCCTACGCCGAGCGTCGCGCGGGACCCCACCGAGCGCTACGCCGCCCGCTTCGCGGCCAAGGAGGCGGTGATGAAGGCGCTGGGGGTCGGCCTCGGCGCCTGTGAGCTGGCCGACATCGAGGTGGTGCGCGACGAGGACTCGGGCGCCCCCGACCTCCGCCTCCACGGCAAGGCCGCCGCCCTGGCCGACGAGCGGGGCGTGACCGCCTGGCGCATCAGCCTCACCCACACCGACACCGCCGCCCACGCCATCGTCATCGCCGTCTGACCCCGTTCTGGCGCCCGATCTGCCGGTCAGGGCCGGGAAATCAGGCGCCAGAACGGGTGGGGTGGTCGAGACTGGGGGGATGACGGTGGTGGTGCGCACCGCGACGGTGGCCGACATCGACGAGCTGATGGCCCTGCGCCGGGAGGTGGCGGGGGAGGGGCGCTGGATCGCGCGCCGAGCTGCCCCTCGACGAGGAGGGCGACCGCCGCATGCTCACCGAGAGTGCCGAGCGGGGCTCGCTGTTCGTGGCCGAGGTCGACGGCGTGCTGGTCGGCATGCTCGGGATGCACCTCCCGCGGTACCTGGTCGCCGACCTGGGCATGAACGTGAAGGACGGCTACCGGGGTCAGGGGATCGGCTCGGCCCTGGTCGAGCGGGCCATCGAGTGGGCCCGGTCGGCGGGCGCCCACAAGATCGCTCTGCAGCACTGGCCCCACAACACCGCCGCTCGGGCCCTCTACGAGAAGTACGGCTTCGAGCAGGAGGGCTACCTGCGGCGCCACTACCCCCGCAAGAACGGCGAGATCTGGGACGCCGTGGTCATGGGCCTCCTGTTGGAGTGAGCCGTGCGTGCCAGTATGGGCGCCGCCGCGGCGCCGGGCCGGGCGGGTGAGAAGGGGACTCCGATGAAGCGCTGGTTGCCGCTGGTCGCCTTGGCGACGGCGCAGTTCGTGATGGTGCTCGACCAGTCGGTGATGAACGTCTCGATCAGCCAGTTGGTCGAGGACTTCGACACCACCGTCACCACCATCCAGGCCGTCATCACCCTCTACTGCCTGGTGATGGCCATGCTCATGCTCACCGGCGGCAAGATCGGCGACATCATCGGCCGCCGCCGGGCGTTCGTCATCGGCCTGATCATCTACGCCTGCGGCTCGGCGATGACCGCGGCGGCGCCCGACGGTGGCCGTCCTGACCCTGGGCTGGTCGATCCTCGAGGGCATCGGCGCCGCCCTGGTGCTGCCGGCGATGGCGGCGCTGATCGCCGGGAACTTCGAGGGCGAGTCCCGCAAGGGGGCCTACGCCGTCATCGGCGGCGTCGCCGGCGCCGGCATCGCCATCGGCCCGATCCTCGGCGGCTGGGCCACCACCGAGCTGAGCTGGCGGGTCGTGTTCGTCGGCGAGGTCGTCCTCGTCCTCTTCATCCTGGCCATGACCCGCTACGTCGTGGACACGCCCAGCGAAGGGCGACAAGCCCAAGCTCGACGTCGTCGGCTCGGTGCTGGCCGCCACCGGTCTCGGCGCTCGTCGTGCTCGGCACGCTGCAGTCGAGCACCTGGGGCTGGGTGGCCCCCAAGGACTCCCCGGTCGAGCCGTTCGGGTTCTCGGCTGACCCTCTTCGTCATCGCCGGTGGCGGCGTGCTGCTGCTGGGGCTTCGTCCGCTGGCAGCGGCGTCGGGAGGGCCACGGCCAGGACCCGCTGGTCCACCTCGACCTGCTGAAGATCCCGCCGCTGCGCTCGGGCCTGATCGGGATGCTCTCCCAGAACCTCATCCTCATGGGGATCTTCTTCTCGATCCCGCTCTACCTGCAGATCGTCCTGGGCCTCGACGCCCTCGAGACCGGCATCAAGATGCTGCCCGTCTCCATCGCCATGTTCATCACCTCGGCGGTCGGCTCCCGGCTGTCGACCCGCTTCACGGTGCGCTCGATCGTCCGGGCCGGGCTCTGGACCACGTTCGTCGCCGCCGTCGTCCTGCTGGCCACGATCGAGCCCACGCTGGCCGACGGCGGCTTCAAGGCCTCGATGGCCCTGCTGGGCGTCGGGATGGGGCTCGATCGTCTCCCAGCTCGGCAACGTCGTGCAGTCCTCGGTGGACGCCTCGGGCCGGGGCGAGGCCGGCGGCCTGCAGTACACCGGCCAGCAGCTGGGCTCGTCGCTCGGCGTCGCCCTCATCGGGTCCATCGTGCTCATCGGACTGAGCGGCGCCTTCGTGTCGAACATCACCGACGACCCGGCGATCGATGCCGAGACCGAGGCCCAGGTCGACGGCGGCGGTCGAAGAGGGCATCGACTTCATCCCCGCCGACCAGGTCGCAGACGCGCCCTGCAGGAGGCGGGCGTCGACGACGCCACGACGCGCGGTCATCGTCGACGACTACGAGGACGCCTCCCTGAAGGCCCTCAAGGTCGGTCTGCTGGCGGCGGCCCTCCTGGCCCTGGTGTCCCTGGCCTTCACCGGTGACCTCCCGCACGATCCGCCGTCCTCGGGGGCAGAGGAGGACGAGCCCGACCGAGAGGTGGCCGTGGCATGAGTGCGATGGGGGCCGGCCCACCCGCCGACGGATCCGCTCCGCTCGCCTCCGCGGATCCCGATCGAGCTCCTCCGGTCACGGGAGTACCTCGGCCTCCTGGTGTTCGGTGCGCTGATCGGCGTGCCGATCGCGGCGATCGCCTTCGGGTTCCTGAAGGTCGTCGACGTCGGTGAGGAATGGGCGTTCACCACGCTGCCCGACGCCCTGGGCTTCAGCGCCCCGCCGATCTGGTGGCCGCTGCCCGTCCTGGTGGTGGCCGGCCTGCTGGTCGGGCTCACCATCAGGTACCTGCCGGGCGACGGCGGGCACGAGCCCTCGGGGGGGCTGTCGGTGTCCGGCGTGGCGCCGCCGGCGGCCCTGCCCGGCATCGTCCTGGCGGCCTTCTTCTCCCTGGCCCTCGGCGCCGTGGTCGGACCGGAGGCCCCGCTCATCGCCATCGGTGGGGGGCTGGCGGCCCTGATGGTGCACCTGGTGAAGAAGGACGCCCCGCAGCAGGCCACGATGGTCATCGGCGCCGCGGGCAGCTTCGCCGCCATCAGCACGTTGCTCGGCTCTCCCCTCCTGGGCGCCTTCCTCCTCATGGAGGTGGCCGGGATCGCGGGGCCGATGATCGGGGTCGTCCTCCTCCCCGGCCTGCTGGCCGCCGGCATCGGGGCCCTGGTGTTCCTGGGCCTCGACGACCTGACGGGCTGGGGCACCTTCTCCCTCGCCGTCCCCGACCTCCCCGCCTTCGACGGCATCGACGGGTACCAGTTCCTCTGGGCCATCGGGATCGGCGTGCTCGGCGCGGTCCTGGGGACTGCGATCCACCGTGCCGCCCAGCGTCTGCAGCCCGTCGTGGCGCGCCGACGCGTCCTGGTGACCCCGCTCGCCGCCGCCGCCGTCGCCCTGACCGCGATCGTCTTCGCCCAGTCGACCGATCACGGCGCCGACCAGGTGCTCTTCTCGGGTGAGGCGGCCCTGGCCCCCCTGATCCAGGACGCGAGCACCTGGACCGTCGGGGCCCTGGCCCTGCTGGTGCTCTGCAAGAGCGTCGCCTACATGCTGTCGCTGGCCAGCTTCCGTGGTGGCCCGACGTTCCCGGCGATGTTCATCGGTGCGGCCGGGGGCCTCGCCCTCTCCCACCTGCCGGGCCTGCCCCCGATCGCCGGGGTGGCCATGGGGATCGGGGCCATGGCGGTGGCGATCCTCCGCCTACCGATGACCGCGGTCCTGCTCACCAGCGTCTTCCTGCAGGCCGACGGCGTGGAGTTGATGCCGCTGATCATCGTCTCGGTGGTCGTGGCCCACGTCGTCACCGCCCGCCTCACGCCGCCGGCGTCGGCCGAGCCCGCCGCCGCTCCCGCGCCCTCGCTCAGCTGACCGCGGGTCGGGCCGGCTGAGGATCCCCGCCGAAGGTCCCGGCCCCGATCGTCATCACGGGGCCGGCTCCGCCGCGCGCGGCGTCATGGTCACGGGTCGGCGGCTGAAGAAGTGGGGGCGACCGACCTGCAGCGCACGATCCGAGGACCAGGAGCCGACGGGGGCGTGGGTCAGGCCGGCGAGGCCGCGGATGGCGGTGTCGTAACCGGACCGCAGCCACGCGTACCGGCGCCAGGCCGTATCGAGGTCGACCTCGGCCAGTACGCCGGTCTCGACCAGGAAGCCCACGGCCTGCTCGTACTCGGCCCGGTCCACCGACACCTCGGGGAGCTCGCCGTCGTCGAGCAGGACGAGGTCGACCAGGGGCGGCGCGTCGTCGACGTCGAGTCCCGCCGCCTGGGCGATGCGGACGACGGCGGGGATCCCGTGGGCCAGGACCAGGACCATCGGCCCGAGGGCCCCCTGGTCGGAGCGGCCTTCATCCACCCGCCCGATGGACACCATGATGGACGCGGCGTCCAGCACCGTGCCCGCGGTGACCACCCAGGACTGGTCCGCCTGCTGGGGTGGGAACCGGGACAGGGCCGGGAAGGCCGAGTGGCTCTGGTCCACGGCGACGAACCAGGCGGAGATGGGCCCCCAGATGCCGGCGCCCTGCAGGGCCTGGGCGGCGTGCAGGCGCCAGATCAGCTCGGTGGCCGACGGCGGTGAGCCCGTCATCGGGGCCAGGAGACCCACCCCCTGCTCCCGGGTGCTGTAGGCGGTGTACAGGGTGGGCAGGTAGCTGATGAGCAGGGCCACGATGCCGAGGCCGATGGTGGCCTCGACGAAGCAGAGCAGGATGGGCCCCGCCCCGTCGGGCCGCTGGAACCCGAGGGTGAACAACGAGGACCCGCTGGTGATCCAGGCGTCGCTGATGCTGCCGACCCCGAGCCCCCAGAAGATGAGGGCGAAGCCGATGGCGATGAGCATCGACCAGGCGAACGGGAGCGACACCAGGGCCACCGGGGCGTAGAGGCCCGACAGCCGCCGGGGGAGCACCCGGCGCTCCTTCGGGCTGGTGAAGAGCCGGTCCGAGAGGGCGAACATGAAGCGGGTGATGCCCGTCAGGCCCCCCTGGGGCAGCACGACGGTCCGCAGGGCGGACATGAGCACTGCACCGGAGATCAGGCCGCCGACCACGACTGCCGCCCACTCCTCCGCCCTCACGCCGTCAGTATGACCGACGGCCTCGCTCGCCGGAGCGGTCGGGGGACGTCCGGCCCTCCCCGTACCGGTGACCGGTGGGGCATCATCGGGGGGTGATCCCCGTCGTGACCCCCGAGGAGATGGGGGCGATCGACGCGGCCGCCCCCGAACCGGTGGAGGTGCTCATCGGCCGGGCGGGGGGTGCGGTGGCCCGCGCTGCGGTGCGGATGCTGGGGGGGACGTACGGACGCCGGGTGGTGGTCGTCGCCGGGAAGGGCAACAACGGCAACGACGGCCGGGAGGCAGCCCGTCGCCTCCGCCGGCGGGGTGTGCGGGTCGAGGTCCTGGACGTGGCTGACGCGCCGGGCACACTGCCGCCCGCCGACCTGGTGATCGACGCCGCCTTCGGCACCGGGTTCCGGGGCGAGTGGTCGGCGCCGACGACCGAGGCGCCGGTCCTCGCCGTCGACATCCCATCGGGCGTCGACGGCCTGACCGGAGCGGTGGGCGGCCAGCCGATGGCCGCGGTGCGCACGGTCACCTTCGCCGCCCTGAAGCCCGGTCTCCTGCTCCCGCCCGGCGCGGCGTACGCGGGGGAGGTCGAGGTGGCCGACATCGGCCTCGATGTCAGCTCGGTCCGGACGCAGGTCCTGGAAGCGGCCGACGTCGCCGCCGTCCTGCCCCGCCGGGGCGCGAGCGGCCACAAGTGGCAGGCCGCGGTGCGGGTGGTCGCGGGCTCACCGGGGATGACCGGCGCCGCCCACCTGGCCGCCGCCGCCGCCTTCCGGGCCGGGGCCGGCTACGTGACCCTGTCGGGGCCGGGCGTCGACGACGACCCCGCCACCCCCACCGAGGTCGTCCGCCGCCCCCTGCCGTCGGAGGGATGGGCCGACGCGGTGCTGGCCGACGCCGACCGGTACGGCGCGCTGGCCGTCGGCCCCGGGTTGGGGACGGCGGCCGGGACGGTGGCCGAGGTCCGAGCCCTGGTCGCGGGTTGGCCCGGACCGATCGTCGTGGACGGCGACGCCCTCACCGCGTTGGGGGCCACCGCGGCCGAGGTCACCGCCGACCGTCCCGTCCCCGCGGTGCTGACCCCCCACGAGGGTGAGTTCGCTCGCTTGACGGGGGCGCCTCCCGGCCCGGACCGCATCGCCGCGGTGCGGGCCGTGGCCGCGGCGACGGGCGCGGTGGTGCTGCTGAAGGGCCCGACCACGATCGTGGCCGATCCCGACGGCGCCGTCCTGGTGAGCACGACGGGCGACGCCCGGCTGGCCACGGCGGGTACCGGCGACGTGCTGACCGGCGTGGTGGCCGCCCTCCTGGCCGGTGGGGTGCCGCCCGGCCCGGCGGCGGCGGCCGCCGCCTTCCTCCACGGCCGGGCCGGAGCCGTAGGCTGGCGGTACGGCCTGGTCGCCAGTGACCTGCTCGACCGGCTCCCGATCGCCATCGACCTGCTCCAGGAGTGATCCATGCCCCGCGACGTCCCCGCCCGTGACGTGATGACCACCGAGGTGGTCACCTTCGCCCCCGACGAGCCCATCACCGAGGCCATGCAGCGCCTGGTGGACAACGGGGTCGACGCCGGCCCCGTCGTCGACGCCGACGGCAAGGTGGTGGGCATGCTCTCCACCGGCGACCTGATCGTCCAGGAGTCCCAGCTCCACTACCCCACGGTGATCAACATCCTCGGCGGCCTCATCGAGCTGCCGGGCAGCAAGAAGCGCTTCGAGCACGAGCTGGAGCAGGCCGTGGCGGTCGACGTCGAGGACGCCATGTCCGACGAGCCGGTCACCTGCGGGCCCGACGACACCGTCGAGGTGGTGGCCACCCTCATGCACGACAACGACGTCTCCCGGGTCCCGGTGGTCGAGGACGGCCGCCTGGTCGGGATCATCGCCCGGGGCGACATCCTGCGCGCCATCGTCGGCCCCAGCCACCGAGGGGTAGGGCCGGGGTCGCATGCGACCCACCTGGGCCGAGGTCGACCTCGGCGCGGTGGCCCACAACGTGGCCCTGCTGGTCGAGCGGGCCGCGCCGGCCGAGGTCTGCGCGGTGGTGAAGGCCGACGGCTACGGCCACGGCGCCGTGCCCGGTCGCCCGGGCCGCCCTCGACGCCGGGGCCGCCTGGCTGGCCGTGGCCCTCGTCGAGGAGGCGGTCGTCCTCCGCGAGGCGGGCATCGACGCCCCGATCCTGCTGCTGTCCGAGGCCCGCCCGACCGAGTTCGCCGACGTGGCCGCCCTGGACCTGCGGGCCACCGTCTACAGCCCGGTCGGCGATCGCGGCCGCCGCGGCGGCCACCGGGCGCGCCGCTGCGCCTCCACCTGAAGGTCGACACCGGCATGCACCGGGTCGGGGCGGACCCGGCCGACGCCCTCGCCCTCGCCCGGTCCGTGGTCGAGCACCCCGACCCTCGAGCTCGAGGCGGTCTGGACCCACTGCGCCGTGGCCGACGAGCCCGAGCGGGCCTTCACCGCCGAGCAGCTCGACCGCTTCGACGCCGTGCTCGCCGAGCTGGCGGCGGCCGGCATCGAGGTGCCGCTGACCCACGCCGCCAACTCGGCCGGGGCCATCGCCCACCCCGCCGCCCGCCGGTCGCTGGTGCGCTGCGGGATCGCCGTCTACGGCATCGACCCGTCGCCCGGAGCTGGCCGGCGCCCTGGCCCCTGCGGCCGGCGCTGCGCCTCCGCTCGGAGGTCAGCTTCGTGAAGCGGGTGGCGGCAGGGGAGGGCGTCTCCTACGGCCTGCGCCACACCTTCGACCGGGCGACCACCGTGGCCACCGTGCCCGATCGGCTACGCCGACGGCGTCCGGCGCCGCCTCGGCCTCCTGGCGCCAGGAGGTCCTGATCGGCGGTCGTCGCCGCCCGATCGTGGGCGTCGTGACCATGGACCAGCTCATGGTCGACTGCGGCGACGACCCGGTGGCGGTCGGCGACGAGGTGGTCCTCCTCGGCCGCCAGGGCGACGACGAGATCCGGGCCGACGGAGTGGGCCGCCGCCCTCGACACCATCGGCTACGAGATCACCTGCGGCCATCGGCCCCCGCGTCCCCCGCCGCTACACGTAGTCCAGCCACCGCCCCGTTCCGGGTACACCCCGTGTCGTCCAGAACACGTCGGTGTACCCCGAAGCTCGTTGATCTCGTTCTGGGCACACCCCTGTGTCGTCAGGAACATGGCGGTGTGCCCAGAAGGGGCGGGGGCCAAGGGCAGCCGGGCGAGTGGACGACGACCCGCTGGCCGGACCGGCAACGACGGCGAGCATCGGCGAGAGTCGTGACCACGGCTCTGGTCCGCGCTCCAGAGGATCCGGTTCCCAGATGACGCAGACGGTGAACCCGGCGTCGATGAGCGCCTGGTACCGGCGTTCGTCGGCGGCCCGATCCGTCGGGGTCGTGTGGAACCTCAGGCTGTTCACCTCAACGACGAGGGGAAGGTGCTCGTCGGCGAAGTCACATCGACCGATCGGCTCATGGCCGCCGACGGGTCGTTGCCGACGCAGCCCATCGGCTCCCGCCTGCCGGAGGACATCTTCGAAACGCGTCTCGAGCCCGCTCTCCGTCGGGCTCGAGCCGGGCTGTCGCTGCCCTGCCAACTCGCGCATGATCACGGTCCCCGCTCGGCCCCGCTGGCGCAGGTCGTCAACCGACTCGTGCAGCCCTGCCCAGGACACCAGCTGGAGCCGGTGCGCCTGATCCAGCAGGGTGCCGATTCGCTTGATCCCGATCTCCCGGCGCGTCGGTCCCGCATAGCGGGCCGCCTCGGCCCAGATCGCCCGGAGTGCGGTCTCGGTCGCGACGCCGTTCACGACGATCACGTCGTGGGGCCGGAGATCTCGGAGCCGGTGGACCTGGGCCAGCGGTGTCGTGGCGCTGGAGAGCCCCCGAGGGTCGCGCCACGAGGACCGTGGCGAGGTTGAAGCCGCTCATCCCGAGCCAGGCCAGGGCCGACGTGGCATGGAGCACCGCTCCGGGGCTGGCGTCGAGGACGGCGGCGAGGACTCGTTGGGTCTCCGTCAGCGGTGCGGCCGCAGATCGGACCACTCGGTCACCGGCCGGCAACCAGCGCCCGCTGCGGATCGCTCGCCACCAGTGCCGTGAGTCGAGGCCCATCTCCGGGAGGTGGAACCGGGCCACGAGCCCTTCATGGCTCGCCGAGACGGATTGGAAACGTGCTTCCCAGTGCATGGACGGGCTCCTGGTCGAGCCCCTCCCACTCGGAGCATCGCAGACCTGTCAAGCCCCGTTCTGGGTACGGCGTTGTGTCGTGGAGAACACGGGGGTGTGCCCAGAAGCGGGAGCGGCTGTTCTGGGTACGGGGTCGTGTCGTGGAGAACACGGGGGTGTGCCCGGAACGGGCAGGATCAGGGGGTGGCCAGGGTCGTGCTCGTGGAGCCGTACTACGGGGGGTCGCACCGGGCGTGGGCGGACGGGCTCGTGGCCCACTCCCGCCACGAGATCCACCTGGTCACCCACGACGCGGCCTACTGGCGGTGGCGACTGCGGGGCTCGGCCCTGACCTTGGCCGAGGATGTCGAGGCGGTCATCGACCGTCACGGGCCACCCGATCTGCTGCTGGCCACCGACATGGTCCACCTGGCCGCACTCGTCGGGTTCCTGCGCCGGGTCCTGGGCGACGCCGCGGTGGCGCTGTACCTGCACGAGAACCAGCTGACCCATCCGGTCGGGCCCCGGGACCGGCCCGACGAGGGCCTGGCCCTGGCCAACTGGTTGTCGATGGCGGTCGCGGACCGGGTCTTGGTGAACTCCGAGGCGCAGTTGGCCGACCTCCGGTCGGCGCTACCGGTCCTGCTGGGCCGGGCCCTGGATCACGGCCATGCCCACCGGCTCGACGAGGTCCTGGACCGCTGCGAGGTGCTGCCCGTGGGCGTGGACCTCGACGGGATCGCGCCCGACGGGCACCCGGTCCCCGAGGCGCCGCTGATCGTGTGGAACCACCGCTGGGACCACGAGAAGCGGCCGGACCGCCTGTTCTCGGTGCTCCACCGCCTGGCCGACGAGGGCGTGGCCTTCCGCCTGGCCCTGGCGGGGGAGAACCTGCGGTTCGACCCCCAGGAGTTCGACGCCATCCGAGCTCGGCTCGGCGACCGGGTCGTCCACGTCGGGGTGCTCGACCGAGGGGGCTACCACCGCCTGCTGGCCTCCTCGGACGTCACCGTCAGCACCGCCGAGCACGAGACCTTCGGGATCGCAGCCGTCGAGGCCATGGCCGCGGGCTGTGTGCCCTGTTGCCCGATCGGTTGAGCTACCCCGAGATCGTCCCGGCCCGGTGGCACGAGGCCGTCCTGTACGACGACGGTGAGCTGCGCGACCGGTTGCGGGCCGTGCTGACCGACCTGTCCTCCGCCCGAGCCCGGGTCGACGGCCTGGCCGAGTCGATGCGCCGCCACGACTGGTCGGTCCTGGCGCCGCGCTATGACGACGCGATCGATCGGCTCGTCAGCGGACGAGGGGCTGCGCCTTCGCCAGGAGGTCCCGGATCTCGGCCATGACCAACGCCGCGTTGGCGCGGTGGTCCTCGCCGGTCAGCCACATCGGCTCGTCGGCGACCCAGCACACCACGGTCTTGCGCCGGAAGGGGTTGGCCCGGGGGAACCGACAGCCGACCGGCGCCACGCGCTCGGTGCCGGCCAGGGCGGCCGGGACCACGGGTTGGCCGTCCCGAGTGGCCAAGCGGGACACCCCCGTGTGGGGTCGGCCCGTCGAGATCGGATCGTCGGGGTCCCAGTGGATCCGGCCCTCGGGCATGACCAGGATGGGGATGCCGTCGTTGAGGGCCGTCCACGCCGCGTCGAGCGCCTGGCCCCCGCCGCCGTCGCGGTCCACCGGAATGGCCCCGATCCCCCGGGAGCACAGGCCCACCAGGCCCTTCTCGACGTAGCGACGCTCGACGAGGAGGCGGGGATGGTGACCGAAGTGGTGCAGGCAGATCAGACCGGCGATGACGTCGAACATGCTGCGGTGGTTCGCGGCGATGACGCCGGTGCGCAGCTCGGTGGCGCAGCGCCCACCGTGGTACTCGTAGCGCACGAAGGGCGCGCTCGAGGATCCGGAAGAACACCGCCAGCCCGGCGAGGACCCGTTCGGGCGTCAGCCAACGCCTGTCGTTCGCCCGTGCGGTGGTGATCGCCGTTCTCCTTCCCGAGAGCCTCCTAACCTACGCGACGAACTCGTGGGATCGTCCCTCGGGCGGGAAGGGTCCTGATGTCTGATTCGCCGGCCGCACTGCTGGAGCGATGGTCCCCGGTGGACGCCCTGCGCATCGTGGTCAGCGCCGACGGTCCTGCTCCTCATCCTGCTGCTCGACCGCCTGTTCGGCGACGAGCTGGTCTCGTTCATCTCCGACGTGTTGGCCGGCTTCCGGACCATCGACGAGGACGTGATCCCGGTCATCGCCGTCGTGGCCCGGATCGCCACCCTCGGCGTGCTCGGGGTCGGCCTGGTCTCGGCCACGCTCCGGGGGCATTGGCGGTTCCTGCTCACCGCCGCGGCCGGGGCGGCCGTGGGGGCAGGCCTGGTCACGCTGATCGACGGCCTCCTGGACGCCAGCGCCC
Organism: uncultured Microthrixaceae bacterium; assembly: GCA_963777805.1. Taxonomy (GTDB): domain Bacteria; phylum Actinomycetota; class Acidimicrobiia; order Acidimicrobiales; family DATDAH01; genus DATDAH01. The sequence goes on along the minus strand of CAVZRY010000012.1, from coordinate 209,474 downwards.
CGGCGGTGGCGACCTCCGACGAGTTCCTGGGGCTCCTGGGCCGGTCGGGCTTCCCGACCGCAGCCGGCCTGGCCGCCATCACCGGCGCCGTGGCCGCCGGCGTGCCGTGGTTCGAGCGGCGGGAGCGTCGCGTCGGCTGGGCCCTCGTCGTCCTCCTCGCCTTCGTCCGGGCGTTCACCGAGCCCGTCTCGCTGCAGACGGTGGCCGCTCTGGCCTGCGGCGCCCTGGCCGGCGCACTGGCCGATGCCGTCCTGGGCACGCCCGAGCCGGCGTCCCACCCAGGCCGCCGTGGTCGAGGGCCTCACCCGCAGCGGGGTGGACGCTGGCCGACCTGCACCCGGCGTCGGTGGACGCCCGGGGATCGACCCCCTACTTCGGCACGACCACCGACGACTCGGCCCTCTTCGTGAAGGCCCTCGGCGCCGATGAGCGCAAGGCCGATCTCCTGTTCCGCCTGGTGCGTACGGCCATGCCCCGGGACCTCGGCGACGAGCGACCCTTCTCGTCGCTGCGCCGGGCCGTCGAGCACGAGGCCTTCGTGGCCCTGGCGGCGTCCCACGTCGGCGTGCGCACACCACCGCCTGGCGGCGTTCGCCGTCGGCCGAGCCGGGCGGCTTCGTCCTGGCCTACGTGGCCATCGACGGACGGTCCCTCGACGGCGTCGACCCCGACGAGATCACCGACGCCGTCCTGGCCGGGATCTGGGAGCAGATGGCGATCCTCCGGCGCCACGGCATCGCCCACCGGGACCTGCGCCTGGCCAACGTGTTCCTGGCCGCGGACGGCGTCGTGTGGATGATCGACTTCGGGTTCAGCGAGCTGGCGGCCTCGGACCTGCTGCTGGCCACCGACCTGGCCGAGCTGGTCGCTCTCCTTGAGCCTGAAGGTCGGCGCCGAGCGGGCGGTGGCCGAGGCCGCAGCGGGGCGTGGGGGCCGACGGCGCTCCAGGACGCGTTGCCCCGGTTCGACCCGAAGTTCCTCAGCGGGGCCACCCGCACGGCCCTCAAGGAGCGCCCCGAGCTCCTGACCGAGGTCCGGTCCCGCATCGAGACGGCGGCCTAGCCCTGCGCCGGCACCGAGGCCCTGGCCCTCGCCGGCGCGGGGGCGACGGCCTTCGCCCTGTCCGCCCACTTCGCGGTGGACGAGGATCACCGCCGACTCGAGTCGCGGGTCTTCCACGTCGTCAACGGCTCGCCGGACTGGCTCTATCCGGTCCTCTGGGGCCCGATGCAGCTGGGCAACCTGGTCGTCGGGGCGGTGGTGGCGCTGGTCGTGGCGCTGGTGGGCCGGCGGCCCACGGTGGCCCTGGCCGCGCTGGCGGCCGTCGGCCTGAAGCTGGTCGTCGAGCGGGTCATCCGGGACCGGATGACCGTGGCCATGGACCGCCAGCGTCCCGGGACGTCACAGATGGGCGCCGTGCTCCGCGGGGACGTCCCGGCGGAGGGGCACAGCTTCCCGTCCGGCCACGTGATCCTGGTGGCCGCGTTGGCGGCGGTCCTCACGCCGATGCTGCCCCGGAGGTGGTCAGCGGCCCCGTGGGCGGCGGTGGGTCTGGTGGCCTTCGGCCGGGTCTACGTGGGGGCCCACAACCCCCTGGACGTGACGGCCGGCGCGGGGGCCGGGATCACCGTCGGGGCACTGCTCGACGCGCGTCGTTGGGTGACGAGCACCGTCACCCCTCGCGGATGGCTCAGACGTAGTCGTTGCGCTGGAGCCACCGGAAGGCGAACCAGCCCCAGATCGGCGTGAGGTAGGTGGTGAACATCCGGGCCGTGAAGGTGGCCGCGACGGCTTCGGCCTCCGGGATACCCGCGGAGGTGAACCCGGCGATCATCCCGGCCTCCACGACGCCCATGCCCCCCGGCACCGGCACGGCGCCCCCGATGAAGCTGGCGAAGGAGTTGATCACGACCAGTTGCAGGAGCGGCAGGGACTCCCCGTAGGCGTGGAGCGCCGTGCCGAGGACCATGGCGAAGAGGAGCTGGGAGACCAGGTTCCCGCCGAAGAGCTCCAAGGCCTTCCGGGGCGTGGAGAGGACGCCGCTGATGTTCTCCCACGCCTCCCGGATCTGGTGCTCCACGAGGTCGCGGGCCCGGCGCCGCAGGCGGGGCACGAAGAGCACGGCGACCACGGCGACGGCGGCGACGACGAGGAGGGCGTGCACCCACCCGGGCACGCTGGTCCCGCTGGTGTCGATGTCGAAGGAGCCGCCGGTCGACGAGCAGACCGGTGACCACCAGCACGATCTGGACGACGAATCCCGCCGCGGAGTTGAGGACGCCGCTGCTGACCGCCAACGTCGGCGGGAGCCCCTGCTTCTGGAAGAAGCGGATCGACAGCGTGGCGTTGCCGGCCGTGCCGCCGACGAGGCCCGTGAAGGACTGGGCGTACTGGACCACCGTGACCGGGCGCAGCGGCAGGGTGTTGGCCACCGCCCCGAGCATGGCGATCGCCTGGCTGAGGGGCGGGAGCTGGGCGAGCACGGCGGTCAGCACCACCCACTCCCAGATCGCCCCCTCGAAGACGTCGCCCATGGCGGCGACGCCGGCGAGCTGCACGACCAGCAGGTAGAGGCCGAACAGGAACGCGGCGGCCAGGAAGATGCCGCCGAGCGAGAAGCGTCGGAGGGCCGCCAGGCCCGGGGGTTCGGTGTCGGTGAGGGCCGCCCCGGCCTCCCGGAGCGCTTCCAGCAGCGGCTTGAGCCCGTCGATGGTCGACCGGGAGCGACCGGAGAGGGCGGCCGGCTCGAGGTAGGAGAGCAGGGCGGCCAGGCCGTCGTCGCCGCGCGCCCGTCGGGCCGCGGCAAGGGCACGGTCGACGCCGACGAGGTCGGCGGTGACCACGAGGAGCTGGGCGCCGTCGAGGGCGAGGTGGTCGGGCGGGGCCGAGGTCTCGGCCCGGTCCATCCGCACCAGGCCAGTGCCGCCCTGGCCGTCGACCACGACGCGTCGGCCGGTGAGGTCGCCGTGGGCGATGCCGGCGGCGTGCAACCGGTCCAGGTTGGTCCACGCGTCGTCGAGCACGCCGTCGTCGATCTCGTCCGGTGCCAGGTCCGCCAACAGGGCGCCCGGTGGGTTGCGGACCACGAGGAGGGCGTCATCCCGGGCGCCGGCGATCCCGACGGCAAGCAGGTCGGGCACGATCGCCCCGCTGCGCTGGGCCAGCAGGAGCACCAGGGCCTGGTGCTCGACCTGCTGGCCCCGGCGCAGGGCAACGGTGGGACCGGCGTCCTTGTACCAGACGGACCGCCAGAGCTTGGCGAACAGCCGGGCGTCGGTGCTGTCCCGGCCGACCACCTCGATGGCGAGTCGGTCGTCGCGTGTCGCTGACGAAGGCGGTGTGGCCCCAGGACTGCTCCGGGGCCGAGCCGCAGACCCTCGTCGGTCACGCCGAGGTCGCGGCAGGGCCCCGGCGACCTGGTGGAGCGCCGGTGTCCCCCCGGGCGAGCCCAGGGCGAAGTGGGCCACCGCCGCGGCGCCCCAGGACAGGACCACGCTGGCCAGCACCGAGACCGGAAGGCCCTCGGCCAGGTAGACCGCGGCAAGGGCCGAGAGCCAGAAGACGACCTCGACCATGCGTCGGGTGGGTCGGGTGAGGTACGGCCGGGCCGCGAGCAGCACGGCGACCGACGCCGCCAGGGGCACGACGGGGAAGTCCGGGTTGTGGCCCGCCGAGGTCGGTCCCGCTGGCCTGCAGGGCCTGGGTGATGTCGACCAGGCCCGAGAGGGCGGCCCCGACGCCCAGCGCGATGGCGAAGGCGAACGGCGAGGGTGAGCAGGAGCCGCCAGCGGCGGGCGACGAGGGCGCTGACCGCGAGGACGCCGGCGACGACCCCCGCGAGGCGGTAGAGCACCTCGAAGAGCGCCGGTGAGACCGTCGGGCAGGGCCGGTCACGACCGACGAACACCTCGGCCTCGAGGCGGGTGATGGTCTGGGCGCTGACGGAGACGGCGGCGATGACCACCACGGCGGTCAGCGACGCGCCCGATGTCGCTGGGGCGCCGTCGGACCGCGCCGGGCGCGACGATCCCGAACACCGAGGAGGTCCACCGCCGCCGGATCACCGAGGTGACGACCGGGAGGAACCGGCCCGGCGTCGTCGACGGGCGCGGGGCCGTCCGTGGTCCGTGTCGCCGCTCGGTGCCCCCCTCACCCGGCTGTGGCTAGCAGATCTTGCCCCGCTTGTGGGGCTCGTGGGCCCCTCGGGTCGGGGCCGCGGGCAGGGTTGCGCCGAGCTCCTCGCCCGCCCGGCGGAAGTCGGCCACGAGGATGTCGGCCATGTCCGCGCTCAGGCCCTCGCGGACGACCACCCGGATGACCGAGACGTGGTCGGCGTCGGCGGCCAAGGTGTAGGCGGGCACGATCCAACCCCGCTCCTTCATCTTGGCGCTCAGGTCGTAGGCGGTGAACCCGGCGTCGTCGGCCACCTTGGCGCAGACCAGCGGCAGGGCGTCGCGCTTGCTCATCAGCTCGAGGAAGGGGCTGGCGTCGACCAGCTCGCTCAGGTAGGCCGCCGTGTCCGACAGGCGGGTCATGACCTCCGTGTAGCCCTTCCGGCCCATCCGCAGGAAGTTGTAGTACTGGGCGATGATCTGGCTGGCGCCGCGGGAGAAGTTCAGGTCGAAGGTGGGCTGGTCGCCGCCCAGGTAGTTGGTGTGGAAGATGAGGTCCTCGGGCAGGTGGCTCTTGTCCCGCCAGAGGGCCCAGCCGACACCCGGGTAGACCAGTCCGTACTTGTGCCCGGAGGCGTTGATCGACTTCACCCGCGGGAGGCGGAAGTCCCAGGCCAGGTCGGGCTGGGTGAACGGGGCGACGAAGGCGCCGCTGGCGCCGTCGACGTGGAGCGGGACGTCGATGCCCGTGCGCTCCTGCAGGGCGTCGAGGGCGTCGGACAGCGCTGCGATGGGCTCGAACTCACCGGTGTAGGTGGAGCCGAGGATGCCGACCACGCCGATGGTGTTCTCGTCGACCTGGGCCATGGCGAGGTCGACGTCGATGACCGTGCGCTCCGGGGTGATCGGGATCATGCGGGGCTCGACGTCGAAGTAGCGGACGAACTTCTCCCAGCAGACCTGCACGGTCTCGCTCATCACCAGGTTGGGCCGATCGGTGGGCTTGCCCGCCGCCTCCTGGCGCGCTCGCCAGCGCCACTTCATGGCCAGGCCGGCGAGGTGGATGGCCTCGGACGAGCCGACCGTCGGGGTGCCCATGGCGTGTTCGGCGTCATCGGCGTGGAAGAGGTCGGCCAGGATGCTGACGCACCGGTTCGAGATCTCGGTGGTCGCCGGGTACTCGTCCTGGTCGATGCTGTTGACGTTGAGGTTCTCCATCATGAGGAGCTCGGCCTCGGGCTCCATCCAGGTGGTCACGAACGTGGCCAGGTTCAGGGCGGGGTTGCCGTCGAGGGCCAGCTCGTCGTGGATGACCTGGTACGCGCTGCCGGGCGGGCATGTCGTCGTCGGGGAGCCGGTACTTGGGGATCGGGTCCGAGAGGAACCGGCTGCCGTAGGTGGGGGCCAGGGCGTCGTTGGCGTCGTTCTTGCTGTGCTGGAACATGGTTGGTCCTTGTCGTCGTCCAGGACGGATGCTTCGCACGGCCGGGCGGGCCGGTTGCTCATTCCTCGGGGGTGATCTCGATCCGGGCGGCCACGAAGAAGCAGAGGGCGCCGAGCAACGTGCCGGTGTTGGCGACGGAGGCGTCGAGGAGGTCGCCGGTGTCGGGCAGCACGTAGGCGGCGATCGCCGCCGCCATGAAGAAGACCGAGCCCAGCAGGTTGAGCCCGGAGATGCGCCAGGGCCGTCCGGCCCGCCACGGTGGGCGGTCGAGGAGCCGCACGGCCAGCAGGCTGGCCACGAGGAAGCACACCGAGCCGATGTAGTCCGGGGTCCACACCCGCAGGTTCTCCTGCTGGGCGTCGAGGCCGCTCAGGCGGGCGGCCGCGGTGTTGATGTTGAACCAGAAGGTGCCGATGAGCTGGATCCCCGCCGCCGCCCACGCGAGGTCGGTCGGCTGCCAGGACCACAGCTTCCCGTCGGTGGTCTGCAGGTACTGCAGCAGCGGCGGCGCTGGTGAAGAACAGGGAGCCGACGAAGAAGACGGTGACCACCAGGTTGGGGGCCACGGCACTGGCGAAGGGCTGGAAGGCGCCGAGGGCGAAGCAGGCGGAGCCGACCATGAACAGGGCGTCCATCCACCAGGCCTGGCCCCGTGGGCCGGGAATCGCGCATCGGCGAGGTTCTACACGCGCAACGGCGGCGCAGCCCGGAAGGCCGCGCCGCCGTCGGCGAGGTACGGGGTCAGACGTCGGCGGCGATGTCCCGGCCGTGGGCGGTGAGGGCCCAGATCACGCTGACCGCGATGGCGATCAGGATCGAGCTCCACACCGGCTGGATGGGCAGGTAGATGAAGGCGCTGACGGCGCTGCCGATGGCCACCAGGACCCCGACGGTGCGGGCCAGCACGTTGCCCGAGAAGATCCCCAGGCCGGCCAGGAAGACCAGGATGCCGATGATCAGGTGGACCCAGCCCCACTGGGTCGTGTCCAGCTTGATCACGTAGTCCTCGGTCACGGCGAAGGCCTCGTCGTTGGCGATGGCGGCGATGCCGGCCAGCGCCTGGAAGATCCCCAGCATCATCAGCATGAAGGCGGCGAACGCCGACCAGCCGATGGCGGCCCCACTCACTTGGTTGTCACTCATGTGCCACTCCCTGTGTTCTGGCGCATCGACCGACGGTCGCTCACGCTCCTGACCGAAGCGTAGGGACAGGGCGGGAGGGGGTCGTCACCCCCCGAGGATGATCAGCGCCCGTGACAGTGCTTGGCCTTGCGGCCGCTGCCGCACGGGCAGGGCTCGTTGCGGGGCGCGCCGGTCAGGACCGCCATGACCTCGTCGGCGAAGCCGCCCTGGCGCAGGCGGTCGGCCATGAGCCGCATCGGCCCGTCGATGTGGGTGAAGAACGCCTTGTAGCCGGCGCAGAGGTAGTTCAGCCCGGCCTCGCCGTCGGGCGTCAGGGTGAAGCGGTTCTTGGGGCACTCGCCGTTGCAGGCGAAGCGGACCTCGCAGGACCGGCAGTAGCGCGGGGAGGGTGTCGGCCTTGGCCTGCCCGAAGGCGACCTGCTGGGGTGAGCCGACCAGCTCGACCATGTGGTGTCCGGGCGATGTTGCCGAGCAGGTGGGCGGGCTCGACGAAGTGGTCACAGGAGTACAGGTCGCCGTTGTGCTCGAGGGCGAGGGCGTCGCCGCAGGTCTCCCGGAAGATGCAGATGGTCGCCGGGCAGGTCCAGCCACGACGCCAGCGCGGCGTCGAACATCTGGACGAACACCGTGCCGACGTCCCGCACGACCCACTCGTCGAACACCGCGCTGAGGAACGCGCCCCACGCCGTCGGGTCGACCGAGCGGTCGGTGACCGTGTCGCCCTCCTGGAACCCGGTCTCGTTGTCCCGCTCGACGATCGGGATGAGCTGGATGTGCTGGAGGTCGAGGTCGTCGCGGAAGTACCGGTACACCTCGAGGGGGTGGTCCTGGTTGGCGGCGTTGACCGTGCACAGCACGTTGACGTCGACGTCGTGCGTCGCGCAGGCGCCGGAGGCCCTGCAGCACCTTGGCCGAGGTGGGCTCACCCCGCTTGTCGACCCGGTACCGGTCGTGCAGCGCCGGCGGCCCGTCGATGCTGATCCCCACCAGGAAGCGGTGCTCGGCCAGGAGCTCGCACCACTCGTCGGTCAGCAGCGTGCCGTTGGTCTGGATGGTGTGCTGCACCTGCTGGGCCGGGCCGGCGGTACTGCTCGGCCAGGGCGACGGCCCGGCGGAAGAAGTCGACGCCCATGAGCGTCGGCTCGCCGCCCTGCCAGGCGATGGTGATCTCGCCGTCGGGGTTCGCCTCCATGAACTGGCGGAGGTAGGTGTCGAGCAGCTCGTCGCTCATCCGGAAGCGGTCGCCCGGGTACAGCGCCTCCTTGGACAGGAAGAAGCAGTACTCGCAGTCGAGGTTGCAGATCGGCCCCGTCGGCTTGGCCAGGAGGTGGAAGGGCGCCGAGCGGGTCAGCGGCCCGGAGGGGGCCGCCGCGGCCGGCGAGGGCCGGGTGCGACCGAACTCGACGGGTGTCTCCATCAGCGGCTCCTCACCGGGGCGGACCGTACCCCGGCCGGCCGATGGGCGATCATCTCGATCGGGTGATGCGGGGCCGGAGCGGAGCTGCGAACATGGCGACCGTGACCAAGCCCTTCAACGGAAAGATCGCACTCGACATCCGGGACTCCGAGCCGGACTGGGAGCCGTTCCTCGCCCCGCGGGCGAAGGAGGGCGCGCCCAACGTCCTGATCGTGGCGTGGGACGACCTGGGCTACGGCACCATGGACGTCTTCGGTGGTCCGGTCGAGACGCCCAACATGGCGCGGATCGCCGAGCGTGGGGTGAAGTTCTCCAACTTCCACACCACCGCCCTGTGCTCGCCGACTCGGGCCTCGCTGCTCACCGGCCGCAACGCCACGACCAACGGCATGGCCACGATCGCCGAGTTCGCGTCGGGCTTCCCCGGCATCTCCACCCGGATCCCCTTCGAGAGCGGCTTCATCTCCGAGGTGCTCGCCGAGCACGGCTACAACACCTACTGCGTCGGCAAGTGGCACCTCACCCCGGGCGAGGAGTGCAACCTGGCCGCCTTCAAGGGCCGCTGGCCCCTCGGTCGGGGCTTCGAGCGCTTCTACGGCTTCCTGGGCGGGGAGACCAACTGCTGGTACCCGGACCTGGTCCACGACAACCACCACATCGAGCCCCCGGGGCGGCCCGAGGACGGCTACCACCTGGCCGACGACCTGTCCGACAAGGCGATCTAGTTCATCCAGGACGCCAAGGTCATCGACCCGGACAAGCCCTTCTTCATGTACTTCGCGCCGCAGGCGGGTCACGCCCCCCACCTCGTGGCCCGAGGAGTGGATCGAGAAGTACAAGGGCCGCTTCGACGAAGGCTACGAGGCCATCCGCAGTGAGATCCTCGCTCGCCAGAAGGAGCTCGGCCTGCTGCCCGAGGACACCGAGCTGTCCGCCATCAACCCCCACGGTGAGCCCGAGGCGACCGGTCCCGACGGCCAGCCCTGGCCCCACCTCGACACCGTTCGCCCCTGGGACTCCCTCACCGCGGACGAGCAGCGGCTCTTCAGCCGCATGGCCGAGGTCTTCGCCGGCTTCCTCGCCTACCACGACCACCAGTTCGGTCGGATCCTCGACTACCTCGAGGACGTCCGGGGAGCTGGACAACACGATCATCGTCGTGGTCTCCGACAACGGGGCCAGCGGCGAGGGCGGTCCGAACGGGACGTTCAACGAGTGGCGCTTCTTCAACGGCATGGAGACCACGACCGAGGAGACGCTCACCCACATCGACGAGCTGGGCGGGCCCCTCGTCGAACAACCACTACAACACCGGTTGGGCCTGGGCCTTCGACACCCCGTTCCCCTACTGGAAGCGGTGGGCCGGCTACGAGGGCGGTGTGTCGGACATGTGCATCGTGTCGTGGCCGGAGCGGATCGCGGCCCACGGCGAGGTCCGGGGCCAGTACGTCCACGCCGTCGACGTCGTGCCCACCATCTACGAGCTGCTCGGCATCGAGCCACCGGAGGTGCTCAAGGGCTACCAGCAGCACCCGATCGAGGGGGAGAGCTTCGCCGCCGCGCTCGACCGATCCGGACGCCCCGGCCAAGGCGACCCAGTTCTACGCGATGCTCGGGCAGCGCTCGATCTACCACGAAGGCTGGCTGGCCTGCACCGTGCACCCCCCGCTGGGGGTTGGGGCCACTTCGAGGCCGACGTCTGGGAGCTCTACGACCTCGAGCACGACCGGGCCCAGAGCAAGGACCTCGCGGCCCAGGAGCCCGAACGGCTGGAGCTGCTCAAGAGCCTGTGGTTCTACAACGCCGGGCTCTACAACGGCCTGCCGCTCGACGACCGGTCTGCGCTCGAGCAGGTGCTGGCCGAGCGGCCGACGCCCGCCGCCGCCGCGGGACCAGTACATCTTCTACCCGAACTGCGCCGACGTGCCCGAGTCGGCCGGGCCCGTCGCATCCCGGGACGGTCGTACACCATCGCCGCCGGGGTGAAGGTCGACTCGGCCGACGCCCAGGGCGTCCTCTGGGCCGCCGGTGGTGTCCCCGGCGGCCACAGCCTGTTCATCAAGGACGGCCGACTGCGGTACACGTTCAACTGGGTCGGGTCGAAGCACCAGGACGTGGTGGCCGACACCGAGATCACCGCCGGCGCCCACGTCTTCATCGCCGAGTTCGTCGCGGCGGGGCCGAGCCCCGACCCGGCGATGCCGGGCTGTGCCGGGACGCTCACGCTCTACGTGGACGACCAGGCCGTCGGGCAGCGGCGACATCGTCACCCAGCCCGGGTACTTCTGCCTCACCGGCGACGGCATCTGCGTCGGTCGGGACAGCGGCTCCCCGGTCTCCAAGGCCTACGACGACACGTTTCCCTTCACCGGCGGCACCATCGACAAGGTCGTCGTCGACGTCTCCGGTGAGCGCCTACGTCGACCACGAGGCCCAGGTCCGGGGCTGGTTCGCCCTCGACTGATGGCGACATCGCGCCCGGCCGTGTGGGGCCGCGATCGAGCGCTGGGTCCCCGGGCTGCGGATGGTCCGCACCTACCAACGGGCCGTGGCTGCGGCCCGACCTCGTCGCCGGGGTCGTCCTGGCGGCCATCCTCGTGCCCCAGGGCATGGCCTACGCCGAGTTGGCCGGGCTCCCGGCGGTCACGGGGCTCTACACGACCGTGGCCTGCCTGGTCGGCTACGCCGTGTTCGGCCCGTCCCGGGTCCTGGTGCTGGGCCCGGACTCGTCGGTGTCACCCCTGATCCTGGCCGCGATCACCCCGCTCCTGGTCACCGACGACCCCGGGAGCGCCATCGCGTTGGCGGGGATGCTCGCCCTCATGGTGGGGCTGATCGAGGTCGGGCTGGGGCTCGGCAAGCTCGGCTTCGTCGCCGACCTGCTCTCCAGCGAGGTCCAGGTCGGCTACATGAACGGCCTCGCCATCACCATCGTCGTCAGTCAGTTGCCGAAGCTCTTCGGCTTCTCGACCGACGGCGACGACTTCATCGAGGACGTGCGGGCGTTCTTCCAGGGCCTCGACCAGACCGACGCGGCCACCCTGGCGATGGGCGTGGCCGTCCTCGTCGTGCTCCTCGGGCTGCCGCGGCTCACCACCAAGGTCCCGGCCGTACTCGTCGCCGTCGTCGGCGCCACCGTCGTGTCGGCCCTGCTCGGCCTGAGCGACGAGGGGGTCGCCACGGTCGGTGTGCTCCCGGCGGGCGTCCCCTCGCCGTCGTTGCCCTGGACCAGCGCCAGTGACATCGGCCCCCTGCTCGTGGCCGCGGTGGGCATCACCATGGTGTCGCTCACCGACACCATCGCCACCGCGGCGTCGTTCGCCGCCCGCCGGGGCGACGAGGTCGAGCCCGACCAGGAGATGATCGGCATGGGCGCGGCCAACCTCACCGCCGCGCTTCTTCCAGGGGTTCGCGGTCTCCACCAGCGGTTCCCGCACCGCGGTCGCCGAGCAGTCCGGCGCCAAGAGCCAGCTGACCGGCCTGGTCGGCGCCGGCGTGGTCGTCGTCCTGCTGCTCTTCCTCAACGGGCTGTTGGCCGACCTCCCCCAGTCGGCCCTGGCCGCCGTGGTGATCGCCGCCGCGCTGTCGCTCATGGACTTCGCGGTGCTCGGGCGGCTACTTGAAGGTCCGGCGCAGTGCCTTCGTGCTCTCCCTGGTCGCCACCGCCGGCGTCATCTTCCTCGGGGTGCTGCGAGGGGATCGTGCTGGCCATCGTCCTCGCCGTCCTGCTCTTCTTCCGGCGCAGCTGGTGGCCGCACGGCGCCGTCCTCGGTCGGGTCGCCGGCCGCGACGGGTTGGCACAGCGTCGACGTCTACCCCGAGGCCGAACAGCTCCCCGGGCATCGTGGTCTACCGGTGGGAGGCCCCGCTCGTTCTTCGCCAATGCGGGCGCGTTCCGCCAGCAGGTCCGTCACCTCGTCCGCGAGCACCGGCCCGCGTGGGTCGTCCTGCAGTGCGAGGCGATCACCGACATCGACGTCACCGCCGCCGACATGCTCGCGGCTGCTCGACGACGAGCTGAACGAGGAGGGGGTCCACCTCGCCTTCGCCGAGATGCGCAGCCGCCTGCAGGACCTCACGCTGCGCTACGGGCTGCTCGAGACCCTCGACGCCGACCACTTCTACCCGACCCTCGAGACCGCGCTGGCCGCGGTCCAGGCCGCTCGGGCGCCCTACCGACGGAAGGTGAGGACCAATGACCGGTCGACCCCGATCGCCCGGGCCCGACGCCGTCGCCGCCGCCTGGCCGCGCTGGGCGCGCTCCTCCTCGTGCTGGCGCCGCGCTGGTGGTCGGCCGTCATCAGCCTGCGGGGCGACCTCGGGCGGGCCTTGGTCGTCGCTGCGTCCTGGTCCTCGTGGCCGTGGGCCTGGCGTGGTCGGCGGCCACCCGTCGTGGGCCGGGCCCGCTGTGCGTGGCCGCGGGCCCTCGTCGGTGCTGGCGGCCGCTCGTGGCTGTGGTGCTCACCGCCGACGCCCACGGCCTGGTCATGGCGGTCGTGGTCGTCGCCCTGCGTGACGGGCTCGACCGCGCTGTCGACGCTACGCGCTCGGCCGGGACCCGGCGAGCCTCGCGGAGGCCGACGACGCCGGGCACGCCGGTCGGGCCCGCTCGGCACGGGGTGCTGATCATGAACCTGAAGTCGGGTGGCGGGAAGGCCGAGCGCTTCGGGCTCGAGGAGCGAGGCGCGTCGGGCGGGGATCGAGCCGGTCGTCCTCCGGCCCGGCGACGACCTGCGTCCAACTGGCCCAGGACGCCATCGACCGCGGGGCCGACGTGATCGGCATGGCCGGCGGCGACGGCTCGCAGGCGCTGGTGGCCTCGGTGGCCATGGCGGCCGACGTCGCCCTGGTGTGCATCCCGGCCGGCACCCGGAACCACTTCGCCCTCGACCTCGGCCTCGACCGCGACGACGTGGTCGGCGCCCTCGACGCCTACGCCGACGCGGTCGAGCGGCGCATCGACCTGGCCACGGTCGGTGACCGGGTCTTCGTCAACAACGTGTCGCTCGGCGTGTACGCCAAGGTCGTGCAGTCCGAGGAGTACCGCGACGCGAAGCGCCAGACCACGGCCAAGCTCCTGCCCGAGCTGCTCGGCCCCGACGCCGACCCGTTCGACCTGCGCCACGCGGCCCCGACGGCACCGAGCAGTCCGGGCGCGCAGATCATCATGGTGTCCAACAACCCCTACCGGCTCACCGGGTCTCGGGGGCGTCGGGCAGCCGGGCCCGCCTCGACACCGGCGACGCTTGGGCGTGGTCACCGCCGAGGTCCACGGGGCCAGGGAGATGAGCCGAGCTCGTGGCCGCGCAGGCCGCTGGTCGGATCCAGCGCTTCCGGGGCTACGACGGAGTGGGCCACCCCGACGTTCACCGTCCGGTCCGACAGCCCGGTCGAGGCCGGGCGTCGACGGCGAGGCCCTCCTGCTGGATCCCCCCCTCGAGTTCCGCTGCCGCCCGGGCGCGCTGCGGATCCGGCGTGCCCACCGCGTCGTGGGGCAGCTCACCGGCGGCGCATGAAGGACCACTCGCTGGGCTGGACGGTGCGGGCGCTGGTCGGCCTCGCCGCCGGGCGTGGTCTCCCGGAGGAGACGCCGAGGAGCTGATCCCGGGCCGCCGGACACGGCCGAACGGGCCGTGCCGGTCAGGTCGCCTCGGTGCCGGGCGACGGCTCGACCGGCGACCGCCGTCGCCTCGCCGATGGTCGCACCGACGAGGGTGCCGACGAGCACGTCGCCCGGGTAGTGCACGCCGGTGTGGACCCGCGAGTAGGCCACCGCGGTGGCCAGCCCCCGGAGCGGCACGGTGAGGGCGGGGACGACCGAGGACACCGCGCCGGCGAAGGCGAAGGCCGAGGCCGAGTGCCCGGAGGGGAAGGACGTCGAGGTCGGCATCGGTCGCCAGCGGTCGGCCGGGACCCCGGCGGCTTCCCGGTCAGGGCGGTCCCGACGTCCGGCGAGCTTCATCGGCAGGTTGACCACCGCGGAGTTCACGCCGACGGCGACCAGCCCGGTGACCGCGGCCCGACGGCCCCGCCGGCCGCCGAGCAGGGCGAGGGCCCCGGCCAGGCCGACCCACAGCTTCGAGTGGTCGGCGACCGCGGACAGGCGGCGCAGGGGCTCGTCGAGGGTGGGCGCGGCCGTGGCGGCGATCGCCCGGTAGACGGCTCGATCCACCGCCGCCAGTTCCCGCAGCGCCGTCGCCGGCCGTCCCCGGGAAGCGGTCGGCGAGCCGGTCCTCCGGGGTCACGGGGTCGATGGCGGCTCCACAGGGCGATGCTAGAGGGCGCCCGGTTCCCGGCTTCTCGATCCGGCAGCGGCCCGATCGTGCTTGAGTGGGGTCGCATGATCACCGATGTCGACGGCGTGCGCGTCGGGCACTGGACCGCTCCGGACGGTCACACCGGCTGCACCGTGGTGCGGCTCCCGGAGGGGACCGTCGCGTCCGGTGAGTTCCGGGGTGGGGCCCCGGCCACCCGCGACGCCGTCCTGCTCGCCCCGGACAAGACGGTCGCCCGCCTCGACGCCGTGGTCCTGTCGGGCCGCTCGGTGTTCGGCCTGGCTGCGGTCGACGGCGTCCTCGATGCGCTGGCTGCCGACGGGGTCGGACTGGCCACCCCCGGCGGGCCGGTCCCGATCGTGGTGGGCCTCGGCCTGTTCGACCTGACCCAAGGGGATCCCACCGTGCGCCCGGGCCCAGCCGAGGGGGCGTCCGCCTGTCGGTCGGCCTCCGACGGGCCCGTCGCGGTCGGCCGGGTCGGCGCCGGAGCGGGGGCGACCATGGGCAAGTGGCTGGGCCGGGAGCACGCCGTCCCCGGCGGGCTGGGCACGGCGACCACCCGGGCCGAGGGCGTCACCGTGTCGGCCCTGGTGGCCGTGAACGCCGTGGGCTGGATCGACGACGGCACCCACGCCCCGGTCAGCTCCCACCCGCCCGGTTGCGGTCGACGACGCCGTCGGGCAGCACCGAGTACGGCAACACCACCATCGGGGTGATCGTCACCGACGCCGACCTGGACAAGGCGGGTTGCCACCTCGTGGCCCGGGCGGGCCACGGCGGCCTCTCCCGGGCGCTGGTCCCCGTGCACACGACCGTGGACGGTGACGGCCTGGTCGCGGCGGCCACGGGCCGGGTCCCGGCGGCGGTCGACCTGGTGGGCTGGCTGGCCACCCTCGCCGTCGAGGCGGCCGTGCGGGCCGTGGCCCTCCCCGAAGGCCGCCCGGTAGCGTTCTCCCGGTGTCCACCGACCTCCAGGTGGTCGCGGCCGAAGCCGCCACCTGCGTGCGTTGCGGCCTGGCCGAGACCCGCACGCAGGTCGTCTTCGGGGTCGGCGACCCCCACGCCGACCTGCTCTTCGTGGGCGAGGGCCCCGGCGCGGAGGAGGACCGCCTCGGGCAGCCCTTCGTGGGCCGCTCCGGCAAGCTCCTCGACCAGCTGGTGCTGGAGGAGATGGGCCTGACCCGCGACGGCTTCTACATCGCCAACGTGGTCAAGTGCCGCCCGCCCGACAACCGGGACCCCCGTCCCGAGGAGATCGAGGCCTGCCGGCCGTGGCTGGAGCAGCAGCTCGACGCTGATCGCCCCTCGGGTCGTGGTCACGGTCGGCAACTTCGCCACCCGGACGCTCCTGGCCACCAAGGAGGGGATCACCAAGCTGCGGGGTCGGTCCTACCCCTACGGGACCGCGCGTGCTCGTCCCGACCTTCCATCCCGCCGCGGTCCTCCGGGGCGGGGCCCAGCCGATGGCCCAGATGCGGGCCGACCTCGTCCGGGCCAAGCAGGCCTTGGGCGAGCCGGCCGTGACGCCGGCCCCCGTGACCGACCCCCGACCACCCGCCGGCCGGCCGCCCCCGACGTCCGACTGTTCGACTGATGCAGCGCACGACCACCGACGTCGACGAGACGTGCGCCCTCGCCGCGGCCGTCGCCGCCCTGACCGTCGCCGGCGACCTGATCGTCCTCCTCGGCGACCTCGGGGCGGGCAAGACGGCCTTCGTGAAGGGCCTCGTCGCCGCCCTGGGGTCACCGGACCCGGTCACCAGCCCGACCTTCACCATCGCCCAGCGCTACGACGGTGGGCGCCTCACGGTGCACCACCTCGACGCCTACCGCCTGGCCGGCCCGGAGGAGGCCGCCGACCTGGCCCTCGACGAGCTGCTCGACGACGACGCCGTCACGGTGATCGAGTGGGGTGACCGCCTCCAGGGGATCCTGCCCGTCGACCGGCTGGAGATCGCCATCGCCTTCGGGGCGGGCGACGACGACCGGGTGCTGACGATCGAGGCCGGTGGTCCCGGCTGGGCGTCCCGGCTGCGGGAGCTGGACGCGACGTGCTGATCCTCGGCATCGACACCGCCACCGACCAGGTGGGCTGCGCCCTCGGCGACCAGGACGGCGTGCTGGCCCAGCAGCACCTGCGGGCCGCCCGCCGTCACGCCGAGGCCCTCGCCCCGCAGATCCGATCGCTCTGCGCCCAGGCCGAGGTGCCCCTGAGCAAGGTCGGCGCCGTGGCCGTCGACATCGGCCCGGGGCTCTTCACCGGCCTGCGGGTCGGCTTCACGACCGCGATCACCATCGCCTCGGCCCTCGAGGTCCCGATGGTGGGCATCACCAGCCTCGACCTGCTGGCCCACGCCGCCCACCTGACGGACCGCATGATCGCCGCCGCGGTCGACGCCCGCCGGGGCGAGGTGTTCGCCGCCCTCTACCGTCCCGTGCCCGGCGGGGTGCAGCAGATCATGGCCCCCGTCGTGCTCCGTCCCGAGGAGTTGGCCTCCGAGCTGCTGGCCCAGGGCGAGGACTGCCTGTTGGTCGGCGACGGCGCCGTGCGTCACCGAGAGGTCTTCGCCGAGGCCGACCACGTGCGGTTCGGGGGCCCCGAGCTGGCGCACCCGTCCGCCGCGGTCCTCGTGGGCCTGGCCCACGCCCGGGCCGTGCGCGAGGAGTTCGTGGCCCCGCGGGAGCTCGCCCCGCTCTACCTCCGGGCGCCCGATGCCCAGAAGTTCAAGGCCCCGACGCCGTGAGGGCGGTCCCGTTGCGCATCGAGCCGCTGCGTCGCCGTCACGTCCCGGCGGTGACGCGGATCGAGCGCTGGTCTCGTCCAACCCGTGGTCGGCCGACCTCTTCCGCGGCGAGCTGGCCCTGCCCGAGGCGTCCCGCCACTACTGCATCGCCCGGGTCGGTGGTCGTCTGGTCGGGTTCGGTGGGCTCATGTTCGTGCTCGACGAGGCCCACGTCACCACCTTGTCGGTGCACCCGGACCACCAGGGCCACCGCATCGGCACCCGCCTCCTGGCCGTCCTCGTCCGGGAGGCCCGGCGCCGGGAGACCAAGGCCCTGACCCTCGAGGTGCGGGCCGGCAACGAGCCGGCGAAGGCCCTCTACCGGCGCTTCGGGTTCGCGCCCGCCGGCATCCGGAAGAACTACTACGCCGAGGTGGGGGAGGACGCGTTGATCATGTGGGCCCACGACATCGACACCGACGACTACGCCGGTCGCCTCGACGCCATCGAGGCCGAGCTGCCGCCGGCGGAGGTCCGAGCCGCGTGAGCGAGATGATCCTGGGCATCGAGACCTCCTGTGACGAGACCGCGGCGGCCGTGGTGGCCGACGGGCGACGACGTGCGGTCCTCGATCGTCTCCAGCCAGATCGACCTGCACGCCGAGTTCGGCGGCGTCGTGCCCGAGATCGCCAGCCGCTCGCACGTCGAGCTGATCACGCCGGTGGTCGCCGACGCCCTGGTCGAGGCCGGGATCGAGGGCGGCGACGTCGGCGGCGGTCGCCGCCACCCACGGCCCCGGCCTGGTCGGGGCGCTGCTGGTGGGGGTCAGCGCGGCCAAGGCCCTGGCGCTGGTGTGGGACGTGCCCTTCGTCGGCGTCAACCACCTCGAGGCCCACCTCTACGCCGCGCTGCTGGAGGAGCCCGAGCTCGAGCTCCCGCTGGTCTTCCTGCTCGTGTCCGGGGGTCACACCATGCTCGTGGTGATGGAGGGCCATGGCCGGTACCGCGTGCTGGGCTCGACGGTGGACGACGCGGCGGGCGAGGCCTTCGACAAGGTGGCTCGTCACCTCGGGCTCGGCTACCCGGGGGGCCCGGTCATCGACCGGTTGGCCCAGGACCGGTGACCCGACGGCGATCGCCTTCCCCCGGGCGATGCCCGGCGACAACCTCGACTTCTCCTTCAGCGGCCTGAAGACCGCGGTGGTCAACCACGTTCGCAGGCACCCCGACGTGGCCGTCGAGGACGTGGCCGCCTCGTTCCAGGAGGCCGTGGTCGACGTCCTGGTGGCCAAGGCCCGCCGGGCGGCCGACGAGATCGGCGCCAAGGGCATGGCCCTCGGGGGCGGCGTGGCGGCCAACTCCCGCCTCGCGGGACCGGTTCCTGGCGGCGGCGGCCGAGGACGGGCGCCCCGGCTTCGTCCCCAGCCGGGCCATGTGCACCGACAACGCGGCGATGGTGGCGTCCTGTGCGTGGTGGCGCCTGCAGGCCGACGGCCCGTCGCCCCTCGACCTCGGTGCCGACCCCGGCCTCCGCCTCGGCTGAATCGCCGGTCCGGAGAGGTTGCGCCTCCGAGGGGGCGCCACGTATCGTTAGCACTCACCTAGTGAGAGTGCTAACGGCCGCGGCGCGGCCAGGAAGACACTGAGGAGAGCACATGAACCTTCAGCCCCTCGAGGATCGGATCGTCGTCAAGCCCGGCGAGTCCGAAGAGACCACCGCCTCTGGCCTGGTCATTCCCGACAGTGCCCAGGAGAAGCCCCAGCAGGGCGAGGTCCTGGCGGTCGGTCCCGGCAAGCGGTCCGAGCAGACCGGTGACGTGATCCCCGTCGACGTGAGCGTGGGCGACACCGTCGTCTACTCCAAGTACGGCGGCACCGAGATCACCATCGACGGTGACGACCTGCTCATCCTCAGCGCGCGCGACGTGCTGGCGATCGTCAAGTAGCCGGTATGCCGAAGCTGCTGAAGTTCTCCGAGGACGGCCGTCGCCGCCTCGAGGCCGGGGTCAACAAGGTCGCCGACTCGGTCAAGGTCACGCTCGGTCCCAAGGGCCGCAACGTGGTCCTGGACAAGAAGTTCGGGGCCCCCACGGTCACCAACGACGGGGTGTCCATCGCCCGGGAGATCGAGCTCGAGGACAACTTCGAGAACATGGGCGCCCAGCTGGTCAAGGAAGTGGCGACCAAGACCAACGACGTGGCCGGTGACGGCACCACCACGGCGACGGTCCTGGCCCAGGCCATGATCCGCGAGGGCCTGCGCAACGTGGCCGCCGGCGCCAACCCGATGGGCCTGAAGAAGGGCATCGAGAAGGCCGTGGCCGCCGCAGTGGCGTCCATCGCCGAGCAGGCCAAGGAGATCGACGACAAGTCCGAGATCGCCCAGGTCGCCTCCATCTCCTCGGCCGACAAGGCCATCGGCGACGTCATCGCCAACGCCATCGACAAGGTCGGCAAGGACGGTGTGGTCACCGTCGAGGAGTCCAACACCTTCGGCATCGACCTCGAGTTCGTCGAGGGCATGCAGTTCGACAAGGGCTACCTGTCGCCGTACTTCGTGACCGACCCGGACAACCAGGAGGCCGTCCTCGACGAGCCGTACCTGCTGTTCGCCAACGCCAAGATCAGCTCGGTGCAGGAGATGCTGCCCGTGCTCGAGAAGGTCATGCAGTCGGGCAAGCCGCTGGTCATCGTCTCCGAGGACGTCGAGGGCGAAGCCCTCGCCACCCTCGTGGTCAACAAGATCCGGGGCACGTTCAACTCGGTGGCCGTCAAGGCCCCGGGCTTCGGCGACCGCCGCAAGGCGATGCTGCAGGACATGGCCATCCTCACCGGCGGCCAGGTCATCTCCGAGGAGGTCGGGCTCAAGCTCGACACCGTCACCCTGGACCTGCTGGGCACCGCCCGGCGGGTGGTCATCACCAAGGACGACACCACCATCATCGAGGGAGCCGGCTCCGAGGACGACGTGGCCGGTCGCATCGCCCAGATCCGTCGGGAGATCGACAACACCGACTCGGACTGGGACCGCGAGAAGCTCCAGGAGCGGCTGGCCAAGCTGGCCGGCGGTGTGGCGCTGATCCAGGTCGGCGCCGCCACCGAGGTGGAGCTCAAGGAGAAGAAGCACCGCATCGAGGACGCCGTCTCGGCGACCAAGGCCGCCATCGAGGAGGGTGTGGTCGCCGGTGGCGGCACCGCCCTGCTGCGGGCCAAGGCCGACGTCGACGCCGTCGTGGCCAAGCTCAAGGGTGACGAGTCCACCGGTGCCCGCATCGTGGCCAGCGCCCTGTCCGCCCCGGCGATGCTCATCGCCGACAACGCCGGGCACCCCGGCATCGTCGTCGTCGAGCAGACGGTGCGCGAGACCGGCGCCAACGGCTTCAACGCCGCCACCGGCGAGTTCGAGGACCTGATCAAGGCCGGCGTCATCGACCCGGCCAAGGTCACCCGGGCGGCTCTGCAGAACGCGGCGTCCATCGCCGCCATGCTGCTGACCACCGAGGCCCTCATCGCCGACAAGCCCGAGCCCCCCGCCCCGATGGGCGGCGGCGGCGGCATGCCCGACATGGGCGGCATGGGCGGCATGGGTGGCATGGGCGGGATGATGTAATCACCCACCCACCCGGCCTTCGGCCGGTTGAGGACCGCATGGTCCGCCCTTCGGGCGGGCTGCCTGCTGGTTCCGGTGAGCGAAGGCCTTCGGCCCGCTCACCGAACTGCCCCGACCTGACGGCCGGGGCAGTGTCGCGTCGGGCTCAGGTTCCGGCGGCCAGCTCGGTGGTGACGGCGGCGTCCAGGTTGGGGTGGAACCGGTCCTCGCCGAGGGCCTGGGCGACGCCGTCGGCCTCGAGCACGGCGAGGACCTCGGGCTTCACCCGGGCCAGGCGGAGCGAGACACCGGCCTCGGACGCCGCCGTCGCCAGCTTTCCGAGCTGGGCCGAGCCCTGGGAGTCGATGAAGTTGACTCCACCGAAGTCGACCACCATGGCCACGAGGGGGTTCCCCTCGTCATGGGCGGCTGCCCGGAACCGGTCCTCGAGGATGTCGGAGGTGACGAAGGAGATGCCACCGTTGAACGCCGACGACCAGCACCCCGGGGTAGGTCTCGCTCTCGGGGTGCAGGGCGAGGTCCCGGAACGCGCTGCCGCCGGGCTCGCGGCCCAACACCGCGACCGCCGGATGCGTGCTCACGTACACGACCCACGCCAGCGACAGGATCATCCCGATGACGACGCCGGCCAGGACGCCGGCGCTGAGCACCCCGATGATCGCGGCCAGGGCGATCCAGAAGTCGGCCCGCTTCACCCGCCAGAGCCGGCGCAGCTCGGGGACGTCCATCATCCCGAACACCACCGCGTCGATGATGATCACCGCCAGCACCGGCTTGGGCAGGTCGGAGAACAGCGGGGCCAGGAACAACAGGGTCAGCACCACCATGGCCCCGGTGACCAGGGAGGCCATGCCGGTGCGGGCCCCGGAGGCGTCGGCGAGGGAGCTGGCGGAGAGGCTGGTCGACACCGGCATCCCCTGGAAGATGCCGGCGCCCGCGTTGGCGACGCCCTGGGCCACCGACTCCTGGTTCACGTCGATGTCGTACTGGTGGCGGGCGGCGAACACCCGGGCGTCACCCGCGGTCTGCGAGAAGCCGATGAGCACGATGGCCAGGGCGGCGATGCCGATGGTCGCCCCGTTGGCGGTGACGATGTCGAGGTCGGGCAGCATCGGCAGGGGCAGGCCCCGAGGCACGTCGCCGACGGTCGCCACGCCGCGGTCGGCCAGGTCGAGCAGGTTCGAGGCCAGCAGGCCGCCGACGACCAGCACCAGCGCCCCCGGCGCCTTGGGCACGGCTGAACCGCAGCAGCGAGGATCGCGGCCAGGGCCACGATGCCGACCACGAAGGACGCGGTGTGGAAGTCGCCGAGGGTGCCCAGCCAGGAGTGGAACTCCTGCCAGACGTTCTCGCCGTCGGTCTCGGTGCCGCTGATCTTGGCCAACTCGCCGACGACCACGTCGATGGCGGCGCCGAAGAGGAAGCCGGTGATCACCGCCCGGGACAGGAACTGCGCGATCCAGCCCATCCGGAAGACCGCCATGAGCAGGAAGAGGAGTCCGGCGGCGATGGTCACCGCCGCCACCAGCTGCGCCGTCTCGTCGCCCTCGGCCACCCCCGAGGTGATCGCCGCGCTCGCGGCTACCGCGGCCAGCGCCGAGCTGGGCCCGGTCGAGATCTGCCGGGAGGTGCCGAACAGGGCGTAGAGCAGGGCACCTGCGGCGGCGGCGTACAAGCCGTTCTGCAGCGGCACCTGGGCGATCCCGGCGTAGCCGAGCGCCTTGGGCACCACGAGCGCGGCGACGCTGACCCCGGCGATGAGGTCGAAGCGCAGGTCCTCGCGCCGATAGGTCGGAAGCCATCTCAGCGCAGGTACGAGTCGACGGATTCGGTGCACGATCACGCAGCTTCTCATGGAGCGGCCGCTCGCCGTCCATGTCGCTCAGGCTCCTGCGCCCGAGGTGACGGGGGTCAGGTAGACGAGGCACCCACGGTCAGGATGTGTGGGCGTCCGGGCGCAGGTGCCGGCGACCGGATCCGATGCTCAACGGGACCTTGGGCCCTGGGCCGCCACCAGACCCGCAGGTGACCATCGGGTGGTGGACATCATGATTGATCGATCGGCGGCCGCCGAGGAGGTCGGCTCGGTCGGGCCGACCGAGCCCGTCGGGACCTCCGCTCTCCCGAGCCGTGCGGACCTGTGGGGGCTCGTGGCTGGCCTGCACGACCAGCACCCCGAGGTGGCGGTGGATCGGATCACCTCCTTGGTGGAGCAGGCACATGCCGAGCACCTGACGTCCCGGGTCCAGACGTATCGGATGATCCTGGTCGAGCGCTCCGTGCGCCGCCTCCTTGCCGCTGAGCAGGAGCCCTGTGACGGCTGAGTCGAGTCCCGACCTGTCCGGCGTGGCATCGGGCGGGTCGCGCCTGCACCACCCAGCTCGAAGAGCTGCTCGCCGCGCAACCGGATGAGATCCAGCAGGAGATCATCGACATCAACACCGACGCCGGTGACCTCGCGCTCCAGGTGGCGATGCTGGTGCCGATCCTGGCCTGCCTCTGCGGCTTCCTCAACTCGTTCCGTCTGATGCGCCTGCCCGACATCCAGCCGTCGGCTTCGGTGGAAGGACTGGGCTTGGGCTGACCGGCCCCGTTCGCCGTGCCGGCGTCCGGCCACTGTGCCGCTTGCGCGTCGGTACGATCCGGCCATGGACCGTCCGCCCCCTGATCCCGCCAAGCTGCTCGAGCACTGGATGGAGTGGGAGAAGGGCGACACCACGCCGGGGACGGTCATGAAGAACCTGAAGGTCGGCGGCCTGCGCGAACTGCTGGAGCAGTTGGCGGGAGGGGCCGGGTCCTGACCCCGCCCCGGGGCGGGGACCAGGTCATCCCTCGTCCCGCCGACATGCGTCCCGGCAGCCCGGCACCGTGGGGCGCGCTGACGGCGGCCGATCGTGTCGTCGACCTCACGGTCCTACCCGATCGGCTCGCGGCGATGGGGGAACTGGAGGTCATCGACGGTCCCGTGCCCGTGGCTTCACCCCGCCAGTCGGCCGTCCTGGCCCCCCTCTACGTCGGCGACGAGGGCCCGGCGGTCCTGTTGACCCGCCGGGCGGCCCACCTCCGCAACCACCGGGGCGAGGTGAGCTTCCCCGGTGGGCGCCAGGAGGACCACGACGTCGACCTCGTGGCCACCGCCCTGCGGGAGGCCCACGAGGAGATCCGCCTGGCGCCAGAGACCGTCGAGATCGTGGGGGGTCTCGACCGCCTCAGCACCTTCGTCAGCCAGTCGATGATCCATCCCTTCGTCGGGCTGCTGCCCGACCGCCCCGAGGGCTTGGTGGCCGATCCTGGCGAGGTGGCCCAGATCCTCCACGTGCCCCTGGCCGACCTGCTCGACCCCGAGGCCTTCCACGAGGAGATCTGGCGCTTCCCGGACGGCCACGACCGGTCGCTCACCTTCTTCGAGATCGTGGGCGACACCATCTGGGGCGCCACCGCCCGCATGCTCCGCCAACTGCTGAACGTGGCTCTCGGCCTCGATCCGCGGAGCTGAAGGCGCAGGTTCACCCGGCCTGGGTGAGGTGGTGACGACGTCGGCGGCGTAGAACTTCTACACCACCCCCGGACCGCGAATGGATGCGCCAATGACCGATGATCCGCTCGATGAGCTCGGCCCTGTCGATTTCGTCATCGTCGAGTTCCCTGCCGGCACCCAGAACTTCACGGGCGAGGCGGCCGATGAGCTGTTGGCCCTGGTCGAGGCGGGAAGCATCCGCGTGATCGACATCCTGATACTGGCCAAGGACGACGATGGCGCCGTCGAGGCCATGGAGATCTCGGATCTGGATGACCTCGGGCCGTTCGAGGCCTTGGAGGCCGACCTGGCCGAGTTCCTCGCGGAGGACGACGTCATCCACCTGGCCGAGGCCATGGACCCCGGAAGCGTGGCGGGTGTGCTCGTCTACGAGAACCTGTGGGCGGCCCCGTTCGCGTCGGCCGTCCGCCGGGCAGGGGGCCAGTTGATCGCCAACGGCCGCATCCCCACCCAAGCCATACTCGCCGCCATCGAAGCGGACGAAGCCCTCGAGACCCAAGGAGCCTGACATGCCACTCCGACCAGGAAGAAGGGGGCGGGTCGGCGTGGTCGGCGCGCCCGTCGCCAAGGCCGCCGTCGTCACGAGGGCGGTCACGCCGGGTCCCGCGCCGGTGGCCAAGGCCGCGGTGGTCGGTGCCGCCGTGCGCCCGGCCCCTCGCCCGTGGCGAAGGCCGCCGTCGTCGGTGCCGCGGTCACCCCGGGCCGCCGGCGGCGGCGCATCTGAGGGTCCACGCGTCAGCCGAAGGCGTCGAGGGCCTCACGCTGTCCGGCGGGCGGTGACGCAATAACGGTCGTCGCCGGGGTTCTGGTGATCGCTCGACCTCCACGAACCCACGGCCTCGAGGTCGGCGACGAGTTCCTCGGCGGTGAACGGGCAGAAGGTCACCGTGTGGCGGGTCCGGTCTGCTCCGCCGCCGTCACCGCACGACGAGGGTGAGCACGAGGATCACCGGATCGCCGAACCGAGCCGGGACCCGCCAGTCGAAGCATCGGGTGCCCCGACGGCCGTCGCGGATGATCACCTGCGGATCGTCGTCGCGGTGATCTCCCCGCCCGTGCACGACGCTCCAGTCCTGACTGTCGACGATGACCGTGCCGCCGGCCACGAGCACGTCGGCGAACCCGCCCAGCGCGGCTCGGCGAGCGGTGGTCGACGGGGCGTGGGCGAGCGAGTTGCCGGTGCAGAGCACGGCGTCGAAGTCCGGCCCGAAGCGGTCAGGCAGCTCGGCCCAGTGGCAACTCGTCACGGGCACGGTCGATGCCGTCGCGGCCAGGCGTTCCCGCGCCCGTCGGCCATCGCCGTGCTGGCGTCGGTGGCCGTGACCCGGAAGCCCCGGCGGTGCAGCGACAGGGCGTCGAAGCCGACGCCACACGCGGCATCGAGCACCGAGGCTCGGTCGGGTAGGTCGCGGATGGCGGCCTGGACCCCCGGCGTCCGGGTACCGACCCGGACGGAGCGGTCGTCGTAGAGCCAGTGATACCGGTCCGCCAACTGCCCGTACGGGTCGGCGGCGGGCGGGGGGGGTCAGATCCCGAGGATCTGGGCCTTCTTGGCCGCGAACTCCTCGTCGGTGAGGATGCCCTGGGCGTGCAGGTCAGCGATCTGCTTGAGCTCGTCGACCTCGCCGGCCACCGGCCGGCGGGCGCCGGCGGGGGCTCCTGGTAGACCGGTTGCTCGGCCGCCTGCTGCTCGTACTGGGCCTGTTCCTGCTCGGCCCACTTGTTGTTCTGCCGGCGGGCGACCCGTCCGGACACGGCGGTGGCCGTCCCGCGACGACGGCGGTCCGGGCGACGCCTCGAACGAGGCCTCCTCGACGCATCATGGTGGTGGTCTCCTCAGCTCTGGTCGGCGGCGTCGAGCTCGTCGAGCGCCGCGATGATGGACTGGATGGGGATGCGGCCCGAGGCCACGAGCTGGCCCCCGGCCTGGCGGACGGCGACGGCGAACGGCGCCGCCCAGAGGTTCTCGTAGAGCAGGAACACGCCGGAGGTGTCGGGCTCGAGGACCGTCGGCGGCCTCGGCCACGTCGTCCTCCCCCAGCACGCCGGACCGGACGCCCTCGAAGACGGTGAGGTCCAGCTCCCCGTCACCGTCGATGTCGGCCAGCTCCAGGACGGTGAGCGCGCCCTCGGCGTCCTTGTTGACCAGGACGAGGTCGATGATGCGGATCAGGCCCCGGTCGACGAGGTCGAGCAGGTACGGGGCGGCCGCGCCGGTCGGCGGCCCGGAGAACTCGATGAGGATCCAGTCGATCGGACCCATTTCCTCGATGTCGTCAGCCACGTGGCCCTCCTCCTGGGCACGGTGCCCGGACGTGAGGTTCTAGCCCGTGTGGCCCGGTTTCGCCATCACCTGCCGGGGGTGATCGCGATCATCCCCGGGGGGTGAGGCGGTCGTTGGCGGGATCGGTCAGGGTGGAGCGTGACTCACGGCATGGCGTACGAGGTGACCGTCACCGGTCGTCCCGGTCCTCGCGTCCTCGCCGCGCTGCCGGGGTTCGAAGTGCTCTGCACCGAGGGCGGTCACACCCGGCTCCGGGGGTGGATCCAGGACCAGGCGCGCTCTGCAGGGGCTGGTGCGCTCCCTCGGCGACCTCGGCGTGGCCATCGAGGGCCTCCACCGGGTCGACCCCTCCGACTGACGCCTGGCCGGGACGTTCGGCCCATGCCCGGACCTGGCGCCGACAGCCGAAGATCAGGCGTGCTGGGCTTGGCTCCCGGCTCAGCCTGCCCTCGAGCGTGACGACGGTTCGGTCGGGCTGCCGGTCGAACAGAGCGGGAGGACGTGATGACGAGCGGGCGAGGCGGCTGGGGCGGGGCTCCGGCTCCCGTTCCGACGGAGGCCGTGGACCGGCCCCTCCTGCTCGACCGCCTCGACCGGGCGACCCGCAAGCGCGTGGTGCTGATCGTGGCCCCGGCCGGGTACGGCAAGTCGGTCCTCCTGGCCCAGTGGTGCGCCGCTCACCCCGATCGCCGGGTGCTGGGGTCGCCGCCCGACCCACCGATGACGCCGTCCACTTCGGTCGGCGACTGCTCCGGGCCCTCGACGAGGTGCGCCCCGGGGCCACGGAGCGAGGCCTTCGGCCCACCTCGCCCTCGACGGCTCGGCCCTGGGCGAGGCCCTGCAGGACGTCCTGCTCGAGGAGCTGGCGGCGGTGGCGCCGGTGACCCTCGTGATCGAAGACCTCGAGAACCTGTCCAGCCCGATCCTGCTCGACGAGATCGGCCAGATGGCCGAGCGGGCCGGCGAAGGGATCGGTTTCGTGTTCGTCGGCCGTGACGACCACCTCCCCAGGACGCCCCGCCTCCGTCTGCGCGACGAGGTCGCGGAGATCCGCCAGGACGTCCTCGCCCTGTCGGTGGACGAGACGGCCGAGGCCATCGCCCAGGTGACCGGATCGACGCTCCACCCGCTCCAGGTCGACAGCGCTGCACGTCCGGACCGAGGGATGGCCCGCCGGCGTGCGCCTGGCCGCCCTCGGCCTCCGCGACCATCCCGACCCGGCGACCTTCATCACCGACTTCGCGGGAGACGACCGCCACGTCGCCGACTACCTGAGCGGCGAGGTCCTCGCCGTCCAGTCCCCGGCGGTCCGGGACTTCCTGGTCCGGACCTCGGTCCTCGATCGGCTGACCGGCGAGTTGTGTGACGCGCTCACCGGCGCCCGGACGGCCAGCGGACGCTCGAGCGGCTCGAGCGCGCCTCGTTGTTCATCCGCCCGCTCGACGACCACCGGGGTGGTACAGCTTCCACCCCTGTTCCGCGACCTCCTGCGCTACGAGCTGCGGGCCACCAGTCCGGGTGAGGAACGGGGCCTCCTGGCCCGAGCCGCGCCTGGCACCTCGAGCGGGGGGAGAGCGATGTCGGCCGCGGAGTACCTGCTCCAGGCCGAGGACTGGCCCGCCCTCGTCGCCCTGGTCAAGGCCGAGGGTGGTCGGTACTTCGAGCAGGGCGAGGCCACGAGGATGCTGCGGTGGATGGCGGAGGTGCCCCCGGAGGTGCTCGCCGCCGACCCGGCCGCGGTGCTGGCCACCGTCGGGCTCCACCCCATGTGTGGGTCCTCGCTCGCCGGTGAAGCGCTCCTCGACCGCTTCGAGAGCGTCGCCGAGTTCGACGAGGCCGGGGCGGCGTCGGCACGGCCCGGGCGGCGTGGATCTCCTACCACGCGGCGCCGGACCGAGCCGAAGCGGCGGCCGAACGGGCGCTGGCGCTCCTCGACGGCGGCGTCACCTTTCCGGACGGCCCGGTGCTGGGGATCTTCACCCCGGCGGCGACCCGCTCGTGCCCGCCGCTGCCGCTGGCGATCGCCCGGGCGTCGAGCGGCACAGACCAGCCGGCGGCTGCGCCTCGGCGAGGTCGACCGGGTCAGGCCGGCGTCCCCGAGCCTGGATCGTGCACGCCCTGCGGAGCCGAGGCGTGGATCGACGCGCGCGACCGCGCATCTCCGCTCCGCCCTGGATCGCCGCGTGCCCGCGCTCTTGCCGTGGCCGAAGACGCCGGGCTGGTCCGGCACCCGGCGGTTGCGGTCGGCCCACCTGGCCCTGGCCCGGGTCCGGCTCGAGCAAGGGCGGCGCGATCTGGCCGAGTCGATCTCGGCCTCGGGTGGAACGGGGCCGCATCAACAAGCGCCACAGCTCCTCGCCCTCGAGTTCGCCGAGCGGGCGCACGTCGCCCTCGCACCGGCCGGGCGACCGATGGGCTGGACGTCATCCTCGAGCCCGGTCGCCGACCGAGCCGGCCTTCTCCTGCCGGTCGTGGAAGGTCGCCTGGCTCGAGACCGGGAGGCCCGGCTGCACCTGCTCGCCGGGAGGCCGGCGTCCGGCCCAGGTCGCGATCGACGCCGACGAAGGGCTGCTGACGCCGACGTCCTCGGCGCCCAGGCGGCGATCGCCGCGGCCGTCGGGGACACCGTGACGCCCGCGAGGTCGTGGACGCTGGCCTGCGCTCGACGGGGATGAGCCCGCCGTCCCGTCTGGCCCGGGGCCTGTGGACCGCCGTCCTCCACGAGCGCGACGGCGACCGTCGGGCCGCCCTGGACGTGTTGGGCCCGTGGTCTCGAGGCCGAGTCCAAGGTCTGCGGTTCGGTTGTCCTCGACGAGGGGGGCAATGTCGACCGTCTGCTCCGAGCGCTCTACCACGCCGCGCCACCGCCGTTCCTGCCGGCGGCTGGCCGAGGGTGTGGCCCCCGTCGCCCACGTCAGCCGCACCGCCGCTGGTCGAGCAGCTGTCGGAGCGGGAGCTCATCGTGCTGCGGCTACCTGCCAGCCGCCTGTCCAACGTCGAGATCGCGGCGCGACTCTACGTCTCGGTCAACACCCTCAAGACCCACCTGAAGAACATCTACCGGAAGCTGGAGGTCACCAGCCGGGGTGAGGCGATCGAGCGGGCCGAGGAGCTCGGCCTGCTCTAGCAGGCCCTCGCAGGACCTGGAGCACGCCGACCTGGAGGATGACGATCGGGACCCGAGCCGCGTCACGCGCTACCTGTCGGCCGACGACGATGCCGTCACTCGACCGTTCGTCGCCCTCTCCCGACCCCGGCTCCCGCAACGGACGCCACCGATCGTTGATCAGCCTCGAGGACGTACCCACCCGGCGAGCCTGCTCCACGACGCCGTCGCCGACTTCGACCGTCGCCGCGCCGGCCATCCCCTCGGCCACGGGGTTCGCCGAGGTCGCCGGATTCCTGCTGGTCGCCGGCTCTACGCCCTGCCTCCGTGGCCGCGTGACGCCCTGCCGGGGAGGTCTCGTCCAGCCGTCGTGGTCCGGAAGGGGCTCTCAGCGGCACCTGGTCGTCACCGCCGCCGCTCTCGCCGGCCGGGGGAGATCCGCACCTACGCCGTTCTCCGGCGGCCGACCCTGGCCCTCTTCGTCGGGGCCGGGCCTACTTCCTGGCCCGCAGCCTGCGGAACTGGGTATGGGTCCAGCCGATGACCTCTCGCTGGCCGCCGACGTCGGCTTCGTGCACGGCGCGTCGTCGCCGCGCCTCATCTGCGACCAGTTCATCCAAGTTGACCGCGGTCCCCATCGATGCGCCGACCGTCCGATCGGCCAGGTCGCCGACCTGTTCCGCGGCCTCGATGCGAGCCCCGTGAGCTACCGTGGCCACCGGCCTGATCGTCGCCTGGCGGCCCTGGTTCGGGTTGCGCGGGTGTCACGCCGCCTGCCCTGGCCGCTGATCGTCGTGGTCGTGGCGATCATCATCTCGTCGGCGGCTTCTCTGGACCAGCATGGTGGCGACCTTGGCCAGCACCCAGGTGGCCTGCCCGGCATTCTCCAGGTCCCCGCCCTGTTGGCCGATGTGGTCGACCTTGTCCTGCCCGGCGGGCGGGATCGCTTCGTCACCCATCGATCCATCCTCACCGCCGCCTCCGCCGGGAAGCACGAGCAGCACGTCGATGCGGACCAGGAGCCGTCCGCCTCGGTGCGGCGAACGTGACCGCGGCCTGACCGAGTCGTTCCTGATGGTACAGTTGCCGGACGTGGTCAACGAGGAAGATGGCGTGCGCTGAGGTGGCGGCAATTCGGCGAGCGTCGCGGCTGTCGCCGTGGGCGCTGCTGTTCCTCGATGCCGGGTCGAGGTGTTGCCGATGCGGTGCTCGGCGCGGTGATCGTCCACGCCGCCGAGGGTCTTGGCTCCCTCGACGAGCGGCGGCTGTCGTATCGCCAGCCGGTCGATACTTCTGGATCGGCATCGTGGTCATGACCGGCGTCGATGCCTTCGGCGCCCCGAAGGGGACCTGATCGCCGTCGGGCCGTCGATCCTCCACGTGCCGCTGCAGCGCTCTGCCCCACCACGCCGTCCTCGGGCGGGCGCCGGCGGCCTCGACCGGTACGCTCGACGCGACAATGTATGCGCCGCCTGGCCCCGGTCGTCCGCGACGCCTTGATGATCGTTGCTCCTTCGCCAACGCCATGCACGTGAGCGGCTGTACCAGGAGGCCTTGATGTGGTCCACCGACAGTCGCGCAGCGTGCGTGTTTGACGCCGAGGGCCTCGTCGGTACTGATACCGCGCTGGGCCGCGCTGGAGGTGGTCGACGGACCTGATCGCTGCGGCACGGCGTCCGCCGTCGCCCGGGTCAGAGCACCAGCGCGCAGTAGTTGCCGAAGCCGGCCTCGTGGCCCGGATCGCCAGATCGGTTCTTCCCGATGCCGGGTTGTCGTGGTCAGGACCGGGGATCGGGGAGCGACGGGCAGGCGGGCCGATGGACGGGACCGACCTCACGATCCTGGCGGTGGCCGTCCTCGGCTACGCCGTCGTCTCCGGCCGGCTGCGGGGCTCCGTGATCACCCGGCGCGATGGTCTTCGTCGGGGTGGGGCTGGCGGTCGGGGGCA
This sequence comes from uncultured Microthrixaceae bacterium, assembly GCA_963777805.1. Classification (GTDB taxonomy): domain Bacteria; phylum Actinomycetota; class Acidimicrobiia; order Acidimicrobiales; family DATDAH01; genus DATDAH01. The sequence continues at coordinate 177,874 of CAVZRY010000012.1, read as the reverse complement.
GTGGGCTCGGTTGGATCGACGCCGAGTTCTCGGTCGGGGCAATCCAGGCCCTGACCACGGCCACGCTGACCCTCGTCCTCTTCACCGACGCCCTGCGCATCGACGTACCCGCCCTGCGCCAGGAGATCGACCTGCCCCGGCGGCTGCTCGGCGTCGGCCTGCCGCTGACCATCCTCGCCGGGACCGGGGTGGCCCTGCTCCTGTTCGACGAGATGAGCCTGTGGCCGGCCGCGGTGCTGGCGACCGTCCTGGCGCCGACCGACGCCGCGCTCGGTCAGGCCGTGGTCACCGACCCGTCGCTGCCCTCGCGGATCCGTCAGGGCCTCAACGTCGAGAGCGGGCTCAACGACGGCCTCTGTGTCCCGCTGCTGGCGATCTTCCTCACCCTGGCCGAGTCCGAGGAGGGCCTGGCCCGGGGCGAGGGGCTCCGGGTCGTCGTCGAGGAGATCGGCGGCGGTCTGCTCGGCGGCCTCCTGGCGGGAGCGGCTGGGGGCGCTGCTGCTGCGGGAGGCGGGCCGGCGGCAGTGGCTCGAGCCGATCGTGGCACGCCATCGCGCTCGTCGCCGTCCCGGCCGCGGCCTACGGCCTGGCGGTGGTCCTCCACGGCAGCGGCTTCATCGCCGCCTTCGTCGCCGGTCTCGTCTTCGGGCGGGTCGCCGGGCGGGAGGGACTGCCCGACCGAGCTGGCCGACGAGCTCGGGGAGCTCCTCGGGTGCGCTCACCTTCCTCGTGTTCGGCGCGGTGGCCCTCGGGCCGGTGCTCGGCGACCTCACCTGGGCGGTCGTCGGCCTACGCCGTCCTGAGCCTGACCGTCGTGCGCATGGTGCCGGTGGCCGTGTCGATGGTCGGCACCCACCCCCGCCCGGTGACCGTGGGCTTCGTCGGCTGGTTCGGGCCCCGGGGCCTGGCGTCGATCGTCTTCGCCCTGGACCTGGTGGCGGAGTCCGGGCTGGAGGAGGTCCCGCTGATCGTGACGGTGGTCGGCCTGACCGTCGCCCTCAGCGTCCTGCTGCACGGCCTGTCGGCGGCCCCCGCGGCCGTGCGCTATGGCCGGTGGTACGCGTCGCACCCCGCGGCCCGCCGACCTGATGGAGGCCGCAGCCGGCGACCGAGGTCCGGCCCCGCGGCCCTCGCCGACGGGGCTGACCCGGGCGACTCAGGCGATGGCGTCGGCGGGCGGTGCCTCGGCTCCGTGGCCTCGGGCTCGGGCTCGGTGGCCTGCTCGGCCAGTCGGTGGACCACCAGCTCGTAGGCCCCGACGAGCAGGGCCAGCAGGAGAAGCCCGAGCCACGACAGGTCGCAGCCACCAGAGCAGGACCAGGCCGACCACGGCGCCGCCGATGCGGAGGCGATCGACGTTGGCTCCGACCCACTCGATGGTGGCGGGGTCCTGCGACCCGTTGACCACCGCGGTGCCCACGGTCCTTCCGGTGTCGACGACGCCTCGGCGCAGGCGCACCGCCCACGGGTAGGGGCCCGGTGACGAGGGCGATCGCGGCGATCACCAGGGCCCCGATGCCGACCCAGAGGGCGGCGCTGGTCAGCGGGTCGAGGAACGCCTCGCTCGTGGCCTGCACCGCCGGGACGTTGCGCTCGATGCGCACGTAGTCGAGCAGGTCCTTCTGGAACAGGAAGACGAGCCGACGCAGGAGCACCATGCTCAGCGCGATCCCGACGGTCAGCTGGAGGAGCGTCCGCCGGCGACGGGGGGAGACGGCGAGGGTGGCGAGGATCGCCAGCGGGGCGAGCACCACCAGGACCCAGACCAGCTTGTCCGCCAGGCCGACCGCCTCCTGGGCCGAGCTCAGGGCGCCGTCGTCGTAGACGGTGAAGGTGCCGAAGTTGTCGTCCAGGGTGACGCCGAGGGCGTCGCCGATGGCCTCGCGGGCCGCGTCGGGCACGTCGTCCACGGTGATCGTGGGCAGGTCGACGCTGCGCCCGAGGATGTCGGGTGACTGCTCGCCGATCTGGGCCAGCACGCTGTTGATCACCGGGAGGAGGTTGATGACGATGTGGTCGTTGCTCTCCTCCAGCAGCGGCGTGTCGCCCTCCAGGACGCGGACCACCTCGCGGTGGGCCGTGGTGACCGCGGTCTTCCAGAGCTGGGCGAAGGTGTCGGACGCCACGAAGGTGGTGACCTGATCGCCGATGAAGCCCTCGATCGCCCCCGACAGCGGGATGGCGAGGATCTGGGCGCGATCGGGCAGCGCGTCCTGGAGGATCGCCTGTGGGTCGATGAGCTGGTTGAGCTGTTCGGTGAGGTAGGCGCTGAGTGCGGCCTGCACGCCCGGGTCGTCGATCAGCTCGCCGGCCCGGTTGCTGAAGTTGTCCGTCTTGAGGAAGCTCCGGCGGGCGAACACGCCGAGGCAGGCGGCCAGCAGGAGCACGCAGGACAGGACCACGCCGATGACGGCGAGCACACCGCGGGCGCGGCCCTTGCGGTGTTTCCGGGTCTGGAGGACCTCGACCTCGTGATGCAGTTCGTCCACCTCGGCCTGGAGGGCGGCGACGTCCGGTGCGGGCTTCCCGGGGGGGTCGATCTCGGTCGGGCTGTCGGCGTCGCTCATGCTGCGTACCTCCGGATGTTGAGACCGATACCGATGCTCACGACCCCGTTGACGAGCGTGCGCAGCCCGATGAGGAGGGCGAGCACGAGGAGCGTGGCGTCGGGCCAGGCCAGGACGGCGAAGCCGATGACCAGGCTCACGCCGCCGAGGGCGAGGCGCAGGCCGCGCCCGTCGGGCCCGCCGACGACGGCGCCGATCAGGGTGATCGCCCCGCTGAGCGCCAGTCCGAGGCCGGCGACCACGGCGAGGACCCACACCGTGGCGTCGGGCCAGCACCGCGGCGGCGATGCCGGCGAGGATGACCACCGCGCCGATGAGCAGAGACGGCCAGCGGGGCCCGGGGGCCCCCTTCGACGAGGCCATCTCGGCCAGGCCGCCGACGATGAGCGACACCCCGATCAGGACCCCGAGGATCCAGATGGCGGCGAAGGGGTTGGCCAGCAGGACCAGGCCCAGGACGACGAGCGCGGCGCCGACGACCACGAGCAGGGTGCCGGTCGACCGCTCGACGCCCTCGTACTCGGCCGGCCGGGGCGGCGGCGGTATCTCGGTGCTCTCGGACACGGAAACGACCTTCCCTCGTCGGTGACCGGACGAGCGTCGCGGACGGGTCCGCCGGTCACGTCACCCGGTCGGGGTGAATCTCCCGATGAGAGTAGTTTCCCGCCATGGAGTGGGACCCCCCCGATCGAGTGGCGCCGCCATCCCGCCGATCTCGCTCGACTGCTGGGAGCGGCGCCCTGCTCCTCCTGGTCCTCCTGTTCTGACCGCGGTGGAGCCCGATGCGCTGACGAACGTGTCCGACGACCTCGTCCGAGCCGTCGACCGGCTCCCGGTCCCGGTGGCCGACGCCATCGCCGGCGTCCTGCAACTGATCGCCCTGGTCCTGCCGCTGATCGGCCTCGCGCTGTGCGTTCCTTCGCCGATCGTGGCGTCCCCTCGTCGTGACGCTCACGGCCCTGGTTGCCGCGTCGGTCTCCATGAGCCTGCTGACCGACTGGCTCGACCGGGTCGCCCCGGTCTCCACGGCGCGGGCCCAGGCCGTCGATTCGTGGTCTACGGTCAGGCCTTCCCCTCCTCGGCCTACCTCACGGCGATGGCGGCGGTGGTGACGGCGACCTCCCCGCTCCTGAGCGCTGGCGCCGGGCCCTGTGGGGCGGAGTCGCCTTCGTGGCCTTCCTCCGACTGGCCACCGGCGCCGCCGTGCCGGTGAACGTCGCGGTGGCGGTCCTCGCTCGAGCTCCCCGACGTGTCCATCGTGGCGGTCGTCGCTGGTGGTGGCCGCCGCGTTCCTGGGGCTCGTGGTCCTCGTCCCGGGCGCCCGGCGCTTCGCCTCCCGGTGGGTGAAGATCGGCTGGGCCCGCCTGGGTGAGGAGTTCACGGGCCTCGCCGCGCGGCCCGACAAGCTGGCGCTGCTGTTCGGAGGAGCCGGGCTCTCGAAGCTCTTCACGATCACCTGCTTCGTCGCCAGCTGCCGGGCCTTCGACATCACCATCGGGTACGCCGACCTGGGCCTGCTCTACCTGATCGGCAGCTCCATCGGAGCCGCGGTGCCGACCCCGGGCGGCGTCGGCGGCGTCGAGGCCGCGCTGATCGCCGTGCTGACCGGCGCCGGCGTCGACAACGCGACAGCGGCCGCCGCGGTCATCGTGTTCCGCCTCGTCACCTACTGGCTCCCCGTGGTGCCCGGCTACCTCTGCCTGCGGTATTCCCGCAACGCCGAACTGGTCTGATGGCCCGTCCTCAGCCGAGGGTGGCCGACAGCTTCCCGGCGTCGATGGCGTCGAGGAAGCGGGCGTGGTCCTGGACGGCCTGTTCGGCGTAGGCCTCGCCGAACTGGGCCATGGCCCGGTCGAAGGCGTCACCGGAGCCGAGGTAGGCGGCGATGGCCACGGGGTCACCGGACCGGGCGTGGGCCCGGGCCAGGGTGTGCCCGCAGACGTCGGCGTAGCCCTCGATGCCGGCGCTGCTCAGGTGGTCGGTGTCGATCGAGCCCTTGCCGTCCCGCAGCTGGCGCACATAGAAGTGGCGGCCGGCCACGCCGGTGGTCCAGCCGAGGAAGATGTCGCGGCTGGCCTGCATCAGCTGCTGGCCCTCCACGACCCGTCGCCCGGCGTGCCGGAAGCGGGAGCGGGGCTGGTGGTCCTCCAGGACGGATCCGGCCGGCCTCCTTGACCTGCAGGAAGAGGGGGTCGTCGCCGTCGCGGCCCTGGAAGAGCACGATCCAACAACGGGTGCCCACGCTGCCGACGCCGACGACCTTGAGGGCCACGTCGAGTCGGTCGAAGCGGTCGATGAGCACCTGGCGGTTGTGGGGCAGGGAGCGGCGGTAGCCGTCGAGGGCGTCGCCGACGACGTCCCACATCTGGTCGCGGGTGGCGTCGAAGTCGGTGTCGTCGATGTCACGCAAGGGGACCAGCTCCGGGGGGGCGCTGCGGATGCGGCGCTCGCCGTCGACCTCCTCGGTCAGCTTCTTGGACGCCTGGATGCTGTCGCGTCCGGTCCAGGACCGGACCTGGCGTTCTCCCTGCTTGCGCATCGAATCGGGCAGGCGGGCGACGATGTCGTCGGCTTCGAGGCGGGCGTACCAGACGTCCAACGTGCGGGCCTCCGCGAACTCGTGCATGGCGATGCGGTAGGCCTCGGTGGCCTTGCGGGCGGCCCGGCCCGCGGCGGCCAGCCCGAGGCCCGAGTGGCGGGCACACACGGCGAAGCTGGCGGCCAGGCGCTTGATGTCCCACTCCCACGGGCCGGGCAGGGTCTCGTCGAAGTCGTTGAGGTCGAAGACGAGGCGTCGGTCCGGCGAGCGGTAGAAGCCGAAGTTGGCCAGGTGGGCGTCACCGCAGATCTGGGCCCGGAGGCCGCTGGTGGGCGTGGTGGCCAGGTCGGCCGCCATGATGTCGGCCGTTCCCCGGTAGAAGGCGAACGCACTGGTGGCCATGCGGCCGTGGCGGATGGGCACCAGCGCCTGGAGCCGGCCGACGTTGGCCGCCTGGACGACCGCCACCGGGTCCGGGCGGTCCTCGCCGGGGGCCCACTCGGCGTGGGACGGAGCGGGGGACGAGCTTGCGGCGCGCCCGGCCGTCGGCCTGGCGCTCCGCGACGGAGGTGTGCATGAGCGGGGGTCTCCTCGGGGCGGTGTTCAGGTCTCCATCGGCCGGAGGGGACCGTGACAAAGCAGGCTGGCACCGCCGCCCCCACCCGGAGGTGGAGGCGGCGGTACGGGAGCTCAGCTGAGGGCCTTGGCCTTCAGGGCGTCGAACTCGGCCTGGGTGAGCGTGCCCTCGTCGAGCAGCTTCTTGGCGTGGGCGATCTCGCCGGCCGAGCCACTGCTGGCGGCGGTCTCGCGGACGTAGGAGTCGAACTGGGCCTGCGCCGCCTGCTGCTGGGCCATCGAGCGCTCGGCCATGCCGCCGCCGCGGGCCAGCAGGTAGACGAACACGCCCAGGAAGGGAGCGATGATCACGAAGATGCACCACACGGCCTTCATGCCGCCGGAGGTCTCCTTGTCCCGGAACAGGTCGCCGAAGACGCTGATCAGCAGCCAGAACCAGATGATCCACATGAACAGGACGAACATCGTCCATGAACACCCCGCCGAGGGGGTAGTCGTAGCCCAAAACCATTTGGGGAGATCCTTTCGTTGCCCGGGCGCCATCGCCCGGTGCCCTGACCCTAGGCACTCGGGGGGGATTCCGCCTCCCCCGGGGAGGGTGAGCCACCGTGTCCGGGCCGTACCGGGCAGGCTGACGGGGTGAGCCCGCCGTCGTTCCACCTGACCCCCGACGAGTTCCGGCGGCAGGGGGCCGAGGTCATCGAGTGGATCGCCCGCTACATGGAGACCGTCGAGGACCAGCCGGTCCGCTCGCCCCTGGCTCCCGGCGAGGTGCGGGCCGCACTGCCGGCGCACCCGCCTCAGGGGCCGGAGCCGTGGGCCGAGGTGCTCGCCGACATCGACCGGGTGATCCTGCCCGGGATCACCCACTGGCAGTCACCGAACTGGTTCGCCTACTTCCCGGCGAACACGTCGGGGCCGTCGGTCCTCGGTGAGCTGCTCTCGGCCGGCCTCGGTGTGCAGGGGATGCTGTGGGCCACCAGCCCGGCCTGCACCGAGCTGGAGACCCACGTCCTGGACTGGATGATCGAACTGCTGGGCCTGCCCGAGCGCTTCCGCTCCGACGGGGCGGGCGGCGGTGTCCTCGAGGACAGCGCCTCCTCGGCGACGCTCTGTGCGCTGCTGGCGGCCCGGGAGCGGGCCGTGCGGGCCGGCGCCGCGTTGGGCGACCTGGTTGCGTACGCGTCGGCCCACACCCACTCCAGCCTGGAGAAGGGGGCGCGGGTGGCCGGCCTGCGGGCCGACCAGGTCCGAGTGGTCGACGTCGACGACGAGCACGCGATGCGGCCCGGACGCGCTCGCCGTGGCGGTGGCCGACGACCGGGCGGCCGGCCGGGTGCCGTTCTTCTGCTGCGCCACGGTCGGGACCACGTCGTCGCTGGCGGTCGACCCCGTGGCCGCCGTCGCCGAGGTGTTGGCCGGGGAGGCGGTGTGGCTCCACGTCGACGGGGCCATGGCCGGTTCGGCCGCGGTCTGCCCCGAGCTGCGCTGGGTGAACGACGGCCTCGACCAGGCCGACAGCTACGCCTTCAACCCCCACAAGTGGCTGTTCACCAACTTCGACTGCACGTGCTTCTGGGTGGCCGACCGGAGCGCGCTGCTCGACGCCCTCTCGATCCTGCCGGAGTACCTCCGCAACGAGGCCAGTTCGTCGGGCGCGGTCATCGACTACCGGGACTGGCAGGTGCCCCTCGGGCGGCGGTTCCGGGCGCTGAAGCTCTGGTTCGTCATCCGCCACTACGGCGCCGAGGGCCTGGCCCACCACGTCCGCCGCCACGTCGAGCTCGCGGGGGAGCTGGTCGGGTGGGTCGAGGCCGACGAGCGGTTCGTCCTGGCGGCGCCGCCCCGCCTGGGCCTGGTCTGCCTGCGCCACGTCGACGGCGACGAGGCCACCCAGGCCGTGCTGGACGCCGTCAACGCGTCGGGGGAGCAGTACCTCACCCACACCCGCCTGGACGATCGGCTGGTCATCCGGGTGTCGATCGGCCAGACCCACACCGAGGCGCGTCACGTCCGGGCCCTGTGGGATCACCTCACGGCGCTGGCGGGCGCCGGTACGGTGAACCCATGACCGTCACGGTCACCTTCGAGGGCGAGACCCACGCCGACATCGTCGACCAGGTGAAGACCTGGCTGGCCACCGTCGAGGAGCCGGACCGCCTGTCGGCGGCCGAGGCCATCGAGCACGGGGCCGGGCTGTACAAGGACGCGCTGCGCATCATCGCCGCGGCGGCCCCGCGTCCCGTGGCCGAGAACGAGATGGTGAAGTCGCTCACCGACATGGGCTACCGGGCCACCGACGTGACCCGGGACCGGCTCATCGACGGCCTGGCCCGGGTCGAGGAGCTGTCCGGCGGCACCCTGGTCAAGGACGTCCGGGACACCGGCCAGAAGGCCGTCTTCCAGATGAACGCCACCCTCGCCAAGCAGATCCTCCGCCAGCTCACGGGGGGTTGAGGTAGGGGAGAGGGATCCACCGGACGGGGTTGGCCGCGCCACTAGACTCCGAGGTTTCCCACCACCACCAAGAGCTGGGGAGCTGACGTGGCAGAGATCGAGATCGGGCTCGGGAAGTCGGGCCGTCGGGCCTACGGATTCGACGACATCGCCATCGTGCCGAGTCGCCGGACCCGCGACCCCGAGGACGTCGACATCAGCTGGGAGATCGACGCCTACCGCTTCGAGCTCCCGCTGATGGCCTCCGCCATGGACGGGGTGGTCAGCCCGGCCACCGCCATCGAGATCGGTCGTCTGGGCGGCGTGGGCGTGCTCAACCTCGAGGGCCTCTGGACCCGCTACGAGGACCCCGACACCCTGCTCGAGGAGATCAGCGACCTCGACACCGAGAAGGCCACCCGGCGGATGCAGGACATCTACCAGGAGCCGATCAAGCCCGAGCTGATCGGCGAGCGCATCCGGGAGATCAACGCCGCCGGCGTCACCTCGTGCGTGTCGGTCACCCCGCAGCGCACCGCCTCCTTCGCCCCCCACGTCATCGAGGCCGAGGCCGACATGCTCGTCATCCAGGGCACGGTCGTGTCCGCCGAGCACGTCTCCAAGACCGTCGAGCCGCTGAACCTCAAGGAGTTCGTGCGCGAGCTCGACATCCCCGTGATCGTCGGGGGCTGCGCCAGCTACCAGGCCGCCCTGCACCTCATGCGCACCGGCGCCGCCGGCGTGCTGGTCGGCGTCGGCCCCGGCCACGCCTGCACCACCCGCGGCGTCCTCGGCATCGGCGTCCCCCAGGCCACGGCCATCGCCGACGCCCGCGCCGCCCGCATGCGCCACCTCGACGAGACCGGCGTCTACGTGCACGTCATCGCCGACGGCGGCATGGGCACCGGTGGCGACATCTCCAAGGCCATCGTCTGCGGCGCCGACGCCGTCATGATCGGCTCGCCGCTCGCCGCCGCCCAGGAGGCCCCCGGCCGGGGCTACCACTGGGGCATGGCCACCTTCCACCCGACGCTGCCCCGCGGCGCCCGGGTCCAGACCACGATCCGGGGCACCCTCGAGGAGATCCTCGTCGGCCCCGCCCACGAGAACGACGGCCGCATGAACCTGTTCGGCGGCCTGCGCACCTCGATGGCCACCTGTGGCTACAACAACCTGAAGGAGTTCCAGAAGGCCGAGGTCATGGTGGCGCCCGCGCTGCAGACCGAGGGCAAGGGGCTCCAGAAGGCCCAGGGCGTCGGGATGGGGCACTGACGCCCCGAGGCGGACACCCACGACGTCCTCGTCGTCGACTTCGGCGCGCAGTACGCCCAGCTCATCGCCCGCCGGGTCCGGGAAGCCCACGTCTACAGCGAGATCGTCCCCCACACGATCACCGCGGCCGAGGTCGCCGAACGGGCGCCGGCCGGGCTGATCCTCAGCGGCGGGCCCAAGTCGGTCCACGTCGAGGGCGCGCCCCGCCTCGATCCCGGCGTCTACGACCTCGGCATCCCCATCCTGGGCATCTGCTACGGCGCCCAACTGGTGGCCCTGCAACTCGGTGGCGAGGTGTCCAACACCGGCCGCGGCGAGTACGGCCGCACCGACCTCGACGTCCAGGGCGACGGCCTGCTCTTCGGCCCGGCCCAGCCCACCCACCAGCAGGTGTGGATGAGCCACTTCGACTCGATCACCGTCGCCCCCGAGGGCTTCAGCGTGACCGCCACGACCGCGGACGTGCCCGTCGCCGCCCTCGAGGACGCGGACCGGGGCATCTTCGGGGTCCAGTTCCACCCCGAGGTCGTCCACACCGCCTACGGCCAGGAGGTGCTCGAGCACTTCCTCTACGACGCCGTCGGCGCCCCGCCGACCTGGACCCCGAGCTCCATCATCGAGACCCAGGTGGCCCTGATCCGCGAGCAGGTCGGCGACGGCCGTCTGGTCTGTGGCCTGTCGGGTGGCGTCGACTCCGCGGTCGCCGCCGCGCTCGTGCACCGGGCCGTCGGGTCCCAGCTGACCTGCGTCTTCGTCGACACCGGCCTGATGCGCCAGAACGAGGGCGAGCAGGTGGTGGAGACCTTCCGCCGCCACCAGGGCATCGAGCTCATCCACGTGCGGGCCGGCGACCGCTTCCTGGAGCGCCTCGAAGGGGTCATCGACCCCGAGGAGAAGCGCAAGACCATCGGCGAGCTGTTCATCCGGATCTTCGAGGACGCCGCGGGCGGCCTGAGCGACGCCAAGTTCCTGGTCCAGGGGACGCTGTACCCCGACGTCATCGAGTCGGGCACGGCGGACGCGGCCAAGATCAAGAGCCACCACAACGTGGGGGGCCTGCCCGAGGACATGGACTTCGAGCTGGTCGAGCCGCTGCGGGCCCTGTTCAAGGACGAGGTCCGGGCCCTCGGCACCGAGCTGGGCCTGCCCGACGAGATCGTCTGGCGCCAGCCCTTCCCCGGACCCGGGCCTGGGCGTGCGCATCGTCGGCGAGGTCACCGCCGAGAAGGTCGCCATCCTCCAGCACGCCGACGCCATCGTGCGCGAGGAGGTCCGGGCCGCCGGCCTGGAGCGGGAGATCTGGCAGGCCTTCGCCGTCCTGCCCGACATCCGTTCGGTCGGGGTCATGGGCGACGAGCGCACCTACGGCTACCCGATCATCGTGCGGGCCGTCACCAGCGAGGACGCCATGACCGCGGACTGGGCCCGGCTGCCGTACGACCTGCTGGAGCGCTTCTCCCAGCGCATCATCGGCGAGGTCGCCGGCGTCAACCGGGTGGCCTACGACATCACCAGCAAGCCGCCGGGCACCATCGAGTGGGAGTGACGGCCGAGGGGTAGGTTCGCCCGGTGGCGGTGCGACGGGGCGGCGAGGACCAGGTGCCGCGCTGGCTCGTGGTGAGTGCGGGCTGGAGCTGGCGCCTCCTCGTGGTGGCCGCGGCCGTCGCCGCCGGGGTCACGGTGCTGGTCGTGCTGCGGCCGATCGTCCTGCCCGTCTTCCTGGCCGTGCTCCTGTCGGCCTACCTCCGTCCGGTCGTGCTCTGGCTCCGGGCCCACCGGGTGCCCAAGGGCGTGGCCGCCGGTCTCGGCCTGGTCCTGCTGCTGCTGTCCCTCGCCGGCCTCGAGCGCGCTGGGCACCTACGCCATCACCGACCAGTCCGACGTGATCGCCGACCGCGTCGAAGAGGGCGTCGACGACCTCGAGGACCTGGCCGCCGACCGCTTCGGCGAGGACGCCGTGGCCGACGCCCGGAGCCCGCTTCGAGGACTCCGCCGACGGCCTGCAGGACGCCGGCGTGCGGGGCGCGGTGCGGGTGGCGTCGGTGGCCTTCGAGGCGGTGGCCGGGGCCTTCCTGATGCTCTTCGCCCTGTTCTACGTCCTGCGGGACGGCGACCTGATGTGGCGCCGGTTCCTGGGCTCTGTTCGACGAGCGCACCCAGACCTTCGCCGACCGGGCCGGTCGCCACGCCTGGGAACAGCTCCAGGGCTACATGTACGGCACCGCCGCCATCGCCGCCGTCGACGCCGTGCTGATCGGTGCCGGGGCGGCCATCCTCAGCGTGCCCAGCGCGCTGGCCATCGGGCTGCTGACCTTCGTCCTGTCCTTCGTCCCGTTCGTCGGCGCGGTGATCGCCGGGCTGTTCGCCGTGCTGCTGGCGCTGGCCGACGGCGGCCCCGGGCGGGCGCTGGCCATGCTCGCCGTCGTCGTGGTCGTGCCAGCAGGTCGAGAGCAACCTGCTCCAGCCCGTGATCCAGAGCCGGTTCGTCGCCCTGCACCCGCTGGCGATCATCCTCGCCGTCGCCGCCGGGCGCCACCCTCGGGGGCTTCATCGGGATCCTGATCGCCGTGCCGATCGTGGCCGTCGCCTACACGGCGTTGAGCCGACCTCCGCGAGGCGGGCTTCTTCCACCGCGGACGGAGGTGACGTGGTGGCCTGCGCCGTGCGAGCGGCCCGACCGGCGAGCCGGAGCCGTTGCCTTAATACCAGTACTCCTGTAGGTTTTCGGGGATGGGCCAGCTCCTCCTGGTCGGCTTGGCCGGCTTCCTCGCCTGTCTCGTCGACGGTGCCCTCGGCATGGGCTTCGGACCCACGGCCTCGAGCATCCTGCTCGGCTCCGGCCTGTCACCCGCCGCCGCGTCCACCACCGTGAACCTGGCCAAGGTCGTCACCGGCCTCGCCTCGGCCCTCTCCCACTGGCGCTTCGGCAACGTCGACCGTGGCCTGGTGCTGCGCCTGGCCATCCCCGGCATGGCCGGGGCGCTGATCGGTGTGACGGTGCTGACCAACGTGCCCGCCGACCAGATCCGTCCGATCCTGGCGGCGCTGCTGTTCCTGGTCGCCCTCCGCATCCTCGTGCGGTTCAGCCGGCCGCTACCGGTGACCGCGGCCACGGCGATCGCGGACGAGGCCCAGCACCAGTCCGAGCCCATCCCCGAGTGGAACAGCCACGGCACCGCCGTCGCCGCCGGCGCCGGTGGGGTCACCAACGGCCTCATCGGCGCCTGGGGCCCGGTGGTGACCCCGTTCCTCCTGCACCGTGGCCTCCCGCCCCGGTTCGCCATCGGCTCGGTCAACACCGCCGAGGTCGCCGTCGCGGTGGTGGCCTCCGGCGTCGCTCCTCGCCTCGATCGGGCGGCTCCGACCTCGACATCGGCATCGTCCTGGCCATGCTCATCGGCGGCGTGCTGGCCGCCCCGCTGGCGGCCTACGTCATCCGCTTCCTGCCCCCCCGGGGCCTGGGCGTGGCCGTCGCCGGCCTGCTGATGATCACCAACCTGCGGGAGCTGGCCACCTGGGCCGGCATCGGCGCCGGGTCGCTGGATCGCCTACGGCGTGGTCGTCGTGGTCTGCCTGATCGCCGGCCTCGTCCCCTGGTACCGCGCCCGCCAAGCCGCCACGACCGCCGCCGCCACCCCGGCCACCCCCTGACCCGGCGGCCCCCTCGTTCTGGCGGCTCAGGTGCGCGCTGGAGCGCTCGTTGGCGCCCCCAGAACGAGGACCGCTCTGTTCTGGCGGCTGAGGTGCGCGTCTGGGGCGCGCAGGGGAGCCGCCGGAATGCCGGGGGTCAGCGGTCGGTGCCGGAGCGCCAGGCGTCGGGGTCGTCGACCAGGGCCTGGACCGCCGGGGGCAGGTCGCCGGCCAGGAGGTCGGCCACGGTCACGCTCTCCATCACCGCGCGCACCGAGGCCCGCAGGCCGATCCAGAGGTCCCCGAGGTGGCGGCTGGTGCCGTCGTACTGGATGTGCTCCGGGCGCTGGCCCTGGACCAGGGCGAGGGGCCCGTCCACGGCCCGGGAGACGTCCGCCATCGTGATCTGCTCGGCGGGGCGGCCCAGCCGGTAGCCGCCGGTGGCGCCCCGCTGGCCGATGACGAGGCCCTCCCGGCGGAGCTGGAGCAGGATGCTCTCGAGGTAGCGCCGGGGGATGTCCTGGGCGTCGGCCAGCTCGTCGCGGGTGACCCGGCCCGCCTCGCTGCTGGCCAGCTCGAGGAGGGCCCGCACGGCGTAGTCGATCCGGGCGGTCACCTGCACGGACCCATCATGCCCGACCGCCTTTGCGGTATTCGGTGTCGGCGGTTGGTCGGCCCGGCGGGGGAGCCGTACCGTCACGGGCGCCGTGCGCCTGGTCGACCTCCATCCCCGCCTCGACGGCGACGAGCTGCCTGGCCCGCTTCGTGCCGCCCCGCCGCTTCGCCGGGCGCCCGGTTCTCGACCTTCATCCCGGACCCGGCCCACCCGAGCCAGGCCGAGGCCCTGGGCCGGGTCGAGGCCCTCACGACGGCCGACGGCCGACGGCGGCGGACGGGGCTTCCTCGGCCGTCGTCGGGCCGAGCCCTCGGGCCCGCCGGGGCTCTACCTGGACGGTGGCTTCGGCGTGGGCAAGACCCACCTCATCGCCGCCCTGTGGCACGCCACCGACGGTCCGGCGGCCTACCTGACCTTCGCCGAGCTGACCGCGCTCATCGGCTTCGAGGGCATGGACGACGCCGTGCGCCGCCTTCGCCGACCATCGCCTGATCTGCCTCGACGAGTTCGAGCTGGACGACGTGGCCAACACGCTTGATGACGGTCACCTTCCTGCGTCGGGTCCTGGCCGGCGGGCGCCCTGCGGGTGGCGACCACATCGAACTCGCTGCCCGACCGGCTGGGGGAGGGGCGGTTCAGCGCCGAGGACTTCCGCCGGGAGATCGCCGCCATCGCCGAGCACTTCGACGTGGTCCGCATCGACGGCCCCGACGTCCGGGCCACCAAGACCGTCCTCCGGCGAGACCGTCGAGCCCGCCGAGGTCGACCGGGCCGTCGCCGGAGCCGACCCGGCGACGGTCGCCGTCGACGACTTCGACGACCTCCTGGCCCACCTCCGTGACGTCCACCCCGTCCAGTACGGCCCGTTGGTCGAGGCCGTCGAGACGGTCGTCGTCCGAGGTCTGCACCCCGTCACCAACCAGGGCGACGCCCTGCTGCTGGTCAGCCTCATCGACGAGCTCTACGACGCCGACCGCACCGTGCTCACCACCGGGCTGCGGCGTGTCCGAGCTCTTCGACCCGTCCTACCGCCACGGCGGCTACCGCAAGAAGTACGGCCGGGCCGAGAGCCGCCTGTCCGCCATGCTCGGTGAAGCCACCAGCGCCTGATCTGGCGCCGATCTGTAGCGCCTGGCGCTACGAATCGGCGCAATTCAGGATTGAGAGGACCGGCGTGCCGCCGCCGAGCAGTAGCCCGACCCCACGCCCCCTTCCTTGCCTCATTTCCCTCAGCCCGACGAGCCGAACCGTCCCGCCGGCCCCAGCCCGTCGACTACGTCCCGGCCAGCCGCGCCACGACGGGGGCCATGGCGTCGAGGGCGTCGAGGGAGACGGTGATGTAGCTGATGCCCCAGCGCTCCCGCCGGGCCAGGAGGTCGGCGGCGATCTCCTCGGGGGAGCCGGCCAGGGCGTGGGGGCTGGCCAGGGCGGCGGCGGGGGAGATGCCGAGGGCCGGCGCCATCAGCTCGGCCATGCCCTGGCGGTCGTCGGTGACCACCACGGCGTGGACCCGGACCTGGAGCTCGAGATCGTCGAAGCGGTCGCCGGCGGCCTCGCGGATGATGTCGACCTTGGCCTGGGTGGCCTCCTCGGTGGCGTTCGGACCGGCCCGGTCGTCGATCACGCCGACGGCCAGGTTCACGTTGATGCCCACGATGTCGGCCTCGCGGCGCGGCCAAGGCCAGCACCCGGGGCCCGCCGCCGCCGATGACGATCGGCGGGTGGGGCCGCTGGACCGGCTTGGGGGTGCCCTCGAGGCCGGTGATCTCGGTAGTGCTCGCCCTCGAAGTGGACCGGCCCGTCGGCGAACAGGCCCTTCACGATCGTGATCGCCTCCTGGAGCCGGTCGATGCGGCGCCCCGGCGGGTCGAGGGCGATGCCCGCCGCCTCGTAGTCGGTGGTCATCCACCCGGCGCCGAGCCCGAACTCGAAGCGACCCTCACTCAGCACATCCAGGGTCGCCGCCTCCTTGGCCGCGAGCACGGGGTGGCGGTAGTCGTTGGCCAGGACCATGGCGCCGACCCGGAGGGTGGTCGTGGCCGACGCGGCGGCCGTCAATGCCGGGATCGGGGCGAACTGCTCGTCGAGGTGGTCGGCGCAGGTGAGGGTCGAGTAGCCGAGGCCCTCGACCTTGCGGGCCAGCTCCGCCCACTCGCCGGCGGTCGTCGGCCCCGACGCTTGGACGCCGAAGCGGAACGGGATGGTGCGGTGCTCATTCGGCTCGTCCTCGCGCAGCTGGCGCATCGTGTCGTTCAGCATGCCGCCCGCGATCATCAGGCGGCCGAAGAGGTAGAGCCACAGCAGCAGCACGATGGCCGTGCCGAAGGTGCCGTAGGTGTCCGACGCCCGCTCGATCCGGCCGGGGAGGTAGAGCGTGCCCACCAGGTGCATCAGGTGCAGGCCGACCGCCAGCAGGACGGCGCCGGGCAGGAGGTCGCGAGGGGCGAGGTCGGGGCCGGGGAGCCAGCGCAGCGCCTGCCAGGACAGAGCGACGAAGATGGCCACGGAGGCGATGGTGATGAGCAGGCCCGGCCCCGGCGTGGCGTCCCGGAGGCGGCCGGCTCCGGCGATGGTGCCGAAGAGCAGGAACAGGATCCCGTTGTAGGCCAGCACCCCCTTGAGGACGGGGGGCTTGGTCACGGGCAGACGGGCGGCGATCTGGCTGGAGGTCCACAGGGCCCGGACCATCGTGCGGCTGGTGGAGAACAGGGCGTACAGACCGACGACCAGCAGGATCCAGCGTCCCTGACGAGCGTCGGACGCCGCCTCGCTGACCTGACTGGCCGCGATCGCGGTGATGCCCCCGTCGCTCAACGCCGCAGCCGCGTTGCCCCCGGCGGCGTCGATGAAGCCGAGGACGGCGACGAGGACCACGACGAACGCGGCCAGCCAGACGAACAGTCGGAAGGCGAGCGCCCCCGCCAGCAGACCGCCACCGATGTCCCGGTCCCGCTCGTAGACCGCCCGGGCGATCACGACCGGCCGCCACGCCGTCGTCGCCGCCCATTCCACGCCTTCGGTGACCCGCGCTCGGACGCGAGCGATCCGGCCGTCAGCCACGGTCGGCGACGCTAACGGCTGCACTCGGTGAGGCCGTCGCATGCTCGTCCCTTCTGGCGCCCGATTCGGTCGCCAGGACGACCGAATCGGGCGCCAGAAGGGGTCCGTGGGGCGTCGCACCCCGTCGGTAGGGTGAGCGGGTGGCGGCGCACGCAGAGCTCCTGGAGGGGCTGAACCCCTCCCAGCGGGAGGCTGTGGTCCACGGTGACGGGCCCCTGCTGGTCATCGCCGGCGCGGGCTCGGGCAAGACCCGGGTCCTGACCCACCGCATCGCCTACCTCATCGAGGAGCGGGACGTCTCGCCCTTCGAGCCTCCTGGCCATCACCTTCACCAACAAGGCCGCGGCCGAGATGAAGACCCGGGTCGGGGCCCTCGTGGGGCCGGTGGCCGAGAAGATGTGGGTATCGACGTTCCACTCGGCCTGCGTGCGCATCCTGCGCCGCGAGCGCCGATCGCCTCGACTACCCGTCGGCTTCACGATCTACGACCAGGCCGACGCCGTCCGCCTCACCGGGTACGTGCTGCGGGACCTGAACATCGACCCGAAGCGCTTCACGCCCCGCTCGGTGCACAGCGCCATCAGCGCGACCAAGAACGACCTCGATCAGCCCCGACGAGTACCTCGGCCTGGTCACCACCCCGCCCGAGAAGCGCATCGCCGAGGTCTACCGGGAGTACCAGGTCCGCCTGCAGCGGGCCGGGGCCATGGACTTCGACGACCTGCTCGTCAACGCCGTGCGGCTGTTCCAGCGCAACCCCGACGTGCTGGCCGACTACCAGCAGCGGTTCCGCCACGTCCTGGTCGACGAGTACCAGGACACCAACCGGGTCCAGAACGAGCTCGATCGTCCTGCTGGCCAAGGAGCACCGCAACGTCTGCGTGGTGGGCGACTCCGACCAGTCGATCTACAAGTTCCGGGGCGCCGACATCCGCAACATCCTCGAGTTCGAGGAGGCCTTCCCCGACGCCACCGTCGTCGTCCTCGACCAGAACTACCGCTCGACCCAGCGCATCCTCGACGCGGCCAACGCCGTCATCGCCAACAACTTCGGGCGCAAGCCCAAGGACCTCTGGTCCGAGCAGGGCCAGCGGCGAGAAGATCCTCCGCTACCACGCCGACGACGAGACCGACGAGGCCCAGTGGGTCGGCCAACCGGCTCCAGGACCTCCACGACCAGGAGAACCACCGGTGGGGCGACATGGCCGTCTTCTACCGGACCAACGCCCAGAGCCGGGTGATCGAAGAGCACCTCATGCGGGTCGGCATCCCGTACCAGGTCATCGGCGGCACCCGCTTCTATGACCGGCGCGAGGTCAAGGACGCCATGGCCTACATCAAGGCCGTGGTGAACCCCGTCGACGAGGTCAGCGTGAAGCGGGTCCTGAACGTGCCCCGTCGGGGCATCGGTGACGCCACCATCGGCCGCCTGGACTCCTGGGCCAACACCCAGGGCCTGGCCTTCATCGACGCCCTCCGCCGCCAGGACGAGGCCGGGGTCACCGGCAAGGCGGTGCGGGGCATCGCCTCCTTCGTCGAGCTCATCGACGATCTCGCCGACGTCGTCCAGCAAGGCCCCGGGGCGCTGCTCGAGGCCGTGCTGGAGCGCAGCGGCTACGCGGCCGAGCTGGA
The DNA here is from genome assembly GCA_963777805.1 of uncultured Microthrixaceae bacterium. Taxonomy (GTDB): domain Bacteria; phylum Actinomycetota; class Acidimicrobiia; order Acidimicrobiales; family DATDAH01; genus DATDAH01. The sequence continues at coordinate 159,546 of CAVZRY010000012.1, read as the reverse complement.
GGCCGAGCGCAGCATCGAGTCCGAGGGTCGCCTGGAGAACCTGTCCGAGCTGGTCGGGCGTGGCCCGCGACTTCGAGTCCGTCGACGAGTTCCTCGAGCAGGTGGGCCTCGTCTCTGACACCGACCAGCTCGACGACGAGGACTCCGCCGTCGTCCTGATGACCCTGCACTCGGCCAAGGGCCTCGAGTACCCGGCGGTCTTCGTGGTGGGCATGGAGGACGGCGTCTTCCCGCACATGCGCTCCATGGGCGAGCCCGAGGAGCTGGAGGAGGAGCGCCGGCTGGCGTACGTCGGCCTCACCCGGGCCCAGCAGCGGCTCCACCTCACCCACGCCTGGAGCCGGATGCTCTACGGCACGACCCAGTACAACCCGCCCAGCCGCTTCCTCGACGAGATCCCCGGCGAGCTGGTCGAGTCCATCGAGGGCAACCGCCGCGGCAGCCGCAGGGAGGCCGGCGCCTCCCGCTGGGAGGGCCGGTCGGACCCGGGCCGGGGCCGCGACCGCATCGTGGAGCAGGCCATGACCGCGCCGCAGGGCCCGCAGCCGTCGGGGGCCGACAGCCTGGGCCTGCGCATCGGCGACGACGTCCGCCACGCCAAGTGGGGGGAGGGCGTGATCCTCCACATCGAGGGCCAGGGCGACAAGACCGAAGCCGTGGTCCGCTTCCCCGACATCGGCGAGAAGCGCCTGCTGCTGGCCTGGGCCCCGCTCGACAAGGTGGGCTGAGCGAACCGCCGGATTGAGTAGCGGCTACTCACGTCACGGCCCCCCGAATCGTGGTCTCATGGCGCCATGGCAATCGGCAAGTGGTCCATGTACATCTCCGCGGTCCTGTTCCTGATCATCGGGCTGGGGGCGCTGGCCATCGCGGTGGTCCCCGATGCGGACGAGTGGTTCGCCGAACAGATCCTCGACCGCTCCGGGGTGCCCGACGACACCTTCGGCCAGGACGCCGCGGTCAACGCCATCGTCGACTCCGAGGGCGTGCAGCTGACGGCCTGGATCTTCGTCATCACCTTCCTGCCGATGGCCGCGCTGTTCGTCTGGATCGGACGCTGGTTCAAGTCCATGGAGGGCGGCATGCGATCGATGTTCGGCGCCTCGGCGAACCTCGGGGCGACCAGCGCCGCCTTCATGGCCCAGCCCGGCGTCCCGACGGCTCCCGGGGCCCCGGTCCCGTACACCACACCGATGCCGACCGAGCAGGCCCCGGTGCCGAAGTTCGGGGATCCCAGCCTCCAGCCGCCCGATCCATCGGGTGGGAGCTTCATCCAGTAGCCCCCGACCGGCATCGGCGGGGGGGCCGGTGGGTACTGTCGCTGTGTGTTCCTCGTCGGCTCCCTACTCGCCCGCGCCCGCCTGGCCTCGGGCCGGGGCACAACGATGGGGTCGTTCCTCGAGCAGTCTGCGGCGGTCCGCCACGACCACCGCCTGGTCGACGAGGACGACGGCCCGACCCTGAGCCAGGCCCAGGGAGCCGCCCGGGTGGACGCCCTGGCCGGGTCGCTCGCCCCCCAGGTCGTCAGCGGTGACCGCGTCGTGGTGGCCACGCAGAACACCTACGACCAGTTCCTCGGATGCCTCGCCGTGTGTCGTGCGGGCGGGATCGCGGTGCCGATCAACCCGCACATGCGTCCCGAGGAGGTGGACCATGTCATCGCGGACTCGGGGGCGACCGTCGTCGTGGAGGACCTGGACGACCTCGATCCGGCCCCGCCGCTGGGTCACTCGCTGGCCCGCGACGCCTCGGCCACCGCGATGCTCTTCTACACCTCGGGCACCACGGGGAAGCCCAAGGGCGTGGCCCTCTCCCACAAGGGCCTGCTCGGCTCGCTGACCGCCGGGGCGCTCTGGCCGGGTCTCGGTCGGGACGACGAGGCCGTGGTCAGCCTGCCCATCGCCCACATCATGGGCTTCATCACCCTGCTGGGCATGGCCTCGGCTGGGATCCCGGTGTGGTTCCTGCCCCGGTTCCGGGCCCCGGCGGTGCTGGACGCCATCGAGACGCGGCGGGCCTCGCTGTTCGTCGGCGTGCCCGCCATGTACCGGATGCTGGAGGAGGCGGGCGCGGCCGAGCGGGATCTCACCTCGGTGCGGCTATGGGTGTCGGGGGCCGACGCCATGCCCGGTGAGCTGGCTCGGCGCTTCAAGGGCTACGGCGCCACCGTCACCCTGCCCGTCGTGGGACCCGTGGGCGAGGCCGCCTTCGTGGAGGGCTACGGCATGGTGGAGCTGGGGGGAGGGGTCGCGACCAAGATCAGCCCGCCGTTGCTGGGCCTCGGTCTCGGCGACTCCCTCGGGCTGCCGCTGCCGGGCTACCGGTTCCAGGTCACCGGTGAGGACGGCCGACAGGTCGGACCGGGCCAGGAGGGCGAGCTCTGGGTCCGGGGACCGGGCCTGCTCGAGGGCTACTGGGGCTCACCTGAGGCCACCCGCGACATCGTCACCGAGGACGGCTGGGTCCGCACCGGGGACCTCGCCCGTCGAGGCGCGCTCGGCACGGCGGTGTTCGCCGGGCGCAAGAAGGACGTGATCCTCAACGGGGGCTACACGGTCTACGCCCGTGAGGTCGAGGCCGCGATCGAGGAGCATCCCGCCGTGGCCGAGGCCGGTGTCGTGGGTGCTCCCGACGAGGCCCGGGGCGAGGTCCCGGTCGCCGCGGTCCGCCTGGTCGACGGCGCGGTGGTCGCCGGCGACGAGCTGGTTGCGTGGGTCGCCGAGCGCCTGGCGGACTACAAGGCACCCCGTCGGGTCGTGATCGTGGACGACCTGCCGAAGACCGGGACCCAGAAGGTCCGCCGCCAGGAGCTCCTCGCCCTGTTCGACTGAGAGCGGCCCTTGACCTCGAGTGGGGTTGAGGTCGTACCGTCCGGCCGATGTCCCCGACCCCACTGCGCTTCGAGGCCTATGAGGCCACCGTCGACCGCCCCAACGTCGTCGTCGACGGTTCCCCCAACCCCGGCACCGTCCTGAGCCTGACCCACTGGCCCGGCATCGACTGCGCCGGCGGACACCGAGGCCGATCTGTCGGCCCAGATGGCCTTTCGTTACCTGGACCGGGGCGCCGACCTCCACGGCGACGCCGAGCTGGTCACCAACAACCACTTCGACCAGGACGGTCTGGTCGCCGTCCACGCCCTCAGCGCGCCGGATCACGCCCTGGCCCACCGGACCCTGCTCGAGGACCTGGCCGCGGCCGGGGACTTCGGCACCTACCGGTTCCGCGAGGCCGCCCGCCTGTCGATGGTCGTGCACGCGTTCGCCGACGCGGAGCGGTCGCCGGTCGCCCCGCTGGCGGAGGATCCCGACGCCGACCTCTACCGGGAGCTGCTCGGTCGGCTCCCCGAGCTGGTCGCGAACCCGGACCGGGTGAAGGACCTCTGGGAGGACGAGGACCGGGCGTTGACCGACAGTGAGGCCGCCATCGCCTCGGGCGTCGTGCAGGTCTCCGAGCAGCCGGAGGTCGACCTGGCGATCGTCGACTTCGCCGATCCGGATCAGCACTGGACCGGCCACCGGTTCAGCCACCGGGCCTTCGAGGACATCCATCCGATGGCGGTGAACAACGCCACGGACCGCTTCGCCCTCCTGGTGGTGCGGGGCCGTCGCTACCGCTTCACCTACCGGTATGAGACCTGGGTCCAGTACCGCTCCCGCCGACCCAAGGCCCGCGTCGACCTGGCCCCCTTGGCCGACGAGCTCACCGCGGCCGAGCCGGGCTCAGCCCGCTGGTTCGCCGAGCCGCCCGGCGAGCTGGCGCCGGCCTGGGCCTGGTCGACGGCGCCGAGTCCGGCCTGGAGCGGGCCCAGGTGCTCGAGCGGCTGACCCGGCACCTGTCGACCGCGCCCGTGGCCTGGGACCCCTACGCCCGCGGGCTGAGCCCGACCGAAACCGAGGCAAGGACGGGGGCGTGGTGTCGCGCCGCCGGTCGTCGGGGGCACTCGAGGCCTGTTTCGTCACCCTCCGTGACCAAGGGCGCCATTTCCGGACCGCATTGGGTGGATACTGCCGACCTCGAGGCAATACCTGGCGAAATCCGCAAGGTATTGCCTCGAGCACGACGGGTCGACCACCGGGCGTGAGATCGGGGAACCGAACAGGTCGATGGCGCCCCCGACGACCCTCGGCCGCGACCCCACGGCCGCCGTGGTTGCCGTCGGTGTCGTTCATCCGGCCCGACGGCCGACATGCCCCCGACGAGCCTCGGCCCGACCCCACGCCCCCATCCCTGCTTCGGTTTCAGTGTCGTTCAATCCTCGCCGGTGACGGGGATGGTGTCGTCGGGTTCGGGGGCCTGCTCGTCGTCGCGGCCGCGGCCGAGGTCGACGTAGAGGGTGTCGTCCTCGACCCGGGTGGGGAACTGGTCGAGGCCTTCGCCGTCGGGCGGGTAGGTCGTGCCCTCGCAGTCCCGGAAGACGCCGTCGTCGTTGTCCCAGTCCACGATGCAGCCGTCGGTGCCGGGGGCGACGGCCAGCACGGCCACCCAACCGGTCTCGGGGTCGTCGCCGACGTGGTTCACGATGATCGGACGGTTGCCGCCGGTGGGATCGGCGAAGCGCAGGGCCCCCTCCTCGGCCACCAGGGCGGCCCGGGCCTCGATCTCCTCGATCTCGAACTCGTCGTCGCCCAGGTTGACGTCGACCTCGGAATCCTGGGTGGCGAGGATCAGCACGGCGCCGACGACGCAGATGGCCAGCACGACGGCGAAGATCCCGCCCAGGATCCACAGGGTTGCCCGGCTCATGAGGCCCCTGACCGTACCGGGCGGTTTCGGGCACACAGGAGTCGCTCACTAGGTTGCTCGGCCGTGGATCTCTTCGAATACCAGGGCAAGCAGTTCTTCGCGTCCTTCGCCATACCGGTGAGTGCGGGTGAAGCCGTGACCACGGTGGACGACGCCGTGGCCGCGTCCGAGCGCCTCGGCTACCCGGTCGTGGTGAAGGCCCAGGTCCAGGTGGGCGGCCGGGGCAAGGCCGGCGGCATCAAGCTGGCCAACAACGCCGAGGAGACCCGGGAGCACGCCACCGCCATCCTCGGGATGGACATCAAGGGCCACACGGTCGAGATCGTGTGGATCGAGGCGGCCTCCGACATCGCCGAGGAGTACTACGCCAGCTTCACCCTCGACCGCTCGGCCAAGCAGCACCTCGGCATGCTCAGCGCCCAGGGCGGGGTCGACATCGAGGACGTGGCCGACACGAACCCCGACGCCATCGCCAAGATCCACGTGAACCCGGCCGAGGGCCTCAGCGAGGCCGATGCCCGGGCCTGGGTCGAGGCCGCGAAGCTGAACCCCGACGCCACCGAGGGCGCAGTCGACATCCTCCGCAAGCTCTACACCGCCTTCACCGACGGGGACGCCGACCTGGTGCGAGATCAACCCGCTGATCCTCACCCCGGACGGCCGGGTCCACGCCCTGGACGCCAAGGTGACCCTGGACGACAACGCCGCCTTCCGCCACGAGTGGGACGAGTACGAGGCCACCCAGGTCCGCGACGAGCGGGAGCAGGCGGCCCACGACAAGGGCCTGCAGTACGTCGGCCTCGACGGCACCGTGGGCATCATCGCCAACGGCGCCGGCCTGGCCATGAGCACCGTCGACGTCGTCAGCCAGGTCGGGGGCAGCCCCGCCAACTTCCTCGACATCGGGGGCGGCGCCAACGCCGACGTGATGGCCGGCGCCCTCGAGGTCATCAACAACGACGAGAAGGTGCGGTCCATCTTCATCAACATCTTCGGGGGCATCACCCGGGGCGAAGAGGTGGCCAACGGCATCGTGCAGGCGCTGGGTCGGGTGGAGATCAGCTCGCCGATCGTCATCCGCCTCGACGGCACCAACGCCGAGGAGGGGCGGGCCATCCTGGCCGAGCACGCCTCCGAGAACGCTGATCTCCGCAGCCGACCATGCTCGAGGCCGCGCCGCCGTCGTCGCCCTCGCGCCGAGGGGGCCTGATCGATGGCGATCTTCGTCGACGAGAACACCAAGGTCGTGTACCAGGGCCTGACCGGCTCGCAGGGCCGCTTCTACGGCCTGCGCAACCGGGAGTACGGCACCCAGGTGGTGGCCGGGACCAACCCGAAGAAGGCCGGCACCGACGTCGAGGGCATCCCCGTCTTCGCCACCGTGGCCGAGGCGGTGGCCGAGACCGGGGCCAACGCGTCGTGCATCTTCATCCCCGCGCCCGGGCGTCGCGGACGCCGTGCTCGAGGCGGCCGAGGGCGGCGTCGAAGCTGATCGTGGTCATCACCGAGGGCGTCCCCGCCCAGGACGAGGCCCGGTTCTTCAACGTGCTGAAGCGGGACTACCCCGAGCGTCCAGCTGCTCGGCCCGAACTGCCCCGGCATCATCAGCCCCGGGCAAGTGCAACATCGGCATCACCGCCGGCGAGATCGCCATGGGCGGCGGCCCGGTCGGGCATCGTGAGCCGCTCCGGCACCCTCACCTACCAGGCGCTCCACGAGCTGACGCAGCAGGGCATCGGCCAGACCACCTGCGTCGGCATCGGCGGCGACCCCGTGCCCGGGCACCTGTTCATCGACTGCCTCGAGCGCTTCGAGGCCGACCCCGAGACCAAGGCCGTCATGATGATCGGCGAGATCGGCGGCTCGGCCGAGGAAGAGGCGGCCGAGTTCATCGCCGCGCCGATGACCAAGCCGGTCGTCGCCTACATCGCCGGGGTCACCGCCCCGCCGGGCAAGAAGATGGGCCACGCCGGCGCCATCGTCTCCGGCGGCAAGGGCACGGCCGCGGCCAAGATGGAGGCCCTGCGCAGGCGCCGGTGCCCAGGTGGGCAACAACCCCACCGAGGCCGGCGAGCTCATGGCCGAGGTCGTCGCCAGCTTGTAGGGCGCGCAACGGCCCCGCCGCCCGGAGGCGACGGGGCCGTGGTCAGAGCGTGATGATCAGAAGGTCGTCGGGGGAGCGCCGCCGCCGCTGGTGTCGTCGTCGCCCTCCTGCATCTTGAAGAAGCCACCCACGGCGAGGCCGACGGTGGCGATCACCGAGAGGAAGAGGCCGTAGGAACGGCTCACCTCGACCCCGGTGCCCTCGAGGCCGCCGGGGACGCTGAGGTCCTCGCCGAGCAGCAGCTTGAGGATGACCAGGAAGGCGCACAGGCAGCCGACGCCCAGCAGGGCCTGGCCCCAGGCCACGGGCAGGGTCGGCAGCTTGGTGTCCGGCGAGAAGGCCTTGATCCCCACGTACGCCGCCATCAACACGGCGAGGAACAACGGGAAGCGGCCCCAGAGGAAGCCGACGTCCCAGCCGCTGATGCTCTCCTCGAAGCCGCCGAACACTCCGGCGCCGTCCACCGAGACCTTGAACCACGGCAGGAACGAGAAGATGAACAGGCCGATGGTCGACCCGGCGATCAGCTTGTCGCCCGTTGTGAGCTTGTTGAGATCCACGTTGTCTCCCGGTGCTACGTGTAGAGGTGCGAACGCAACCTAGACCACCGTGGAGCGCCGATGCGCGACCTCGGCGACCGCAGGCCGCGCGCGGTGTCGCGCGGTAGGTTCCGAGCGTGCGGATCGGCGTGCTGGCCTCGGGGAGTGGGACCATCCTCGACGCCATGGTCGACCGCTCGTTGCCGGTCGTCGTGGTCGTCGTCGATCGTCCGTGCGGGGCGGTCGACATCGCCGCTGGAGCGGGGATCACCGCCGTCGTCGTCGAGCGGGAGGACTTCGGACCGGGGTTCGACCGGGTCGCCTACTCCAAGGAGATCGTGGACGTCCTGCACGAGGCGGAGGTCGACCTGGTGGCCATGGCCGGGTTCGGGACGATCCTGGCCGAACCGGTCTTCGACGCCTTCCCCGGCCGCATCCTCAACACCCATCCGGCCCTGCTGCCCTCGTTCCCCGGCTGGCACGGCGTGCGCCGACGCCCTCGGCCTACGGCGTGAAGGTCACCGGGTGCACGGTGCACGTGGCCACCCTCGAGGTCGATGCCGGGCCGATCGTGGCCCAGGAGGCGGTCAGCGTCCTCCCGGGCGACACCGTCGACTCCCTCCACGAGCGCATCAAGGCCGTCGAGCGTCGCCTCTACCCGGACACCGTCGCCGCCGTCGTCGCCGGCGACCTCACCCTGCCACCCCCCGAACCCGAAGGACCCTGACCGACCGTGCGAGCCCTGCTGTCCGTGTACGACAAGACCGGTGTGATCGACTTGGCGAAGGGCCTCGTCGACCTCGGTTGGGAGCTGGTGTCCAGTGGGGGGACCGCCTCGGCCATCGCCGACGCCGGCCTGCCCGTCGTCGAGGTGGCCGCGGTCACCGATGCCCCCGAGATGCTGGGCGGGCGGGTCAAGACCCTGCACCCCAAGATCCACGGCGGGATCCTGGCCGACCGGTCCAACCCGGACCACCTGGCCGACCTGGAGGCCCGGGACATCACCCCGATCGATCTCGTGGTGGCCAACCTCTACCCGTTCACCAGCGACCCCGGCATCGAGCTCATCGACATCGGCGGGCCGACCATGGTGCGGGCTGCGGCCAAGAACCACGCCCACGTCGGGATCGTGGTCGAGCCGTCGGCGTACGGCGACGTCCTCGAGGAGCTGCGGGAGCAGGGGACCCTCTCCGACGCCACTCGCCGCCGCCTGGCCCGGGCGGCCTTCGCCCACACGGCGACCTACGACGCCGCCATCGTGGCCTGGTTCGACGAGGAGGACGGCGAAGTCCTGCCCCCGTCGCTCCACCTGGCCGCCGAGCGGGCCCAGGACCTGCGCTACGGCGAGAACCCCCACCAGGTCGGCGCCCGCTACCGCCTGGCCGGGAAGCGCAGCTGGTGGGACGACGCCACCCAGCACGGGGGCAAGGAGCTGTCCTACCTCAACCTCTACGACGCCGAGGCGGCCTGGCGCCTGGTCCACGAGCTCGGTGAGGGCCCGGCCGCGGTGGTCATCAAGCACGCCAACCCCTGCGGGGCCGCGGTGGCCGACGACCTCACCACCGCCTACACCCGGGCCCACGAGTGCGACCCGGTGTCGGCCTTCGGCGGCATCGTCGCCGTCAACGGCCCGCTGCCGGTCACCCTGGCGGAGGCCCTGGCCCCCGTGTTCACCGAGGTGGTCATCGCCCCGGCCTTCGAAGACGGTGCGCTGGAGGTGCTGACGGCCAAGAAGAACCTCCGCGTGCTCGAGGCCCCGGCCCCCGGTGCCCTCGGCCTCCAGCTGCGGACGATCGACGGTGGCTTCCTGGTCCAGACCCCGGACCCGGTGGGCGTCGACCGGTCGACCTGGACGGTGGCCACCGAGCGGGTCCCCACCGACGACGAGTGGCAGGACCTGGAGCTGGCCTGGCGCCTGGTCGCCCGGGTCGGCTCCAACGCCATCGTGCTGGTCAAGGACGGCCAGGCCGTCGGCATCGGCGCCGGCCAGCAGAACCGCCGGGACGCCGGCGCCATCGCCGCCGAGAAGGCCGCCGGCCGGGCCGAGGGCGGGGCCTACGCCTCCGACGCCTTCTTCCCCTTCCCCGACGGCCTCGACGGCGCCGTGGAGGCCGGCGCCACCCTGGTCATCCAACCCGGCGGCTCCATCCGCGACGACGAGGTCATCGCCGCCGCCGACGCCCACGGCCTGGCCATGGTGCTCACCGGCGAACGCCACTTCAAGCACTGATGCCCACCACGAACCGCAACCCGATGGCAGAGATGGGGGCCGGCACGGCGGGCCTCGGCTCGGTGGCGCCCGAACGCTTTCTGCGCCCCGCTCCAGCCCTTCTGGCGCCCGATTTGCCGCCTATGGCCGGGAAATCAGGCGCCAGAACGGAATCAGCTCGTTCTGGCGCCCGATTTGCCGCCTATGGCCGGAAGATCAGGCGCCAGAACGAGGGTGGAGGGGCAGAACGGAGGTCGGCGCGGGGCGATTCGCCCCCTTCCCTGCTTCGGTTCGTCCGGCTCGAGGAGCGGAACATGACGGCGATCGTGCTGGACGGGGAGGCGGTCGCGGCGGAGATCAAGGCCGATCTCGCCACCCGGATCGCCGCCCTGAAGGCCGAGGGCGTCACGCCCGGGCTCGGGACGCTGCTGGTGGGCGACGACGGGCCGAGTGCGAACTACGTGGCCATGAAGCACCGGGACGCCGCCGAGCTGGGCATCGCCTCGTTCGACGAGCACCTCCCGGCCGACGTCGACCCCGCCGAGATCGACGCCGTCATCGACCGGTGGAACGCGGACCCAGCCGTCGATGCGTACCTCTGCCAGTACCCGTTCCCGAAGGGCTTCGACTACGAGGCCCACCTGTTGCGGGTGGACCCGGCCAAGGACGTCGACGGCCTGCACCCGGTGAACCTCGGCAAGCTGGTCATGGGCACCGACGGCCCGCTGCCCTGCACGCCCCACGGGATCCAGCGCCTCCTGGTCCACTACGACGTGCCCATCAGCGGCCGGCACGTGGTGATCGTGGGCCGGGGCCTGACCATCGGCCGACCCCTGGCCAACCTGCTCTCGCTCAAGCGCCCCGACGCCAACGCCGCGGTCACCGTGGTGCACACCGGGGTCGCCGACATCGGGGCCCTGACCCGGCAGGCCGACATCCTCGTCGCCGCGGCCGGCGCGCCGGGGATGATCACCGCCGACATGGTCAAGCCCGGGGCCGCGGTCGTCGCCGCCGGGGTCAGCTTCGCAGGCAAGAAGTTGGTCTCCGACGTCGCCGACGAGGTGGCTGAGGTGGCCGGCTGGCTCTCGCCCCGCATCGGCGGGGTCGGCCCCATGACCCGGGCCATGCTCTTCGTGAACACCGTCGAGGCCGCCGAGCGCAGAGCGCGTCGGTAGCCTCCGAGGCAACATGGCGAAGATCTCTGACCTCCTGGCGCAGGGCCGGACGATCTCCTTCGAGTTCTTCCCGCCCAAGACCCCCGTCGGCATCGACAATCTGAAGCAGGCCGTCGCCGAACTGGCGCCCAGCAATCCCAGCTTCATGTCGGTCACCTACGGGGCCGGGGGCAGCACCCGGGACCTGACCGCCGAGCTGGTCATCGACATGAACCGGGAGAACGACTTCCCGGTCATGGCCCACCTGACCTGCATCGGGCACTCCCACGACCAGGTCAAGGAGCTCCTCGACCAGTACGCCGAGGCCGGCGTCGAGAACATCCTGGCCCTCGGTGGCGACCCGCCCGCCGACGGCAGCGAGGCCGGCGGCGAGTTCGCCTACGCCTGTGAGCTGGTCGAGGTCATCCGGGCCCACGGCGCCGACTTCTCCATCGGGGTGGCCGCCCAGCCCGAGCTGCACCCCCGGTCACCCGACGCCGAGTCCGACCGCCGCCGGCTGGCCGAGAAGCTGATGATGGCCGACTTCGGCGTGACCAACTTCTTCTTCGATCCCAACGACCACCTCCTCATGGTCGAGGAGCTGGCCGACCTCGGCTGCCACACGCCGGTCCTGCCCGGGATCATGCTCTTCCGCAACCTGGGCGGCCTGACCCGGATGTCGGCGATGAACCAGTCCAAGCTCCCGGGCGAGGACATCGTCGAGCGCCTCGAGGCCGCCGGTGACGACGAGGCCGCGGTCGTGGACGTCGCCGTGGAGATCGGGACCCTCGTCGCCGAGCGCCTCCTCGCCGCCGGCGCCCCCGGCATCCACCTCTTCACCCTCAACCGGTCCGACGCCGCCCTGGCCGTCCTCGCCGAGCTGAACCTCTGAACATGGTCGCCGCCTGCCGCGGCTCCGCTGCCTACGGCAGCTATCGGCATCATCGGCAAAGCTGCTGCGCTCCGCTCGCAGCGTCCCTTACGGCAAACCCCGGCCGGTAGCCTCCTGGCCCTATGGCCGAGAAGATCACCGCTGCCGCTGACGGCACCCTGAACGTTTCCGACGAGCCGATCATCCCCTTCATCGAGGGCGACGGCACCGGGGTCGACATCTGGCCGGCGGCCAAGCTGGTGCTCGACGCCGCCGCCGCCAAGCACGGCAAGACCGTCTCCTGGCTGGAGGTCCTCGCCGGCGAGAAGGCCTTCAACGAGACCGGCGACTGGCTGCCCGAGGAGACCGTCGACGCCTTCCGCGACCACCTGATCGGCATCAAGGGCCCGCTGACCACCCCGGTCGGCGGCGGCATCCGCTCGCCTCAACGTGGCCCTGCGCCAGATCCTCGACCTCTACGTCTGCCTGCGCCCGGTGCGCTGGTTCACCGGCGTGCCCTCGCCGGTGAAGCACCCCGAGAAGGTCGACATGGTCATCTTCCGGGAGAACACCGAGGACGTCTACGCCGGCATCGAGCTGGAGGCGGGCACCCCCGAGGTGGCCAAGCTCATCGAGTTCCTGCACGACGAGCTACGGCTGGGACATCCGCGCCGACTCCGGCATCGGCATCAAGCCGATCTCCGAGACCGGCTCCAAGCGCCTGCGTGCGCGCCGCCATCGACTACGCCGTCGAGCGCGGCCGCAAGTCGGTCACCCTGGTGCACAAGGGCAACATCATGAAGTTCACCGAGGGCGCCTTCCGCGACTGGGGCTACGACCTGGTCAAGGAGGAGTTCGCCGACGTGGCCGTCGGGCTGGGACGACTGCGGCGGCGACCCGGGCGACAAGATCCTGGTGAAGGACTCGCATCGCCGACATCATCCTGCAGCAGATCCTCACCCGGCCCGACGAGTTCGACGTCATCGCCACGCATGAACCTCAACGGCGACTACCTCTCCGACGCCCTGGCCGCGCAGGTCGGCGGCATCGGCATCGCCCCCGGCGGCAACATCAACTACGTCACCGGCCACGCCATCTTCGAGGCCACCCACGGCACCGCGCCCAAGTACGCCGGCCAGGACAAGGTCAACCCCGGCTCGGTGCTGCTCTCCGGCGTGATGATGTTCGAGCACCTCGGCTGGCAGGACGCCGCCGACGACATCGTCGCGCGCCCTCGAGGCCACCATCGCCGACAAGGTCGTGACCTACGACTTCGCCCGGCTGATGGACGGCGCCACCGAGGTCAAGTGCTCGGAGTTCGCCCAGGCCATCGTCGACCGTCTGTAGCTCCGCCCCACCGGGCAGACTCGGTCCATGGACCAGGTCGTGCTGCTGTGCGTGGACGGATCCGAGCATGCGATCGGGGCGGCGGCCACCGGTCTCGCCCGACTGGCCCCGGGTGGGCGCACGATCGTGGTGACGGTCGTGGAGGGCGGCAACCCGACCCTCGTCAGCGGGGTGTCGGGCATGGCCGGTGGCGCCCTCTCCCCTGAGCAGCTCCAGGAGCTCAACGAGGTCCGTTCCGAGGAGGGTGAGGCCGTCGTGCAGGCCGCGGTGGCGGCCCTGGACCAGCCGGGGCTCGAGACCCAGGTGCTCCTGGGGGAACCCGGGGTCGAGTTGATGCTGTTCGCCGAGGAGGTCGAGGCCACGGTCGTGGTCGTCGGCTCCCGGGGCCACGGGGCCATCAAGCGGGCCCTGCTCGGCTCGGTCTCGGACCACCTCGTCCGTCACGCCCCCTGCCCCGTCCTGGTCGTCCGCGACGAGGTCGAGGACTGACTGATCCGGTTCTCCCCCGGATCCTGGTCGCCCCCACGACCACAATCCGGGTAAGAACGCGGAGGTGAGCGCGATCTGGACGCCGTCGGAGGAGCGCGCCGCCGGTAGTCGGCTCGCCGCCTTCGCCCGGGACCAGGGTCACGACGGCTACGAGGCGCTGCACGCCTGGTCGGTCGCCGACCCGGGCGCGTTCTGGTCCGCGGCCTGGGACGCCTGCGGGCTGGTGGGGGAGCGGGGGGCCACAGCCCTCGTGCCCGGTGCCACCCTGCCCGACGCCCGCTTCTTCCCGGACGCCCGGCTCAACGTGGTCGAGACCTTTCTGGCCACGACCGGCGGCGGTCCGGCGCTGATCGAAGCCGGAGAAGACGGCCGGCGCCGCACCCTGAGCTGGGACGAGCTCCGGTCCCAGGTCGCGGCCCTCGCCGCCGCGCTGGCCGAGACCGGGGTGGGACCGGGCCACCGGGTGGCGGCCTGGCTGCCCAACATCCCCGAGACGATCGTGACCATGCTGGCCACGGCGGCGGTCGGCGCCACCTTCTCCTCCACGTCTCCCGACTTCGGCACGGCGGGTGTCCTCGACCGCTTCGGTCAGGTCGAGCCCACCGTCCTCGTCGCCGCGGATGGCTATGTCTACGGCGGCAGGGCCAACGACTGCCTGCCCCGGCTGGCCGAGATCCGGGCCGGCCTGCCGAGCCTGCGCCGGACGATCGTCGTGCCGTATCTCGGCGCCGAGCCCCCGGCGGGGACCGACGCCTGGCCCGACGTCCTCGCCGCGCACGTCGGTGGCGCCCTCACGCCGGAGCGGTACCCCTTCGACCACCCCTGGTACGTCCTCTACTCGTCGGGCACCACGGGGAAGCCGAAGGCCATCGTCCACCGCACCGGTGGGGTGCTGCTGAAGCACCTGGTCGAGCACCAGCTGCATTGCGACGTGCGCCCCGGCGATCGGGTCTTCTACTTCACGACCGCGGGCTGGATGATGTGGAACTGGCTGGCGTCGGGCCTGGCGTCAGGGGCCACGCTCGTCCTCTACGACGGCTCGCCGTCCCATCCCCCGTCGACGCTGTTCGACCTGGCCGACGAGCAGGGCGTGACCCTGTTCGGCACCTCGGCCAAGTTCATCGACGCTCTCGACCGGTCGGGCCTGGACCCGAGGGCGACCCATGATCTCACCTCGGTGCGGACCATCACCTCCACCGGCTCGCCGCTCGTCCCCGAGGGCTTCGACTACGTCTACGACCACGTGAAGGCCGACGTCCACCTGGCCTCCATCTCCGGCGGCACCGACCTGTGTGGCTGCCTCGTCGCCGGCGATCCGACCAGCCCGGTGTGGCGGGGGGAGATCCAGCGCCCCGCCCTCGGCCTGGACATCGACGTGGTCGACGACGCCGGCAGCTCGCTGCCGCCGGGGGAGAAGGGGGAGCTCGTCTGCCGCACCCCGTTCCCGTCCATGCCCCTCGGGTTCTGGGGCGACGACGACGGCAGCCGGTACCGCGGGGCCTACTTCGAGCGCATCCCGGGCGCCTGGCACCAGGGCGACTTCGCGGCCTGGACCGAGCACGGGGGCCTGGTCATCCACGGCCGGTCCGACGCCACCCTCAACCCCGGCGGTGTGCGCATCGGCACCGCCGAGATCTACCGGCAGGTCGAGCAGGTCCCCGAGGTGGCCGAGGCCCTGGCGGTCGGCCAGGACCACCAGGGCGACACCCGCATCGTCCTCTTCGTGGTGCTCCGGGAGGGCGAGGTCCTCGACGACGACCTCCGGGACCGCATCCGCCGCCGCATCCGGGAGAACACGACCCCCCGCCACGTCCCCGCCAAGGTCGTGGCCGTGCCGGAGATCCCTCGCACCCGCAGCGGCAAGATCACCGAGCTCGCCGTCCGGGCCGTGATCCACGGCGAGGTCGTCCGCAACGTCGAGGCCCTCGCCAACCCCGAGGCCCTCGACCACTACCGGGACCTCCCCGACCTGGCCGACTGACCCACGCCGGCGATGGCCGCAGAAGACGGCGAGAACCGTCCCGGCGTCGTTGCCGGGACGGTTCTCGGGCTGACCCGCGATCAGCTGCGGTCGGTCCGGCTGAGCTCCCGCTCGCGCCACTCGGACTCGGTGAGGCGGGGCTCGTCGTCCCGCAGGTCGACGTTCTGGTCACGGTCGACGCCGTCGTCGGTGTCGACCGGACGGGTGACGAGCGGCGTCCGTCCGACGATCACCGGCTCGGAGGTCGTGACCTCGGCTGTCGACGTCGCGCCGTAGGGCGTCATCGTTGTCGAGCCGGGTCCGACGGTCGGCTTCCTCGGCCTCGAGGCGGGCCCGCTCGTCAGCCGTGGTCCCGATCTCGGGATCGGCGACCCGGCGGGCCAGCTTCGTGTGCCAACGCTCACCCAGCGTCCCGCCGAGGAGCGAGCCGACGAGCACGGCGACCAGGGACAGGATGGCCCCGGCGACGGCCACTTCGGTGAGCTGGTCCATGCTCGTGGGCACGCCGATGCTGCGCAGGTTGTTCTCGACGTCGTTGTTGTCGGCCAACGCACTGACCACGCCACCGGCGACGCCGCCGACGATGAGGCTCACGACGAACACCAGGGCGCCGTGCAGCAGCCCGGCCCGGCGGGCCATCCGTCCGGCGACATAGCCCCCGAAGAGGTAGGCGATGAAGAGGACGGCGGCGCTGGCCAGCGAGGCCACCGCACCGCTGCCGGTCCAGTCGTTGCTGCGGAACTCGGTGTTGACGTCGGCCGCCGCCAGCGCGGCGCCGACGATGGCGGCCACGATGGCGAAGGCCCCGTAGGCGCAGAGCACGCCGGCCAGGACGCTGAGCGGCGAGAGCGTGCCGAAGCCCGCTTCTCGGGCCGTCTCGCGGTGGACTCGGGTCGGTCGTTCGGATCGGTCGTTCATGGGGAACCCCCTGGGGTGTCGTCTTCCCGACGACTACCTGCCCCGTGGAGGGCGATCGAAGACCCTGGTCGCAGATACCGGTTCCGGGGTAGGAGCGGCCCGACAGTCAGCGCAGTGCGGTGACGGCGGATGGGGGCCTCGGTGCCGTCGTGGCCATGGCCCGGGCTCGTTGGCGGTGGCTGACTGACGCGATCGTCAGTGGCACGAGTACCGTCGCGCCGCTACCCGAAGCGCAGACGAACTGCACTGACGACCTACAGGGGGATCCCGTGCGCGACCACGACAAGATCTACATCGACGGGGCCTGGGTGCCGTCCACCGGCACCGGCACCATCGAGGTGATCAACGCCTCGACCGAGCAGGTCATGGGCCCCATCCCCGAGGGCACCGCCGAGGACGTCGACAGGGCCGTGGCCGCGGCCAAGGCCGCCTTCGACACCTGGGGCCGCACCGAGCCCGAGGAGCGGGCGCAAGTACATCCAGCGCCTGGCCGAGGGCCTCGCCGCCCGCGTCCGAGGAGATCGCCGAGGTCATCTCCGAGCGAGATGGGCATGCCCCTCATGTGGGCCAACATGATCCAGGCCGGCCTGCCGGTCGGGAACATGGGCACCTACGTCGAGATCGCTCGACGAGTTCCCGTGGGAGGAGACGCATCGGCAACTCGCTCGTCGTGCGCGAGCCCGTCGGCGTCGTCGGGGCCATCACGCCGTGGAACTACCCGCTGCACCAGATCGTGGCCAAGGTCGCGCCGGCGCTCGCCGCCGGCTGCACCGTGGTGCTCAAGCCCAGCGAGGTCGCCCCGCTCAACGCCTTCATCCTGGCCGAGATCATCGACGAGGTCGGCCTGCCCGCCGGCGTGTTCAACCTGGTGACCGGCGTCGGCCCGGTCGTGGGCGAGGCCATCGCCGCGCACCCCGACGTCGACATGGTCGTCGTTCACCGGCTCCACCCGGGCCGGCAAGCGGGTGGCCGAGCTGGCCGCCAGACGGTCAAGCGGGTCGCCCTCGAGCTCGGCGGCAAGTCGGCCAACATCATCCTCGACGACGCCGACCTCGGCCGAGGTCGCGCCCAAGGCGCGTGTTCGGCCTGCTACCTGAACTCGGGCCAGACCTGCACGGCCCTCACCCGGATGCTCGTGCCCCGCGAGCAAGCACGACGAGGTCGTCGGCCATCGCCGCGGCGGCCGCCGAGGGCTTCACCGTCGGCCCCGCCGACCAGGACGGCGCCATGCTCGGCCCGCTCGTCTTCGGCCGCCCAGCGCGACCGGGTCCGCGGCTACATCCAGAAGGGCATCGACGAGGGCGCCACGCTCGTCACCGGTGGCCCGGACGCCCCCGAGGGCCTCGACACCGGCTACTTCGTCCGGCCGACGGTGTTCGCCGACGTGCGCCAACGACATGACCATCGCCCAGGAGGAGATCTTCGGCCCCGTGCTGTCGATCATCCCCTACGACGACGAGGAGGATGCGATCCGCATCGCCAACGACACCCTCTACGGCCTGGCCGGCGGCGTGTGGTCGGCCGACGAGGAGCGGGCCCAGCGCGGTCGCCCGTCGCATGCGGACCGGTCAGGTCGACGTCAACGGCGGCAGCTTCAACCTCGATGGCCCCCTTCGGTGGCTACAAGCAGTCCGGCGTCGGTCGCGAGCTGGGCGCGCTACGGCCTCGAGGAGTTCCTCGAGGTGAAGTCGATGCAGCTCAACGACTGATCCCGAGCGGATCAGGAGCGCGGGCTGGGGCGACACGAGGGACGGTGGCGTTGGGCGGCGACGGTGGTCGTCGCGCTCGTCGTCGTGCCCTCGTGCTCGGTCCTCAGCGACGGGGGTGACGGCGGCTCGGCCGCCGAGACGGCAGCCGAGGACTACCTGACCGCATGGGCCGCCGGCGACGTGGACGCGATGAGCGCGCTGGTCGCCGATCCGCCGGCTGACTTCGCCACCCAGCAGCAAGCGTTTCGCACCGGGCTCCAGGTCGTGCGGGCGGCGGCCAGCGATGTCGAGGTCGAGACCGATGGCGACCAGGCCACCGCGTCGTTCCGGGCCGAGCTCGGCCTCCAGGGCGTCGGCCCCTGGGCCTACGACGGCGCCCTCGATCTCACGAAGGTCGACGGGGAGTGGCGGGTGGCGTTCTCACCGGCGTCGCTGCATCCGGCGCTGACCGACGGGACCCACCTGCAGCGCACGCGGGCCCAGGGCCAGCGCGCCGCGATCGTGGCCGATGGCGGCCAGCCCCTGGCCGTAGGTGGCCCGGGCGAAGGGCCCCGTCAGGACGAACTGGCCGGGGCCCTGGTCGGCCAGCTCCGGGAGCTGAGCGCGGCGGAGGCGGCCCAGCTCGGACTCGAGTACGCCGCCGGTGACCTGGTGGGCGCCGACGGGGCGGAGGCCGGCTACGAGGACCAGTTGGCCGGGGACCCCACCGGGCGCATCGAGGTGGTCGATGTCGCCGGTCGGCCGGTCGAGGTGGTCCACGAGTTCGGGGGCGAGCGCCCCGAGCCCCTGGTGCTGACCCTGGACTACGCCACCCAGCGGGCGGCCGAGGACGCCATCGCCGACGTCGCCCTGCCGGTGGCGCTGGTGGCCATCGACAGCCGCACCGGGCGCGGTGCGGGCCGTGGCCAACAACCCGTCGGGCTTCGACCGGGCCCTGCTCGGGGAGTACGCCCCGGGCTCCACCTTCAAGATCGTCACCGCCGCCGGCGCCCTCGCGGCGGGCACCGAGCCCGACCAGGTCCTGCCCTGTCCCTACGAGACCCGTCCGGGCGACTCGGCCCCCTTCACCAACGCCTTCGGCGAGGACTACGGCGACCTCCCCTTCATCGACACCTTCGCCAAGTCCTGCAACACCACCTTCGTGAACCTGGGCTACCAGCTCGGGCCGACCCGGCTGCTCGAGACGGCGGAGTACTTCGGGTTCAACCAGGCCTACGACCTCGGGGTGCCGACCGAGTTCGGCTCGTTCCCCCTGCCGGAGTCCGACACCGAGACCGGGGCGGCGTCCATCGGCCAGGGTCGGGTCTCGGTCACGCCCGCTGCACATGGCCACGGTGGCCGCCGCGGCCTACGACGGCACCTGGCGCCCGCCCTACCTCAGCGGCGAGCCCCCGGCCGAGGGCAGCCATGAGCTGCCCGAGGCGGCCCGGGAGCACCTGCCCGAGTTCCTGCGGGAGGTCGTGCGGACCGGCACCGGCCAGGCCGTCGCCATCCTCGGCCGGGACATCGGCGGCAAGACCGGCACCGCCGAGTTCGGCGAGGAGGACCCGCCCGAGACCCACGCCTGGTTCGCCGGCTTCATCGGCGACCTGGCCTACGCCCTGGTCGTCGAGGGCGGCGGCGTCGGCGGCGAGGTGGCCGCCCCCCTCATCCACGAGTTCCTCTCCCTCCTGCCGCCCCCGCCCGCCGGGCCCGGCGAGATCGAGGGCTTCGGCGAGGAGCCGTCGGCGGACGCCCGACGGGGGCTGAGCCGGGTTCGCCCCGCCGCCGACCGCGTCGGTAGCGTGCGAGGCATGGCATCCCCCACTCGAGTAGCCGTGACCGGCGCCGCCGGCCAGATCGGCTACAGCCTCCTCTTCCGCATCGCCAACGGCGATCTCCTCGGCCCGGACCAGCCGGTCCAGCTCCAGATGCTGGAGATCCCGCCGGCCATGGACGCCCTCCGGGGCGTGGCCATGGAGCTGGACGACTGCGCTTTCCCGCTGCTGGCGGGCATGGTCATGAGCGACCAGCCCGAGACCGCCTTCGAGGGCGCCGACGTGGCCCTCCTGGTGGGTTCCCGCCCCCGCTCGAAGGGCATGGAGCGGGCCGACCTGCTCGAGGCCAACGGGGCCATCTTCACCGTGCAGGGCAAGGCCCTGTCCGCCGCCGCCGGCGACGACTGCAAGGTCCTCGTCGTCGGCAACCCGGCCAACACCAACTGCCTCATCGCCATGAACAACTGCGACCGGCTACCCGAGAAGAACTTCACCGCGATGACCCGCCTCGACCACAACCGGGCCCTGGCCCAGGTGGCGGCCAAGGCCGGCGTCCCGGTCACCGACGTGACCCGCATGACCATCTGGGGCAACCACTCTGCGACCCAGTACCCGGACGTCTTCCACGCCAAGGTCGGCGGGCGCCCCGCCACCGAGGTCATCGGCGACGAGGCCTGGATCGAGAACGAGTTCATCCCCACCGTCCAGCAGCGAGGAGCCGCCATCATCGAGGCCCGGGGCAGCTCCAGCGCCGCCTCGGCGGCCAACGCGGCCATCGACCACGTCCGCACCTGGATGGACGGCACCCCGGAAGGCGACTGGGTGTCCATGGCGATCCCGTCCGACGGCTCCTACGGCACCCCCGAGGGCCTGCTCTCGTCGTTCCCGTGCACCACGGCCGACGGCGAGTGGAGCATCGTCCAGGACCTCGAGATCGACGACTTCTCCCGCACCCGCATCGACGCCAGCAACGGCGAGCTGGCCGACGAGCGCGACACCGTCGCCGGCCTCGGCCTCATCTGAGCCCTACCGGGGACCGACACCGACACCGGACACCGCAACCGAAGGCAGGGATGGGGGCGTGGGGACGGGCCGGAGGCCGTCGGGGGCAGAACTGCCGCCGAACTCACTCGGCGTGGCCACCTCCCGTTCTGGCACCGGATTTGCGGGTCATAGCCGGAGGATCCGGTGCCAGAACGAATCGGGGCCGGCGAACGGGCCGATTCGACCGCGGTTCGCCACGGAGGGTGGCGAGAAGACCCGTTCGGGCGCCGACGAGCACGGCAGGAAGAGCCAGGCCCCCGTGGTTGCCTCGGTCTCGTTCCCCCAGCCCCACGCCAGAGCGTCACGTCCTACTTCAGGAACTTGCTCGTCGTGTTGTCGGCGAGGACCTTGCCGTCGGTCTGGCAGGTGGCGCAGTAGTTGACCGTGTACTTCACGTAGGCCACCTCGCGGACCGTGTCGCCGCAGACGGGGCAGGGCTCGCCCTTGCGGTGGTGGACCGACGCCGGGCCGTTCCTTGGACGAGCTCATGTCGTCCCGCCCCCGCTCGTAGGCCAGGCTCTCGGCCATCGCCTCCTGGATGGCGGCGTGGAGGCGCTCGACCTCCTCGGGCGAGAGCTTCGAGGCGTTGGCGAACGGTGACGAGCTTGGCCTTGTGGGTGATCTCGTTGGCCAGGCGTCGACCGATGCCGGCCATCGGGTGTTGGTCCCGCAGGACCCCGTGCAGGCGCTTGGACTGGTCACCGATGCGTTCGGCGACGCCGGCGGCGTCCAGCGAGTCGGCGTCGGGCCCGAGGTGGGCGATGGGCTCCTCGCCCTCCCGCAGCTCCTCGACGACCCAGACGCCGGCCCGCTTCTCGGTCCCGGCCTCGCTGAGCAGCAGGGCCCGGCCGTCGGCGAACACCCAGCGGGCCAGGCCGCCCCGGGGCTTCGGGGACTGCTTCTCGTCGGGTTTGAGCCGCCCGCCCTGCATGAGGTGGACGACGAAGGTGGCGGGCTCGAACACCAGCGACAGGTACTTGCCCCGCTGACCCACCCGTAGGAGCGGCGACCCGTAGGCCACATCCGGTGCCGGGGCGTAGGTCTTCAGCGCCGTGAACGAGATGGGCACGAACGTCTCGAGGACGGCGCCGTCGAACTCGGCGGTCAGGCGTTCGGCATGCGCTCGGATCTCGGGGATCTCAGGCATTGGCGAAGGCCTCGTCGATCCGGGCCAGGGTCTCCCGGTGGTCGGTCAGCCGGGCCGTCGCGCCCCGCACCGTGAGCCGACCAGCGGTCAGCGCCGCGCCGGCACTCAGCTCGCCGTCCGCGATGGCGTTCGCCGTCGCCCGGTCCTGGGAGAAGGTCACGTCGGGCGCCTCGGCCCGCCCGGGGTGCACCCGAACGCCCTCGGGCCCCAGCACGAGGTGCCAGGCGTCCTCGCCGTCACGATCAGTGACCACCTGCTGCACGACGAAGGCGGCGTCGGTCGCCGGCAGGGCGCGGACCGCGGCATCCATCGCCGTGATCCACTCGGGGGAAAACCGTTCCGCCACGTCTCCACGCTACGGCTCCCTACGGTGGCGGCGTGGCTGAGGAGCGGTGGCGGTGGGTGTGGCTGGCGGCGGACGGGACCGAGGCCGGGCACCTGGGGATGGTGTTCCTCGCTGACCGGGTGGAGGTGACGGCGTCGTTGGCCCGTCCCGGGCCATGACCTGGTCGTCCTGCGACGAGCCCGATGCGCCCCTGCCCCGGGCCGGTTCGCGGGAGATCCGGGCCTCGGGGCTGTGGGCCGATGCCATCGAGGAGGAACGGGGGCAGCGGTGGACGATCGGCCTCGAGGCCTTCGCCCTGGCCGTGGACGATCCCGAGGACACCGTGGGCCGCCGGGTGCCCATCGGCTTCGACCTGGAGTGGGAGCGGTCCGGGCCTGACCTCGACGGCCGGACCCCGGCCTCGGTCCACGGCGAGGTCCTGATCGAGGCCGACGCCCTCGACCTGGACGCCGTCGGCTGGTGGCGGCGCTGGGGTCACCGGTGAGGGCCACCGGTAGCCTCAGCCGGTGCTCAGTGTCGTGCTCGCTGCTCTCGGCAGCCTGGATCCGGAGAACCTGCTCAAGAGCTTCGGGGCCCTCGGCCTCTTCCTGATCATCTTCGCCGAGTCGGGCCTGCTGATCGGCTTCTTCCTGCCCGGCGACTCGCTCCTCTTCACCGCCGGCCTGCTGTCCTCCCAGGACAAGCTCGCCGCCGCTACCGATCCTGCTGGCCGGGCTGCTTCGCCGCCGCCGTCGTGGGCGACCAGGTCGGGTACCTGTTCGGCCGCCGGGTCGGCCCGTCGCTGTTCAACCGGCCCGACTCCCGCATCTTCAAGCAGGAGTACGTGGAGAAGGCGCAGAACTACTTCGAGGAGCACGGCTCCAAGACCATCGTCCTGGCCCGCTTCGTGCCCGTGGTGCGCACCTTCGCCCCGATCGTGGCCGGCGTGGGCCGCATGCACTACCGGACCTTCGTGTTCTACAACGTGATCGGCGGCTTCCTGTGGGCCGTCGGGATCACGACCCTCGGCTACATCCTGGGCGAGACGGTCCCCTCGATCGACAAGTACCTCCTGCCGGCCATCTTCGTGATCATCGCCCTGTCGGCCATCCCGGTGCTGCTGGAGGTCCGCAAGGCCCGGCGCGAGTCGGCGGCCGCCGTGGCCACGCCGATGCCCGAGCCGGTCCTCGGCGCGGACGTCCCGGTGGACACCGAGCGCTGACACCCTGAGCCGATGAACATCCTCGATCGGGGCGGTCGTGGTGGCCGTCGTCACCGGCACTCAGCCATCGTGGCCATGCTCTGGCGCCGGAGGGGTGCGCCGGAGGGCAGCTACTTCTCCGACGGCGACCGGGCCTCCGGCGTCTTCGGCGTCCTGGCCACGGGCTTCTCGGTGCTGCTCGGCTTCATCGTCTTCCTGTCGTTCACGACCTACGACGCCTCGCGCTCGGGCGCCGAGGAGGAGGCGGTCGATCGTCGCCCAGCAGTTCGAGACCGCGCAGTTCTTCGCCGACGACCTCGCCGCCGAGCTGACGGGCGAGCTGGTCTGCTACGGCCGCTCGGTGGTCGGCGAGGAGTGGGACCGCCTGGAGGCCGGGACCCTCGGCGACGAGATCAACCCCTGGGGCTCGGTCATGTTCGAGACCATGCGTCGACGTGGAGCCCGAGTCGAACGCCGAACAGTCCGCCTACGACCGCTGGCTGGACCAGACCAACGCCCGGGAGCAGGCCCGCAACGACCGGGTGCACGCCGTCTCCGGGGTCATCCCGAGCCCGCTCTGGATCGTCCTGCTGTTCGTCTCCGGCGTGATCTTCCTGTTACATGCTGTTCTTCGCCGACAGCGCCGAGCGGGCCACGACCCAGGCCCTGCTGATGGGCTCGGTGGTGTCGGTCATCACCACGCTCCTGCTCCTGCTCGGTGTTCTTCAACCAGCCGTTCCAGGACGACGTCGGCGGGCTGCGGCCGGACTCGATGGAGCGGGTCCTGCGCATCATCGACGAGATCGCCGGACGCCACCGGGATCGAGATCACCCCGCCGTGTGACGAACGTGGGCGGCGCTCGTCGATGGCTGAGCCGAGCCGCCCCAGCGGGCCAAGCACCTCGAGCTGGCGGCCACCGTCCTGCTCGCCGTGGCCGCGGTGGCCACCGCGTGGAGCAGCTACCAGGCCACCCGTTGGAACGGCGAGCAGGCCAAGGCGGCCAGCCAGACCAACGCCATCCGCATCGACGCCGCCCGGGCCCAGGGCGAGGCCCAGGCCGAGACCGAGGTCGACCTGGCCCTGTTCATCCAGTGGGTCGACGCCGACGCCCACGACGAGGAGGAGCTGGCCGACTTCTACGCCAGTCGCTTCCGGGACGAGTTCCAGCCCGCCTTCGACGCCTGGCTGGCCACCGACCCGTTCGAGAACCCGGACGCGCCGCCGTCGCCGTTCGCCCTGCCGGAGTACCAGGTCGAAGCCCGGGACCAGGCCGACGAGTACGACCGGCAGGCCGAGGTGTCGGCGGCGACGGTGCGCACGCGACATCCAGCGGGCGACCAACTACGTGCTGGCCGTCGTGCTCTTCGCCGTGGCCCTGTTCTTCGCCGGCATCAGCACCAAGCTGGTCAGCGACCGGCTGCGGGCCACCCTGCTGGTGGTCGGCTGGGTGATGTTCCTCGGGACGGTGGCGTGGATCGCCACCTTCCCGATCAGCTTCGCCGTCTGAGCCCGAGGGCCGGGGTCACACCCGGGAGAACAGGATCTCCCGCTTGACCTCTTCGATGGCCTGGGTGACCTTGATGCCGCGGGGGCAGGCGTCGGTGCAGTTGAAGACGGTGCGGCAGCGCCAGACGCCGGTGCGGTCGTTGAGGATGTCCAGGCGCTCGGTCCCGGCCTCGTCGCGGCTGTCGAAGATGAAGCGGTGGGCGTTGACGATGGCGGCGGGGCCGACGTAGCCCGAGTTGCCCCAGAAGACCGGGCACGAGGTGGTGCAGGCGGCGCAGAGGATGCACTTGGTGGTGTCGTCGAAGCGCTCGCGGTCCTCGGCTGGACTGGGTGCGCTCCCGGTAGCCGGGCTCGTCGGTGGTGACCAGGTAGGGCAGCACCGAGCGGTACTGGGCGAAGAACGGCTCCATGTCCACGACCAGGTCCTTGATGACCGGGAGGCCGCGGATGGGCTCGACGGTGATCTTGTCGCCCACGTCCTTGATCAGCAGCGTGCAGGCCAGGCCGGTTGACGCCGTTGATGATCATGGCGTCGGAGCCGCAGACCCCGTGGGCGCAGGAGCGGCGGAGGGCCAGGGTCCCGTCCTGGTGGTACTTCACCTCGTGGAGGGCGTCCAGCACCCGGTCGGTGGGCTCCATCTCGACCGTGTAGGTCTCCCAGTGGGGCTTGGTGTCGGTCTCGGGGTTGTAGCGCTTGATCTGGAGTTCGACCTGCATCAGTACTTGCGCTCCATGGGCTCGTAGTTGCCGCCGATGACCGGCTTGTAGTCGAGGCGGACCCCGCCGTCGTCCTCGCGGGTGGCCAGGGTGTGCTTCAGCCAGTGCTCGTCGTCCCGCAGGGGGTGGTCGTCCCGGAAGTGGGCGCCCCGGCTCTCGGTCCGGGCCAGGGCGCTGGCCACGGTGACCTTGGCCAGCTCGATGAGGTAGCCCAGCTCGAGGGCCTCGATCAGGTCGTAGTTGAAGACGTGGCCCTTGTCGTCGATGGCGACCTGCTCGTACTCCTCGGTCAGCTCGTCGATGACCCCGGTGGCATGGCGCCAGGCTCTCCTCGGTGCGGAAGACCATGGCGTTGTCGGTCATCTCGTCCTGGAGGCGGGTGCGCAGGTCGGCGGTGTTGGCCGTGCCGCTTCCGGCCTTCATCTTCTCGATGCGGGCCTGGACCTCGGCCTCGGGGGCCTCGGGCAGCTCGGGCTGGTCGGCGTCGGCGACGAAGCGGGCCATGTCCTTGCCGCCCCGGCGCCCGAACACGACGATGTCGAGCAGCGAGTTGGTCCCCAGCCGGTTGGCGCCGTGGACCGAGACGCAGGCGCACTCGCCGGCGGCGTAGAGGCCCGGCAGCACCGTGTTGTCGGCGTCGATCACCACCTGGCCGTCGACGTTGGTGGGGATGCCGCCCATGGCGTAGTGGGCCGTGGGCTGGATCGGGATGGGGTCCTTCTTGGGCTCGATGCCCAGGTAGGTCCGCACGAAGTCGGTGATGTCGGGCAGCTTCTCGTCGATCTGCTCCGGCGGCAGGTGGGTGAGGTCGAGGTAGACGCAGTCCTTGTCCGCCCCGATGCCCCGACCCTCGCGGATCTCGGTCATGATCGAGCGGGAGACCATGTCGCGGGGGGCCAGGTCCTTCACCGTGGGGGCGTAGCGCTCCATGAAGCGCTCGCCGTCGTCGTTGCGCAGGATGCCGCCCTCGCCGCGGGCGGCCTCGGAGAGCAGGATGCCCAGCTTGTAGATGCCGGTCGGGTGGAACTGGAAGAACTCCATGTCCTCCAGCGGGATGCCCCGGCGGTAGAGCAGGCCGGGGCCGTCGCCGGTGAGGCTGACGGCGTTGGAGGAGATCTTGAACATGCGCCCGAAGCCGCCGGTGGCGAAGAGCACGGCCTTCGTGGTGAAGACGTGGAGGTCGCCGGTGGCCATCTCGTAGGCGATGACGCCGCCACCCGGCGACCGGCCGGGATGCTCGGGTCGTCGGCGAAGACCATGTCCAGGACCTGGAACTCGTTGAAGAAGGTGACGTCCCGCTTCACGCACTGCTGGTACAGGGTCTGCAGGATCATGTGGCCGGTGCGGTCGGCCGAGTAGCAGGCCCGGCGCACGGCGGCCTCGCCGTGGTTGCGGGTGTGGCCGCCGAAGCGGCGCTGGTCGATCTTGCCCTCGGGGGTGCGGTTGAACGGCAGGCCGAAGTGCTCCAGCTCGACGACGGTGTCGATGGCCTCCTTGCACATGATCTCGATGGCCGGCTGGTCGCCCAGGTAGTCGCCGCCCTTGACCGTGTCGAAGGCGTGCCACTCCCAGGAGTCCTCCTCCACGTTGGCGAGGGCGGCGCACATGCCGCCCTGGGCGGCGCCGGTGTGGGAGCGGGTGGGGTAGAGCTTGGTCAGGACCGCGACCCGGCACTGGCCGGCGACCTCGATGGCCGCCCGCAGGCCGGCGCCGCCCGCGCCGACGATCACCGCGTCATAGCTGTGATGGTGGACGTTCACGACCGTGATCCTCGCACGCCTCGTTGTACCCGGCGAAGTCGCCGGATCACCCCTCGATGACCGTGGTGTAGCGGTTGGTGGCGGTGACGTCGCCGGCGGTGAGGGTGAGGTCCAACACCAGCTCGCCGGGGACCGGCGGGACCTCGGCGTCGACCCGGCCGATGCGCACGCAGGCGTCGGTGCCGACCTCGCCGCCCCAGTGCCAGGCCCGGTGCCCGCCGGGCCAGGTGAGCTCGGCGGTGACGGCGGCCCGCACCAGCGGGACGCGCAGGTCGCTGACGACGTGGACGTCGAGGGCGAGGGTGTCGCCGGGGGTGCACCGAGCGCGGGCAGGCGGTCGGCGACCACGATCACCGGGCGGCAGGCCTCGAGCAGCGCCTCGTAGCCCGGCCTTGGGCACCCGGTCGTGGTCGAGCAGCGACCAGGACACCGCGGGCTGGGCGTCGGTCGAGCAGGAACTGGAGGAAGCCGCCGGTGGGCCGGTACTTCAGCCGGCGCAGCTCCTCGACGTGGTGGCGCACGACGGTGGCCTGGTAGCGCCTGGGTGGCGGCCCGCCAGTCGGCGAAGGTGGCGTGGTCGGCCTCGGGCACCCGGCGGTCGAAGAACGCCCGCTGCAGGCTGTGGTGGCCCTCCAGGCGCTCCCAGTCCAGGTCCGGCCAGCGCTCGGGCTCGCAGGAAGCGCGTCGGTCTCGGGCACGGCCTGGGCCCCGAACTCGGACACGAAGCGGACCATGCGGGGGAGGGCGGCGGCGAAGCCGGGCAGGTCCCGCTCGTCGCCGTGGTACCAGCCGAAGTAGAGGTGGCTGTCGGTGCCGTCGAGGCGGGGGAGGTGGGGCCACACGCCGCTGTGGGGGATCACCGGGCGGGAGCCGTCGGCCTTCTCGATGGCCCGCTTGATCGACCGGTCGAGCACCGTCTTGTTCCAGGTGGGCAGCTCCTGCCCGCCAGGGCCTTGAGCCCCATGCGGCGGGCCACGGCGGGATCGGCCATCGCGCCGGTGGGCTCATCGAGGGCCAAGGGCTCGTTGTGGCCGCACCAGATGGCCACCGACGGGTGGTGGCCGAGGATCTCGACCGCCTTGCGGGCCTGGCGCACGGCCTGCTTGCGCACGCGACCGGGCGTAGCCCCACTGCAGCGGCAGGTCCTGCCAGACCAGCATGCCCTCGCTCGTCGGCCTGGTCGTAGAGCGCGGGCGTGGTGATGTGGGCGTGGACCCGGACCAGGTCGAGGCCGGCCTCGCGGGCCAGGTCGACGTCGCGGCGCGACGTCGTCGTCGGTGGCCTCGCCCAGCAGGGCCTCGCGTCGGGGCCGAGGTTGGCGCCCTTCAGGAAGAGCCGCTCGCCGTTGACCGAGAGCTGCCAGTCGTCGAACACCAGCGAGCGCAGGCCGACCGTGCGCTCGACGGTGTGGCTGACCCGGCCGTCCTCGGCGATCGCCTCGACCGTGACGTCGTAGCGGTCCTGGTCGCCGAGGGCCCACGGCCACCACAGCGCTGGGCTCGGGCACCGTGACCGTCCACTCCAGCTGGTTCTCGCCCGCGGCGAGGCTGAGCTCCTCGGTGTAGCGGCTCCTGGCCCTCGACCGTCGTGCGCGATCTTCACGATGCCCGGGCGGCGGCGTGTCGGCGAAGGCCCGGAAGCGCGAGCGTGGCCGACTCGCCGCCGGCCTCGGTGCACACCACCGACAGGCGGCGGAGGCGCACGGGCCCGGTCCGCTCGAGGCGCACGGGACGCCAGATGCCCCCGGGGTTCAGG
Source organism: uncultured Microthrixaceae bacterium (assembly GCA_963777805.1). Lineage (GTDB taxonomy): Bacteria > Actinomycetota > Acidimicrobiia > Acidimicrobiales > DATDAH01 > DATDAH01. The sequence goes on along the minus strand of CAVZRY010000012.1, from coordinate 130,266 downwards.
TCGGGGTCGATGCAGTCCCAGTGCTGGAAGACGCCGGTCAGGTACCGCTTGGCCGTGCGGTCGCCCGGCGGGGAGCAGACCACCTGCGACGGCCAGCAGGTGCTCGTCGCGGTCGCTGGAGCTGGTCGGTGACCTCGAAGGTGTGGCCGAAGAAGTAGCCCTCGGTGTCGCCGACGTAGCCCCCGTCGAGCCACACGTCGGACTGGTAGAAGACCCCGTCGAACACCAACCAGGCCCGCTCGCCCTCCGCGGGCCGGTCGGCGGTGAACGGCACGCGGTAGAGCAGCGGGCCGTCGGCGTCGGCGAAGGCCGGCGTGCTGCGCCAGTGCCCGGGGACGGCGACGGGCTCCCAGGCCGAGTCGTCCAGGTCGGGGCGGGCGAAGTCCCGTTCCAGGAGCGGGTCGGTCGGGGTCACCCGCCAGTCCGCCGGCAGCCTGACGGACGGTGTCACCCGGGTAGGTTGCCAGCTATGTCGTCTCGTGCCGCAACGATCGGTCAGCTCCGCGAATCCGGCTGGGAGTCGGTGCCGGTCAAGGAGGAGGTGCGCCGCAACGCCGTGGCCCGGATCCTGGCCGGCGAGCCCGTCGTGGAGGGTGTCCTCGGCTACGAGGAGACGGTCCTGCCGCAGCTGGAGAACGCCGTCCTGGCCGGCCACGACGTGATCTTCCTGGGCGAGCGGGGTCAGGCCAAGACCCGGATGATCCGCTCGCTCACCAACCTGCTCGACGAGTGGCTGCCGATCGTGGCCGGCTCGGAGATCATCGATGACCCCTACGAGCCGGTCTCCCGTCACGCCAAGGACCTGGTCGTCCAGCACGGTGAGGACACGCCCATCGAGTGGGTCCACCGCGACGACCGCTACGGCGAGAAGCTGGCCACGCCGGACACCTCCATCGCCGACCTCATCGGCGAGGTCGACCCCATCAAGGTGGCCGAGGGCCGCTACCTGTCCGACGAGCTGACCATGCACTACGGCCTGATGCCCCGCACCAACCGCGGCATCTTCGCCATCAACGAGCTCCCCGACCTGTCCGAGCGCATCCAGGTCGGCCTCCTCAACGTGCTCGAGGAGCGGGACGTCCAGATCCGGGGCTACAAGATCCGCCTGCCCCTCGACGTGATGCTGGTGGCCTCGGCCAACCCCGAGGACTACACCAACCGGGGCCGGATCATCACCCCGCTGAAGGACCGCTTCGGCAGCCAGATCCGCACCCACTACCCCCTTGACGTCGAGACCGAGATGGCCATCGCCAAGCAGGAGGCCCGGCCGTTCGTGGTCGAGGGCGTCCGGGTCGAGGTCCCGGAGTTCATGGCCGAGATCGTGGCCACCCTCACCCACCTGGCCCGCGAGAGCCCGCACGTCAACCAGGCCTCGGGCGTGTCGGTCCGCCTCACGGTCGCCAACATGGAGATCCTGGTGGCCAACGCCACCCGCCGGTCGCTGCGCCTCGGGGAGACCGATGTCGTCCCCCGCATCACCGACCTCGACGCCCTGGCCGCCTCGACCTCGGGCAAGATCGAGATCGAGACCCTCGAGGAGGGCCGAGAGGGTCAGATCATCGACCAGTTCCTGCGGGGGGCGATCCTGACCTGCTTCCGGGAGACCTTCGACCTCGGCGAGCTGTCCGGGGTGCTCGACGCGTTCGAGGAGCGGGCCGTGGACGCCGGTGAGGACATCGGCTCGGCCGCCTACGCCGACCTCGCGGCGGAGATCCCGGCCCTGCGGGAGGCCGTGAACCGGTTGACCGAGGACGAGTCGGCCGCGTCGGTCGCCTCCGCCGTGGAGTTCGTCCTCGAGGGCCTTCACCTCTCCAAGCGCCTGAACAAAGAGGCCGCCGGCGGCCGCGCCACCTACCGGAGCCGGGGGTAGCAACGGTGCCCCTCTTCCGGCGTAGTGCGGGTCGACCACAGTTCCGCTATTCGCGCTGGGACGGCACCCAGAAGGGCTTCGAGCTCGGCGCCGACGAGGTGATGGCCGAGATCACCGACGACCTGCTCTACCACGGTGACCTCAATGCGGCCCTGCGCCGGATGCTGCAGTCGGGCTTCGACACGCCCGACGGCGAGCACCTGGCCGGCCTGCGGGAGACCATGGAGAAGCTGCGTCAGCGGCGTCGGGAGATGCTCGAGAACCACGACCTGGGCGGCGTCTACGACGAGATCGCCGATGCCCTGCGCGACGTCGTCGAAAAGGAGCGGGCGTCCCTGGCCGAGATGGCGAGCGAGGCGGCCGAGTCCGGTGACCAGCGCCGCCAGGAGGTGACCGAGGAGGTCGTCCAGCAGCGCAACATGGACCTGGACCTCCTGCCGCCCGACCTGGCCGGCCAGGTCAAGGCCCTCCAGGAGTACGAGTTCACCTCCTCGGAGGCCCGGGAGCAGTTCGAGGCGCTGATGGACCAGCTGCGCGAGCAGCTCATGCAGCGCTTCGTCGACCAGGTCTCGGGGTCCATGCAGAACATGACCCCCGAGGACATGGCCCGGATGAAGGACATGCTGGCCGAGCTCAACTCGATGCTCGAGCAGCGGGCCAACGGCGAGGAGCCGGACTTCGACGGCTTCATGGAGCGCCACGGCGACTTCTTCCCGGAGAACCCCCGGAACCTCGACGAGCTGCTGGAGCTGATGGCCCAGCGCATGGCCGCCATGCAGGCGATGCTCAACTCCATGACGCCCGAGCAGCGGGCCCAGATGCAGAGCCTGTCCGAGCAGCTCCTCGAGGACATGGACCTGCAGTGGCAGGTGGACCAGCTCGGCCAGAACCTGCAGGCCGCGTTCCCGGACATGAACTGGAACCGGCGCTACGACTTCTCCGGCCAGGACCCCCTGGGCTTCGGCGAGGCGGCCTCGATGATGGAGCAGCTCGGCGACCTCGACCAGCTCGAGAACCTGCTGCGCAACGCCACCTCACCCGGTGCGCTGGCCGAGGTCGACCTCGACAAGGTCAAGGAGCACCTCGGCGAGGACTCCGCCGAGAGCCTCGAGAAGCTGGCCGAGCTGGCTCGACTGCTCGAGGACGCCGGCCTCATCGAGAACAAGGAGGGCCGGTTCGAGCTGACGGCCAAGGGCATGCGCCGCATCGGCCAGAACGCGCTGGCCGAGCTGTTCAAGCGGCTGGCGGTGGACAAGATGGGCGGCCACCAGGTCGAGGTGGTGGGCACCGGCCACGAGCGGGCCTATGACACCAAGCCCTACGAGTTCGGTGATCCGTTCAACCTGCACATCGAGCGCACGCTGCGCAACGCGGTCAGCCGTCAGGGCCAGGGCACCCCGGTGCGGCTCAGCCCGGAGGACTTCGAGGTCGAGCGCACCGAGCACCTGGTCCGTTCCAGCACCGTCCTGATGCTGGACCTGTCCCTGTCGATGCCGATGCGGGACAACTTCCTGCCGGCCAAGAAGGTGGCGATGGCGCTGCACTCGCTCATCTCCAGCCGGTTCCCCCGGGACTTCCTCGGCATCGTCGGCTTCAGCAGCGTGGCCCGGGCCCTCACCCCCGACCAGCTCCCCGAGGTCTCCTGGGACTACGAGTACGGCACCAACATGCAGCACGGGTTCCAGCTCAGCCGCCGGATGCTGGCTCGCCAGTCGGGCACCAAGCAGATCATCATGATCACCGACGGCGAGCCGACGGCCCACAACCTGCCCAACGGCGAGGTGTACTTCAACTACCCGCCGGTGCGGGAGACCGTCGAGGCCACCATGCGCGAGGTGGCCCGCTGCACCAAGGAGAACATCCGCATCAACACCTTCATGCTCGACCCCAACGGGCACCTGAAGGACTTCGTGGAGCGCCTGACCAAGTTCAACCAGGGGCGGGCGTTCTTCACCACCCCCGAGACCCTGGGCGACTACGTCCTGGTCGACTTCATCGAACAGAAGCGGGCCATGGTCCGGGGCCGCACCGGCGGTCGGCGCTCGGCCTGAGCGGTCCGGCGGGTCACCCGCCGACGCGTGGAACCAGTGTGAAAACCAAGGGTTTCCCCGTCGCGCCCTTGCGCCCGGGGGGTAACCGGTGGAATGATGACAGCAGTGTAATTACACCGGTGTCCCGGACGGGTGGATCTCCCCACCGCGAAGGGCACCAGTCGCTTGGGGAAGCAACGGGCGGTGCGCCAACAAGGAGGCACACCAATGAGATCGATCTTCGATGACACCGAGGACCTGACCTGGCAGGAGTACGCCAACTGCCTGGGTGTCGACCCGGACCTCTTCTTCCCCGAGCGGGGGGCCTCCACGCGGGAGGCCAAGGAGGTCTGCCGGGGCTGTGTCGTGCGTGACGACTGCCTCGAGTACGCCCTCACCAACGGTGAGAAGTTCGGCATCTGGGGCGGCATGAGCGAGCGTGAGCGTCGCCGCATCCGTCGCCAGCGGGCCATCGCCCGTGAGGCCGCCGCCGTCGCGGTCAGCGTCCACACCGCCTGAGCCCCGTCCGTCCTCAGCGGCCGAGGCGGGCCTCCACGGTCCGGTCCTCGGCCAGGTCCAGGGCCGTCCACCGCTCGGGGGCGATCGCCTCCAGCACCCGCCGGGGCACCAGGCCCACCAGTTCGGCGCCGGCCACGGCCACCTCGGCGGCGACCCGGTCGTAGGCCTCCGCCGGGCCCACCCGGAACGGGTCCACCAGGTTCATCGACACCTGCACCCGGTCCCCGACGGCCAGGCCCAGGGCCCGGATGCCGTCCCCCCGCACCGCCGAGGCCACGGCCCGGGCCCGGTCGAGGTCCGGCTCGACCAGCCAGAGGTTGTAGGCGACCAGCGGCGGACGACAGCCCACGGCCACCGCACCGGCAGTGGGGTGCGGCGCCTCGGGTCCCGCGTCGGGGGCGAGATCGACGAAGGCCCGCCGTCGCACCTCGGGCAGGGTCGGCAGCTCACCGTCCTCCCCGTAGCAGAACGCGGGGACACCGAGGGTCGCACCGATCCAGGTCGTGAACCGGTCACGGGCGGCCGCGGCATCCGCCACCGTCGAGCCGTCCAGGGCGACGAAGGGGACGACGTCGACCGCACCGAGGCGAGGGTGGACCCCGTCGTGGGTCCGCAGGTCGATCCGCTCGACGGCGACCCGGGCGATGCGCCGGGCCGCGTCCTCGCCGACGGTGGTCAACACGGTGCGGTGATGGTGGGGATCCACGTGGCGGTCCAGCAGGTCCCCACCGCCCGCCTCCCGCAGCGCGTCGAGGACCACGGGGTCCCGCCCCTCGCTCACGTTCAGGATGCACTCCAGCACTCAGCGACCTCCCCGGCGAAGTGACCACGGGCGGTCACCCGCCACCGGTACGCTCGCTCCTGTGAACCTCGGTGCACCCGAACTGATCATCGTGCTCCTCATCATCCTGCTGATCTTCGGCGGGTCCAAGCTCCCGCAGCTGGCCCGTTCGCTGGGCAAGGCCCAGTCGGAGTTCAAGAAGGGCTCCGAAGAGGATGCGACGACGACCGGCACCGGCGATTCGTCACCCCCGGCCTGACCGACTCGTCCGAGTCGTCAGACCGCCGCTGACCGATCGCTAGGCCCGAACGGGAACCGGGCGCGCCCCGGTGTCGTTGGCCATGACGAGTCCTTCGCCACCACCGACGCGCCCCGAGCGGGTGCCGAGTTGGGAGGAGGTCGCCCATGACCACGGGCGCTTCCTCTACACGGTGGCCTACCGGCTCACGATGAACCACGACGACGCGCAGGATCTGGTGCAGGACGTGCTGCTACGGGTGCAACGAGGGCTGGCGACCTACCAGCCGGGTTCCATGGAGGCCTGGTTGTCGCGCATCACCACCAACGCGTTCCTCGACGGGGTCCGCCGCCAGAAGCGCCGCCCCCAGGACCCCCTGCCCGAGGAGAACCCCGAGCGGGTCCTGCCCACCGCCGTGTCCGCCGCCGACGCCCTCGACGCCGCCGTCCTGCCCGAGCACCTGCAGGCTGCCCTGCGGGACCTGCCCGAGGACTACCGGACCGCCGTGGTCCTCTGCGACGTCCTGGACTTCAGCTACGAGGAGATCGCCGAGGCCCTCGACATCCCGGTGGGCACCGTCCGCTCCCGGATCCACCGAGGCCGTGCCCGACTCCGGTCTGCGGTCGAGGCGATGCCGTGAGCGACCCCATCGAGCCGACCGGCGGCCCGCAGCCGGAGGACGACGACGCGGTCCGTCGGCTCCTGCGGGGGCTGCCCGAGGTGGCGCCGCCCGAGGGCTTCTTCGACGACCTGATCCGCAGCCGCCGGCGACGGGCCCGCGCCATCGCTGCTGGCGGGCCTGGGCGCGGCCGGCATGGTCGGGGCCATCGTCGTGGCCCAGGCCACCGGCATCTACGGCGACGTGGACCCCGCGATGGGTGACCTGGCCGAGCGCCACGAGGAGGTCATGACGGTGCCGGCGTCCGCCATCCGCGGGGAGATGCCCGCCGATGAGGTCCCGGCGCCCTACCAGGCCCCCGAGCAGGTGGGCGAGCTGCAGCGGGGCATGGCGGTGTGGCACACCGACGACATCGTCCAGCTCGTCTACGCCGCCGACGGCCACTACGTCTCGGTGTTCGAGCAGGTGGGCGACCTCGATCCCGATGCCCTCGCCATCGAGCTCACGCCGGCGGGGGTGGAGGGCGTCGACGCCTGGTGGGCCGAGGACGGGGCGCTGGTGGTCCGGCGCAGCGACGTGGTCTACGTGATCGTGGGGGACCTGGATCCCGCCGATGTCCAGGCGGTCGTGGTCGACCTGCCCGATGCCCGTCCGATGGGCCTGTCCCGACGGATCGGTGACGCCATGGACGACCTGGTGAACGCCTTCGGGCTGAGCTGACCGTCGCCGCGAGGAGCGCCCGGCGAACGCGACGGCGGGACCCTCAGGCCCGGGTGGCGACCTCGGTCTCGACGGCCTCGCGGCGGCGCTTCAGGATCCGTCGGCGCTCCCGTTCCGAGCAGCCTCCCCAGACGCCGTGGTCGATGCGGTGGGTGAGGGCGTACTCGAGGCACAGCTCCTTCACCGGGCAGTCCGCACACACGCGGCGGGCGACCTCGACGCCGACGCCGTCGCTGGGGAAGAACAGCGAGGGAGGCTGATGGGCGCAATGGCCGTCAGCCATCCAGTCGGTCTCGGTCTCGTCGGGCTTGCTCATGTCGCTGGGGGGACCTCCGTTCCACCACTACTACGGCGGGGGAACCCGTTCGGTTCCCGGGTTCCCGGGGTTTTCTGAAGAAATCCGGTCGGTGCCGGTACCCTCGCCACCGATGTCGAACGTCGTGGAACCCTCCCTCGAGACCGAGCCGCCCCGGGCGCGGTCAAGATCGTCTACCTCGGGCCTGTCGCGCCCCACTGGGAGATCCGCTCGGACTTCGGCGACCGGGCCGTCATCGACGCCTTCCGGGACCGGGTCAACGCCCGCCTGGTGCTCCTGCCCCCGCACGACCCGCAGTTCCGCCGCAACCGGGAGCGGGTCAACCGCGACGCGGAGCGCGAGCTCCTGCTGATCGACTGGGACCTCGGCTACGACGAGGACGAGGACAACGACCTCGGAGCCCGGCCCTCCTAGTCCTGCCGACTTGACCCACCCGTACCATGGCGGGCGTGGAGGAGAACGGCGCTGATCGCTTCCTGAACCGGGAGCTCTCCTGGATCGACTTCGACACCCGCGTCCTGCACATGGCCGAGGACGCTGCGGTCCCGCTCCTGGAGCGGTCGAAGTTCCTCGCCATCTTCTCCCAGAACCTGGACGAGTTCTTCCAGGTCCGGGTGGCCGGCCTGAAGGACCAGGTGGCGGGCTCGGTCACCAAGCGCACCCCGGACGGGCGCACCCCAGGTCAGCAGCTCGACGAGATCCGCGATCGCGTCGGCAAGCTCCTGACCCGGGCCGAGCAGGTCTTCCTCGACGACATCGTGCCGACCCTCGCCGACGCCGGGATCCGCTTCTCCTCCTGGGCCGAGCTCGACGATGACGATCTCGAGTACCTGGGGACCCAGTTCGACGAACGGATCTTCCCGGTCCTCACCCCGCTCGCGGTGGACCCCGGGCACCCCTTCCCCTACATCTCGGACCTCTCGCTCAACCTCGCCGTCGTGGTCCACGACCCCGAGTCGGGTCTGCGCCGCTTCGCCCGGGTCAAGGTCCCGCCCCTGCTGCCCCGCTTCGTGGTCATGCCCGACGGTGAGCGCTTCGTGCCGCTCGAGCAGGTCATCGCCGCCCACCTGGACACGCTCTTCCCGGGCATGGAGGTGGTCGAGCACCATCCGTTCCGGGTCACCCGCAACGCCGACCTGACCCTCGAGGACGAGGAGGCCGACGACCTCCTCGCCGCGGTCGAGGTCGAGCTGCGCCGCCGCCGGTTCGGCAAGGCCGTGCGCCTCGAGCTGGAGACGACGGTGACCGACGAGGTCCGCGAGCTCCTCCAGCGGGAGCTCGACCTCGACGACGAGGACGTCTACGTGGTCACCGGTCCACTGGACCTGAGCGGCCTGTGGTCACTGATGAGCCTCGACCGGCCCGACCTCAAGGACGAGGCCTGGTCGGGTGTGGTGCCGCCCCGCCTCGCCAGCGACGACGGTCCGGTGCGCATGTTCCGGGTCCTGCGCCAAGGCGACCTGCTCCTGCACCACCCGTACGACTCCTTTGCCAGCACCGTCGAGGAGTTCATCGGCCAAGCGGCCGACGATCCCAAGGTGCGGGCCATCAAGCTCACGCTCTACCGCACCGACGGCGACAGCCCCATCGTCGACTCGCTCATCCGGGCGGCGGAGTCCGGGAAGCAGGTGGCGGCGCTGGTGGAGCTGAAGGCCCGCTTCGACGAGCAGGCCAACGTGGGCTGGGCCCGACGCCTGGAGAAGGCCGGGGTGCACGTCGCCTACGGGCTGCTCGGCTTGAAGGTCCACACCAAGACCACCCTCGTGGTCCGCGAGGAGAACGGCGGGATGGTCCGCTACTGCCACGTCGGGACGGGCAACTACAACAGCCGCACCGCCCGCATCTACGAGGACTGCGGGCTGCTGACCGCCGATCCCGAGATCGGCGCCGACCTCACCCACCTGTTCAACTACCTGACCGGCTACGCCCGGGACATCAACTACCAGCGGATGCTGGTGGCCCCCGACTCGCTGCGCAGCGGCATCCGCCGCCTGATCCGCCAGGAGATCGAGGCCGGCCCGGGCCGGGGCCGGATCCTGGCCAAGATGAACTCCCTGGTGGACCCGGCGATCATCGAGGACCTCTACGAGGCGTCGGCGGCCGGCGTCGAGATCGACCTGGTCATCCGGGGCATCTGCTGCCTGCGCCCCGGCGTCGCCGGGCTGTCCGAGCGCATCCGGGTGCGGTCGATCGTGGGGCGCTACCTCGAGCACTCCCGCATCTTCTGCTTCGCCAACGGGCACGGCCCCGGCGAAGCGGCCTGGTACATCGGCTCCGGCGGACTGGATGCCCCGCAACCTCGACCGTCGCGTCGAGGCGCTGGCGCCCATCGACACCCCGTCCCTGCAGCAGCGCCTGATGGAGGTCCTGCAGGTCAACCTGGCCGACGACACGCTGGCGTGGACCCTCGGCCCGGAGGGGGAGTGGTCCCCGCCGCCCGGCACCGGCCGGGTGGACACCCACCTCCGCCTCCAAGAACTGCACCGCGCCCGTTCGTGACGGATCCGCAGGTCCGGGCCGCCGGTTGCGCCGTCTGGCGGGCCGCCGCTGACGGCATCGAGGTGCTCCTGGTGCACCGCCCGCGCTATGACGACTGGTCGCTGCCCAAGGGCAAGTTGGATCCGGGTGAGTCCTGGGAGGACGGTGCCGTACGGGAGGTCGAGGAGGAGACCGGGTGCACCGGCGCGCTCGGTCCCCGGCTGGCGACGACCACCTACGTCGACCGCAAGGACCGGGCCAAGGAGGTCAGGTGGTTCGAGATGGCCGAACCGCAGGGCGAGTTCGTGGCCAACGACGAGGTGGACGAGGTGGTGTGGCTGTCGCCCGAGGCGGCCCGGCGTCGGGTCACCCGCCCGTCCGACGCCGAGGTGATCCGCGCCCTCGACGAGCACCTGAGCCAAGCTGAGCCGACCGTGACCTCCTCCTCCACCCCGAGCCCACGCCTGCCGTCCCTGTGGTGGCGCGTCCCCAACACGCCCGACGACTGGTTCTCGCCCGACGAGCTGGACCGGGCCCGTCGCTACCGCAAGCCGGTGGGCCGGGCCCGGCTCGTGCGGATGGCCATCTCGACCGTCGCCCTGCTGGTCATCGTCTTCGCCGAGGTCGCCCCGAAGCTGGTCGACGCCCTCGACATCACCAACTGGGTGCTGCAGCTGATCGTGATCGTGCTGTTCCTCGAGCTGGTCAGCGCGGTGATCTCGACCCCGTTCGACGCCTGGCTCGAGCTGCGGCACGACCGGGAGTGGGAGCTGTCCACCCAGACCGAGCGGGGCTTCGTCAGCGACCTGGCCAAGGGCCTGGTGCTGGGCCTGATCGTCAACGTCGTGCTCCTGCTCCCGCTGTATCGCGGTGATCCGGACGACGCCGACGTGGTGGCTCTGGGGTTGGCTGGTGATGGTCACCTTCACCATCGGCCTGGGCTTCCTCTACCCGGTGCGTCATCGCCCCGATCTTCAACACGTTCACCCCCCTCGAGGACGAGGACATGAACGGGCGCATCGACAAGATCGCCGACATCGCGGGCGTGCAGATCTCCGGGACCTACGTCGCCGACGAGAGCAAGCGCTCCCGACGGGACAACGCCTACGTCGCCGGGCTGGGGGCGACCCGTCGGGTGGTCCTCTTCGACACGCTGCTCGAACACCCGCCCGAGGTGGTCGAGCAGGTGGTGGCCCACGAGATCGGCCACTGGCGCCTCAAGCACCTCCGCAAGCAGCTGCCGGTCATCGCCCTGCTGCTCCTCGCCCTGTTCGGGGGCCTGAAGCTGTTCAGCGAGTGGACCTGGATCTTCGAGCAGGCCGGGGTCACGACCGTCGGGCGACATCCCGTACGTGGGCCAGCCCACGGCCCTGCCCCTGCTGGTCCTGGCCGCGCAGATCGGCTTCGGCCTGCTCGGCCTGCTCACCGCGTGGGTGTCGCGGGCCTTCGAGCGGCAGGCCGACATCGAGGCCCTCGACCTCCTGGAGCAGCCCCAGACCATGCTGGACATGCAGCGGGGCCTGCACACCAAGAACCTGGCCGACCTCGAGCCAGGGCTGGTGAAGCGCCTCCAGGCCAGCCACCCGCCGGCCGCCGAGCGCATGGCGCTGACCTCGGCCTGGGCCGCCAGCAGAGGCGTGTCGGTCAGCCCCTGACGGTCGCTCAGGTCAGGGTGCGGATGACGATGGCGTCGCCCTGGCCGCCGCCGCCGCACAGGGCGGCGGCGCCGGTGCCGCCGCCGCGGCGGGCGAGCTCGAGGGCGAGGTGGAGGGTGATGCGGTTGCCGGACATGCCGAGGGGGTGGCCGATGGCGATGGCGCCGCCGTTGACGTTGACGATGTCCATGGAGACGCCCAGGTCGTCGGCGGAGGCGACGCCGACCGCGGCGAAGGCCTCGTTGATCTCGAACAGGTCGACGTCGCCGACGGTCAGGCCGGCGCGGTCGAGCGCGGCCTTGATGGCGCGGGACGGCTGGTGGAGCAGGGAGGCGTCGGGGCCGGCGACCTGGCCGTAGCCGATGATCTCGGCGAGCGGGCGTGACGCCGAGGCGCTCGGCGACCTCGGCGGTGGTGATGACCGTGGCCGAGGCGCCGTCGCTGATCTGGCTGGCGTTGCCGGCGGTGATGTGGCCGGCCTTGTCGAACGCGGGTCGCAGTCCGGCGAGCGACTCGATGGTGGTCTCGCCGCGGACGCCTTCGTCGTGGGCGACGACGAGGGCGTCGCCCCGGCGCTGGGGGACGGTCACCGGCGACGATCTCGTCGTCGAACACGCCGGCTCTGTTGCGCGGCGTCGGCGCGGCGGTGGGACTCGGCGGCCATGGCGTCCATGTGCTCGCGTTCGAGGCCGTGGGCCTGGGCGTACTTCTCGGTGCCCTCGCCCATGGCGCACTGGTCGAACGCGCAGTAGAGGCCGTCGTACATCATCGAGTCGACGATGCGCGCCGTCGCCGATGCGGTAGCCGGCCCGGGCGCCGGGGAGCAGGTGGGGGGCGTTGGTCATGGACTCCATGCCGCCGGCGACCACGATCTCGGCGTCGCCGCGCCGGATGCGTCGGTCGGCCTGGTAGATGGCGTCCATGCCCGACAGGCACACCTTGTTGACCGTCGTGGCCGGCACGTCATCGGGATGCCGCCGTTGACCGCGGCCTGGCGGGCGGTGATCTGCCCGGCGCCGGCCTGGAGCACGTGGCCCATGTACGTCGTAGTCGATCTGCGTCGCCGGTCAGCCCGGCGCGCTCGAGGGCGGCGTGCGATGGCGAACCCGCCGAGCTCGGTGGCCGAGAACGACGACGAGCGAGCCCGAGAGCTTGCCGATCGGGGTGCGGGCGCCGGCGAGGATGACGATGGGTGAGGACATGCGGTGGTGCTCCTAGCGGTCAGGTCCAGGTCGACGGCTCGGGCGATGTCGGCCCGGTGGGGTAGAAGCGGCGCTTCGCCCAGAGCGACACGTAGACGAGGGCGACGAGGGCGGGGACCTCGATGAGCGGCCCGATGGTGCCGGCGAGGGCCTGGCCCGAGGTGACGCCGAACACGGCGATGGACACGGCGATGGCCAGCTCGAAGTTGTTGCCCGGCCGCGGTGAACGCCACCGAGGCGTTGCGGTCGTAGGGGAAGCCGAGCCGGTAGCCGGTCACGAACGACGCCGCCCCACATGAGCGCGAAGTAGACGAGCAGCGGGACGGCGACGCGGGCGACGTCGAGGGGGTTGTCGGTGATCTGCTCGCCCTGGAGGGCGAAGAGCACGACGATGGTGAACAGCAGCCCGTAGAGGGCGACCGGGCCGATCCGGGGCAGGAAGGTGTTCTCGTACCACTCGGTGCCCTTGCGGGCCTCGCCGATGGTGCGGGTGAGGAACCCGGCCAGCGAGCGGGATGCCCAGGAAGATGAGCACCGACTTGGCGATCTCCCACATCGACACGTCGAGGTCGGCGGTGTCGAGGCCGAGCCAGTCGGGGAGCACGGTCAGGTAGAACCAGCCGAGCACCGAGTACATGACGATCTGGAACAGGGAGTTGATCGCCACCAGGACCGGCGGCCAGCTCCCGGCTGCCGCAGGCCAGGTCGTTCCAGATGAGGACCATGGCGATGCAGCGGGCGAGGCCGACGATGATCAGCCCGGTCCGCAGCTCGGGCAGGTCGGCCAGGAACACCCAGGCCAGGGTGAACATGAGCAGCGGCCCGACCACCCAGTTCAAGACCAGTGACAGGACCAGGGTGCGTCGGTCGGCGAGCTCGTCGCCGAGGTGCGTGTAGCGGACCTTGGCCAGGACCGGGTACATCATCGCCAGCAGCCCGAGGGCGATCGGCAGCGAGACGGTGTCGACCTTGATCCGCTCGAGGGTGTCGTTCAGGTCCGGGATCAGCCGGCCGAGCAGCAGCCCGCCGGCCATGGCCAAGCCGATCCACACCGGCAGGTACCGGTCCAGCGTCGAGAGCTTGGCCGTGACCGAATCGGTCTCGGCGGCCGGTGGGGTGGTGGTCAGCGGTCTGCGAGGGCGACGGGCTCAGGCGTGTCGGCGGCACAGCACACGGCCGTCTCGCCCTCACCGACGATCTCGTTGGTGAGCTGGTCGGAGTCGCCGGTCTTCACGTACCACTCCCAGCGGGCGCCGTCGGGGTCGGTCAGCCAGGTCTCGACCTTGGTGGCGTAGCAGCAGATGGTGTCGTCGATCCCGGTGGTCTCGAGGCCCGTGTCGCTCAGGCGGGCCTCGGCGGCCTCGACCTCACCGGCGGACTCGGTCTCGACGCCGAGGTGGTTGAGGGTGCCGCCCTCGGGGCCCTCGAAGAGGACGAGCTTGAGCGGCGGGTCGGCGATGGCGAAGTTGGCGTAGCCGGGCTTGCGCTTGGCCGGCTCGGTGCCGAACAGCTTCGAGTAGAAGTCGACGGCCTGGTCGAGGTCGCTGACGTTGAGGGCGAGCTGGAGTCGGGACATGGGTTCCTCCCTGTCGGTGATCAATCGATGGTCATCGATTGGTAGGTCACTCTACCAATCGATCGACGATTGTCAATGTGTTTCTTCGGGTGGGCGGGTCAACTCGGGGCGAGGGCGGACCGGAGGTCGGCGAGGCGCTCGGGCACGATCCGCCAGTAGACCCACCGGCCCCGCTTCTCGCCCACGATCAGGCCGGCTTCGGCCAGGGTCTTGGTGTGGTGGCTCACCGTGGGCTGGGACTTGCCCAAGGGCTCCTGTAGGTCACAGGAGCAGACCTCGTCGGCGCCCGCGATCATGCTCAGCAGGCGGAGGCGCACGGGATCGGCCAGCGCGGCGAACGCGTGGGCCAGCAGTTGGGCCTCGTCCTCCTCGAGGGGAGCGCCCATGACCGTCGGGCAGCACTCGCCGAGGTCGAGGACCGGGACCTGTGGGGTGGCCATCTCGTGCTCCTGTCCGTCTATTGACACCCGTCGATACATTCGCGAGGGTGGATCAATCGACATTCGCGAATGTACCAGGAGCACGAGCCGTGACCGATCAGACCACGCCCACCCTGACCACCGACCAGACCCTGGCCATGAAGACGGCGGCCCGTCACCTCCGTGACGAGTTCGACGGGGTGTTCGGCGAGGAGACCATCGAGCTCTTCCTGGCCACGAGCTACGACCAGTTCGCCAACCGGGCGAACTTCCCGAACTTCCTGCCCCTGTTGGCGGAGCGCTTCGCCCGGCAGCGCCTGCACGCCCTGGCCAAGGTCGAGGGCAAGGCAACCGACGGGGTTCCGGTCGTGTTGTTCCTCTGCGTGCACAACGCCGGCCGCTCCCAGATCGCGCTCGGCTGGTTCAACCACCTGGCCGGGGACCGGGCCCTCGCCTGGAGCGGCGGCTCCGAGCCCGTCGGCGAGATCAACCCGGCGGCGGTGGCGGCGATGGCCGAGGTCGGCATCGACATCGCCAAGGAGTACTCCAAGCCCTGGACTGACGAGATCGTCCAAGCCGCCGATGTCGTCGTGACGATGGGCTGTGGCGACGCCTGCCCGATCTTCCCCGGCAAGCGCTACGAGGACTGGGCTCTCGAGGACCCGAACGGGCTGGGCGTCGAGGCCGTCCGCCCCATCCGGGACGAGATCGAGCAGCGGGTGCGGGGCCTCCTGGCCGAGCTCGGCGTGTCGGTCTGACGATCGTCAGCCGACCAGGCCGAGCTCCCGGGTCAGGAACCAGGCTGCGAAGGCCACGAGGAGGAGCCCGAGGGGTGCTCGGAGCCGGTCGGCGGGCAGGCGGGTGGCCAGACGGGAGCCGGCGACGGTGCCGGGGACCATGCCGACACCGAACGGCAAGGTGACGGACCAGGCGACGTCACCCATGGCCAGGTGGGTGACGAAGGTGGGCAGCGTCAGGGCGAGAGCGACCGCCAGGCTGGTCCCGGTCGCCTCCGGCACCGCCAGACCGAAGAAGACGATGAACAACGGCACGAGGAGGAAACCGCCCCCGTTGGCCAGCAGGCCGGCGGTGAACCCGACAGCCGCGGCGACGCCGATGACCAGCCCGGCGTTGTGTCGTCTACCTGCGCGTCGGAGGGCATGGTCGTCACCGACGGCACGGGGGCGGAGGATCCGCGCCCCCACGACCAGCAGGACCAGGCCCGAGGCCAGGACGAGGGCCGTCCCGCCGATGTGTGGACTGAGCAGGGAGCCGACGACGGCAGCCGGTGCGCCACCGGCGACGGCTCGTCGGGCCATTGCGGTGTCGACGCGGCCCTTGCGGGCGTAGGTCCAGGCGCCCGCGGCTGAGCCGGGCAGGAGGGCGGGGAGGGGAGCGACGACCGCGGCGAGGCCCGGCACCCCGATCGCGGCGAGCAGAGGTGTGGCGAACGCCGAGCCCACGCCGAACAGGCCGTAGACGACGCCGACGGCGAGACCCACGATGGCGATCTCCTGCGGGTCGGGCACGAACCCATCCTCGCCACCGCTCGGCATCATCGGAGCGGGGTAGTACTTCTAGAAGTCATAAGCTGAACCTATGGAGTTCGGACAGCTCGCCGCGGTGGTCGCGGTCGCCGACGCCGGCAGCTTCACCGCGGCCGCCGAGGTCCTCGGACACTCCCAACCCGCCGTGTCCCAGGCGGTGCGAGGGGTGGAGCGGGAGCTCGGCGTCCAGCTGTTCGATCGACGGGCTACGGGGGTGCTGGTGACCAGTGCGGGTGAGGCCTTCCTCGGTCCTGCCCGCCAGGCGCTCCACGATCGGGAGGCGGCACGGGCGGCCGTGAGGTCGGTGGTCGGCCTCGACGCCGGGCACCTCGACATCGCCTGCATCCCCAGCCTCGCAGCGGACATCGCGGCACCGATCGTGGGGGCGTTCCGGCGCCGGCACCCGGCCATCACCGTCCGCCTCCGTGAGCCCGACGAGGGCACGACGGTCGAGGACCTCGTGCGGCAGGGCCGCAGCGAGATCGGGTTCTGTGCCCTGCCGCCCACGGGGGACGGTCTGGTCGCGCACCCCCTCGAGGAGCAGGAGCTCCTGGCGGTGCTGTCGCCCGGCCACGCCTCATCGCTCGCCCGCCGGGGGGCGGTACCCCTGGCGCGGCTGGCCGAACTGCCGCTCATCACCGCCCCGGCGGGCGCTTCGACCCACGAGCAGCTCGCCGTCGCCCTGGCGGCCATCGGCGAGCGCCTGGACCCGGTCATCGAGACCGACCACCGGGACACCATCGTCCCGCTCGTGCAGGCCGGCGCCGGCGCCGCCGTGCTCCCCCGGGCCGTCGCCGAGGCCACGGCGTCGCGCTGGGTCCAGGTCCTCCCGTTGCGCCCCTCGGTGTCCCGCACGGTTGGGCTCGTGCATCGCGACGGGGTCCTGTCTCCCGCTGCGGCGGCCTTGACCGACTCGGCGGTCGACCGGACGCCGGGCTGAGGGTCCGCCCCACGTCTTCGGGCGTCGTTCACCTCTCGTTCACCCACCCGCCGGGCGCCGGTCAAGAGGCCTCTCTACCTTCACCTCCGACAGAGACCGAGGGCACCGCGCCCTTCCTCAGGAGGACACGTATTCCATGTTGCGCAACAGCCGCCTTCGGTGGCTTCTTGGCCTGCTGGCCGCGCTGTCGCTGCTCGCCGCGGCGTGTGGTGACGACAGTGAGTCCAGCGACGGCGGTACCGACGACGGCGGCGGCGAATCGGCCGTCCCCGCCTGCCTGGACATCCCGGCGCTCTACGCCCTGACCGGGCCGGAGTCCACCGGCTTCGCCAACTGGTCCGACGCCACGGACCTGGCCACGACGGTCGGTTCCGCCTACGCCGCGGACCTGCCCGACGCCCCCCTGACCATCACCGGCCCCGGTGAGGAGTCCGGTACCTACGACACCTACGTCGAATTCGTGATCGAGGGCATCGCCGAGGAGCAGGGCCTCCCCGAAGAGGAGTGGGTCACCCGCCCCGACTACACCTCCTCGCCCAACGACAACGTGATCATCGAGGGCATCTCCGGCTCGGACGACTCGCTGGGCTGGGTCGGCTTCGCTTTCGCCGAGGAGAACGCCGATGTCGTCCGCGAGATCGAGATCGCCGGCGAGGACGGCACGTGTGTCGCTCCCACCGTCGAGTCCATCTCGGACGGCTCCTACCCGCTGTCCCGGCCGCTCTTCATCTACGTGAACGCGGCCAGCCTCGCCGACAACCCCGCCGCGGCGGCCTACGTCGACTACTACCTCGGTGACGAGGGCTACGCCGCCGTCGCCGACGCCGGGTACGTCCAGATGCTCGAGGACGACTTCGCCGCCACGGCCGATGCCTGGACCGAGGCCGGCGGCACGCCGGGCGAGCCCGCCGACGGCGTGTCGGGTGAGGTCACCATCTCGGGATCGTCCACCGTCGAGCCCATCAGCTCGCTGGTGGCCGAGAGCTTCAGCGCCGCCAACCCGGATGTGAGCATCTCGGTCGACGGCCCGGGCACCGGCGACGGATTCGAGCTCTTCTGCAACGGTGAGACGGACATCTCCGATGCCTCCCGTCCCATCGAGCAGGAGGAGATCGACGCCTGCGCCGCCTCCGGTGTCGAGTTCGTCGAGCTGCAGATCGGCCTCGACGGCCTCAGCATCCTCACCAAGGCCTGATCTCTCCCCCCAGGCCCCGAGGAAAGCAGTCGGGGGCGGGCCCACGGGCCCGCCCCCGCTTCTCTCGTCCGTACCCCCGCTGTTCACCTTCCGTTCACCTGTTGGCCAGGAGGCCGCTTCCTTCATGTCACGCCCGCTCCGTAGCGTCGCCGGTGTTCCATGCGACGTCCCCCGACCTCCCTGCGGGTGCTGGCGATGGGCCTCCTCGTGACCGCCGCACTCACCGCCTGTGGCCGGAGCGACGACCGGCCCGTGGCCCTGCCCGAGTGCCTCGACCTGGCCGCGGTGTACGCCATCACCGGTCCTGAGTCGGTGGGCCAGTTCTCGTGGTCCGACGTCCGGGGCCTGGCCGACGAGCTCGGTTCGCCGTTCGCGGCCGAGTTCCCCTCGGCGCCCCTGCAGATCTACGGGCCCGGTGAGGAGTCGGGGACCTTCGACAGCTTCACCGAACTGGCCATCGAGGGCCTGGCCGAGGAGCGGGGGGTCGAGGAGGACAACTGGCTCCCCCGACCGGACTACATCTCCTCGCCCAACGACAACGTGATCATCGACGGCGTGGGGGGCACCCGCGGTTCCTTCGGCTGGGTGGGCCACGCCTTCGCCACCGAGAACGCCGACACGGTCCGGGCCTTCGCCGTGGCCGGCGAGGACGGCACGTGTGTCACCCCCACCGATGAGGCCATTGCGGACGGCAGCTACCCGCTGGCCCGGGACCTCTACGTCTATGTGAACACCGAGCGGGCGGCCGACGACCCCGCCGTGGCGGCCTACGTCGACGGCTACCTGGGCGACACCGGCCTCCAGGCCGTGAGCGATGCCGGCTATGTGGCCCTGGCCGACGACGCCTGGGCCGAGACACAGGCCGCCTGGGCCACGGCCGGCGGCGCCCCCGGTGAGCCCGACGAGGGCGTCAGCGGCGAGGTCCTGGTCTCGGGCTCCTCCACCGTGGAGCCCATCAGCTCGTTGGTGGCCGAGAGGTTCAGCCAGGACAACCCGTCGGCGGGCGTGTCGGTCGACGGTCCGGGCACCGGTGACGGCTTCGAGCTGTTCTGCGCCGGGGAGACCGACGTCTCCGATGCCTCCCGCCCCATCGAGGACGAGGAACGGGCCGCCTGCGAGGCCGCAGGGGTCGAGTTCGTGGAGCTGAAGGTCGGCATCGACGGCCTGAGCCTGGTCACGAGGAGCTGAGGATGGCTGACATCGCACTGGCGGTGACCGACCTCCAGATCAGTGCCTCCCGCCGGCGCAAGGAGGCCGTGGTCCGTGTCGCCCTCTTCGCGGCCGCGACTTTGTCGGTGGTCATCACCGTCCTGATCGTGGTCTCCCTCGTCGGCGAGGCGCTGGCCTTCGTCCGGGGTGAGGACTTCACCTGGAACAGCCTCACCGACATCGGCTGGTTCCCCCGCCGGGGCTTCTACGACATCGGCACCCTCATCGTCGGCTCCCTCATCGTGACCGTCATCGCCATGCTCGTGGCCTGGCCGCTGGGCGTCGGCGCCGCCATCTACCTCTCCGAGTACGCCCAGCCCCGGGTGCGCCGGGTGCTCAAGCCCGTCCTGGAGATCCTGGCGGGGATCCCCAGCGTGGTGCTCGGGTTCTTCGCCCTGACGGTGATCTCGCCCGACCTCGTCCAGACCATCTTCACCGACTCCCCCCAGTTCAACCTCCTGGCCGCCGGCCTCGGTGTGGGCATCCTGACCATCCCCCTGGTGGCCTCGATCTCCGAGGACGCCCTGCGCTCGGTGCCCAACGCCCTCCGCGAGGCCTCCGAGGGCCTGGGAGCCCGCAAGATGACCACGACCGTCCAGGTCGTCATCCCCGCAGCCGTGTCCGGCCTGATGGCCGCCCTCATCGTCGGCGTCTCCCGGGCCATCGGTGAGACGATGGTCGTCGCCATCGCGGCCGGGGGCCAGTGGTGGCTCGCTGTTCACCACCGATCCGCTCGCTCCCGGCCAGACCATGACCGCGGCCATGGCCTCGCTGGCGACCGGGACCGATCAGGTGCGGGGGGCCAGCGGCGCCTTCCAGAGCCTGTTCTTCGTCGGCCTGGTGCTGTTCGTCATCACCCTGCTGCTCAACATCCTGTCCGAGCGCTTCGTTCGCCGCGTCCGTCAGCGGTACTAGGAGTCGATCGATGTCCCTCCTCACCCAACCCGCCGACATGGCCCCCATCACCCGGGAGGCGGTCGCCGAACGCCTCAAGGGCGGCAAGCTCGACATCGGCAACGCCATCTACAAGTGGACGATGCTGGCCTGCCTGCTCGTCTCGCTGGCGGTTCTGGTGCTGCTCATCTGGTCGGTGCTGGGCGATGGCCTCGAGGTCCTCACCGACCGGGGGCTGGACTTCCTGACGCAGGGCAACTCCGGGGACTCCACGACGGCGGGCATGTGGCAGGCCATCTACGGGTCGTTCTTCATCGCCCTCTTCGTGGCGGTCGTCGCCTTCCCGCTGGGGATCGCGCGCCGCGGTGTACATCGAGGAGTACGCGTCGGACACCTGGCTCACCAGCCTGATCAGCGTCAACATCCGCAACCTGGCGGGCGTGCCTTCGATCGTCTACGGCCTCCTCGGCCTGTCGGTCTTCGTCAAGACCCTCGAGGGCTTCACCGGCGGCCGTTCGATCATCGCCGGCGGCCTGACCCTGGCCGTGCTGGTCCTGCCCATCGTCATCATCACCGCGGCAGAGGCCCTCCGGGCGGTACCCGACAGCATCCGCGAAGCGGGGTTCGGGGTCGGGGCCGCCCGCTGGGAGGTCACCCGGGGCCACGTCCTGCCCTACGCCGCGCCGGGGATCCTGACCGGCACCGTCCTGGCCCTGGCCCGGGCCCTGGGAGAGGCGGCGCCGCTGATCCTGGTCGGCGCCGCGGTCGGCTTCTTCGACACCGCGGACGGCACCGGGACCATCGATCGCCTGCACGGGACGTTCACGGCGCTGCCGAACCTGACCTACGGGTGGGCCCGTCAGCCCGGGGCGGACTGGCAGGCCAACACCAGCGCCGCCATCCTGGTCATGCTCGTGATCATCTTCGCCTTCAACGCCGTGGCCATCCTGCTGAGAAACCACTACGACCGGAAGAGGGACCTCTGAGATGTCGTCCGAGCCCACCACCACCGTCACCGGAACGGAGAAGCACGTGATCGACGAGGACGGGGAGACCCTGTTCCGGGAGCCCGAGCCGGAGGCCCGCGGGGCCACCCCGACGACGGAGCCGATCGATGAGCAGGACGCCGTGTTCGACATCCGCGACCTGTCGGTCTTCTACGGGGACTTCCGGGCGGTGCGCAACGTCAACCTGACGGTCCGGCGCCACGAGATCACCGCGTTCATCGGCCCCTCCGGTTGCGGCAAGACCACTGTCCTGCGCTGCCTCAACCGGATGAACGACCTGGTCGCCCTCCGCCCGGGTCGATGGCCAGATCCTCCACCACGGGGTGGACCTCTATGACCCCGAGGTCGATGCCGTCGAGGTGCGACGGCGGATCGGCATGGTCTTCCAGAAGCCCAACCCCTTCCCCAAGTCGATCTACGACAACATCGCCTATGGCCCCCGCATCGCCGGCGCGGCCAAGTCCGACATGGACGACATCGTCGAGAAGTCCCTGCGCCAGGCGGCCCTGTGGGACGAGGTCAAGGACCGGCTGGGCGCCAGCGCCATGGGGCTCTCCGGTGGCCAGCAGCAGCGGCTCTGCATCGCCCGGGCCGTGGCCGTCGAGCCCGAGGTGGTCCTGATGGACGAGCCCTGCTCGGCCCTGGACCCGATCGCCACCTCCCGCATCGAGGACCTGATGCAGGAGATCAAGGACCAGTACACGATCGTCATCGTCACCCACAACATGCAGCAGGCGGCCCGGGTCAGTGACCGGACAGCGTTCTTCATCACCGAGATCAGCGAGGCCGCCCAGGGCCAAGGGGGGGACCAGCGCACGGGGCTCCTGGTGGAGTACGACAACACCGAGACGATCTTCTCCAACCCCGCCGACGAACGGACCGAGAACTACATCACCGGCCGCTTCGGCTGATCGGGATGGAGCCCAGCGTGGCCGACCGGCCCAGCGGCAACGATGCCGACCCGTCCGAGGGGACGCCGGCCCGGGCGACCTATCAGGCCGAGCTCGAGCAACTCCGCATCCAGGTGGAGCTCATGGGTGTGCGCGTGGATCAGAACCTCGAACGCATGCGCTCGGTGCTCCACAACGGCGACGCGGGCGAGGCCGCGCTGGCCATCGATGCCGACGACGAGATCGACGCCATGCAGGTGTCGCTGACCGAGCGTTGCTACGACCTCCTCGCCCGGGAACAACCGGTGGCATCGGACCTCCGCCTGATCGTGTCGGTCGTGCGCATCACCGCCGAGCTCGAGCGCATCGGCGACCTCTCCCTCCGGGTCGCCAAGCTGGCCCCGGAACACGAGCTGCTTGGTCGTTCCGGGGAGATCTTCGACCTGTTGGCCGCTCTGGCGGACCTGGCCCTTGACCACTACCGCCTGGCCCTCCGGGCGTTCGCCGCGCAGTCGACGGCATTGGCCGAGGAGGTGTCGGCCGGCTCGCCCGAGGTCAGCGTGCTCACGGACCGGCTCGTCGGTGAGGTCCATCGGCTCGCGGGTGACGACGCCGTGCCCATCGCGGTGAAGGCGATGGCCGCCGGCCAGGCGTTGTCCCGGATCGACGATCACGCCACGATCCTCGGCGCCCGCCTCCGCTACCTGTTCACTGGAGACCCTGACCACCTCGCCGCCGAAGTGCGGTGAAGGAGAGCACTCATGCCCGACACCCGGCCCACCTTCCACCAGCAGCTCGCCGCCGTGAAGACCGACGTCGCCCGATTGGCGGCCATGGTCACCGACGTGATCCCGCGCGGGACCCACGTCTTGCTCAACGGAGACCTCGAGGGGGCCAAGGCCCTCATCGAGCACGACGACGATCTCGACCGGCTGACCCTGGAGATCGAGGAGCAGTGCTACGCCCTGCTGGTCCTCCAACAGCCGATGGCCAGCGACCTGCGCGTGATCGTGAGTGCCCTGCGTATGGCGTCGGAGATCGAGCGGTCGGGCGACCTGGTGGTGAACATCGCCAAGACCATGCGCCGCATCTACGGCGACGAGCTCACCCCCCGCATCCGGGGCCTCATCGAGCAGATGAGCGAGGAGGCGGCCAAGCTCTACAAGTCGGCCATCGACGCCTACCTCGATGACGACGCGGCACTGGCCGCGGCCATCGACGACATGGACGACGTCCTCGACAGCCTGCAGAAGGACGTTCATCGAAGCCGTGATCGCCGCCCACGAGGCCGAGCGCATCGACCTCAACGCCGCCGTCCAGCTCGCCCTCATCGCCCGCTACTACGAGCGCATCGGCGACCACGCCGTGAACATGGGCGAGCGGGTGCAGTACCTGGTCACCGGCTGGCTGCCCGAGCACGCCACCGCCGCGGTGGCCGAGGCCCGGTCCCAGCACCGACCTGGCCCGGTCGAGACCGAGCTCGCCGAACGGGTCGAGGAGGGGTAGGCCGGAGCGCATGCGCATCCTCATCACCAACGACGACGGCTACCAGAGCCGCGGCATCGGGGTCTTGGCCGCCTCCGTCGCCGCCGCGGGCCATGACGTGGTCGTGGTCGCCCCCGACCGGGACCAGAGCGGCTGCGGCGCCGGCATCGGCCAGTGGCACCTCGACGAGCACATCGACGTGCAGGACGTGCAGCTCGAGGACGCGCCCGGGGTCCGGGCCATCGCGGTGCGGGGCACCCCGGCCCTCGCCGTGTTCGCCGCCAACCTCGGGGCCTTCGGCCCGGCCCCGGACCTGATCGTGTCGGGCATCAACCCCGGCCTGAACACGGGCCGGGCCACCCTGCACTCGGGCACGGTGGGCGCCGCCCTCACCGGGGCCAACCTCGGGATCTCCGGACTGGCCGTGAGCCAGGCCTACGGCGACCCCATGCTCTGGGCCACCGCCGCGGCCCTGGCCGTGGAGGCCATCGGCTGGCTGGACGGGGCGCCGGACCGCACCGTGCTCAACCTCAACGTCCCCAACACCGAGCCGGCTGCGGTCAAGGGCATCCGGTGGGCCACGTTGGCCCCGTTCGGCTCGGTGCGGGCCGCCATCGCCGACAGCGCCGACGGCCGGCTCCAGATGGAGTTCCGGGAGGTGGACGACGAGCTGCCGCCGGATTCGGACACGGCCCTCGTGTTCGCCGGCTACGCCGCGGTCTCCTCGCTGGTGGGCATCCGGGTCACCGAGCCCCTCGCCGTGGCCGACGGGGTCGACCCGCCCGTGCGGCGGAGCGCCTGAGCCGTGCTCGCCGGTCTGCTGGTCGGGATCGTCTTGGGGGCGGCGCTGACCGCCCTGGTCGCCGCCCGGTGGTCGCAGGGATCCGCTCAACGTCTGGTCGACAGCCGCCGACGAGCCAATGCCGCCGAGGCGGAGCTGGCCGAGGTCGTCGAGCGGGCCCGACGCCTGGAGGGGGCACTGGACCTGGTGGGGGAGGGGATCGTCATCGCGGACCTCGACGGCCGGCGCCTCTTCACCAACGCCGCGGCCGGACTGCTCACCGACGCCCGTCACGAGGAGGCGTTGGTGGCCGCGGCCGTGGACACCGCGCTGGCCGAGTCCCTGGAAGGCCGGACCGTCGAGCAGGGCATCGAGCTGTTCGGGCCACCCACCCGCCAGGTCACCGTCGCCGCCTCCCCGTTGGGGCCCGGTGGTGCCCGACTCGGTGCGGTGGTGCTGGTCCGGGACGAGTCCCGGCTCCGGCGTCTGGAGGCGATCCGCCAGGAGTTCGTGGCCAACGTCAGCCATGAGCTGAAGACGCCGATCGGCGCGATCGCCCTGCTGGCCGAGACCCTGGCCGCCACCGACGACCCCGATGACGCTGCTCGACGGATCGACCTCCTGGTGGAGGAGGCCCACCGCCTCGGCCGCATCGTGGACGACCTGCTCGCCCTCAGTGAGGTCGAGGGTCGGGACCACGCCCGGGCACCGGTGGACCTGGCCGAGGTGGTGGAGGAGTCCGTACGGGGCCTGCGGCCCGCGGCCGAACAGCTCGGGGTGCGCCTCGAGGTCGACCTCTCCCGCGACCAGACCTGCCTGGCCGACGCCCGCCAGATCGGCTCGGCGGTCACCAACCTGATCGACAACGCCCTGAAGTACGCCGACGGCCGGTCGCCGGTGACCGTGGCGGTCCGCCCCGGGGACGGCTGGGCCGACGTCGTGGTCAAGGACCGGGGCATCGGGATCCCCCAGCCCGAACAGGAGCGGGTGTTCGAACGCTTCTACCGGGTCGACAAGGCCCGGAGCCGGGACACCGGTGGGACCGGCCTCGGCTTGGCGATCGTGCGCAACGTGGCCCGGGCCCACGGCGGCGAGGTCTTCATTGCTTCCCGGGAAGGTCAGGGGTCCACCTTCACCCTGCGCCTGCCGCTCGTGTCCGTGCCCACCGGTGACAAGGAGTCGCGTCGTGGCTGATCAGCTCACCATCCTCGTGGTCGAGGACGAGGAGAACTTCATCGAGGCCCTCACGATCGGGCTGAAGAAGGAGGGGTTCCGCGTCCAGGTCGCCCGCGACGGGGCCGAGGCCCTGCTCGTCTTCGACGCCGTGCGCCCCGACCTCGTCCTCCTGGACCTGATGCTGCCCAAGATCTCCGGCGTCGACGTCTGCCGGGAGCTGCGGTCGCGCTCGAAGGTCCCGATCATCATGGTGACGGCCAAGGGCTCGGAGGTCGACA
Source organism: uncultured Microthrixaceae bacterium (assembly GCA_963777805.1). Lineage (GTDB taxonomy): Bacteria > Actinomycetota > Acidimicrobiia > Acidimicrobiales > DATDAH01 > DATDAH01. The sequence continues at coordinate 104,441 of CAVZRY010000012.1, read as the reverse complement.
CGGTGGTGGGCCTCGAGGTCGGCGCCGACGACTACGTCACCAAGCCGTACCGGCTCCGTGAGCTGGTGGCCCGGATGCGGGCGGTCCTGCGGCGGACGGCTGACCGGCTGCCGGACCGGGTGCCGGGCACCGGCGACGGGGTGGTGGCCTCGGGGGACCTCGTCCTCGACCCCGACCGGCACGAGGTCAGCGTCCGGGGCGAGGCCCTCGACCTGCCGCTCAAGGAGTTCGAGGTCCTGCAGCTCCTGCTCGCGCGGGCGGGCCGGGTGGTGACCCGGGACCAGCTCATCGACGAGGTGTGGGGGCACGACTACGTGGGGGACACCAAGACCCTCGACGTGCACATCAAGCGCCTCCGCAGCCGGATCGAGCGGGACCCGTCGGCTCCCGAGCGCATCCTCACGGTCCGTGGTGTGGGCTACAAGATCGTGGCTCCCGACCACGCCGATCCCCAGGTAGCGTCGGTCCCGTAACTCCCTCTCCGCGGGCGGAGCATGGATGACGTTGCCATCGACGATCGCCGTACAGTCAGCCCGGTGAGCTCGGGCCCGGGGTGGAACATCTTCGCCGGTCCCGGGGGCCCACCCCAGCGTTCCGCTGACCACTTCATCGCGTCCCCCTTCACCCGCCTGGCCCGGGTGCAGGCCACCCAGATCGCGGGCGACGCCCTCATCGCGCTGGCCTTGGCCAACTCACTCTTCTTCTCCATCGATCCGAACGCGGCCCGGGAGAAGGTGGCGCTCTACCTGGTCCTGACGATGGCGCCCTTCGCCGTCATCGCCCCCTTCATCGGGCCCGCCATCGACCGGGCCGCCAACGGCCGCCGGCTCATGGTGATCCTGATCGCCTTCTCCCGGGTGCTCATCGGGTTGGTCATGATCGGGAACCTCGACGAACTGCTGCTGTTCCCTGCGGCACTGCTGATGCTGGTGTCAGGGAAGGCGTACAGCATCGCCAAGAGCGCCATCGTCCCCACGACGGTGTCCACCGACCAGGAGCTCATCGAGGCCAACTCCAAGCTGTCGATCATCACCGCGTTCGCCGGGGTGGTCGCCGGCGTGCCCGGACTCGCGCTGGGCTGGATCGGCGGGCCCGAGTGGATCGTGGGCTTCGCCATCGTCGTGTTCGCCCTCAGCACCGTGCTGGCCTTCTCGCTGCCCCGGGCCGCCGTGGCGGCCGAGCCGGTGGGGGAGGCCGAGGAGACCGAGCTCCGCAGCCGGGGGATCTTCCTCGCCGCGTCCTCGATGGGTCTCATGCGGGGCATCGTCGGCTTCCTGGTCTTCCTGCTGGCCTTCGCCCTTCGGGACCAGCCGACCTGGAACCTCGGTGTTGCCGTCGGCGCCAGCGTGCTCGGCTCGTTCGTCGGCTCGATCCTGGCGCCCCGCGTGCGCCGTACGACCCAGGAGGAGGACATCCTCGTCGGGTCGATGCTCATCGCGTCGGTGGTCGCGATCCTCGGGGCCCTGGCCGGGGGCCTCCTGGCGGCGGTGCTGGTCACCTTCGCCGTCGGCTTCTGTGCGAACACGGCGAAGCTGGCGTTCGACTCGATCGTCCAGCGCGACGCACCCGACGCCAACCGGGGGCGTTCGTTCGCCAAGTTCGAGACCCGGTTCCAGATCTTCTGGGTCGTCGGGGCCTTCATCCCGGTGATCATCCCCATCCCGGCCCGGTTCGGCTTCCTGATGATCGGGGTGACCGCCGGGTTCGCGGCCGCCACCTACTGGATCGGTCGCAAGGACGCCGCGGCCGGCCGTCCCCCTCGGCAGGGTCGGCGGATCGCCCGGCGCCCGCCGCGCTCGGACCGGGACCGCACCGAGGTGGCGCCCCCGCCCGACGCCACCGTCGTGGACGAGACGGTCGCCGCGTTCCTCCCGCCACCGGAGCCGATCATCCCGGACCACGCCCCGCCGCCTCCGGACCCCGGTGATGCCGCCGCCCCGGGACCGGACCGCCGTCCCCGCAACCCCGGACGCCGTCCCGACACGAGTGGGGCCAGCCGACCCCCGCCCGGGGCCACCCGCCGCCGTCGTCGCCCCACCCAACGCCAACCCCGCCGCCCCCCACCGCCATAGCCGCTACCCGCCGCCGGCGCACGCGGGGGTTGGTCGAGGGTTCACCTGGTGGCCGGACAGGCGACATGTAGGGGACAGGTGTTCCCCGCACACTGCAGTCCCGTGCGTGTCCTCATCTCGGCGGAGTCCTTTCTCCCCTCCGTCGACGGCGTCACCAACTCCGTCCTCCGGATCCTCGACCGGCTCGAGGCCGATGGTCACGAGACGATGGTGCTCGCACCGTCGCCGGGTCCTGATCAGTACCGGCGCACCCCGGTGGTCCGGGTGCCGTCGCTCCCGCTGCCGAGATACCGCTCCCTCACGGTCGGTCTGCCCCACCGGTCGGTCGACCAAGCCTTCGGCACCTTTCGGCCCGACGTGGTCCACCTCGCCGCCCCGGCTGTCCTGGGGGCGGCGGTGGCGGTGGTCGCCCGCCGGCGGCGGGTGCCCGCGGTGGCCGTCTTCCAGACCGACCTGGCCGGATTCGCAGCCCGCTACGGCGTCGGCTTTGCCCGCCCGGCCATCTGGTCCTGGCTCCGTTGGGTGCACGACCACGCCGCGGTCACCTTGGCCCCGTCGACCCTCACCGCCTGGCAACTCGAGCGGCATGGCATCGGCCCGGTGCGGCTCTGGCCCCGCGGCGTCGACCTCGAGGGCTTCCACCCCGATCACCGCTCTGAAGCCGTGCGCCAGGTCCTGGCCCCCGACGGCGAGGCGCTCATCGGCTACGTCGGCCGTCTCGCCGCCGAGAAGCGCTTGGACCTGCTGGCGTCGCTCCAGGACCTGCCTGGCACGCGGCTCGTGATCATCGGTGACGGCCCCCAGCGTGACCGATTGGCGGCGGTCCTGCCCCGGGCCCTGTTCCTCGGCTTCCGACGAGGCGAGGACCTCGCCCGCCTGATGGCGTCCCTCGACGTCTTCGTGCACCCGGGAACCGACGAGACCTTCTGTCAGGCCGCACAGGAGGCGCTCGCGTCCGGGGTCCCGCTCGTGGGTCCCGCGTCGGGCGGGCCTGTCGACCTCGTCGAACACGGCCGGAACGGTTGGCTGTGGCCGACGGAGGATCCTGCTCTGCTCCGGGGCGCGGTGGCCACTCTCCTGGCCGATCCCGATCGGCGGCGGGCCATGGGCCGGGCCGCCCGTCGTTCGGTCGCCCACCGCTCCTGGTCCGACGTGGGCGACCAGTTGCTCACCGTCTACGCGGAGGTCGCCGGCGACCGACCGGCGCCGGCTCACCATCCTCGGTGGGCAGCGTGACCGGCGCTCTCCTCGTCTCCATCCACGACGTGGCGCCTGCCACCCTCCCCGAGGCCCGCTCCTGGCTCGACGAGTTGGACCTCCGAGGGATCCCAGCCACGGTCCTCGTCGTCCCTGGGCCCTGGCGGCGACCGACGCTCGACCAAGACGACGCCACTGTGACCTGGTTGCGGGCCGCCGAACGTCGACACGAGATCGCGTTGCACGGCTGGGATCACGGCTCCTGCCACTCCTCGGGAGCCGGCCGACGGGCGGTCGGTCAGGTCCTGGCTCGCGGGGCCGACGAGTTCATCGGGCTCGACCGCCCGCAGGCGTCGGCCCGGCTGGAGGCCGGTCGTCAGGTCCTGCTCGACGCCGCACTGCACCCGGCGGGCTTCACGCCGCCGGGATGGCTGGCGTCGCGGGCGACGGTGCAGGCCGCCGGCGAGATCGGCCTGCGCTACGTGACCTCCCAGAGGGCGGTGATCGACCTGCGCCGGGCCCGCCGTTACCCGGTTCTGGCCCTGTCGCACCGCCCGGGCGGTCGGGGCGAAGGCGTCGGAGCCGACGTGCTCCGCCGCCTCGCCCCGGTGCTCGGGGCCCGGGGCGGGGTCCGCATCGCCCTCCATCCTGAGGACCTCCGGCAGCGCCGCACCCGGACGGCGGCGCTCGCGGCCATCGACGCCACCCTGGCGGTCCGAGCCCAGCCCATGACCTACCTGGACTTCGTGGAGCGGGGAGGCCGGTGAGGATCGTCCGACTGGCCAACTTCTGGACGCCGTCCTCAGGCGGTCAGCGCATCGCCCTCGACGAGGTGGGACGGCGCTACCGGGAGCGGGGCCACGAGCCCGTGCTGGTCGTGCCCGGAGCATCCCACGGTGATGCGGTCGGCCCCTCGGGGCGCATCGTCACGTTGGCGGGGCGGCGCCTGCCGGGGACGCCCTACCGCCTGCTCACCGATGTCGATCGGGTCATCGAGGTGCTCGGCCGTCTGCGCCCGGACCGCATCGAGCTGTCGGATCGCCGGTACAGGAACGCTGCGGCCGTCGCCATGCCCGCCAGCACCAACGGGTATCCGAACCGCCAGCCCAGCTCCGGAAAGGTCTCGAAGTTCATCCCGTAGATCCCCGCCACCATCGTCGGCACGGCGGCGATGGCGACCCAGGCGCTGATCCGGCGCATGTCCTCGTTCTGCTGGAGGGACACCTGGGTCAGGTTGGCGTCGATGGCGGCGTCGAGGAGGTCGCTCAAGGTGTGCACCCGCTGGATCATCCCGGCCAGCTTGTCCTCGGCCTCCTCCAGGTCGGCGAGCACGTCGTGCCCCGCCGTCGGCCCCAACCGGCGGGCCAGTCGGCGGAGGGGCTCGTGCAGGGGCTCGATGGCCAGGAAGAGGTCACGGGACTGCCGCTTCAGGTCCAGCAGGTGTTCGACCGGTCGACTGCGGGTGTCGGCGAAGACCTCGCGCTCGGCATCGATGGCGTCGCGCTCGAACCCGTCGAGCGCGGTCCGGTGGTCCTCGATGACCCGGGGTCGGGGAGGTCGATCCTGGCCAGCCAGAGGCCGGGGGCGTCGACCTCGGCGGGGGTGGGCAGCTCGCGGTCGCTGCGCCAGAGACGCTCCAGGCCGCGCTTGCCGGCCCGCTCCACCACACCGGCGACGAAGGCCTCGCCGCGGTCGCACTGCTCCTGGGTCAGCTCCAGGCCGAGCAGGCGCTCGACGAAGCGGCTGGACTCGTCCGCGGTGACCCGGCGGCGGCGTAGGGCCTCGCTGAGCATCGTGTAGGACGAGATGAGGCCCTCGCCGATGCTGTCCATGACGTGGTCGACGTAGCCGATGATCACCGCCAGCAGCGCATCGAGGTGGGGGAGCAGGTCCCGCTGGGCGGGCGACTGGACGGCGCCGAGGATGGCCTCGGGGTCGTTGAACATCGACTGCAGGCCGGCCATGCCCTGGGCGTCGCTGATGTCGAGTTGACCGAAGCGCTCCTCGAGGGCGTTCGGGTCCGCTTCGAAGCCCGCGGCGTACTGGTTGAGCAGGTCGTCGAGCCGGGCCCGGACGTGGGGCAGGCCGAGCACGGCGTGATGGGTCAGCTCGTGGAGGCAGACCCAGAGGCGTAGGTCGTCGCCGGGCAGGCTCCAGTCGGCGGCGAACTGGTCCACGTTGCGACCGATGACGATGAGCTCGTCGGTCGGCGGGCGGGGGATGGGGAGGTCGTACTGGCCGAACGAGGTCGACGCGAGGTGGCCGACCATCGAGCCTGCGGCCATGCCGATGAGCATGGGGGTCATCATCCCCATGAGGTTCCCGAGCATCGCGGTCGGGTCCCCGGTGACCGGGTCGGCCTCGGGTGGACTCGCCGACAATGAGGACGCCAGGCTCTCGAAGCGGGGCCGGAAGGCGGGCAGGCTGGCCTGCACCCACTGGGTGCGGGTGACGGGGACGATCGTGACGGCCCGACCGGTCGTGGAGACCGAGAGCCCCGTCGTCTGGGCCACCTGCAGCTCGGCCACGCGGGCCAGCTCTTCGAGGCGGATGCGCTCGAGGGGGTCGACGTTGGGCTCGGACTCGCCCCCGGTGGCCACCTGGAAGGCGAGCTGGCCGGCGGCGTCCCAGCTGACGGCGCCCTGCTGGCGCAGGATCTTGGCCAGATCGCCCAGGAACGGGATCCCCTGGAAGGGATCCGGGTCGTCGCCGGGTGGATCCGACTCGCTCACGACGGCATCGTACGGGGGTGAACATCGTCGTCCTCACCGGGTCCGAGAGCCTCCTCGGGGGCCGTGTGGCCGATCGCCTGGCCCACGATCCCACCGTCGACGCCATCGTCCGGCTCACCCCGGACGACCTCGACCGCGGCACACGACCAGCCCGGTTCGCTCAAGGCCCGGCTGGAGGGTGCCACCACCCTGATCCACCTGGGGCGCAGCGACGCCGTGGCCGAGCTGGACGGGACGGGCACGGCCGGCGTCGACATCGTCGGCAGCCGGGCCCTGCTCGACGCCGCCGGCTCGGTCGGCGTCCGGGCCGTCGTCCTCCTTTCCAGCGCCACGGTGTATGGCGCCTGGCCGAACAACCCGGTCCCGCTGACCGAGGACGCCCCGCTGCGCCCCCACCCCGCCCTGGCGTATGCGACCCACAAGGCCGAGGTCGAGCGCTTGGTGGCCGAGTGGCGGGACCAGCACCCCGACGTGCGCGTCGCCGTCCTGCGACCGGTGATCGCCGTGGCCGAGGACACCTCGGACTGGCTGGCTGCCTCGCTGTGGGCCGGCACCTCCTTCGCCCCCGGCGAGGCCGACACGCCCGTGCAGTTCGTCCACCTCGACGACCTGGCCTCGGCGGTGGACCTCGCCCGGCGGGAGAACCTCGACGGCCCCTACAACGTCGCCCCCGACGGCTGGATGCGCAGTGACGAGCTCCGACGCCTCGCCGGTCGCGGCCCCCGGGTCCGGATGCCCGAGCGGGTGTCGCACCGCCTGGCCCAGTGGCGCTGGAAGCTGGGCATGACCTCGACGCCGCCGGGCGTGGTCGCCTACCGGGTCAACCCCTGGGTCGTGGCCAACGACCGCCTGCGGGCCGCGGGCTGGACGCCGGAGTACACCAATGAGGAGGCCTACGTCCTCGGCGACCGCCCGACGGGCTGGGCCTCGGTCTCTCCCCGTCGCCGCCAGGAGCTGGTCCTCGGCGGCCTCGCCGTCGGCATCACCGGCATCCTCGCCGGCATCGGTCTGGCCCTCCGCCGCTACCTGAAGAAGCCCGAGCCGCGGCCCGAGCGATCGGGCCGGGGAACGACACCGACACCGCGGCAACCACGGGGGCCGGGTCCTCGGGCCGCGTGTCGTCGGGTGCCCGTTTGGCCGGTTTCGTCACCCTCCGTGGCCAAAGGGTGCGCTCCGGCTCGGCTCCGCGTTCTGGCACCGGATTCGGTCGCTATAGCAACCGAATCCGGTGCCAGAACGAGAGCTGGCCACAGCGGGTGACATTCAGGCGGCAACGGAGGCTCGACGGCCCCCGACGGCCGGCCGCCCGATCCCATGCCCCCGTCTTTGCCATCGTTTGGCCCGCAATGGAGGGCTCGCACGCCCCCGACGACTGGCGGCCCGACCCCACGCCCCCGGCAGCCCTCAGGTCGTCTCGGCGAGGCGGGCGCGGCACCAGTGGTGCTCGCCGGCCCGCAGGTAGCCGATGCGGACCAGGTCGCCCGGGTCGAGGTGGCGCAGGGCGGTGACCAGGTCGCCCATGGAGGTGATCTCCCGGTTGCCGACCTGGGTCACCACGTCCTCGGCCAGGAGACCGGCGTCGGCGGCGGGGCTGTCCTCGAGCACGGTGGCCAGCTCGGCGCCGCCCCGCACGCCCCAGTCCGCGGCGACGTCGGCCTCGAGGTCTCGGCCCCGGATGCCGAGCCAGGGGTGGTCGGCGGCCCCGGTGGCGATGATGTCCTCGGCCACGATGCGGGCCAGGTCGATGGGTACCGCCCGGACCACGTCGGTGTCACCGACGCCGGTGGTCACCCCGATGACCGCCCCGCGGGCGTCGACCAGGGCGGCGCCCTCGACCGGCTGGTCCTGGACGATGTCGGTGCCGATGAGCCCGTGCAACGGGAGGTCGTCGGCGCCGGTCACCGTGACGGCCAGGTTCGCCACCACCCCGCTGAGGACCTCGGCCGCGTCCTCCCCCCGCAGGGTCACGGCCCGGGTGGGATCGCCCACGGCGACATCGTCGGCCGCGCCGAGCACGGCTCCCACCCGGTCCAGGCCGGCCACCGACAGCACGGCGACGTCGGTCGCCGCGTCGCGACCGACCACCGCGGCCTCCAGCGCCGGTCCCCCGACGGGTTGGACGGTGACCTCGGTGTTGTCCCCCACGAGGTCCGCCGTGGTGAGCACGTGGCCGTCGTCGCGCAGCACGATCCCGGAGCCCTCGGTGCCGTCGACCCGGACCATGACGAGCGCCTCGGCGAGGTCGTCGATGTCGTCCCGCCCGGCGGTCCCCACGAACACCGTGGCGGCCGGTGTCGCCACCCGCTCGCTGGCGGTCTCGGGGGCCGGGGGGTCCTCGAAGGCGCCCACCCCCCAGGCGGCCACGAGGGCCAGGCCGGCCCCGACCCCGGCGGCGAGGGCCAGGGCAACGGCCTCGCGCCCCCTGTGTGGCCGGACGGCGGACGGCGGTGCCACTTCTGAGGGGTGACGCCACAGGCGGTCCTCCGGAGGGAGCGGCGCGCCCCGGAAGCCCGGGTCGGGCGGGTCTGCCTCGTCGTCGGACACGGCTGGGCAGCGTCGGACCCACCCCTCCGCCGCTGGTCGCGGGGTCGGCCGGGGACCGGCCCCCGTAGGCTGGGGCTCCGTGCTGGACGCTCCTGACGACCTCACCTGGGTGGGGCTGACCTCCGACGTGCTGCCTGTGGGCCTCGTGGCCGACTGGGCGGTGCTGCCCTCCTGTGGGGCGGTGGTGACCTTCACCGGCACCGCCCGGGACCACGCGGAGGGTCGACCGGACGTGAGCGGCCTCGAGTACGAGGCCTACGAGAGCCAGATCGAGCCCCGCTTCCTGGCCATCGCGGACGAGGCCCGGCAGCGCTGGCCGGACCTCGGGCGCCTGGCCATCCTGCACCGCACGGGGCCGGTGGCCATCGGCGAGGCGTCGGTCGTGGTGGCCGCCGGCTCCCCCCATCGGGTCGAGGCGTTCGAGGCGGCCCGCTGGTGCATCGATACCTTGAAGGACACCGCACCCATCTGGAAGCGCGAAACCTGGTCCGGGGGCGAGAGCTGGGGCCTCGACGCCAGGGCGCTGACCGACGTGACCACGGATCGTTAGACCGGGAGACCTGCCGACGTGACCAACCTGTTGTTCCTGCTCGCTGCCGTCGCCGTCGCCGGCCTGGGCATCGCCGTGCTCTGGGCCCGCTCCCGCACGCCCCGCTCGGTGGACTCCGGGGTCGACGGCTTCAACCGGCAGATGGACGCCCTCTCGCCCCCCGACCGTCGCCCACCGCGGTGATCGACGGGAGGAAGTAGGACATGGCCCGCGACCTCGCCATCGACCTGGGGACCGCGAACACCCTGGTCTACGTCGCGCGGGGAGGGCATCGTCCTCAACGAGCCGTCGGTCATCGCCCTCAACAACCAGAGCCACGACGTCCTGGCGGTAGGGACCGAGGCCTGGCAGATGATCGGCCGCACGCCCGGCCACATCATCGCGGTCCGTCCGCTCCGGGCCGGGGCCATCACCGACTTCGACGTCACCCAGCGGATGATCCGGCTGGTGCTGGAGCGGGTGGGCGTGTCCCGGTTCAACCGCCCCCGGGTGGTGATCTGTGTGCCCTCGGCCATCACCCACGTCGAGCGCCGGGCGGTGACCGAGGCCGCCCGTCGGGCCGGGGCCGCGGAGTGCCAGCTCATCGAGCAGCCGATGGCTGCCGCCATCGGCGCCGAGCTGCCGATCAACGAGCCGATGGGCTCGATGGTGGTCGACATCGGGGGCGGCACCTCGGAGTCGGCCATCCTGTCCCTGGGCGGGATCGTGTCGCTCAAGGCGGTGCGGGTGGGCAGCTTCGACTTCGACGCCGCCATCCAGACCCACATCCGCAAGGAGCACGGCATCGCCATCGGCGAGCAGACGGCGGAGAAGATCAAGATCGCCATGGGCTCCGCGTTCCCCACCGACGAGGAGTTCCGGGCCGAGGTCCGGGGCCGGGAGCTGATGTCGGGCCTGCCCAAGACCGTCGTGCTGGAGCCCGAGGAGATCCGGGGGGCCCTCGAGGAGCCGATCACCACGATCATCGACTCGATCGTGGCCTGCCTCGGCGAGGCACCGCCGGACCTGGCCCAGGACCTGATCGTCAACGGCATCCACCTGGTGGGCGGCGGCGGTCTCCTGCGGGGGCTACGGGAGCGCCTGACCCTGGAGACCGAGGTGCAGGTCAACCTGGTCGACCTCCCGCTGGAGTGCGTCGTGCTCGGCGCCGGTCGCTGCATCGAGTCCTACGACGCCCTCCGCGTCATGTTCATGGAGTAGGCCCTCCGGGCGGCGACGAGGGACATGGCGTGGCGTCGGTCACGCGGGTCGGCACCGTGGGCTAGGGTCCCGGCCTCGTGGGGGAGCTGTTGGGGGTCCAGGACATCAGCGTGCGCTTCGGCGGCGTCGTGGCGCTCAACGGGCTGACCTTCACGGTGGACGAAGGCCAGATGTGCGCCCTCATCGGTCCCAACGGTGCCGGGAAGACCACCCTCTTCAACGTGATCAGCCGGCTCTACGAGCCGACCGAGGGCAAGGTCACCTTCGCCGGACAGGACCTGCTGGCGGTGCCGCCCCACCGCATCGCCAAGATCGGGATCGCCCGGACGTTCCAGAACGTGGCGCTGTTCCCCGGCCTGTCGGTCCGGGACAACATCCTGATGGGTGCGTTCTCCGACACCCGGTCGGGGTTCCTGACCACCACCGTCCGGTGGCCGACGGCCATCAGGGAGGAGCGCTCCAGCCGAGCCCAGGCCGATGCGCTGCTCGAGGAGCTCCACCTGTCCCACGTGGCCGACCGACCGGCCGTCGGCCTGCCCTACGGCACGCTGAAGCGGGTCGAGCTGGCCCGGGCGCTGGCCTCGAACCCCACGATGCTCATGCTGGACGAGCCCGCCACGGGCCTGACCCACGGCGAGGTCGGTGAGCTGGGCGCCCTGATCCGCCAGGTGCGGGACGAGCGCAACCTGACCGTGCTCCTCGTCGAGCACCACATGGCCATGGTCATGAGCATCTCGGAGAAGATCGTGGTCCTCGACTACGGGGCCAAGATCGCCGAGGGCGATCCCGACGTGGTCCGCAACGACCCCCAGGTCATCGAGGCCTACCTCGGCGGAGGCAACTCGTGACCCCGCTTCTGGAGGTGGCGGACCTCGAGGCCGGGTACGGGCCGGTGCAGGTCCTCCGGGGCATGGACTTCTCGGTCGACGCCGGCGAGACCGTGGTGATCCTCGGGGCGAACGGGGCGGGCAAGACCACCACGATCCGCGCCGTCAGCGGGATGATCGAGACCAAGGGAACGATCGAGGTCGACGGTTCCTCGGTCAGCGGCCGCAAGCCCGAGGACATCGTCCGCCTCGGCGTGGCCCACGTGCCCCAGGGGCGCGGCACCTTCGTCGACCTCACCGTGGAGGAGAACCTCCGCCTGGGGGCCTACGCCCGCAAGGACGACGACATCGAGGCGGACATGGACCGCTGGTACGACGTCTTCCCGCGGCTGCGGGAGCGCAGCGACCAGGTGGCGGGCGGGATGTCCGGTGGCGAGCAGCAGATGCTGGCCATCGCCCGGGCCGCCATGTCCCGGCCCCGGCTCCTGCTGCTGGACGAACCCTCGCTCGGCCTGGCCCCGCTGGTGACCCAGGAGCTCTTCCGCCAGTTGCAGGCCCTCAACCAGCAGGAGGGCACGGCGCTGCTCGTGGTCGAACAGAACGCCAACCTGGCGTTGAGCATCGCCGAGCGGGGTTACGTGCTCGAGGCCGGTCAGATCGTGGCGCAGGGCACCGCGGCGGAACTGCAGGCCGACGAGTCCGTGCGCAAGGCGTACCTCGGGATCTGAGGGGAGGCGACCGATGGAACTGTTCTTCAACCAGGTGATCAACGGCATCCAGAGCGGGTGCATCTACGCCGCACTGGCGCTGGCCCTCGTGCTGATCTTCCGGTCGACGTCCCTGCTGAACTTCGCCCAGGGCGAGATGGCCATGTTCTCCACGTTCGTCGCCTACCTGTTCGTCGACTGGGGTGCCCCGGTCGTGGTGGGCATCTTCATCGCCATGGTCTTCTCCGTGGGGGGCGGGGCGCTGATCGAGCGCACCCTCATCCGCCCGGTGGGGGTCGACAACGTCCTGGCCATCGTCATCGTGACCATCGGCATCTTCATCGCGGTCAACGCCCTGGCGGGGTGGATCTACGGCACCGACGGTCGGGTCTTCCCCCGCATCTTCGCCAACGAGTCGCTGGTGACCTTCGGTGATGTCACCATCACCCAGGAGACGGTCGGGACCCTGGGGATCCTCCTCGCCGTCGTCGGCCTGCTCTACCTGCTGTTCCAGTACACCAAGATCGGCCTGGCCATGCGGGCCGTGGCCTCCAACCCCGAGTCCAGTCGCCTGGTCGGCATCCCGGTCGGCCGCATCCTCATGCTCGGCTGGGGCATGGCCGCCGCCCTCGGGGCCCTGGCGGGGGCGCTGGCCGCCCCGCAGCTCAACCTGAGCCTGAACCTCATGCAGGGCGTGCTCATCTACGCCTTCGCCGCTGCCACCCTCGGGGGCTTCGACAGCCCGCTGGGGGCGGTCGTGGGCGGCCTGATCGTCGGGGTGACCCAGAACCTGGCGGGCCAGTACATCGACTTCTTCGACGGCTTCGAGCTGGCGATCCGCCTTCCTGTTGATCCTGGTGGTGCTCCTGGTCCGGCCCCAGGGCCTCTTCGGCAGCAAGGTGGTCACACGCGTATGAGCCGCCTCGCCCTCAGCCCGCGTCGGGTGGGTCCTCGGCATCGGTCGCCGTCGTCCTCGCCGCGCTGGTGCTCTACATCCCGCAGTACTTCGAGGAGTTCCGGGTCGCGCAGTTCAGCAACGTGATCGCCACCTCGATCGCCGTGCTCGGCCTGGCCCTGCTCACCGGCTTCAACGGGCAGATCTCGGTGGGTCACGGGGCCTTCTTCGGTGTCGGCGCCTACACCACCGCCATCCTCACCGCCGACCACGGTTGGGCGCACCTCAGCACCATCCCGGTCGCCATGGTGCTGTGCTTCCTGCTCGGGGTGGTCGTCGGCCTCCCGGCCCTGCGCATCAGCGGGGTCTACCTGGCGCTGGTGACCCTGGCCCTGGCCACGCTCTTCCCGCTCGTCATCCAGAAGTACTCCGACATCACCGGTGGGAGCACCGGGATCGGGGTGCCCGACTTCGAGCCACCGGCGTGGGCCGGGGACATGGCCGATGACCAGTGGGCCTACTACGTGCTCCTGACCTTCGCCGTGGTGACCTTCGTGCTCGTCCGGAACCTCATCCGCAGCCGCGTGGGCCGGGCGATCATCGCCATCCGCGATGGCGAGACGGCGGCCGAGGTCCTCGGCGTGAACCTCGCGTTCTACAAGGTGATGACCTTCGGCATCAGCGCGATGATCGCCGGCCTCGGCGGCTCGCTCATCGTCATGAACACCGCAGTGCTCGACCGGGTCGACCCGGCCCAGTACACCATCACCCGCTCGATCGAGTTCCTGGCTGCCCTCGTCATCGGCGGGGCGGCGACGATCATGGGGCCGGTCCTCGGATCGCTGTTCATCGTGTTCGTGCCCGAGTTCTCCTCGGACGTGAACGCGGAGCTGTCCCGGGTGATCTTCGGCGGCCTGCTGATCGGGCTCATGCTGGTGCTGCCCACCGGCTTCCTCGGCGGTCTCCACCGACTGGAGGCCTGGCTCCTGCGCCGTCTCGGCCGCGACCGCCAGTGGCGCAAGATCTCCGCGACGGGACCGCCCGACGCCGATTCCTCCGATCCGAACGGGTCGCCTACGGTGGACCCCGTTGTCAAGCTGAGCTCTGAGGGGAGCAAACACGATGATCCGATCCAACCGTTCACGCGCGCTCGTCGCGCTGTTGGCGGTCCTGGCCTTGATCGCCGCCGCGTGCGGGGGTGGCCGCGAGGACTCCAGCAGTGACGAGGAGAACGAGGCCGCCGCCGAGAGCACCGGCGACGAGGCCGCCGAGTACCTCCACGTCGACGACTGTGAAGGGTGACTTCACCCAGGGCGTCACCGACGACACGATCAAGATCGGCTCGAGCTTCCCGCAGTCGGGCACCTTCGCGGCCTTCGCCCAGATCTCCACGGGCTACCAGGCGTACTTCGACTACGTGAACGAGGAGCTCGGGGGCATCGACGGCCGCCAGATCGAGTTCATCGCCCTCGACGACGGCTACGAGCCCGGTCGCACCGCGACCAACGCCCAGCGCCTGGTCCAGGACGAGGGCGTCTTCGCCCTGTTCAACGTGATCGGCACGGCCAACAACCTGGCCATCTGGGACAACCTCGAAGAGGAGTGCGTGCCCAACCTGTTCGCCGGCACCGGCGCCCCCCAGTGGGGTGACCCCGAGCACGCCTGGACCATCGGCTCGTTCCCGTCCTACTCCCTCGAGGCGGTCATGTACGCCCGCTACCTGGAGGAGAACGACCCCGACTGCCGAGGTGGCGCTCCTCACCCAGAACGACGACTTCGGTCGGACCTACGTCGACACGTTCAAGGACGCCATCGAGGGCACCGACATCACGGTGGTGGCCGAGGAGACCTACGAGGTCGCCAACCCCGACACCACCTCGCAGGTCACCAGCCTGGCCGCGACCGGGGCCGATGCCGTGGTCCTCGGGACCACTGCCCTGGCCTGCCCCAACGCGCTGAACGCGATCAACGGCACCAACTGGGAGCCCACGATCTTCATCTCCGGCACCTGCACCTCGCCGACCCTGGTGGGCCTGGCCGAGCCCGGGGCCGCGGACGACATCATCAGCGTCACGGCGTTCAAGGACCCCCGTGACCCGCAGTGGGCCGACGACGAGGCCATGGCGCTCTTCCTCGAGAAGGGGGCCGAGTACGGCGGCGCGGACATCGACCTGGAGAACTCCATCGTGGCCTACGGCTGGACGATGGGGGCCCTGCTGGTCGACACCCTGACCAACGCCGCCGAGCTCACCCGTCCGGCGGTCATGGAACAGGCGCTCAACATCGACAGCCTGGTCACCGGCCTGGCCCTGCCCACCAGCCCGTTCAACACCATCCTCGGGCATCGACAAGTACCCCGAAGAGGTGCTGCAGCTGATGCAGTACAGCGAGGACCTCGGGCTACTACGAGTTCCTGGGTGAGCCCCAGGACTTCGAGGGCCAGACCGCCGAGGTCACCCCCGAGGACCTGATCACCTCCTAACGACCGGACCCCGAGGTCCCGCCGGGCTCAGCCCAGCAGGTCCTCGGCGGCCTGCCGGACCTGTCGATCGCGGTCCTCCAGCGCACGCTGGAGGGCCGCATCGACGTTTTGGCCCTCGAACGGGGCGAGGGCGATCACCGCTCGCCGCCGGACGGCGGGCTTGTCGGTGGTGGCGGCCAGGATCGCCGCCAAGCCGTCCTCGGCGCCGATGGCCCCCAGCGCGGCCACCGCCGCCTCCCGGCAGAGCGGGTCCTCGTGGTCGACCGCCAACGCACTCAGGGCGGCCACGGTCCCCGGCGTCGCCGGGTTGCGCTCGCCGCAGGCCCAGGCGGCCGCCTCCACGACGGTGGGGTCCGGGTCGGCCAGCACGGGGAGGAGGTCGATGGCGACCCCGGGGGCCCGCCCGGCCTCTTCTGCGGCCCGGCGCCGGACCGCAGGGTCCGGGTCGCCCAGCGCGATCCCGAGATCGTCCGCCCCCAGGTGCCCGAGCCGGGCCAGGGCCCCGAGGGCCACGACCCGGGTGCGGGGGTCGCCCGCACCGAGGCCGGCCCGCACGGTGGCCTCGTCACCGCGGTGGCCCGCCAGGGCCACCACCTCCGGGGCCGGTTCTGTGTCCACCGGCTCAAGTCTGGCCCTCCGGGGCCGACGGAGCGGTGCAGGCACACGAGAAGGAGAATGCCTTGTCGCACATGGTGATCTACCGCACGGCGGACGGTCAGCCCGGGTATCACCAGGCTGAGGAGCTCGACGAGGCCGTCCGATTCGTGGAGCGGCTCCGCAACGGCGATGGCGTCGACGGGGCCCGCATCTTCAAGATGGAGGAGGTCAACTTCGACTTCCGCCCGTACTTCAAGGTCGAGATCGGTCCCGGTGGGGTCCCCATCGAGACGCCGGTCAGCCCGGCCTTCGCCGGCCGCGACCACGGGTTCTCCGCCGATCTGGGCGGCGGGTTCGAGGCCCCGGCCCCGGCGCCCGGCTACGAGGCCCCCGTGGCCTTCGACGCCCCGGCCTGGACCGAGCCCGAGACCCTCGACGTCCCCGTCGAGTCCGCGGCCGACCTGGGCCTGGAGCACGAGCCGGTGCCGTCCTTCGTGGCCCCGCCGTCGGTCGTGGACCCGTCGGTGATCGACGCCCTCCCCGCCCCGACCGCCGCCGGTGCCTTCGACGCCCCCGCCCCGGTCGACGGTGACGAGGTGGACGCCGGCGTCGGCGCCCGCCGCGGCCTCTTCGGCCGGTAGAGAACTGGCCCGACCGACGGCAGCACGTCGTGCTGCCCGACGGTCTGGCGGTCAGTGACGCTGCGCAGCGGAGCGGAGCAGCAAGCGGGACGTTCCACGAGGGAGAGTCCCGACCTGCTGAGCGACGCGAAGCCGGTCAAGTGTGACGGTCACTGAACGGCGGTCTCGAGGGCTTGGCTCAGGACGGTCACGCCGGCGAGGAGGCCGAGAGCGATACCCGCCCCGATCACGACGACGATGGCCACCAGGGTGATCCCGGCGCGCAGGCGTCGGAAGACCCCGGGCCGGGCCGGGACCTGATCCACCACGGCGGCGCCTGCGGGTGCCGCAGTGGCGCGTCGGGCCGCACGGCGTTGTCGTCGGGGGGCGCGGTGGGGTACGGGCGCTTCCGTGGCAGGCTTTCGCTCCCCGCTGACAGCGAGCTTCGCCGCGACAGCGATCGAGCCCCCTACCACCACGAGGGTCAGTACCACCGTGGACACGACATCGGCGACCCTACCCGTCGCCCCACCGGATCATCCGCCGCCGCCCCCGCCGGCGGATTCGACGCGCCACGCCCGGTGGCCATGGGTCCTGGGGGCCATCGGCGTCCTGGCCGCCGCCGCCTCACTCTTCGCGCTGGTGGTCGAACTGCCCTACTACGCCCTCTCGCCGGGCAGTGCCCGGGCGACGGAGCCGACGGTCAGCGTGGAGGGCGCGGAGACCTTCCCGGCCGGTGACGAGCTGCTGTTCACCACGGTCACCGTCGGCCAGCGCCGGGTCAACGGCTTCGAGTGGCTGGAGGCGAAGCTCTCCTCGGACATCGAGCTGGTCCCGGCCGAGCTGATCGACGGCGGCCAGACCCCGGAGGAGAACCAGCAGTTGAACCAGCAGCTGATGGACGCCTCCGAGGAGACCGCGGTCGTGGTCGCCCTCGAACACCTCGGTTACGACGTGGTGTCGGGCACCGGCGCCACCATCGAGGACGTGGTGCCCGACACGCCCGCGGACGGCGTCATCGAGCCCGGCGACACCGTGGTGCGGGCCGGTGGTCAGCCGGTGGAGCGGGTGGAGGACTTCGTGGCCGAGATCGACGCCCGTGACCCCGGTGACGAGCTGACGTTGGTCCTGGAGTCCGGCGACGATGGTGCGCCGCGGCGTCGGGCGACCGTGGAGCTGGCCGCGTTCCCGGACGCCCCGGCCGAACCGTTCCTGGGCGTCTCCGGCCTCACCACGCGCGACCTGGAGCTGGACTACCCGTTCGACGTGACCATCGATCCGGGTCAGGTGCGGGGGCCGTCGGCCGGCCTGGCCTTCACCCTGGCGGTCCTCGACGTCCTGACCCCGGGCGACATCACCAATGGGGTGGACGTCGCGGTGACCGGCACCATCGATGGCCTCGGCCGGGTCGGCCAGGTCGGCGGCGTCGACTTCAAGGCGTTGGCCGCCGAACGGGCGGGCGCCGAGCTGTTCCTCGTGCCCGAGGGCGAGGAGGACCTGGCCCGCAGCCGGGTCGGCGACGACCTCCGCATCGTGCCCGTGGCCACCTTGCAGGACGCCCTCGAGGCCCTCGACGAGCTGGGCGCCAACGCCACGGACCTCGAGGTCCCCGACCCCGCCTGACCCGATCAGAGTCGCCCGGTCGTCGGGCTGCGAGCCGGGGTCGTCCTGGGCACCCGAATCCCACTGGCCGGGGCCCGCCTCAGTTCTGGCACCGGATCTGCGTGCCAGGGGCCGCTGATCCGGTGCCAGTACGGCGAGTGGGTCGGATCGGGCGGCCGCCGTCAGCGGTTTCCCGGTGCAAGAAACGTGGAGCCACCCCGACGACCACTGCAGGTGGCCAGCGAGGGCTCCGCCGCCCCCGACCGGGCCGCCGCCTGTCCCCACGCCCCCGTTGTCCTTCGTTCTGCCCGGGAAGCGGACGGGCGCGCCCCGAGGACCCGGCGGCCCGACCCCACGCCCCCATCCCTGCCGCGGTGTCCCCGGCCAAGGGCCCGTGGCACCCCTACGATCGGCGGGGTGACCGATCCCGGGGCCTCGGACGCCGACCGCCTGCTCGACATCGACCTGCCCCACAGCTTCCGGGGACTCGACCCCGAGGCGGTGCAGGAGCTGCTGACCGATGCCGTCGGGTCCCTGCGTCAGTCCCAGGAGCGGGAGGTCGAGCTGCGCACCGTGGTCGCCGCCCTCGAGGCCGAGCTGGCCGAGGCCCGGGCCGACGCGACGGCCGAGCTCGAGGAGGCCAAGCGGCGCGGTCGGCAGATGGTGACCGAGGCCCAGACCATCCGCCGCCGGATCCTGGAGGACCTCATCCGGCGCCGCAAGGTGCTGCGGCGCCAGATCGAGCAGCTCCGGGTCGGTCGGGAGCGACTGTTGGAGGCCTACGAGGTGGTCGGCCTCACCGTGGAGGAGGCCACCGCGGAGTTGGGGGTGGCTCTCCCCGCGGCCCAGGCCGCGGCCGAACGGGCCGGTCGCCGTCTCGGGCCCGATGTCGAGGAGGTGACCGGCGAGGAATTGCACGCCATCGAGGCGGAGATCGACGCCGCCCGGGCGGCCGGCCTGCCGATCCTCGACCCGCCGACCACCGCCGAACGGGCTGCGGCCACCGCCGCGGCGGCGGCCACCGCCGACGTTGCCGACGACGAGACCGTGCCCCCGCTGGTCGAGGTCGAGCCCACGCTGGCCGCCTTCGAGGAGATGCGCCTCCTCGGTCCCGCCGCCGTGGCGCCCGAGCCGGTCACCGACGCGGTGGTGGACGAGCCCGAGCCGGAGCCCGAGCCCGAACCGGAGGTGGACCAGCCCGAGCCCGAGCCGGAGCTCGACCAGCTGGAGCCGGTGGTGGACGAGCCCGAGCCGGAGGTCGACCAGCCGGAGCCGGAGCCGGAGGCGGGCCAGTCCGAGCCGGAGCCCGAGCCCGAGCCGGAGGTGGACCAGCCGGTGCCGGACGAGGCGCTCACGCTGCCGTTGTTCGACCGGCTGCGGGCGGGCGAGCCTGAGCCGGCGATCGACGTCGTGGAGGCCATCGAAGCCGAGCCGGGGGGCGAGGAGGCCCCCGATCCCGTGGCGGTGCTGGCCGACGACCTGGCTCGGAGGCTCCGCCGCGCCCTCGCCGACGAGCAGAACCAGGTGCTGGACCGCCTGCGCCAGGACCGGAAGGGGCAGTTGGGCCTCGACGGGCTGCTCGGCGACGCTGGCGCCACCGTTGCCCGGCTGGCCACCGCGATCGAGCCCCGCCTACGCGAAGCCGCGCTCGAGGGGGCCGCGGTCGACGATGCCGGAGCGGCCGACCTCGCCGCCCGCCTGGCCGGCCTCGTGGCCGACGGGGTGCGGGCCGACATCGACCGCCTGGCCGAGGGCGGCGGAGCGGGCGTCCAGGCCGGCGAGGCCGGGGTCGACCTCGTTCGCCCGGTCCGGGAGGCGTTCCGGGCCTGGCGCACCGACCGCATCCTCCCGATGGCCACGGAGGTGGCCGCGGAAGTCCTGGGGTCCTAGCTCTATAGGCTGCCCCTCCCATGCGGGCCCCCTCGGACATGCCGCCACCGCGCCGCCCCCGGAAGCGACGACTGTCGCCCCGGGGCCGCGTCATCCTGATCCTGGTCGCCGTCGGCCTCTTCGTGCTGATCACGTCCCTGCGCGGGATCGCCGGCTTCTACACCGACTACCTGTGGTTCGAGTCCCTCGGCAACGAGGACACGTTCCGCACGATCCTCGGCGCCAAGGCCAGCCTCGCCCTGATCTTCATCGGGGTCTTCTTCGTCCTCTGCTACGTCAACCTGGTCATCGCCGACCGGATCGCCCCCCGCTTCCGGCCCATGGGCCCCGAGGAGGAGCTGCTGCGCCGGTACCACGAGATCGTGGACGAGCGCTCGGGCCGGGTCCGGGTCGGGGTGTGCCTGCTGTTCGCCCTGATCGCCGGGGCCGGGGTGTCGAGCCAGTGGAACGACTGGCTCCTGTTCACCAACCGGGTGGACTTCGGCATCCAGGACCCGCAGTTCCACACCGACATCGGCTTCTACGTCTTCCAGCTGCCGTTCCTGTCCTTCGTGGTCTCCTGGCTGTTCGCCGCCCTGGCGATCATCCTCATCGTCACCACCGTGGCCCACTACCTCAACGGTGGGATCCGCGTGCAGAACCCCGGGCCGCGGGTCACCCCCCAGGTGAAGGCCCACATCTCGGTCCTCCTCGCCCTGCTCGCTCTGGTCAAGATCGCCGACTACTGGCTCCAGCGCTACGAGCTCACGCTGTCGACCAGGGGCACCGTGGACGGCGCGCTCTTCACCGACGTGAAGGCGCAACTGCCCGCGACCTACCTGCTGTTGATGATCGCAGGCCTCTCGGTGGTCCTGCTCATCGTCAACATCTGGCGTCGGGGGTGGGTCCTGCCGGTCCTGGCCGTCGGCCTGTGGGGCTTCGTGGCCGTGGTCGTCGGGGGCATCTACCCGTCGGTCATCCAGAACCTCCGGGTCGAGCCCGCCGAGTCCTCGAGGGAGGCGCCGTACATCGAGCGCAACATCGAGGCCACGCGGGCGGCCATGGGCCTCGACGCGGTGAGCACCCGACCCTTCGACTACAACGAGGACCTCACCGGCCGGCAGTTGCTGGACAACGAGGAGACGGTGCGCAACATCCGCCTCCTGGACCCGGGTGTGGTCACCGACACCTACCAGAACCTCCAGGCCGAGCGGCCCTTCTACCGTCTGAACGACCTGGACGTGGACCGGTACGAGATCGACGGTGAGACCACCCAGGTGGTGATCTCGGCCCGTGAGCTGAGCACCTCGGGCATCCCCCAGCAGTCCTGGGAGGGCCAGCGGGTGGCCTTCACCCACGGCTACGGCGCGGCCGTGGCCCCGGCCAACGCCGTGACCTCCGAGGGGCGTCCGGACTTCGTGGTCGGTGACATCCCGGTCTCGGCCGACGACGACACCTTCGCCATCGACCAGCCCGGCATCTACGTCGGCGAGGACCTCGACGGCTACTCGATCGTCGGGGCGACCCGCGACGAGATCAACTACCAGACCGCCGGGGGCGAGACCGTCACCAGCCGGCTACGACGGCACGGGTGGGGTGGCCATGAGCTCCTTCGTGCGCCAGGCCGCCTTCGCCCTGCGCTTCGGCGAGCTCGAGCCCCTGATCTCGAACTTCGTCACCGACGAGAGCCGGATCATGTACATCCGCGACGTCCAGGAGCGGGTGGCGGTCCTGGCCCCGTTCCTGCACTGGGACGCCGACCCGTACCCGGTGATCATCGACGGGCGGATCCAGTACGTGCTCGACGCGTACACGACCAGTGCGATGTACCCGTACGCCCAGCGCGGCCGACACCGACCAGCTGCCCGCCGGGCAGCGGCCTCGACCACGCCTTCAACTACGTCCGCAACTCCGTGAAGGCGGTGGTCGACACCTACGACGGGACCGTGGACCTCTACATCGTGGATGACGACGACCCGATCGCCGCGGCCTACGACGGGGCGTTCCCCGACCTGTTCTCCCCGCTGGACGAGATGCCCACCGAGATGCGGGACCACCTCCGCTACCCCGAGGACCTCTTCCGGGTCCAGACCAACGTCTGGGGCCGGTACCACATCGACGGTGCCCAGAACTTCTACGAGCAGGCGGGCGGCTGGGTCGTGGCCCAGGACCCGGGCACCGGCACGACCGGCGGCGCGATCACCCAGACCACGAACGCGGAGACCGGCGAGGTCGAGACGACCCGGGAGCGGCGCATCGACCCGCAGTACCTGCTGATGCGCCTGCCCGACGAGGAGCAGGAGGACTTCCTGATCCTGCGGTCGTTCGTGCCGAACGCGGGTGACACCGAGCGCCGCGAGCTCACCGCCTTCATGGTGGCCAAGAGCGACCCGGAGAACTACGGGGAGATCGAGGTCTTCGAGATGCAGAGCTCCGACATCGCCGGGCCGGCCATCGTGGCCTCCAACATCCAGAGCGACGAGCAGATCGCGCGTGAGATCACCCTGCTCGACCAGCAGGGCTCCCAGGTGGTGCAGGGCAACCTGCTGTTGATCCCGGTGGAGCAGTCCATCCTCTACATCCGACCGCTCTACACCCAGTCCGAGAGCGACACCGCGGTGCCGCTGCTGCGCAAGGTGATCGTGGCCTACGGCGACGAGATCATCATGCGGGACACCCTGCGCGAGGCCCTGATCGCCATCTTCGGCGACGCCCCCGAGACCCTCGAGGACGCGTCCCCGGATCCCGGGGACGAGGAGACGCCCCCCGACGACGAGGAGACGCCACCCGAGGAGGCGCCCGACCCCGATCAGCAGGTGGCGCTGCTGCTGGCCGAGGCCGAGGGTCTCTTCGCCGACGCCGACCTGGCGCTGGCCGAGGGTGACCTGGGGCAGTACCAGCGCCTCATCGAGCGGGCCCAGGACCTGATCGCCGAGGCCCTGGACCTGAGCCTGGGAAGTGAAGCGACCACCGGCACCACGACCACGACGACCGTGCCGCCCGACGAGGCGTAGGGAACGTTCGGGGGCCGGCGGGCGTTGACCCGTTCATGCTCTTCGGATCCAAGAAGGACCAGCTCGTCACCGCCGAGGAGGCCCTGCCCGGTCGCGCCGACCCGGGGTGGGAGCCCCCCGTGCACTTCGTCAACGGCGCCTCGCTCGTGCCCCCGTTCCCCGAGGGCAGCGAGCAGCTCGTGGTCGCCATGGGCTGCTTCTGGGGCGCTGAGCGCCTCTTCTGGCAGACCCCCGGCGTCCTGACCACAGCAGTCGGTTACGCCGGCGGCTTCACGCCGAACCCGACCTACGAGGAGGTGTGCTCGGGCCTCACCGGGCACACCGAGGTCGTCCTGGTGGTCTTCGACCCCGCGGTGGTCAGCCGGGAGGCGGTGCTCAAGGTGTTCTGGGAGGGCCACGACCCCACCCAGGGGATGCGCCAGGGCAACGACCGGGGGACCCAGTACCGGTCGGCGGTCTACACCGCCGACGCCGAGCAGCAGGCCGCGGTCGAGGCGTCCCGGGACCGTTTCCAGGCGGTGCTGACCGCGTCGGGCTTCGGTGAGATCACCACCGAGATCCGCCCGGTCGAAGCCTTCTACTACGCCGAGGACTACCACCAGCAGTACCTCGCCAAGGTGCCCAACGGCTACTGCGGCCTGGGCGGCACCGGGGTGAGCTGTCCCGTCGGGGTGGCCTCGGCGGACTGAGCCCGGCCGGGTCAGCCCAGCAGTTCGGGCAGGCCGACGGGCTGCAGGCCCCGGGCCCGGAGGCTGCGGATGATCGTCTCGAGGGCCTGGGCGGTGCTGGGGCTTGGTGTGCAGGAGGATGATCGAGCCCCCCTTGGCGCCGCTCAGGACCCGGCTGATCACCGTCCCGGGGTCGTTGGTGTCCCAGTCCTGGGGATCGACGTCCCACAGGACGGTGTAGGCGAAGGACGCCCGTCCCGCCGCGGCCAGGACCTCGCTGTCATAGGACCCGTAGGGCGGGCGGAGATAGGGGGCGGGGGTCGCCCGGGCCACGTCCCACCACGCCGCTTCGTCGCCGAGCATGCGGTGGAGGGCCTCACCGAAGCTCACGGTGGCGAGGTCGACGTGGCCCACGGTGTGGCTGCCGATGCTCACGCGGTCGGTGGCCACCGTGCGGCGGGCCACGTCGGCGAACCGACGCACGTACTCGCCGTTGCAGAAGAAGGTGGCCCCGGCGTCCAGTCGGTCGAGGGTGCTCAGCATGGAGGACCAGGCGGCCTGGTGGTAGCAGTCGTCGATGGTGATCGCGACCCGGCGTCCGGCCCCCGCCACCTGACTGATCCGCTGGGTGGTGACGACCCGGTGGACCCGGAAGGGGACCGATCGCCGGCTCGTGTTGCCGGCGGCGTCGCGGACCACGACCTCGGCCTCGTAGAGACCGATGGGGAGGGTCCGGGTCCAGGCGTCGGGGTGCCAGCTGATGCTGTGGGTGCTGGCCGGCCGACGGTGGGGCGGGGACTGGTCCAGGACCCGTCCGTCCCGGAGCACCCGGGTCCACATCGTGAGGGGACGGGAGGGGTCCGACGTGGAGAAGTGCTGGGTGAGGGCACCCTGGCCGGTCCACGGCTCCGGCGCCACAGGACCCTGGCGCAGGGCCGGCGCCCGGGTGTCGACGCCGACCGACTCGGTGGCCGTGGTCGTGTTGGTGGCCAGGTCGACAGCTTCGACGTCGATCACCATGCGCCCGTTGCCGGCGGCGGCCCAGGTGCCGTCGCCCCGCTGGAGCCGGCCGAGCCACACCAGGGAGACGGTTCCCGGGCTGGTGGGTTGGTCGGTGGCCAGGTGGGCGTGGCCGCCGCCGACGGGGTTGCGCACCGTCACCGAGAGCGTTGCGTCCTCATCCACGGTCACCCGGACGGTCAGGCGGTCCAGGCGGCCGTCTCCGTTCGGGCTGACCAGCGCCGAGCTGAGCGTCACCCCCACCACGGGGGGGGTGGTGTCGGGCGGTCGAGGATCGGGGATCTCGGGGACGGTCGTGGCGGGGACGGTGGTCGCCGGCAAGCGTGGTGGCGGGCTCCGCGGCCGCGGTCAGCTGTCCCGCGTCAGCGCCTGGGGCGACCGCAACGAGGCCGATCGCCGCCACGACGGCGGCCGCCGCCAACCAGATCCTTCGCCTGCATCGCCTGCTCCCGCCTGTCGGGTTGCAGTGTGACAGACCCCGGCGCCCCGGACACATCGACTCCCAACTGTTCCGGCGCCCGATTGCGGTGCTATGACCCCTCAATCAGGCGCCGGAACGGGGAGTGGTGAACGTGGAGCTGGGGATGACGTGGGGGTACTGGGGGCAGCTGCCGCCGGCCGACATCGCGGGGGTCAGCCAGGAGGCCGAGCGCCTCGGGTTCGACTCGATCTGGACCGCCGAGGCCTGGGGGTCCGACGCCTTCACCCCCCTGGCCTGGATCGCAGCTCACACCGAGCGGGTGCGGCTGGGGACGGCCGTCGTGCAACTCGCGGCCCGCACGCCGACGGCGACCGCCATGCACGCCATCACCCTCGATCACCTCTCCAATGGCCGGCTGATCCTCGGCCTCGGGGTGTCGGGCCCGCAGGTGGTGGAGGGGTGGTACGGCCGACCGTCCAACAAGCCGCTGGCCCGGACCCGGGAGTACGTCGAGATCATCCGACGGGCGGTGGCCCGGGAGGCTCCGGTCGAGTTCGACGGCGAGTTCTACCAACACCCCTACACCGGCGAGGGTGCGACGGGCCTGGGCAAGGCCCTCAAGCCCATCACCCACCCCCTCCGCCGCGAGATCCCCATCTTCCTCGGGGCCGAGGGCCCCAAGAACGTGACCCAGACCGCCGAGATCGCCGACGGCTGGTTGCCGCTCTACTACTCGCCCTACCGCCAGGAGGTCTACGCCGAGCAGCTCGCCGGGGCCAAGGAGGGCTTCGAGATCACCGCGATGGCCACCCTGGTCGTCACCGACGACATCGAAGCCGGTCTCGCGCCGGTGAAGGCCATGCTCGGCTTCTACATCGGAGGCATGGGGGCCAAGGGCCAGAACTACCACACCAAGCTGATGCAGCGGATGGGCTTCGAGGCCGAGGCCCTGAAGATCCAGGAGCTGTTCTTCGAGGGCAAGCGGGACGAGGCCATCGCGGCCGTCCCCAGCGAGTTCGCCGACGAGATCAGCCTGGTCGGGCCCATCGAGCGCATCCGGGACCGGGTGGCCGCCTGGGAGGACAGCCCGGTCACCACGATCCTGGTGCACGGCGGCCACATCCCGGCCCTCCGCCAGGCGGCCGAGGCGATCCTCGGATGACCTACTCCAGGAGGTCGCGGGTGATCTCGTCGACGTTGGTGGCGCCGACGAGGGCCATCGTGCGGCGCACGCCGGCGTCCAGCAGGCCCAGGACGTGGTCCACGCCCCGCTCACCGCCTGCGCCGAGGGCGTAGAAGTGGACCCGCCCGGCCATGACGGCCTTCGCCCCGAGGGCCACGGCCTTGACCACGTCGCTGCCGCGGCGCACGCCGCCGTCGCAGATGACCTCCAGCTGGTCGCCGACCGCCTGGACCACGGGCTCGACCAGGTCGATGGTGGCCGGAGCCGTGTCGAGCTGGCGCCCGCCGTGGTTGGAGAGCGCCACGGCCTCGATGCCCATGGACGCCGCGATCTCGGCGTCGGCCACCGACTGGATGCCCTTGATCACCAGTGGGCCGTCCCACACGGACCGGAGCCACTCGATGTCGTCCCAGCAGAGCGAGGGGTCGAACTGGCCGTTGATGTAGTCGGCCAGGGACACGGCGTCGGACCCGTCGCCGACGTCCTTGCCGGCCACGTTGGCGAAGACGATGGGATCGGCCCGCACGAAGGCCCACGTCCACCCCGGGTGCAGTGCACCGTCGACGATGGTGCCGAGACCGATCTTCGGGGGCAGGGTGAACCCGCGTCGGATGTCTCGCTCGCGACGGCCGAGCACAGCCGTGTCGACGGTGAGGGTGATGGCCTCGTAGCCCGCCGCCTTGGTCCGCTCCACCAGCTCCTTGGTCAGGCCCCGGTCCCGGAAGACGTAGAGCTGGAACCACTTGGGGCCGTGGTTGACGGCGGCGATCTCCTCGATGGAGCGGGTGCCGATGGTCGACAGCGTGAAGGGGATGCCGAGCTTGTCCGCGGCCCGGGCCACGGCCAGCTCCCCCTGGGGGTCGGCGATGCGGGCGAAGCCGGTGGGGGCGAGGACCAGGGGCAGCGGGATCCGCTTGCCCAGCAGCGTGGTCGACGGGTCGACCGCACTCACGTCCCGCAGGACCCGCGGGCGGAAGGTGCGGCTCCGGTAGCCCTCGGTGTTGGCCCCGTAGGTCCGCTCGTCCTCGGCCGCCCCGTCGATGTAGTCGAACACGCCGTGGGGCAGGCGCCGCTTGGCGATGCGGCGGAGGTCGTCGACATCGGCGGCTTTGGCCAGCCGTCGCTCGACCGGGTCGAACTCCAGCGGCTTGAACCGGATGACCGACTTGAGCGTCTGGTACATCGACACGTCAGGCCCCGACTCGTTCGAGGGCGGCTTCGGTGACCTGATCGACCAGCACCGGCATCGCCCGAGGGTACCCACCCGCCCCTCGACGACCCGTAACGGGTGGTCGGCGGCGACGGGGCAGACTGGCGCCATGGCGCAGGAGAAGCTGAGCATCGACCTCTGTGATCCCGAGTTCTACCGGTCCGGTGGGATGCACGAGGCGTTCACCTGGATGCGGGCCAACGAGCCGGTCTACCGGGACGAGAAGAACGGGCTGTGGGCGGTGACCCGCCACGCCGACCTCCTCGACGTCGAGCGACGGTCCCACGTCTTCGTGTCCGGTCGGGGCTACCGGCGGTACTGGGAGCCCACCGAGAACAACATGATCGCCTCGGACGACCCGGCCCACCAGGAGCAGCGCCGCCTGGTGTCCCGGGGGTTCACCCCCAAGGCGGTGCGGCGCCACGAGGACGTCCTCGAGGCGCTGATCGCCGAGCTGCTCGATCCCATCGACGGCCAGGTCGAGATCATCGACGCCCTCGCGGCACAGCTCCCGGCCCGGATGACCGCCCGCCTCCTGGGCTTCCCGGAGGAGAACTGGCGGGACGTCAAGAGCTGGTCCGAGCGCCTCATGCGCCTCGACACCCAGCTGGAGGATCCCCAGATCGAGATGGCCGTCGGGCTGGCGTGCATGGAGTTCAACATGCAGCTCCTGGAGATGGTGCCGGCCCGCCGGGAGTGCCCGGTCGACGACCTGGTCTCGGACTGGGCCAATGCCTACGAGCACGACAAGGTGTTCAACGAGACCGGCCTGTTCATCGCGGGTGGGGCCGAGACGACCCGCACGGCCATCGCCCACGGCCTGCGAGCCTTCGCCGACCACCCGGACCAGTGGGAGCGCCTGGCGGCCGAGCCCGATCTGGTCCCCTCGGCGGTCGACGAGGTCATCCGCTGGGTGACCCCCCTCAACAACTTCTTCCGGACCTCGGTCGAGGACTCGATGATCGGCGACCAGGCCGTCGCCGAGGACGACCGGGTCATCCTGCTCTACCCGTCGGCCAACCGGGACGAGGCGGTGTTCGAGGACCCCTTCACCTTCGACATCACCCGTCGCCCCAACCCCCACGTGGCCTTCGGCTACGGCACGCACTTCTGTGTCGGCGCCAACTTCGCCAAGTACGAGCTGGCCCTGCTGTTCACCGAGCTGACCACGCGCTTCCGGCCCCCCGTCGTGGTCACCGAGCCCGACATCGAGCCCAACATCTTCGCCCGAGCCGTCCGCAGCTTCGAGCTCGACCTCACCCGCCGCTGAGGCCGCCGATCAGTCGGCTTCGTGGGCGGCGAGGGAGCGGCGGTCGAGCTTCTGCATGGCGGTGAGGGGCAGGGCGTCGACGAGCCGAGGGCCTCGGGGAGCTTGTGGGCGGACAGGCGGGCGGCGGCGAAGGTCCGGAGGTCGTCGAGGCTCGGCGGGGCGGCCGGGTTCCGCGGGACGACGACGGCGACGCCGATCTCGGACATGACCTCGTCGGGGCGGGGGACGACGGCGACCTCGGCCACGGCGGGGTGCTCGGAGAGGACGGCCTCGACCTCCAGGGGGTAGACGTTGTAGCCGCCCCGGATGAACATCTCCTTGGCCCGTCCGGCCAGGACGAGACAGCCCGCCTCGTCGACGTAGCCGAGGTCGCCGGAGTGCAGCCAGCCGTCCCGCAGGGCGAGGGCGGTGGCCTCGGGATCGCCCCAGTAGCCGGCCATCACGCACGGGGAGCGCAGGCAGACCTCGCCGACCTCGCCGTCGGACACGGGCCGGCCGTCGTCGTCCCGGATGGACAGCTCGACGGGCGGGCGGGGTCGGCCCACGGTGTAGAGGGCCTCGGCGTCGGGGGCGTCGAAGGCCGTGCCGGTGCCGACCCCACCGCACTCGGTCGACGAGTAGCGGATCGAATAGGCCGCCCCGAACCGCTCCCGGGCCTCGTGGACCAGGGCGGGGGGCGACGGGGCGGCGCCGACGATGATCGTCTGCACGCACGTCAGGTCCCGCTGGTCGAAGTCCGGCTCCCGGAGGAGGAGGGCGATCTGGGGAGCGACGCCGCCGACGGACGGCACCCGGTGGGTCTCGATCTGGTCGAGCACGTCGGAGGCCCGCCAGCGGTCGAGCAGCAGCTGGGTGGTGCCCAGGCGCAGGTACCAGGCCAGCTTGGTCATGAACCCGATGTGGGCGAACTGGGTGGAGGCCAGCATCGGCCCGCCCCCGCCCCACGTGTCGCCCACGTCGGCGGCGGTGATGGCCGCGATCTGGCGGGCCCGGAACTCGGCGCCCCGGGGCCGTCCGGTGGTGCCGGAGGTGAGGACGATGGCCACCGGCCGCTCGAGGTCGTCGGGCAGCGGCGAGGGCGCCTCGCCCGGCGCCCGTAGGTCGGCCACCTCGTCACCGGAAGCGAGCACGAGCTCGGGGCCCACGACCTCGAGCGCCGTGTCCCGCTCGGCATCGGTCAGGCGGGGGTTCACGCCGGCGGTCACCGCGCCCACCTTCGCCAGCGCGGCGTAGGCCACGACGTAGTCCGGGGTCGAGGGCAGGGTCAGGGCCACGACCGAGCCGAGGCCGATGCCCCGGCGGGTCAGGCCCACCGCCACCTCGTCGGAGCGGCGGTCCAGTTCGACATAGCTCACCGGCGTCCCGTCCGCGGCCAGCAGCGCAGGGTGGTCACCGAAGCGCCGCGCCGCCTCCGGCACGATCCTGTCGAGCACGGGAGGAGTCTGCCCGCCCGGATCCCGTTCTGGTTGCGAGATCGTGTGGCTGAGCGCCGCGATCTTGCAACCAGAGACGGGTCGTCGGGCCGTGTCGGGGAACGATCGTGGCTGCCGCGACCACTACGCTGCGGCGCACCGTGCTGACCTTCATCCGCTTCGACATGCGGGCCCCGGCTTCGGGCCCCGCCTCCGCCGCCGAGCTCCACACGGCCACCCTCGACATGGCCGAGTGGGCCGACCGGCTCGGCTTCGACTCCATCGTGGTCAGCGAGCACCACGGAGCCGAGGACGGGTTTCTGCCCTCGCCGATCGTGGCCGCGGCGGCCATCGCGGGCCGGACGAAGCGGGCGGGCATCAGCATCTCGGCCCTGCTCGCCCCGCTGCACGACCCCATCCGCATCGCCGAGGACCTGGCCGTGCTCGACCTGCTCTCGGAGGGCCGGGTGACCACGATCCTCGGCCTCGGCTACCGGCCCGAGGAGTACGAGATGTTCGACGCGCCGTGGGCCACCCGCGGCGCCTACTTCGACGAGTGGGTGCAGGCCCTGCTCGACGCCTGGAAGGGCGAGCCGTTTCTCTACCAGGGCCGCAAGATCCCGGCGGTCACGCCTCGGCCCCTCACCGACCCGCACCCGTCGATCTTCATCGGGGGCCGGTCGAAGGCCGCCGCCCGGCGGGCGGCCCGGTTCGGCCTGAACTTCTTCCCCGACTCCTCAGACCCCGCCCTCCGGGAGGCGTACGAGGCCGCCTGTGCCGCCGCGGGCCACGAGCCGGGCTTCATGATCACCCCCGAGGACCCGGTCACCTTCGTCTTCGTCCACGACGACCCCGACGGCTACTGGGAGCGCATCGGCCCCCACGTCCTGCACGAGGCCATGACCTACTCGGGCTGGCAGCGGGAGGGCGAGACCTCCTCGGCGGCCACCGACGCCCGGTCCCTCGAGGAGCTCAAGGCCGGCGACCGCTTCGCCGTCCTCACCCCCGACGAGGCCGTGGCCCACCTCCACCGGGGGAGCCTGCTGCTCTACCCCCTCTGCGGCGGCATCCCGCCGGAGCTGGCGTGGGAGTCGCTGCACCTCGTCGAACACGAGGTCCTCCCGAAGGCCCGGGCCGGATCGTGAGCAAGCCGGTGGATCTGGAGGTCAGCCCGGCGGGGATGCTGCTGACCGACCGGGTCGCCGTGGTCACCGGTGGCGCCCAGGGCATCGGCGCGGCCTGCGCCCTGGGCCTGGCCCGCTTCGGCGCCCACGTGGCGGTCTGTGACCGCAACGCCGAGGGCCTGGCCGCCACGGTCGCCGACGTCGAGGGGTTGGGTCGCCGGGCCGTCAGCGGTGAGCTCGACGTCCGGGACCCCGAGGCGGTCGAGGCCTTCCTGGCGTCGGTCGAGGCCGAGTTCGGCCACGTCGACATCCTGGTCAACAACGCCGGCGGCACGTTCTTCTCGCCGTTCCTGGACGTGAGCGGCCGGGGAGAGGCCGCCCTCATCGCCGAGAACTTCACCCAGGTCACCCACTTCATCCGCCGGACGGTGCCCCTGATGGGGGAGCGGGGCGGGTCGATCGTGAACGTGACCTCGATCGAGGGCCACCGGGCCGGCCCCGGCTTCGCGATCTACTCGGCCATGAAGGCGGCCGTGGAGAACCTGACCAAGAGCCTCGCCCTGGAGCTGGCCGAGCGTCGCATCCGGGTCAACTGCATCGCCCCGGACATGATCCCCACACCGGGCGACGAGGGCCTGTCCATCGCCGCCGCCGCGACCCAGCAGGACTGGTCCAAGACCGTGCTACCCGACATGGGCCACCCCGACGACTGCGCCGCCGCCGTGGTCTACCTGGCGTCGGACTTCAGCCGCTTCCTCACCGGCTCCACCCTCCACCCCGACTCCGGCAACCTGGCCAGCGGCGGCTGGAAGCGCCTCCCGGACGGCCACTACATCCTGTAGCCCGGCCTGCTCGCGTCGGGCGAACGACACCGACGCGACCAAGGGGGCGTGGGGTCGGGAAGCGAGTCGTCTGGCGCGGACCAGCCGCCCGCTGCCCACCGAAACGAGCGCAGTTGGATGGCTGTGAGCCGCTCAACTGCGCCGAATTCAACCGGCGTGCCCCCGACGATCGGCGGCATGACCACACGCCCCCGTCTTTGCGTCGGTTGGCCCGGCGGGTGGGCAGGTGTGCCCCCGATGACCGGCGGTCCGACCGGCGCCGCTCGCTCGGCCCGGTCCGGACGAGGCCCTCCTGTCCGGCCACTAGCGTCTCGGCTCGTGCCGGTGGACCTTGCTGCCCTCGTGGATCCGGGGCACACGGTGGTGGTGACCCAGGAGTGCCAGGTGGGGGTGCTGGGGGCGACCTCCGCCTTCCCCGAACTGGCCGGAGCGGCCCGGGAGACCGGGATGCTGGAAGCCGCCGGGCGACTGGTCAACGGCGCCCGGGCCGCCGGGATCGACGTCGTCCACTGCGTGGCCGCCCGGCGCCCGGACGGCAAGGGCTCCAACCACAACGCCCGCCTCTTCGCCGTGGCCGCCAAGGCCGACGGGCAGCTCACCCCGGGGAGCGAAGCGGTCGAGGTCTGCCCGGAGATCGGGATGGCGCCCAGTGACCTCGTCCTGACCCGCCTGCACGGCCTGGGGCCGATGGGGGGCACGGACCTCGATGTCGTCCTGCGCAACCTGGGGGCCCGCACCGTGGTCGGCGTCGGGGTGTCGGTGAACATCGGCATGACCGACTTCGCCTTCGACGCGGTGAACGCCGGGTACCAGTTCGTCCTGCCCCGGGACGCGGTGACCGGCGTGCCCACCGCGTACGCCGACGCGGTCATCGACAACACCCTCGCCCTCGTCGCCACCGTCACGACGGTGGATGCCGTCCTGGACTGCTGGTGAGCCGCCGAGGAGGTCACCCCCCGGGCCGTCGACGGCCGGGTGCCGGGCCGCCGCGGTCTCGCCACCCGTCAGCGCCTGCTCGACCAGGTGGCCGAGATGCTGGCGTCCAGCTCCTACCGGGACGTCCGGGTCGTGGACGTGGCCCGGGCCGCGGGGACCTCGCCGGCGACCTTCTACCAGTACTTCGCCGACGTGGAGGAGGCGGTGCTGGCGCTGGCCGAGGAGGTCGCCCGGGTGGTGCAGGACACGCTCGTGCCGCTGGCCGAGGGGCCCCGGTGGCGAGGCCGTCAGGGGTACGAGGCCGCCCTCCGGGTGGTCGACGGCTACCTCGACTTCTGGGACGACCACGGCGCCGTGGTCCGGGTCATGGACCTGGGGAGCAACGAGGGCGACGCCCGCTTCCGACAGCTCCGCAGCCGCCTCTTCACCCGGTTCAACGAGGCCCTGGCCGACCGGGTCACCCAGGAGCGCCCGGTCGGTGACGACGTCGACCCCCGGGCCACCGCCGGGGCGATGACCTCGATGCTGGCCCACGTGGCCGACCACCGGTACGGCTTCGAGGCCTACGGGATCCGCACGGCCGACGTCCGCCAGACCATGGGCCGCATCCTGTTCACCACGGTCACCGGCCGTCAGCCGCCGACGGCAGGCGCCTGAGGATTGGCGTCGAAGGCGTCCCGCTTCTCAAGGTGGTGAGGTGAAGCTCCGCACCGCGCTGGTCCTGGCCGGGGTCACCGCCGCCGCCGTAACGGGCGTGACCCTCGTCCGGCGCCGATCGACCGAGGTCGGGCCCGTGCACCTCAGCGCGACGGGACGATCGGCCCGGACCGCCGCTCTCGCCAGGTTCGGGGCCCGCACCGGCGGGGCCTATGCCACCCACCGGGCCCGCTCGGTGTTCGCGTCGGCCGAACGACAGGAGGTGCTGAACGAGGCCTTCGCCCTTCGTACGGCCGAGCAGGTGGCGACCGAGCTCGGGAACCTCAAGGGGGCGATGATGAAGCTCGGTCAGATGGCCAGCTACCTCGACCAGGGACTGCCCTCGCCCGTGCGCACCGCCCTGGCCGACCTGCGCCAGGACGCCCCGCCCATGAGCGCCGAGCTGGCCGCCGGGGTCCTGGTGGCCGAGTTCGGCCAGGGCCCCGAGGAGCTGTTCGCCGAATGGGACCCCGTTCCGCTGGCGTCGGCCTCGATCGGCCAGGTCCACAAGGCCATCACCCACGACGACCGGGCCGTGGCGGTCAAGATCCAGTACCCGGGGGTGGACGAGGCGATCAAGGCCGACCTGGACAACGTGGATGTCCTGTTCGGTGCCGCCGGGTTCATGTTCACCGGCCTCGACCCCGACGCGCTGGTCGCCGAGCTCAAGGAGCGCCTGGTCGAGGAACTGGACTACCGGGCCGAGGCCGCCAACCAGAAGCTCTTCGTCGAGTACTACCGCGACCATCCCTTCATCCGGGTCCCCGAGGTGGTCGACGAGCTCTCCACCGGCCGGGTCCTGACCACCGAGCTCTCCGCCGGTGCCCGCTGGGAGGAGCTGCAGACCTGGAGCCAGGAGGAGCAGGACCTGGCGGGGGAGGCCATCTTCCGCTTCGTCTTCCGCTCGCTCTATCGGCTGCACGCCTTCAACGGTGACCCCCACCCGGGCAACTACCTGTTCGAGCCGGGCGGCCGGGTCACCTTCCTGGACTTCGGGCTGGTCAAGCGCTTCACCCACCACGAGGTGGATGTCTTCCACCACCTGATCGACGCCTACGTCCTCCGGGGCGACATGGCCGACTTCCGCCGGGCGGTCGAGGAGGCGGGGGTGCTGCGGGCCGGGGCCCCGGTCACCGACGAGCAGGTCGGCGACTGGATGGGTCACTTCTATGAGTTCGTGCTCGAGGACCGGGAGACGACGATCACCCCCGAGTACTCCAGCCAGACCATGCGCCAGATGTTCGACGTGACCGGGCCCGACGCCGAGCTCATCAAAGCCGCGAACACCCCGCCGAGCTTCGTGATCATCCAGCGCATCAACCTGGGCCTCTATGCCGTGCTCGGCGAGCTCAACGCCACGGCCAACTGGCGTCGGGTGGCCAACGAGCTCTGGCCCTTCGTCGACGGCCCGCCCGTCCACCCGACTGGGTGAAGAAGAGGCCGCCTGGCGGGCCGCGACGGGGCGCTGACCGACCGTCCGGCGCGTCTGCGCTAGGAACAGCGGCATGGGACTGCTGGAGGGTTGCCGGGCGATCGTGACCGGGGGGGCGTCGGGCATCGGCGAGGCCACGTGCCGCCGGTTCGTGGACGAAGGGGCGAGCGTCGTGGTGCTCGACGTCGACGGTGACGGGGCCACCGCCGTGGCCGAGCGCCTGGGGGCGACGGCCGTCGTCGGCCGACGTGGCCGACGCGGCGGCCATGGCCGTCGCGGTGGTCGCCGCGGCGGAGGCGCTCGGGGGCCTGACCTGCCTGGTCAACAACGCCGGCACCGGCAACGTCATGCCGCTGGCGGCGTATCCCGACGCCGAATGGGACCGTCTGCTGGACGTGAACCTGCGGGGCACCTTCCACGGCCTGCGGGCCGCGCTGCCCCTGCTGCGGGAAGCCGGTGGGCCGGGCAACGTGGTCAACGTGGCCTCGGTCAGCGGCCTGCGTCCGACCCGGGGCGAGGCGCCCTACTCGGCGGCCAAGGCGGCGGTGGTCGTCCCTCACCCGCAGCGCCGCCCTGGAGTACGCCCCGGAGGTCCGGGTCAACGCCGTGGCCCCCGGCTTCATCGACACGCCGCTCACCGCCTTCGCCGTGCAGGATCCGGGCTACGCCGGGCCCATCGCGGCCGGGACACCCCTGGGTCGCATCGGCACGGCCGACGAGGTGGCCGACGTGATCGTCTTCCTGGCCTCGCCGCTGGCCCGCTACGTCACCGGCGAGACCGTGGTCGTGGACGGCGGATCGGTGCTCGGCAATCCCCAGGTGGATGCCTTCCTGAGCAGCCTGCTGCCCTGACCTCCTGCCGGCGGCCGCTATCGGCCACCACGGAGGGTGACTTGAGGTTTCCCTTGAAACCACTTTCCGTGGTCGCTACGGTGGGTCCGCATGGCCGACCTCCTCCGCCCGATCGTGCTCGACCGCCGCGAGGCCGATCGTCGACTCGACCTCACCGACCTCACCATCGATCGCCGGGCGGCTGACCGCCGGGCGGCGGAGCGCCGGGCGCTCGACTCCCGACCGGCCGACCTGCGCGCCGACGACGTCGTCATCGACCTGCGGGACGGTCAGCCCCGGGTCGAGGTCCTCCCCGAGGCCGAGCAGGTCCTGGCCCGCCGGTGGTTCCTGCTGGCGATCCTGGGGGCGCTGAACCTCCTCGACCTGGTCACCACCAAGCTGGTCCTCAGCGCCGGCGGGGCCGAGGCCAACCCGATCATGGCCCCGATCATCCACCACCCCTTCGCCCCCGCCCTGGTCAAGACCGGCGGGTTCGTCCTGGTGGCGATGGTGCTCAAGGCCTGCCCGGTCCGCTCCAAGATCGTCGACCGCTCCCTGGTCACCGTGACCACGCTCTACCTGGTCATCGTGACCTGGAACCTGCTGAACCTCCTGATGGCGGCCTGACGCCTCACCCCAGTGCTGGTGGTGCCTTCCCGGGTAGGGGTGAGCCATGACCAGCAACCGCACCCGACGTTCCGCGGCCGTCGTCCTGGCCGGGACCCTCGCCTTCGGTGGCCTGACGGCTTGTGGCGACGACGACGAAGGCATCGTGGACGACGGCGTCGAACAGGATCTGTCCGATGGCGCCGACCAGCTCTCCGAAGACCTCTCCGAGGGGGCCGAGGACCTGTCCGACGAGGTCGAGGAGCAGGTCGACGAGGGGCCGAGGAGAACACGACGACGGCGGGACTGAGCCCTGATCTGACGACCCGTCAGATCCGAGGACTACGCTCCGCGGCGTGGCCCCCACCAGTCGAACCGTCGATCCCGGACCTCAGCAGCTCTTCATCGGCGGTGAGTTCGTCCCCGGCGGCAAGGGGGCCTACGAGGTCCGCAACCCTGCCACCGAGGCCGTCGTGGGCGAGGCGCCCGACGCGTCGGTCGACGACGCCAACGCGGCAGTTGACGCCGCCCGAGCCGCCTTCGGCCCATGGTCCCAGACCGACCCGGCCGAGCGGGCCCGCCTGCTCGATGCGCTGGGTGACGCCGTGGCCGCCCGCCACGACGAGCTCGCCCCCCTGATCCAGGCCGAGACCGGCGCCACCTGGAAGGTCTCCAACGGCCTGCAGCTCACCCAGGTGGTGGACCGCTTCCACCGGTACGCCCGGGGCGCGATGGAGTCCACGGTGCTGCCGCTGCCCCCGCAGCTCATCGAGACCACCGACCTGGCTCCCGGCGGGGTCATCTCCGCCTTCGCCGCCCGCCGCCCGGTCGGGGTGGTGCTGGCCATCACCTCCTACAACTTCCCGCTCACCAACATGGCGGGCAAGCTCGGCCCGGCCCTGGCCGCGGGCAACCCGGTCATCGTGAAGCCGGCCCCCCAGGACCCGCTCGCCATCCTCGAAGTTCGCCGAGATCGCCCGCGACGTGGGCTTCCCCGACGGGGTGATCAACGTGGTGGTCGGGCGAGGGCACCGAGGCCGCCGAGGCCCTCGTCGCCTCACCCGGGGTCGACATGATCAGCTTCACCGGCTCCACCGCCGTGGGCCGTCGCATCGGCTCGGTGGCGGGGGAGGGCATGACCCGCCTGCTGCTCGAGCTCGGCGGCAAGGGCGCGGCGATCATCTTCGACGACGCCGACGTCGGCCGGGCGATCATGGGCATCGGCTCGCACCTGGGCCTTCCACTCCGGCCAGATCTGCACCGCGCCCGACCCGGGTCCTGGCCCAGCGGGGCGTCTATGACCAGGTGGTGGCCGGCCTGACCCAGTTCGCCGGCGCCCTCAAGGTGGGCGATCCGCTCGAGGACGACACCGTGGTCGGGCCCGTCATCACCGAGACCCACCGTGGCCGGGTCGAGGAGTACATCACGACCGGCCTCAGCGAGGGGGCCGAGCTCGTGGCCGGCGGCCAGCGCCCCACCCATCTCGACACCGGCTGGTACGTCCCCCCGACGCTGCTGGCGGGCTGTTCGGGGGACATGCGGGTGGTGAAGGAGGAGATCTTCGGCCCGGTCATCGTGGTCGTGCCCTTCGACGACGAGGAGGAGGCGGTGGCCCTGGCCAACGGCACCGACTTCGGCCTCTACGACTACGTCTGGTCCGGCGACGTGACCCGGGCGGTGACCATGGCGGCCCGCCTCCGCACCGGCAACGTGGGCATCAACACCCTGCAGCGCAACCACGAGGCCCCCTTCGGCGGCTTCAAGCTCTCCGGGGTCGGCCGGGACGGCGGCTCCTTCGGGCTCCACGCCTACAGCGAGCTCCAGTCCGTCGTCTGGCCCGACGCATGAGCACGCGGCCACCTCTCCTGACCCCGATCGGAGCCACACACCCATGAGCACCTATGACCTCGCCGTCGTCGGCGGCACCCTGGTGGACGGCTCGGGCCTGCCCCGCCGCCGGGCCGACGTCATGGTCAAGGACGGCAAGGTGGCGGCCATCGGCTTCGCCGAGGAGGGCGCCGCCGACCGCACGGTGGACGCCGACCGGGCCTGGTCGTGGCCCCGGGCATCGTCGACCCCCACACCCACTACGACCCCCAGCTCACCTTCGAGCCCTACGCCACCTCGTCGTGCTTCCACGGGGTGACCACCGTGCTGGCCGGCAACTGCGGGTTCTCCGTCGCCCCCACCAAGGAGGCCGACCGCCCCTACATCACCCAGATGTTCGCCCGGGTGGAGGGCATGTCGGCCGCCGCCCTCGACGGCCTGCCCTGGGACTTCGAGACCTTCCCCGAGTTCCTGGCCGCCCGGCAGGGCCGGCTCGGGGTCAACATGGCCTGCTACATCGGCCACTCCGCGGTGCGCCGCTGGGTCATGGGCGACGCCGCCTTCGAGCGGGAGGCCACCGACGACGAGATCGGCGAGATGGTCGGCATCGTCACCGAGGCCATGGCGGCCGGCGCGGCCGGCTTCTCGTCGTCCCACGCCCCGACCCACTGGGACAGCGCCAACCGGCCCGTCCCGTCCCGGCTGTCCTCCCTGAAGGAGCTGAAGGCCCTGGTGGCGGCCGCCGGCCGGGCCAACGCCGGCACCATCGCCTACCTCCCGGAGGGCGCCATCGGCGGCCTGCAGGCCGACGACGAGCAGCTCCTGATCGACCTCTCGCTGGCCGCCCGCATGCCGGTGATCATCCAGGGCCTCGGGGCCCGTTCCAAGGTCGACGCCCCCACCGCGGGCTGGGACAACGCCAAGCGCTTCGTCGACGAGGCCACCGACCAGGGGGCCGCCGTCTACTCGCTGATGATGGCCCGCCCGTTCAACCGGACCTTCACCCTGGCCGAGGGCACGACCCTCTACGAAGGGGTGCTCGAGCTCAACCGGATCTTCACCGAGGCCAAGACCGTGCCCGAGCGCATGGCCATGGCCCTGGACCCGGCGTTCCGGGCTGCGGTGCGGGGCTCGGTGCGCAACCCCAACAAGGACGCCGCGAAGGGCCCGACCCTGCCCCCGCCCAACTGGGACGTGCTGCACGTGAACACCGTCGCCCGGGCCGAGCACGAGCGCTTCGTCGGCCGGTCGCTGGCGGACCTGGCCGCCGAGGAGGGCAAGGCCGAGGAGGACGTCCTCCTGGACCTGGCGGTGGCCGAGGAGCTGCAGACCGAGTTCGTGTGGCGCACCGAGACCCCGGCCTGGCGGGAGGGCACCCGGATCGCCCAGCTCGACCCCCACATGATCATCGGCACCTCCGACGGCGGCGCCCACCTGGACCGCGACGACGGGGCCGAGAGCTCCAGCTACTTCCTGCGCTACTGGGTGCGGGAGTGGGGCGCCTGGACCCTGGAGGAGGGCATCCGGCAGCTCACCCAGTGGCCCGCCGCCCTCTGCGGGTTCAGCGACCGCGGCATGGTCCGTCCCGGCTTCGCCGCCGACCTCATGGTCTTCGACCCCGACACCATCGGCCCGGCCGAGAAGGGGGTCGTGCACGACTTCCCCAACGGTGAGGCCCGCTACGTCTCCAAGCCCGAGGGCATGAAGGCCACCATCGTCAACGGTGTCCCGATCGTCATGGACGGCGAGCTGGTCGGCGACGGCGCCCTCCCCGGCCAGGTCCTCCGCCCCGAGGGCTGAGCCCGCGGCGAGGCGATCGGCTGGTGCAGGGCAGGGCGGCCTCGATCACGTCGTCGACCGCGGTGTGGAATCGTCCTCGCGGCCTGCTGCGGTCGGGTCAGCCCGACGACCGGCGGTGCACGGACACGGCGTAGTCGCCACCGGTGAAGGGATCCCGGGACCAGGTGGCGAAGCGGTCGGCGAGGTCGAGCTCGGCGGCCGCACAGGCCCCGTCCCAGTCGTCGATCCCGTAGCCGCGGTCGATGGAGAAGCCCGCGACCAGATGGCCGCCCGGGGCGACGTGGGCGGCGCAGCGCTCCACGAGTGCCGGCTGGGTGCCGGGTGGGGTGAAGAGGGGGACGTTGCCGGCCAGCAGGACCAGGGCGAAGGTGCGCCCGAGGTCCAGTTCGGTCAGGTCCGCCTGCACCCAGTCGATGTCGGGCGCCTGACGACGGGCGGTGGCCAGCATCGACGGGTCGACATCGGCCCCCACCACCTCGATGCCCCGTCGGGCCAGTTCGATGCCCACCCGCCCGGTGCCGCAACCGGCGTCGAGGACAGAGTCCGGGGCGAACGCGCTCACGAAGTCGGCCTCGCCGTGGACATGGGTCCCCGAGGCGGCCAGGCGGTCGAACCGGGCCTGGTACTCGTCGCCCTCCCAGGTGGTCATCGGACGGCGCTCATGCGGGCTGGAGGGCGGCGGCGATGCGCTGGCGGGCGGCCACCCAGGCGGGTATGAGCGCGGCCAACACGGCGAGGCCGAAGGCGACGGGGACCACGAGGACGAGGGTGGTCAGCTCGACCTGTGGAGCGGCAACGACACCGAGGTCCTCGACGAGTCGGCTCCAGGTCCATCGGCCGACTCCCACCCCGATCGGGAGCCCGACCAGCAGGCTGGCGCCGGCCACGAACGCGGCCTGCCAGAGCACCGCATGTCGGATGTGGGACCGTCGGGAACCCAACAGGCGCAGCATTGCCAACATCGCTCGTCGCTCTCGCACTGCGGTGACCAGCGCATGGAGCAGGCCGAAGAAGGTGAGGACGGCGAAGAAGGCGACCAGCGCCGGTCCGATGCCTCGGACCCGATCGAGGTTCTCGAGCCGGAACGGCAGGGTGGGTTCCTGGAACCCGAGGCTCCGGGTCTGCAGCAACCGGTCTTGGACGGCCGATCGGTCGACCCCCTCGTCGAAGCGGACGACCAGCTGCGGCGGGGAGGTCCGGCTGGCCAGCTGCGGCCACGCCTCAGCCCCCAGGAGCGCACCGTGGCCGGGATCGCGGTCGACGAAGGTCGGCAGCAGGACGGTGCCCACGACCTCCAGGTCGACATCGTCGCCGTCGAGATCGGTGGCGGTGACGGTGTCCCCGATGTCGACGTCCAGCTCGCGACGGGTGATCGTGCCGAGCGCGACCTCATCGGGTTCGTCGGGTAGGTCGCCCTCGACCAGGGTGTGGCTGATGCGGGTGACGGCGTCGAGGCTGTGGCCGGTCACCACGACATCGTCGAGCTCGACGTCGCCGAGCCGGTAGACGGCGGCCCCGGCGACCCCGTCCTCATCGGGAAGCTCGGCGGCGGTCTGCTCGACCGTTGCCGGGTCGAGGGCCGTGGCCACCGCGTCCCACCCCCAGCCCCACTCGTCGGGAGCGGCCACGAGGTCATCGAGGCTGACCAGTACGGTCCCGATCCCGACGACGCCGATCACCCCGACGGTGGTGGCCAGCAGGGCGGAGCGCATCATCGAGGACCCGTCCGAGGGGCGCCGGTCGAACGCGAGTCGGGCCCCGCCGATCAGCGCCGGGTCGGCGCCGAGTCGGGCGAGGACGTGGGCCAGAGCCGATGGCCGGGCGGCGTGGCGTCGGTGATCGAGCCCGGTGGCGCGCCAGGCGCGCCAGGTCGCCCAGACCATGGTCGTCATCACGAGGACGAATGCGCCCGAGCCGAGGCCGACCGGGTCGAACCGGAAGCCGGGATCCGGCTCCATGTCCGCGACGGCGCCGAACGGGTACCACCCTGAGGTCGGCGCCGCGAGCACCACGGCGACGGCGACGCCTGCCAGCGCGCTACCCGTCACGGGCAGGGCGGTGGTCATCGCCTGCTGGCGTCGGGTGAGCCCGAGCTCCCGCAACCGGCGGTAGTGCTCGGTCCCGGCGGCGACGTAGCGGCTGATGGCCTGAGCCAGCAGGAGGCATCCGGCGAGGCCACTGACCAGGGTGAACACGAGCAGGCCGGTACCCGCGACATCGACGGCGTCCTGGGGATAGTCGAGGAAGTCGGTGCCGGCGCCCAGCCCGGTCGCGCCTTCGCCCCGGCTGTCGACGAACGCCGCGAGGCGGCGGAGATCCTGTGACCCCTCGGCAAGGCGCACGAGGACCTCGTCGCCGAAGTTCCCGGTCCGGCCGATGTACTCGTCGTGGAACGAGGTCGGACCGACCGCTTCGGGGGACAGGTCCTTGCTGACCAGGTCGGTGATCGATCGGTAGACGCCGGTCACGACCAACTGCTCGGTGGGGGAGGCCGGGACCTCGAGGACACAGGTGCGCTCGATGGCACACGTGAAGTTCCCGGGGTCGAAGGTCTGGATCTCGATGGTGTCCCCCGGGCTCAGACCTTCCCGGGCCGCTTGCTCGTTCACGGCGATCTCGTTGGTGGTCCCGGGAAGGGGCAGTCGACCCTCCACCACGAAGGGCCGATCGACCGTCGTGCCGAAGTCGGCGTCAGGACTGGCCGAGACGAACAGCACGTCCGCCCCGGTGGCGAAGGCCAGCAGGGACTTCACCGCCGCGGTGCTGACCCATGACTCGGCCTCGAGGTCCCGCTCGAGGGCCTCGGCGGTGTCGCCCGACGGTGGGCTGATCCGGGCGTCGCGGGCCTGGGTGGTGTCGACGAAGCGGTCCAGGGCCGATGCGGTCCGTCGGGCCCCGGCGAAGGCGCTGAGGGCCACGGTGCCGACGAGGGCGATGAGCAGGGCGAGGCCGAGCAGGGCGCGCCACCGCGAGCGGACCTCGGAGCGGGCGACCAGGCCCACCGCGTCGCCGAACGCTGCCATCACCCCGGACGGTAACGGTCAGGCCACCCCCGACCCGACCGTTCCGGGTACGCCCCTGTGTTCTCCGCGACACACGGGTGTACCCAGAACGGGATGGGTCAGGGGGTGAAGACGGGGAGGGACTCCCAGCCGCGGACCGTGGAGGTCCGGGCCTGCACGGCGTTGTCGGTGTCGACCTCCCAGGTCGGGAACCGCTGTCAGGACCTCGTCGAGGGCGACGCAGCCCTCGAGGCGGGCCAGGGCGGCGCCGAGGCAGAAGTGGATGCCGTAGCCGAAGGTGAGGTGGTGGTCGATCCGACGGTGGATGTCGAACCGTTCACCGTCCGGGAACCGGGCTTCGTCCCGGTTCGCCGACGCGTTGAGCAGGAGCAGGATGCTGCCCTCGGGCACGGTGACGCCGTGGTGCTCGACGTGACGGGTGACGTACCGACCCTGGACCGGTGACGGGGGCTCGTAGCGCAGCAGCTCCTCGATGGCGCCGGGGACGAGGCTGCGGTCCTCGACCAGCTCGCGGCGTTGATCGGGGTGCTCGGCCAGCACCTTGCCGGTCCACCCGATGAGCCGGGCCGTGGTCTCGTTGCCGGCCGCGGCCAGGAGCCCGACGTAGCCCAGCACCTGCTCGCGGGTCAGTCGGCGGCGCTCGCCGTCGACGTCCTCGAACTCGGCCTGGAGGAGCTCGGTCATCAGGTCGTCGGAGGGGTGCTCGGCCCGCCAGTCGATGTAGTCGCCGAAGATGCCTCGCCGTCGCGCTCGCCGTACTGGGCGTCGAAGTCCGGCATGGCGCCCTCCTCCAGCCGGAGGCCCTCGTCCATCTGGCCTTGAGGACGTCCTGGTCCTGTTCGGGGATGCCGAGGAGCATGCCGATCGTGCGCATGGGCATCTCGGCCCCGAGATCGGCGATGAAGTCGAAGCCGCCCCGAGCCGACGAGCGGGTCGAGGGACCGGGCGCAGAACTCGCGGATCTGCGGCTCGATGGCGCTCACCTTGCGGGGCGTGAAGACCCGGGACAGCAGGCTCCGGTGCACGGTCGTGCTCCGGGCGGGTCCTCGAAGATGAAGATGCCGGGCGGCATCTCCATGTCGCTTCGATCAGCTCGAGGAGCGTGCCCTTGGCCGAGATGTAGGTGCGCCAGTCGACTGGCACCGGCCTCGACGTCGTCGAAGCGGCTCAGCGGCGAAGAAGTCGTAGCGTCTCGTTGCGGTAGAGCGGCGCTCCTCGCGGAGGCGCTTCCAGATCGGGGTACGGGTCGGCGTCGATCTCGAAGTCGTAGGGGTCGTAGTAGAGGTCCGGGGCCTCGGGCATGGTCCCATCCTCGCGCGACGGGCGAGACTGGCATTGGACAAAATGAAGAAGTAGGTTCTCGCGATGCGGATCGGCGTGATGATCGGCCCCGAGCGCGGCCGCTACAGCACGAAGGTCGAGCGCCTGGTGGCCGACGCGGCGTGGGCCGAGGAGGCCGGCATGGACTCGCGTCGTGGGTGCCCCAGATCCCCGACGAGTTCGACGCGCTGACGGCGGTGACCGTCATCGGACCGGCCACCTCGCCGCCTCGAGATCGGCACCGCGGTCGTGCCCATCC
Organism: uncultured Microthrixaceae bacterium; assembly: GCA_963777805.1. Taxonomy (GTDB): domain Bacteria; phylum Actinomycetota; class Acidimicrobiia; order Acidimicrobiales; family DATDAH01; genus DATDAH01. The sequence continues at coordinate 59,653 of CAVZRY010000012.1, read as the reverse complement.
AGACCCGGCACCCGATCGCGCTGGCCCAGCAGGTGCTCTCGATGCAGGCCGTCCTGCGAGGGCCGACTGACCCTGGGCCTCGGCGTCTCGCACCACTGGATCATCGAAGAGATGCTCGGCCTCAGCTACGAGCGCCCGGCGGCCACGATGGCCGCCTACCTCGACGTGCTCGACCAGGCCCTTGCCGGGCCCGGGCCCGTCGACGTCGAGAACGAGCAGTTCCAGGTGCACAACCCCCTCGACATCACCGACGTCACGCCCCACGCCGGTGCTGCTCGCCGCCCTCGGCCCGGTGATGCTCGCGCCTGGCCGGGCGAGCGCACCGACGGGACCATCCTCTGGATGGCCGACGAGCGGGCCATCGCCGGCCACGTGGCCCCGAAGCTGAACCGGCCGCGGCCGAGGCCGCCGGTCGCCCGACGCCCCGGATCGTCGCCGGGATCCCGGTCTGCCTCTGCGGCGACGACGAGGTCGACGTCGCCGTGGAGCGGACCAACCGCATCCTGTCCGAAGCCGAGGTCTCGCCGAACTACCAGAAGCTCCTCGACCTGGGCGACGCCCAGAACGTGGGCGACATCCTGGCCGCCGGGAGCGAGAGCGCCGTCGAGAAGCGCCTGCGCTCCTTCGCGGATGCCGGCGTCACCGATCTGTCGGTGCGGGTCGTGCCCATCGGCCAGGGCCGCGACGAGCTCATCGCCTCCTCCCAGCGCACCCGGGAGCTCTTGGCCTCCCTCGCCGGCGCCTTCTACGGGACGCGAACCGACACCGAGGCAACCACGGGGGCCGGGTCTTCCGCGCTGCTGGTCCTCGGCGCCGTTCTCGCTGATCTCGCCACCCTCCGTGGCTGAATGGCCAGGTTCAGCCGGCCTTCCGCTTCTGGCACCGGATCTACGGGTCATGACCAGCAGATCCGGTGCCAGAACGGATGGCGGTCACGGCGGGTGACATTCGCCGTCACGCGGAGGCTCGGATGCCCCCGACGGCCCTCGGCGCGACCCCACGCCCCCGTGGTTGCCGTGGTCTCAGTTACTCGACGCCGGCGACGCGGGCGGAGGACGTTCTTCTCGACCTTGCCGGTGGCGTTGAGGGGGAGCTCGTCGAGGAGCTCGACGACGCGGGGGACCTTGTAGTTGGCCATCTGGTCCCGGCTCCAGGCGATGACCGCCTCGGGGGTGACCTCGGCGCCCTCGCGGGCGACGACGAAGGCCATGCCGACCTCGCCGAGGCGTTCGTCGGGGATGCCGATCACCGCGGCCTGGGCGATGTCGGGGTGGCGCAGCAGGGCGTTCTCGATCTCGGCCGGGTAGGCGTTGAACCCGCCGACGATGAACATGTCCTTGATGCGCCCGACGATCCGGAGGCAGCCGCGGTCGTCGACCACGCCGAGGTCGCCGGTCCGCAACCACCCGTCCGGGGAGAGCGTCTGGGCGGTCGCCTCCGGATCGTCGAGATAGCCCGCCATCACCGTGGGGCCCCGGAGGACGATCTCGCCCGCCTCGCCGGCGGGGAGGTCCCGGCCCTCGGTGTCGGTGATGCGCAGTTCGAACCCGGGCCGGGGCCGGCCGACGGTCGTGGCCACGGTCTCGGCGTCGTCGTCGGGGGCGGTGGCGCTGGCCGTGCCCGCCTCGGTGAGGCCGTAGCCGGTGACGATGAAGGAGAAGGGCAGCTCGGCGTCGACCCGGCCGATGAGCTCCACGGGGATGTCGGCGGCTCCGGTCACCGCGACGCGCAGGGTGGCGAGGTCGTGGTCGCCCCGGGCGGGGTGGTCGAGCAGCGACTGGTACAGGGTCGGCGGGCCGGGCAGGACGGTCACGCCCTTCGGCGTCGATCCGGGCCAGGACCCGGTCCACGTCGAAGACCGGCTGGGGCAGCATCGTGGCCCCGGCGGCGACGCAGGCCAGGATCCCTGCCTTCAGGCCGAACATGTGGAAGTAGGGGTTGACCATCAGGTAGCGGTCGTCGGGGCCGAGGCCGGTCATGGCGGCCCAGTCGGTGGCCACGCCCAGGGTCCGGCCGTGGGTCATCACCACCCCCTTGGCCACGCCGGTGGTGCCCGAGGTGAAGAGGATGTCGGAGGGGTCCTCGGGGCCGAGGGCGGCGCTCCGGCGGTCGACCTCTGCTCGGGCGTCGTCGGTGGCCCGGGCCAGGAAGGTCGGCCAGTCCACGCTGTCGCCCCGGGCGTCGCCCCGGGCGATCACGACCGTCTCGAGGTCGGCCAGGTCGGCGCCGGCGCCCTCGAGCAGTGCCAGGTAGTCGGTGTCGAGGAAGTCGGTCACCGTCACCAGGACCCGCGCCCGGCTCCGGGTGAGGATGTCGGCGGCCTCGGACCCCTTGAAGCGGGTGTTGACCGGCACCAGCACGGCGCCGGCCCGGAAGATCCCGAGCACGGCGACGACCCACTCGACGCTGTTGAAGGACCAGATCGAGACCCGGTCGCCGGGCTCGATCCCGGAGGCCACCAGCGCGGCGGCGAAGGTCCGGGCCTCCTCGTCCAGCTCGGCGTAGGAGAGGCGAGGTCGCCGTCGACGATCGCCGGGCGCTCGCCGAACGTCTCGGCCGCGGCGGCGGTCATGGCCGGGATGCTGGCCCAGCCGCCGCCGGGCCGTGTCATCGAAGCGACCGTGTCCGCCACGTTCATCAGCTTGGCGAGGTTGCCGCCCATGATCTTGCGCACGGTGTCCTCGGTGGGCCCGGCGAGCTCGTTCACGTAGCTGACCGGGTCGGCCAGACCCTCGGGGTGGGGGTAGTCGGAGCCGAACAGCACGTGCTCCTCGCCGATCAGCTCGGCCAGCGCCGCGAGGTCCTCCTCCCAGAACGGGCTGATGTAGATGTTCCGCTTGATCACCTCGATCGGGTCCTCGAGGAAGTCCTGGGGCATCTTCTTGTAGAGGTCGGCCATGCTCGCCGAGCAGCGGGGCCACCCAGCTGCTGCCGTTCTCGACGACCGCGACCTTGAGCCTCGGGAAGCGGGAGAGGGCGCCGTGGCAGACCATCGAGGACACGGCGTCCTCGATGGGCCGCCACGCCGAGAGCATGCGGAACGCCTGGGGCTGGAACGGCAGCATCTCGCCGCCGCTGCCGACCCACTCGTCGGCGTAGCGCTCATAGCCGCTGTCCGAGGAGTGCATGGCCACGAGGATGTCGGCCTCCTGCACCCGCTCCCAGAAGGGGTCGAACTCCGGGAGGGCGAAGGACCGAGGGCCTCGGAGCCCGTAGCACCGGTGCCGGCCGGACGAGGACGACCTTGGCCCCCCGCTCCAGCACCCACTCCAGCTCCTCGATGGCCTTCTCGACGATGGGCAGGGTGATCACCGGGGTGGCGAAGATCCGGCCCTCGTAGTCGAAGCTCCAGGTCTCGTGCATCCACTCGTTGAGCGAGTGGACGACGGCGTGGGTGGCCTCGGGCTGGCCGCGGAGGCGCTCCTCGAGGAGGCTGGCCAGGGTGGGGAACATCAGGGACCGGTCCAGGCCCTGCTCGTCCATCAGCTTCACGCCGGGCCTCGGGGGTGCGGAAGGCCTCGGGCGACCGGATCGGCTCGCCGAAGATGGCTCGGCGGTCCTTGCCGTCGGGGTTGCCGACCCGGAAGTACTCCTCCATGGCGCCCGGGCGCGGCGACCACGTCGAAGGTGGGGTTGGGGATGTAGTCGCTGATCGTCCCGTTGACCACGATCTTGGTGCGGCCCCGGACCTCGACGTAGTCGACCAGCCCCCTGGTAGGTGTCCGGCAGGAACTTCGTGAACGCGTCCTGCGTCTCGTACAGGTGGTTGTCGGCGTCGAAGACCGGCACGTCGAGGGTGGGTGAGGCCATGGGGGTTCCTCCTTGAGAGAACGCCATTATCGATCCGGTGAGAGGCATTCCTGCAACCAGCCCTTCGGCCCTACTCCAGGTGGAGCTGGGTCATGAACTCCACGACGCCGGTGGCGGGCTCGAAGGCCCCGGTGGCCCCGGCGCTGCCGTAGCCCGCGTCGGTGACCATCGTGATGCCGTTCACGCCGGCGGCGGCGTCGCTGCACAGGAACACGAGGGGATAGGCCTGCTCCAGCGGGGTGGAGGGCTCGAGGTCCAGCTCGGCCCGGAAGTCGGCGGCGAAGCCGAGCCACATGTCGGCGTTGGCCCGGGCCAGGGGGGTGTCGGTGGGCCCGGGCATGATCGCGTTGATCCGGATGCCCTCCTTGCGGAGGGTGAAGGACTCCTGGGCGACGTAGGCGTTGATCGCCATCTTCGACCACATGTAGTCGGCCTTCCCGTTCTCGTTGGCCCAGGCCGAGGCCGTCTCCAGGTCCATGTCGAGGTACGCCTGCAGCTTGGTCAGGTTGACCTGCCAGCCGACGCCGGCGAAGGAGGAGATCATGCCGATGGCCGAGCCGCGGGGCAGGTGGCCGCCCGCCCGCAGCCGGTCGATGAGATGACGGTGGCCCAGGAAGTTGATGATCTCGATGCCGGGGGTGCCGTCGGCCACGCCCGCGCAGGAGAACAGGGCGTCCACCGGGCCGCCGCACTCGTCCACCGCGGCGTCGATGGACGCGGGGTCGGCCAGGTTCAGCTCGATGGACCGGACCCCGTCGAGGGTGACCGCGAGCGCGGTCCATGACGACGACCTCGGCGCCGGCATCGAGGGCCAGCTCGGCTGCGGCCGCCCCCATCCCGGTGGCCCCTCCGACGACCAGGACGCGCTTGTCGTCGTAGCGGAAGGCATCGAACAGGCTCATGGAACGCTCCCTGGAGAGGACGGGTCCGGCGTCGGAGATGACGGGACTGTTAGTTCCGCCAACAGTAGTCAGCTCAGCGGCCGAGGAAGCCACGCTCGATGATGTAGGCCGCGGCGTCGACGGTCGCGGTGGAGCGCCGCCGGGCGCCGAACGCTCCGAGGAGCGCCACCAGGAGCAACGCCTCGGTGTCGGTGTCGCCGAAGTCGCGGGGGGCCGAGGAAGCGGACCATCTGGCGGCGACCCCAGTCGTAGGCCGCGGCCGAGTCGGCCCGTCGCTCGTCGTCCTGGGACACGTCGACCCAGACCCGGATCATCGCGGTCTCGTTGGTGTGGGCGCTCGTTGTACCGCCGCAGCCAGCGGCGGAGGGCCTCGCCGTCGCCCGCGGAACCGTCGGCGCACGGGGGCGTCGGGGATCTCGGCGAAGGCCGTGGACACCCGTCGGATGGCGTCCACGGCGAGGACCTGCGCGAGCTGGTCCTTGTTCTGGAAGTAGCGGTAGAAGGCGCCGTGGGAGACGCCGGCGGCGGTGACGACGTCATCGACCCGCGTGCGGTGGTAGCCGCGGCGCACGAGGACCTCGGCGCCCGCGGCCAGCAGCGCCTCCAGGGTGCGCCGGCCGGCGGCGGTGAGGTCGGCGGGGACCTCCTCGCGCTGGAGCACCTCGGTCAGGGCCGGTCCGAACTCGAGGGTCGGGGGCCGGCGCCGGGCCGGTGGGTGCACGTTGACCTCGGCCTGGAGCCCGAACAGCGTCCGGTGCACGACGTCGGCGAGGGCATCGGAGACGCGGTCGGTCGGGTAGGCGGCGGGGGCCACGGAGCGGAGGATCCCGGCGACGTCGTGGGTCCGGGTCAGGCACTCCAGCAGCAGGTGGATGACCGGGTCGAGTTGACGGGGCGGCAGGGTCGTGGTGGCCAGCCGGGACCCGATGAGGGCCACGATCCGCTCCCCGGTGCGGACCGAGCCGCCGGCGACGGCCTCGTCGCTCTCCGACGGCCGCCTCGAAGGCCTGGTAGACGGGTTGGTACCGGTCGTAGATCTCACTGCGGCGGGTGGCGAAGCCGCGGATCGCCGTCCACCCCTCGAGGTCCGGGGTGACCGGTCCGAGCGCCTCGGTGGAGGCGCTCACCTGGCGGGCCACCTGGCGCGGCGAGGTGGCGGAACACGTCCTCCTTGCTGGAGAAGTACTGGTAGAAGGAGACCCGGGAGCAACCGGCGAGCGTGGTGATCCGGTCGATGCTGCAGCGGTGGTAGCCGACCTCGCCGAAGACCTGCAGGGCGGCGTCGAGGATCCGCTGCTGGGTCCGCTGGCCGCGGGCACCGACGTTGGGGTTGTCCGAGAACGGGGCGCGGCGCAGCACCTCCGCCGGTCGTTCGGCGGACGTGTCGTCGGCGGGCTCGGCCTCTGCGCTCATCTGACGGGCCCGGCCGAGGGCCGTTCGCTCAGGGCCTGGTCCTTGACCGCGGGGACGATGGGCGGGGCGTCCTTGAAGTTCGGGATGCCGTCGGCCTCCTGGCCCACCGGGTACCCGCCCTCGTGGACCCAGGCCCAGTGCGAGTGGTTCAGCTCGTGGAGCGTGAAGCAGGCGTTCAGGGCGTTGTAGAAGCCCATGTTGTCCTGGGTCTGGTTGACCGCCTCCTTGATGAGGAGCGACGACATCGTCGGCTGGGCTGGCGATGCGGCGGGCGAAGCTCGACGGTGCGGTCGGCCAGCTCGTCGGCCGGGAAGATCTTGCTGACCATGCCGAGGGCGTGGGCCTCCTCGCGCGTCGATCGAGTCCCCGGTGAGCAGCAGCTCCTTGGCCTTGCGGGGGCCGAACTCCCACGGGTGGCCGAAGTACTCGACGCCGCACATCCCGAGGCGGGTGCCGACCACGTCGGCGAAGGTCGTGTCGTCGGCGGCGACGATCAGGTCGCAGGCCCAGAGCAGCATCAGGGCGGCGGCGTACACGTCGCCGTGGGCCTGGCCGATCGTGATCTTGCGCAGGTTCCGCCAGCGGCGGGTGTTCTCGAAGAAGTAGTGCCACTCCTGGAGCATCAGGTTCTCGGCGCCCTCGCGGGTGCCGCCGTTGATGCCCCGGGTGGGGTGCTGGTTGGGGCCGGGCGTGTACTCCTCGACGGACACCTTGCGAGCCGAGGTCGTGGCCCGAGGAGAACATCTTCCCGGTGCCCCCCAGGATGACGACGCGCACCTCGTCGTCGGCCTCGGCCCGCAGGAAGGCCTCGTTCAGCTCGACGAGCATCCCCCGGTTCTGGGCGTTCCGGGCGTCGGGGCGGTTGAGCATGATCCGCACGATGCGCCCGTCGTCGAGGGGCTCGTAGAGGATGAAGGTGTAGTCGTCGTCGGCCATGGGGGGTGACTCTAGTGTTAGTTTCGCGACTGGTGGAGACCGAGACGAGCGACATCTACTACGACCCGTACGACTTCGAGATCGACGTCGACCCGTACCCGCTGTGGCGCCGCATGCGGGAGGAGGCGCCGCTCTACCGCAACGAGAAGTACGACTTCTGGGCGCTGAGCCGTTTCGAGGACGTCGAGCCCTGCCTGATCGACTGGGACACCTACCGGTCGGGCAAGGGCTCGATCCTCGAGCTGATCCGGGCCGACTTCGAGATCCCCCGAGGGGCGATCCTCTTCGAGGACCCGCCCCGCCACGACGTCCACCGGGGTGTGATGTCACGGGTCTTCACCCCGAAGAAGATGAACGCCATCGAGCCGAAGGTCCGGGAGTTCTGTGCCCGGACGCTCGACCCCCTGGTGGGCAGCGGGCGACTTCGACTTCATCGCCGACCTCGGCGCCCAGATGCCGATGCGCACGATCGGCTTCCTCCTCGGCATCCCCGAGCAGGACCAGGAGGCCATCCGGGACCGCCTCGACGAGGGCCTGGCCCTCGAGGAGGGCCAGGAGGGGGCCTTCGACGCCGAGGGCTTCGACGGGGCAGAGATGTTCGGGGAGTACATCGACTGGCGGGCCGAGCACCCCTCCGACGACCTCATGACCGAGATGCTCAACGCCGAGTTCGAGGACGAGGACGGCATCACCCGCCGGTTCACCCGCGAGGAGCTGACCACCTTCATCAACCTCCTCGCCGGGGCCGGCAACGAGACCACGACCCGCCTGATCGGCTGGACCGGCAAGCTCCTCGCCGAGCACCCCGACCAGCGCCGCCAGATCGTCGAGGACCGGGCCCTCGTCGCGCCGGCGATCGAGGAGGTCCTGCGCTACGAGGCCCCGTCGCCGGCCCAGGCCCGGTGGGTGTCCCGCGACGTCGAGCACCACGGTCAGACGATCGAGCAGGGCAGCGTGATGATGCTCCTCAACGGGTCGGCCAACCGCGACGACCGCCAGTTCCCCGACGGCGACACCTTCGACATCCACCGGGAGATCGGCCACCACCTGAGCTTCGGCTACGGCATCCACTTCTGCCTGGGGGCGGCGCTGGCCCGGCTCGAGGGTCGCGTCGCCCTCGACGAGGTGCTCAACCGCTTCCCCGAGTGGGAGGTCGACTGGGACCAGGCCGAACAGGCCCGGACCTCCACCGTCCGGGGCTGGGCGAAGCTCCCGGTCCTGGTACCGTGAGGTGACGCCAACGTTAGTTCTCGATCGATCCCGGGGGGTCTGGTGATGGACATCAACGACATGGTGCTGGTGAGCGTCGACGACCACGTCGTCGAGCCGCCGCACCTCTTCGACGGTCGGCTGCCGGCCAAGTACGTCGACCTCGCGCCGAAGTTCGTCACCCGGGACGACGGCACCAACGCCTGGGTCTACGAGGGCCAGGAGATCGCCAACGTCGCGCTCAACGCCGTCGCCGGTCGACCGCCCGAGGAGTACGGCATGGAGCCGACCTCCTTCGACGAGCTCCGCGGCGGGTTGCTACGACATCGACGAGCGGGTGAAGGACATGGACGCCAACGGCGTGCTCGGCTCGCTGTGCTTCCCGTCCTTCCCGCAGTTCTGCGGCCAGCTCTTCGCCCGCACCGAGGACAAGGACGTCGCCCTGGCGATGGTCCAGGCCTACAACGACTGGCACATCGACGACTGGTGCGGCACCCACCCCGGCCGCTTCATCCCGTGCGCGCTGCCCGCCATCTGGGACCCCGAGGTGCTGGCCGCCGAGGTGCGCCGCACCGCGGCCAAGGGCGTCCACGCCGTCACGTTCTCCGAGAACCCCTCCAAGCTCGGCTGGCCGAGCATCCACTCCGACCACTGGGACCCGTTCTGGACGGCGTGCAGCGACGAGGAGCGTCGTGGTGTGCCTGCACATCGGCTCGTCGTCGCCAGCTGGTGATCACCGCCGCCCGACGCGCCGATCGACTGCCTCATCACGCTCACGCCGATGAACATCGTCCAGGCCGCCGCCGACCTCGTGTGGTCACCCGTGCTGCGGAAGTTCCCCGACCTGAAGATCGCCCTCTCCGAGGGCGGCATCGGCTGGATCCCGTACTTCCTCGAGCGCATCGACTACAACTACGGCCGCCACCACGCCTGGACCGGTCAGGACTTCGGCGACAAGCTCCCGAGCGAGGTCTTCAACGAGCGCGTGCTCACCTGCTTCATCGACGACAAGTTCGGCATGGCCAGCCAGCGACTTCCTCGAACATGGACAACGTGATGTGGGAGTGCGACTACCCGCACTCCGACTCGACGTGGCCGTTCGCCCCCGAGGAGCTGTGCGACCCACTTCGCCGGCGTCAGCGACGACGACATCGACCAGGTCACCCACCTCAACGCCATGAAGCACTTCAACTACGACCCGTTCACGGTCGCTGGGCGGCAAGGAGAACTGCACCGTGGGCGCCCTGCGGGCCAACGCCGCCGGCCACGACGTGGCCATCCGCTCCGTGCGCCCGGACATGGTCGGGGCCCACGCCGCGCTGGCCACGGACCTCTACGTCCCCGAGACCTGATCCGCCCGACCGGCGGGAGCCGGCCATGAAGACACCCAGGTGAGCTGTTCGACCTGACCGGCAAGGTCGCCGTCGTCACCGGCGGCAGCCGCGGCATCGGCCGGGCCGTCGCCGAGGGCCTGGCGACGGCCGGGGCCGACGTGGTCGTCGCCAGCCGCAAGCTCGAGGTCTGCGAGACGGCGGCGGAGGAGATCCGGGCGGCCACCGGACGTCGGGCCCTCCCCGTGGCCTGTCACGTGGGTCGGTGGGACGACTGCGATGCCCTCGTCGACGCCGTGGCCGACGAGTTCGGGCGCTGTGACGTCCTGGTCAACAACGCGGGCATGTCGCCGCTCTACGACGGGCTGCCCTCGGTCACCCGGGAGCTCTACGACAAGGTCCACGCCGTCAACGCCAGCGGGCCCTTCCGCCTCGGCGCCCGGTTCGGGACGATGATGGCCGAGGGCGACGGCGGATCGATCATCAACGTGACCACCGCCGGGCTCGCTGCGTCCCGGCGCCGACGACCTGCCCTACGCCATGGCGAAGGCCGGCCTGAACGCCCTGACGCTGGGCCTGGCCGGGGCCTGGGCCCCCAAGGTCCGGGCCAACCTGGTCCTGCCCGGGGCCTTCGACACCGACATCACCGATGCCTGGCCGCCCGGGATGAAGGACCAGGCCGCGGCGATCAACCCCATGAAGCGCATCGGCCGGCCCGAGGACATGGTCGGGGTCTGCGTGTTCCTGGCCAGCGACGCCGCCGGCTACGTCAACGGCGCCCAGGTGCTCGTCGACGGCGGCTTCTTCCGCACCCTCTGAGGCGGAGTAGGACGGGCGTCAGTCCTCGGCCAGGATGCCGTAGAGGTCCTTGCGGGCCTTGTTCAGGATGGCCGAGGCCCGCTCGATGTCCTCGGGCGAGCCGGACATGCCGACCATCTTGGCGGCGACGGCCATGTCCTTCATGGCCGACATGAGGCCGCGCTGGTCGCCGCGGCCCTCGTCCATGGCCACCCAGGGGTAGCCCTTGGTCGCGATGTGCTCCTCGGCGACGGTGCGACCCTCGTCGGTGATCGCATAGACCCGTTTGCCGTCGATGTCCTGGGCGGTGGCCAGGCCCTCGTCGGCCAGCATCTGCAGCGACGGGTACACCGAGCCCGGGCTGGGGCGCCAGCGGCCCTCGGTCTTGGTCTCGAGCAGCTGAATGAGCTCGTAGCCGTGGCCCGGGCCGTCGAGCAGGGCGATGAGCAGGGCGGTGCGGACCTCGCCGCGGCGCATCCGTCCGGTGCCGGGTCGACCCCGGCCCCCTCTGACCGGCCGACCTCGTCCCCGGCCTCGGCCAGGGTGGTCATCAGGATCGTGGTGGGGCCGGCCGCGCCAGCCCCCGTGGATCTCTCTGTGTTCGTTCATAACCATCACGATATATCGCGATAGACAAAGATACAACCCTCAACTCGTTCTGGTACCAGCAATCTCCAACCTGGTGCATGTCGCTGGGACCAGAACGGGTGGCGTACGTAACCTGCGACGCATGAGGGTGACGACGTGAAGCGGGATCTGTACGACGAGGACCACGAGGCGCTGCGGGCCAGCTTCCGGGCCTGGCTGGACAAGGAGGTCGTGCCCCACGAGCGGGCGTGGGACGCCGACGGGGATCGTGCCCCGGGAGGTGTTCGCCGACGCCGGCCGGCACGGGTTCCTGGCCTTCGACGTCCCCGAGGCGTTCGGCGGCGGCGGGACGAAGGACTTCCGGTTCAACGCCGTCATCGGCGAGGAGCTGCAGGCGGCCGGCGGTGGCCGGCGCCGGGCTCGGGCTCACCCTGCACAACGACATCTGCCTGCCGTACTTCCTCGACCTACTGCACCGACGAGCAGAAGGCAGCGCTGGCTGCCGGGCATCTGCTCGGGCGAGCTCATCACCGCCATCGCCATGACCGAGCCGGGCATCGGCTCGGACCTGGCGTCGATGTCGACCACCGCCATCCGCGACGGCGACCACTACGTCGTCAACGGCTCGAAGACGTTCATCACCAACGGCATCAACGCCGACCTCGTCATCACCGCGGTGAAGACCGACCCCGTCCCAGCGCCACAAGGGCATGTCGCCTCGCTCGTGCTCGAGCGGGGCATGGACGGGCTTCGAGCGGGGCCGCAACCTGGAGAAGATCGGCCTGCACGCCCAGGACACCGCCGAGCTGTTCTTCACCGACGTCGCAGGTGCCGGTGGCCAACCTGCTGGGCGAGGAGGGCCAGGGCTTCGTCCAGCTCGTGCACAACCTGCCCCAGGAGCGCCTGTCGATCGCCGTGTCCGGGGTCGCCGCGGCCCGGGCCGCGCTCGGCTGGACGCTCGAGTACGTCAAGGAGCGCCAGGCCTTCGGCCAGCCGATCGGCTCGTTCCAGAACAGCCGCTTCGTGCTGGCCGAGATCGCCACCGAGATCGAGATCGCCCAGACCTTCGTCGACCGGTGCATCGCTCGCGCTCAACGCCGGCGAGCTCACCGCCGAGGAGGCGGCCATGGCCAAGTGGTGGTGCACCGAGCTCCAGAAGCGGGTCGTCGACCGCTGCCTGCAGCTGCACGGCGGCTACGGCTACATGCTCGAGTACCCGATCGCCCGGGCCTACGCCGACGCCCGCATCACCACGCATCTACGGCGGCACCACCGAGATCATGAAGGAGATCGTCGGCCGCTCCCTCGGGCTGTAGCCCGCCCGTCTAGGCCAGTCGAGCCGTCGACCCGCCGTCGATGGGGATGATGGCGCCGGAGATGTAGCCGGCCCGGTCCGAGGCGAGGAAGCAGGCCAGCTCGGCGACCTCCTCGGGTTGGCCGGCCCGCTTCAGGCCCGTGGCCTGGATCATCTGCGGGAAGCGCTCGCCGGCGCCGGGGCCGCCGGACATCTCGGTCTCGATGAACCCGGGGCAGATGGCGTTGGCCCGGATGCCCTGCGTGCCGTACTCGATGGCCGCGTTCTTGGTGAAGGAGATCACCCCGGCCTTGGTGGCGGAGTAGACGCTCGTGCCCACGGAGGCGCCCAGGCCGCCGATCGAGGACCAGTTGACGATCGCCCCGCCGCCGGTCGGGATCATCGTCTTGATGCCGTGCTTGGTCCCGAGCAGGACGCCCCGGAGGTTCACGTCGAAGATGCGGTCGTACTCCTCCATGGTCGTGTCGGCCAGCATCCCGCCGGCGCCGATGCCGGCCACGTTGAGCACGGCGTCGACCCGGCCGAAGGCCTCGAGGGCGGCGGCGAACATGGCCTCGACGTCGGCCTCCTTGGTGACATCGACCCGGCAGGCCACGACGGCGTCGCCGAGGGCGGCGGCGGTCTCCTCCTCGCCACCGCTGATGTCGGCGGCCAGGACCTTGGCCCCCTCGCGCACGAACACCTGTGACGACGCGCGCCCCATGCCGGAGCCCGCGCCGGTGATCACCGCCACCTTGCCGTCCAACTCACCCATTGGTCTTTCTCCTCTCCTCGGGCGGCGGGAAGAACCCGTCGAGGGTCCCTGCCGCGACCCGTCGGATCGTGCGGTCACGGTCGGCTCGTTCGTCGTGGTGGCTCTCCAGGGCGACGATCAGGGCCATGCCCATCACGGCGCGGGCCGAGACGTCGGTCGACTCGAGGTCCCGGCCGTACCGGGCGCCGGCCTCCTGCCACGCCACACCGAGGCGGTCCATGGCCACCGAGAAGCTGTCGCGGTAGAAGCGTCGGGCGATTTCGGGGTCACCGAAGAGGACGAGGCCCAGCAGGGGGAGGACGTCGTCGAGGGCGGTGGTGAGGCGGCGGTAGAAGGCCTGCATCGTCTCGACCCGCCGTTCGGGCGTGAGCGGCTCATCCCGGTCGACGACCGCGGTGGCGGCCACCAGGGCATCGACCGCGGTGCTCAGCGGTTCGCACGACGGCCTCGATGAACAGCTGGTCCTTGCTGTCGAAGTGCCGGTAGATCACGCCCTCGCTGATGCCGGCGCGCTCGGCGATGACCCGGATGGTGGTGCCGTTGGCGTCGCCGGTCTCGATGAACGCCCGGCGCGCCGCCTCGAGGATCGAGGCCTTCCGGGCTGCGGCGGTCAGCCGTCGCCGGACCGGTGGGTCGCGGTCCTCCGCTGTCGCCGTGCCCATGGCCAGGACAGTAACCACCGATCCGGCGGTCAGGGAACACTCACTCATCTCGCCCCTGGCCGCGGTAAGCCCTGACCCGGCGCGAGCCTTCCCGGCTAATAGCGGTACCGCTTTACCTCGTCGGGGCGGGACCCCTAGTGTCGTCGCCCGAGGTGAGCGGTTGCGCGCCGGCGTGGCCATGACCAGGGGGACGACACGTGAGGGCAGGGACGATCGGTTCCAAGGACCCGCAGTTCGGGGCGGCGGTCCTCGATGTGGACGAGTGGCGGGACGATCCGGTCCGCCACCGGTACGTGCACGGTAGCTTCGAGGGCACCGACACCAAGTTCTCCATGTACTTCCCGCCCGAGGAGCACTACGAGGGGCGCTTCTTCCAGCCCCTCATGCCCATCTCGGGCTTCGAGAACGCGGCGCCGATGATCCTCGGCGGGATGATGGGCGGCTCCATCGACTTCGCCGTGGCCAGCGGCGGCTACCTCGTGGAGTCGAACCTCGGCCGGACGGTGATGTTCCCCGGCGAGGACCCCACCCTGGTCGGCTACCGGGCCAGTGCGGCGGTGGCCCGCTACTCCCGCGAGCTGGCGGCGGAGATGTACGGCGAGCACCGGCCCTACGGCTACGTGTACGGCGGCAGCGGCGGGGCCTACAAGACGATCGGCTGCATCGAGAACACCGTCGACGTCTGGGACGGGGCGGTGCCCTTCGTCCACGGCTCCCCGCTGAGCCTGCCCAACCTCTTCACCGTCCAGGCCCACGCCATCCGGATCCTGCACGACGTGTTCCCCCAGATCGTCGACGCCGTCGAGGTCGGGGGCAGCGGCGACCCGTGGACGGGCCTGACCGTCGAACAGCGGGAGGCCCTGGCCGAGGTCACCAGGATGGGCTTCCCGCTCGACGTCTGGTTCGACGTCGAGCGCGTGGCTGCCGGGTACACCGGCGTGTTCTGCAGCCTGATCGACAAGGTCATCGGCTATGACCCCGAGTACTTCGACCTGTTCTGGTCCGAGCCCGGGTACCTGGGGGCGGACCTCCCCGCCTCCCTGGCCGCGGCCCGGGTGCAGCACGACACCACGATCAGCCAGGTCGTGCTCCAGTCCGAGGCCACCGAGCTGGGCCTACCCATGTCGATGTCGGCCATGTTCGGCGACAGCGAGCACGACATGCCGGCCGCGCTGCGCCTGGCCGAGATGCCCGAGGGCAACCTCCAGGGGGCGTCCCTCATCCTCAACAGCGGGGACGGCAAGGGGGCCATGCTGCACATCTCCCAGGTCATCGGCGACCTGGTGATGACCGGCTTCGGCGAGAACAACGCCGACGCCATGCGCCGCTTCGAGGCCGGTGACGAGGTCACCGTGGACAACTCGATCTACCTGGCGTCCCAGACCTACCACCGTCACCAGGTGCCCGACATCGAGGAGTACCCGGTCTTCGCCCAGTTCTGTGCGGGCGGCGAGCCCATCTACCCCCAGCGCCCCGAGATCATCGGCATGAAGTTCGCCCAGGGCGGTGGCGGCTCGATCCAGAGCGGGCGCTTCGCCGGGAAGATGATCGTGGTCGAGGCGATGATGGACGAGACCTGCTCGCCGTGGCAGGCCGACTGGTACCGGTCCCGGGTCGAGGAGGTCCTCGGCGACGACCTCGACGATCACTACCGGGTCTGGTTCATCGAGCACGCCATGCACACCTCGCCCAACGTGTTGGCGGACGACCCCCGCCCGGTGCGGACGACGCGGGCGGTCTCCTACGCCGGCGTGCTCCAGCAGGCCCTCCGGGACCTGAGCGAGCTGGGTCGAGCACGGCCGGGTGCCGCCCGCCTCGACCGAGTACGAGGTCATGGACGGCCAGATCGTGGTGCCGGCGACCGCCGCGGAGCGCAAGAGCCTCCAGGCGGTGGTCACGGTGACCGCCAACGGGCGTTCCCGGGCCGAGGTCGGCGTCGGCGAGGACGTCGAGTTCGTCGCCGAGATCGTCGTGCCCCCGGGCACCGGCACCATCGTGACCGCCGAGTGGGACTTCGAGGGCGCCGGGGACTTCCCGCACCCGACCGAGGGCCTCGACGGTTCCGCCACCCGCCTCGGCCTGACCACCACCTACGCCTTCAGCGAGCCGGGCACGTACTTCCCGGCCCTGCGGGTGGCCAGCCACCGCCAGGGTGATGTGGACTCGCCCTTCGCCCGGGTCCTGAACCTCGGCCGGGTCCGCGTCGTCGTCGCCTAGCCCGACCGACCTCGTTCTGGCACCGGATCTGCGGGTCGGGGGCCGGAAATCCGGTGCCAGTTCGCTGACGACGGTCAGGGGCCGGTCTGCTGCCGGTAGACCTCGAGCGGTGACGGCACGTCGGGGGCGGCGCCGCTGAGGCGGAGGTACTCCCGCCACGAGGCCTCGGCCCCGGCGGCGTCACCCTGTTCGATCAGGTCCACCAGGAGGTGGAAGCGGCGGACTGAGGAGGTCATCGCCTCTTCGATCAGATCGAAGCCGATCTGGAGCTCGGCCACGTAGGCGCCCAGGCCCTCGTGGAGGAGCGCGCCGGTGAGCTCGGCGTAGAGCGTCAGGGCCTCGTTGTGGGCGGATCGGAGGAGCGCGTCGGTGAAGTCGGCGACGGCGTCCAGGAAGCCCTCGACGGTCGTTGCCGTGCCCGCCCGGCCGGCGGCCGCTCGGAGGTGGGCGATGTCCTCGGCGTCGTGGGCGCCGGCGGCCAGGGCGACCACGCCGGGCTGGATCACCGCCTGGGCCGCGATCAGCTCCTGGAGGTCGGTGCCCCGCAGTTGCAGGTGCAGGCCCACCCGGCGGGCCAGGGGAGTGATGTCGGGCTCGGTCACCCGGGCCCCACCCTTCATCCCCCGCTCGATGCTGACCAGCCCGTCGGATTCGAGGAGGCGCAGGGCGCCGCGCATGGTGGGCCGGGCGACGTCGTAGCGCTCGAGCAGGGCCCGCTCCGACGGCAGGCGGTCACCCGGCTTGAGCTGGCCGGTGGCGATCTGGGACCGGATCAGCTCGGCCACGGTCTCCGCCGCCGTTCGCGCCCCGGCGGGCGGGGGTGGGTTCACGGGCTCGGCGGACACGGGACGGCAGTATCCCACCGACCGGTCAGGTCGGGATCGGTGCGGCCTCGGCCTCCTCGATGAGGCGATCGCGGTCCTCGGGCAGCAGGAAGCGGGCGGCCACGGCGGCGTCGGCTGACGCGGTCACCGCGGTGACGTAGTCCTCGTGCGTCGGGTAACGGGCGGCCAGTTGCTCGGGGGTGAAGGGGATCGTGGAGCCGAAGAGCTGGAAGATGATCTCGTCCCCCGCGCTCTCGCCGGAGTGGGCGGCGACGGGGGCGTCAACGGCCGGCGTGCGGATGCCGCCGAGAGCGTTGCCATCGGCATCACGGCGGAGCACGCCGTCGCTGGACTCGATCGGGTCCCCGGGGGGCGGGGGCGTGCCGGTGACGACCCACTCGTGCAGGGCGATGAAGGCCGCCCGCAGGACCTCCCGTTGGGGGCCCCGGTTCATCGTCGGGATGAACGCCCCGAGGTCGAACTCGACGTCCGGGTTCGCGATCCGGCCGTACTCGAGGAGGGAGGCATCGGCGTGGGCGGACCCGGCGACCTCCCAGGTGACGATCCGGTCGGTGTCGGGCTGGCGGGCGGCGAGGTAGTTGAGCAGGACGAGGTCGGTCTCGGTCTCGAACTGGAGGACGGGGACGTCGATGTCGGTGCGGATCCGCACCGGCAGGCCCTCCTCGGGGCGACCCTGCACCTCGCTGCCGGCGACCGGGGCGCTGCTGCCACCCCGGCTGTGGACGAGGAAGCCGTCGAAGGCGCCGGTCAGCGGCTGGACGGCGTTGATGAAGGCCACGAGGCGGAAGGCCGACTGGGACTCGCCGACGGCGAGCACGTGGCGGGGCACCGTCCCCCCGAGGAGGTCGCCCCGGCGGACGGCCGCGGCGACCTGGGCGTAGATGTCGTAGGAGAAGGCGTCGCCCGGGTGCACCAGCGTGCCGTAGCGCTCCGGGTCGCTCTCGGTCAGGGGCTGGCGGGCCATGTTCGGCACCCCGGGGATGTCGAGCGCGCTCTGGCCGCCGCCGATGGCCACCTGCTGGGCGGAGACCCCGACGTAGACGAACCCCCGGCTCAGGAGCACGGGGTACAGCAGCCCGAAGTCGGGGTCGCCGTCGACGCCGGCGGTCACGTTGAACCAGTCGACGACCACGGTGCCGTTGAAGGCCGCCAGGTCGGCCGGTCGCCGCACCAGGACCCGGGTCTTGTATGGCGCGGTCCCGTCGGGCTCCACGGCCCAGGCCCCGTCCTCGCCCTCCTCGCCGACGGGGCGGTAGGACCGGGCGTCACCCTGGAGGAAGAACTCCTCCTCGACGTACCCGTACTGGTCGCCGAGCACCGCCGGCATCCGGTTGGCGCCGGTCCCCGGGATGGGCCCGGTGATCTCGATCGCCTGGTCCGTGCCGTCATCGGTCCCCCTCGGCGCGGCCCTCGCCCGCCCGGCGGACAGTAGTGAGTGGGTGCCCGTTCTGGTTCAGAGGACAGTCGCTGAGCCTCCGGCCGGCTCGAACTCGAGGTGGAGCTTGGTGAGGCCCCGGAGGACCCAGGTCGGCTCGTAGCGGAGCTGCGGGCGCCGGCCGGGCCGTGGTGCTCCTCGGAGAGGCGGATGTCGCCGCATCCGGTCGAGGATCCGCTCGAGGCTGACGCGGCCCTCGACCCGGGCCAGCGGGCCGCCCGGGCAGGAGTGGGCGCCGCGGCCGAAGGCCATGTGGGCCTCGGCGTTGGGCCGGTCGATGCGGAACTCGGCGGGGCACTCGAAGCGCCGCGGGTCGCGGTTGGCGGCGCCGTTGAGCAGCATCACCGGGGTGCCGGCCTTGATGTCGACCCCGCCGACGGTCGTGGTGCGCCGGGCCAGGCGGAAGTCGGTCTTCACCGGGCTCTCGATGCGCAGCACCTCCTCGAGGAAGTTCGGGATGCAGCGCGCGGTCGGCCCGCAGCTGCGTCCTGGATCTCGGGGTGCTCGGCGAGGTGCTTCATCGCGGCGGCGAGCAGGCGGGCGGTGGTCTCCTGGCCGGCGGCGAACAGGAAGGTCGCGGTGCGCACGACCGACGATGACCGGCGGCATGGTGCCGTCGGGGTAGGTGGCCAGCGCCAGCTTGGTGAGCACGTCCTCGCGGGGCTCGCGCCGCCGGTCCTCGATGTAGCTCGGCGAACTCACTCGTCGAGCCAGGACAGCGGGTTCTCGCCGACGATGCCCTTCGGCGCCGGCGCCGACCGTGCCCGATCGGCCGCCGAGGCCGAAGCCCTCGCGGAAGCGCTGGTGGTCCTCCTCGGGCACGCCGAGCACGTCGGCCACCACGAGCATGGCGAAGGGCTGGGTGTAGGCGCGTGATGAACTCGCAGCGGCCGTCGGCGACGAACTCGTCGAGCTGCTGGTCGGCGAGCCGCCACATGAACGCCTCGTTGTCCTTGAGGCGCCGGGGGTGAGCAGCCGCATCAGCATCGCCCGCTCCCGGGTGTGCTCGGGCGGGTCCATGGTGACCATGTGCTCGTGCATCGGGAGCTGGTCGCGGTACTGCGGCGACGATCTCGGTGATGTCGTCGCCCTCGAGCGGCACCGGGAACGTGGCGTACGGGCCCGATCACCGAGTTGCACGACGAGAAGGTGTCGGTGTCCCGGTAGATCTCCCATGCCTCGTCGTAGCCGGTGACGGCCACCACGCCGAGGTGGGGGAGCGGCGAGCACCGGGCACTCCGGCGCGCAGCTCGTCGAAGTACGGGTACGGGTCCTCGACCAGCGACTCGTCGGTGAAGTAGTCGATCGTCGTCCAGTCGCTCACGCGGGTGCCCTCTCGTCGGTCGACTGCTGTGCATCTGCACAGCACTGCTGTGCAGTTGCTTAGCATCGCGGCGACGGACGTGGCAAGGTGTCGGCGATGGCCGCCGCCCTCGACCCGTCGGATCGGCGCCAAGGACTCGCAAGACCCGCGCCCAGCTGCTCGACGCCGCCGAGCGGCTCCTGCTGCGAGGAGGGCTACGCCGCGGTCACCTCGCGGCGGGTCGCGGCCGAGGCCGGGCTGAAGCCCCAGCTCGTCCACTACTACTTCCGCACGATGGACGACCTCTTCATCGAGGTCTTCCGGCGCCGGGCCGAAGAGAACCTCGACCGCTTCGAGCGGGCCATCGCCGAGGACGGCTCGCTCGCGGAACCTCTGGCGGCTCAACGCCGATCCCCGCGGTGCGCCGGTTCACGATCGAGTTCATGGCGCTGGCCAACCACCGCAAGGCGATCCGGGCCGAGATCGCCCGCTACGCCGAGCGCTTCCGGGCCGCCCAGGTCGAGGCCGTCGACCGAGCGCTCGCCGACCCGGGGCGTCGACGAGGACCAGCTGCCGCCGATCGTCGCCCTGCTCCTGATGACCGGCCTCTCCCAGGTGCTCGCCCTCGAGGGCGCCCTCGGCGTCACCGCCGGCCACGAGGCGACCCTGGCCTACGTCGAGCGCGCCATCTGCGACCTCGACGACGGCGCCTGACGATCAGGAGTCCCTCGTTTTCCTGCCCGTGCTGGGCGATTGCTTAGCATGGGGCCCGATGGGGGAATCGCCGTTCGATCCGGAGTTGCGACGCGTCGCCCGGCTGCTCCCCGAGGGGCCGTCGGGCGACGTTCACTGCCCTTCATCCGGGCGGGGGTGCGGCTCATGGAACGGCGCCGGCCCGAGGGGGTGACCGTCGTCGACGTGGGCGAGGTGACCGTGCGGGTCCAGCGTCCGTCCTCGGGCGACGGCCCGCATCCGGGCCTCCTGTGGATCCACGGTGGCGGCATGGTCATCGGCGCCGCGGCCCAGGACGATCGGCTCTGCCGAGCGTTCGTCGAGGCGACGGGATGCGTGGTGGCCGCCGTGAACTACCGCCTGGCCCCCGAGCACCCGTTCCCCGTGCCCCTCGAGGACTGCCACGACGCCCTGGCCTGGCTGGCGGCCCAGCCCGATGTCGACCTCGAGCGCATCGCCATCGGCGGAGCCAGCGCGGGTGGGGGGCTGGCCGCGGGGCTGGCCCTGCTGGCCCGGGACCGGGGCGAGGTCGATCCGGTGTTCCAGTTGCTGGTGTACCCGATGCTCGATGACCGCACCGCACTCCGCACCGACATCGACGAGAAGCCGCTGCGCCTCTGGAACAACCGCAGCAACGCCTTCGGCTGGACCGCCTACACCGCTCTGCCGATCGGCGCGCCGGAGGTCAGCCCGCTCGCCGCTCCCGCCCGCAGTGAGGACCTGTCCGGCCTGCCGCCGACCTGGATCGGGGTGGGGAGCCTGGATCTGTTCCACGACGAGGACGTCGACTACGCCGAGCGCCTGCGGGCGGCGGGGGTCGCCTGCTCGCTCGACGTCGTCGAGGGGGCGTTCCACGGCTTCGACGGCATGGCCCCCAAGGCCGCCGTGACCCGCCGCTTCCACGCCGCCCAGGTGGAGGCCCTCCGCGGCGCCTTCGCCGGAGCCGAGAGGTCGGCGCCCTGATGGACACCGTCGGCGGCCGTTCGGTCGGGATGTCGGTGAAGCGGGTCGAGGACCCGCGGATCCTGAGCGGGAAGGGCCACTACCTCGACGACGTGACCCGGCCCGGGATGCTGCACGCCGCCTTCCTGCGCAGTGCGGTGCCCCACGGACGGCTGCGGTCGGTCGACGCGGGCGAGGCGCGGGCGCTGCCCGGGGTGGTGGCCGTCTACACCGGCGAGGACCTGAAGGCCCTGACCGAGCCGGTCGTCGGTGGCGCCGTGTCCGGGTTCAACATGATCCCGGGCATGGCCCTGCCCACCTTCTACGCGCTGGCCACCGACAAGGTCCGCCACGTCGGTGACCCGATCGCCCTGGTCGTGGCCGAGAGCCGGCGGGTGGCCGAGGACGCCGCCGAGCTGGTCGTCGAGGACATCGACATGCTCGACGCCGTCGTCACCTACGCCGACGCCGTCGACCCCGACAAGCCCCTGCTCCACGAGGAGCTGGGGGACAACGTCAACCTCTCCATGCCGGTCGCGCTCGGCGACATCGAGGGCGCCTTCGCCAGGGCGGATCGGGTCGTGCGGGCCGGCATCGCCGTGCACCGTCACGCCCCGGTGCCGATGGAGGGCCGCGGCATCGTCGCCGACTGGGACGCCGAGGCCGGGAAGCTCACCCTCTGGGCCTCGACCCAGTCGCCCCACATGTACCGCATGGCCCTGCCCGCTCAGATCGGAGTCCCGATGGAGGACATCCGGGTCCTGACCGGTGACGTGGGTGGCGGCTTCGGGCTCAAGAACAGCGTCGCCCGGGAGGAGGTGGCCGTCGCCGCGGCGAGCAAGGCCCTCGGTCGTCCGGTCAAGTGGGTGGAGGACCGCTTCGAGCACCTTGCCGCCTCCGGCCAGGCCCGCGAGGAGATGGCCGATGTCGAGGCCGCCGTCACCGCCGACGGCGTCGTCCTCGGCGTGCGGATGGACGTGAAGATCAACCTGGGGGCCTACCCGGCCGAGCCCTTCCCCGGATCGATGCAGGTGATGACCATCCCCCGGATGTTCCAGGGGCCGTCGCGGATCGAGGCCCTCGACGTCACCGCCACCTCGCTCTACGCCAACAAGGCCTCCTATGTCGCCTACCGGGGGCCATGGGCCACCGCGGACTTCCTGCGGGAACGACTGCTCGACCTCGTCGCCGTCGAGCTGGGCATCGACCGGGTCGAGATCCGGCGCCGCAACTACATCGTGCGGGACGAGCCGCCGCTGGCCATGCTGACGGGCCAGCCGTACACCGCGGTGACCACCCAGGAGAGCGTCGAACAAGCCGCCGACCTCGTCGACTGGGTCGGCTTCACCGACCGTCAGCGCGTCGCTCGGGCAGAGGGCCGCTACCTCGGCATCGGGATGGCGTCCTACCTGGAGCCGGCGCCCGGCCCCAAGGTCCCGGGGCAGGCCCGGATGGACATCATGGGGGAGGAGGTGGCGCACCTGTCGGTCGAGCCGGACGGGACGCTGGTCATCGTCACCCGCCAGCAGCCCCACGGCCAGGGTCACGAGACCACCCTCGCTCAGGTCGCCGCCGACGAGTTCGGCGTGGCCATGGACGACGTCGTCGTGCGCTACGGCGACACCGACATCACCCCGGTGGCGATGATCGGCACCGGCGGCAGCCGGGCCGCCACCATGGCCAACGGGGCCGTGCTCCACGGCTCCCGGGAGCTGAAGGCCAAGGTCCTGGACCTCGCGGCCGACGTGCTCGAGGCGAACGCGGACGACCTGGAGCTGGTCGACGGTGTCGTGTCCGTGCGGGGCACCCCGACCGTGCGCCTCGATCTCGCGGAGCTGGCCGGTCGGGCCGCGGATGAGCCGGACCGCCTGAAGGTCACCCGTTCCTATGACGGTGGCGAGTCGGGCTGGTCCGGCGGCACCCACTGCTGCATCGTCGAGGTGGACCTCGACACCGGTCTCGTGGAGGTCGAGCGCTACCTGGTGGTCGAGGACTGCGGGGTCGCGGTCAACCCGGCGATCGTCGCCGGCCAGGTCCGGGGCGGGGTGGCCCAGGGGATCGGCGCCGTGCTCCTGGAGCACGCCGCCTACGACGAGGACGGCCAGCCCCAGGCGGGCACGTTCATGGACTACCTGATGCCGAGCAGCACCACGGTGCCCCGCATCGAGATCCACCACGTCGAGACGATGCTCACCGATCCCGACGTGAACTTCCGGGGCGTCGGCGAGGGCGGGTTCATCGTCTCGCCCGCCGCCCTCGTCTCGGCCATCGAGGACGCCCTCGGGCCCTTCGGGGCCCGGATCACCGAGCAGCACCTGCCGCCATCGCGGATCCTGGAGCTGGCCGGGGTGGTGCCGCCGGCATGAAGCCCGCGCCCTTCGCCTACACCGCCCCGGACTCCATCGAGGAGGTCCTCGCCCTGCTCGCCGAGCACGGTGACGAGGCCAAGATCATCGCCGGCGGCCAGAGCCTGGTCCCGATGCTGGCCATGCGCCTGGCCCGCCCCGCCCAACTGGTCGACGTCACCCGGGTCTCGGCCCTCGGTGGGATCGAGGACCATGGCGGGTACCTGGCCGTCGGCGCCACGACCTCCGAGCGCGACGCCGAGCGGTCGGCGGTGGTCGCCGAACGGCTCCCCGTCCTGGCCGAGGCCCTGCCCCACATCGGCCACGTGGCCATCCGCAACCGGGGGACCATCGGCGGCAGCATCGCCCACGCCGACGCCTCGGCGGAGCTGCCGGCAGTGGCGCTGGTGACCGAGGCCGAGTTGGTGGTCCGGGGCCCCGCCGGCGAGCGGGTCGTCGCCGCCGACGGCTTCTTCCGGGGCCACTTCAGCACCACGCTGGCCGACGACGAGTGCCTGGTCGAGGTCCGCCTGCCGGTGACCGAGCCGGGTGCCGGTTGGTCGTTCCAGGAGGTGGCCCGGCGCCACGGCGACTTCGCCCTGGTCGGCGCGGCGGCGATGGTCGCCGTGGGTGACGGCGGTGCCGTGACCCAGGCCCGCATCTGTCTGTTCGGGGTCGGCGACCGTCCTGTCCGGGTCGGAGCCGCCGAGGCCGCTCTGGCCGGGGCCCCGGCCTCGGCCGACACCTTCGCCGCGGCCGCCGTCGATGCGGTGGCCGACCTGGAGCCGGCCGCCGACACCCACGGCACCAGCGCCTACCGGCGCCACCTCGCCGGGGTCGTGGTCCGGCGGGCGCTCACCACCGCCGCCGAACGGGCAGGAGGAACTCCATGACCGAGCCGAGGAGCGAGCCGACCCGGCTCACCGTCAACGGCGCCCCGGTGGAGGCCGCCATCGAGGCCCGCCTCACCCTGGCCGACCTCCTGCGGGACGAGCTCGGCCTCACCGGCACCCACCTCGGCTGTGAGCACGGGGTGTGTGGCGCCTGCACCGTCCTGCTCGACGGCGACGCCGTGCGCTCGTGCCTGGTCCTGGCCGTTCAGGCCGAGGGCCGCGAGGTCCGCACCGTCGAGGGCCTGGCCGACGGCGATCAGCTGGCCCCCGTCCAGCAGGCGTTCTGGGAGGCCCATGGCTTCCAGTGCGGCTTCTGCACCCCCGGCTTCGTCATGACCACGGTGGCCCTGCTCGAGGAGAACCCGACCGCGGACGAGGCCGAGATCCGGGAGGCCCTCTCCGGCAACATCTGCCGTTGCACCGGTTATCAGAGCATCGTGGACGGCGTGCTGCTCGCCGTCCGGCGGCTGAACGAGGGCTGAGCTCGCCTCAGTCCGGGGCGAGGTCGACCGCGGGGCCGGTGCGGAGGGCGGCGACCACGCCACCGTCCACGGCGATGTCGATGCCGTTGACGAAGCTGGCCTCGTCGGAGAGCAGGAAGGCCACGACGGCCGCCACCTCCTCGGGCCGGCCCTCCCGACCGAGCGGGGTGTGGCTGACCAGCAGGTCGTTGGTCGAGCGGGCCGCCGCCTCCTGGCGGCCCATCGGCGTGTCGATGATCCCCGGTGAGACCGAGGCGATGCGAGCGCCCCGCCGGCCGAGGCGCACCGCCTCGCGCTGCACGAGTCGCTGCACGCCCCGCTTGGCCCACACGTAGGCCATGCCGGGGTCCTCGACCGACGGGCCGAGCACGTCGTGCAGACGGGCCGCCAGATCCGGGTGGAGGGGCTCGTCCAGGACGACGTCGACGGTGGGATCGGGGTCGCCGACGAGGAGCGGTGCCATCGACGCGAAGCAGACGATCGCCGTGCCCTCGCCGGTGAGCGGCACGAGGGTGTCGACCAGGAGCGCCGTGCCGACGAGGTCGACGGTGAGCACGTCCTGCCAGGCGGCCATGGTCGGCGAGACCCCGGCGGCGTGGGCGACGGACCGCAACGTCCCGAGCTCGGCCACCCGGTCCGCCAGCCGGGCGAGCCCGCCGCCGTCGGTGATGTCGAGGACGAACGGCTCCGCTACGCCCCGGTGGTCACCCGCGGCGAGCTCGGCGGCCAGAGCCACCGTGCCGTCCTGCTCCCGGTCGACCAGGAGCAGGACGTCGACGGTGTCGATGAGCCGGGCCGCGCACGCGGCGCCCATCCCCCGGCCGGCGCCGGTGACGATCCCGACGCTGGTGGTCACGGCCCTGTTCTAGCCGTCGACCGGGAGGTAGTTCTGCTCGTCCTCGTCCCAGGCGAACAGATAGGCGGCGGGGTTCCCGTCGGCCGCAGGGAAGGCACCGAAGGTCCGGGCTGCCGGGTCGCCGGAGACGGCGACCTCGAGGCCGTCGGCGGCGGCCGCGAGAGTCCCGTAGTTCAGGTCCTCACCCGCCGCCTCGAGCCACGCCCGCATGATGTCGACGTCGGGACAGGCCTGGAACGCAGCCTGGTAGGGCTGGTTCGACGGGTCGTCGCTGCCCACCTCGTCGGGCGACGGGACCTCGACCCCGGCGTCGGTGGCGATCTGGACGCACGCCTGCATGGCCGCCTCATCGAAGCGGGCCTGGTCGGGGCCGTAGCCGCCGCCGAGGAGCGAGCCCTCGAGCACCGAGGTGTCGGTCGTCGCCGCGTTCGTGTAGAAGGCGCGGGCCCCGGTCTGCTCGAGGAAGAGCAGCTTCGGGCGGTAGGAGTCGTTCTCCGCCATGGCGGTGGGCCAGTCCTGGCCGCTGGCGCCGACGATGACGACCGTGTCGACCCCCGACGCCTCGAAGCGCTGGGCGATGGTCTGGACCGAGGCCTGCACGGCTGTGGGGTCATCGGCCGGGGCGTCCATGATCCCGGTCTCGGCCACCTCGACGCCGAGCTCGTCGAGGGTGGGCAGCACGGTGTCCTCGATGGTGACCTGATCCCGTTCGGCGCCGTACACGCCGACGGTGCCTTCGAGCTCGCCGGCATCGGCGAAGGCCCGGGTGACCGCTTCGGGCTGGTCGGTGTCGGGCGTCCAGGTGAGCCACGGGGCCTCGGCCTGGGCGGCGGTCTCGGCGTTCTGGGTCCCGCCGACCACGGCGGTGGCGTGGAGGGAGACCGGGCACAGCACCGCATCGTTGAGGAAGAAGCCGATGACCATGAAGACGTCCTCGTCCTCGGTCAGCTGGACGCACTTCTCCTCGGCCGGGGCCGGGTTGGTCGGGTCGATCGGGGCGAAGACGGGCTCGATCTGGCGGCCGTTGATGCCGCCGTTGGCGTTGATGTCGTCGAACAGGGCCTGGTACACGGCCTCGTGGTCGCCGAGGTCGTAGTTGAGGCCGGACGCCACGAGGGAGGCGACGTCGACGTAGGTGACGCCGATCTTGATCGCGTCGTCGGTGACCCCGGGGGCCGGGCCGGTGGCCGACGGCGTCGTCTCCGTCGACGCCGTGTCCGCCGTGGTGTCGTCGGTGGCTTCGTCGTCGCCCGCCGTGCAGGCGGCGACGAGCAGCATCGCCGCCAGGGCGAGCGCGCCGCTCCTCCGCAGTCGCTTCAACCTCATCAGGGTCCCCTCTGGTGTCGTCCCCGCCGGCTGCCGGATACGGCGCGACGTTGGTAGGTGAGCGCCCACTCTATTAGCCGGTGGGCCGGGCGCAAGTCGCCCCCCGGCCGGCGGTGTGGAACGCAGGTTCTCCGATGTCTAGCATCACGTTCTCGGCACGACCGAGGCCGTGACGCCTGACCTGGGGGACCCGATGGACGAGACCGAGGACCTGGCGGCGGCCCGGGCCATGCGCCGGGCGATGCTCGGCGACGAGTACGTGGACCGCCAGACGGCGGAGCCGAACCCCGTCCTGGCCGAGTTCCAGGACCACCTCACCTCGATGGCGTGGGGCGTCTGGGCCCGGGAGGGGGCACTGAGCCCCCGGGACCGGAGCCTGCTGGTCCTGGCCATGACCGCCGCCCTCGGGCGCATGGAGGAGTTCGCCCTCCACGCCGGGGCCCAGGCGCAGACGGGCGTGACCGACGACGAGCTGGACGAGCTCCTGTTCCAGATCGCCGCCTACTGCGGCGGCGCCGGCCGGCGTGGCGGCCAAGCGGGCCCTGCTGGCGGTGCGGGCCGAGCGGGACGCGGGCGAGGCGTGACCACCGTCGGGTTCGTGGGCCTCGGCAACATGGGGGCCGTCCTGGCCGCGAACCTGGTCGCCGCGGGTCACGAGGTGGCGACCCACGATCGGGCCGGCCCCGCTCGGAGCCCCGACGGCGCCCGGTTCGTGCCCGACCTGGCCGAGGTGGGTCGTGTCGCCGACGTCGTGGTCCTCAGCCTCCCCGACGGGGCCGTCGCCGAGCAGGTCGCGACGACCCTGGCCACGGTGGAGGGTCGGCGCGTGGCCCACGTCGTGGACACCTCGACGTCGGGGGTCGCCGCTTCCCAGTCGATCGGGGCCCGGCTGGCCGACGCCGGGATCGGCTTCGTCGACGCGCCGGTGTCGGGCGGGGTGGCCGGCGCCCGGGCCCGCACCCTGTCGGTGATGTACGCCGGGACCGACGCCGACTGCGCACCCGTCGACGCTGTCCTGCGCGGCCTCAGCGACCGGACGCGCCGGGTCGGTGACCGACCCGGGATGGGCCAGGGTCTGAAGCTGCTCAACAACTTCCTGTCCGCCACCGCGCTGGCGGCGACCAGCGAGGCGATCGCCTTCGGTCGGACCCTCGGCCTCGACCTGGCCACGATGCTCGAGGTCCTCAACGCCTCCAGCGGCCAGAGCGCGGCGACCACCGACAAGTTCCCGAACCACGTGCTCACCGAGGCCTACGCGGCCGGGTTCGCCAACACCCTCATGGCCAAGGACGTCCGCCTGTACCTGGAGGCGGTCCGGGACCAGGCCGGACCGTCGGTCCTCGCGCCGGTCACCGCGGCGGTCTGGGACCGGTTCGCCGAAGCCGAGCCGGGGGCCGACTTCACCCGCATCTTCCCGTTCGTCGAGGGCGGATCGGCCTGAGCGGAAACGGGCTTCTCACTCAGACAAGATCCATGCTATCGTCCGTTGCTGTCACGCCGACCGGAGGAACCGACGCACCATGGCGCACTTCACCAAGCCCGAAGAGGGCAGCTGGACGGAGCACTTCGGGCTCGCCACCGAGCCCGTCAACTACGACGACTCGACGTCTCCCCAGCACTACGCGCTGGAGCAGGAGGCCATCTTCAAGAAGACGTGGCTGAACGTCGGCCGGGTCGAGCAGCTGCCCAAGAACGGCAGCTACTTCACCAAGGAGCTGGACGGGGCCAACACCTCCGTCGTGCTCGTCCGGGACATGGGCGGCGAGGTCCGGGCCTTCCACAACATGTGCCGCCACCGGGGCAACAAGCTGGTGTGGAACGACTACCCCGGCGAGGAGGTCGAACGGCTCCTGTCGCCAGTTCACCTGCAAGTA
The DNA here is from genome assembly GCA_963777805.1 of uncultured Microthrixaceae bacterium. Taxonomy (GTDB): domain Bacteria; phylum Actinomycetota; class Acidimicrobiia; order Acidimicrobiales; family DATDAH01; genus DATDAH01. The sequence goes on along the minus strand of CAVZRY010000012.1, from coordinate 30,685 downwards.
CCACGGGTGGCGCTACGGCCTCGAGGGCCAGCTCACCTTCGTGCAGCAGGAGGAGCGAGTTCTTCGACCTCGACAAGGACGCCTTCGGCCTGGCCGCGGTCAAGGTCGAGGTCTGGGAGGGGTTCATCTTCGTGAACTTCGATCCCGACGCCCAGCCGCTCAAGGAGTACCTGGGCCGGCTCGGCGCGGGCCTCGACGGCTACCCGTTCCACCTCATGACCCAGAAGCACACGTACCGGGCCGAGATCGGCGCCAACTGGAAGCTCTTCATCGACGCCTTCATGGAGTTCTACCACGCACCCGTTTTGCACGCGAAGCAGGCCACCGACGAGGAGTCCCGCAAGCTCCAGGGCTTCGGTTTCGAGGCCCTGGCCTACGACGTGGACGGCCCCCACTCGATGGTGTCGTCCTGGGGCGGCATGTCCCCGCCGAAGGACCTGGGCATGGTCAAGCCCATCGAGCGGGTGCTGCGCAGCGGCCTGTTCGGCGTCTGGGACGCGCCCGACGTCGGTGAGCTGCCCGAGGGCCTCAACCCGGCCCGGCACCCGGCCTGGGGCGAGGACTCGTTCCTGTTCTTCCCCAACTTCACCCTGCTGATCTGGATGCCCAACTGGTACCTGACGTACCACTACTGGCCGACGTCGTACAACACCCACATCTTCGAGTGCTCGCTCTACTTCGTGCCCCCGACCAACGCCTACGAGCGCCTCCAGCAGGAGCTCGCGGTCGTGACCTTCAAGGAGTACGGCCTCCAGGACGGCAACACCCTCGAGGCGACCCAGATCATGCTCGAGTCGGGTGCGGTCACGGAGTTCCCGCTGTGTGACCAGGAGGTCCTGCTCCGGCACCTCCACACCACCGCCCGCGGCTACGTGGCCGACCACGAGAGCAGCCAGCCGGGCAGCCCGGTCCAGATCTCGGCTGCGTCCTGAGAGGAGACCAGACATGACGCAGCACGCCCACCCTGCCCGCCGACTTCGCCGACCTCGAGCCGTTCGCCGACTGGGCCCTGCCCAGCGAGGGCGACCGCTACGCCAAGCGCATCGCCAGCACCATGGACGAGCTCCAGGCCTTCTACGACGCCGCGTTCCCCCGGCTGGCCGACAGCACCGACTACCTCAAGGGCGTCGCCCTCGACGGCATCTCCGACGAGGACCGCCACCTGCTGTGGCTGTTCGAGTCGCTGGTCACGGTGTCCTTCCCGGTCGAGGTGTGGCGCCAGCCCCGGGTGCCCGACAGCGGCGCCTCCTCCATCGACGTGACCGTGGAGCCCGGCCCCTGAGGGATGATCTCCCGATGGCGACCTATGTCCTGGTCCACGGTGGGCGGTCACGGGGGCTGGTGCTACCAGCGGGTGGCCCGCCGCCTGCGGGCCGCAGGGCCACGAGGTCCACGCCCCGAGCCTGACCGGGCTCGGCGACCGGGCCCACCTGCTCGGGCCCCACGTCGACCTCCACCTCCACGCCCGGCGACGTCGCCGCCCTCATCGAGTCCGAGGACCTGCGGGACGTGATCCTGGTGGGCCACAGCTACGGCGGCATGGTCATCACCGGCGCGGCCGATCTCGTGACCGACCGCGTCGGGCGCCTGGTGTTCCTCGACGCCGCCAACCCCGTCAACGGTCAGTCCCTGCGCGGACGTCGCCGGACCGGTCATCGAGGCCGTGCGCCCCTTCGGGGAGACCGTCGACGGCCTGGAGCTGGTCCTGCTCCCGGCGCCCGACGCCGGCCTGCTCTACGGCGTCGAGGATCCCGACGACCTGGCCTGGATGGCCGAGCGCCTGACGCCGCACCCCTGGCAGTGCTTCGAGCAGCCGCTCGACCTGCAGCACGAGGACGCCCTCTGGGCCATCCCGCAGTACCACATCGTCTGCACCTCGACGCTGGCCACCCGGGACCCCGAGCTGATGGCCACGGCGAAGGCCGAGGGGCGGCTGTGGGCCATCGACACCGGCCACGACCTGATGATCACCGAGCCCGAGGCCACGACCCAGGCCCTGCTCGAGGTGGCCGGCCGCCTGAGCCGTACACCCTCGACCTCGACCGGTCGGCGGGCGCTGGTCACCGGCGCCGGCCAGGGTGTGGGCCGGGGCATCGCCCTCGGGTTCGCCGAGGCCGGGGCCACCGTCGCGGTGAACGACCTCGACGCCGAGCGGGCCGCCACCGTCGTGGCCGAGATCGAGGCGCGCGGGCGGCACGTGCGGTCAGCGCCGTCTTCGACGTCACCGACCACGCCGCGGTGACGGCGGGCGTCGAGGCCGTCGGCGGCGTCGACGTGCTGGTGAACAACGCCGGCAACGCCGGGGCCGAGGGTTGGCCGGCGATGACGCCGTTCGCCGAGACCCAGCCCGCCGACTGGGAGGCGTACCTCCAGGTCAACCTCTACGGCGTCCTCCACTGCTGCCACGCCGTGCTGCCGGGGATGATCGACCGGGCCGGGGGTCGGATCATCACCATCGTCTCCGACGCGGCCCGCTCCGGCGAGGCCCAGATGGCGGTGTACGCCGCGGCCAAGGCCGGCGCCGCCGGGCTGATGCGCTCCCTGGCGGTGGAGGGCGGGCGCCACGGCGTGACGGTGAACTCGATCGCCCTCGGGACCATGCGGACCCCGATCAGCGAGGCCTTCTGGGCCGAGGAGGACAACCCCCGGGCCAAGGGCCTGCTCCAGAAGTACGCGATCCGTCGCCCCGGCCTGCCCGAGGACGTGGCCGCCCTCGCGGTGTTCCTGGCCAGCGACCAGGCGTCCTGGATCACCGGCCAGACCTACCCGCTCAACGGCGGGGCCTCGTTCGCCCTGTGAGACTCGGCTGATGTTCCTGCTGCGCTTCGACCTGCGGGCCCCCGGGCCGACGCCGATGGCGGACCTCTACGACACCGCCCTGGACATGGTCGAGTGGGCCGAGGACAAGGGCTGCCTCGCCGTGGCCATCTCCGAGCACCACGCCTCCGACGACGGCTACCTCCCCTCGCCGCTGCTCATGGCCTCGGCCATGGCCGCCCGGACGACGACCACCTCGTTCACCATCGCCGCCCTGCTGCTGCTGATGTACGACCCCATCAAGCTGGCCGAGGACCTCAACGTCCTGGACCACCTGAGCCGGGGCCGGGTCACCCCGATCATCGGCCTCGGCTACCGCCCCGAGGAGTTCGCCATGTTCGGCATCGACCCGGCTCAGCGGGGGGCCGAGATGGAGGAGCGCCTCACCGTCCTCCAGGCACTCCTGGCCGGCGAGACCGTCACCTGGCGGGGCCGCACGGCGACCATCCGCCCCGGCCCCTACACCGAGGGTGGGGTGAAGCTGGCCTACGGCGGCGGCTCGCCGGCGGCGGCCAAGCGAGCGGCCCGCTTCGGGCTCGACTTCATCGGCGAGGCCGACAAGCCCGAGCTGGTCGACATCTACAACGCCGAGGCCGAACGGGTCGGCCGGGAGCCCGGGGCCTGCCTCGTGCCCTCCGCGGCGTCCCCCAGTTCGGTCTTCGTGGCCGAGGACCTCGACGAGGCGTGGGCCACCATCGGCCCCCACCTCCTCCACGACGCCCAGCAGTACGGGGCCTGGCTGGGCGAGGGCCACGAGGCGGTGACCCGCTCGGGTGCGACCACGGTCGAGGAGCTGCGGGCCGAGGAGGGCAACTACCGGATCCTCACCCCCGACGAGGCGGTCGAGATGGTCCGTACCCACGGCTACCTCGGGCTCCAACCGCTGTGCGGTGGCGTGGCCCCCGACCGGGCGTGGGCCTCGCTCCGCCTCATCGTCGACGACGTGCTGCCCCGTGTCTGACCGGAGCGAGTCCTTCGCCGAGCAGTACGGGCCGTGGGCCCTCGTCCTCGGCGCCTCCGACGGCGTGGGGGCGGCCTACGCCCGAGCCATGGCCGAGCGGGGCCTGAACGTGGTCCTGCTGGCCCGCCGCCAGGCCGTCCTCGACGAGGTGGCCGGCGCCATCGCGGGCTGACACCGGTGAGCGTGCGGTCCAGCGCTCGCCGTCGACCTGGCGGGACCGGACGCCATGGCCGAGATCCGCGCCGAGGGGACCGCAGGCCTCGAGGTCGGGATGCTCATGTACTGCGCCGGAGCCGACCCCGACTACCAGCCGTTCCTGGCCAACTCGGTGGACGCCGCGCTGGCGATGGTCCAGCGCAACTGCCCATGCCCCTGCAGGTCTGCCACCACTTCGCCGGCCCGATGGTCGAGCGGGGCCGGGGCGGGATCATTCTGCTGTCCTCGGGGGCGGGCATGGTCGGCGGGCCCAACATGGTCGCCTACGCCGCCTCGAAGGCCTTCGACACGGTCATGGCCGAAGCTCTCTGGGCCGAGCTCCACGACCAGGGCGTCGACGTGCTGGGCCTGGTCCTCGGTGCCACCGACACCCCGGCGCTGCGCACCCTGCTGGCCGAGCGACGGCGTCCTGTCCTCGCCCGACAGCACGACGCCGATCCCCGGGGCCTCGACGGTCGACGAGGTGGTCGCCGAGGCCATCGCCCACCTGGCCGACGGCCCCACCCGGTACGTCGGCGACATGCTCCGCGACGGCGCCCAGGCCCTCGGCGCCATGCCGAGAACGACGCCGTCCGCCTCATGGCCGAACACGGCGGCACGCTCATGACCACCCCCTGGACGTGGGCTGATGGCACCCGAGACCGTGGACCGGGAAGTCCGCCAGGACGTGGCCGAGGTGCTGATCGGTACGCGACCGGGATCGACCGGCGGGACTGGGACCTGTTCCGGACCTGCTTCACCGACGACTGCGAGGCCGACTACGGCGAGATCGGCCTCTGGCACGGCGTGGACGAGATCACCGAGTGGATGCGGGTGGTCCACGACGCCTGCGGCCACACGCTGCATCGGATCACCAACATCGCTGTGTCACCCGGCCGATGACGGCGTCGACTGCCCGCAGCTACGTCGAGGCGCTCGTGCTGGGACCCGACAACGGTGCGGGCGTGCGGGACGGCTTCTACGACGACGAGCTGGTCGACACCCCCGACGGCTGGCGGATCGCCCGCCGCACGTTCACCCTCATCCGCCAGGAGGCAGTGCCTGCTCCCTGACGCGGAACCCGAGGTTCAGCAGCGGTCGGGGGGTCTTGCTCGGCGGGCGCCGGTGTCTTTGGGGGTGGTGCGGGGTGGGTCGTGTTTGTGTCTGGTCTTCCAGCGGTTGTGGAAGCCGCAGAGGCATTGGCCGTTGGCGCAGTCGGTGGGGCCGCCGTCTTCGTGTTCTTGGATGTGGTCGGCTTGGAGGAACCGTCCTTTGCGGTCACAGCCCCAGGGGTGCGCGCAGCGCCGGTACTTGGCCCGTAGGGCCCCGTATTGGGGTGGGGCTGTAGCCGCGGCGGGCTTTGCCGTAGTTGATGATCTCGTCGTCCGCGCCGTAGACGATGCGCCGGAAGTTCGTAACCGTGGCGAGGTAGAGAGCGGCGATGGGGGAGATGGGGGTGCCGTCGTCGAGCTCGCAGAACCCGTCGGGATCCGCGGTGGCGGTCGGGTCGCCGAGGTCGCGGGCGACGCCGGCTTCGTACTGGTCCTGGGTCATGTGGATCACGACCTCCGCCGCCGCGGCCACCGCCCCACCGGCGAGGCTCTTGGACCGTTGGGCCATCACCTTCAGGGCGTCGGCGGAGCGTTGGGTGGGGGTGCGGGTGATCTGGGCGAGCTCGAGAGGATCGGGGTCCCGGCCGAGGACCTCGCGGGCGATGGCGAGGTCGTTCTGGTATTCGATGGCCACGAGGCGGTCGTGTTCGGCGGCGAAGATGGCGTAGGTGATCGGGTCGAGGAAGCCTTGGAGGTGCCCGAAGCCGTCGATGGTGGTGGCTTTGGTGAAGGTGCGGCCCTCGACCTGTTCTTGGAACCGGTCATCGGCGTCGCGGGGCGAGAGCTGGTCCGCGAAGCGTTGGACGACTCGGGCGACGTCCTCGAACCGGGCTCCGGAGGCGTAGTCGACCAGGAGGGCGTAGGCCTCGGTCCACGCTTCGGCGTGGCGTTCCCGGTGCAGATCACAGAACAGGTCCAGGTGATCGATACTGATCCGTCCCTCGACCATCGCGGCTTCCAGCACGGGCTGGTGGTCCAGGAACCGGGACAGGCGGGCGAGCCGCAACGCCTCACGCTTCTTCAGCCCGCAGGCGTGCTGCAGATACGCGGCGACGTTCACATGCCCATCCACTCGGTGCTCCCCCCGGGCCGAGAACGACCGCACCGCCAACAACAGCCCGGTATCGACCCGGTTCCGGGACCGAGACATGGCCTCGATGGCCTCACCGACCGCGACGGCGGGTTCGTTGCCCCAGGCGACCTTGGCCACCATCTGGCTGGCGTGTTCGAGATCGTCGACTTCGGCGGGCACGTTCCCTCCCCTCACAGGCAGGATCCGGCGTGTTGAGGTAGCCGTCTCCTGCCCCGAGACCGGGACCCAGTCGACTACGAACTGGTGTACGTAACTCTAGTGATATCCCAGCGTCGATGCAACCGTTTCCGAAGACTTCTTGTTGGACCCCGCTTCGCCACGTACCTCGGCGGCGTCCTCCAGAGGGAAGCGGTGGGTGATGAGGGCCTCGGCCAGCTCGGGGCGGGCGGCGAGCATCTCGGCGGCCTGGGCCATGTCCCGGCCGCCGTCGTGGCGGCAGTAGCCCATGGAGGTGATCAAGGTCGCCTCCTTGTTCAGCATCGGGAGGAACGGCACCTCGACGGGGGCGTAGTGGACGCCGAGGACCGAGATCGTCCCGCCGGGGGCGAGCTGCTCGATGCTCTGGTGGACGGCATCGGCTGAGCCGGCGGCTTCGATGACGAGGTCGTAGAGGCCGTCGGGCTCGGTGGCGCCGAGCTGCTCGCCGATGGCCCGCTGGTGGGGGTGGCGGGCGGCGAGGGCGACCTCGGGGGCGCCCATGGCCTGGGCCGCGGCGACGGCCAGCAGGCCGACCGAGCCGGCGCCGACGACCAGCACCCGGGTGTCGGGGCCGACGCCGCCGACCCGCACGCCGTGCCAGGACACCGAGGCGGGCTCGACCAGCGCCCCGCTGGACACGTCGAGGCCGGCGGGCAGGTCCACCAGCCGGGCCGACGGGGCCCGGAACTGCTCGGCCATGCCGCCGTCGGCCATCATGCCGAGGGCCCGCTGGGTGGACTGGGGGCAGAGGTTGATCCGGCCGTCGAGGCAGTGCTCGCAGGTCCCGCAGCCGTAGAGGCCCTCGACCGCCACCGCCGTGCCGTCGGCCCGGACCCCGGCCAGTTCGTGGCCGAGGACGTGCTCGGTGCCGACCCGCAGGTAGAGCAGGTCCGACGAGCAGATGCCGACCGAGCGCATGCTGAGCAGCTCGCCCTCGCCCGGGGACGTCGTCCACGTCGACGAGGACGGGCGCACCGCCCTGGCCCCGGACGGCCCTCACGACGGCACCGAAGTCACGGCGGCGAGGCAGAAGCGGGTCATGCCCTCGAGGTCGGACTTGGCCGGGGGGCGGCCCTGCCAGAGGAGGTCGGACAGCTTCCCCATGGCGGCGTGGGCGGCGAGCGAGGCGTCGAGCTCGGGGTCCGGGCTGCCCAGCTCGGCGAACGGCTCGTGGAGGAGCGTGGCCAGGGTGGCGCTGGCCGCCGTGGCGGCCGGCGCCCGTGCCGTCGACGGCGCCGCCGTTCCACAGCACCGCGAGCGTGGTCGCCGCGATCTCGTCGTCGGCGGCCTGGGACAGCACGCCCTCGACCCAGCGGCGCACCTGCCCCTCGGGGGTCGGTCTCCTTGGCCATCTGGTGGGCGCAGGTAGCTCGTGGAGGCGCTCGGTGCCGTCGTCGAGGATGGCGGTGACCAGCGCGTCCTTGGAGCGGAAGTGCCGGTAGAAGGCGTCGTTGGACAGCCCGGCGGCCTCGCCACGATGTCGGCCACCCGGGGCCGCGAGGTGGTGCCGCAGCGGGCCATGACCTCGAGGCCGGCGTCGAGCAGGCGGCGCACCTCGTCGGCGTAGTCGGGGCCTCGGGCCAGGGTGCGGTCGGCGATGCGCGTGGCCACGTCGTCGGGCTCGGCTGCCACGTGGGTTCGTCCGTCGTGCTAGTTGCATTCTGGATCACAGAATCCTATTCTGGCAGACGACCGAGAGGGGGACGCCACATGGCGTGGGACTTCGAGACCGATCCCGAGTTCCAGGAGAAGCTGGACTGGGCCGACGACGTTCGTGCGCGAGGAGGTCGAGCCGCTCGACCTGCGTCTGCCCGGACCTGCAGTTCACGCCGCTCGACGACCGAGCGGCGCACGGTCATCGACCCGCTCAAGGAGCAGGTCCGCGACCAGGGCCTGTGGGCCACCCACCTCGGCCCCGAGCTCGGCGGCCAGGGCTACGGCCAGCTCAAGCTCGCGCTGCTCAACGAGATCCTCGGCCGGTCGCAGCTGGGCGCCGATCATCTTCGGCTGCCAGGCGCCCGACACCGGCAACGCCGAGATCATCGCCCACTACGGCACCGACCGAGCAGAAGGAGAAGCTACCTCCAGCCGCTGCTCGACGGCGAGATCTTCTCCTGCTACTCGATGACCGAGCCCCACGCCGGCGCCGACCCCACGCTGTTCACGACCCGGGCCGTGCAAGGACGGCGACGAGTGGGTCATCAACGGCTGGAAGTTCTTCTCGTCGAACGCCAACACCGCGTCGTTCCTCATCGTGATGGTGGTGACCGACCCCGACGTCAGCGCGTACCAGGGCATGTCGATGTTCCTGGTGCCCGACCGACACGCCCGGGCGTCAAGATCGTCCGCAACGTCGGCCTCGGCGGCGAGCCGCGAGGACGAGGGCTCGCACGCCCTCATCCACTACGACGACGTGCGGGTGCCCGGCCGACGCCCTGCTCGGCGGCGAGGGCCAGGCCTTCGCCATCGCCCAGACCCGCCTCGGCGGCGGTCGCATCCACCACGCCATGCGCACCATCGGCCTGTCGCCAGAAGGCGCTCGACATGATGTGCGAGCGGGCGCTCAGCCGTGAGACCGCCGGGCAGCCTGCTCGCCGACAAGCAGTTCGTGCAGGGCTACATCGCCGACTCCTACGCCCAGCTCATGCAGTTCCGGCTGTTCGTGCTCTACACCGCGTGGGAGATCGACAAGTACAACGACTACAAGCAAGGTCCGCAAGGACATCGCCGCGGTCAAGGTCGTGATGCCGACCGTGCTGCACGACATCGCGTGGCGGGCGATGCAGGTCCACGGCGCGCTCGGCGTCACCAACGAGATGCCGTTCCTCGGCATGGTGCACGGCGCCAGCGTGATGGGCCTGGCCGACGGCCCGACCGAGGTGCACAAGGTCACCGTCGCCCGCCAGGTGCTGCGCGACTACCAGGCCAGCGACGACCTCTGGCCGACCGAGCACATGCCCGAGCAAGGTCGACGCGGCGCGAGGCAAGTTCGCCGAGTTCCTCGAGCACGAAGTGGGGAACCTCTGATGACCGAGGCGACCGGCGACTCGACCTCGACCGGCTCGCCGCGTGGATGGACGAGCAGGGCCTGCCCGGCGAAGGGCGAGCCGCTCGAGGCCGACTTCCTCTCCGGCGGCACCCAGAACGAGATCTACGAGATCCGCCGCGGCGACCTCGCACTGCGTCCTGCGCATCCCGCCGCCGACCGCGCCCGGCCGACCGCGACGAGGGCATCCTGCGCGAGTGGCGGATCATCGAGGCGCTCGACGGCACCGACGTGCCGCACACCGCGGCCGTCGCCGTGCTGCGAGGACCCGTCGGTGCTCGGCCGGACCTTCTACCTGATGGGCTTCGTCGACGGCTGGTCGCCGATGGGCCTGCGCGACAAGCGTGGCCGGCGCCGTTCGACACCGACCTCGAGGCCCGGCCGGGCCTCGGCCTACCAGCTGGTCGAGGGCATCGCGCTGCTGTCGAAGGTCGACTGGCAGGCCAAGGGCCTCGAGGACCTCGGCCGGCCCGACGGCTTCCACGAGCGCCAGGTCGACCGCTGGACCGCGCTTCCTCGAGCGGATCAAGGGCCGCGAGCTGCCCGGGCTTCGACGAGGCCTCGGCCTGGCTGCGCGCCCACAAGCCGATCGACTACATCCCCGGCCTCATGCACGGCGACTACCAGTTCGCCAACGTCATGTACCGAGCACGGCGCGCCGGCCCGGCTGGCCGCGCATCGTCGACTGGGAGATGGGCACCGTCGGCGACCCGAAGCTCGACCTCGGCTGGGTCGTGCAGCAGCTGGCCCGAGGACACCGACGGCCCGAGCCGGCGACGCTCGAGCTACGTCGACATGACGCGGCATGCCGTCGCGCGACCAGGTCCTCGCGCACTACGCCGAGGTGTCGGGTCGCCAGGTCGACGACATCGACTACTACGTGCGTCCTGGCCAAGTGGAAGCTCGCCGATCGTGCTCGAGCAGGGCTTCCAGCGCGCGGGCGACGACGAGAAGCTCCAGGCCTTCGGCCCGATCGTCCTCGACCTCATGGCGGGCGCGGCCGACCTGGCCGAGACCACCGACTACGCCGTCACCTGACGTGCGGGCCGCGGTCTGTCCGGGCCTACGGCCCGCCCGAGGTCGTGCGTGGTCGACGAGCTGCCGGCGCCCGAGCTCGGCGCCGGCCAGGTCCGGGTGCGGGTCGCGCGCCGCGGCGGTGAACTTCCCCGACGTCCTGATCGTCGCCGACGAGTACCAGATCAGCGTGCCGCCGCCGTTCGTCCCCGGCAGCGAGTTCGCCGGCGTGGTCGACGAGGTGGGCGACGGCGTCGACACGGTTGCGCCGTCGGCGACCGGGTCTTCGGGACGGTCATGGTCGGCGCGTTCGCCGAGGAGGTCGTGGTCGGCGGCGGCCGCCGCTCACGCCGATCCCGACGGCGTCGACGACGCGCACCGCCGCGGCGTTCGGTGTCGCCCACCGCACGGCGTACCACGTCGCTGCGGTCGGTGGCCCGGCGTGCAGCCGGGCGAGGAGCTGGTCGTGCTCGGCGCCGGCGGCGGCGTCGGGCCTGGCCGCGGTGCAGCTCGGCGTCGCGCTGGGCGCCGACGGTCACCGCGGTCGCGTCGTCGGCCGAGAAGCTCGACGCGGCCGCGGCGCACGGGCGCGACCGGCCTGATCGACCACCGGGCCGGCGACCTGCGCCGGCGCTGCGGGAGCGCCCTGCCCGACGGCGCCGACGTCGTCATCGACCCGGTCGGCGGCGACCTGGCCGAGCCCGCGCTGCGGTCGCTGCGCTGCGGCGGCCGGTTCGTGACCGTGGGCTACGCCTCGGGGACGATCCCCCGCATCCCGCTCAACCTGGTGCTGCTCAAGGGCATCCAGGTCCTGGGGTTCCAGTTCCTGGACGTTCGACCCACGACGCCCCGAGGAGTGGCCCGCAACGAGGCCGAGCTGCTCGGACCTGCTCGCGGCGGGCCGGGCCGCGCCCCACATCGGCGCCACGTTCGCCCTCGACGAGGTCGCCGCCGCGCTGCGGTCACGTCGCCGACGGCAAGGCCATCGGCAAGGTCGTGCTCACGGTCGGGTGACCGGCTGCTCAGCCGTTGAGGATGGCGCGGCCGAACAGGTCGACGGGTAGCCAGGCCTCCAGGGAGCGGGTCCAGAGCTGGCCCGACTCGGGGTCGTACTCGGTCGGCAGTACGGCCCCGTCGGGGACGGCGGCGTCGAGGCCCCCTTGGCGGGCGGCCATCACCCCCGGGAACGCGAGGGCCGAGAACGTGATGACCCCGGCCCGGCCCACGGTGACGCCGGCATCGGCGGCCAGCTGCTGGCCGACGGTCACCACATCGGGCGTGCTGAGGTAGCGCAGTGTTCCGTCCGGCTCCTGGACCGGTTCCACCGAGATCACGTCTCGGGCGCCCAGGACAGTCCAGCTCCCGGGCGATCTCCCACTGGGCGATGATCGGCACCGGGTGATTGGCCACGAAGGCTGTCGCTGTGCGAGCAATGGCCGCGTTCACCGGGCCGGGCTGGAGCACGGCGAACGGCGGCGGGGTGTCGGTCAGCCCCACCGGTGCGATCCCGGCCGCCGGGTCGATCCGGTAGCCCCAGGAGAACAGCCACAGCGAGTCGACCTCGTCATCGGCCATTGTCGGTGGGGTCGAGGACAGGGCCGGGCTCGACTCGATCTCGCCGCCGCTCACGGCGATCACGAGCTCGAGCAGGCCATCGTCGAGATCGGCGGCCACCGCCTCGGCGGTCTCGGGATCACCGTGCTCGACGGTCAGGCGGCGGGCCAAGCGGGCCCGGTCCGCGCTCGCCGCCACCGGCGGTCAGTCCTCGAGCAGGTCCGGTTGCTGTTCGGTGATCCAGTCGTAGAGGGGCTGGAACGGAGTACCAGCCCGACTGCGGGTGCGCCGACCTGGGCGGCGGTGAGCTCCGCCTGCTCGGGGTCGATGAGCACCGGCGTGCCGGCGGCCTCGGCCAGCAGCTGGGCCTGGCAGGTGCGCTCCATGGTGATGAACCACCACGCCGCCTCGTCGACGGTGCTGGCCGACGGTGAGCAGGCCGTGGTTGGCGAGGATGGCGGCCTTGTTGTCGCCGAGGGCGTGGGCGATGCGCTTGCCCTCCTCGAGGTCGAGCACGACGCCGGTGAAGTCGTCGAAGACGGCGTGGTCGTCGTAGAAGGCGCAGGCGTCCTGGGTGAGCGGGTCGAGCGGCCGGCGCAGCGACGACCAGGCCTTGCCGTAGCACCGAGTGGGCGTGGGCGGCGGCGATCACGTCGGGGCGGGCGGCGTGGACCTGGGAGTGGATGACGAAGGCGGCCCGGTTGACCGGCCAGTTGCCCTCGACGACCTCGCCCTCGTGGTTCACCAGGATGCAGGTCCTGCACCCGGATCTGCTTGAAGTTCATGCCGAACGGGTTGACCCAGAAGTGGTCGAGGCGCTCGGGGTCGCGGGCGGTGATGTGGCCGGCGACGCCCTCGTCGAAGCCGAACTGGCCGAACAGCCGGAACGCGGCGGCCAGGCGCTGCTTGCGGTGCCGCCGCTCGTCCTCGACGTTCTCGAACGTCGGGAAGGAGTGCGGGGTCCGGTCCGATGCCATGGCCCGATTCTACGGCGCATCGCGCCGGCGGATCCGTTGGCGTAGGTTGCGCGCCATGCGATTCGGTCTCGACATCGCCCAACAACGGATGCCGTGGGACGAGCTGGTCAGCCGCGTCCAGTTCGCCGAGGAGCTCGGCTTCGACGGGGCCTGGGGCTTCGACCACTTCAAGCCCATGTACGGCGAGGGCCCGGGCGAGACCTTCGAGGGCATGACCACCCTGGCCGCGCTGGCCGGCGTGACCTCGACGCATCCGCCTCGGCCTGCTCGTGACCGGCGTGACCTATCGCAACCCCTCGGTGTTCGCCGCCGAGGCGGTGACCATCGACCACGCGTCGAACGGTCGGCTCGAGCTGTCCCTGGGCGCCGCGTGGTTCGACGAGGAGCACCACGAGCTCGGCATCCCGTTCCCCGCCACGCCCACCCGCTTCGACCTGCTGGAGGACACCCTCGAGATCGTGCAGCGGCTGTTCACCGGCGAGGTCGTGTCCTACGAGGGCAAAGTCGTGTCCCTGAAGGACGCCCGGGTGCTGCCGACGCCCGTCCAGCAGCCCCGCCCCCCGATCTGGATCGGCGGCAGCGGCCCCAAGCGCACCCTGCCCCTGGTCGCGAAGTACGCCGACGTCTGGCACACCTGGGGCTCGCCCAACTCCCTGGCCGAGGCCAACGCCCGGGTCGACGAGCTGGCCGTCGAGGCCGGCCGGGACCCCGGCGACATCACCCGGGCCAGCTCCCTGTCCCTCGACGACCTGGACACCGCTCGCAAGCACGCCGGCGAAGTGGCGCGACACCGGCTGCGGCTACCTCGTCTGCGGCTGGCCCGAAGGCGGCCGCGCCCAGATCGAGGCCTTCGTCCAAGACGTGATGCCGGAGTTCACCGACTGAACCGAAACCGCGGCAACCACGGGGGCGGGGGGTCGGGCCGAGGGTCGTCGGCGGCGGAACCGATGCTCGAGCCGGAAATCCTCACCCGGGGTGACCGGTTCTCGTACTGGCATCCGAAACCCACGCTCGAGCGACGGAATCCGGGGCCAGAATGGCGAGGCTGGTCCGAACCCGCGCCGTTCGGTCACGGAGGGTGGCGAGATCAGCCGGAACGGCACCGCCGAGTCCGGCACGTGGACCCTGGCCCCCGTTGTTGCCGCGGTTTCAGTTGCTCGAGCTACGGGGCCGAGTAGCCGCCGTCGACGACGATCGCCGAGCCGGTCGTCCAGCGGGAGGCGTCGCTGGCGAGGTAGGAGTAGGCGCCGACGCAGGTCGTCGGCCGTGCCGAGCCCGAGCGGGTGCTTGGCGGCGATCGCGTCGATGCGCCTCCTGGGGCAGGTCCTCGTGGATGGCGGACCGGAACGTGCCGGGGCACACGCAGTTCACCCGGATGCCGTCGCGGGCGTACTCGACCGCGGCGACCTTGGCGAGCTGGATGACCGCCGCCTTCGTCGCGCAGTACGGGCGCGGCGTGCGACCAGGCCGTGAGGCCGGAGACCGACGCGGTGAGCACGATCGAGCCCGACTGCTGCGGCCGCATGACGGCGCACCGCGGCCCGGATGCCGTTGACCGCGCCGAGGACGTTGACCCGGAACGACCGCTCCCAGTCCTCGGTGGTCAGGTTGTGGATGCGGCCGTTGGGCGAGAGCACGCCGGCGTTGCTGATCAGCACGTCGAGCCGGCCGAAGCGCTCGACGGCCCGGGCGACGACGGCCTCGACCTGCGTCGAAGTCGCTCGACGTCGGCGAGCACGCGTCTCGACCGCGCCGTCGCCGTCGGGGAGGCCGGCGACGGTCGCGTCGAGCGAGGCCTGCGCTGACGTCGCTCAGCACGAGGTCGGTGTCGGGCTCGCCGGCGAAGCTGGCGCGGACGAGCGCGGCGCCGAGCGTGCCGCCCGCACCGGTGATCGACGACGACCCGTCGTGCGGTGCGCTCATACGAGCAGGTACCCCCCGTCGACGTTGAGGACGGTGCCGGTGACGAACGCCGACGCGTCGGACGCGAGGAACTGGTAGGCGCCGGCGAGGTCGGTGGCGTCGCCCCAGCGGCGCTGGGCGGTGTGGCCGAGGATCGCGGCCGACGAGCTTCGGGTCGTTCTTCCACCCCTCGGCCAGCGGCGAGTCGAACCAGCCGGGCGCGACGACGTTCACGGTGATGCCGGCCGGCGCGAGGTCGAGGGCGAGGCCCTTGGCCAGCCCGACGAGCCCGGCCTTCGACGCGCTGTAGGCGGTGAGGCCCGGCGCGGGGCCGCTCGCCGAGCACCGAGCCGGTGAAGATGAGGCGGCCGCCGTCGCCCATGACCCGGGCGGCGGCGCGGGCGCCGAGGAAGGCGCCGGTGAGGTTCACGTCGAGCACCTGGCGCCAGACCGCCGGCTCGGTCTCGCGCGGGCCGGCCACGATCGGCGAGATCCCGGCGTTGCAGATCCAGACGTCGAGCGCCGCCCCACTCGGCGACGGCGGCGTCGGCGACCGCCTCGTTGAAGTGCCTCGTCGGTCACGTCGCCGCTGCAGCACGAGCGACGGGCCCGGGCAGCTCGGCGGCGACCGCCTTGAGGTCGGTCTCGGTGCGGGCGACGAGCGCCACCGAGGCGCCGGCCTGGGAGAAGGCGTGGGCGAGCAGGCGCGCCGAGGCCCCGGCCGGCGCCGGTGAGCACGACGCGCTTGCCGGCCGACGTCGCCGCGCTCGGGGAAGGACGCGGGGATCTCGATCTGTTCGGTCATCGGGCCTTCCCTGGTCTTGTACCGACCAGTACAATACATCGTCTGCATGTCCTCGACCGACGACCGACCTCCTCGAGATGCACCGGCGGATGCTCGTGATCCGCGGCTTCGAGGAGCGGGTGGCCGCGCTCTACCGCGACGGCGAGGTGCCCGGCTTCGTGCACCTGTCGATCGGGCAGGAGGCCTCGGCGGTCGGGCGCCTGCTGGCCGCTCGGCGCCCGCCGACGTCATCACCTCGACCCACCGCGGCCACGGGCACTGCCTGGCCAAGGGCCTCGACCCGCTCGGGATGTTCGCCGAGCTGATGGGCAAGGACGAGGGCACCAACCGGGGCCGCGGCGGCTCGATGCACATCGCCGACCCGACGCTCGGCATCTTCGGCGCCAACGGCATCGTGGCCGCCGGCCTGCCGATCGCGGTCGGGCGCGGCGACCGCGGCGCAGCTGCGCGCGCGACGGCAGCGTCGCGGTCGCCTTCTTCGGCGACGGCGCGGTGGCCCAGGGCGCGTTCCACGAGGCGGTCAACCTCGCCGCGGTCTGGTCAGCTGCCGGTGGTCTTCTTCTGCGAGAACAACGGCTACGCCGAGTTCTCCGCCGCCGCCGACCAGCACGCCGCGCCGCTCGAGCGGCGGGCCGCGGGCTACGGCGTCGACTACGTCGCGGTCGACGGCAACGACGTCGTGGCCACCGCCGCCGCGATGGCCGAGGTCGTCGACGGCGATCCGCGCCGGCGGCGGGCCCGGTGCATCGTCGAGGCCGCCACCTACCGCTGGCACGGCCACTACGAGGGCGACCCGCGAGCGCTACCGCACGCCGGAGGAGGTGCGCGGAGTGGGAGGCGCGCGACCCGCTGGTCGTGCACGCGGCGCGCGCTCGCGGGCCGCGGGCGTCGCCGACGACGCGATCGACGCGCTGGAGGCGGCGGTGGCCGAGCGAGCTCGACGCCGGCCGTCGACGCGGCCCGGCGCTCGGCCGACCCCGGCGTCGTCGACGCTGTTCGACTTCGTCGTCCGGCCCGCGGCCCGACCGATCCCGAGCCGCCGGCCGTGCCCGCCGACGCGCCGGTCTTCCGCACGATGGACGCGATCCACGACGCGCTCGAGATCGAGCTCGACGCCGACGAGCGGGTGTTCGTCGCCGGCATCGACGTCGGCGCCGGCGGCAACGTCTTCGGCCTCACCCGTGGCCTGCACGACCGCTTCGGCGACCGGGTCCGCGACACGCCCGATCTCGGAGACCGCGATCATGGGCCTCGGCGTCGGCGCGGCGATGGCCGGCATGCGCCCGGTCGTCGAGCTGATGTACCTCGACTTCCTCGGCGTCTGCCTCGACCAGCTGCTCAACCAGGCCGCCAAGCTGCCGTTCATGACCGGCGGCGCGGCGCAGATGGCGCCTGACCGTGCGGACCCAGTTCGGCGCCGGGCGCTCGTCGGGCAGCCAGCACTCGCAGAGCCTCGAGGCGCTGCTCGCCCACATCCCCGGCCTGACCGTGGTGATGCCGTCGACGCCGGCCGACACCTACGGCCTGCTGCGCGCCGCCATCCAGGACCCGAACCCGGTGGTCTTCATCGAGAACCGCCTGCTCTACGGCATGAAGGGCCCCCGGCCGCCGGCCGACCACATCGTGCCCGATCGGCGGGCTCGGCCGTCGTGCGCCCGGGCACCGACGTCACCGTCGTGTCGGTCTCGCGGATGGTGCACGAGGCGCTCGCCGCGGCCGAGGCCGCTCGCCGGCGAGGGCATCTCGGTCGAGGTGATCGACCTGCGCACCGTCGCGCCGCTCGACATCGGCGCCGATCCTCGAGTCGGTCGGCCAAGACGAGCCGGCTGCTCATCGCCCACGAGGCGGTCGTCCCGTTCGGCATCGGCGCCGAGATCGCCGCCGTCGTCGCCGACGAGGGCTTCTGGAACCTCGACGCCCCCATCGAGCGCATCGGCGCCGCGGCGACGCCCCCGCCCTACGCGCCCGACCTCGAGCAGGCCTGGCTCCCCGACCGCGACGACATCGCCGCCGCGCATCCGCCGCCTCGCCGCCGCCTGATCCGAGCTCGCTCGGACCTGGCGGTCTCCCGATCCCCCGATCGCCCCTGTTCTTGCCACGAGTCTGCTCCGGCCCTGACGGCCTGCTAGGACGGCTCCGTGCAAGCAGCGGCCAGCTGCCGTCGAGGGTCTGGAGCTCCTAGCGGGACACGGACGAGTTCGACATCGACTCGGTGCCCGCCGGGCTCCTCGGGCGCACCGGCTCGCGGCCGGGGTCTGGGGCCTGTTGTCGCGTCAGCTCACGGCACCCTGACCTTCGTGTGGGAGGACCGGCCCGACGCCCCCGTCGAACTCGCACGAAGGCGATGCGCTGGTCATCGAGCCCGAGGTCCGGCATCACGTCGAGCCGGGCCTCGGCGCCCGGTTCACGGTGGCCTTCCACCGCTGACGAGCGTCAGCAGCCGAGGGTGCGGGCGATGACCATGTGCTGGATCTCGTTGGTGCCCTCGCCGATCTCGAGCACCTTGGCGTCGCAGTAGAAGCGGGCGACCGGCGACTCGAGCATGTAGCCGAGGCCGCCGTGGATCTGCACGGCCTCCGATGCGGCCGGCGACCGCGAGGCGGCTGGCCTTGAGCTTGGCCATCGACGCCTCCTTGAGGAACGGCTGGCCGGTGTCGCGCAGGGACGCGGCGCGGTAGGTGAGCCAGCGGGCCGCCTCGAGCTCGGTGGCGATGTCGGCGAGCTTGAACTGGATGGCCTGGAAGCTTGGAGATCGGCTGGCCGAACTGCTCGCGCTCGCTGGGCGTAGTCGAGGGCCAGGTCGAGCACGGCCTGGGTCAGGCTGAGCGACAGGGCGGCGATCGAGATGCGGCCGACCTCGAGCGTGCGCGAGGAACTGGCCGAGGCCCAGGTCGGGGTCGCCGACGAGGTGGTCGTCGGGCACCCACACGTCGTCGAAGTACAGCTCGCGGGTGTCGAGGCCCTTCCAGCCGATGCCGCGCATCTTCGGGCCCATGGTGAAGCCGGGGGTGTCCTTCTCGACGACGAAGCTCGCGTACCGCGGCGGCTCGCCCTCGGCCGCGTCGGTGCGGGCCAGCAGCGTCACGCCGAACGACATGTCGGTGCCGGCGTTGGAGATGAACGTCTTGCGCGCCGTTGATCAGCCAGCCGCCGTCCTGGCGCTCGGCCCGGGTGCGGATGCCGCGGGCGTCGGAGCCGGCGTCGGGCTCGGTCAGGCCGAACGCGCCGAGCGCCCGGCCCTCGGCCAGCGGGCCGCAGCCAGCGCTCGCGCTGCTCGTCGTTGCCGAACAGGTAGAGCGGGCAGCGAGCCGATGGTCACGTGGGCCTGCCAGGCGGCGGCCACCGACTGGTCGGCCAGGCCGATCTGCTCCATGGCGGCGACGAAGCCGACCGTGGTCATGCCGATGCCGCCCCACTCCTCGGGGATCAGCATGCCGAGCAGGCCGAGCTCGCCCATCTCGCGGAGCAGGTCGGTCGGGCAGCCGCGCCTCCTCCCACGCGCCTGGGCGCCCGGCGGGCGATCTCCTTCTGGGCGAAGTCGCGGCAGAGCTCGACCAGGTCGCGCTCGGCCTCGGTCGAGCGAGAAGTCCATGGCTACACGAACCGATCGGTACAATTTCGCGGCACCCGCGGCGTCACGCCAGCGAGCGCGTCGGACGCGACGCAGGTAGAGCCTGGACCGTCCGCACCCGACGTCGACGTCCTGATCGTCGGCGCCGGCATCACCGGCATCTACCAGCTCCACCGGGCGCGGGAGGCCGGGCTTCACCGTGCAGCTGCGTCGAGGCCGGCGACGGCGTCGGCGGCACCTGGTACTGGAACCGCTACCCCGGCTGCCGCTTCGACTCCGAGAGCTACACCTACGGCTACCTCTTCTCCGAGGAGCTGTTCGACGAGTGGGAGTGGCAGGAGCACTTCGCCGACGCAGCCCGAGACCGAGCGCTACCTCAACCACGTGGTCGACCGGTTCGACCTCCGCCGCCACATGCGCTTCGGCGCTGCGGGTCACCTCCGCCGTCTGCGACGAGGCGTCGGGGACCTGGGCGGTCACGCCTCGACGACGGCACGCACGCGTCCGGGCCCGGTTCCTCGTCGCCGCCACCGGCGTGCTGTCGGTGCCCTACATCCCCGACGTGCCCGGGCCGCGACGACTTCCGCGGCGTGCCGCACCACACCGGCCTCTGGCCCGACCGAGCCGGTCGACTTCGCCGGCAAGCGGGTCGCCGTCGTCGGCACCTCGTCGAGCGGCGTGCAGGTGCGTCGCCGACCGTCGCTCGACGAGGTCGCCTAGCTCGTCGTCTTCCAGCGCACCGCCAACTGGTGCACCCCGCTCAACAACACGCCCGATCACCGCCGAGGAGCAGGCGCGAGCTCCGGGCCGACTTCGAGGAGCTGCGCGAGGTGCTCAACACCTCGCTCAGCGGCTTCCCCCACCCGGTGAACGAGCGGCGCGCCTTCGACGACTCCGCCGAGGAGCGCCAGGCGTTCTTCGAGAAGATGTGGAACAGCCCGGGCTTCATGAAGCTCACCAGCAACTACACCGACATGCTGTTCAACGAGGCGGCCAACGCCGAGTGGTGCGAGTTCATCGCCGACAAGATCCGCGGCATCGTCGCACGACCCGGAGACCGCCGAGAAGCTGATCCCCAAGGACCACCGCTTCGGCGAGAAGCGGCCGCCGTTCGTCACCGGCTACTTCGAGGCGTTCAACGACCCGAACGTGTCGCTGGTCGACCTGCGGGAGACGCCGATCGTGCGGGTCACCGAGACCGGCATCGAGACCACCGACGGCGTGCACGAGTTCGACGTCATCGTGTGGGCCACCGGCTTCGACTTCGGCACCGGGGCGCTGCTCGCGCATGGGCATCGTGGGCCGCGACGGCCTCGCGCTCGACCGAGCACTGGGCCGACGGCCCGACGACGTTCCTCGGCCTCCAGACCCGCGGCTTCCCGAACCTCTTCTTCCCCGGCGGCCCGCACGCCGCGGCGGGCAACAACCCCCGCTACAACGGCGACCAGGTCGACTTCGTCACCGACGTCCTCGTCCACGCCCGCGACCACGGCGGCGACGTCATCGAGGTGACCGAGACGTCCGAGGAGCGCTGGACCCGCATGGTCGACAAGGGCGCGGCCGCTCACCACGTTCGGGACGATCGGCCAGTACGTCGGCGGCAACATCCCCGGCAAGCCGCACGCGCTACCTGCTCAACGCCGGCGGCCGCCCCAAGCTGTTCAAGGAGATCGCCCGGGTCAAGGACACCGACTGGGCGGCCTTCACGATCACCCCCTGAGCATCACGCGGCCAGAGCCAGCTCGAGGACCTCGGCTACGTCGTCCACCAGGTGGATGGTCATGGCGGCCCGGATCTCGTCGGGCAGGTCGTCGAGGTCGGGGCCGTTGCGGGCGGGGAGGATCACCTCGGTGAGCCCGGCCCGGTGGGCGGCGAGCACCTTCTGCTTGACCCCGCCGATCGGCAGCACCCGACCCGACAGCGTGACCTCGCCGGTCATCCCGACCTCTCGGCGCACGGTGCGGCCCGTGAGGAGCGAGACCAGCGCCGTGGTCATCGTGATGCCGGCCGACGGGCCGTCCTTCGGGACGGCGCCGGCGGGGAAGTGGACGTGGAACCGCGCGGGCCAAGCGCCTCGGAGGTCGAGCGCGATGTCCTCCCGGTGGCTGCGCACCCACGAGAGGGCGATCTGGGCCGACTCCTGCATGACGTCGCCGAGCTGGCCGGTCACCTGGAGCCCGGTCTCGCCGTCCATGGCCGACGCCTCGACGCAGCAGCACATCGCCGCCGGCACCGGTCACGGCCAGACCGGTGGCCACCCCCGGCACCGACACCCGGTCGGCCAGGTCCTCGGCGTGGAAGCGGGCCCGGCCCAACAGGTCGGTCAGGTCGGCGTTCGTCGACGACGACCGGCGTGGCGGTCCCGTCGGCGACCCGCATGGCCGACCTTGCGGAGGGCCTTGCCCAACTGGCGCTCGAGCTCGCGCACCCCGGCTTCTCGGGTGTAGCCGGCGACGGTCCCGTGCAGGGCGCGTCGTCGGTGACCTCCACCTCGCCGTCGCGCGAGCCCGTTGTCCCGGACCTGGCGGGGGAGCAGGTGGTCCCGGGCGATGGTGACCTTCTCGTCCTCGGTGTAGCCGTCGACCCGGATGATCTCGAGGCGGTCGAGCAGCGGGCCGGGCACGGTCTCGAGCGACGTTGGCGGTGGCGATGAACAGCACGTCGGACAGGTCCAGGTCGACCTCGAGGTAGTGGTCCCGGAACGTGTGGTTCTGGGCGGGGTCGAGCACCTCGAGCAGGGCGGCGGAGGGGTCGCCCCGGAAGTCGCTGCCCAGCTTGTCGACCTCGTCGAGGAGGACGACGGGGTTCATGGTCCCCGCCTCGGTGATGGCCTTGACCAGCCGGCCCGGCTGGGCGCCGACGTAGGTGCGCCGGTGGCCTCGGATCTCGGCCTCGTCCCGCACGCCGCCCAGGGCGACCCGCACGAAGCGCCGCCCGAGGGCGCGGGCCACGGACTCGCCGAGGGAGGTCTTGCCGACGCCGGGAGGCCCGACCAGGGCGATGATGGCGCCCGGCCGCCGGCGGGCGGTGCCCGCCTCGTCCACGCCTCGCTCGGCCCGAAGCTTGCGCACGGCCAGGAGCTCGACGATCCGCTCCTTGACCTCGTCGAGGCCCGTGTGGTCGGCGTCGAGGATCTCGCGGGCCGCGGTCACGTCGAGCTGATCCGCGGTGCGCTCGGTCCAGGGCAGGCCGAGGACCGTGTCGAGCCAGCTCTCGATCCAGCCCCGCTCCATGTTCTGTTCGGGCATGCGCTCGAAGCGCCCGAGCTCCTTGCGGAGGGCCCGGACGACCTCGTCGGCCACCCCGCCGGCCTCGAGGGCGTCGATGCGGGCCGCGGTAGTCCGCCGCGGCGTCACCGTCGTCGTCCTCGCCCAGCTCCTTGCGGATGGCGTCCATCTGCCGCCGGAGCAGGTGCTCGCGCTGCTGCTCGTCGATGCCGTCCCGCACGTCGGTGCTGATCTTCTCGACCAGCTCGAGCTCGGCCAGGGCCTCCCGGGCCCAGCCGAGGACCAGCCGGCACGCGGTCGGTCACCTCGACGGCCTCGAGCAGCTCGATCCGGCGCTCGGTGGTCAGCTCCGGCCACCAGCCGACCAGGTCAGCCAGGCCGCCGGGGTCATCGGCGTCGACGCCCCGCAGGATGCCCCGCACCTGACGGTCGCCGAGCTGCTCGAACAGGGCGCGCAGCGTGGCCCGGAGCTCGGCGCCGAGGGCCTTGGCCTCCTCGGACGCCGGGCCCTCCACGACGGGCTCGGCGGTCACCCACAGCCCGGGTCCCGAGCCCACCACGCCGGCGCCCAGGCGGGCCCGTCCCGTGGCCGCGCACGACCAGGGCCTGGGCGCCTCCCGGCAGGGTCCCGGTGGACTCCAGCTGGGCGATGGCGCCCACGCGTGGCGAACCGGTCGCCCACCTTGGGCACCAGCAGGAGCTGCCCGCCGTTGTCGGCGGCGGCCGTGGCGGCGGCGCGCGCCTCCTCGGACTCGGCGGTGATGGTCACCACCATGCCGGGCAGGATCACGCCGTCGGGAAGCGGCAGCGCGGGGTAGGTGTTGGCATCCACGGCGTTGGTCATGCGGGTCTCCACAGTGGGTCACTTGCGACTTGCAAGTCACAACAGTGATGACCCGGAGCCTGATTCCCGGGACTCGGTGTGCCGCCCGGCTCAGCCGTTGACGTACGCCGCCAGGTGTTCGCCGGTGAGGGTGGCGCGATCGGCGACGAGGTCGGCGGGGGTGCCCTCGAACACCACCCGGCCGCCGTCGTGGCCGGCGCCCGGGCCGAGGTCGATGATCCAGTCGGCGTGGGCCATCACCGCCTGGTGGTGCTCGATGACGATGACCGACTTGCCCGAGTCGACCAGCCGGTCGAGCAGCGCGAGCAGCTGCTCGACGTCGGCCAGGTGCAGCCCGGTGGTCGGCTCGTCGAGGATGTAGACGCCGCCCTTCTCGGCCAGGTGGGTGGCCAGCTTCAGGCGCTGGCGCTCGCCGCCCGACAGCGTGGTGAGCGGCTGGCCGATGGTCAGGTAGCCGAGGCCGACGTCGGCAGGCCCTTCGAGGATCTTGTGCGCGGCGGGCAGGGCGGCGTCGCCGTCGGCGAAGAAGGCCATCGCCTCGTCGACGGACATGGCCAGCACCTCGCTGATGTCCTTGCCCCCCAGGTGGTACTCGAGGACCGAGGCGTCGAAGCGCTTGCCCTCGCACTCGTCACAGGGGTTGGCGACGCCGGCCATCATCCCGAGGTCCGTGTAGATGACCCCGGCGCCGTTGCAGGCCGGGCACGCGCCCTCGGAGTTGGCGCTGAACAGGGCCGGCTTCACGTCGTTGGCCTTGGCGAACGCCTTGCGGATCGGGTCGAGCAGCTTGGTGTAGGTCGCCGGGTTGCTGCGCCGGGAGCCCTTGATCGCCCCCTGATCGACGGTGACCACGCCGTCGCGCCCGGCGACCGAGCCCTGGATCAAGGAGCTCTTCCCCGAGCCGGCGACTCCGGTGAGCACGACCAGGACGCCGAGGGGGATGTCGACATCGACGTCCTGCAGGTTGTTGGTGGTGGCGCCCCGCACCTCCATCGTGTCCGACGAGGTCCGCACGGACGCCTTGAGCGAGGCCCGGTCGTCGAAGTGCTTCCCCGTGAGGGTGCCGCTGCGGCGCAGGCCGGCGACGGTGCCCTCGAACACGACCTCGCCCCCGCCGGCGCCGGCCCCGGGGCCGAGGTCCACCACGTGGTCGGCGATGGCGATGGCCTCGGGCTTGTGCTCGACCACCAGCACGGTGTTGCCCTTGTCCCGCAGTTGGCGGAGCAGCTCGTTCATCCGCTCGATGTCGTGGGGGTGCAGGCCGATGGTCGGCTCGTCGAAGACGTAGGTCACGTCGGTGAGTGAGGAGCCGAGGTGGCGGATCATCTTGGTGCGCTGGGCCTCGCCACCCGAGAGGGTGCCCGACCGGCGGTCGAGGCTGAGGTAGCCCAGCCCGATCTCGACGAACGAGTCCAGGGTGTGGCCCAGGGCGGCCAGGAGGGGGGCGACGGTCGGCTCGTCCAGGTCCCGCACCCAGTCGGCCAGGTCGCTGATCTGCATCGCGCAGGCCTCGGCGATGTTGACCCCGTCGATCTTGGCGGACCGGGCGGCGTCGTTGAGGCGGCTTCCGCCGCAGTCGGGGCACGCGGTGAAGGTGATGACCCGCTCGACGAAGGCCCGGATGTGGGGCTGCATCGCCTCGACGTCCTTCGCCAGGTAGGACTTCTGGATCTGGGGGATCAGCCCGGCGTAGGTCAGGTTGACACCGTCGACCTTGATCTTGGTCGGCTCCTTGTGGAGCAGGTCGTGGAGCTCCTTCTTGGTGAACTTCTTGATCGGCTTGTCCGGGTCGAAGAAGCCACAGCCCCGGTAGATCCGGCCGTACCAGCCGTCCATGCTGTAGCCGGGCACCGTGAGGGCCCCCTCGTTGAGCGACTTGGTGTCGTCGTAGAGCTGGGTCAGGTCGAAGTCGCTGACCGTGCCGACGCCCTCGCAGGTCGGGCACATGCCGCCGAGGCGGGTGAACGAGCGCTTCTCCCGCGTGGTCTTGCCGCCCTTCTCGAAGGTGACGGCCCCGGCCCCACTGATCGTGGCGGTGTTGAAGGAGAACGCGTTGGGCGAGCCGATGTACGGCTTCCCGATCCGGCTGTAGACGATCCGGAGCATGGCGTTGGCGTCGGTGACCGTGCCGACGGTGGAACGGGGGTTGGCGCCCAGCCGCTCCTGGTCGACGAGGATCGCCGTGGTCAGGCCCTCGAGCAGGTCGACGTCAGGACGGCCCAGGGTCGGCATGAAGCCCTGCACGAAGGCGCTGTAGGTCTCGTTGATCAGCCGCTGGGACTCCGCGGCGACCGTGCCGAACACCAGCGAGCTCTTGCCCGAGCCGGACACCCCGGTGAAGACCGTCAGCCGGCGCTTCGGGATCTCGACGCTGATGTCCTTGAGGTTGTTGACCCGTGCGCCCTGCACCCGGATCACGTCGTGGCTGTCCGCCGTCCCTTGGCCATCGTCTCCTCGCCGGTGGGTCCTCAGACGGTGGCGACCGGCGTGAGCGGGGAGCCGACGATGCCGGGCAGGCGCAGCGGGGGAGCGGTGAGCAGGAAGCGGCTGCGGTCGTGCTCGCGCAGCCACGTCGGCCAGCTCGTGGAGGTACCACATCTCGCCGAGCGGGACGCCGAGCTTGAACAGGCAGAGGTGGTGGATCGGCAGGAACGAGTGGCGGCTGCGGGTCGCGGTCCTTGCCGAGCAGCCCCTCGACCGCGTAGTTGTCGGCGACCAGGGCCGAGATCTGCGAGTCGGCGATCCAGTCGAGCAGGGCCTCGTCGTGGGCGTCGAGGTAGCGAGCACGATGCGTGAAGATCTCGCCGGGGTCGGGGTCGCCGGTCCCACTCGAGGATCTGGGTGGCGAAGCCGGTGTGGAGCAGGAGCATGTCGCCGGGCTCCACCACGACGTCGTCGGCGGCCATGATCTCCTCGAGCGGTCGTCGAGGTCGCACGCCGCGGCCAGTCGCGGCCGAGGTGGTGCGCGAGGTCGACGAGCACGCCGCGGCCCTGCACGCCGTGGAACGGCCATGTGCTCGAGGCCGAGGTGGTGGGCGAAGCGAGCGGTGGCCGCTGCCGTCGCCGCGCGGCGTCGTCGCTGGGGCCGACGAGGTCGGTGCCGGCGCGGTAGCCGTTGTAGTAGACGGCCTCCTCGACGCCGTCGCCGTCGGCGTCGAACTCGGCGCCGACGTGGGCGAGCGAGTCCCACTGGGTGGAGTACTGCAGCGAGAGGGTCACCACGTCGTCGGCCCAGACGTCGACGTACTTGGGGTCGCCGAAGTCGGGCATCTCGCTCATGTGGACGTTGTAGAAGGTGTCCGGCGTTGCCCTCCATGTCCTCGGTGGGCGCGAGCACCGGGCGGGTGGCGGCGCTGGTTGAGGATGGTGCCGCCGGGGAAGTCGAGCGGCAGGCTCAGGCAGAAGCGTGATGCCGGCCTCGCACCTCGCGCGACGCCCTCGCAGGACCTTCTCGGGGGTGAGCAGGTTGATGCGGCCGAGCTCGTCGTCGTCGCCCCAGTCGCCCCAGGTCGAGCCGGGCGGGCGTTGCTTCCAGCGCTTCGTCATGGTCGATCCCCTCTGGCGTCGGCCGCTCGGCCGTGCACCGCACCGTTGCGTGTACCGACCGGTTGGTCTAATCTCGCGATGCGGTTCGCGCAACGGAGAGGCATTTTCGCCGTCGTGCGACACTGGCACCACCGCCGAAGGGCGACCGATGACGCAGAAGGACTTCGTCGTCTCCGCCGACGGGCACCTCCTCGAGCCGATCGACCTGTTCACGCACCCGCCTGCCCGAGCACCTGCGCGACCCGTGGCCGTCTGGGAGGAGGACTTCGAGATCGAGCCCCTCGTCGAGGGCGGCGCCCGGGTCTTCCGCAAGCTGCACACGCCCGGGCTTCGAGGGCTGGACGATCTCCCGCTACCGCCAGACCAGCGGCCGCACGCCCGAGGGCGATCCCGAGATCATCCTCGAGGACATGGACGCCGACGGCGTCGACGCCCAGGTGCTGCACCCGAACCTGTCGCTGTTCGGCCTCTACTCCGACGACCACGAGCTGTCGATCGCCCACGCCCGCGTCTACAACGACTACGTCATCGAGCGGTTCACGCCGTACTTCGACCGGCTCGCGCCGACCGCCCCGATCCCGCTCACCGACATCGACGACGCCGTCACCGAGATCGAGCGGGTCGCCGCCGGCGGGTTCCGGGCCGTCCTGCTGCCCGGCCACCGCGCCGATGCCGTACTACTCGCGCGACCTCGACCCGGTGTGGGCCGCGATCCAGGCCAGCGGCATGCAGCGTGTTCGTCCACACCCAGACCGGCGGCGTGAAGGTCGAACGACCCCGAGGCGCTCGACGCTCAAGGTCGTGCATGGAGAACGCCGAGCAGGTCAACCAGCCGATGACCGAGAAGATCGGCGGCCAAGCGGATGATCACCCAGGCGGTCATACAGCCGATCGTCCCCCAGCAGCTCATCTGCCAGCTCATCGGCGGCGGCGTGCCCGAGCGCTTCCCCGACCTGCACTTCTCGCTCATCGAGTTCAACGCCTACTGGCTGGCGTCGCTGGTCGGGCGCGATGGACAAGTGCTGGATCACCGGCATCGGCCAGGACGCCGACTGGTGGATCGGCGTGCTGGGACGACGACCGGCCCCGACGACGACCAGCCCGGCATGGCGCAGCTGTTCAAGCTCAACGAGAAGTGGCCCTACCCGCTCATGCCGAGCGAGTACGTGAAGCGCCAGTTCCACGTGCTCGTTCCAGGACGACCCGGTGGCCGTCGCCTGCCGCCACATCACCGGCGTGTCCACGATCATGTGGGGCAACGACTACCCGCACGCCGAGGGCACCTTCCGCGGCAGCCAGGAGCTGCTCGACCGGGCTGATCGCCGGCGTCCCCGACGACGAGCAAGGCCGCCATGGTCGGCGGCACCCTCGGCGGGCTGCTCGGCTTCGCCGCCTGTCGCGGCGTCGCTCCGGCGTCAGGCCGGCGCGACTCCGCGATGCCGCGGAGGAAGATGTCGGCGAAGGGCTTCGCCACGTCGCGCGCCGTCAGCGCGGCCGTCGGCCTTGAGCCACAGGTACGTGTAGTTGTGCATGCCGAGCCAGGCGCACGGCGGTGAGCCACGGGTCGACGTCGCGGAACTCGCCGGCGTCGATGCCGGCCTGCAGCACGCGCCTCGACCCGGCGCTCGTACTCGCGCCGGCGCACGCGGAAGTGTCTCGGCCCGCTCCTCGGTGAGCGCCGGGAACTCGTGGAGGAAGACCCAGACGTGGTCGGGGTAGCGGTGGATGACGTCGAGCAGCTCGTCGCCCAGCATCGTCAGCTGCGCCGACGGCGACCCGCCCGCCTCGGCGACCCGGTCGGCGCCGACCATCACCTCGTCCATCACCCGGTCGTGGATGGCGGCGAGCAGCTCCTCCTTCGAGCCGATGTAGTGGTAGAAGGCGCCCTTGCCGAGTCCGTTGACCTCGCACAGCTCGACGATGCCGGTGGCGTGGTAGCCCTGCTGGGCGAAGACCTGCGCCGAGGTGTCGACGATCGCGTCGCGGCGGGCCGTCCACTTCTCGCTGCGTCGGGGCGTCGCCGCTCCGGTCGCGCATCGCGCCCGACCGTACACGCGGCACGGTGGCCACTGCGGACCACCGGTCACTCAGCGAGGCCGGTGCAATGGTGAGCCGACGACAGAAGGCCGCGTGAACGAGCACGCTTCGAGGGGCGGGTCGCCGTCGTCACCGGGCGCGGGACGGGGCATCGGTCGGGCCCATGCGCCTCCTGCTGGCCGAGCGGGGGGCGAGCGTCGTCGTCAACGACCTCGGCGGCTCGATGGCAGGGCGACGGGAGCGACGGCGGACCGGCGGCCGCCGTCGTCGGCGGAGATCGTCGCCGCCGGCGGCGTCGCGATCGCCGACACCAACGACGTGGCCACGGCGACGGCGGGCGAGGCCCTCGTCGACGCCGCGGTCGAGCAGTTCGGTCGCATCGACATCCTGGTGAACAACGCCGGGATCATCCGGTGGGCCGGGCTTGCCCGAGGCCGACGCCGGCCAACCTCGAGGCGCCACCTCGCCGTGCACGTCGGCCGGCTCGTTCAACACCACCCGGGCCGCCTGGCCCCACCTGGTCGAGCAGGGCTACGGCCGCATCGTGATGACGACCTCGGCCGGGTTGTTCGGCCTGCCCGACGAACCTCGGCTACGCCACGGCCAAGGGCGGCGTCATCGGGATGACCCGCAGCCTCAGCGTGGCGGGCGCCCGCCACGGCATCAAGGTCAACCTCATCGCCCCCGCGGCCACGACCCGGATGGCCGGGCCGGCCCGAGCGACGACGGTGCCCGACATGCCCGCCCGAGCACGTCGCCCCGATGGTCGCCTTCCTGGCCCACGAGGACTGCCCGGTCAGCGGCGAGATCTACGCCGCCGGCGCCGGCCGCTTCGCCCGCATCTTCATCGCCTCGACCGAGGGCTACGTCCAGACCGACGGCGACCCGACCATCGAGGACGTCGCCGACCACTGGGCGGCCATCAACGACGAGTCCGGCTACTACATCCCCACCGGCCTCATCGACTGGTCCACCCACTTCACCGGTCACCTCTGATCCCGAGCCGGGTCGTGGCACGATCGTGGCGGTGACCAACCGACCCGCCGCGCCGAAGCTGGAGGACCTGGCCCGGCTGCGGCGCGTCCGTGACCGGATCGATCGGGAGTACGCCCAGCCGTTGGACGTCGAGGCGCTCGCCCGCGGCGAGCACATGTCGGCGGGGCACCTCAGTCGCCAGTTCCGGGCCGCCTACGGCGAGCCGCCGTACCAGTACCTGATGACCCGGCGCATCGAGCGGGCCATGGCCCTGCTCCGCCTCGACGAGCTGAGCGTGACCGAGATCTGCTTCGCCGTCGGCTGCTCGTCGCTGGGCACGTTCAGCACCCGCTTCACCGAGCTGGTCGGGGTGCCGCCGAGCGTGTACCGACAGCAGGCCCGCACGACCGTCGGCATCCCGCCGTGTGTCGCCAAGCAGGTCACCCGACCCGTCAGGAATCGAGAAGCGGGGCTCGCCGGCCGTTCGTAGCGTGGCGGTCATGAGCTTGACCATCCACTCCAGCTTCCTCCCGCACGACGACCCGGAGGCCTCGCTGGCCTTCTACCGCGACGTCCTCGGCTTCGAGGTCCGCCTCGACGTCGGCCACGAGACCATGCGCTGGATCACCGTCGGCCCGGCGGACCAGCCCGACACGGCGATCGTCCTGCAGCCGCCGGCGGTCGACCCCGGGATCACCGACGACGAGCGGCGCCGTCATCGCCGAGATGATGGCCAAGGGGACCTACGCCGGGGTGAACCTGGTCGCTGACGACCTCGACGCCACCTTCGACCAGCTGGTGGCCGGAGGGG
>CAVZRY010000011.1:0-11671 GCA_963777805.1 uncultured Microthrixaceae bacterium | reverse complement strand
CTCGTCGACTCGGCGGCCGCCTCCAGCTGGAGGGCCTGCCCTTCCATCGTCGGCGTGAGCAGATCGAGGGGTTGCGCGTAGGTGCGATCGAGGACCCATGAGTCGCGGGGTCGGATCGAACGGATGGCCTCGACCGGGACCCCGTTGTCGAGCAGCCAGGTACAGGCGTCCATCGACGTCTTCCCGCCGCCGATGATGGTGAAGCCGTCCGCCGCCGGGACCTCGGCGAGGGAGTTGACCGGGACCAGCCGAACCCCCTCGTCGACGTCGAAGCTCGGGGTGTGCGTCGACGGGATCGACGTCTCCAGGTAGGTGGCGTCGACGAGCCTCTGTCGGACTCCGACGGTCGTCTCCTCGCCCGACGACAGCGAGGTGAAGGCGTGGCCGGACCGGCCGAAGGCGTACTCGCTCGTGCCGAAGAACCTCACCCGACCCGAGGCCATCAGCGCCTCGAGCGCCCGGCCGAAGTAGGCGCAGATCTCGGACGCGGTGGCCCGCTCGTAGAAGCCCGCGTTCGGCCCGGACTCGTCGATGCGATCCGACCCCAGGGGGAGCGAGCCCACCCCGTAGTAGGCGGACGGCTGGTGCAGGCGCACGAACGGATAGGCGTCGTTCCAGTGACCGCCCGGGTGGGCCCGACGATCCAGCAGGACCACGTCAGCGTCGGACGCGGAGACCAGCGCGTCGACGAACGCCAGCCCAGCCGCCCCCGCCCCGACCACCAGGTAGTCCGTGTCGATCTGGGTCACCCCAACTCCTCAGAGCGCGCAACCGGTTTGGAACCGGTGTACGACCGTCGGACCGGCTCGTCAACCGGTCGAATCGTCAGTCGCCCGCACCTATCCGGGGGGGCGATCCGCCCATGTGCCGCTGCATGGCGGTTCGGGCCACCCCGGAAGTGCTCCAGGTCTCGTCGATCGGAGGTTCCACTCAAGCCCGAGACACGGCCGGCCGATGTCGACTTGGGGAGGAAGATCCGCTCGGCATCTTCGAAGGTGAGGCCGATCCATGGGGAAGACGTGCCCGTGCGGCTGCGGCCGCAAGATCAGGCTCGGGTCGCGCAGAGCGGCGACCGCCTACGCCCGGACTGTGGCGGATATGGATGCCGCCGCACCGGCGTTCGCGTGGGCCGTCGACGCGGAGCCGAGCCGCACTGGCCCGCGATCACGCGGGACGTGGTCGCGATCAGGGAGCGAGGCGAGCATCTCGAGGGCTGGCTGCTCGCGCGCGTGCACGGCACGGCCCTGCCCAGCGTGACCCCGAGCCTGATCGAGCTCCGCCGCATGATGAGGCAGTACGAGAAGGCGTCGAGGGCGCTCGTGGCGATGTGGGCCAAGAACGGCGGATCACCGGTCCGCACCTGAGCACCGGTCTGTCCGGGCCTCTCCCCGGAGCGATGGGCGTCGCGCCTCGGACTGCCCGAGGGTCGAAATCCACCTCCGCGGCGCCCTCGGCTCTGCCCGCGGTCGGCCTGGCGGCGACGAGCATGTGGGGGTCCGGTTGGTGCCGGGTACGTGCCGATCGCCCCTGGTCGGTGGGGCGCGGCGTTCCTACCGTGGCTCGAAACCGTTGCGCCGTGGTATCGACGGATGGGGGTTCCAGATGCGCACCGAAGAGTCACTCGAACCGGGATCTGCGCGGGGTCAGCCCCGAGCGGGCCGCCGAGCTCGACGTCGTCGTCGACCGGGCCGCAGCAGGCCGCCCGGGCCATGCGGCAGCTCGACCAGGAGCAGGTCGACGCGATCGTGTGGGCGATGGTCGTGGCCGGCCTGGAGGCCGCCATCGACCTCGCCGAGCTGGCCATCGAGGAGACCGGCTTCGGCGTCCTCGAGGACAAGGTCGTCAAGAACTACATCGCCACCGAGTTCCTCTACGACTACCTGAAGGACAAGCGCAGCGTCGGCGTGATCGACAAGGACCCCGAGCGCGGCATCGACTACGTCGCCGAGCCGATCGGCGTCGTGCTCGCCGTCACTGCCGATCACCAACCCGACCTCGACCGTGCTGTTCAAGGCGATCGTCGCGGCCAAGACCCGCAACGCCATGATCTTCCGGCCCTCGGCGCGGGCCGTGCGCTGCGCCGAGCGGGTCGTCGAGATCCTCCAGAGCGCCGGCGAGGCCGCCGGCCTGCCGCCCGACGCCCTCCAGGTCATCCCCGACCCGACCCTCGAGACTCGCCAGTACCTCTTCCACCACCCCGGCATCGACTTCATCTGGACGACCGGCGGCCCGAGGGTGGTCGAGGCGGCCAACGCCGCGGGCAAGCCCTCCATCAGCGTCGGCGCCGGCAACGCTCCCGTCTACCTGCACCGCAGCGCCGACGTCCGCATGGCCGTCGTCGACATCCTCATCTCCAAGACCTTCGACGCCTCGGTCATCTGCCCGGCCGAGCAGACGTGCGTCATCGACGACGCCATCTACGACGACGTCGTCGCCGAGCTCGAGCGCATGGGCGCCCGCCTGCTCGACCCCGACGAGGTCGACGCGGGTGGCGGACTTCGTGTTCGGCGACGACGGCGGCGTGAACCTCGCCGCCCTCGGCCAGCCCGCCGGCGTCCTCGCCGAGCTGGCCGGCATCGAGGCCGCCGCCGGACACGAAGGTGCTGCTCGCCCCGCTGCCCTCCGACCTCGAGGAGCTCGCCGCCCACCCGCTGGTGCACGAGAAGCTCATGCCGGTCCTCGGCCTGGTGCGGGTGAGCGACGAGGACGCCGGCATCGCCGTGTGCGAGCTGGTCACCGAGCACGGCGGGCTCGGGCACACCTCGGCCGTCTACGCGCGCGACGCCGCGGTGGTCGACCGCTTCGCCGCCCGCATCCGCACCGGGCGCATCCTCGTCAACGCCCCCACCGCGGTCGGCGCCCTCGGCGGCGTCTACAACTCGATGACCCCGACCTTCTCGCTCGGCTGCGGCACCTGGGGCGGCTCGAGCACCACCGACAACGTCAACTACCGGAACCTGATGAACCTCAAGACCGTGTCGCGCCGGCAGACCCCGCCGCAGTGGTTCCGGGTCCCGTCGGACACCTACTTCAACGTCGGTGCGCTCGAGAACCTCCGCGCCAGTCGAGGCCCGCCAGGTCGTCGTGGTCTGCGGCGCCGACACCGAGCGGCGCGGCGTCGTCGACGTCGTCCGCTCGCACCTCGACGGCGGCGCCGTCCAGGTCTTCTCCGACGTCGTGCCCGAGCCCGACGAGGCCGTCATCCGCGCCGGGCGTCGAGTTCCTGGAGAGCAGCCGGCCCGACCTCATCATCGCCGTCGGCGGCGGCTCGGTCCTCGACGCGGCCAAGGCGATGCGGCTCTTCCACGAGCACCCGGACCTGACGCTCGCGGAGCTCACCCTCCCGTTCCTCGACGCCCGCAAGCGCGTGGCCGACTACCCGCAGCAGTCGCACGCCGTGAAGCTCGTCGCCCTGCCGACCACCTCGGGCACCGGGTTCGGAGGTCTCGCCCGCCGCGGTGATCACCGTCGGCACGAGGAAGCTCACGCTGGTCGACTACTCGCTCGTGCCCGACATCGCCATCGTCGACCCGACCCTCACCCTCACCATGCCGCCGGGCATGACCGCCGACACCGGCCTCGACGCCCTCACCCACGCGCTCGAAGCCGCGGTGTCGATCTTCGCCTCGCCCTACACCGACGCCTTCTGCGTGCAGGCCGCCCGCCTCATCTTCGACGCGCTCCCGCGCGCCGTGGCCGACGGCTCCGACATCGAGGCCCGCGCCGACATGGCCAACGCCGCGACCATCGCCGGGCTGGCGTTCTCCAACGCCTTCGTCGGCGTCAACCACGCGCTGGCCCACGCCGTCGGCGCCCGCTTCGACATCCCCCACGGTCGGGCCAACGCCATCTTCCTGCCTCACGTGATGCGCTACAACGCGTCGATCCCGACGAAGTTCATGCCCGCCCCCGGGTACTCGGCCTACGTGGCCCCCGAGAAGTACGCCACCCTCGGCTGGATCCTGTTCGGCGGCCGCACCGAGGAGGAGCGCCGCGACCGGCTGTTCACGCCGGGTCGACGAGCTCATCGACACCGTCGGCGGTCCCCGCACGCTGAAGGAGGCCGGTGTGGCGGAGTCCGAGTTCGAGGCCGCCCTGCCCGACCTGGCCCGCACCGCCTTCGCCGACCCCAGCCTGCGCACCAACCCCCGCATGCCGATGATCGCCGAGATCGTCGGACTGCTGCGCCAGGGCTTCGACGGCCGGCCCGGACCCGGGTGAGCGCGGGACGGCTGACGATCGATCCCGGTCGGAACCATCAGTGACCCACGCGCTGCTGGAGGCGTCGGCCGAAGCGTTCGGCGGCTGCGAGATCCCGCTCGTTCGGGCGCCCTTTGTTGATCCCCCCGATGAGGCGCAAGGGCCCAACCGTGTCGAGCCCGATGCACGAGAACGTGTCCACCACCTCGAAGCCCTTCGCCTCGACCGCCCGAACCGTCGGCCCGAGGAAGTCCCAGAACGGCAACCGACGGGAACCGCTCGTTGCGAAGACGAAGGCACGCTGTCCCTGCGAGTGGGGCAGGGCCTCGATCAGGTCCCGGAGGCGGCTGTGAGTGTTCATCATGTAGATCCCCGAGCCGAACCCGACCACGTCGCACGTGGCCAGTTCGTCGAGGTCGACGTCCTCGGGCTCGACCACGTTGGCGTCGAGAGCCTTCGCCAGACGCTCGGCGACGCGTCTGGTGTTGCCGTTCGACACCGAGACGCACACGATCATCGTCTTCATGGTGGTTGACCTCCCCTGACCGGTCTTCCTTCAGCTCCACGATGCGCTTTGGATCCGAGCGTCAACAGGCTCGAAGGTCCCAGCCCTCTGGTCCCGGTGATCAGCACGCCTCGTGGGCCTCGAGCGACGTCCACTCGGCAGGCGACCGGACGCAGGCGCCGAACGCGAGGAGTCCCCGGTCGCTCGTGGCCTGCAGGTCCGGGTCCACATCCCCGATCATGGAACCGGGCAGCCCTGGAGAACGGCAGAGGGCCGGTCAGGAAGGGGGTCGCGGTCTGCGGGGACCAGGCATCTGCGGCCGAACCGTGGTCGCGACGAGCCCGAGGCGACGTCGTCGGGGCAGGATTCGGTCATGACGTCTTCCCGAAGAGCCCCGGATCCGACGAGACCGTCCCCACGGGGTCGATCATGAAGGCGGTCGTCTATCCCGAGGCAGGGGACGCCTCGGTGGTCACCGTCGCCGAGGTGGCCGACCCGAGCCCGGGCCCCGGTGAGGTGCTCGTGGAGGTGGCCTACGCCGGGGTGAACTTCGCCGATGTCGCCATGCGCATGGGGCTCACCGCGATGCCGTTCCCGCTCGCCCCCGGCCTCGAGGGCTCCGGGCGTGTCGTGGGGCTCGGCGAGGGCGTCGACGACCTCGCCCTCGGTGACCGGGTCGCCTGGTGTCCGACCGCCGCGGCCACCACGCTGGGGGCGTACGCCGAGCGCGTCGCTCTTCCGGTCGGGCAGGTCCTGCCCCTCCCTGACGACATCTCGCTGCTGGACGCCGCGGCGCTGGCCCTGCAGGGTCTGACCGCGCACTACCTCGTCACCGAACGCGTCTCCATCGGAGCGGGGACCACGATGCTGGTGCACGCCGCCGCCGGCGGCACCGGACGTCTCGTCGTGCAGTGGGCCGCCCATCTGGGCGCCACCGTGCTCGCCACCGTGTCGAGCGACGCCAAGGCCCACAGCGCGCTCGCCGCCGGGGCCCACCATGTGATCCGGTACGACGAGGTCGACTTCGCCGACGAGGCGCTGCGTCTCACCGACGGTGCGGGGGTCGACTACATCGTCGACGGCGTGGCCGGCAGCACCTTCCGCGGGGACCTCCGGGCTCTGGCCGACCGGGGCGTCGTGTGCGTGTTCGGCATCGCCGGCGGTCTCCCCGAGTCGTTCTCGCCCATGGAGCTCTTCCCCCGGTCGCTCACTCTCACCGGGGGTTCGCTGACGAACTTCATGCGCACCCGCAGCGAGGTGCTCCGTAAGGCCGACGAGCTCTGGTCGGCGCGGCGCGCCGGGTGGCTGATCCCGGTCATCGACAGCGTCCGGCCCCTCGCCGACGCCGCAGAGGCCCAGGCTGCGCTCGAGTCACGAGCCACTGTCGGCAAGCTGGTGCTCGCCGTCGCGGGCGACGAGTGAATCCGTCGTAGCCCCATGCTGGCGTCGCCCCTGCCCAGACCTATCCTGGGTGCCGAGCCGAGCGTCGGAGGCGTGTCGACATGAGCTCGTTGGACATCGTGGCCTGCCCGTCGTGCGGCGTGAAGAACCGTGTGCCGGCCGACGCCGCAGGGGTGCCCCGCTGCGCCAAGTGCCATGAACCGCTGCCGTGGATCGTCGATGCCGGCGGCACCGATCTCGACAGGATCGTGGCCAGCAGCAGACTCCCGATCGTGATCGACCTGTGGGCTCCGTGGTGCGGACCGTGCCGGACGGTGAGCCCTCTTCTCGAGCAACTGGCACGGGAGATGGCGGGACGCATCCGGCTCGTCAAGGTCAACGTCGATCAGGCACCCGCCGTCCAGGCCCGTTTCGGCGTGCAGGGCATCCCCACCTTCGTCCTGCTCGAGAAGGGTCGCGAGGCGAGCCGTCTGGTGGGGGCGCGTCCGCTCGAGGAGCTGCGTCGATGGGTGGAGGGGCTCGCTCTCCTCGCAGTGAGCCCGCGCGGCGCCGCCCGGCCGCGCCGCCCCGGATCACCTCCGGGGGGGGGATGCTCACGTTCGCCGTACTCGGACCGGGAAGCCCCCTCGAGGGACCGTCAGGTGATCGACGCGCGGCGTAGATGCCGGCGATCGACGTGTCGAGGGTGGCGTCGAACTCGTCGTCGGTCTGCTCGACCGAGAGGCCCTCGGTGAGCGCCCTCGAGAAGCTGGCGACCACGCCGTGTTGGCGGGCCAGCCGGGCGTCGGCCTCTTCGCGGGTGTAGCCACCGGAGAGCGCGACGATCCGCAGGTGCCCGGGGTGGGCGACGAGCGGCGCGTAGAGGTCGTCGGTCTCGGGCGGCGTCACCTTCAACATCACCCGCTGGTCGTCACCGAGGCGGTCGAGCTGCCCGAGTGAGGGCGGCCAGCAGCAGGGCCTCGGCCGCCGACCTTCTCGGGGCTGTGGATGTCGACCTCGGGCTCGATGATCGGAACCAGGCCGGCGGCCAGGATCTGACGGCCGATGTCGAACTGCTGATCGACCACGGCGGCGACACCGGCGGCATCGGCGATGCTTGATCACCGAGCGCATCTTCGTGCCGAACACCCCGTTGGCCGACGGCGCGCTCGAGCAGATCGTCGAGGTCGGGGATCGGCTTCATGACCTGCGCCCCGTCGGCCTCGTCGGCCAGGCCCTTGTCGACCTTCAGGAACGGCACGACGTGCTTGACGCTCCAGAGGTAGTCGGCAGACCACGTCCCTCGATCTCGCGGTCCATCGTCGTCCTCGAAGAGGATCGCGCCGAGGATGCGGTCGCCGTCGAAGCTCGGGCTGGTGATGATCCGGGTTCGCATCGCGTGCACGAGGTCGAACATCTCGGCGTCGCCCGAGTAGGCGGACTCGGGTCGACGCCGTACCGCTCGAGCGCCTTCGGCGTGCTGCTGCCGCTCTGGTCCAACGCGGCGATGAAGCCCGGGGCGGACTCGATCTTGTCGAACTGCTGGTCGTCCATGGGGGCCTCGTCGATGGTCGTGGTCGGACGGGCGGATGACGGCCTGCGGCCGCAGCCGTCTCATCTTGGACCCGGCGTCATCGAGGGTCCACCCCGTCGGATCACCAGACGTGTGCCTCACCCGGCCATGTGTGCGTACCGACCGTCCGGCACCTGACCAACGGAGGGGCCGTCCATGGTGGTCCAGGGACCGCGAACGCATCGGGCGGGGCCAGATGTGCTCCTGTCGTGGGGGCCGTATGGCTCTGGTGCGTGGCGGCCCCCGGTTGTGAGCTGTCAAAGGGCGCACGAACGCAAGACCGGCGCACGAGGAACGAGGGGGAACCCGTGGGAGCGACACGGAGATTCGCCATGGTCACCGCGGTGCTCCTCGTCGTGGTCGCTGCTCGCCGACGCGTCGCGGGGTCGCGCCGGGGCGACGGCTCGGCGTCCACCCCCGACCCCACCACGGCGAGCAGCGGCCAGACGTCCGGCCGGTTCGGCACCCTCGACTCGCCGTGCGGGCCGGGCGACGCCACCGGCGCCACCGACCAGGGCGTGACCGACGAGGCGATCCGCATCGGCTACGGCGACGACGCCGGCTACCAGGGCTCCCCGGGCCTCGACCACCAGACGAGCGACGCGGTGGAGGCGTTCGTCGCGTGGTGCAACGAACAGGGCGGCATCAACGGTCGCCAGGTCGACGCCACCTACTACGACGCCAAGGTCACCGAGGTCACCAACGTGATGACCGCGGCCTGCGCCGAGGAGTTCTTCCTGGTGGGCGAGCTGTTCGTCTTCGACGACGGCCAGGAGCCGACCCGCCGCGAGTGCGGGCTCCCGGCCGTGCCCGCTGCCGCGGGGACCGCCCGGTTCGCCAACGCACCGCTCAAGTGGGAGCCGATGCCGAGCGCCATCGACCGCGCCTCGGTCTACGGCGGGGTCACCCTGCGGGAGATGTACCCGGAGAAGGTCAAGAAGGCCGGCGTCGTCTACGGCGACTACGCCGGTCATGAAGGACCGGAAGGACCAGGTGGTCGAGGCCTTCACCGCCCTCGGGTGGGAGTTCCAGCCCGAGTGTGCTTACGCCTACAACATCGCGGGGAGGCCGACTGGAAGCCGCTGATCCAGCGGTTCAAGAACTGCGGGGCCGAGGTCGTCTACTACGTCGGTGCGCCGGCCCCGAGCTTCGAGAACGCGCTCCGATGCCGCCAACCAGTTGGAGTACCGGCCGATCTGGTACGCCGACACCAACGCCTACGACGCGTCGTTCGCGGCCTGGAACAAGGACGGCTTCGCCGACAACGTGTACTTCCGCATGGCGTTCGTGCCGTTCGAGGAGGCCGGGCAGGTGCCGGCGGTCCAACAGTTCCTCGACATCGTCGAGGGCCACGGCGGGGATCCGAACCAGATCGGTGAGCAGGCCGCCTCGGCGTTCCTGTTGTGGCCACCGCGGCCCAGGCCTGCGGCTCGGACCTGACCCACGCGTGCGTCGCGCGGCAGCTCGACGGCATCCACGAGTGGACCGGTGGCGGGCTCCATGCCGCGGCCGACCCCGGCACCAACGAGCCGCCCACCTGCGGGCTGCTCATGGGCATGCATCGCACCGAGTTCGTACGGGTGTCGCCCGAGGAGCCGGGCACCTACCAGTGTGACCCGTCTTACGTCTACGACGTCACCGGCGAGGTCGTCGACCGCCACGACATCGGCCCCGACCGGATCGCGCCTCTGACGAGGCCGACCGTCGGCTCGATCCGACCGGTGTCGGCGCGGACCTTCGCCACTGGTCGGAGCGGCCGGATGGTGATGTCCTACGAACAGGACGATCTCCGAGAGGCAGCGATGGGCTACGACCGGCTGACCGTGGTCGATGCCTCGTTCCTGCACATCGAGACCGCGCACGAACCCCAGCACGTGGGTGCCCTCCTGTACCTGGACGCCGGGCCGTTGCGGGACGAGCAGGGACGGGTGCGTCTCGACGACCTCCGGGAGCTGGTCTCGGGACGGCTGCACGAGCTTCCCCGGCTGCGGCAGAAGGTCATGTTCGTGCCCTTCGGAACGGGCCTGCCCATCTGGGTCGACGACGACTCGTTCGACATCGAGCGGCACGTGCGCCTGACGGCGGTGCCTCGCCCCGGGGACGACGTACAGCTCCGCGAGCTGTTCAGCCGCATGCCAGGCCCAGCCACTCGACCGGGACCGGCCGCTGTGGGAGATGTGGTTCGTCGACGGCGTCGAGGGCGATCAGCTGGGTCTGGTCCTCAAGTGCCACCCACACGATGGGTGACGGCGTCGCCAACGTCGACCTCCTCCTCGCGATCTGCGATCTCGTGCCCCGACCGGCCGAGGTCCCAGCCCGCCCCGTCTACCACCCACGGCCGGCGCCCTCCCCTCGCCGCCTGCTCGTGGACAGCCTCGTGGAGCGAGCGGCGCGCCCGGTGGAGGTCGTGAAGGCGTCGGTGGACAGCGCTGCGCGATCCGCAGCGGGTGCGCCGAGCGGTCGGCGACGTCGTGACGGCGGTGGGGGACCTGCTCGTGTCGACCCCGCCGGCGCCCTGGAACACGCCGGTGGGAAGGCATCGGCGCTGGGTGAGCGCCGACGTCGACCTCGACGACGTGCGGGTGATCCGCGAGGGACGAACGTGACGGTGAACGACGTCGTCCTCGCGCTGTGCGCCGGAGCGCTCCGCGCCTACCTCCCCAGTGACGGGGAACCGGTCGTGGGCGACACCCTCAAGGCGATGGTGCCCGTGTCCCGGCGCCGGCGTGACGAGCACGGCGCGGTGATGGGCAACAGGGTGTCGCTCCTCATGGTCGAGCTCCCGATCGGCGACGCCGACCCCGCGGTCCGCCTGCGCCGGATCCACGAGCAGACGGTCGAGGCTCGGCGTCCACCGCCGCGGAGGGCGTCGAGACCATGCTCGGCGCCGCCGCGGAGTTCCCGATGCTGGCGGCTCGGTCGCGCGCCTCATCAGCCATT
The DNA here is from genome assembly GCA_963777805.1 of uncultured Microthrixaceae bacterium. Taxonomy (GTDB): domain Bacteria; phylum Actinomycetota; class Acidimicrobiia; order Acidimicrobiales; family DATDAH01; genus DATDAH01. Next base: position 1,073 of record CAVZRY010000011.1, on the reverse strand, counting down.
CCGTGCCGATGAACCTGGTGATCACCAACATCCCCGGCCCCCGCACGCCGCTGTTCATCCGGGGCAGCGAGGTGCGCCGCGCCTACCCGTACGTCGAGGTGATCGACGACGAAGGGCTCACCATCGCGGTGACCTCCTACGCGAACCGATTGTCCTTCGGTCTCACCGCCGATCGCGACGTGATGCCCGACCTCCACCTCATCGCCGAGGGCATCGTCGACGAGGTCGCCCGGCTGCTCGACTCGACGAGCACGAGCGACCAACGCTGAGGGCGCTCGGACGCGCGGACGACGTCCTCTCCTCGTCGACCAGGGCGAGGCGAAGGCGGAGAAGATCGAGGTCCAGCGGGCCGGCCCGGCGTAGAGGCAGGCCACAGGCGATCAGCCGACGGCGAGCGAGAGGCCGTGTGACCTGGCAATCAGCCGGCGGTGCCGGAAGGACTTTCGGGGGTGGTCGGGACCTCTGCGGGCGTACAAGTGGCGTAGCCCCTGACAGAGGAAGTCGTCCCATGCGCCACCGACCGCTTGCCGCGTTGGTACTCGTCCTCGCCGTCGTTCTCGGCGCTGCCGTCGGCCTCGGTGGGTGCTCGGATGACTCGTCGAGCGGCTCGTCGACCACCACCGTTCCCGTGGTGGCCGACCCGACGCGACCGGCCGGGAGCTGGCCACCGAGTTCATGACCATCCTCCAGCAGGGCGACCGGGACGCCCTCGCTGACTTCCTCGCCGACGGGTTCGTGATCCAACGGGCCGACGGCTCGACGGCCACGCGACGAGTACCTCGCGGCCCCCATCACCGTGACCTCCTTCGAGCTGGGACCCGACGTCCTCGGCGTGCAGGACGGGGACGTCCTGGTGGTGCGGTGGTCGGTGGAGGCGGCCGAGGCGACCGCCGGTGGTGTGCTCGGCGGGCAGCTCGCGCCGAGGTTGAGCACGTTCACCTGGCGGCGACGGCGAGTGGCGGATGGTCTCGCATGCCAACTTCAACCTGCCCGCCGCCTCCGAGAGCTGACGCTCCGCAGTCGCCACCGCATCCCTGACCGCCGGCTCAGGAGGCGCCGCTCGGCACCCTCGC
>CAVZRY010000010.1:0-12841 GCA_963777805.1 uncultured Microthrixaceae bacterium | reverse complement strand
CGAAGGTGCCGATCGGCGCCGCGTGAGCCGGCGGTTCGGGACGTCGCTGCTCAGGCGTCAGGCGGCCGGGCGGTCTGGAGCCGTTCCGCCCAGCGCAGGCCCTGCTCGTAGCCGAGCGGATACACGACCCGCGCCCGGTCGCCGTCGAACAGGCTCATCGGGCTGCGCCCGGCGTGGCTGGCGATGTCGCGGTTGGGGCGGATCAACGTGATGCGCCGATCGGGGTGACGCCGGCGCCAGGTGCGCAGCTCGCGCTCGAGCAGGAAGCCGGCACCGCGGCCGAGCGGGCCCATGTGGGGGCCTGCCAGCGGAGCGACGACGATGACGGCCAGGCGTCCGTCGCTGCGTCGACCGAGGTCGTCGACCACATGCCGCCGTCGACGTAGAGGCGGCCGTCGATGCGATGCGGGGGGAGCAGGCCGGGCACGGCCGACGACGCGGCCACCAGGTCCGCCAGCGGGTAGCGGCCGCCGTCGAGGATGTGGCGGCGCCGGGTGCGCAGGCACACCGCCGAGACCGACACGAGCGGATGCGTGGCCTCGCCGAAGAGGTCCCGGGCCACGTCCGCGAGCACACCGCTGCGCCGGTTGGGCACGGGCGGCACCTCGATGTCGGCGACGTCGTCGTAGTAGAGCCCCAGGGCGACGGCCGCGGCGGCCCAGGAGCCGGCGGAGGTGCCGAGCGCAGGGGCGCGTCGCCACCGGGATGCCACCTTCGGCCAGCCCGTGTGCGACCCCGACGCAGTAGCCGATGCCGAACACGCCGCCGCCGCCGTAGACCATCGACAGGGGGTGGAGCCCCTCGACCACCGCGGGGAAGCCGTCGAACTCCACCGCATCCGGTCCACTGTGCTCGTGACCGCTGATCACCACGTCCTCCTGAGCCCTGTCCAGGACAGGTATGTGCATCTTCGTGAACGCCCTGAGCGGGCCCCCGATTCCGCTTCCCCCCGGATGCGGAACGGCCGTCGACGACGGTAGGCGACCGCTCACCCTCGGGAGCGGGATGCACCCGGCGGGGGTCCGCGGCCCGCTCCCGATCCCCAGCCCTGCGGGTCGAGGCGAGCAGCTGGGTCATGGCGTGGTCGATGCCTTCGGCGACGAGGTGGAGGTCGGGCATGACGTCCCGGTCGGCGGTGAGGCCGAAGAACAGCCGGTTGGCGTAGGACGCCACTGCGATGGTGAGCCCCTCGTCGTCGATCACCTCGACATAGGGGTAGGCCCGCCGCACCTCGCTGCCGCGGACGTAGAGCGGCGTCCGGGGGCCGGGGATGTTGGTGATCACCAGGTTCATCGGCACGGAGTGGCTGATGAGGTGCGAGAACCGGGCCGCCAACCACGGGAACTCGGCGGCGGCGCTCAGCATGGTCTCGACGCCCTCGGCGAGGCCGGACGCCTTGAGCTCGACCGCCTGTTCGTGGACCTGACGCAGGCGGGCGGCGGGGTCGGCTTCGCCGACCGGGAGCTCGACCATGAGGAGCGACACCCTGTTTCCCAGCATCGCGCCGTGCTCGTCGTGTCGGCGCCGGGACACCGGCACCATCGCCTTGAGCCTGCGTCCGGCCACGTCGTCGCCGTTGTGTTGGAGGTAGCTGCGCAGCGCTCCTGTGCACAGGGCGAGGACGACGTCGTTCACCGTGGTGCCCGTCGCCTGGCGGATGGCCCTGACGTCGTCGAGGTCGATGTCGGTGCCGACCCAGCGCCGATCCCTGCCTACCGGGACATTCCAGGGCGCACGGGGTGTCGACACGAGGAGGTCCGGTACGGCGGTCACGACGTCGCCGAGCGCACGGGCCACCCGCTGCGGGCTGCGCAGCGCCTCCACCGAGGCCTTCACGACCTCGGCCGGGCGCATCACCCGCTCCGCGAGGCTGTCGAGCAGCAGCCGGCCCGGGGTGGGTGCGGGACGTGGGCGGTGGGCGGGGAGCGGTGGCTCCTCGACCGGCTCGCGTTCCAGGTCGCAGATCGCGAGGAGGAGATCGACGTTGGCGACGCCGTCGCCCAGGGCGTGGTGGCACTTGAGGACGAGGCCCAGCTGACCGTCCTCGAGGCCGTCGACGAACCACATCTCCCACAGCGGACGGTCCCGGTCGAGAGGCTGGGCCTGCATGCGGCTGAACAGCTCCCACACCTGCGCGTCGATCCCCGGGACGGGGCACCGCCGTGAGGCGGACGTGGTGGGCGATGTCGAACGAGTCGTCGTCGACCCAGATGGGCAGCCCGGTGCCGAAGGGCACGAACATCACCTTCTGACGCAGCCGGGGGACCTTGTGCAGCCGTCCCGCCACCAGCGCCCGGAGCTCGTCGAGGCGCACCCGTCCCCGCCCGTCCCGCAACGGGCCGTCGTCGAGGTACAGGAGGGCACCGACGTGCTGGGGCTCGTGCGCGGTCTCGATGTGCAGGAACGAGGCATCGACCACGGTCAGTCGCTCGTACCCCATCACGGCCCTCCGGGAGATCGCCCTGTTGGTAGGACACCACCGTTCGGTGGCTGCGACCAGTGGCGAAGGTCCGCCACGGGACGGACGGACCGACCGAGCCCGCCGGCCCCATCAGAGCGGCGCGATCCGGTCGGCGCCGATGTGGTGGCGGGTCACCACGTCGCCGGTCACGTCGTAGACGTAGGACGGGTCGCACTGGTAGGTGCCCGGCTCCTCGGGCGACACCCGGACGAACTCGGTGCCGCGCATGCCCATGAGCAGCCCGCAGGTGGGCGGTTCGTTGTTGCCGGGGTCGGCGGCGGCGTGGAGCCCGCCGCCGGTCCACTCGTGGATGCCGTCGAGTTGCTGCCCGACGCACGAACGGGTCAGGTCCGAGCCGCAGGCCCGTGCCGCGGTGGCCCAGAGAAGGAACGCCGAGGCGGCCTGCTCTCCGATCTGGTTCGGGTCTCCGCCGTGGCCCTCGACGATGTCGAGGAACTGCTGGACGGCCGGCACCTGCCCGGCTTCCTCGAACGGCACGAATGCCATGCGGAAGTACACGTTGTCGGCGAAGCCATCCCTGTTCCAGGCGACGAACGACGCGTCGTAGGCGTTGGTGTCGGCGTACCAGATCGGCCGGTACTCGAGCTGGTTGGCGGCATCGAGCGCGTTCTCGAAGCTCGGGGCCGGGCGCGCCGACGTAGTACACGACCTCGGCCCCGCAGTTCTTGAACCGCTGGATGAGCGGCTTCCAGTCGGCCTCGCCGGCGATGTTGTAGGCGTAGGCGCACTCGGGCTGGAACTCCCACCCGATGGCGGTGAAGGCCTCGACCACCTGGTCCTTGCGGTCCTTCATCACGGCGTAGTCGCCGTAGATCACGCCGGCCTTCTTCACCTGCTCGGGGTACATCTCCTGGAGCCTGACGCCGCCGTAGACCGAGGCGCGGTCGATGGCGCTCGGCATCGGCTCCCACTTGAGCGGTGCGTTGGCGAACCGGGCGGTCCCCGCGGCGGCGGGCACGGCCGGGAGCCCGCACTCGCGGCGGGTCGGCTCCTGGCCGTCGTCGAAGACGAACAGCTCGCCCACCAGGAAGAACTCCTCGGCGCAGGCCGCGGTCATCACGTTGGTGACCTCGGTGACCTTGGCGTCGTAGTAGGTGGCGTCGACCTGGCGGCCGTTGATCCCACCCTGCTCGTTGCACCACGCGACGAAGGCCCTCACGGCGTCGCTCGTCTGGTGGTCGAGGCCCGGGGAGCCCTGGTAGCCGGCGTCGTCGCCGTAGCCGATGCGGATGGCCTCGTCGGTCACGCCCTGGTCGGTGGCCCCCGTGGCGTCGCCGGGCCCACACGGCGAGTCGAGGGTGCCGAACCTCCCGGACGCCTGGCCGCTGCTCGCCGTCGTGAGGTCGGGGCTGGACGCAGAGCCGTCGCCCCGGCGGGACCCTGCGCATGCGTCGGCGAACAGAGCCAGGACGAGGAGCACTGCGGTGACAGTGGCGAGTCTCCGTGTCGCTCCCACGGGTTCCCCCTCGTTGCTCTGTGCGCCGGAGTGCCCGGTGCGTTCGTGCGCTCCTTGTCAGCACACAACCGGTGCCCGCCACGCACCAGAGCCGTTCGGCCTCACGACGGAGCACACCTGGCCCCGCCGAGCGTCACGGTCCTCCAACGTGGAGGATGCCTCCGCTGGTCAGGTGCCGGGCGGCCGGTCCGGACACACGGCCGGCGAGTCGCGCCTCGGTGATCCGACAGGGTGGACCCTCGATGACGCCGGTCCAAGATGAACCTACGGCCTCAGGACCGTGCGCTTCCCATCACCAGTCAGAGCGTGCATCGCACATCGGTCCTGCCGCGGAGTGAGTCGTCCTCGCCGACTCGAGCACCAGCGGAGACCTCGCCCCTCCGTCCGACCACGACCATCACGAGGCCCCCATGGACGACCAGCAGCTCCACAAGATCGAGTCCCGCCCCGGGCTTCATCGCGCCTTGGACCAGAGCGGTGGCAGACCCCGAAGGCGCTCGAGCTGTACGGCGTCGACCGGTCCGCCTACACGACCGACGCGGAGATGTTCGACCTCGTGCACGCCATGCGGACCCGGATCATCTGCAGTCCGAGCTTCGACGGCGACCGCATCCTCGGGGCGATCCTGTTCGAGCAGACGATGAACCGGGAGGTGCAGGGTCGACCGACCGCCCGCTTCCTCTGGGAGGTCAAGCACATCGTGCCGTTCCTCAAGGTCGACAAGGGCCTCGCCGAGGCGGCCGACGGAGCGCAGATCATGAAGCCGATCCCCGACCTCGACGAACTGCTCGAGCGGGCGGTGGCCAACCGGGTGTTCGGCACGAAGATGCGCTCGGTGATCACGGGCGCCGAGGCCGCCGGCGTGGGAGCGGTGGTGGGCCAGCAGTTCGACATCGCCCACCGCATCCTCGACACCGGCCTGGTGCCGATCATCGAGCCGGAAATCGACATCCACAGCCCCCAGAAGTCCGCCGCGGAGACCCTGCTGCTGGCGGCCCTCATCGGACAGCTCGACCGCCTCGACGAAAACGATCGGGTGATGATCAAGCTCACGCCGCCCGAGACAGACGACCTGTACGCGCCGCTGTCGCCCACCCCCGGGTCCTCCGCATCGTGGCGCTGTCCGGGGGCTACCCCCGGGAGGAGGCCAACGCCCGGCTGGCCCGTCAGCACGGGGTGGTCGCCAGCTTCTCGAGGGCGCTGACCGAGGGCCTCTCGGTGGATCAGTCCGACAGCGAGTTCGACGCCACGCTCGACGCGATCGATCGCGGGGATCTACGCCGCGTCGATCACCTGAGGGTGGTCAGAGCAGCGATCCGGTCGGGCCGATGTCGTGGCGGGTGACGAGCTCGCAGGTGACGGCATTCCCGTTCGGGCGAAGGGAGCGCTCAACCGCGGGGACGATCGGGGTGGGCCGGGCTGAGCACGTCGGCCCGCCCGTAGTGCCCGACGACGTCGAAGTAGCGCTTGGCGTGCAGTGCCCTGCGGAGGTCGCAGTCGGCGACGACGATCCCCTCGGCGTCGTAGAGCGGGCCGGCGATCACCTCACCCGTCGGGCGACACGATGCACGCGCCGCCGCGGCCGAAGACGTCGACGCCGTCGGGCAGCGCCAGCGGGAAGTCGTCCGGGAACGCCGCCGCCGGGATGTACTGCGGGACGCTGACGACGAACGCCCCGGACTCGATCGCGATGTGGCGCATCGACGCGATCCAGCCGTCGCTGTCGTCGGCGGTCGGCGCCAGCCAGATCTGCGGGCCGCCCTCGTAGACGCGCCCAGCGCGCGAGCGGCATCCGGTTCTCCCAGCAGATCAGGCCGCCGACCCGGCCGACTGCCGGGGAGCTCGACCACGCCGAGGTCGTCGCCGGCGCCGACCCCGTGGAACACCCGCTCGTGCATCGTCGGCATCAGCTTGCGATGTCGGTGCAGCACGCCGTCGCGCGCCGAGCACGAGCAGCGTGTTGTACAGCGATCCCGGTCGGTCGTCCTCCCGCTCGTTGACGCCGATCGCGAGGTGGACCCCACGCTCTGCACACGCCGCAGTCAGTCGATCGACCAGCGGCCCGTCGACGTCGATGCTCGACGCCCACATCCGTTCCCAGAGCTCGTCGCACCCGTCGGTCCAGGTCGCCGCCTGCGCCGCCCAGGCCCCGCTCGGGTACAGCGAGACGAAGCACTCCGGGAAGACGACCAGGCTCGCGCCGCCGTCGGCCGCCTCGCCGAGCAGATCGATCGCCTTGTCGACGGTGGCCTCGGCGTCGAGGATCACCGGCGTCGCCTGGACCGCCGCCACCCGCACCGTCTCGAATCCGCTCATGTCCGAGGGTAGTCACATGTTCCCGGGAGGGCCTGCCCACGATCGTTCCGTCGACCGGGGAGTCCGTCCACCGAGTGTCGACTGCGGAGCGTCAGCTCTCGGAGGCGGCGGGCAGGTTGAAGTTGGCGTGCGAGACCATCCGCCACTCGCCGTCGCGCCAGACGAACGTGCTCAACCTCGGCGCGAGCTGCTCGCCGAGCACACCACCGGCGGTGGCCTCGGCCGCCTCCACCGACCACCGCACCACCAGGACGTCCCCGTCCTGCACGCCGAGGACATCGGGTCCCAGCTCGAAGGAGGTCACGGTGATGGGGGCGGCGAGGTACTCGTCACGCGTGGCGGTCGAGCCGTCGGCCCGTTGGATCACGAACCCGTCGGCGAGGAGGTCCGCGAGGCCGTCCCGGTCGCCCTGCTGGAGGACGGTCATGAACTCGGTGGCCAGCTCCCGACCGGTCGCGCTCGGGTCGGCAACCACGGGGACGGTGGTGGCCGACGACCCGCTCGAGGAGTCATCCGAGCACGCACCGAGGCCGACGACAGCGCCGAGAACGACGGCGAGGACGATGACCAGCACGGGAAGCGGTCGGTGGCGCACAGGCGACTCCCTCTGTCAGGGCCACCCCACTTGTACCGCCCCGCAGAGGTCCCGACCACCCCCGAAAGTCCTTCCGGCACCGCCGGCTGGGTGCCAGGACACACGGCAGCCGTCCGCCGGTACCGCCGAGTGGTGCGATCCGGTCAGGACCGCCCCCAGGCTGAGCACGTTCGTGTGGCGTGACGGCGAATGGCGGCTGGTCTCGCACGCCAACCTCAACGTGCCCACCGGCCAACTGCCGGTGCGCGAGTACGTCGACCGTTCCCAGCACCGGGCTCGGGTCGCCGCTGCGTCGAGCCGAGTTCGTGAGTCCCACGCCGACGCACTGCGCCGGCTCGGGGAATGACCGAGCACGTCGAGTACCTCGACGTCGAGGATCTGGTGGCACTGGCGATCGACCTGCTGGGCGATCCCCCACCGATCCTCGACGCCGGGTTGTTCGGCTCAGCCGCGGCACGCCCCAGACCACGCTGCTCGACCAGGACGCCTATCCCGACCTGTGGTCGAAGGCGGCCGCGCTGCTGCACTCGATCGTGAAGCACCACCCGCTCGTCGACGGCAACACGCGCCTCGGCTGGCTGTCAACGGCCGTGTTCCTCGAGCTCAACGGCGTCGACGGCACGGGGATCGGCAACGACGAGGTCTTCGATTTCGTCATCACGGTCCCTGTCGGAACCGACGACATCGAGCACGTCGCCTCAGCCCTCCGCTCACTCGTCGAGGGGGCAGCCGGACGCGCACGAGCGCCGAAGCGGTCACTGGCCGATCTCGGAGCACCCCCGAACGCACGCCGGGCAAGCGTGAGCTCTCGACCGGCCTCGCCGAAATGCGCGACGAGGAGCGTTTCTAGGGCTGGGCACGCCCGATTAGGCCGTCCGTGGGATGCGCTCCGCACCGAGGCGGGTCCGGGACGTCGAGCGTGGCGGTCACGGTCGTCGGGCTCAGGTGTGCGCGCCGTCCGTGCGGCGCCGGGCCGGCTCACCGCGAGGGGAGCGAGCCCTCCACCCACCCACGCAGCTCCTCGAGCGGACGTGCCCCCACCAGACGGCCCGCCTCGCGGCCCTTCTCGAGCAGGACGAAGGTGGGGATGCCCTGCACGCCGAAACGGGCCTGGACGGCGGGTGCCTGGTCGACGTTGACCTTGACGAGCCGGATGCGCCCCGCCATCTCCCGAGCCAGTTGCTCGAGAAGAGGGCTCACCGTCCGGCACGGTCCGCACCACGGAGCCCACAGGTCGATCACGATCGGGAGTCGGCTGCTGGCCACGATCCTGTCGAGATCGGTGCTGTCGGCATCGACGATCCACGGCAGCGGTTCATGGCACCTGGCGCAGCGGGGCACCCCTGCGGCGTCGGCCGGCACACGGTTCTTCACGCCGCACGACGGGCAGGCGACGATGTCCAACGAGCTCATGTCGACACGCCTCCGACGCTCGGCTCAGCGCACAGGATAGGTCTGGGCAGGTGCGACGCCAGGGTGGGGCCACGACGGCCTCACTCGTCGGCGGCCACGGCGAGCAACAGCTTGCCGACAGTGGCTCGTGACTCGAGCGCAGCCTGGGCCTCTGCGGCGTCGGCGAGGGGCCGGACGCTGTCGATGACCGGGACCAGCCACCCGGCGCGCCGCGCCGACCAGAGCTCGTCGGCCTTACGGAGCACCTCGCTGCGGGTGCGCATGAAGTTCGTCAGCGAACCCCCGGTGAGAGTGAGCGACCGGGGGAAGAGCTCCATGGGCGAGAACGACTCGGGGAGACCGCCGGCGATGCCGAACACGCACACGACGCCCCGGTCGGCCAGAGCCCGGAGGTCCCCACGGAAGGTGCTGCCGGCCACGCCGTCGACGATGTAGTCGACCCCCGCACCGTTGGTGAGACGGAGCGCCTCGTCGGCGAAGTCGACCTCGTCGTACCGGATCACATGGTGGGCCCCAGCGGCGAGCGCGCTGTGGGCCTTGGCGTCGCTCGACACGGTGGCGAGCACGGTGGCGCCCAGATGGGCGGCCCACTGCACGACGAGACGTCCGGTGCCGCCGGCGGCGGCGTGCACCAGCACCGTGGTCTCCGCCCCGATGGAGACGCGTTCGGTGACGAGGTAGTGCGCGGTCAGACCCTGCAGGGCCAGCGCCGCGGCGTCGAGGAGCGAGATGTCGTCAGGGAGAGGCAGGACCTGCCCAACCGGAAGAGCGACGCGCTCGGCGTACGACCCCAGCGTGGTGGCAGCGGCGGTCGGACACCAGGCGACCCGGTCACCGACGGCCAGGTCGTCGACGCCCTCGCCGAGCCCCACGACACGCCCGGAGCCCTCGAGGCCGGGTGCGAGCGGGAACGGCATCGCCGTGAGCCCCATCCGCATGGCGACATCGGCGAAGTTCACCCCGGCGTAGGCCACCTCCACGAGCACCTCACCGGGGCCCGGGCTCGGGTCGGCCACCTCGGCGACGGTGACCACCGAGGCGTCCCCTCCCTCGGGATAGACGACCGCCTTCATGATCGACCCCGTGGGGACGGTCTCGTCGGATCCGGGGCTCTTCGGGAAGACGTCATGACTGAATCCTGCCCCGCCGACGTCGCCTCGGGCTCGTAGCGGCCACGATTCGGCCGCGGGTGCCCGCTCCCCGCAGTCGTCACGGCGCAGGATCACATCCCAACCGCTCCGCTCGAAGCGAACGCCCGACGAGATCGTCTGGACGGGCGGTCCGCGCCTACGTCGAACGCTCGCAGCACCAGACCCGTGTCTCCGAGGCATCCCAGCGGGTTCGTGAGGCTCATGCCGATGCCTTGCGCCGGCTCGGCGAGTGAACCAGCCCGTCGAGTACCTCGACATCGACGATCTCCTCGGGCTGGCCATCGACCTGCTGGGCGACCCGCCCCCGATCCGAGACGGTGGGCTGCTCGCGTCGGCTGCGGCCCGGCCGCAAGCCACCTTGTTCGGTCAGGACGCCTACCCGGACCTGTGGACGAAGGCGGCCGCGCTGCTGCACTCCATCGTGAAGAACCACCCGCTCGTCGACGGCAACAAGCGTCTCGGGTGGTTGGCCACCGCGGTCTTCCTCCAACTGAATGGTGTCGAGATGACCAGAGTCGACAACGACAAGGTCTTCGAGTTCGTCATGGCTGTCACGGTCGGCGCCGACGACGTCGAGCAGATTGCCAGTCTGCTGCGCCACCTGGCGAAGGGTCGCCCCAGCGCGGGCTGACGCAGGAGGATGCCACCGGGATACCAGGTGCTCCCCGAGACTTGGTGAGGGAGTGGCGGACGCCCGGTGCGGTTCAGGTTTCGTTTCTGCGTGCTCCCCAGTCGTCGTCGACTCCACCGGAGGGCTGGTCCCGCAAGTCGATCACAACGTCTGGATCGGTCAGGTCAATCATCACGGGTTGATCCTCGGCCACCGACCCGGCGACGCCGTTCCCGGTAGCGATGCACTCGCGTCTCCACGCGGAGAACGCCGCCCAGCGCGAGGTTGGCTGTGGATCGCGACCAACGGTCGGCGTGCGGGCCGGGAGGCCAGTGCTCTGTGGCTTCGCCATAGGGACCACTCTGGCATCAGGCACAGCAATCTCCACCCGGGCGGCGTTCGGTCCTGTCCGATGGTTCAGCCCTCGACGTGGCGCGCGCCTCCGCAGTGGCTAGCGTGGCGACGGCATGACAGAATGCCGCCCGCACCGGCACATTCAGGACGCTGCGACTTCCGATCTTGCGCGGTGGCTGAGCGTGCCCATACCGCCAGTGAGGATGTGGGCGGGTCTGGCGAACTCTGCACCACGCGCCCGGCGGATCTCCGAGTACGACCATCCCCCAACTGCACTTGCGCGGCAACGGTTGACGGTCGGCGGAGAAGGAACGGCTGGCGGAGCGACCTGGTGGGTCAGCCGTCGCTCTTGAAACGCTTGTAGTTCTTGATGGCCCGTCCAAAGCGGCGCTCGGCGGCACGCTGGCCATGTTTGTCGGCCCGCAGCGCAGCGGCCGCCGCCTCCCTCCGAAGTGACTCCCACGCGGCGAACCGCTCGGCGGACACGTGACCGTCCGCCACCGCCGCCTGTACAGCGCAGCCGGGCTCGGACCCGTGGGTGCAGTCCCGGTAGCGACAGGCCAAGGCGTGCTCCTCGATCTCGGGGAAGACAGAGTCGACTGCCGACTCGTCGGTCCAGAGGCCGACCTCGCGCAGCCCAGGCGTGTCGACGAGTACGCCTCCACCGGGTAGCGGATGAAGCTCTCGTGAGGTGGTCGTATGACGACCTCGGTGGTCGGTGGCTCGAACGGCCGACACGGATGCGACCTCGCCGCCCACGAGAGCGTTCACCAGCGTCGACTTGCCCGCCCCCGACTCGCCCACCAGCGCCAGGGTCCGCCCGCCGACATGGTGGCGCAATGCCTCGAGGCCCGCTCCGGTCACACAAGAAACCGCCACAACGTCGAGCAGAGGGTCGATCTCGTGAACCCGGCCGATGAGCGCCTCGATCCCACTGTCGTCCTCGACAAGATCGGTCTTTGTGAGCACGACAAGGGGCATCGCGCCGGCATCCCAGATCTGCGTCCGCGTGCGGAACAAGCGACCGGCCTTGAGTGGTCGGTCCGACCCGAAAACCATGGCGACGACGTCGACGTTGGCGGCCAGCAACTGCTCATCGGCCCCGGGATCGCGGCGGCGCAGCAAGGACGACCGATCGAGGATGTCGACGATCACCTCGCCGTCTTCGACCACGACCCAGTCGCCGACCGTCAGCGCGCCGACGTTGCGCCGCGCCGGCAAATGGACGAGTCCGAGCGACGTCGCGACGAGCGGTGCGGCCCGATCGTGGCGCACGATGCGGCCGGGTTGAACGTCACCGTCCGCAAAGCGGGCGAAGAGCGCCGACCAGTGGTCATCCCAACCGTAGGTGCCGAGGATCTCTTCCATAGGGCGTCGGGCACCACGCGCCCGATGTGATGACCCTACCGTCGACAGCGAATCGAGCGAACTCCCGCTACCGGCCAGCATCTGAACCCACCACGCACCACAGCGGGGCCAGAACCGTGTCCCAGATCGCCGGAGAGGTGGGACGACTGACGCGTCGCACCACGAGGCACCTGGGTCGCACGGATCACCGTGGGGCCGCCACGCGTTGCCTGCACGTGCAGGTGGCCCGACCAGACCGTCCGGGTGGGTGCAACGGTGGCGGCGAAGCACCAGGTCCGAGTCGAGCGCAGCAACCGACTACCGGCCGGCCATGCGTGTGGGTCGGCGACCGTGGGGACGCGATCCGGGATCGGGTCAGACGGGGGCAGGAGGCTGGTCGCGCCGGATCGGCAGATGCGGTGAGATCTTCGAGTGCTCGCTGCAGTTGCGCGAATCGAGTGGCGCCGAGCGATTCGGCGATGCGTTGCTCGGCAGCTCGGGCTTGGCCGTGGATCGTCTCCTGGAGTCGTCGCCCTCTCGGAGTCAGCCGAACGACGCGGGCGCGGCCATCGGCGGGGTCGGGCACGCGGGTCAGGTAACCGTGGTGTTCGAGGTGGCCGAGCAGGTCGTTGACGGATTGCCTGGTGATCTGGAGGCGGTCGGCGAGCTCCGACGGGCGCTGCCCGTCGAGGCCCGGGTAGCCGAACAGCGCGATGTGCGCCGGATTGACGTCGTCGTAGCCGGCCTCGGTCACGCCCGTGAAGATCTCTCTCCACACCCGTTGCCAGGTGAGGCGCATCATGGCGCCTACGTGGGGGCCGTCGAACCCGGAGCTGCTTGACACGACAGTAAGGATACCATACGTTCTTGATCGTAAGGATTCCTGATCATACGGGGTGGGTCGGTCGACGGGTCCACCTCCCACCAACGAGGGTTTAACCATACCTTCCCTCTTCTACCTTTTGATCGAGCACCGCTGCGCACCTGACATGCAGGCGGTCGTGCTCGAGATGACCCTGCCGCTCGTCCGCCGCTGCACGTCCACGACACGCTCGATGACACCTGGTACATCCTCGAGGGCGAGATGGTCGTGCGCTGCGGCGACGACACCCAGGTC
>CAVZRY010000009.1:45000-318214 GCA_963777805.1 uncultured Microthrixaceae bacterium | reverse complement strand
GGGCCCACTCGGTGGTCTCGGGGTCCACGGTGATGCGGTTGACGACGTTGCCCTCGACCAGGTTCTCGAGCACCCAGGCCAGGTGGGGGGCGTCGATGCGGAACATGGTCGAGCAGGGGCAGACCAGGGGGTCCAGCGAGAGGACCGTCTTGTCCGGGGTCTCGTTGTTCAGGCGGTTGGTCAGGTGGATCTCGGTGCCCACCCCGATCACCGAGCCCGGCGGGGGCGTCGGCGATGGTGCGGATGATCCCCTCGGTGGAGCCGACCACGTCGGCCATCGCGACGGTCTCGTGGGCGCATTCGGGGTGGACCACGACGATGGCGCCGGGGTGCTCGGCCCGGAAGGTGTCGACGTGTTCGGGGCGGAAGCGCTGGTGGACCGAGCAGTGGCCCTTCCAGAGCAGGAAGCGGGCCTCCTTGGCGTCGGCCTCGGTCAGGCCGCCGGTGTCCAGGCGGGGGTTCCACACCCGCATGTCGGCCTCGGTCGTAGCCCATGTCGTAGCCGGTGTTGCGGCCCAGGTGCTGGTCGGGGAAGAACAGGGTCTTGTCGCCCCGCTCGAAGGCCCAGTCGAGGACGGCCCGGGCGTTGGACGAGGTGCAGACGGCGCCGCCGTGCTCGCCCACGAAGGCCTTCAGGGCGGCCGAGGAGTTCATGTAGGTGATGGGCACGACCCGGTCGATGTCGATCATGCGGCCCAGGTCCTCCCAGGCCTCCTCGACCTGGTCCAGATCGGCCATGTCCGCCATCGAGCAGCCGGCGTTCAGGTCCGGCAGGATCACCGCCTGGTCGTCGCTGGTGAGGATGTCGGCCGACTCGGCCATGAAGTGCACGCCGCAGAAGACGATGTAGGCGGCCTCGGGCCGGCCCTTGGCCAGTTGGGCCAGCTTGAAGGAGTCACCCCGGGCGTCGGCCCAGACCATCACCTCGTCGCGCTGGTAGTGGTGACCGAGGATGAAGACCTTCGACCCGAGGGTGGCCTTGGCCACCCGGATCCGCTCGGCCAGCGCCTCGTCCTCGGCGTCGCGGTAGAGGTCGGGTAGGGGGGCTTGGAGTCGCAGCATTCGGTTGTGATCCTCCCGTGAGGGGGCCCTGATTGACGAGCGGTGGGGGCAGTCCGGACGCCACGCCACGGGGATGTCGCTCTCAGGGCCGATATGTCACCGGATGCCGGACCGGTGGTACGAACCCTACAACGCCCGTCGGCCCGAGAAGCTTCCCTAACGGACGACCTCGACGGTGACGCCCCGCAGCTCCATGGCGGCGAGCACCTGCTCGCCGTGGGCCCAGTCGTGGGTCTCGAGGGTGAAGTCGACCTCCACCTCGTCCACGCCGACGCCGGCGCCCTCCCGGTGGTGCTCGACGTCGAGCACGTTCACGCCTTGCTCGGCGATGACCTTGGTCAGTTCGGCCAGCGCGCCGGGATGGTCCGGCACCCGGGCACTGATGCGGAGGTACCGGCCCGAGGCCGACAGGCCGTAGTCGATGAGCTTGACCAGCAGGAGGGAGTCGACGTTGCCGCCCGAGAGGACCACCATGACCGGGCCGTCGCCCGGGATGTCACCCGCCAGCAGCGCGGCCAACCCGACGGCCCCGGCGGGCTCGATGACCGCTTTGGCCCGCTCCAGCAGGAGGACGAGGGCCCGGCCGATCTCGTCGTCGTCCACGGTCACCACGTCGTCCACGTAGGCCTGGGCGTGGGCCAGGGTCAGCGGCGACGGCGACTTGATGGCGATGCCGTCGGCGATGGTCGTCACCCGGTCGAGGCGTTGGGCGGTCCCCGCCCGCATCGAGGGCAGCAGGCAGGCGGCGCCCTCGGCCTGCACCCCGACGACCCGAACGGTGGGGGCGAGGTGGTGGAGGGCGGTGGCCACTCCGGAGATGAGGCCGCCGCCGCCCACGGGCACGATCACCGTCTCGGCCTCCGGGCAGTCCTCGGCGATCTCCAGCCCCACGGTGCCCTGGCCGGCGATGACCAGCGGGTGGTCGAACGGGCTGGCGAAGACGGCCCCGGTGGCCTCGGCCCGGTCCTTGGCCAGGGCGATGGCGTCGTCCACCGTCTCGCCCGCCAGGATCACGTCGGCCCCGTAGTCCCGGGTGGCCTGGACCTTGGGCAGGGAGGCCGTCACCGGCATGAAGACCGTGGCGTGGCGCCCGGTGAGCCCGGCGGCCAGGGCCACCCCCTGGGCGTGGTTCCCGGCGCTGGCCGCGACCACCTCGGTGACCTCGGGGCCCAGCGAGGACAACAGGTTCAGCGCCCCCCGCGGTTTGAAGGATCCCGTGCGCTGGAGGTGCTCGGCCTTCAGGTGGACCGGTCGGCCACACAGGCGAGAGAGCGACACCGCCTGCCAACTGGGCGTGCGCCGCAGGCGGTCCCCGATGCGCTCCCGCGCCTCGAGCACGTCCTGCAGGGACACCAGTTCCGGTGCGATGCCCCCACCGTAGGCCGTCGGTGGCCGCCCGTAGGCTTGGGGGCGACATGGTCGAACGTCCGCCCACCGGCACCATCCCCGACGGTCCCGGCTCGTACCAGTTCAAGGACGAGGACGGCCGGGTCATCTACGTGGGCAAGGCGTCGTCGCTGCGGTCCCGGCTGAGCAACTACTTCCAGAAGCACCTGCCGGCCCGCACGGCCCAGATGGTGGCCACGGCGCAGTCCGTCGAGTGGATCCAGGTGCGCCAACGACGTCGAAGCGCTGATGCTGGAGTACAACCTCATCAAGCAGCACCGGCCCCGGTTCAACGTCCGGCTGGTCGACGACAAGAGCTACCCGTTCCTGGCCGTCACGGTGGGCGACGAGTGGCCCCGGCCGATGGTCATGCGGGGCGCGCAAGCGCAAGGGCGTGCAGTACTTCGGGCCCTTCGCCCACGCCTACGCCATCCGGGAGACCCTCGACCTGCTGCTGCGGACCTTCCCGCTGCGGACCTGCTCGGACAACAAGTTCGGCCTCCACCAGCGCCTGGGCCGGCCCTGCCTGCTGTTCCACATCGAGAAGTGCGCCGGGCCCGTGCGTCGGCGAGATCGACCAGGCGGCCTACCGGGCGCTGACCGCCGAGCTGCTGTCGTTCCTCGACGGCGACACCGACGACATCGTCAAGCGGCTCGACGTCGAGATGCGGGCGGCGGCCGCCGAGCTGGAGTTCGAGCGGGCGGCTCGGCTGCGCGACCGGCTGGGCAGCGTGCGCAAGGCCATCGAGCGCCAGCAGATGGTGGCGGAGCGCAACGAGGACTTCGACGTGCATCGGCCTGGCCGAGGACGAGCTGGAGGCCGCCGTCCAGGTCTTCTTCGTCCGCCGGGGCCGGGTGGTGGGCCGCAAGGGCTTCATCGTCGACAAGGTCGAGGACCTCGACGCCGGGCGAGCTCATCGGCGACGTGCTCGAGGGCCTCTACGGCGACCCGCTGCCCCTGGGCCTGCCCAAGACGGTGCTCGTGCCCGTCCGAGCCCGACGACCCCGACCTCTACGAGCGCTGGCTGAGCTCAGCTGCGGGGCTCGGCGGTCACGGTCCGGGTGCCCCAGCGGGGCGACAAGCGGGCCCTGCAGGAGACGGTGACCCGCAACGCCACCGAGGAGTTCATCCGCCACCGCCTCCGCCGGTCCAGCGACCACAACAGCCGGGCCCGGGCCCTCAACGAGCTCCAGGAGCACCTGGGCCTGCCCGAGGCCCCGCTGCGCATCGAGTGCTACGACATGAGCCACATCCAGGGCACCGACTACGTCGGCTCGATGGTGGTGATGGAGGACGGGCTGCCCAAGAAGTCCGAGTACCGGCGCTTCAAGATCAAGACCGTCGACGGCAACGACGACTTCGCCGCCATGGAGGAGGTGCTCACCCGGCGCCTCACCGCCTACCTGGCCGAGCGGAAGGTGCCCGCCGGCCGAGCGGGAGGGCAAGTTCGCCTACCCGCCCCAGCTCCTCCTGGTCGACGGCGGCAAGGGCCAGCTCTGCGGTGGCCGAGCAGGTGGTCGCAGGAGCTCGGCCTCGACGAGGAGATCCCCGTGGCCTCGCTGGCCAAGCGCTTCGAGGAGGTGTTCGTGCCCGGCCAGGCCGACGCCGATCCGCATCCCCCGCCAGTCCGAGGCGCTCTACCTGCTGCAGCGGGTGCGGGACGAGGCCCACCGCTTCGCCATCACGCTACCACCGCGAGCTGCGCAACAAGCGCATGACCACCTCGGTGCTCGACGACATCCCGGGCCTCGGCCCCGTCCGCCGCAAGCGCCTGATCAAGGAGATCGGCAGCGTGGCCAGCGGTCAAGCGGGCCGACGCTCGACGAGCTGCGGGCCCTGCCCTGGCTGCCCGACGAGGTGGCCCAGGCCGTGCACGACAAGATCCACAAGCCCGCTCCCCGAAAGACCGCTCGTGACCGCTGACCCCTGGGAGACCCACGCCGGCTGGTGGCAGGAGGGCTTCACCGACGGCGCCGACCCCGAGTACGAGGAGCAGATCCTCCCCCTGGCCGAGGAGCACCTGGCCGGCGCCCGCCGGGTCCTCGACGTCGGCACCGGTGAGGGCCAGGCTGGCCCGGCGAGCCGCCGATCGCGGCGCCGAGGTGGTCGGCGTCGACCCGACACCGTCCCAGGTCGCCGTCGCCCGGGAGCGGGCCGGTGGCCCGGCGTACGCCCGCGTCGGGCGCCGAGCGCCTGCCCTTCGCCGACGGCGGCCTTCGACGCCGTCGTGGCCTGCCTGGTCTTCGAGCACATCCGATGCCGTCGACGCCGCCGATCCGCGAGGTGGCCCGGGTCCTGGCGCCGGGCGGGCGCTTCCTGTTCTTCCTGAACCATCCGCTGCTGCAGACCCCCGACAGCGGCTGGATCGACGACCAGATCATGGAGCCGCCCGAGCAGTACTGGCGGGTCGGGGCCTACCTGACCGAGGACATCCGCAACGAGGAGGTGGCGCCCGGTGTGGTCCTGCCCTTCGTGCACCGCCCGCTGTCCCGCTACGTCAACCTCATGGCCGAGGCCGGCCTGAGCCTGACCCGGATGGAGGAGCCGGCGCCGCCGCCGGGCTTCCTGGCCCGGGCCACCGAGTACCAGCAGGCCGCCACCATTCCCCGGCTGCTGTTCCTGCGGGCCGTACGCTCGTAGCCATCGGAGAGTTCGTCATCATCGCCGGCCTCTCGGGGGCCGGGCGGTCCTCGGCCGCGGACGACTTCGAAGACCTGGGGTGGTTCACCATCGACAACCTCCCGCCCGCTCATCCCCAAGGTGGCCGAGCTGGCGGCGGGACCCGATGCCACCTATGAACGGGTCGCCCTGGCCGTGGGCACGACATCGGACCTGGCCCAGGTCCTGCCGTCGGTGGCCTCCTTGCGTGCCGCCGACACCCGGGTGCGGGTGCTGTTCCTGGACGCCAGCACCGAGGTCCTGGTGCGCCGCTACGAGGGCAGCCGCCGCCGCCACCCGACCGCGGGCGACGACGTCAGCCTGGGCCAGGCCATCGCCCTCGAGCGCGAGATGCTGGAGCCGGTCAAGGCCGAGGCCGACGTCGTGGTCGACACCAGCGATCTCAACGTCCACCAGCTCCGGGATCGCATCAAGGGCCTGTTCGGCACCGACGACCCGGCGGCGGGCATGCAGACCACCGTGGTCTCCTTCGGATACAAGCACGGCCTGCCCATGGACGTGGACATCGTCCTCGACTGTCGCTTCCTGCCCAACCCCCACTGGGACGAGGAACTGCGGCCCCTGACCGGCCTCGACGCCCCCGTGCGGGCCTTCGTGCTCCGCCAGCCCGAGACCAAGTCGTTCCTGGCCCGCCTCGAGGACCTGCTCGACCTGCTGCTGCCCGCCTACGAGGCGGAGGGCAAGAGCTACCTGACCGTGGCCTTCGGTTGCACGGGCGGCCGGCACCGCTCGGTGGCCATAGCGGAGGAGATCGCCGACCCACCTCCGCGCGTCACGGTCGCCGGCCCACCGTGACCCACCGCGACCTCGACAGGTAGGGTCGAGGCCGGTTCACTCGCCGCGGCGTTCTCGACGCCGCCACCACCTCAACGAGGAGATTTCCCAGCATGAGCATCCGCGTCGGCATCAACGGCTTCGGCCGCATCGGTCGCAACTTCTTCCGGGCGGCCAAGAAGCAGGGCGCCGACATCGACTTCGTGGCGGTGAACGACCTCGGGTCGGTCGACACGATGGCCCACCTGCTCAAGTACGACTCGGTGATGGGCCAGCTGCCCTACGAGATCAAGCCGGTCGACGGCGGCATCTCGGTCGACGGCGACACGCTGAAGGTCCTCGCCGAGCGGGACCCGGCGAAGCTGCCCTGGGGCGATCTGGGCGTCGACGTGGTCATCGAGTCCACCGGCTTCTTCACCTCCAAGGACAAGGCCTCGGCCCACCTCGAGGGCGGCGCCCCGCTCGTCATCGTCTCGGCCCCCTGCACCGACGCCGACAACACGATCGTGGTCGGGGTCAACGACGACACCTTCGACCCGGCCACCCAGAAGGTCATCTCCAACGCCTCCTGCACGACCAACTGCTTCGTGCCCATGGTCAAGGTGCTCGACGACGCCTTCGGTGTCGAGAAGGGCCTGATGACCACGATCCACGCCTACACCGGCGACCAGAGCATCGTGGACGGCCCCCACTCCGACCTGCGACGGGCCCGGGCCGCGGCCATCAACATCATCCCCGCCTCGACCGGCGCCGCCCGCGCCACCGGCCTCGTGCTCCAGTCGATGCAGGGCAAGCTGGACGGCACCTCGCTGCGGGTACCCGTGCCCGACGGCTCCATCACCGACTTCACCGGGCTCCTGAGCCGGGACGTCACCGTCGACGAGGTCAACGAGGCCTACGCCGCCGCGGCCCAGTCCGGCCCGATGAAGGACGTCCTCGTCTACACCGACGAGCCCATCGTGTCCTCCGACATCGTGGGCTCGCCCGCCTCCTGCACCTTCGACTCCAAGCTGACCATGGCCATGGGCAACATGGTCAAGGTCCTCGGCTGGTACGACAACGAGTGGGGCTACTCCAACCGCCTGGTGGACCTGGCCCGGATCGTCAGCTCGGCCTCTTGAGCGTCCCGACCCTCGAGGACCTCGAGGCGTCGCTGGGGGGCCTCGACGGCAAGCGGATCCTGGTCCGGTGTGACTTCAACGTCCCCCTGGACGACGGCCGCATCGTGGACGACCTGCGCATCCGGTCGGCCCTGCCGACCCTGCACTGGCTGACCGAGCGCGGCGCGGTGGTCACCGCCATGAGCCACCTCGGCCGACCCAAGGGCCCGGACCCGGCCTTCTCGTTGGAACCGGTCATGCACCGGCTGGCTGAACTGGCCCCCGGCGTGGCCCTCCTCGAGAACCTCCGGTTCGACCCGGGTGAGACCAAGGACGACCCGGCGACCGTCGCCCGCCTGGTGGAGGGCCAGGACGGCTACGTCAACGACGCCTTCGGGGCGTCGCACCGGGCCCACGCGTCCATCGTCGGCCCGCCCCGGACGCTGCCCAGCGCCGCCGGGCGGCTCCTGGCCAAGGAGGTCGAGGTCCTCCTCGGCGTCCGCAACGACCCGAAGCGGCCCTTCGTGGCCGTGCTCGGCGGGGCCAAGGTCAGCGACAAGCTCGGGGTGATCGACGCCCTGCTCGACGTGGTCGACACCCTCATCGTCGGTGGGGGCATGTGCTTCACGTTCTTCGCCGCCCAGGGCAAGCCCATCGGGGCCTCGCTGGTCGAAGAGGACCAGATCGACACCTGCCGAGACCTGCTGGAGCGCACCGACGCCATCCACCTGCCGTCGGACATCACCGCCCTGGGCCCCGGCGGCAAGATCAAGGACCCCGAGGCCGGCGGCGACGTCCGCCAGCTGGGCACCTCGATCCCCGACGGTTGGATGGGCCTCGACATCGGTCCCGGCACCGCAGCGGAGTTCACCGACATCATCCGGGACGCCCGCACCGTGCTGTGGAACGGCCCCATGGGCGTGTTCGAGGACCCCCGCTTCGCGGCGGGGACCCGCACGGTGGCCGAGGCCGTGGCCGAGACCCGGGCCTTCACGGTCGTGGGGGGTGGCGACAGCGCCGCCGCCCTGGCCCAGTTCGGCCTGGAGAAGGACGTCGACCACCTGTCCACGGGCGGGGGCGCGTCACTGGAACTGCTGGAACAGGGTGACCTGCCCGGCCTCGAGGCTCTGAGGAGCGCACCCAATGCCTGATTCCCGCAAGCCGCTGATGAGCGGCAACTGGAAGATGCACCACAACCACTTCGAGGCCATCGCCGCGGTCCAGAAGCTGTCCTACAACCTCACGCCGGCGGACTACGAGGCCGTGGACGTGTCGGTGCACCCGCCCTTCACCGACCTGCGGTCGATCCAGACGATCATCGACGCCGACAAGCTGGACCTCCTCCTGGGCGCCCAGCACTGCCACTGGGAGGACAAGGGCGCCTTCACCGGCGAGATCGCCCCGCCCATGCTGGCCAAGCTGCAGGTGGACCTGGTCATCGCCGGCCACTCCGAGCGACGCGAGCTGTTCGGCGAGACCGACGAGGACGTCAACCGCAAGGTCAAGGCGATCCTGGCCCAGGCGATGACCCCGATCCTGTGCTGTGGGGAGACCCTCGAGGAGCGGGAGGCGGGGGAGACCGAGGCCAAGGTGACCGGTCAGGTCAAGGCCGGCTTGGCGGGCGTGAAGGCCGAGGTCGTGGCCGGCTTGGTCATCGCCTACGAGCCCATCTGGGCCATCGGCACCGGCCGCACCGCCACCCCCGAGGACGCCCAGGCCGTCTGTGCCCACGTGCGCTCGGTCGTGGCCGACGCCTTCGGGTCCGACGCGGCGGCAGCCGTGCGCATCCAGTACGGCGGTTCGGTCAAGCCCAACAACGCCCCGGACCTCATGGCCCAGCCCGACATCGACGGTGCGCTCGTCGGTGGAGCCAGCCTGGACCCCGACGACTTCGCCCGCATCGTCCAGTACCGCCTCGCGGACTGACCGCGCCGCTAGTCTGACCCGCCGTGCTCACTGCTGTCGTCGTCGCCATCCAGGTCATCTCGTCCCTGACGTTGATCCTGCTCGTGCTGCTGCACAGTGGCAAGGGTGGCGGCCTCTCGGACATGTTCGGCGGGGGCATGGGGGCCACGGCCGCCGGGTCCACCGTGGTCGAGCGCAACCTGGACCGGATCACCGTCGTGGCCGCCCTGATCTTCGGGTTCACCACGATGGGCCTGGTCCTGCTCCTCGACTAGGAGCCTCCGCTCCGGCGTAGGACGGCTACGCTGGCGCACCCACGTCGGAGTGGCGGAACAGGCAGACGCGCCAGCTTGAGGGGCTGGTGCCCGCAAGGGCGTGGGGGTTCAAATCCCCCCTCCGACACCATTCTGGTACACGGGCGCGGCCTCCATGGTGACGACCTTCTGGCCGGCGTCGAAGGTGGCCGCCGGCTTCGACCTGACCAGCCCCTGCTCGGCCGTCAGCTTCTCGCCCTGCACCTCGGCCATCCAGCCGGCCACCACGGTGGCCTCGGCCCCGGCATCGAGCGCCGCCCGGTACTTGGCCAGGCGCTCGTCGCAGTCCTCAAGCTTGCGGACAGCGGCCTCGGCCCGGGCCACGTCCTGGTCGGCGGGCCCCTGCGCCGCCGCGAGCGCCTCACAGGTGGCATCGAGGTTGCTGGGGTCGAACACGCTGGCGATCCACTCGTCCAGAGCCGGCACCACGGCCGACTCCTTGAGGTAGATCGTCGGCGGGTGGTCGACCTCGTTGGCCAGCCGCGTACTCGCTGGCGAGCTTGCAGCGGTAGTGCGCCCGGTCGTGGTTCCAGGAGCCCTGCATCGGGCGCCCGCACGAGCTGCACAGCATGAGGCCCCGCAGGAGGTAGGGATGGCGACGCCGGCTGACCTTCTTGGCGGGCCGGCCCGCCGCGGCCGAGGCAGTCTGCTGGGCCCGTAGCGGCCCGCCACGCCGCGGCCCACCGTGCGGCCGCCCAGGGGCCTCTGGAGACCGAAGCGCTCGGCAGGGGCTACCGCGGCGGCCCTTCGTGAAGCCCAGGACGCCCTCGATGACCTGGACGGCTAAGCGGCCTCGGGCAGGGGTCACGCCCGTCGCGTACCGTCGCGCCGCATGGGGTTCCTCGATCGCCTGAAGGTCGCGAGTCCGCCAGAGTGGCGGCCCGATCCCACCGGCCACCACGAGCATCGCTTGTGGGATGGTCGACACTGGACCGACCAGGTGGCCGACGGCGGGGTGGTGTCCACCGAGATCGTCAAGGAGTCGATGGCGTACACGGTGACGCGAGCGGCCAGTTCACCCGATGAGCTGACCTCGGTCGACTTCCACGACCTGCCCTACGAAGAGCGGCCATGGTGTGACGCCGAGGCCTACTGCGACCCCGAGCGCTTCGCTAGGTCGTTCGGCTCCGTGACCTTGCCCACCGAGGGCCTCCGTGTCTGGCAGGTCGTCGGCGAAGAGCCCCGCCAAGACGCCATCGGAGCGATCGCCGGCCCCAAGGCCTACGAGGGCGCCTGGACCGAGCGAGTCGCCGAGCTTCGGCCCGAGCCCGACAACCCCTACGACGGCAACGCCATAGCGGTCGACATCGATGGCCAGCACGTCGGCTATCTGCCACGCCGAGAGGCAGCCACCCACCGACGGCTGATCGACCGGGCCATCGCCCAACAGGGCCGGGCAACCTGCGGAGCGGTCATCAACGGCGGATGGCGTCGTCCAGAGGGGGACCCAGAGGGCTCAGAGGGCTTCTTCGGAGTGCGGCTCTACTTCGGCTACGCCAACACGCGGGCCACTCATGAAGACCTGCCGGCCCCAACCGCCGACGAGGAGCGGATCCCGTACGTCATCACCGACGACGGCCACGACCACATCACCGTGACCGGAGAAGAGAACCACCAGGACGCCATCACCACCTCACTCGGCGACGGCTGGGCCGGTGACCACCCGTTCCGGCTCCTGGAGCTCCGCCTCGGAAAGGACCCCAAGGGCCGACCGGGCGTGGCGATCGGCCTCGACCGCCAGCTGGTGGGCTGGCTCACACCCAAGATGGCAGAGCGGTTCCGGCCGGCCGTGGAGGCAACGAGGGCCAAGGGTCGACGCCTGACTGCCTGCGCCACCCTGCAGCCCTCGAAACGCAAGGGATGCGAGGACGAGATCGACATCGTTCTCCGAGTGCCCCGCGGGTGGGGCGCCTAATGTTCGCTGGCGAGACGAGTCTCATCCCGCGCTCGGTTCCGCGACCACCGAAAGCGCCAGCGACGGAGGGCACTGCGAACACCGATGTGGATCAACGGCCACTGGTTCGTAGAGCTGTTCTCTGCCGCGACCTAATGATCGGTGACGAGATCTGCTGTCCCGATGAGCCCGATCCGAGGCTTGACGATTCGTCGGGCTCCTTCTTGGTCATCAAGAGCCTCGAACTCATTCCTGGCGGTAGGCAACGACTCAGCGGCGTCTTCGCTTCGCGGAACGACCTACAGAACAAATACTCACGTCCTGGAGAGGTCATCATCCAGGCCGGGGCCGAGGTGCGCGCCAAGATCCGATCTGCCGGAAGCCGACCTCAACGCCCACCTCATCCGTGGACCCGCCCGGGATGAGCCAACGTGGGCACGATCGGCCGGCTGATGAAGCCTGGCTGAGCACCGCCAAGGCCGCAGAGGAGCTCGACGTGACCGTGCAGCGCGTACGGGCTGATCGACCAGGGCCACCTGGCCGGCTACCGGTTCGGCCGCGTCATCCGCCTCCGCCGCGAGGAGGTGGACCGCTACCGAGACGACGCGGCAGCAGGCCCCCCGCCAGACGGCGAACCGCGGTAGAGGCCCAGCTCGCGGTTGAAGGCGTCGACCCGAAGGAGCGGGCTATGCGGAAGTGCTGGCGACTTCTTGAGGGCGTGCGCGAACGATTCGAAGGCGGTCAACAGGTCGCCCGTGAGGTCCACCCTCCACTCCTTCTTCTCGCCGTCGACGCGGCTCCAAGACAGGTGGGAGATCTGCTTGTCGATTATCGGCAGATAGGACCGCAGCCGCTCTGCCAGATCGGGGTCGACTTCCCAGCTGTCAACGAAGTCATGGGCGTCGATGTCACGGTCGTCATTGGCGTTCTTCGACGGTCGCTCAGCCAAGAACTCGATGAGGTTCCGGGCATGGACCAGCATGGACTCGAGGTAGGCGTTCTTCTGCCAGCGGTCGTGGCTGAAAGCAGGACCGAACAAGCG
The DNA here is from genome assembly GCA_963777805.1 of uncultured Microthrixaceae bacterium. GTDB lineage: Bacteria > Actinomycetota > Acidimicrobiia > Acidimicrobiales > DATDAH01 > DATDAH01. The sequence continues at coordinate 306,057 of CAVZRY010000009.1, read as the reverse complement.
CAGAGTGGAGATGACCAGCATCTCTACCTCGTAGGCCGCATGCTGGGCAGCGTCGAGCAGTTCGTTGAACGATCTCGATCCCACCTGGCCGACGCTATGTGATCATCGTCGGACTACGGGCGAGGCTTCCGGGGGCTCCGGTCCAGGTTCCGCCTGCTACCTCAAGGTGAACCCCTCGCTGCACCGTTGTGTACTCAGAGGACTGCACGCCCCTCCGACACCATTCTGAGGACATCGGCGCGGCCTCCATGGTGACGACCTTCTGGCCGGCGTCGAACGTCAGCTCGAAGCCCAAGGAGTTCTGCAGCTCGGCCTTGGCCTCGTAGCTGGGCGTATGAGTCCCATGGCGTGGTGGGGTTCGGGTCCACCGCTAGGGAGCCGCCGGCGTGCTCCGTTGCTCCCCGGCGCACCTCGGGAGGCCACGTCTGGCTCTATGATCACATATCTGTTATCATTACTCCCATGACTGCGGCGACCTTGCTTCACGCCTCACGGGCTCGAGTGGGTTGGACGCAGCGCGAGCTGGCTCGCCGCTCCGGTGTCGCTCAGCCCTCCCTGTCAGACATCGAGTCCGGTGTCAGAGACACCACCGTCAGCAAGCTGGAGGGCGTGCTGCTCGCCGCTGGCTCGTCGCTCGTCGCGGTGCCGTCCGTTGTGCCTTCGGTCGCGACCAGGGCCGGACAGCTTGCGGACTTGGCCACCGCGGATCCTGGCGGGATCGAGAAGGCACTGGTCCAGGTGGCCGACGACCTGCGGTCCGTCGACGGAGCGACGAGGGTGGCCCTCTGCGTGACGCCACCCGCGTCGACAGGTGTGCGCTGGTTGGACGCCGTGCTCACCGCGATTGTCGACTACTCGCTGACCGAGGACCGCCTCCCCGTACCGAGTTGGGTCGCCGACCCGGGGCGGTGCGCCGAGGAACCGTGGGACCTCATCACGATCCCTGCCCTGCAGGAGGCCGCCCGGTCGACGACGCCCGACGAATTCCGGCGCCGAAACGTCTTCGTGCCGGCGGACTTCCTCGCGAGCGTGTGAGTCGTGGTCCCGCGGGAGCGGTCCGACGAGTTCGACGTCGAGCGCGTCCAGGAGCTACTCGATGAGCTCGCCGAGCGGCTCGCGAAGCGTGGCGTCGAGGGAACCGTCTACGTCGTCGGCGGAGCAGCGCTCGCTCTGGGTTACTACGAGCTCGGAGAGCGGCGCCTGACCGGTGACATCGACGCGGCGTACTCACCCGGAACGGTGATCGACGAGGTCGTCACCGAGATCGCACAGGAACGCGGCATCTCGTCGAGCTGGCTCAACCAAAAGGCGTCCCAGTTCTTCCCCGCCCACGGACTGCCCGAAGGCCATGTCGTGATCGAGCGGGAAGGGCTCACCGTCTTCGTAGGTCCGGCGCCGCTCCTCCTGGCAATGAAGCTCAGGGCCGCACGCCTTGGTCGGGACAACGACGACATCGCCGTGCTCATCCGACTGTGCGACGTCCGATCGGTGGACGAGGCGATCGCGGTCCTCGACGAGTGCTACGACGGCGAAGAAGCCTTCAAGCCGATGGCGCGGCTGATCGTCGAGACGGCGCTCGGCGAGTACGCGGTTGAGACCGCCCGGCCGCCGTTCACGCTCCGCGCGATGCCGAGCCGTTGAGCCCGACTGTCGTCAGAGGACGATGGTGGCCGGCACGATGGATGGTCTGGACCTTGACCCAGAGCGGCACCGGTGTGCGTACGGTGATCCCCCCTCCGACACCATTCTGAGTACATGGGCGCGGCCTCCATGGTGACGACCTTCTGGCCGGTGTCGAAGGTCAACCAGCCCCAGGGGGTTGTACCACCTTTGCCGCTGATGCGCTCCGGGCGATGATCGCCCCAGCGCAACCGTCGGGGCCGCGTGACCCTTGCCTTCGGGTCTAGGGTTCCGGGCAGTTCGGCTCCTTGCCGTGCAGACTCCTGGGGAGGGTTCGTGATGCGACGAGTTGTGGTGTTCGCGGTGCTGGTGCCGATGACGGTGCTGATGGTCGTGGCCTGCGGTGACGACGAGGAGACGCTCACGACTGAGGAGTTCCTCGACCAGGGCAACGCCGTCTGTGAGACGGGTACCACCGAGATCGACGCGGCGGGCGAGGAGCTGTTCGCCTCGGGTGACGAGCCGACGCCAGAGGAGCAGACGGCCTTCGTCGAGGACACCCTGGCGCCCCTCGTTCAGGACCAGATCGATGGCCTCGAAGCCCTGAACCCTCCAGAGGACCTCCAAGACGACGTTGATGAACTGCTCGCCGAAGCCCAGGCCACCCTCGATTCGATCACCGACGACCCGGCATCGATATTCGGCGAGGACAACCCCTTCGCCGACGCCGACGCCATGGCAATCGAGATCGGCTTGACGGCCTGCGCCGGGAGCTGAGCCGGGGGCTTCCCGACCGAGTTCGTCACCGACGGACGTAGGTGGTGACGCGGAGCACGGAGCCAGGGACGAAGTCGATCACCTCTGAGCCGTCGACGGACCAGCCGGGGAAGGCCGGGGGCTCCGTCGTGGGATCGACGACCACGAGCCCGAAGGTGGCGGCACCCGAGTCCCCGGCGACGCGCACGGCGAAGTCCAGGTCGGCCGCGGAGCCCGACGACAGCCAGTGGTGATCGCCATAGGTGGCGCCGAACTCGCGGGGCACGAAGCCGTCCGGCGAGATCAGCACCTCCTCGGGACGTTCGGCCAGCTGGGCGCCCGCTTCGGCGACCGCGTGTGAGCGAACCGCGAGCCACCCCACGCCGAACGCGGTGACCGCGACCGAGGCGACGACCACGCCCACCCGGGCCCACGGCAGCATCCGGCGGGCCTCGGCGATGCCGACCACCGCCAGGAGCAGGCCCGACGTGAGCAGATACCGGCCCCCCCACTGGGGCCCCGCCCCACCGACGTACTGGAAGGCGAACACGAGCGGGAGCGGGGCGAGCGCCATCAGGAGCACCAGACGGGAGGGGTGCGCCCGCCAGCCGAGCGCGAGGCCGACCCCGGCGAACGGGGTCGCGGCGATCATGCCGGGCACGAAGTCGAGGCCTGCGAGCAGCCGGGACAGGTAGATGGCGACGACCAGGCCCGCGGCCAGGGCGGCCTGCCGCTCGCCGTGCGGCTGGGTCGCCTTCCGTGCGCCATAGATGACCAGGGCGGCGAGCGCCCCGCCGATCACCCAGGTCGACATCCCGGCGCCGGAGTACGGCGAGACCAGGGTGGTCATGGCCTCCTGTACCCGCACCAACGCTTGTGACCCACCGCTGACGGCCGCTCCGCCCGCCCTGGAGGACCGGATCTGCTCGCCGACCACCGCCGTCTCGAGGGCCAGGTTGGCGCCGAAGGCGAGAGCGAGGCCGGCAATGGCGGAGGCCCCGACGAGCGCGCCGGCCCGCAGGCTCCGGTGACGCCCGAACGTGATCGCGACGCAGGCGACCCCGATCATCGCGAACGCGTAGACGAAGGCCTCCGTGCGCATGGCGGCGGCCGCCCCGAACAACAGCCCGGCGCCGAGCCCACGCCGCCAGGTCGGTCGGCGTTCGACCGCGTCGAAGAGCGCGACCCCGGCCCACCCCATGAGCGCCAGCCCGAGGCTGTGCTCCCACAGGTCGAGGGCATACACCGCCACGGGCGAGGCGAGCCCGATGACCCAGAACGCCGTCCATCCCTCGCCGGGCGCGAGCCGCCGGGCGAGGGCCCGGGCCGCGAACGCCGTCGCCACCCCCCCGAGCATCGGCAACAGCAGCGTGGCGCGGTACCCGCCCAGATCCCACAGGGGGCGGGCCAAGAGGACCATCGGCAACGAGGTGACCTGCAGGTACCGGTCGCCGAGCCGGCTCGTGTAGTACAGGCCGTGCACCCGCCCATCGGGGTCCCACGGTGCCGCCCAATAGCCGACATCGGGGTCGAAGTCGCCCCGCTCGCTCATCACCTGGACCGTCGCCACCTTGCCGCCGGTGTCGGTGCCCAGGAACCCGCCCGGGCTCATGAAGCACGACAGCACCAGGTAGACACCGAGGAGCAGCGCCCCGGCCAGCGCCGGGCGTCGCCGGGTCGAGCCTTCGATGATCGGCGACGGTCGGTCCGCGGCAGTGTCCTTGACGGTGACCACCGGCGCGACCATCGTCCCCCATCGGCCGCCGGCGGCGGTTGCCAAGTGCCGTCAGCGCGGCGAGGCGTCGAACTGGGTGGCGAGGCCGTTGACCATCCAGGCGACGTCGGCGTCGATCGCCTGGTCGAGGGGGCGGCGGATGCTGAGCGCTTCGAGCAGCTCGACCGCATCGCCGCCGAGCGCCAGGTCCGCGTCGCCCGAGACCCCGGTGCGCACGTCGATCTGGTCGTCGATCGCCACCGTGAACTCGAGCTCGGGGTCGATGACCGCGATCGCCAGCCGGCCCGTCGCTCGCATCGCCGTTGGTGACCGCGAACGCCGGCGCCAGGGCGGCGCCGTAGCGCAGGCAGGCGGCGACCTCGTCGGGCTCCTCGGCGGCCGGGCGGCCGAGTGGCAACAGGATGTCCCGCTCGTGGACCCACGAGTCCCAGAGCGCGTGGTGGGTCACGGCACTGACCGTCAGGTGGCCCGGGGGCGCCTCGGCCGCCATGGTCCAGTCCTCCTCGGTGAGACCCTCCAAGAGGTCGGTGAGCGCGGCGGTCGAAGCCGTGAACCGCTCGAGGACCTCGGTCGCCGGGATCTCCTGGGAGCCCGGCGACGAGCTCGGCGGGGGAGGCGACGGGGTCGAAGGTGGCCAGGAACCGGGTGGGCTCGCCCTTCAGGCCGGACGCGATGGAGAACGCCCAGAAGCTGTTGGTGCTGTCGAGGTGGACGATGACGTCCTGGTTCGACCAGCCCGCACAGCGGCTGGGGTGGGCCCACTGCTCGTCGGCGAGCTCGGCCAGCGCAGCCACGAGCCGCCGCCGTTGGCGGACCGTGGGTTCCAGGATCGCCGACGGCAGGCCGTCGAGGCGGATCAGGGGGTCGGCGTCGTAGCGAGGGTTGAGTTCGATGTCCTCACCCTGCCACAGGCCGAAACGCGCTGCGGAACGTCTTGGTCGGCTCGGCCCGGTGCGCCGGCGGCCTAGCTTGCGGACATGTCCGATGTCGGCGAGCCAGGGCCGGAGCCCGAAGAGGAGCTCCCGCCCGAGCCGGTCTGGCCGGTCGACGGTGTGGCCCCGGAGCTGGAGCTGCCCACGGGCGACGAGGACGTACCGGGCTGGGGTTGTGTGCTGGGCGTGCTGTTCCTGATCATCCTGATCGTCGTGGGCGCCGGGGCCTGCACCGGCCTGTTCGACGGCGACGAGGATCCGCCCGTCACCACGACGACCCAGGCAGTAGGTTGCGCGTTCGGGATCGGACTGCCGACTCCCGCCTCGACCCCGGAGGGTTCTGTGTTCGCGTACGACTATCCGATCGCCGGCTCGTTCTGGACGCTGATGTTCTTCGCGCTCTGGGCCATCTGGGTCTTCACCGTGGTCTGGTGCTTCATCGACAACTTCCGGAGCAAGGACCATCACGGCCTGGCCAAGGGGCTGTGGTTCCTCGCCATCGTGCTCTTCCCGATCGCCGGGGTGTTCGCCTACCTCGTGTCCCGCCCGTTCCCCCACGACGACGAGCGGCTCTAAGCGTCCCGGCTCGTCAGTGGACGAGCCAGGACTTGAGCAGGGCGACGGTCACGCCGGCGACGAGCGCGAGCAGGCCGTAGAGGGCGGCTCGGGCCCGCGTGGGTGCCCGTCCGGCTCTCGAAGTACACCTGGGCCGCGATGAGCGCAGCCACGGTCAACCGGGCCGCTTGGAGCTCCACCGAGGTCGGGGCGATGGCCACGGCGGCCATGGCCGACGACCCGACGACCAGGGCGCCGCCGAGTTGGACCAGGAGGAGGTCCCAGGCTCCCGGTTCCTCGTGATCGCCCATCATGCGGGTCGACAGCCACGAGGCGAAGCCATGGGCCAACACGAGGCCGACGGTCGTACCGAGCTCCAGCAGGAAGACCTCGCCGGCGTCGGGCGGATGGTCGTCGCTGAACACGAAGAGCGTGCTGAACAGCACGATGGAGACGTACAGCGACATCGAGTACGCCTCGCGTCGCAGCTCTTTCGGTGCGGACCTCCCGGGCCAGCTCGGCGATCCTGGCCATGGCGTCAGCCCAGGACCAGTGCTTCGCCCGAGCCCGACGGTTCCGGGTCAGGCCGGCGCACGGTCCGGAATGTCGTCGCCAGGTCGCTCACGGGGCAATCCTTGCCGCGTTTCGCGGCGGGCTGGCGATTGGCCGAGCCGATTCTCCGGACACCGCACGCCGCCATTGCGTAGCGTCGGGGGTGACCGGCGTCGATCGGCGATCGAGGGGGAGTCATGGCAGGGAAGTCGAAGCACGCGGATCGGATGGCGAGCCACGTCGGAGAGCCGATCGACGCCGCCTGTCCCATCACCCACGCCGGCGGGACGGCGGGACGCATCGGGGGCGCAGTGGGTGGGGCCGTCGGGCGCCGGCCTCGCGTCGTCCGGTCGGGCGGGCGAGTCCGACATCGAGATCCCCCAGTTCGCCTGGCTGGGGCTCGGGGCCGAGCGCTTCACCGTCACCAAGGCCAGCGCCATGGGCAAGCCCACGGGTGACCCACTGGCCCAGATCGCCTACCGGGAGGTGACCGGCGTGCAGCTCACGTCGGGCAAGGCCTCGATGCAGGCCGACCTCGACCTGGCCGACGGCCGCCACCTCGCCTTCGAGATCCAGAGCCGAGGAACAGGCAAGCCGAGCATCGGCGTGCTCGAGCTCCTCCAGGAGCGCTGCACGCTGGCCTGAGGACGCCCTCAGGCCGGTACGCCGGCGATCGTCGGCCAGCTCCACGCCGAGCCGGTCGAGGCCGAGGGGGCCGAGGGCGAGGACCCGGGAGTGCCAGGTCTTGCGGTCGAACGCCGGACCCTGGGCGGTCACGGCCAGGTCGCGACCGGCGAGCCAGGCGCGTTCCCCGAGCTTGTAGGCGGGGGCCTGGGCGGGCCACGACAGGTAGCGCAGGACCTCGCTCTCCGCGAACGCCCGGCTCTGGCCCCCGGCGACGATCATCTGCTCGACGGCGCGCTCGTAGGTCCAGCCGTCGCGGCCGGTGTGCAGGCCGATGTCGACGATCACCCGGGCCGCCCGGAAGGCCTGCATGCACAGGAAGCCGAGGCGGGCGGCCGGCGTGCGGAACCAGCCGAGCTCGTCCATGAGGCGCTCGGCGTAGAGGGCCCAGCCCTCGAGGTGCGCGATGTTTCCCCCCACCCGCTGGGAGCGCACCAGCGGGAGGACCCGGGTGAGGCCCAGCTGGAGGTGATGGCCCGGGACGGCTTCGTGATAGGCGGTCGTGTACTGCTCCCAGAGCGGGAAGCGGTCCTGGCCACCGGTCGGGAACCAGGTCGTGCCGGGCTGGCTCAGGTCTTCGCTGGGTGGGGAGTAGTAGGGCGCCAGTGCGGTGCCCTCGGGCGGGATGCCCACCGTGCACTGACGCAGCTCGGGGACGATGTCGAACTCCACGTCGAGCAGCCCCTCGATGGCCGCGTCCACGATGTCCTGCAGCGCCGCCCGAAAGGCGTCAGCGCCCTCGACGACACCGGCCGGGTCCGCGTCGAGGTGGTCCCGAACCTCTTCGAAGGACGCTCCGGGCAGGATGCGATGGCACTCCGCCGCCTTCTCCTGTTCCAGCCGGGCCAGGTCCTCGACGGCCCAGTCGTAGGCGTCGTCGAGGTCGAGCTCGGTCCCGAGCATGTAGGTCCCCCAGAGTCGGTACCGGTCGACGCCGACCCCGTCGGTCGACGAAGCCGCAGGGGCGAGGTCCTCCCGGAACCAGCTCGCCAACCCGGCGTACGCCTCCGCGGCAGTCCCGGCAGCCCGGTCGAGCCGGTCCTGCAGGGCATTGCCGCCGTAGCCGCGGACGAAGCTCGAGAACCAGGTGTCGGCCCACGTGGTGCACTGCTGGGCGACGACGTCGACCAATCGGGTCGACGGGACCCGTCCGGCCGCGGCGGTGGCCGTCAGCGACGCCCGGTAGCCGGCCATGGCCCGGGGAACGTCCTCCAGCCTCGAGGCGATGCGCGCCCACGACTCGTCCCCGTCGGTGGCCATGACGTCGAAGGACATGCGCACCATCGCGGGCGGGCCGGCCAGAGCACTGACGAGGCTCCCGGTCTCACCTGCCTCGATCAACGCCAGTTGCGATCGGCAGGTGTCCTCGAGATGGCCCTGGCCCAGCCGCTCCGCTTCGTCGGTGGCCTCGGTCGCCCCCAGGTCGCGGAGGGTTCCGGCCAGGACGTCGGCGATGGCCGCCTGACCGTCGGGGGAGTAGTCGGTCAGGTGCGTCGCTTCGCGCCCGATCCCCATCGATCGTGAGGCCCGCACGGGATCGACAGCGGCGTAGGCGTCGACATACCGGTCGGCGATCTCTCGGATGCTCATGGCGACAGACACTGGCAGATGGTGCCGGTCGGGCCGATCTGCTCGTCCTCTCCGGATCACCACCGGACGGGCGGCTACCGTCCGCGATCCGAGGCCCGAGGAGGCACCCATGGCGGACACCTACACGGTCGAGCGGACGGCGGTGATCCCCGCGTCCCAGGAGGCGGTCCACGCGCGCGCTGGTGGACTTCCACGAGTGGGAGCACTGGTCGCCGTGGCAGGACGTCGACCCCGACATGGAGCAGACCTACACCGGTCCCGACGCCGGCGTCGGTGCGGTCATGGCATGGAAGGGGAACCGCAAGGCCGGGGCCGGCCGCATGGAGATCACCGAGGTGGCGCCGACGTCGGTGGTCGTCGACCTGCAGTTCCTCAAGCCGTTCAAGGCCCACAACACCACGACCTTCACGCTGGCCCCCGACGGCGACGGCCACGAAGGTGACCTGGACGATGGTGGGGCCGAAGACCTTCATGACCAAGGTCATGGGCATCTTCACCAGCATGGACAAGATGATCGGGCCGGACTTCGAGAAGGGCCTCAGCCGCCTCGAGGCCCACGTCTCCGGCTGAGGCCTGACGGGCGTCAGTCCTCTTCTTCGATCTTCTCCCACCACTGGCACCACCACTCGCCGCCGACCAGGATCCGCAGCTGCTGGTGCCAGCAGTAGGAGATCTCCTCGGTCGGGTCGAGGTAGTAGAGGCAGTTGTCGCAGCGCTCCTCCTGCATCGGGTGCCCCTTGAGGGTCGCCCGATCCATGACGTCCTTCCACTCCAGCCACTTGACGCCGTCGATCTCTTTGGGCTCGGGCTTGGGGATCTCGTAGTCCGACATATCCGGGGGACAGTACCCAACCGGTGACCGGGGTCGCCCCGGAACCCGGTCAGGCCCGTCGGATGCGCCCGGGCGCCCAACGGCCCAGGACGACGAAGCCGACGATCAGGGCGAGGATCCCGACGGGCATCAGGACGAACACGCTGGTCAGCGGGGCGGGCTTGCCCCGCACGACGAGGAAGTCGTGCTCCTCGCGGAGCAGGCCCCGGCGGCCGGCCCGCCCGAACGGGACGTGCTCGCAGGTCACCTCGACGGTGCCCTCTGTCGCCGTGAACCAGCCCACCGTCGACTGGTCGTTGACGGTGATGGCGTTGCCCTGACGGTTGCCCTGGAAGTCGGCGGTCTGGTCTCCGGCCAGGTCGGCGCGTGCAGGCGGTCGACGCGACGATCGTGTCGTCATTGGCGTCGTTGAAGGCGTCGATCTCGATCCACACGGTGAACGGATCGTCGCCTCCGGCGGTGAAGCGAGCAGGCTCGGTGGGCGAGCCGTCCAGGGCGGCCACGGTGCCCTCGGCCACGACATCGTCGGGATCCGGGCCGGCGTCCCGCACGGCGGTGAGGATGCTCAGGCCGAGGGCAACGGCACCGCCCAGGACCAGGGCGACCCCGAGCACCAGCAGGCCCGGCCGTCGGGACCGCCGGACCGTCACCCCCGGCTGGTCGGTAACGAAGCCGACCGGGCGCACGTCGCCCGCCGGGTAGGTCCACCCCGCCGGGCGGTAATCGGGACCGGTGCCCGGTTCGTCGCCCACGTTCAGCCCCAGACCGCGCCGGTCTGGCGCATCCGGTCGCAGGTCGAAGTCGGCCCACTCCGCCAGAGCGAGGGTCGGCATCGACCCGCCCTTGCCACGCGGCATCGATCGCCGGCCAGCGACCGGCGGGCACGCCGCGGTGGCCCAGGTACTGGTCGAGGTGGGTGGCGTGCACCCGATCGCGCTCCAGGCCGGCCTTGATGCTCACCCATCCCTGGTAGTCGACGCCCTGGATCGGCGGGTGGTCGGCCTCGGTCGGTCGAGGGTGCCCGGGAGGCTGACCGGTGTCGCCGAGGCCCTTGATGTCGTTGACGAGATCGGCCACCTCGCTCTTGAGGGTCTTGAGGAAACCCTTGGCCATCTTCGGCGCCTTGACCACGGTGCGCACCCCGGCGAGCATCCCGTCCTCCTCCTTGAAGATGGCCCTACCGAGCTCGACCTGCGGCTCGAGCTCCGCGACCATCGTGTCGACGTCGACGGCATGGACGGCTCCGGTGTCGGGGATGACCCAGACCGGGATGTCGATCGGCCCCGGCACCTCCGGCGTCGTCCCGGTGGCCCGCGGCCGACCCGCCCAGAAGAGGAGCTCGTAGGTCCAGACCGGTGCATGGAAGTCGACCGACTGCTTCTCGCCCAGGCCGGCCTCCCGCCAGCCGGCGGTGCCGGGGATCAGCGCGCTCAGGCCGAGGGCCGGGGCGGACACGCCGGGGGGCAGCAGGACGAGGACCGCGCCCATGTGGTGCGACGCGGTGGCCGACACGAGGGTGTTGCTCGCCGAGTCCTGGTTCCGGGTGAGGAGGCTGGCGGCCAGCACCGCAGCCCGGGCCGGCACCACCTGGACCTCGGTCACGAGGCCGGTCTCCTAGGCGTTGGCCCGGCGCACCTCGGGCATGACCTTCTCGGCCAGCAGGCGCAGGGTCTCGGTCTCGGGGTAGTCGCTGCACCACGGATAGAAGCCCGTGCAGCCGAGGTCGATGTAGGTCTGGATCTTCTCCGCCACCTGCTCCGGGGTGCCGACCAGGTTGCCCGCCCGCCACGAGTCGTAGGCCTCGCCGACGAAGGAGCGGGTGCCGCCGTCGACGATCTCCTGCTCGTCCTCCCGGATGAACACCTCCGGCGACCAGGTCTTCTGGATCTCGTCGTAGTCCCGGCCCACGTCTTCACAGTGCTGCTGGAGGACCTCGCACTTGTGGGTGAACTCGTGGGGCTTGCCACCGAAGTTCGACGCGTCGGCGAGGCGGGCGACCACCCGGAGCGTGAGTTGCTCACCGCCACCGCCGATCAGGACCTGCGGGCGGGGCGACTGGAGGGGCTTCGGGTCGCACTGCGCTCCGTCGAGGGTGAAGTGGCGCCCCTGATAGCTCACGTCGGGCTCGCTCCACATGGCGGTGACGATCTCCACGGTCTCCCGGAGGACCCGGATGCGCTCGGCGGCGGAGAGGAACTCGTAGCCGTACCCGGTGAACTCATGCTCGTACCACCCGGCGCCGATGCCCCAGATGAGCCGGCCCCCCGAGATGACGTCGATGTTCGCGGTGATCTTGGCGAGGAGGCCCGGGTTCCGGTACGGCGAACACCCGACCATCTGGCCGAGCTTGATCCGCTCGGTGCGCTGGGAGATCGCCGCCAACGTCGTCCAGCACTCGAACATCGTCTCGTGCGCCGGCACCGGCACGTTGTGGAAGTGGTCATAGACCCACAGGGAGTCGTACCCGAGGGCCTCGGCCAACTCGGCGACCTCGACGGCCTTCTGCCACTTGGCGACCGGGTCGGGGATGGTGCTCAGCTCCATCTTCCAGCCCTGGGGGACGAACACGCCGAAGGTGAGATCCATCCGCGAAGTCTGTCAGCGTGACGTCGAGGTCATGCGTGCCGTCCGCCTACTCGTCCCGATGGACGAGGTCGGGGCTGAACGCGGGCAGGCAGACGGCCACATACCGGGCGCCGTCGGGGCCCGGCGAGGAGTAGCGCACCCACTCGCCCGGGGGCACGTGGACGGCCTGGCCCGAGCGGACCGTGAGGGACCGACCACCGATGCTCTCCACGAGCAGCTCACCGTCCAGGACGAGGGTGTACTCGTCGAACGCCGGGGTCTGGCCGGGCTCGGCCCAGCCGGACGGGCTGGTCATGAGGGCCAGGGACACCGAGGAGGACCCGGAGTTGATCCGGCCGACGAACTCCTCGATGATCTTCGGGGGCTCGCCGGCCGCGGGGATGGTGGTCGGTTCGGTGATCAGTGCGGGCATGGGCCGATCCTGCCACCCGCGCCCGCCGATGTGTGTCGGGTTCATCAATCGTTTGACCCGCCGCTGCTCGCACGCCACTTCGCTGCTACGTTGCGCGACGGGCATCTGCCGATGCCCGACAACCATCCGACGAGATAGGGAGAGTGTCTCGGTGACTTTGAAGAGATCGGTAGGCCGCGTGGCCGCCGTGCTCCTCGCCTTCATGCTGATTGCAGCGGCATGTGGTGATGACAGCGGTGACAGCGGCAGCGGCGGCGATGACGCCTCCGGTAGCGACGTCGAGACACAGGCCGGTGGTGAGTTCGTCGACCTCGGCACCTTCGTCGGTGACCCGCCGGAGCACATCGACCCGGCGCTGAACTCGACCCTGGACGCCTACCAGGTGATCAACGCCCTCTACGACGGCCTGACCGACGTGGACGCCACCGATCCGGAGAACCCGGTCATCGTCCCCCACGTCGCCGAGTCCTACGAGGCCAACGAGGACGCCACGGTCTGGACCTTCACGATCAAGGACGACCAGTTCTTCTCCGACGGTGAGCAGGTCGTGCCGACCTCCTTCCAGCGGGCCTGGGAGCGGGCCTCGGATCCGGAGTTCGCCGGCGACTACTCCTACCTGATGGGGTTCATCGACGGTGGCAACGAGAAGCTGGCCGGTGAGGCCGACACCATCTCGGGCATCGAGGCCGACGACGAGGCCATGACCCTCACGGTCACCCTCGACGCGCCGTACTCGAACTTCGACGCCGTCGCCGGGTTCCAGCTGTTCTTCCCGATGCCGTCCGCGGTCGAGGACCTGGAGAGCCAGGCCGACTGGGAGAACGGCATCATGATCGGCAACGGCCCGTACGTCATGGCCGAGCCCCGCACCGACGAGGAGATCGTCCTCACCCGCAACGACGACTGGTCGGGCGACTTCAACGGCGAGACCTGGCCGGACCGGCTGGAGACGATCACCTTCCGGGTGACCGCCGATCCCGACACCTCCTACAACGCGTTCGAGGCCGGGGAGGGCGACAACGCCAACATCCCGCCGGCCCGGACCCAGGAGGCCCAGGACACCTACGGGACCACCCTGGACGTCGACATCCTCGGCTCGTACCACTTCCTGTTCAACGAGCGCGCCGAGCAGGTCGGGGGCGACGAGAACCTCCTCCTGCGCCAGGCCATCAGCCAGGCCATCGACCGTGAGGAGATCAACCAGGCGGTCTACGACGGCAGCCGGAACACCTCGACGGGCATCACGCCCAGCGGCATCCCCGGCTTCGCCCCGGACATCTGCGACTACTGCGCCTATGACCCGGAGGCCGCTCAGGCCGCCTTCGACGAGTGGACCGAGGAAGGCGGCGAGCTCACCGAGCCCATCCCGATCCAGTTCAACCGTGACTCCGGCCACGAGCCCGTCGTTCAGATCATGATCGACAACCTCGCCGCCATCGGGATCGAGGCGGTGGCCGACGGCCGCGACGCCGAGACCTACTTCACGGAGCTGGCCGACGGGGAGTGCGTGATCTGCCGGGCCGGTTGGTTCGCCGACTACCCGACCTACGACAACTTCATGTACGACCTGTTCCACAGCGACGCGCTGGACGGCAACAACTTCGGCTTCATCGACGACGAGTTCGACGCCCTCGTGGACGAGGCCAAGCAGACCGTCGACCGTGATGCCCAGGCCGAGCTGTTCCAGCAGGCCGAGGACATCCTGCTGAACCAGCAGATCGGTGCCATTCCGATCAACTGGTACCGGGGCGACTACGCCTACAACGCCGACCGCATCGCCAACTTCCCGCAGACCAACTTCGGTCTGATCCTCTGGGAGCAGGTGACGCTCGCGGCCTGATCCCGTGACGTGATGTACCGGAAGGGGTGCGGCTCGCCGTGATGGCGGGTCGCACCCCTTTCGTCCTCTCATCCACCACCCCGGAGAGGCTCTCGACCGTTCATGCTCAGCTACACCATCCGCCGGCTGCTGCTGGTCATCCCGACGGTGTTCTTCGCGCTGTCGTTCCTCTTCCTGCTCTTCTTCGCGCTCCCCGGTGACCCGGCCAACCTGATCGCCGGTGGCGGGGACCGGAACCCCGACCCGATCGTCATCCAGCAGGTCGAGGAGCGCTACGGCCTCGACGACCCGCTGATCATCCAGTTCAAGGACTACTGGGTCCGGACCCTCCACTGGGACCTGGGCGAGTCCTTCTCGGACCGCCAGAGCGTCAACGAGATCCTCGGCGAGAAGGCGGTCAACAGCCTCCGCCTGGCCTTCTGGGCCATCCTCATCGAGATCGTGGTCGGCATCTCCGTCGGCGTGCTCTCGGCGGTGCGTCGCTACTCGCTGGCCGACAAGCTCACCACCGTGGGCACGGCCGCGCTCTCGGCCGTCCCCGTGTTCGTGCTCGGCTTCATCCTCCAGTACGTGTTCGCGGTCGTACCCGAACAAACAGGGCTGGCCCGACTGGACCAAGCTCCGGACCTCGGGGCTCGGCCCGGACACCTGGACCCTCTTCTTCATCCCCACCGGCGAGCAGTGGCGCTACCTGATCCTGCCTGCGGTCACCCTCGCCTGCGTGTCCACCGCGCTGGCCGCCCGCATGACCCGGGGCTCCATGCTCGAGGTGCTGCGGGCCGACTACATGCGCACCGCCCGGGCCAAGGGCCTCGGCGAGCGCCAGGTCATCTACGGCCACGGCCTGCGCAACGCCATGCTGCCCGGTGATCACCCTGATCGGCATCGACTTCGGCACCGTCATCGGCGCCGCCGTGCTCACCGAGACCGTCTACTCCTGGCCGGGCCTCGGCTCCGAGATCGCCAACGCCATCACCGACCGCGACCTCCCGGTCCTGCTCGGGCCTCACCCTGGCCGTGACGATCGCGTTCTCCCTGACCAACCTGCTGGTCGACCTGTCCTACGCCTGGTTCGACCCCCGCATCCGACTCGGCGAGGAGGCCTCCGCATGAGCGACGCCGATTTCAAGGCCGATCCCTCGATCTACACCGCCGTTGACCCGGCCGCCCCCGTCGACGCCGAGGCCGAGCGCCCGGTCGGGGGCATCGCCGCCGGTCTGGCCGGAGCGGAGCAGGCCAGCTTCGTGGCCCCGCGGCCCTTGCGGGCCGACGTCTGGCGCCGCTTCCGCAAGAACCGCCTGGCCATGGCGGGCCTGATCTTCCTGGGCCTGCTGGTGCTGGTGGCGATCTTCGCCCCCTGGATCGCCCCCTACGGCTTCGACGAGCGCACGTCCGGGGCGTTCCGCGAGCCGCCGTCCATGGACCACTGGTTCGGCACCGACACCATCGGTCTCGACGTCTTCTCCCGGGTGGTCTACGGCGCCCGCATCTCCCTGAAGGTCGGCTTCGTGGCCACGATCATGGCGCGTGGTCATCGGGCTCGTCCTCGGGGCCATCGCCGGCTTCACCGGCGGGCGCACCGACAACCTGATCATGCGCTTCACCGACATCTTCCTGGCCATCCCGTACATCATCCTGGCCATCGCGGTGGCCACGATCTTCGGCCAGAGCGTGAACTCGGTGATCCTCGTGCTGGGCCTCACCGGCTGGCTCGGCATCTGTCGCATCGTGCGGGCCAGCTTCCTGGCCCTGAGCCGGCTGGAGTACGTCGAGGCGGCCCGGGCCCTCGGGTTCAGCAAGACGCGCATCATCTTCCGGCACATGCTCCCGAACGCCCTGCAGCCGATCATCGTCTACGCCACCATCGGCATCGGCAGCATCATCCTCGCCGAGGCCGCCCTGTCCTTCCTCGGCGTCGGCCCGGTGTTCCCGACCCCGGCCTGGGGCCTGATGGTCTCGGAGGCCAAGTCCACCCTCGCCGTCGCCCCCCACATGCTGTTCTTCCCCGGCATGGCGATCTTCCTCACCGTGCTGGCCTTCGTCTTCATCGGCGACGGGCTGCGCGACGCCCTCGACCCCAAGCTCAAGTGAGCACCGTGACCCGCCAGACAGAGCCTGCTGTCCATCCGCGACCTCAAGGCCCACTTCGACACGCCCGACGGCGTCGTGCGGCCCATCGACGGCATCTCCTTCGACATCAACCGGGGCGAGGTGTTCGCCGTCGTGGGCGAGTCCGGCTCCGGGCAAGTCGGTGACCGCCCTGGCGATCATGGGCCTGCTGCCCACCCTGGAGATCGACGAGGGCGAGATCCTCTGGAAGGGCGAGAACCTCCTCGCTGGCCGACGAGAAGCGTCAGCAGGCGCTGCGGGGCGGGGAGATCGCCATGATCTTCCAGGACCCGCTGAGCGCGCTGAACCCGGTGCACAAGGTCGGGCAAGCAGATCGCGGAGATGGCCACGCATCCACCAGGAGATCCCCAAGCGCCTGGCGCTGGAGCGGGCGGTGGAGATGCTCGACCTGGTCGGCATCCCCGAGCCCCGCAAGCGGGCCGAGATGTACCCCCACGAGTTCTCCGGCGGCATGCGCCAGCGGGCCATGATCGCCATGGCCATCACCTGACAAGCCCGACCTGCTCATCGCCGACGAGCCCACCACCGCCCTCGACGTGACCGTGCAGGCCCAGGTCCTCGAGGTGCTGATCGACATCAAGGACGAGATCGACTCGGCCATCATGCTCATCACCCACGACCTCGGCGTGGTGGCGGGCCTGGCCGACAACGTCATGGTCATGTACGCCGGCCGCCAGGCCGAGCTCGGCACCACCGACGAGATCTTCTACGAGAGCCGCCACCCCTACACCCTGGGCCTGCTGGCCAGCATGCCCCGCTTGGACGACATGGGCGGTGAGCCCCTGTTGCCGATCCCGGGGTCCCCGCCCTCCCTGATCAACCGGCCCTCCGGCTGTGCCTTCCATCCTCGGTGCCGGTTCGCCGAGCTACCGGGGCCGTGCAACGAGATCGTGCCCGAGCCCGTGTCGGTGCGGGGCACCCACCTCGCTTCCTGCCACCGCTCCGACGACCTGGAAGGGGTCACCGTGGACGAGCTCCGGGCCCAGGCCGACGAGGACGACCTCCTCGTCGAGGACGTGGTGGTGGACGCACCATGACCGACACCACCGTGGAACCCACGGGGACGGACCCGACCGCGACCGAGCCGCTGCTCGTGGCCACGGACCTGGTCAAGGACTTCCCCATCCGGGGCGGCGTGTTCGCCCGCACCGTCGGCTACGTCTCGGCCGTGGCCGGGGTGTCCCTGGAGGTGCGCCCGGGCGAGACCCTCGGCCTGGTCGGCGAGTCGGGCTGTGGCAAGTCCACCACCGGCCGTCTGCTCCTGCACCTCCTGCGCCCCACCTCCGGCGAGGTCACCTTCGACGGCGACCGTCTCGGGGACCTGCGGGGCAAGAAGCTGGCCGAAGCCCGGCGTCGCTTCCAGATCGTGTTCCAGGACCCCTACTCGGCCCTCAACCCCCGGATGACGGTCGGGGCGATCCTGGCCGAGCCGCTGAAGGTCCACCACGGCTGGGACAGCGCCAAGCGCCTGGAGCGGGTCTCGGAGCTGCTGGAGATCGTCGGGCTCTCACCCGAGCACGCCAACCGCTTCCCGCACGAGTTCTCCGGCGGCCAGCGCCAGCGGGTCGGCATCGCCCGGGCCCTGGCCCTCGAGCCCGACCTGATCGTCCTCGACGAACCGGTGTCGGCCCTCGACGTGTCCATCCAGGCCGGGGTGGTCAACCTGCTGAGCAAGCTGCAGGCCGACCTCGGGGTGGCCTACGTCTTCATCGCCCACGACCTGTCGGTGGTGCGCCACATCTCCCACCGGGTGGCGGTCATGTACCTCGGCAAGCTGGTCGAGCTGGCCGATCGGGCCACGCTCTACGAACGGGCCGTCCACCCCTACACCCAGGCCCTGCTGTCGGCGGTGCCCCTCCCGGATCCCATCGAGGAGCGTCAGCGCCGCCGGATCATCCTGGAGGGCGATGTCCCCAGCCCCGCCGACCCGCCGTCGGGCTGCCGTTTCCGCACCCGGTGCTGGCGCCGGGCCGAGCTCGAGGCGGCCGGCGAGGACGTCTCGGCCTGCCAGGACCAGGAACCGGCGATCACCGAGACCGAGCCGGGCCACACCGTCGCCTGCCACTTCCCCCCGGCGCCGCGGGGCGCCACCTGACCCGATCGGGTCGTCTCAGGGGAAGGGCCAACCGTTGGGCAGGCAGCCCTCAGCCGGCCAGGTTGGTCCGCAGGAACGCGATGGCCGCCGAGAAGGCGGCGGCCGAGGCCTCGTCGTCCTGGGTGCCCAGGGCGTCATGGCCACTGGCGAAGGCGTGGCCGGTGCCGGGGTACACCCGGAACTCGACGTCCTTGCCCATCGCCCGCAACCGCTCGCCGAGCTCGGTCACGGCCTCGGGAGGGAAGAAATCGTCGTTCTCGGCGAAGTGGCCGGACACCTTGGCGGTCAGGCCCGACCAGTCGGGCTCACCCTCCCCGAGCGGCGCCCCGTAGAACGGCACCACCGCGACCACCCGGTCACCCTCGATGCTGGCGATGACCAGGGACAACAGGCCCCCCATGCAGAAGCCGACCACGCCGACGGCGTCGCCCCGGACGTCGTCCCGCCCGAGGAGGTGGTCGATGGCGCCGGACATGTCCCGGGCGGCCCGGTCCGGCGGCAGGCTGTTCATCAGCTCGCCCGCCTTGTCCATCTCGGTGTGCTCGGCCAGGTCGCCGTGGTACAGGTCCGGGGCCAGGGCGACGAAGCCCTCACCCGCCAGGCGGTCACAGGTGGCCTTGAGCGCGGGGTCCAACCCCCACCACTCCTGGATCACGAGCACGCCCGGCCCACCGCCGTCGGGGGCGGCCAGGTAGCCGGCGGCCTCCGTGCCGTTGACCGGGAACGAGATCGTGCTGCCGTCGGGCATGGGTGCTACCTCCGAGGTGGGACCCCGCGAACGTAGCCAGTTCGCCACTCGCGAGGCGCCCGGATCAGGTCCGGCGGCCCCCGGACGCGGCGAGGCCCACGCCGAGGCCGATCATGGTGAGCCCACCCGCGCCGCCCAGCAGCTCGAGGCGGCGGGGGGAGGCGGCCAGCCAGGCCCGGGCCGAGCCGGCGGCGAGGCCCCACACGCTGTCGCTGAGGAGGGCGATGAGGACGAAGACGAGGCCGAGCGCGGCCATCTGGACCCCGGCGGGGGCCCCGTCGGGGTTGACGAACTGCGGGAGGATGGCCGCGAAGAACACTGCGGCCTTGGGGTTGGCGATGCCGACCAGGAAGCCCTCCCGGAGCAGGTGGCGCGTGGGCCGGTAGGTCCCCGCCACGTCGAGCACGGTGGACAGCTGCCGGCGGTGCCGGAACGGCCTGGACCCCCAGGTACACGAGGTAGGCGGCACCGGCGAACTTGATGACGTTGAACACGACGGCCGACCGGCTGATGACGGCACCGAGGCCCACCGCCACGAAGAGGACCTGGACGTAGACCCCGGCGGCATTGCCCGCCACGGTGGCCAGCGCCGCCCGGCGGCCCAGGGCCACGCCCCGACTGATGACGAACAGCACGCTCGGGCCGGGGACGATCACCAGGAGGAAGGAGGCGAGGGCGAAGGCCAGGAAGGAGTCGGCGGACGGCATCGTCGCCGACGGTAGTGCCGAGGTCCGGCGCAGCGGCCACACTCTGGGCCATGAGCACCCATCCCTACGTCGAGCGGTTCCCCGTCAACCGTGGCCTGCCCGAGTCCGGTAGGAGCGAGGACGAGCTCCTCGACGAGCTGCGGCAGATGGCCACCGAGGAGGACGCCTTCTGGGAGACCGGGAAGTGTTCGGGGACCATGTACTGCGGCGACCACGAGCACTACGAGTTCATGGGTGAGGCCTTCCAGCTCTTCGCCCACGCCAACATCCTCCAGCGGGACATGTTCCCCAGCGCCACCAAGCTGGAGGGCGAGATCATCGCCATGACGATGGACCTCATGCACGGGGAGGCCGCCGAGGGGGGTGACGCCGTCGGCATGGTCACCACCGGCGGCACCGGCAGCATCATGCACGCCATCCTCGCCTACCGGGAGCACGGCCGGAAGGAGCGCGGGATCGACCGCCCCAACATCATCAAGCCCGAGACCGCCCATGCCGCGTTCGACAAGGCGGCGCACCTCTTCGACATCGAGCTCCGACGGGCCCCGGTGGACCCCGAGACGACCAAGGTGCGCCCCGAGGTGGTGGCCGACCTGATCGACGAGTCGACCGTGGCGGTCATCGGCTCGGCCTGCAACTACGGCTACGGCACCGTCGACCCCATCACCGAGCTGGGCGCACTGGCCCAGGACCGGGGGATCGGCCTGCACGTGGACGGCTGCCTGGGCGGGTTCATCCTGCCCTGGGGGGAGCAGCTCGGGTATCCGGTGCCGCCGTTCGACTTCCGGGTGCCGGGTGTGACCTCGATCTCCGCTGACACCCACAAGTACGCCTACGGCCTCAAGGGCACCTCGGTCCTGTTGTTCCGGGACCGGGCGCTGCGCAACAGCCAGTACTTCTTCCTCACCGACTGGACCGGGGGCAAGTACTGCTCGCCGGGCATGGAGGGCTCCCGGTCCGGCGGCCTCCTGGCGGCCACCTGGGCCGGGATGCTCAAGCTCGGCCGGGGCGGCTACCTGCGCTACGCCCAGCAGATCTTCGAGACGAGCGCGGCGATGCAGGCCGCAGTCAACTCCCACCCCGAGCTGCGGATGTTGGGGGAGGACCCGACCTTCCTGTTCTCGTTCACCTCCGACGAGTTCGACGTGTACCACGTGAACGACTTCATGCGAACCCGCGGCTGGCGCTTCAACGGCCAGCAGTACCCCAACGCCCTGCACATGGCTGTGACCCGGCCCCAGACGAAGGTCGGGGTCGTCGACGCCTTCGCCACGGACCTGGCTGACGCCGTCGCCTACGCCGCCGGCCAGGGCGACGAGCCGCCGAAGAGCGGCGCCATCTACGGGGGCATCCCCGGGGGCATGACCCCGGACGCCGACGAGTTCATCCGGGCCGTGATGACCGAGATGATGGACGACCAGCAGGCGCTGCCTCCCACATGAGCGTCCCCGCCGTCGGCATCGATGTCGGCAGCACGAACGTGAAGGTGGCTCGGGTCGACGAGTCGGGGGTGCTGCAGGCCTCGGCCGAACGCCCGTTGACGACCCGCCGCGACGGCGATGTGGTCGAACAGGATGCCGAGGCCACCTGGGCGGCGGTGATCGACGCCGTCGGTGAGGTCGCGGACCCGTCGGTCGGGGCGCTCGCGGTGTGCAGCCAGTACTCCTCGATCGTGCCGGTCGGCGCCGACCTGGTGCCGGTGGCGCCCATGGCGATGTACGACGACCAGCGGGGGAGCGACCTCTGCTGGGCCCTCATGGGCGAGCACCCCGACGCCTTCGAGCGCTTCATGGAGGTCCACGGGATCCCGCCGATCGGCAGCGGCCTGTCGCTGGGCCACCTCCTCCACTTCCAGCGGGAGCGACCGGATGTCCACGCCGTCACCGCCCACTACCTGGAGGCCATGGACTACGTCGTGGCCCGTCTCACGGGCCGGCCGACGGCGACCCAGAACACGATGTTCACCGCCCAGCTCAACGACAACCGGTCGCTCGGGGTGACCGACTACGACGACGAGCTCCTGGCCCTCAGCGGGGTCGACCGGTCGCGCCTGCCCGAGCTGGTGCCGGTCGACGCCGTCGTCGGCCCGCTGCGCGACGCCGTCGCCGACGAGCTGGGCCTGCCCCGGGGGATCGGGGTCCGGGCCGGGCTCAACGACAGTGCGGCCGGCGCGCTGGCCGCCGGGGTGCTGACCGACGGCCGGGTCGGGATCGCCATGGGGACGACCGCCGTCGTGCTCGACACGGTCCCCGACAAGCGGGGGGACCTCGAGGCCGAGTTGGTGTCGATGCCCGGAGCCCGACCCGACCACTACCTGGCGTCGGCCGAGAACGGGATCGCGGGCAAGGCCGTCGAACACGGCATGGCCCTGCTGGACGGCTCCTTCGCCCATCTGGAGACCGCACTGGCGGCGTCCGAGCCGGGGGCGGGGGGCGTCCTCTTCCTGCCCTGGATGGTCGGCTCGATGGCCCCGGCCGGTGACCGTCAGGCCCGGGGCGGCTTCCTGAACGTCTCGCTGGAGACGACCCGCGAGGACCTCGTCCGGGCGATGGTCGAGGGCACCGCCCACAACCTGGCCTGGCTCCTGCCCCAGGTCGAGGGCTTCACGGGCCAGCCCTGCTCCTCGCTGGTGTTCTTCGGGGGCACCGCACGCTCGCCGGGCTGGGCCCAGACCCTCGCCGACGTGCTGGGCCGACCCGTGTCGACCCTCGCCGATCCGGAGGTGGCGGTGGCCGTCGCCGTCGCCCGCCACGCCCAGGGTGCCGACGCCGAGCCCGTCATCACCCGGACCTACGACCCCCTCCCCGAAGCCCACGAGCGCCTCCAGCCCGCCCAGGAGCAGTTCCAGGCCGCCTGGGAGGCCCTCCGCCCCCTCCACCACGCCCTGAACGCCTGAGCTCGGAAACCGACACCGAAGGCACCGGGACGTGGTCGGCCGTCGCCGGGGGGCGGGAATCCGGCCTGCCCAGACCGAGAACTGGCCACTGACGTCTCGGTCTGGCCCGATTCCGTCCGGCCTGGATCGACGCCAGCACCGGGAATTCGGCCTCGGACGAAGGGCGGCCCACGAGGCGCCGTCCCGCCGCCCCCGTGGTTGCCTCGTTTCGGTGTCGAACGCCTAGAAGATGCCCAGGGCCAGGCCGGCGGCCATGGTCTGGCCGAGCTCGGTGGCGGCGGTGAGGTGGTCGTCGGTGAGGTCGCCGACCACGGTGAGGGGCGGCTGGACCTCCTTCCAGGCGAGGCCGGTGACGATCTTGTGAACGGCGGCGACGGCACCGTCGGTGTCACTGCGGCCCTTGACGACCAGCGCGTAGGGCAGGCCCCGGGTGTCGTCCAGCAGTGGCTCGTAGACGGTGTCGAAGCAGTGCTTGAGGGCCCCGCTCATGTAGCCGAAGTGCGCTGGGGTCGCCAGCAGGACACCGGTCGCCCAACGGAAGTCGTCGGCGATGGCCTCCAGCGCGGGCACATCCCGGACCTCGGTGTCGCCGGCCTCCGGGTCCCGAGCGCCGGCGAGCAGGGCGTCGACCATCTGCTGGGTCCGTCCGGAGTTCGAGTGCCACACCACCAACAGCCGGCCGTCAGACATCGGCCACCACCTGGGCCCGCAGGTCGCGCTTGAGGACCTTGCCGGAGGCGTTGGTCGGGAGCGCGTCGACCAGCACCAGGCGGCGGGGCTGCTTGAAGCCGCCGAGGACACCGCGGGTGTGCTCGACGAGGTCCTCGAGGGTGACCGACGCGCCCTTGCGGGGCACGACGACGGCGCAGACGGCTTCGCCCCAGCGGTCGTCGGGCACGCCGACCACCGCCACCTGGCCGACGGCGGGGTGGGTGGACAGGACGTCCTCCACTTCGCGGGAGGACACGTTCTCGCCCCCGGTGACCACGATGTCCTTGGCCCGGTCCACGACGTAGAGGTACCCCTCGGCGTCGATCTCGCCCAGGTCGCCGGTGTGCAGCCAGCCGTCGACGATCGTGGCTGCGGTCACCTCCGGCTCGTCCCAGTAGCCCGCCATGACCTGGGGCCCCCGCACGAGGATCTCGCCGTCGTCCGCCAGCCGGACCTCGGCGAGCGGGCTGGGACGGCCCGCCGCCCGCAGGAGGTGGGGGCGATCGGTCAGGGCCGCCCGGTGGCCCTCCTCGTCGAGGAACACCGCGTTGCCCGACAGCTCGGTCATGCCGTAGCCCTGGGCGAAGCCGACCCCGAGGGCCTCGGTGCCCCGGCGCAGCAGGTCGGGGGCCATCGAGGACGCGCCGTACGCGACCTGGCGGAGGGTGGCGAACCGGGCCGGGTCGAAGCCCGGGTCATCCAGGAGCATCGCCAGCATGGTGGGCGCCAGCGAGAGGGTCGTCACCCGGTGTCGGGCGACCAGGCGGGGCAGGTCGTCGACGGTGAAGCCCTCCATGAGGACCACCGGCCGCCCGCGGGCGTGCAGGCAGGCCACGTTGTAGGCGGCCACATGGCAGAGCGGGAAGCAGAACAGGTAGACGTCATCGTCGGCCACGGGCCGGGCTGCGTTGGCGCCGGCGGCGGCGGCGAGGAGGCTCGCCTGGGTGAGCACCGCGCCCTTGGGTGAACCCGTCGTCCCGCTGGTGAAGAGGATCCAGGCCGGCGCATCCGGGTCGGGTCGGGGGAGGGTGGGGTCGGGGGCCGTGCGCCGCCGTGGCGGCCTCCCAGTCGGCCCACGGGACGGCGCCGGGGACGTCACCGATGACCAGGGCGGCCCCGACCCGGTCGACCTGGGCCGCGAGCTCGGCGGGGGCCAGGCGCTGGTTCAGCGGCACCGCGACCCGGCCGGCGAGGGGGATGCCGTACAGGGCGCTGAGGAAGGCGGGCCGGTTCCGGCCCACCAGGGCCACCCGGTCGCCCGGCGCCGTGCGGGAGGCCACCAGGGCGGCCACGCGGGCCACGTCCTCGGCCAGCTCTCCGAAGGTCCAGGTCCGTTCATCGAAGGCCAGCGCCGGTGCCCCCGGCGGGGCCGCCGTCAACAGGTCGGCCAGCAGCACGACCTCATCCGCCCGAGTGGTCGGGGTTCTCCCAGACGATGAGGCTGGCGTAGTCCTCGCCGTGGTCGTGGGACATGTAGTCGTGGATCACGCCCCGCACCTCGAAGCCGTTGCTGAGCTGCATGGACAGGGTGGGGTCGCTCAGGTCGCCCGCCACGACCTTGGCCACGTAGGTCTCGACGTCCATGTCGGCGGCATGGTCGGGATACCCGGGTAGGTCGCCGCCGGCGATGATCCCCCGCTTGTCGTGGCGGACGACGAGGTCCTTGCGCAGGTCATAGAGGCGCCGGCCGATGCCCCGGCCCCGATGGGCATCGGCCACGACGATGTCGACGCCGTAGTACCAGTCGGCCTCGGGATCGTGGTTGTCGCACTGATGGGGGCCGCAGAGCGACTGGATGGTGTGCTGGATCTGGGTCTCGAAGTCGAAGTCCACGAAGATCCCCGCCCCCTGGCCCACCGGCTCGCCGCCGTCGAGGGCCACGAAGAAGCCCTCGGGGAACGTCCGGGCGAAGACCCGGATGTCCTCCTCGCTGAGGAGGCCGGCCGGGTCCGCCGCGGGGAAGGCCGAGATCTCCAGGCGGTGGCAGGCCGGGGCCAGGTCCTCGGTGAGGTTGACGTAACGGATCTCGGCCACGTGGTGCTCAGCGGGGGCCGACGGTGAAGTGCTCGTACTCGTTCTCGACGGGGAGGCCCCACACGGCCCACAGGTCCCGGGTCCGGGGCCGCATCACGGTGGCCCCGCAGGACATGACCTCGTACGGGGGCTCGGGCCGCTCGCAGATGGCCTCCTCGTCCCGGGTCAGGGCCATGAGGGACTGCTCGTCGATGGGCCGCTTGCCGAGCAGCTCGACGGCCCGGGCGTAGCGGTTCTCGCTCGACGCGATGCGCACCGGGGCCCGCGGGCCCTGGACGGCCTGGGTGATCTCGGCCACGCAGTGGTTCGTGTGCACGACGGGCTCGTCGTGCAGCTCGATGACATGGGTGGCGGTCGGCATGGCCTCGACGTCGTAGCCCCGGCCTTCGGCGTCGAGGAGCAGGAAGTTGTGGCCACCGGCGAGATCGGCCTCGGTGATGCAGGCCAGGGCGTCGTCGATGGTGGTCTGGGCCAGCGCCTTGCGCACCACGAACGGCCAGGTCACACCGACCCGGCCGTCGCTGGCGGTCAGGTTGTTGATCCCGACACAGAGCCCGACGTCGTTCATGCCGATCTGGCCGAGGCAGCCCACCGTGGTGAACACCAGGCTCTCGGGGCGCCCGGTCACCCGGGTGCGGAGCATGACGATGTACGGCGTCGCCGTGTCGTGCATGTCCCAGGTCTGGGCGAACCACGGCTCGCCCCCACCGGCGTCGGGCGGCACCAACGCGGCGGTGCAGGTGTCCTCGGGGAACGGATCACCGCCCGCGGCCCGCACCGTGTCGATGAAGTCGGTGAAGCCGCCCACGATGACGGCCTCGGCGGGGGAGAGGCCGGCCCCCTCGGCCATGGCCACCATCTCGGCGTAGAGGTCGGGGGCGTAGGCCTCGTGGGCGGGCAGGCAGGCCTCGGCCAGGGCCAGGACCTCGTCCCGGGTCATGGCGTGGCCGGCCCAGGTGCCCTCCGAGGACAGGTGGACCCGCTCGTCGGTGTACTCGCGGATCTCGGCGGCATACGCCGCGCCGTGGGCCCGGCCCACCTCAGCGGGGGAGCCGACGAGATCGAGGACCCGGATCGGCTGGTCAGCCATGGGCCCGCTCCTTGGCCGCGGCCCGCACGGCGTCGGCCACCACGGCCATCGCCTCGTCGATCTCCTCGTCGGAGATGTCCAGCGGGGGCAGGAAGCGGACGCAGTTGGAGTAGAGACCGGCCCGGATGGTGATGACCCCCCGCTCCAGGGTCCCCAGGGTCACCGCGACCGTGGCGTCGGGGTCCGGGGTCTTGGACTCGGCATCGGTGACCAGCTCCATGACCAGCATCGGGCCGAGGCCCCGTACGTCGCCCACCAGGTCGGGGTGCTCGGCCTGGATGGCCTCGAGGTGGCCTCGCATCCGCTCGCCGACGGCGGTGGCGCGGGCCAGGAAGGCGGGCTGGCGGATCGTGTCGATGGCCTCGATGGCGGCCACGCACGCCAGGGGGTTGCCCGAGTAGGTCCCGCCGAGCCCGCCGGGGTGGGGGGCATCCATGACCTCGGCCCGGCCGGTCACCGCCGCGAGCGGCATGCCGCCGGCCAGGGACTTGGCGGTGGTGACCAGGTCCGGCACCACGCCGGAGTGCTCGATGGCGAAGAGCTTGCCCGTGCGCCCGAACCCGGCCTGGATCTCGTCGGCGACGAGCAGCATCCCGTGCTGGTCACAGAGCGCACGGAGGCGCTGCAGGAACACCGGCGGCGCGGGGACGAAGCCGCCCTCGCCGAGCACCGGCTCGATGACGACCGCAGCCACGTGGGAGGGGTCGACGTTGGCCACCATGGCCCGGTCGAGGAGGGTCACCGCGTGGTCCACCCACTCGTCCTCGGTGAAGCCGGCGGGGCGACGGTAGAGGTCGGGGAAGGCCAGCCGGTAGATCTCGGGGGCGAAGGGGGCGAAGCCCTTCTTGAACAGGCCGAACTTGCTGGTCATCGACAGGGTCAGGTTCGATCGCCCGTGGTAGGCCCCCTCGAAGACCACGACGCCCTGACGACCGGTGGCGTAGCGGGCGATGCCGACGGCCGCCTCGACGGCTTCGGCCCCGGTGTTGCACAGCAGGGTCTTCTTGGGGAAGTCGCCGGGGGTGATGGCGTTCAGGCGCTCGACGACGTCCAGGTAGGACTCGGTGGAGGCCACGATGTTGCAGATGTGGATCAGGTCGGCGGCCTGGTCCTGGACGGCCTGCACCAGGGCCGGCGGCGTGTGGCCGACGGCGAGGACGCCGATGCCGCCCGCCAGGTCGAGCAGCTCGTTGCCGTCGAGGTCGACCACGACCGAGCCCCGCCCCGAGGCGATGCCGAGCGGAGTGAGCTTGGCCGCGCCGTTCGGCACCGCCGCCTCCCGCCGGGCCACCAGGTCCAGGCTCCGCGGGCCCGGGACCTCGGTCACCAGCTTGATCGCACCCATGTCCACCCCTCTCGGTCGAGAGGGCAAGGCTAGCGAGCCGTCCGGCGGCGACGGATCGCCGTCGCCGGGGGGGGGGGGGGGTGACCTCCGCCCGGGGGTCAGGGGAGGAGATCGTGCGGTAGGTTTGCCCTGTCGTGAGCTGCTGTCGCACGGCCACCGAGGCAAGACCCGAGCGGGCGGACGCGGCACGAGGGAGATGAGGTGCTCATGCGCTTCCAGCTGGCCACCCCGGGACCGACGGCCGGCGACGACGACTGGGCCCGCGAGGTGGCACCTGTCCTGCTGGGACGGTGACCGGGCCTGCACCCATCGGGGCCCTGCTGGACGAGGACGTCGACCCCGTCGCCGGCAACGAGGTCGGGCCGCTGGTCGGGTCCACCTTCGTGGTCAAGGACCTCTTCGCGGTCCGGGGCTGCGTCGTCGGTGCCGGTCAGCCCACCTGGGCGGCGACCCACGACCCGGAGCCGGAGCACGCTCCGGCGGTGGCCCGGCTGCTCGAGGCCGGGGCCACCCTCGTGGGCCGGGCCCACACGTCGGAGATGGCCTACAGCCTGTCGGGCCGGGACAACCCCTACGGGATGCCGGTCAACCCGGCGGCCCCCGACCGCGACACCGGCGGGTCCTCCAGCGGTAGCGCGGCCGCGGTGGCAGGGGGGCTGGCGGACCTGGGGTTGGGCACCGACACGCTCGGCTCGATCCGGGTGCCGGCGTCGTCCTGCGGGATCTTCGGCTGGCGGCCCACCCACGGCCTCGTCCCCCTCGACGGTGTCCACCCCCTGGCCCCGAGCCTGGACACCGTCGGCCTCCTGGCCCGGGACGCGGACCTCCTGCGTCGCGGCGCCGAGGCCCTCGCCGGTCGCGCGTTCCCCGACCAGGCCGCGCCCCATCGGGTCCGCCTCGCCGCCGACGCCTTCGGGGTGCTCGACGACACCCTCCGGGAGGCGCTGCTGGCTGTGGCCGACCTCTTCGGGGCGGACGGCATGGTGGCCCTGGTGCCCGACGATCAGACCCTCGAGGACCTCACGCGGGTGGTGCGGGACGTGCAGGGTCCGGAGTTCGCGGCCCTGCACCGCGCCTGGATCGAGTCCGCCGCCCCGACCTTCGGCGAAGGCGTGGGGGAACGCATCGCCCATGCCCTGGCGGTGTCCGAGGCGGACCATGCCCGGGCGGTGGCCATCCGGGACCGGCTCCAGGCCCACGTGGCAACGGTCCTGGCGCCCGGCGACCTCGTCCTGCTGCCGGCTGCGGGTCCACCACCGCGTCGGGAGGCGACGGCGGCGGTGGTGGCCGACGCCCGCCGGATCGCGGCTTCGCTGTCGGTGGTGGGCAGCCTGGCCGGTCTGCCCACGGTGACGATCCCGGCGCTGGTCGTCGACGGCGCCCCCGTGGGCCTGAGCGTCCTCGCCCCCTGCGGGGAAGACGAAGGGCTGCTCAGCCTGGCCGCCGCGTGTCCACCAGTGCCGCCAGCCACGCGTCCAGGTTCGGCTTGAGCGCGACGGGTGTCTTGCCCAGCCGCACCACCACCAGGTCCAGGTCGGGCACCACCAGCGTGCGTTGGCCTTCGTAGCCCTGCGCCGAGAAGCTGCCCGGCACCGTCGGGAACCGCCACCAGTGGGCGCCGTAGGGCTGCTCGTCGGGACCGGACGGGACCGCGGACTCGGTCTGGGCGTAGGTGACCCAGTCGCCGGGGAGGACCCGACGGTGGCCGACCAGGCCACCGTGGAGGTAGAGCTCGCCGAAGCGGGCGAAGTCCCGGGCGGTGGCGTACACGTACGACGAGCCGACGAACGTCCCGGCCGTGTCGAACTTCGGTGTGGCCGACGTCATGCCCAGGGGCCCGAAGAGGCGGTCGGCCAGCAGGGCCTCGACGCCGTCCCGGCCGCCGTAGAGGTCACCGACCAGCCGGGCCAGGATGTTCGTCGTCCCGCTGGCGTAGTTGAAGACCGTCCCCGGTGGGTGCTCGAGCGGGAACCCGGCGGCGAAGGCGGCCATGTCGTCCTGGCCGGCGCCGAAGAGCATCGCCATCACGTCCGAGACGCGGTCGTCGACGTAGTCCTCCCGGAACGCCAGGCCGGAGCACATCCGGAGGAGGTGGTCGACGGTGATCGCCCGGCGAGGATCATCCCGGCCGGACCACTCGGGGACGGTGGCCGGGGCATGGATGTCGAGGCGGCCATCGGCCACGGCGAAGCCGACGAGGGCCTGGGTGATGCTCTTGGCCATCGACCAGGAGATCAGGGTGCTGTGGGCATCGATGCCCTCGGCGTAGCGCTCGGCCACGACGACACCGCGCTGCACGGCCAGCACGGCGTGGGTCTCGGCCAGCGCATGGGTGGGTTGGCCGGTGAACGCCCGGTCGAGGACCTCGTCGGTGGTGATCACACCGCCCCGCCGAGGTCGCCCAGCCCGGCCCGCTGGTTGCGCTTGGCCCAGTAGCGGCGGGCCCAGCGGGGCCGGACGTCGGGCGCGGGGTCGAAGGTCACGAGCCGGGTCCACCGTTCCAGCAGGTCGTCGGCGACGGCGAAGGCCTCGGCCCCGGTCGGCGGGTCGACCAGCCAACCCAGCTCGGTGGCGTCCCGCTCTGCGGTGAAGCGGGGGAAGAGCGCCTCGGGGTTGGCGACGGCCCTCCGGTGGAGGTGCTCGTGGCGCCACCACAGGCTGCCGTCGTCGGTGTCGCCGGGGAAGGCCCCGAGGTCCAGGGGCTGGTCGACCGCCACCGGCTTGAAGATGCCGGTGCAGGGCGCCGCCGTGGCCGTGACCCAGTGCCGATCGGCGTCGCCCCGGAGGTCGGCCACCCAGCTCCCGGTGGTCTGGGAGCTGGTGACGACACCCCCGCCGTGCATGCAGGGCGCGGCCATGCCGCCGTTCAGCCACGCGTACCGGGGTCCGGAACGGCCCGGGCCGTGATCCCGCAGGAGGGTCATCAGCTCCCCGGGAGCCGAGACGTGCTCGGCCCGGCCCTGGGTGATCGCCCGGCGGTGACGGCAGGCGGAAACCCTCGTGCGCAGCGTGTCGCTGTGGGCCTCGGCGAAGCCCGGGATGGTCAGACCGTTGGAGATCGACCGGGCCCCGTGGGTGACCGCCTCGGTGGCCCAGCGGCTGCCCGCGGTCTCCAGGACGATGGCCTGGGTCCGGTCGGCCACCAGGAAGCTGTTGTGGTACGTGAAGCTGCGGTCCTCGTGTCCGCAGCCCCCGCCCTGGCCGTGGCCCTCGAGCAGGTCCACCATCACCGAGACCGCCGCCTCGGCAGAGGCGGCCCGCTCCAGGCCGAGCCGGAGGAGGTCCATGCCCAGCAGGCCGGTGTCGGCCTCGGGCTCCTTGGTGAAGACGGCCTCGTTGCCGATCACCACCCCGTGCTCGTTGGCCCCCATCTCTGCGCCCCACATCCAGAACGGGCGGCTCAGGAGCACCGCATGGGTGCGCGTGACCTGCGGGATCTCGATGCCCGTGCAGGCCAGCGACGAGCCCTCGGGGTACGACATCGCCGGGAGCCACTCCAGGCCCTGGCCTTCGTTGGCGTCCCGATCGCTGTTCTTGGCGAAGAGGACGCCGTCGTCGCCGACGACCACGACGGTGTCACACATGTCCGGGCAACGTAGCGGCCCGGTACGTTCCGCCCCGTGGTGCTCGCCCCCTACGCCCTGGACCCGCCGTCGACCGGCCTGCTGCTGCGGCGGGGCGCCCTCCGGCGTTGCCCCCTCTGCGGGTCGGGTCACCTGTTCCGCCACTGGCTGGTGATGGTGGAGGACTGCCCCCGATGCGACCTCCACTTCGAGCGCATCGAGGGCCACTGGATCGGCGCCATCGCCATGAACACGGTCCTGGCCCTGCTGGTGCTGCTCGGGGTGATCGTCGGCGGCTTCGCGGCCAGCTACCCGGACAGCCCGCCTGCGGCCCTGTTGATCGTCAGCATCGCCGTGGCCGCGCTGATGCCCCTGTTCTTCCACCCCTTCTCGCGGACGCTGTGGACCGCGTTGGACCTGGCGATGCGCCCCGTGGCCGCGGACGAGATCAGCTGACGCCTGTGGGGGTCAGGTCCCGCAGTGGGCGGCCGGCGGGATGTCCAGCGCCGGGTTCCGGTCGAAGAAGCCGACGGGGATCAGCCAGAAGCCGGTGCGCTCCACGGGCATGACCGGCCAGTCCTCCGGGCGGACGACGTGGGTGACCCCGAAGGTGTGCCAGAGGACGACGTCGGTGTCGACGAGGGGCCGGTCCGCCGCGGTCCACTCGGGCAGGCCGGCACCACCGGTGTGCTGGTTCGGGTAGGGGCCCGAGGGCCGCATCTCGTCCGGCGCGTACGGGGTCACCCAGAGGTTGTGGGTGGCGAAGGCTGCCCGGTCCCGCACCACCGAGCCCGGTCCGGCCAGCAAGGTGGGTGCCGCCGAGGGCAGGAGCTTGTAGGCCACCGGCTGGCCGAGCCCGTTGCGGGACTGCTCGTTCACGACCTTCCACACCCGACTGCGGGACGGGTCCACCTCCCGCTGGGCGACGGCTTCGGACGCCAGGAGCGTGGCGCGGGCCTCGATCCCGTTGGCCCAGTCGTCGCCGGCCCCACCGCCCGACGGGACCACGTCGACCTCGTAGACCGAGTTGGGCCCGCCGTCGACATCCAGGTCCAGGCGGAGGCAGAAGAGGTGCTGGTGGTGGGCCGCAGCCACGCCGGGAGCCACCACCACCATGTTGGCGGGGGGCTCGCCCTCGAAGGCACAGGGCTGGACGATGCCGGTCAGGCGGACCTCGAGCTCGATGGAGCCGTCGAGGTAGAAGCGCCAGTAGAAGCAGTACTCGTAGTTGCCGACCGTGAAGATGGAGGAGACGACGAAGCGCCGTGAGCGCCGCACCTCGACGTTGCCGGTGTTGAGGTCTTGGTGCTTCCAGGCGATCCCGTCGTCCTCCTCGTGGATGCAGATGGCCTGCTCCACGACCTGGCCGTTGCCCTGCTCGTCGGCCATCACGGCGTCGAGATAGGTGATCTCCCCGAGGCAGTCACAGCCCAGCTTGAGGGAGTTGACGAAGCGGCCCAGGCCCCACTCCCCGGCATCGAAGGCGTTCTTCCAGCGGTGGGTCGGGTCCGTCGAGCCGTAGGGGACCACCATCTCGGCCAGGGACGCCCGGTGCAGGATCGGGCGCCGGCGATCCCCGTCCTGGTAGCCGACGTCGTGGAGCACGAGGCCCTCGACCGGGTCGAGCCCCACCCGGAGGTCCCAGCGCTGCCACGACAGGTGGTTGCCCTCCACGGTGAAGCTCACGCCCTCGGGCTGGTGGATCTCGAGGGGCTTGAGATCGTCGCGCAGCGGGCCGACGTGCTCGGCGTCGTAGCGGCCCGGGTCCGCGGGCAGGGCGACGATCCCGTGGTCCTCGACCTCGAGCACCTCGGCGGTGGCCATGTCCACGACGGCCACGACCCCCTCGATGGGTCGGGCGTAGCCGTTGTCCTCGGGGTCCTCCCGGTAGTAGCTCAGGCAGCGGGTCAGGCGGGTGTTGCGCTCGGCGAAGTCGGCATAGGCGCCCGGCGGCCAGGGATCGATCTGGACCCCCGAGACGTCGGTGATCCCGCGGCGGGCCAAGGCGGCGCGCCACCGCTCGTCGGCCCGGACGGCCTCCATGGCGTTGAACGCCTCCGTGAAGAGCAGGGGCGGCCGCACGTCGGGCACCGGGATCCAGGCGAGGACCTCCGACGCCTCGACGCCCACCAGGGCCTCGATCACGCCGTGGGGGCCGTCGAGCACCACGGCCCGGGCCGCTCTAACCAGGGGGGTTCCCTGCCGATGGGCTTGGAGAGCCTGCTTCGACGGCTCGGCGAGGGTGATGGACGAGAACAGCAACTCGGTGTCGGGGACGTGGGCGCGCACGGCCGCGCCGACGCGTCCGATCTCCTCGACGGAGAGAGGATCCAGGGGATGGGCCATGGGGGCAGCTTCGCGCGCCATGGCCGGTCTGTTGGTCGCTGTGGTCGCCCTGGCCGTGCTCGGGCCGCTGGCCGGGACGTCTCCGGCCACGGCCCAACCGGCGAGCCCCTCAACTGGTCCCCGCTGCCCGGCCGCTGTGGCCGACCAGCCCCTCTCGGTCACCGAGCCGTTCTCCGGCACCATCCGGCCCCGGGCCGACGGCGAGGGCGGGATCGGTTCGTCCAGCCTCCTGTGCGCCTACGGCGAGGGCGCGGCACCGGCTGCGGAGGTCACCGTTCGCTGGACCGCAGGGTCAGCACCCTGCGCCACGACGGAGGTGGCGGTCGCCCCGGGCCTCGATGGGGCGGCCTTCGATGCCGTGGCGTCGACGCTGGCGAGCTCGGCGGGCACGGCCTGTGGGGCGTCCTCGGCGGGCGGATGGCCCCTCGGGGTGGTCGCCGCCGGCCTGGTCGGAGGCGCGGTCCTGGCGGCCCTGGCGGCCCTGCGCATCCGGCGGCGACGCCCCGCTCGCACGGTGTCGCCGCCGCCCGCCGTGATCCCCGCCGAGGTGACCCCCCTGCCGCGGTCCGCACCCGAGCCCACCCCGGCGCCCACTGCCGTCGTCGCAGCCCGACGCCCTGATGCCCGTCCTGTCCTGGCGGCGCTGCGGGGCCCCGGAGGTCGGGACTTCGCCCGCACCGGGGCCGGCCAACTGGCGACCCTGGCGGCCCTGGCGTACCTGTCGGGGGACAGCGTCGGCGGTGACCTGGCGCGGGCGGGCAGCCTCGCGGTCCTGCCGGTCCCGCTCCCGACCCAGGCCGAGGGGGTGGCCGCAGCCGAGGCCCGTGCTCATCACGGGCGGGGGGCTGACCGATGACAGAGGGCGTGGAGGAGATCCGGACCTGGTGTGCCGCGTCGGGGCTGGCCTGCCGTGACGGCGAGGACGGCGTCCTGTTGGCGCGACTGCAGCCCGATGACCGGACCGAGGTCCGGATCGAGTCACCGCAGGGCACCGAACCGCTCCGGCTGAGCGACCGGGTCGCCCTTCCCTCCGACGAGCTCGGACCCGACCGTGTGGCTGAGGTGGTCGAAGGCGTCGTCCTCAGTCGTTCGTCCCTGGTCGACGCCCGCCCGACCCCTGACGGTCGGGGGGCCGACGTGGTCGTGATCGTGCACGCCGAGGGCCTGAACCGGCACACCTTCGCCGAGGCGGTGTTCGAGATCGAGAAGCTCCGGCTCCTGCTGGCCCGCGAGGTGCGGGGGGCCGTCGCCGCGGAGCGCACCCTGGTCGCCCTCGAGGTGCTGGCCGGTGACGTGTGGGCCGCCTCGGGCCCGCCGTCAGCCTGAAGCCGTCAAGAAGGCGACCAGGGCCCGACGGAACAGCTCGGGATCCCGGGACCCTGCGGTTTCCCGGGCCGAGTGCATCGAGAACTGGGCGACGCCGACGTCCACCGTCGGCACGCCCAACCGAGCGGCGGTCACGGGGCCGATCGTGGAGCCACAGGGCAGGTCGCTGCGACTCACGAAGCGCTGGACCGGGACCCCCGCGGCGGCCGCCGCCGTGAGGAAGGGCACGGCGCTCTCGGCGTCGGTGGCGTAGCGCTGGAGCGCGTTGACCTTGATCACCGGCCCACCGTTGATCATCACGGGGTGCCCGGGATCGTGCCGGTCGACATGGTTGGGATGGGTGGCGTGGGCCATGTCGGCCGAGACGCAGGCCGACGCGGCGAAGGTCCGGGCCAGTTCGTCGCTCGTGCCACCGCGCGCGCGGCGTGGGCCCGGGCGATGAGGCCGGCGCAGCAGGTCCCCGTCGGCCCCGGTGCGGGAGACCGAGCCCACCTCCTCGTGGTCATAGAGGCAGACGAGCGGCACCACGGCCGGTGCGCCGGGGGCCGCGGCGGCCCCGATCAGGGCCTCGACGGCGACGAAGCAGCTCACCAGGTTGTCGAGCCGCCCGCCGGCCAGCAGGCCTTCGTCGGGGCCGTTGAGGGCCGCGGGCTGGCGTCGTGGAACATCAGGTCCCAGGCGAGCAGGTCCTCCACCTCGGCGTCCACGGCGGCGGCCACTGCGTGGAGGACATCGGGATCCCCGTCCGGCGCCCAGAGCGGTTGGAGGTGCTGCTGGGGGTTGAGGAGGAGGCCGGACTGGTTGACCTCCCGGTCGAGGTGGATGGCCAACTGGGGGATCCGGGCGACGGGACCCTCGAGCTGGACGAGGGCGACCACCGGGCCGCCGGGCCGCCGGACCGACACCCGTCCGGCCAGGCCCAGGTCTCGGTCCAGCCAGCTGTTCAGCAGCGGGCCGCCGTAGACCTCCACCGCCACCCGCTGCCAGCCGGCGGCGAGCGTCGTCGGTCGGGGCTTGAGGCGCAGGTTCGGGCTGTCGGTGTGGGCCCCGATGATCCGCACGGGGGTGGTGGGGGCGAGGCCTGACGGCCACGCCGCCGCGACCAGCGCACCGCCCCGCCGCACGAACCAGCGATCCGGGAGCGCGGTGGTCCAGTCGGCGGTCTCCTCGACCTCGGTGAAGCCGGCGTCGCCCAGCCGTCGCGCCGCGTTCGCCGCGGCGTGGTACGGCGAAGGCGAATCGTCCAGGAAGCCCAGCAGGGCCTCGGCCGTCGCCCGGCCGTCGTCGTCAGCCATCCGTGTCGCTCTCCTCGTCGTCGGTGTCGGTGTCGGAGGTGTCGGGGGACAGCTCGGTTCCCGGTTCCAGGTCCGCACAGTCCCGTAGGTCCGCCCAGGTGGCCTGGGCCTCGGCGGCGTCGGTCCCCTCGAGCACGGCAGGGACACCGGAGCTGAGGCGGACGGGCACCCACTCGGCGGCGTCGACCCGGCGCCCTGTCATGGTCAGACGGAGGACTCCGGACTCCGCCGACGGTCCGCCCGGCGCTCCCGAACAGGAAGTTGCTGAGCCCGTAGTGCACG
This sequence comes from uncultured Microthrixaceae bacterium, assembly GCA_963777805.1. GTDB lineage: Bacteria > Actinomycetota > Acidimicrobiia > Acidimicrobiales > DATDAH01 > DATDAH01. The sequence continues at coordinate 269,395 of CAVZRY010000009.1, read as the reverse complement.
TAGGACCCACCCCGCATCCCGCCGGCGAGCGGGACGTGGGCGTGGCTGCCGACCACCACGTCGGCGCCCGCGGCGATGAGAGCGTCGGCCACCTCGGGCTGGTCGGCGATCGGGCAGCTCTCCCGCTCCCGGCCCCAGTGCAGGTACACCACGAGCGTGTCGGTCTGCGGGCGTTCCGCCGCCACCGCCTCGATCAGCCGCGTCGGGTCCTCCGCTATGGCGATCCCGGGCCGGTCTTCGGTGGCCGTCCACGGCTCGACGAGGTGGCCGTCGGTCACCCGGGAGGCACCGAAGACCGAGATCCGCTGGCCGCGGAGCGTGACCCGGAACGGCTCGTAGGCCTCGATGACGTCGTGACCGGCGCCGACGAGGGGCAGACCGCTCGCGGGGTCCTCCGCGGCGGCGAGCGTGTCGAGCAGGCCCTCTTCGCCGTAGTCCATGCCGTGGTTGTTGGCCAGGGTGACCACATCGATCCCGGCGGACCGCAGCGCCGCGAACGCGGTCGCCGGGGCCCGGAAGTTGAACTCCTTCGGCACCTCGGTGCCTCGTTCGGTGATCGCGGTCTCGAGGTTCACCATCGTGATGTCGGCGTCCAGCGGCTCGACCACCCCGGCGAACAGCGCGGCAGGGTCCTCGCTCAGGAGGCTCCCGGGAGTGCCCTCGAAGTTGACGTCCCCGCCGAACGCGAACGTGACGGTGCGGCCCGAGCCCTCGCCGGGCCGGGGCTCGGGGGCCGCTCCGAAGCGGGGCACCCCGGGTCCTTCAGCCGCAGGGGGCCGATCGGTCACCGCCCGGGCCACCGCCTGGCCGTCGGAGCGCACCGCGTCGCGGTCACAGGCGACGAGGGCGAGCAGGACCACGCCCGCCCCCAGACGCCACCCCTTCATCGGTCGGCGGCGTCCTCGACCACGGCCTGGACGAGGCCCCGGCGCACCAGGCGGTGGAGCACGTCGAAGACGGTGAAGGCGCTGAGCCCGGAGGCCGTGATGACTTCGGCCACCGACCCGGTGGCGGGCATGGCCGACAGCACCTGCCACTCGACCGCGGACAGCGAAGCCGACACCGCGTTGGCGGGCAGGGTCGGCGAACGGCGGACCCGGGTGCCGGTGGAGGGCAACGTGGTGCTGATCGAGCGCCAGGTGGTGAGGCGCTGGCCCGCGTCGGCCAAGACCTCACCGACCGGGAAGCAGAAACGGGCCCCGAGCTGATGGGTCTGGTCGGCCAGGAACTCGTAGCGCTCGGTGCCCGGGGCCAGCAACTCGGCCAGGGTGGCCACGATGTGCTCGAGCAGCACGGCCCGCAGGCGCTCGCTGTCCACCCGTTCGTCGTCGTCGAGGGCACCGGCGATGCCTCCGGGGGCCCCGGCGGCCTCCAGCCAGGCGGCTTCAGGAGCGGCCCCGGACCCCACCACGATCTGGTGGATCGAGGGGCCCGAAGCGCTGGTGGCGAGGTAGATCCCACCGTCGTGCAGGGCCACGATCCGGGGCTCGGCGCCGTGGAAGCGCACCAGGCCCGTCCCGCCCGTCGCCGCGAACCCGATGATCACCTCACCGACGGTCACCGAGTGCAGCGAGCCCTCGTCTGGCAGCGCGTCCTCGGTCATCGGCTCAACCTACAACGGCCCCTCCCGCCGAACGGCTACCCCCTCAAGAAGGCGGGCCACGGGCCGATGGGGATGGCGCTCGGGTGCGACCCGGGCGCCGCTGATCGAGCAAGGGCGACACCATGCAGAGAAACGCCAACGTCGGGTCGAAGTTGCTGGCCCTCATCGCCGTGCCCGCCGTGGTCCTCGTGGCCGTGGCCAGCCTCGGGGCCAGCCAGCGCCTGGACGAGGCCGCCCAGGCCCAGCAGACCGAGGACGGGGCCCGCCTGGCCGCCACGAGCACGAGTCTGGCCCACGAGCTCCAGCTGGAGCGGCTGCTCTCCATGCGCCTCGCCTACGGCGACGACGAGGTCACCGACCAGCTGGCCGAGCAGCGGGGCGCCACCGATGCCGCCGCCGAGGCCTTCGTCACCCCGCAGGCCGTCGTCGGTGACGCCAACGTCGCCCAGCGGTACGAAGCGGCGACCGGCCAGATCCAGACGGTGGCCGAGCTCCGTTCCTCGATCGACGAGAGCAACGCCGCCCCCGGAGTCGCCCTCGACGCCTACACGACTGCCATCGACTCGTTGCTCGAGCTCGACGGCGCCCTGGCCTCGGGCAGTGGGGTCCCCGAGCTGAACGCCACCCTCACCGACAGCCTCACCCTCTCCAAGGCCAAAGAGGCCCGCGCCCTGCGCTCGGCCCGCATCGCGGGGATCGCCACCGTCGGCGAGTTCCGCAGCGGCGACTACGAGGCCTTGGCCCAGCTCGAGGCCGAGGAGGAGCGCCAGTTCGGTCGTCTCGCCGAGTCCCAGGACGACACCCTGACCACGGCGATGCGCAACACCATGGCCACCGAGACGGTCCGCGCAGCCGATGCCCTGATGGCGGCGGTCATGGACGAAGGGGTGATCGGCGGCTCCGGCGATCCCGGGGTGGCCCCCGAGACCTGGCAGGAGTCCGCCGGCGGTTGGCTCGACACCGTCCGGGAGACCGAGGCGGGGTCCCTGGACGCCACCATCGCCAGCGCCGACAGCGCCGCCTTCGAGGCCGACAAGACCGCCCGGCTCTACCTCATCGGCACCGCGGCCGCGGTCATCCTCTCCATCCTGCTGGCCAGTCTCCTGGCCCGCCGGATCAACCGCCGGCTGCAGCGCCTCACCGTGGCCGCCAACCACCTGGCCACCGTCGAGCTGCCCCGTCTGGTCGAGGACCTGCGCTCGCCCGGCGACGCCGCCGAGCCTGCCGAGCCGATCATCCCGCTCGAGGTCGACTCGCGGGACGAGATCGGTCAGCTGGCCGAGGCGTTCAACGCCATCCAGCAGGTGACCAGCCAGGTGGCCGAGGAGCAGGCCGCCCTGCTGCGCCGGGGCATCGCCGACATCTTCGTCAACCTGGCCCGGCGCAACCAGTCCCTGCTCGACCGCCAGATCGAGTTCATCGACGAGCCTCGAGGCCCAGGAGCAGGACCCGGACCAGCTGGAGAACCTCTTCAAGCTGGACCACCTGGCCACCCGCATGCGGCGCAACGCGGAGAGCCTCCTGGTCCTGGCCGGGGCCGAGCCGCCCCGACGTCGGGCCCGTCCGGTCGAGCTGGCCGATGTCGTGCGGGTCGCCATCGGCGAGGTCGAGGACTTCACCCGGATCCACCTGCTCTCCCTCGACGAGACGACCATCGGCGGGAACGCCGCCGTCGACCTGGCCCACCTGCTCTCCGAGCTCATGGAGAACGCCACCCAGTTCTCGCCACCCGACAGCACCGTCGAGGTGGTCGGTCAGCGCACCCCCGACGGCGGCTACCTGATCTCGGTGGCCGACCGGGGCATCGGGATGAGTGCCGAGCAGCTGGCGGAGGCCAACACGCTCCTGAGCTCACCTCCGCCCGTGGGCCTGGCCCTCTCCCGCTCCCTGGGCTTCATCGTGGTGGGTCGCCTGGCCCGTCGGCTGCAGGTCTCGGTCCGCCTGAGTGCCTCGCCGGCCGGTGGGATCAGCGCGGTCGTGGACCTCCCCGCGGCCGTCCTGTCCGGTCAGAACGACGCCGCTGTCCTCGCCGGACCGTCCGCCAACGGCCTCGGTGCCCCGGGGCCCCAGCTGGTCGAGGACCCTCGCCCGCTGGTCGTGGACGACGCCCCGTTCTCGCCGACGCCCATGGCAGATGCGGGGGTGACCGACGGCCCGGCCTCGCTCTCCGACGCCCTGCCCGACGGTGCGGACTTCGAGCGCGGCCTGGCCTCGCTGGTCGGCCCGGACACCGATGCGCCCACCGAGGCCCCGACCGACGACGACCTGACCCGCTCCTTCTGGGGCGAGCTGGCCGACGCGCCGACCGACGACACCTTCGCCGACCTCGCCGGTCCGGCCCCCATCGGCGACAGCGGCTTCCCGGCCCCGGCGCCGGCGAACCCGGCGTTCGATGCCCCGCCGCCGCCCCCTCCGGCCCCGGCCGACCTCGCCGACCCGCCGGCGGCCGCCGAGCCCGGCCCTGACTGGGCCCCCGCGCCGGACTGGCTCGACGGTGAGCTGGCCTCGGTAGAGCCCGGTCCCGCAGCGGCGGCCGCGCCCGCACCGGAGGCCCCGCCCGCCCCGGCTCCGGCCCCGGCCCCGGCTGCGCCGCTCACCCGTCGCCAGCCCCGGGCCACGCTCACCGAGGACACCGCGCCGGCCGCCGCGGCCCAGGCCGGTGGCACCCGCACCGCATCCACCCGTCGATCGCCCGAAGAGGTCCGGGCGATGCTCTCCCGGTACCGGCGGGGGATCGAAGACGGCCGGCAAGCGCCCGGTTCGGAGGACTGATCATGACCAACCTCAGCAGTGCCGCCCAGAACATCAACTGGCTCATCGGCAACTTCGTCAACCAGGTCCCCGGCGTCAGTGACGCGGTGGTGGTCTCGGCCGACGGCCTGCCCATGGCCGTCTCCGCCGGCCTCGACCGTGACGCCGCGGACCGCTTCGCCGCCGTGGCCAGCGGGCTCATCGGTCTCGCGTACGGCGCCGCCGGTCGCTTCGGCGCCGGCGGGGTCACCGAGATCATCATCGAGATGGAGCGGGCGTTCCTCTTCGTCACCGGCATCAGCGACGGCTCCAGCCTCGCCGTCATGGCCACCGCGGACTGCGACGTCGGTCTGGTCGGCTACGAGATGGCGGTCCTCGTCGACAAGGCCGGCTCGGTGCTCACGCCCGAGCTGCGGGCCGAGCTGCAGGGGGCGCTTCCGCAGTGACCGATCACGGTTGGGATCGGGGCCTCGCGGCCCGCGTGCGCCCGTACGCGATCACGGGCGGACGAACGCGGGGCACCACCGATCTCCCCTACGAGACGATCATCCAGACCACCGCGGAGGGCCAGCAGGCCCTGCCCCGTCTGGTCATGGAGCGGCGACGGGTGGTGGAGCTCTGCGGCCACCCCCTGTCGGTCGCCGAGATCTCCGCCCACCTCAAGCTCGCCCTCGGCGTGGCGATGGTGATCGTGGGAGACCTGAAGTCCGAGGGGTTGGTCGCAACCAGCCAGCCCCGAACCAGTCGGGACGACCGTCCCGACATCGAACTGCTGGAAAGGGTGCTCGATGGCCTCCGGCAACTCTGAGACGACGACCCTGCAGGGATCGGGGCCCGAGACGACCCTGACCGTCCCGCTGCCCGTGAAGATGATCGTGGCGGGAGGCTTCGCGGTCGGCAAGACGACAACCGTCGGCGCCATCTCCGACATCGAGCCCCTCACGACCGAGGCCGCGATCACCCAGGTGAGCGAAGGCGTGGACGACATGACGGGGGCCGAGGAGAAGCGGTCCACGACGGTGGCCATGGACTTCGGTCGGGTCGGTCTCGGCCCGGAGTTGGTCCTCTACCTGTTCGGTACGCCGGGCCAGGAGCGGTTCCGCTTCATGTGGGACGACCTGGTGCGCGGCGCCGTCGGTGCCGTCGTGCTCGTGGACACCACGCGCCTCGCCGACTGCTTCCCGGCCATCGACTACTTCGAGTCCCGTGACGTGCCCTTCGTGATCGCCCTCAACTGCTTCCACGGCCAGGTCACCCACGCCATCGAGGAGGTGCGCGACGCGCTCCAGATCGACGCCGGCGTGCCCATGATCCTCATGGACGCCCGTGACCGGGACTCGGTACGGGCCACCCTCATCGAGCTCGTCCGCCACGCGATGGCCCGAGCCGGGGGTTGAGTCGTTCCCCTTGTCGCCGCCTGAGCGACCCCGCTGCCTACCGCAGCTGTCGCACCTGTCCCGTGAGCTGCTGCGTTCCGCTCCGCCGCGTCGGTAGCCTGCGGCGCTCGTGTCAGCGCTGACGGTCGTCGTCGTCCATCGCAACCGGGCAGAGCGTTGCCGGGTGACCATCGCCGCGCTCCGGGCCCAGACCGTGCCCACCCGGGTGGTCGTCATCGACGCCGGCTCCGAGCCCGCCGCCCGCGACGCCGTCGCCGCAATGGTGGCCGAGCGGGCCGAGGACGAGTTCCTCGCCTCCCCGCAGAACCTGGGCTTCGGGCCGGGCGCGAACGTGGGGCTGCGTCACTGGCTGACGACGGGAGCGGGGGAGTGGGCCGGCCTCTGCCCCCACGACGCCCTGCCCGCCCCCGACTGCCTGGAGCGCCTCGTCGCCGCGGTCGCTCCTCGTCCCCGGGCGGGTCTGGCCAGCGCGGACGTGGGTGACGGCCTCAGCCCGGTGGTGGACCGCTACTTCGGCACGCTGTTCCGGCCCGCCGCGGTCACCGAGGGCTGGGAGCCCGTGGACTACCCGCACGGGACGCTGCTCCTCGCCCGCCGGGCCTGCCTCGAGGAGGTGGGCCTGTTCGACGAGCGCTACTTCAGCTACTGCGAGGAGGCGGACCTCGGCCTCCGGGTGCGGGACCGGGGGTGGGAGATCGGCCTGGTGCGCGGCGCCCGGGTCACCAACCCCGACCTGAGCGCCTCGGTGGCGGTGGTGGACTACCTCCAGCTGCGCAACACGCTGCTGCTGACCCGTGAGCACTTCGGCCGGTACGCCCACTTCATCCGCTTCACCACTGCGCTCCTGCAGCTGGTCAGCCAGACCCTGCGGCCGTCCCGCCGCCCGCTGGTCTTCCATGCCCGGGCCCGTCTGCTGGCGCTCCGCGACCAGCTCCGGGGGTGCTACGGACCGCCGCCGGACGGCTTGTAGGTTCTAGCTCTCGTGGCCGTGGTCGAACGCCCCCCTCCTCCTGCGATGAAGACCGAGCCGGTCCTCATCGACCTCCGCACCCGTCGTCGTCCGGGTGGCTTCGTGCCGCGGCGCCCAGCCGGCCCAGCCGGCCGTCGACCAGCCCTCCGTCGGGCGGGGTGGCGCTCACGTACCAGCCGGCGATCGACGGACTCCGCGGGCTGGCGGTGGCCGGGGTGCTCTTCTTCCACGGCGGGTTCTCTTGGGCCGTCGGCGGCTACCTCGGCGTCTCGACCTTCTTCACCCTGTCGGGTTTCCTGATCACCACCTTGCTCCTGGCTGAGCACAGCCGGACGGGCGGCGTGTCGCTGCGGGCGTTCTGGGGGCGGCGCTTCCGACGCCTGATGCCGGCGTCCCTGCTGACCCTGGCCGGCATCGTCCTGCTGTTCGGGCCGTTCGTCGCCACCGCCGACCAGTTGGCCGAGTTGCCCGGCGACGTCCTGGCCGCCCTGGCGTACGTGGCCAACTGGCGGTTCATCTTCGCCGACCAGTCCTACGCCGACCTGTTCACCGCCCCGTCGCCCGTCCAGCACTTCTGGTCGCTGGCGATCGAGGAGCAGTTCTACCTGTTCTTCCCGCTGCTGATGGCGGGCCTGCTGGCCATGGGGCGGGGGTCCCGGCGGGTCCTGGTCATCGCCCTCGGGGCGCTGGCGGGGTTGTCCACGGTGACCATGATCGCCCTCTACACCCCGGGGACCGACCCGGCTCGGGTGTACTACGGCACCGAGACCCGGGCGGTGGAGCTGCTGGCCGGGGCGCTCCTCGCCGTGGTGTTGGCCGCCCGGCCCCAACTCGTGGAACGACTGCCCCGGCGGTTCGTGACCGGCGTCGGTGTCGTGGTGCTGCTGATCACCGCGTTCTGGTGGAGCACCGTCGAGCAGACCTCGTCGTGGCTCTACGAGGGCGGCCTCACGATCTACGCCTTCTCCTCGGTCCTCCTGTTGAGCGTGGTCCTCCAGCCGGGGCCGATCCAGCGGGGGCTGGCGGCCGAGCCATTGCGCCAACTGGGCCGGATCTCCTACGGCGTCTACCTGCTGCACTGGCCGATCTTCCTGTGGCTCACCCCGGAGCGGACGGGGCTGGACACCGTCCCGCTGTTCGTCCTGCGGATGACGGTCACGATCGGCGTGGCGGTGCTCTCGTTCCGGTTCGTCGAGCAGCCGGTGCGGACCCGCAGCGCCGTGGTCGGGCCGCGGGCCTGGCTGATCGCCCCCGCCATGGTGGCGGTCCTCGCCGTCGGTGTGGTCACCCTGGGTGCGGTCACCGAGGACGAGCAGGACGACAGCCTGGGCGCCATCCTCGACGCCTCTCCTGAGGCCCAGGACCCCGAAGATCTGCTGGCGGGCAGCCCCGACGCCGCCGACACCAGCACGGTGCCCAACGTGGACCGGGTGCTGCTGGTCGGGGACTCGGTGATGGGCCAGGCCTACGAGGTCTTCCGGGGGGTCTTCGAGGACAAGGGGATCCTCACGGGGTACGCCGGTGGGCCTTCGACCGGGCCGCTCCAGCCCCAGGGGGACTGGGCCCGCCAGATCGACGACTGGGTCACCCGCTTCGATCCCGACGTCGTGGTCATGGAGGCGTGCTGTGACTACACCCAGCCCACCGACGAGGTGTACGTCGACCCTGCGGGCAACGAGGTGCTGCCCGCCACCGACGCCGTCTACCCCAACTGGGACCGCGAGGTGCGGGACCTCATCCGCCGGGCCCAGGCGGGCGGGGCCCAGGTGATCTGGGTGCTCTCGCCGCCGGTTCAGACCAACGGGTTCTACGGGCCGCTGGAACAGCACGTCGAGCGCCTGAACCAGATGTACCGCAACCTGCCCGTGCCATTGCTCGACTGGAGCCAGGTGATCGCCCCGGACGGCACCTACACCGAGACCGTGGCCGGCCCGGGCGGCGAGCCGCTGGATGTCCGCCTCGACGACGGCGTGCACATGACCGAGGCCGCCAACCGCCTCCTGGCCGCGCTGACCCTCTCGCAGGTGGAGGCCGTGGGCGAGCACCCGGTCTTCTAGGACGTTCGGCCCTGCTCGTCGGCTTCGGCGGCGGCGTACTGTCGGGCATGGCCGCTGAGGGCGAAGGACCGAACACGAAGATGCCGCCCCCGTGGTTCGTCCACCTGGCGTGGCGCATCCACCGGGGCCTCTACAAGCTCACCGGCGGTCGCTTCCTGTGGACCCCGGAGAACAAGCGGGGCTGGGGCGCCATGCGGATGACGGCCATCGGCCGGACGTCCGGCGAGGAACGCAGCGTGATCCTGGGCTACATCGAGGACGGCGACGATCTCGCCGTCGTGGCCATGAACGGCTGGGACGAGGGCCATCCCGCCTGGTGGCTGAACCTGCAGGCCAATCCCGACGCCGCCGTCCGCCTGGCCGACGGCGAGGAGCGCCTGGTCCGGGCCCACGAAGCCGTGGGGGAGGATCGGGACCGCCTCTGGCAGCGCTGGATCGAGGTCGACCCCGACCACGGCTATTACGCCGCCCGCCGCACGACCGAGACCCCCGTGGTCGTCTTCTCCCCCCGGGCGGGCTGAGGCCTGCTCGCCCCGGTCGGACCACCTGGCTGGGGGACCGATGGCAGGTTGGCGATGTCGGGTCGGGCCCTCCCGGAGGCGTTCGGCCTGCTCAGGGCCTGGCCGGCCCGGCTGGCCTCGGCGCCCGTCTTGTGGAGGGTGGGGGCGCTCGGCGGGTCACGGAAACCGATGGCACGTAGGGGGTGCCGGTGGGGTCGTACCGGAGGGTTCGGCTCGTCGGTGTGATCGGCTCGGGGCTGGATGTCACGGAGCGTGTCCGCCGGTGCTTGTTTCGAGGCAATAGCTTGCGGATTCCGCAAGCTATTGCCTCAAGACCCCCAAATCGTCCGTCATTCTCAGGCCATTGCCACCGAGCGTGACATACGACGGCCGTCCGGCCCGATCGGGCCGGATGTCTCCGGACCGACCCGCCCACAACCCCCTACCCGCCTCGGTTCCCCCCGCCCAACCCCCTCGCACCCGCCCGAGCGGCTGCCGTGAAGGAATCTCGGGATTTCTTTCCCCGACCGGCCCGATTTGGCTCTTTACTGTCCCACCCCCTGGGGAGAATGGGGGCATGAAGGACGTGGTCGCCGAGCTGCGAGTCGGGGTCAAAGACCTCGCCGCTGAGGACCGGACCGGCTGGGTGCCCCTCGCCTTGTCGGACCGGGTCCGGGACCTCGTCGGGCTCACCGAGGTGATGCAGGTCGAGCTCGTGCGGGGCTTGGCCGGTTGGGATCGGGTGGCGGCGTGGGCTGAGGACGGGGCGGTCACCGCGGTGACCTGGTTGAAGAACAACACCACCCTCACCGAGACCGAGGCCTCCGGGCTGCTGCGGGTCTCCCGCCTCTATGCCCAGCACGCCTCTGTGGCCGCCGGCCTCGACGGCGGCGACCTCACCGTCGCGAAGGCCCGGATCCTGTGGCGAGCCGAACGCAACCGGGAGACCGCCTTCGCCGAGGTCGTGGACGGCTTCGTGGAGCTCGCCCGGGATCTGTCCGCCGCGGACTTCGCCCAGGTCCTGGGCCGGTGGGTGGAACTGGTCGATGACCAGGCCCCACCCGATGACGCCAAGCGCCGGTTCTCCGCGTGCGGACACCTACGGCGGCTCCGCGCACACCGACCTGTTCGGCCCCGCCGACGACGCCGCCATCATCCGCGCCGCCATCGAAGCACTGGACACCCCGGATCCGAAGGACTGCCCCGAAGGCCCCCGCACCCGTCAGCAACGCCACTACGACATCGTCATCGACATCTTCCGCCGCGCCCTGGCCGACAAGCTCGGCGATGACCCCATGACCCCCGGCAGCGCCGACATCATCCTCGACGCCGACACCGCCGCAGAGCTCCTCGCCGACCCCACCACCCTCGACCTCGAGGGCACCGACCCCATGGCCGACCTCCTCGCCCCCTACCGGCCGCATGCCGCGGGCGAGCTCGCCCTGCGTCAGGCCCGGCGGTGCCAGTACCCGGATGGGTCACCCGCCCTGCGGGCGGTGGCCTCGGTGTTGTTGTGCACCGGCTGGGTCCGCCGCCTCCTCCGGGACCCGAACACCGGACAGCCGTTGGACTACAACCGGGCCCAACGCCGCTTCAACACCCGCCAACGACGCGCCCTGGTCGTCCGCGACGGCGGCTGCGTGTTCCCGGGCTGTGACCGCAAACCCAAATGGTGCGACGCCCACCACCTCCGCCCCTGGGAAGACGACGGGCCCACCAACCTCGACAACGGCTGCCTCCTCTGCCGAAGGCACCACAACCTCATCCACCACAAGGGCTGGACCCTCCAACGCGACCCCGCCACCGGGATCTTCACCGCCACCAGCCCCGACGGCCGCCAATTCACCCGCAGCCCCCACGAACGATGTCGACCCTGACCGGTTGCGCCACCCCACCTCCACCAGGAACCGGACCCCGTCCCCACCAGGCGCGGCCCCACGGCGCACCGGAACACTCGGACTCGAACTCTGCCCAAGCACCCATGGCCCCGAGGTCGTCGCCCCGGCAACCGGCTCCCGACCCCCATGGTCCGCCACCGCACCCCCGTGGCGTCGCCCCGCCGTAGCGGACCAACCGACAACGAGCAACCACAGGGGGCGGGGGATCGAGCCGACCACCCTCGAGGGCAGAACCGACGGCTCGGCCTCCGAGATCCGAAACGACATCACCCTCGGTGACCGTCCTGCCGTCCAAGTCCCCCTACCTGGTCACCCAAGGTGACCGCCAATCGTTCTCTGCACCGGCAAGCCGCCAGGAGCGGTTTCCCAGTGCAGAGAACGCCAGCCCGCCCCCGAGGACCCATGACCCGACCCACGCCCCAGTGCTTGCCGTCGGTAGGCCTGGCCAGACGACCGGTCCGCCCGCGACGACCCGACAGCCCGACTCTGCGGGTCAGGTCGGGCGGTGGAGCTTGAGCTCGTGGGTGCCGTAGTCGACGCCGTTCAGGACGAAGGGCTCTCTCGGGCCCTCGAGGGCCCAGCCGTCGCGCTCGTAGAGGGCGAGGGCCCGAGTGTTGCCCTCGACCATCCAGAGGCCGAGGCGTTCGTAGCCCTGGTCGATCAGGAGCTGGCGGCCGGTGTGGAGCAGGGCCCGGCCGTAGCCGTGGCCCCAGTGGTCGGGGTCGATGTAGAGCGAGAGGATCTCGCCGTCGGTGGAGCCGACCCGGGTGGCGGCGCCGACGGTGACGTGGCCCCGAACGGCTTCGCCGTCATCGACGACCCGGACGGTCATGGCGGGGTCGGCCAGGGCCCGATGCCAGCGGTCGATGCGGTGCCGAAGGTCGAGGCCGTCGAGCAGGTCGTCGGCGATCAGGCCCCGGTAGCCGACCTGCCAGGCCCGCTGGTGGTTGCGGGCGATGGCCTCGGCGTCCTCGGGCCGGGGGGCGCGGATCTCCACGGTGGGGATTGTGGCCGAGGGGTGGCCGAGATCGTGGGGGGTTTGTCCTTGCCCGGGAGCGGGGGAACGGGGATGCTCCGGTGATGACCTCTCGCCTGATCGACCTGAGCCATGACATCACGGCGGGCATGCAGACCTATCCGGGGCTGCCGACGCCGATCATCGAGGACCACCTGAGCCGGGAGGCGGCCCTGGAGGTCTACGGGCCGGGCAACACCTTCCAGATCGGGCTGGTGACGATGTGCACCAACACCGGGACCTACCTGGACGTGCCGTTCCACCGCTACGCCGACGGCCACGACCTGACCGGCCTGGCCCTGGAGCAGGTGGTGGCGGTGCCGGCGGTGTGCCTGGACCGCACCGGCGAGACCACCATCGACCTGACGGCCGACGACCTGGTGGGCCTCGAAGGCCACGCCGTGCTGGTCCGCACCGGCCACTCGGCCACCTGGGGGACCGACGCCTACTTCACGGACCATCCCCATCTGTCGGCCACGGCCGCGGAGGCCCTCGTCGCCGCCGGGGTGGCCTGTGTGGGCATCGACTCCCTGAACATCGACGGCACCGGCACGAAGGACCGGCCGGTGCACACGATCGTGCTGGCTGCCGAGATCCCCATCATCGAGCACCTCACCGGCCTCGAGCAGCTCCCGGCCGACGGGTTCACCTTCACCGCCGTGCCCCCGAAGATCGAGGGTGCGGGCACCTTCAGCGTGAGGGCCTTCGCCACGGTGCCCGCCTGAACGCCTCAGCCCTCGCGGAAGCGGCCGTCTTCGGCGTCGGCGATCTCGGGGCGGACGATCACCAGGTACCAGCCGGAGATCAGCAGGCCGCCGACGAGGGTGAGGATCCCGAGGGCGGTGCAGACCATCCAGGTGACCTGGCTGCGGCCGGCGAGGCTCCAGGCCCACTGGGGGCGGCGGGCGGCGTCGAGGAAGGCCCAGGCCGAGATGGCCAGGGGGATCAGGAAGATCGCGGTCGTCACGATGGTCCAGACGAGCCGCCCCGGCGCCAGGCCGACAGGCATGGCGCCCAGAAAGCCCAGCGTCTCCAATCGCCGAGCGCAGCGAGGCGATGCAGATTCCGGCAGGGCAAACGTCGGTTCCCGCCCGCGGAAGTACATAGGGTCAACGTAATGGTGGAGGGGCTCCGAACGGTCGCTGGTCGGGTCGCGGTGGTCACCGGTGCGGCGAGTGGCATCGGGCAGGCCACCGCCGGCCTCCTGGCCGAGGACGGGGCGGTCGTGGCCGCCCTCGACCGGGTGGCGGCCCCGACCCCCGACGGCGGCGGGGCCTGGACGGTCGACATCACCGACACCGACGCGGTCGACGGGGTGCTGGGCGAGATCCGGGAGCGCCTGGGGCCGGTCGACATCCTGGTCAACTGCGCCGGCGTGTCGCTGCCGGCGGCCATCGACGGGCCGGGCTACGAGGCGTCCTGGGAGCACACCCTGGCGGTCAACCTCACCGCCGAGGCCCGCCTGGCCCGGGCCTGTGTCGACGACCTGCGCCGCAACGGCGACGGCCGCATCGTGAACGTCGCCTCCAGTGAGGGCCTCGGCGCCACCGCCTACATCTCGGCCTACACCGCCAGCAAGCACGGTGTGATCGGCCTGACCCGGGGCCTGGCCGTGGAGCTGGGCCGGTCCGGGGTGACCGTCAACGCCGTGTGCCCGGGACCCATCCGGACCGGCATGACCGCCGCCATCCCCGATGACGCCAAGGACAAGTTCGCCCGTCGACGGGTCCCGGCCGGGCGCTACGGCGAGCCCGCCGAGGTGGCCCACGCCATCTGGTCCCTCGTGCTGCCGGGGGCGTCCTACATCACCGGGGCGGTGCTCAGCGTGGACGGCGGCCTCACCGTGCAGAACACGTGACCCCGGTCCGGGTCGGCTTCGTCGGGACCGGCTTCATCGCCCGGTTCCACCAGATGATGCTCTCAGGGGCCTCGACGCCCTGCGAGATCGTGGCCGTGTACGACACCGACCCCGAGCGCGCCGCGGCCTTTGCCACCGACACCGGTGCCGAGGTGGCCCCTTCCGTCGAAGCCCTCGTCGACCGGGTCGATGCCGTCTTCATCTGCACCTGGACCTCGGCCCACCACGACGCGGTGGCCCTGGCGGTGGCGGCGGGCAGAGCCGTGTTCTGCGAGAAGCCGCTCGCCCCCGACCTCGACCAGGCCGACGCCCTGGCGACGATGGTCGACGCCTCGGGGGTCATCAACCAGGTCGGCCTGGTGCTGCGTCGGTCACCGGCGTTCACCCTCGTCCGCCAGCTGCTGGCCGACCCCGCGGCGGGCCGGGTCATGGCGGTCGTCCTGCGGGACGACCAGTTCATCCCCACCCAGGGCATGTACGGCTCGGACTGGCGGGCGGACCCCGACAGGGCCGGGGCGGGCACGGTCATCGAGCACTCGATCCACGACGTGGACCTGCTGGAGTGGCTGCTCGGCCCGATCGACCGGGTGAGCGCCTGGACCCGGGAGTTCCACGGGATCGAGGGCATCGAGGATGCGGCCACGGCCAGCTTCGCCTTCGCCTCCGGGGCCGTCGGCTCCATGGTCTCGGTCTGGCACGACGTGCTGGAGCGGCCCAGCCTGCGTCACGTGGAGATCCTCTGTGAGCGCCTGCACGTGGTCGTGGAGGGGGACTGGTTCGGACCGGTGCGCTGGACCCTGACCGGCACCGGGGAGCAGGCCCGGGAGGGCATCGACCTGCTCGAGGCCCTCGATCCGCCGCTGCCCGACGGCGGCAACCCGGACGGGGAGTTCCTGGCCGCGGTGGTCGCCGGCCACCCGGCCTCGCCGACGGTGGCCGACGCGCTGCGAGCCCATGCGGTGGTGGACGCCCTGTACCGCTCGGCGGCGGCCGACGGTGCCCCCATGGCCCCCTGAGCGGCGTCGGACCTCCCTAGCCTGCCCTCGTGCGGTTCACCGTGATCGGCCACGCCTGCCTGCGGATCGAGACCTCGGGGCCGACCATCCTGGTCGACCCCTGGCTCACCGGCTCCTGCTATTGGCGTTCGTGGTGGCACTTCCCGGCCGACGCCGATCCGACCCCGGAGCTGCTGACGCCGGACCACCTGTACCTGACCCATCACCACTTCGACCACTTCCACTACCCGTCGATGCGGCGCATCGACCGTGAGGCCGAGGTCCTCTGCGCCCGCTTCGGCGTGGACGTGATGGCCGGCGAGGTCCGGGAGCTCGGCTTCCGCAACGTCACCGAGCTGCCCCACGGCGAGGTGCGGGAGCTGGCCCCCGGGGTCCGGGTGGCGTCCTACCAGTACGGCTTCGACGACACGGCCTTCGTGGTGGCCGACGGCGACACCGTGCTCGCCGACCTCAACGACTGCAAGATCCGGGGTCGGGCACTGCGCCAGATCGCCGAGGACTTCGGTCCGGTCACCTTCCTGCTCAAGACCCACTCCTGGGCCCAGTCCTACCCCCACCTCTACGAGGCCGAGGACCCCGAGGACCTGACGCTGCTGACGCGCCAGACCTACCTCGACGAGTTCGTCGACGCCTGCCGCACGCTGCAGCCCCGCTACGCCGTGCCCTTCGCCAACATGGTGGCCTTCCTGCACCCCGAGTCCTGGGCCATGAACGCCGAGATGATCACTCCCGACGAGGTCCGTGGGGCCTTCGACCGGGCGGCCGGCGTGGACCACACCGAGCTGGTGGCCATGAGCCCGGGTGACGTCTGGTCCGACGCGGAGGGCTTCGAGGTCGCCGGCACCCGGTGGTGGGACGACCGCCTCACCCGCATGACGGCGATGGCCGCCGAGGTGGGACCGGCGTTGGCCGCAACGGCCGCCGAGGAGGCCGACCGGACCCTCGAGTGGAGCGCCTTCGAGGCCCACCTCACGGCCTTCCTGGCCAGCGTGCCCCGTCCGGCCCTGCGGGTCCTGCTCAAGCGACCCATCGTGTTCCACGTGCCCAGCGACGAACTGCCCTACTGGGTGGTCGACGGCCGCCGCCGCCGGGTGTGGCGCCAGGCCACGCCGCCCGCCGACCGGGCCGATCTCATCGATGTGGCTCCCGCGGTGCTGGCCGACGCCATCGACAAGCGGATCCTGCACTTCGTGCACGGCTCGATGCGGATCCGGGTGGCGCTGCGCCCCGGCGGCGTGAACGAGGACCTGGCCTTCTGGGGCCTGCTGATGATCTTCGAGATCGGCTACCTGCCGGCCCGGAACCTGGCCTCCCGCCGGTTCCTGGAGGCCGCGTGGCGCCGTCGCCGCGAGGCGGTCGACTCGCTGAGCATCTTCCGGGGGAGTGGCTCCCCACTGCAGCGCCTGTCGGCGGGCTTCGCCGCCCCGACCGAGGACGAGGTCGTCGGCGCCGCCTGATCCGGGTCAGTAGGCCGGGGCGGCGGTCCGCATCGTCGGGGTGACCACCGGGGCCGGTGGGGCCTGGGCGGCCTGGGCGGCGACCCGGTCCGGGCGCCAGCCCTCGGTGGGGGGCTGGGCCAGGATGCGGTCGATGACCGCCGGCGGCTGGGGCTTGCTGTAGAAGAACCCCTGGGCCATGTGGCACTCCAGGCTGCGCAGGTAGCGGACCTGGTCGGCGGTCTCGACGCCCTCGGCCACGGTGACCATCCCGAGGCCGCGGGCCATGCCCACGACGTGTTCGATGATCGTGTTGTCCTCGCGGCTCTGGCCGAGGCCGTCGACGAAGGACTTGTCGATCTTGACGATGTCCAGGCGGAACTGGCGCAGGAAGCTCAGCGAGGAGAAGCCGGTCCCGAAGTCGTCGAGGGCCAGGTAGACCCCCAGGGCCTTGGCCTGCCGCAGCATCGTCCAGGCGGCGTCGACGTCGGCCATGACCGCACCTTCGGTGATCTCGAGGCAGATGGTGGCGGGGTCGACGCCGGTGTCGTCGAGGACCCGACGCAGCACGTCGCCGAAGTCGGCCTGGGAGAGCTGGCGGGCCGACACGTTGACCGTGACCATCAGGGGGGCCTGGTGGCTGTGGACCGTCGCCCACTCGTGGGCCTGCCGGCAGGCCTGCTCGAGGACCCAGGTCCCGACGGGCACGATGAGGCCGGTCTCCTCCAACGCCGGGATGAACTCCCCGGGGCTGACCATGCCCCGCTCGGGGTCCTCCCAACGGATCAGGGCCTCGACCTTGACCATGCGCTGGGTCTGCAGGGACACGACGGGCTGGTAGTAGAGGCGGAACTGCTCCTCGGCCAGCGCGGTGCGCAACCGGCGCTCGGCGGTGGAGGGGGTGATCCGGCTGGCCATCGACCGGTCGTAGATCGCGACCTGGCCGGCCCCCATGGCCTTGGCCTTGTACATCGCCGCATCGGCGTCCCGCAGGACGTCGTCGGGCTCGGTGCAGTGCTCCTCGGTGAGGGCGACGCCCACGCAGACCGACAGCTGGATCTTGTCCTCACCGACGGCGAAGGGCTCCTCGAGGGCTTCGATGAGCCGAGCCGCCGCCCGCTCGGCGGCCGAGCCGGTCCCGGCGTTGGGGCTCACGACCACGAACTCGTCACCCCCGTAGCGGATCAGGATGTCATCGGAGCCGATGATCGCCGACAGGCGCTCGGCCACCTTGCTCATCACCCGGTCACCCATCTCGTGGCCGTAGGTGTCGTTGATGTGCTTGAACTTGTCGAGGTCACAGAAGAAGACCGCGACGCGACCGCCGTGGCGCTGCACCCGGCGGACGATCTCCTGGAAGTGGTCGGTCAGGAACCGGCGGGTGGGCAGGCCGGTCAGGGCGTCGCGCATGGAGAGGCGGGCGGTCTCCTTCCACACCTCTTCGGCGGCCTGGAAGCGCCGGAAGGCGAAGACCGAGACGCCGACGGGGATCAGCACCAGGACGATCATGAGGGCGGTGGCATCGCGGTCGGCCAACGCCTCGTAGGCCCTGTCCACGGCGTCACTGGCAACCAGGACGACGGCCAGCGCGGCACAGATCACGGTCACGACCAGCATGTCCCGGTGCTTGCGCGGATCGCGCGGCCCAGGGGTCAGCCCCGGCCGTCGTGCTCCGTCGTCGGTCAACCTCATCGAGCCACCCTCCACCGGTCGGCGGGCCGTCCACCCGTCAGATCCGCTGGACTCCCGTCGGCCGGAACGGCCGGGTTCTTAGGGCCGGATCAGTCGGCGACGAAGCCCAGGGCGGCGTCGAGGAAGCCCATGGAGCCGGGCGTGCGGGCGTGGTCCACGCCCCGGAGCACCTGGAGGCGGGCGTCGGGCAGCGACGCCAGGAGCCGGTCGGCGGGGGCGACATGGTCGCGGTCGCCGAGCACGAGGAGGACCGGGGCCTCCACGGCGGCCAGGGCCGCCTCGGTCAGGGGCGTCCGGGGCCGGCGGAGACAGGCGACGAAGGCGGCCGTGTCGGTGCCCGGGGCCGAGGCCAGCTCCACCATGTGCCGGGCGACCGGCGACTCGGGCAGGGCATCACCGCCGGCTTCGATCAGGGCGGCCACGGGCTCGGCGTCGGGGGGATCGAAGAGGTTGTCGCCGATCCCGGCGAGGACCAGGCGACGGACCCGGGTGGGCTCGGCCATGGCCACCTGCAGGAGGGTGGCCGCCCCGAGGGAGAAGCCGATGCCATCGACCGGCTCGTCGGGGAGCAGGCCCGCCAGGTACTCGGCCATCGGCCCGTAGGCCTCGGGCTCGTGGGGCTTGGGGGCGTCGCCGTGGCCGAGCAGGTCGACCGCGACCGCCGAGCGCCCCTCGTCGGCCAGCAGCTCGACCCAACCGGCCTCGCCCCAGGTCAGGCGGCCCGATCCGGCGAAGCCGTGGACGAGGACGACGGGGGGAGCGGCCACCGTCAGGCCCGCGCCCGGTGGCGGAGGGCCTCGTCGGCCAGCGCTCGCAGTGTCTGCAGGGCCGTGGCCTCCCAGGTCAGGGTGGCGGCCCGGGACCGGGCCCCTTCCCCCAGGCGGGTGCGCAGCGACTCGTCGCTCAGGACGGCACCGAGGTGCAGAGCCAGCTCCCGTTCGTCGTCGGCCAGCAGGCCGCCGATGCTCTCCTCCACGGCGTCGACATGGCCCGAGATGCGGGTGGCCACCGCCGGCGTGCCGCAGGCGGCGGCCTCCGTGAGGGTCATCCCCCAGCCCTCGTGGCTGGAGGCGCTGGCCACCACCCACGCCCGGCGGTAGAGCTCGACCAGACCGTCGTCATCGACCCGGCCGGCGAAGTCGACCCAGCTCTCGGCGTCGAGCTCCCGGACCAGGGCGTCCAGGTGCGGGCGCTCGAAGCCCTCGCCCACGATGGTCAACCGGGCGTTCGGGACCTGCTCGCGAACCCGCTGCATCGTGCGGATCAGCACATCGAAGTGCTTGACCGGGACCAGGCGGCCGACGGCGACCACCAGCGGCTCGGCGCTGCGCTCGCCCCCGGGCTGGAAGCGGGGGTCGATCCCCGGGGGGACCACGTCGACCCGCTGGGGGCGGAACCCCAGCTTCTCGACCATCTCCCGCTTGGAGGACTCCGAGAGGGTGATCACCCGGGTCCGGCGGTACAGCGGCGGGGCCAGGCGGGACTCGACCAGCTCGCCCACGCCCGCCAGGTTCGGCGGCAGGACCATCTTCCACATGGCCCCGTGCACGTGGTGCAGCCAGGCCACCCGCGGGCCGCGGCACCAGAGCGGGGACAGGAAGGGCATGCCGTTCCAGATCTCGACCAGCCCGTCGCGGGGACCGTGACGGCCGGCGGCCTCGGCCAGCGCGGCCCGGGGGAAGACCAGGTAGCGACCGGCCCGGCGGATGACCCGGTAGCCGTCCCGCATACCGTCGGGGGGGTGGCCCTGGGCGTAGGAGGTGCGCATCGTGACCTCGATGCCGGCCTCGGCCCACAAGCGGGCGATCTCCGCGGCGTGGACCTCCGAGCCCCCGGCCTCGACGTCGCTGAGGTCCCGCCAGGCCAGGAGGTGGATCCGCCGGAGACCGGAGGACGCCGCGAGGTCGCCGAGCTTGGCCCGGCTGTCGGTGTCGATGGGAGTCCTCCAGAGCATCCGAGGGGCCTGGCGCAGAGGCGGCCAGGGCGTACGGCCTCCGTATGCTAATTGCCGCGCGTCGAACGGCACCCCTTCGCCGCGACGCCTTTCGACCGATGGAGCCGGTGATCCCTTCATGACGCCCGAGTCCCTCACCATCGTGATGCCCGTCTACAACGAGGCCGCCACCTTGCGGACCGCGCTCGAGCGCCTGCTGGCCGTGGACCTGCCGGTCGAGCGCGAGATCGTGATCGTCGACGACGGCTCCACCGATGGCTGCATGGCCCGCATCCAGGACCTGGTGGACGCCGACGACAGCATCCGCACGTTCCGCCAGGAGCCCAACCAGGGCAAGGGCGCGGCCCTGCAGCGGGGCTTCGCCGAGGCCACCGGCGACCTGCTCACCATCCTCGACGCCGACCTCGAGTACGACCCCGCGGACTTCGTGGCCATGCTGCACCCCGTCCTGCACGAGGACGCCCGGGTCGTCTACGGCACCCGCTCCTTCGGCAGCAACGCCGCCTTTTCGTTCTGGTACGTGATGGGCAACAAGCTGGTCGCCTTCTGGGCCAGCCTGCTCTACAACGCCTGGCTGTCCGACGTGGAGACCTGCCTCAAGCTGGCCCCGACCGAGCTGTGGCGGGACATCGAGTTCAAGGCCTCCGGGTTCGGCATCGAGGCCGAGGTGACCGGTGGCCTCCTGCGGCGGGGCGAGCGCATCTACGAGGTGCCGATCAGCTACAAGGCCCGCAGCCGGGAAGAGGGCAAGAAGATCACCTGGCTCGACGGCGTCGACGCCCTGTGGATCCTCCTGCGGATCCGGCTGCTGGGGCGATGAGCGTCGGAGACGATCGGCGGGCCGAAGAGGCCCGCCAGCCGATGAGCCGTCAGGCGAAGAGGCGTCAACAGTGATCGTTCGCCGGTCGCTGCTCGCGGCCCTCCTGGCCGTCGCCCTCCTGGCCCCGGCCTGTGGCGAGGGCGACGGGGACGGCACGGCCGCGGCCGCGGAGCTGCAGGCGGCCCTGCAGCCGGAGCCGGAGGCCACCGCGGCCACCGCGGCCACCGACGAGCGGCGCCCGACGACCGAGGACCCCTTGCGGCTGATGATGGCCGGCGACTCGCTCATGGCCGACATCTCCCTGGCCATCGCCTCGACCGTCCAGGACGGCGGCCGGGCGGTGGCCCGCCTGGCCGAGGAGCCCAGCATCCCGCGGACCGACGAGGTCCGGGACCGTTGGCGCCAGCGTCTGGCCCGCTTCGACCCCGAGCTGGTCGTGGTCCTCATCGGGGTGTGGGAGGGCATGGCGACCGGGGCGCCTGGGCGGTACCCCCTCGGCTCGGAGGAGTGGGAACGGACCTACCGCCAGCGCCTCCTCGACCCCTACGTCGAGCTGCTGGCCAGCCGGGGGGCCAAGGTCCTCTGGATCGGCATGCCCCCGGTCCCCGACGCCCGCCGCCAGCGTGGGTTCACCGCCATGAACCGGGCGGTCCGCCACCTGGCCGAGGAGTCCCCGGACCTGACCTACGTCCCCGGTGACCGCATCCTGGCCCGCCGCAACGGCAGCTACACGGCCTTCCTCCCCGGGCCCCAGGGCAACCCCCAACGGGTCCGCCGCGTGGACAACACCCACCTGTGCGCGTGGGGGGCCGTGCGCCTCGCCCGCCCGGTGCTGGACTACGTCGACCGCCAGTGGGACCTGCCGCCGGCCCCGAACTGGCCGCGCCGCAACTGGCGCTGGGTCTTCCCCCGCGACGAGTGCCCGCCCTCCTAGAGACCTCGGCAACCGGCACCGGATCGCCGGCCCAAGGCCACGTCGCCCGGGACGGGCACGGGGGACCACACCGCACCGGGCCGGCAGCGCCACGGGGCGTCGCTCACGACCCACTGCTCGCCGATCAGGCCTCGAGGGCGAGGCCCCCGGCCCCCAGCGCGTAGCTCGGCGGCACCGGGGCCCACCACGAGGTCGCCGACGCGAAGGGCCGTGCGGTCGGGATGACGTTGCGACGTTGGGCTCGGCCCGCCGTTGCCCCGGAAAACCTCGAGCCCCGCCCGGGGATCCCGGGCGGGGCTCGTCACTCATGGCTCGTCGAGTGAGGGTTGATCACTCGCCGAGCAGGCCGTCAGGACTGCCTCAGCAGAACTTGGGGCCCGGCCGGGGACAGGACCCGGGGAACTGGTTGCGCACGATGACCTTGGCCCGCTGGCCGGCGGTGCCACCGAAGTCCACCCGGGCCAGCTGGGCACCGTGGGTGGCCTCAGCCGTGTCCGAGGACGCGGCGTACCAGACGCTCGCCGCACCGCCGTCCTCGATCTCGGTGACCTTGCAGTCGGGCCGGTTGGCCGGAACCGAGATCTCCTGGAAGGAGTTGGTGGTGAAGGTCAGGATCTGCTCGTCGGTGACCCCACCGCCCGTGCAACGGACCCGGATCTGGAAGCTCGCCCCGGGAGCGATGTGCCCTCGGAGCTGCTTCTTGATCCGCAGCACGTTGTCGGCGAACACGTTGGTGATCGTGGCCTGGGCCTCGTCGCCGCCGACCGTCTGGGTGTCCGGCCAGTCGACCACGACGCTGCCGGCAACCACCGGCGGCCCCACGGCGTCCTGGGTCACGGTCACCGTCGAGGCGGGCGTGGTGATTGAGGATCCGGCGAAGGTCCGAGAGGTCGATCCACCGTTGGCCGTCTCGGTCACGGTGCAGTTACCGATCGGCTGGTGAGCGGGGTGCCGCTGCTCCGCCGCACGAAGACCTCCTGGGTGCCACCGGCCGCACCGAAGGTCAGGTCGATCGAGGTCTGCTGACCGGCTGCCGGACTGACATCGTCGGTCGCGCCGCAGGCGACCCGGACCGTGTAGGTCGCCCCGGCGGGAACGGTGCCGGTGGTGGCCTTGGTGACCCGCAGCACGTTGGCGGGGTTCGGATCGTTGTACCGGTTGGTGATGTTCACCGTGGCGGTCGAGCCGGGGGTCGTGAAGGCAATGGTCGCCGAGGTGGCCGAGGTGGCCGTGACGGTGTAGCCGCTGCCCGTGGCTGGCCTGGGTGACCTGGCTCGCCGAACCGCCCCACATTGGTCTTCGGTGACGACGCACTGCGGCTTCTCCGAGGGCGTCTGGAAGGTGTGGGAGCCGGCGACCCCCGCCGGGAAGGTGTAGGTCTGCACCGCTTCAGGTGACCCGCCACCGACGAGTGAACAGAGTCACCGAGACCGTCCACTGCGAGGCCGGAGGCACGTCGCCGCGCAGGAACTTGTTCACCACGATCGTGTTCGGCGCGCCGGGGTAGGTGTTCGTGATGGTCACGCTCCGGGTGGTCACCTCCAGGCTGAACGGATCCAGTGCCGGTGGGGTGAAGGTCTGCCGCTGGTGCCGGGGAGGCGGGCACGACGATCGGCTCAGTCACCACGGGCGTGCAGACCCCAGCCGGGAGCACCGGCGTTCTGGGTGCCGGCGCCGGTGAACACCAGCTCGACCACTTCGGTGTTGTTGAGTCCACGGCGTTCAGGGGGTCGACGTCACAGGTCACACGGACGATCCAGAAGGAGCCCGGACGGGGAACCCGGTGACCGCCTTGGTCACCGCGACGGTGTTCACCGGTGCGGCCGTCGCCCAGGTGTTGGTGAAGACGGCGTTCACCGTCTGGTTGCCACCCTGGGCGAAGGTGATGGTCCCGGTCTGGCCCGCGGCGGCGGTTCCCGCGACCGTGGTCGGCGTCGCCGAGGGCGAAGCGAGGACCAGGGTCGTGGAGGGCGCGCCTTGGCGGTTGGTCTCCACGACGCTGCAGGCACCGAGGTTGGTGACCGCGACGGGGATGTCGACCGACAGTGGGGTGTCGACCACCGTCCCCGGCTCGGCGTTGACAGGTGAGATCGTTCCGTTGGCGGGGATGTTGTTCACCACATAGGTGTTCCCCCCGCACAGGTGATCGTCACCTCGAACGCGCCCGCTGCTGCGGGCCCGTTCACGATCTTGGTGATGTTCACCGTGTTGAAGGCGGCGTCTGCCGCCTCCGGCGCCGATGACGCCGGTGTGACGACAGAGAAGGACCACAGCGCGCCCGCAAGCGCAATCAGTCCCAGTACTGCCGCGACATGCTTGAGTCGCTGCACGATCCTTACCTCCGAGTTGTCTTGTAGCTGCCAGTCCCGTCGGCGCCGGTGCCGGGCAGTTGAGAGAACCGGGTCGATCGGGGCGACCGGCGATCTCGGCCCCGCGCCGGGTGTGTGCGGCCGAACGCGGTCCTGGGCTGACGATCTGAGGGGACCCTCTGCCCGTTCGGGCCCGCCGGTGCCTGGGTTCTCCGGCGCGGCGAGCGGTCCCGCCGGGTGCACCCGGCGGACCTCAGCGGCGGCGGATCCTGGCGGGCGCTCGGCTCGGTCTCGGCCGGGCGGCCACCGTCGGGACGACCTCGACGAGGCGGGCTACGCCACCTCGGGGTGTCCGTCGGGGAAGCGGTGGGGCCGACCGGCCCACCCCCCGCTCGTCGCGGTTCGTCTGGCTCCGGCCACCCGACGACGAGGGCGCGGCCGGGCGGACGGTCATTCCCGTCGGAGTCTGAAGTTCCCGTAGCCGGAGCGTCCGCGCCGGTCGTCGACGACGATCCGGTACACCCGCCCGGCGCGAGCGGTGAAGCTGAGCCGGCTGCTCCTCCCGGCCCCGCTGTCGTTGTCGCTGGCCACCTCGGTCAGGGCGCAGAGATCAGTACCCGTGTAGACGGCGAGGACGCTGTCGAACTCGCTGCCGTTGGTGTTCAGGACGACGGTCCCGGCCTCGGCCGACCGCCACCGGAACCACATCGAGGAACCACCCCGGGTGCCCGCGTGGCGGGGTTCACACGGTTGCCGCGTCCCGCCCGTGGTGTTGACGCCGAGGAACAGCATCTGCTCGCGCACGAGCCGCCCGTCGGCGAAGTCGTCACGCCAGGGGTCATCGATCCGACTGCCGGCCACGCGCCGGTGGCCCTCCGCCCCGCCGGCCCCCCCGAGGGCGCCGGCCCCCGCCGGGACCGCAGACCCCGCGATGATCATCACGCACAGGATCACGCCGACGAGCACTGCCCGTCGCTTCTCGACCGGTCCACGACCGCCCATCAAACCCACCTTCTGCTCGCTACCGGGCTGACGACCCTACCGGCGCCGGGCTCCAGCGCTCGGTGGTGGTGACCGCTCGGGGACCTTCGGCCCTTCTTCGCAGGCCCGGTGGACGGCAGGATCGCCAGATGCGTCGCTTGCTGATCACCCTCGCCCTGGTGCTGGCTCTGGTCGCCGTCCCGACGGCGGATCCTGTCGCCGGAGCCGAGTCCGGGAAGGCCGCGGAGGCGACGGCGGTGGCGGCGCGAGTGCCCACCGACGCCGTCGATGCCTGTGTCAGCTACGACAGGATCACGAGCACCTGCTTCCGGACCCGGCCTCTGCGGTTGCAGTTCGGCAACCGGTTCTACTTCCGCGGGCGTGTCGGCGCCGGCCTCACCGGGCCGGTCACCGTGTGGCGCATGCGACCGGGCACGACGGACTGGGCACGCGTCGGCGCCACGACGGCGGGCGCCCACCGGCGGTTCACCTGGCAGTGGCGTCCCACTGCGGCTCAGGTCGCCGACGGTTACTACCGCTTCCAGTTCCGGGTCGGTGGCACCAGGAGCAACACGCTTCGGGTGAAGGTCCTCCTCGGGCTCTGCGACGGCGACGTGTGTCTCCAGGGCTACGACTACGTGCCCGGTGAGCTGACCATCGCCGTCGGCGACACCGTCACCTGGACGAGCATCAGCAACCTGACCCACACCGTCGATGCCGACGACGAGACCACCTTCGAGTCGGACCTGATGAACTACGGCGACTCCTTCGCGCACACGTTCACGGCCGCCGGTGTCTACGCCTACCACTGCGACATCCACCCTCGTCAGCTGGGCACCATCACCGTCGAGTAGGTCGTACCCAGGACCTGGATCTGTCGCCTGCTACGGCTACAGGCCGGTGAGGAGCCCGCTGAGTCGGACGGCCTGCCGGTTGTGGAGGTCCAACTCGCTGTTGAGCTCCACGACAAGGTCGTTGTACCGGTCGACGTCGCCTGCGGCCAAGGCGTCTCGAGCCTGTTGGCGGAGTTGCACGGTCCGGGAGTCACACCCGCAGAGCTCGTCGCCTACGCGCACTGCCCGCCGGCCGATGTCCGCCACCCGCTCGGTGTCGTTCCGGATGTTCGCGCGAGTCGACCACCTGGTCGTTCCACACCAGCGCCGTCGTGGCTGACCAGACCCCGAAGATGACAACGACCAGCGCCACCACCCAACAGGTGACCAGGACCCACGTTCGGCGTCGACGCACCGGGGGGGCCGGCACCATGGGGCCGGTGACGGTCATCGGGGGCCTCGCCGCAGCTCACGCTGGAGGTTCTCGACCGTCCTGGCCAGCGATTGGTAGGCGCTGAGCTCGCGCTGGTTGGTGAGGGCGGCCTGCTCGTTGGCGGCGACGAGCTCACCGTTGGCTAACGCCGCGGATCCGGCGGTGTCACCCGCGTTCCAGAGATCGACGGACCGTTGGGACACCTCCAGGGAGTGGTTCCCCGCGGTTGCGTTGGCCTCCACGGCCTGGCCGAAGCGCCGCAGGCTCCGGATCGTGCGGTCCGTCGCCTGTTCGAGGCTGTCGGCGGCTTCGGCGGGGCCGGCATCTATCCGGTTCAACAGCGCGACCTCGTCGGGGTACTTCTCGTCGGTGTCGCTGTTCACCGCCACGCTCAACCCGTAGGCGGCGATCCCCACCACGAACACCACGACAGCGCCCACGAACGGCGCCTTGCTCGGACGCTTCGGGGGCACCGGTTGGAGCGGCGCCCAGACCGTTGCCGGCGCCGGAGGCGGAGGCCAAGCTGCGTTCGCTCCAGCCGCACCGCTGGCGCCGCCATCCGGACCGCTGGTCGTCACGATTCGAACTCCTTTCGTGAACCGCGCGCCAGTGTCCTTCCGCATCCAGCTCCGAGCCAGGGCCAAACGGCCCGAACGCCGCTCGGCGAGCAGCCGGGTGACGACGAGGGCAGAGATGGCGTTGGAGGAGTCGTGGAACCCCGTTGGTGACGTCGAAGGCCAACGCCACCAGGACCGCCAAGAGCAACGCCACCGGACCAGCGTGTCACCTGGCGGGCTGCCTGACCGCCAGCGCGGCAGCGCGGCCCACGGTCGCCTCCGTGGGCCGCGCTCAGGTCCGGATGGTGCGGTCGTCCGGCCGGGTCAGCCGGCCCGTACCTCGACGGACCGGCCGACCCGGACTCACTCAGACCCGGACCCCACTCAGAAGCGGACCCGCCGAACGCGCAGGTTGAAGTTGCCCTGCGCTCCCTGGTAACCGTCCACCCTGATGTAGTAGTTGCGGTACGCACGGGAGACGAAGCTCAAGCGGCTCTGGAGGCCGGATCCACTGTCGTCGTCGAAGGCGATCGGCGTCAGATTGCAGATGTTTCCTCCGGAGAACACGCCCAAGGTCGTGTCGAAGTTGCTGCCGTTCGTGTTGAGGTACACGCGGTCACGGTGACGGTGGCCGATGAACCTGATCCAGACCGAGGACCCGCCGGTCGGGGGTTCACAGTACTGGGTCGTGGCCCCGAGGTTGTTGCCGTACAGGAGCCGGTTGGTGATGTTCGCGCCGATCACGGCCGGGTTGTAGAAGTCGTCGTGGATGTTGCCGGGCCCCGCACCCGCGGGAACCGCGGATGCACCCAGGGCCATGACCGCGGTGATCGCCGCGATCGACATCAGGAGTCGGAAGCGCATGTCCTGTCTCCATTCTCTTCCCTATGGCTGACTCGTGCCAGCCATCAGACCCTAGGCGGCCACCCCCCGGGGCGGAAGGGCCGATGGTCCCGGTCAGCGCCACACCGCTGATCAGCCTCGGCGGACGGTGGCGTTCACCCGGTCCTGCCTGCGGGGCGACCCGCGCGAGGTCATGGTCAGCCCGACCGTGAGCACCGACCCCGAGGTGGCGCCGGAGCGGGCGATGAGTTCCACGACGATCGCGGCGCCGGTTCCCGGCGCCAGGTGCGCCACCCGGTAGCCGCCGGCGGTGACCGCGCCGGTGATGTCCACACCAGCGCGCCGGTAGCGCACCTCAAACCGGGGGTTTCCCGGGTCACCACGCAGCCCTATGTCATCGATGCGATCCCCGTCGTTGGTCACCCGGACCGTGAACGTCGCCCGGCCCCGGGGCCCCACCGTGGCGTCTCGGGACTGGCCGACACCGGTGAGGTTGACCACGTCGTCGCCGACGAAGGGGCCGGAGCCGAGGCGAACGAGACCATCGGGCTGCCAGCGGGCCCGGTACTCATGCAGGGGGCGGGGTCCGGCGTTCCTCCACTCGCTGGCGGTGAGGTAGGCGTTGCCGTCTCGGGTGTAGGCGATGGCCTCGCCCTGGGTCTCGGCGGCCAGGGGCACCGGGCAGGCCACGCCCGTGAGGGCGCCGGCGACCGACTGGCTCGGCTGCCGTCGCCAGACGAAGGCGGTGAAGTACGTGCGCAGCAGGATCTCGTCGCCGCTCGGCGTGATGTCACCGCCGGTCACGGTCGACCCGGTGAACGGCGCCGAGGGGACCGACAGGGAGGCGACCCGCTCGAGCGCGGCGGTGGCGCCGGTCTGCTGTGCCGCCGGGTAGCGATAGACGCCGCTCGGGCCGGTGGCGAGGGTCTTGGTGACGATGAAGATGTCGCCGCTACGGGGATCGACCAGGAGCGCCTCGGCGTCGTGGGGGCCGTCGGGGTACTCGGCGCGGAGGGCCTCGACGTCGGTCAGCGCCAGCGGGTCCGGGCCCGGCGGATCGTCGAGCACGGGTTCGGGGGTGCGGTAGATGGTCACGTCGGCCCGGCTGGCGGCGTTGTCGCCGATGTCCCCGACGTACAGGTAGGACCGGCCCGGCTCGGGGCCCGGACCGATCGCCAGGTCCTCCCAGTCCTCGGCCGTGACTCCTCGGAGGTCATAGGCGGCCAGCCACCGGCCCGAGGCCGACAGGGCATGCAGCTCCGCGTCGGCTCCTGAGTCGGCATGGGCCCACAGCACGCCCGGGTTGGCCCGGCCGGCGGCCAGTCCTGATATCTCCGCCAGGTCCGGCTCGCTCACGGTGCCGCGCACGCGGGCGGCGGTGAACGTCGGGCACGGCCGGCGGGCCGCAGCGACCTCCACGGCGGGAAGGCCGATGAGGGCGGTGACGATCGCCAGGAGAACCGCGCACCGGCGAGCTCGGGTCATCGGGCCAGCTTCGCGTGCGGTGCCCGAACGCCCGTCAGGTGAGCCGTCGGGCGCAGCGGTCGCCGACGGCGAAGTCCTCGGGGAGCAGACCCGGTAGCGCCGTGCTGAGGGCCTCGGCGCCGGTGGCGTTGAGGTGATGGGTGTCGGCGAACCACGAGTCGTCGGGGGCCAGGTCGTGCAGGTCGATGAACTCGGCGCCGTTGTCGGCGGCGATGCGCTCGACCAGGGCCAGGAACTCCTCGTACTGGGCGGCGCCGCCCGGATGCAGGTCCACGTAGTCCTCCGTCACGGGCAGGACGACGACCGCGGTGTCCACCTCGCGGTCGGCCAGGCCCGCCAGCAGGTCCTCGGCCGCCTCGGTCTGCTCCCCACCGAGGTGGAAGTCGTTGAGCAGCTCGTTCTGGGCGAACCGCTCGGTCAACGGTGACGGTTCGTAGGTGAGCTCCTGGCGGGAGAGGCCCTCGCCCTGCGGGCCGAGCACCCCCTCGATGCCCTCGGGGCCGAGACGGGACTGGCGCTCGCCGTCCCGCCAGGCCTGGATGCCGTCCCAGAGCACCTCGGGATCCCGGATCTCGTTGCGGTACCGGAACAGGTCCGAGGTGCGGATGAAGGGGGCCTGGAGGCGTCCGAAGAGGTCGTCGCGGGAGAGGGGAGCGGCGTCATAGGCCCCGAGGGCCGTCTGGCCGATCGCGGCCTCGTCGTTGAGGTCGAAGCTGGAGACGCCCAGGACCACACCGTCAGGAGTGACCCGGGGGTCGACCTCGTCGAGCACCCAGCGCTCCTGCAGGGCGGGCGTGGCGGCGTCGAGGGCGGCGTTGTAGGTGCTGCGCTCCTGGGGGTCGGCGGCCTCGAAGGTCGCGGGATCGAGACCGTCGCGGGTCATGGAGTTGCCGGCGAAGACCAGGTCGGCGCAGTCCAGCGCGTCGAGCTGGGCCACCTTCACCGTCGTGGTGTCATCGGTCCACAACGGGGGCTCGGGCAGATAGGGGCTGACCGCCCGCGCCGCGACCTCGGCCAGCACCAGGACGGCGACCAGGGCCACCGCACCGACGGCGAGGCGCTTCACGGCGCACCCGGCCGGCGACGGCGGATCAGCTCGGCGACCACGTCGACGCCGAGGGCGAGGACGCCGGCCATGGTGATCCAGTGGGCGGCGTCGAAGTTCTGGGGCCAACCGAAGTCGGGAGGGAGGTTGTCGATCATCTGCTTGGCGAAGATGTACAGGCTGGCGCCGAGGAGCACCACCACCGCGGTGAGGCGGACAGCGAGGGCACCCCAGCGCCAGCCCAGCGAGAGCAGCATGGCGCCGGCCATGGCCAGCCCGACCCAGGGGGTGGCCAGGAGCCATCCGGCGACCCCGGCGCCGGCGATGGCCAACCCGGCCCGCCACCCGCTGACCAGGCGGTTCTCGGCCTGCAGCGGCCACAGCAGTGCGATCGAGGGCACCGGGCCGCGGGCTTCCCCGGCGCGACGCCGTGGGTCCACGACCAGGGCCGCGGCGCAGACCAGCAGGGCCAGGATGGAGATGACGATGGCCACCCACACCGACCGCTGGGGCGGCCAGGTCACCGAGACCTCGACCGGCCCGTCGCCGCTCGGTTCGACGTACCAGCCGTTGGCGAAGCCGGAGACGATCTCGTGGCCCAGGATCTCGCCCCCTTCGACCGAGGCGGCCCACTCGGGGCCGTAGCTCTGGCCCACGACCAGCCAGAAGGCCTCGTCGGTGTCGGCGGTGGCGTCGTACTGCAGCAGCCGAGGGGTCTCGACGTCGATCTCGGGCGGGGTGGGCACCGTGCCGGTGACCCCGGCCGGCGCGGCGTCGCCGCCGGGTCCCGAGGAGAGCGTCAGCGCATCGAGGTCGAAGCCCGTGTCCCGGCCCTCGGCGGCGATCACATCGGTGGGCCCGGCGGCCGCGACCGGGCCGGCGCAGGCCTCGACGTCCAGGGGCAGGCGGGCCTCGGCGTCGGCGGTCGAACCGGCGAAGCGGATGGGCACGGTCTCCCCGTCCACGGTGAGCAGGTCGTCGTAGCATCGGTCGCCGACCTCGTCGGCCGGTGCGTCCCGGACGACGCCGGGCAGGCCCATCTCGGCTATGGCGACGGGGAGCACGGCCGGTCCGCCGCTGTACCAATCGGTGGTCGTGGCTCGGTCTACGGCGAGCACGGTGAGGCGGAAGTCGTCGCTCTCGACGGCCCGGAAGGGGACGGTGACCTCCTGCACCGCGCCCGGCGCGCCGCCGGGCTCGAGGCGGGGGATGTGCAGGTCGCGGGTCTCGTCGCCCGAGCGGAGGCGCAGGAGCGTGGGCACCGAGTGGCGCCCGTCGGCCACGATCTGGAGATCGAGGTGGTCGACCGTCTGGGCCTCGGGCAGGCGCACGTCGATGAACTGGCCCCGGAGGTCGTTGAACGGCGTGGTCCAGGCCGTGGACGGGTCGTCGTCGAGGGCCGAGGAGGCCCGCGAGGCCAGGGAGCCCGCCAGGTGCTCTGAGGAGTTGGCGGTCAGCCCGCCGCGGGCGGCGCTCGGGATCCCCAGGATGCGATCCACGAGGGGGTCGGGGGCCTGGGCCGAGATGCGGGCCCCACCGGAGAGCTCGAACTCCCGCTCGCCGGGTACCTCGAGCAGGCGGCGCATCGCCGGCTCCTCGTCGACCCGCACCGGCTCGGCCGGGTTGGTGCGCTGGCGCTGGAGGACGTAGGAGAGGCGGTGGTCGATGAGGGCGTCACCGGCGGCGTCGACCACGTCGACCGGCGGTCGCATCAGCTCCTCGAGGCGGATGCCCTCGAGGTCGACCTCGGCGAAGCCCACGGCGCTGACCCCGGCCAGCTTCGGGCGGTAGCCGATGGTGTCATTCAGGATCTCGATCTCCAGCTCCGAGAAGGTGCGCTCGGGGAACTCGACCACCTGGCCCGGCTCGGTGCGGGAGGCCTCGGTGAGGTCCACCCGGACGGGATCACCGCCGTCGAAGCGCAGCTCCACCTCGGTGATCCAGCGGTTGATGTCCGAGGACAGGGGCTGGGTGAGGCCGACGTGGTCGGTGGTGACCGGCTCGTCGGTGGTGAGGCGCAGGTACTCACCCTCGACCTCGCTGAACGCCCCCACCTTCCAGGCGGTGCGGGGGTCACCGTCGACGGCGAAGAAGGCCCGGTCGCCCGGGGTGTAGCTGACCGGGTTGCCGTAGGCGCTGGCCTGGACCGTGGCCCCGCCCCGCTGCACCGCCACCGTGAAGCTGTCGTCGCCGGCGGTGGGGAAGATGTCGAGGCGGGCGTCGCCCACCTCGTACTCCAGGGCCTCCTCACCGGCCATCTCGGTGTAGCCCTCGTTCTCCCGGATGGACCCCCAGCGCCGGGCCCGGCGGCGGTTGGAGTCGGTGACCACGATGTCGGCCCCGTCGGCCAGGGCCGTGGCGAACATCTCGGTGTCGTCGTCCTCCAGGAGGCCGGCGCCGTAGAGGATCGCCCGGTCGGGGTCGATGACCCCGGCGGCGGTGGCGGCGACGAGGCCGTCGCCGTCGCCGGCGACCACGATCGGGTGCTCGGTGGGCAGGGCCCGCACGATGGGCGCGGCGTCCTCGACCGGGAAGACCGCCACCGGCGGGGGGTCCTCCAGGTCCTGGTCGGTGACCAGCTCGATCTCGTCCAGCAGCGGGAGGTCCTCGCTGGGCTCGTTCTCCACGGCGGGACCGAAGGCCACGGGCTCCCCGAGGCCGGGCACCGAGTTGAGCAGGGCCCAGGTCGTCTCCGGACGGGGGGTGCGGAAGCGCTCGTACTCGAGGTCCGAGCGCAGCAGGATGTCGCCCGCCCCGATCAGCCGGGCCAGCGGACCGAGGGCGTCGGGGTCGAAGGTGCCCTCCTGGAGCGGCCGGTCGATGGCGTTGACCAGGTTGGCCGACACCGGCGTGCCCAGGGGGATCAGCTCCCGGGCGACATGGGGCCGGTCGATGAGCCCGGGGGTGATGGGGTCCACCGTGTTGCCCCACCGGTAGGCCGCGAAGTCGGTGCCGGGCAGCTCCAGCACCCGGGTGTCGTCACCGCGGCCGTCGATGAACTCGGCGGCGTCCTCCCAGTAGCCGGGGAGGTCCTCGTCCCGGCGCAGGTTGCGGTCGACCATCTGGCCGACCCAGGTGGCGGGCAGGTTGGCGATCACCAGGACCACGGCGATGACGGCGATGGGCCGGGAGAAGCGGGGAAGGCGACGGCCGAGGGCCACGACCCCGACTCCCAGCAGCACCGAGGTGCCGAGGATCAGCAGCGGCAGGACCCGGGCCGTGCTGCGGAAGGCCAGGCCGAGGTCGGTCTTGGTCCACGCGACCAGGATCCCGCCCACCGCGGAGGGGTCGTCGTAGGGGTGGCCGCCGACGGCCACGAGCACGGCCACCACGATGAGGGTGACGAAGTAGAGCCGGTACCGGAACCGGGTGAGGGCGGCGGACAGGAAGGCGAACACCGGCAGGGCGAAGGAGATCGGGATCCCGTACCGCATGTAGTGGATGCTGGGCACGATCCACTGGCCGAGCTTGTCGTTGCCGTAGAAGAACCAGTAGCCGAGCCCCCGCACCACCTCCGGGGTGGTCGAGGCGACGGCGACGGCCTGGTAGGTCTCGGTGTAGCGGACGATGGGGATGCCGTAGCGACCTTCGACGACCAGGCCCACGAACCACCACAGCGACACCCCGACGGTGAGCACGCCCGTGCGCCACACCGCCCCGAGGGCCTGGCGCCAGGGGGTCTCCCGCTCGACCCAGATGGCGAAGACCACCCACAGGATCGGTCCGATGCCCACGAGCACGACCGAGGTCAGGTTGGTGCTGCTGATGGTCAGGGTGACGAGGGCGAAGGCGGCGGGGTAGCGCCAGCCCCCGACCCGCATGGCCCGGGCCAGGAAGGCGATCAGCCAGGGCAGCCCCGCCCACGGCAGCAGGATCACCGAGATGCGGGCCGCGTAGTCCAGGACATAGGGGCTGAGGGCGTAGGCCAGCGCGGCCACGACCATCCCGGCGTCCCACCAGGTCGGCGGCACCGTCGGGGTGACGACCTCGCCGTCCTCATCGGGGGCGGCGCGGTCGGGCCAACCCAGCGTGCGGAGCAGGTAGAGGACGCCCGCCCCGGCGGCGAACAGGAGCGACGCCAACCAGAAGCGCTGCGCCAACCAGTCGGGCACCCCGATGGCGTCGAAGAACCAGTAGAAGGGCCCCATCGGCCAGAGATAGCCCACGACCTGGTGGGTCACGCCGCCGAGGCCGACACCCGGGTCCCACAGGAAGGCGGCGTCCCGCAGCAGGCGGGCCGGGTCCAGGTAGAGGTAGGTCTTGGTGTCCGCGCCGACCTGACCCGGCTGGGTGAAGACCAGCGGGAGGTAGGTGACCGCGGCCAGCAGCAGCAACGGGACGCTGTTGCGCAGGCGCGTCAGGGCGGGCGACGAGGAGGAAGGCATCAGGACGGGCCGGCTAACGGTAGCGGTAGCGTCCACGCCCGTGTCCGCGTCCGACGAGGCCCAGCTCGAGATGGTCCACCGGCTCCCGAAGGCGGAGCTGGTGGCCCGCATCCCGCACGTGGCCCAGCAGGTCACGGGGCGCAGCGTGATCCACGTCGGGTTCGTCGACGCCGGCTACCAGGAGATGCAGGCCGAGGCCGGCACCTGGCTGCACGCCCACCTGGCCGAGGAGGCCACCCACCTCATCGGCATCGACCTCGACGAGGCCGGGGTGGCCCACGCCACCGAGGACGGCTACGAGGCCTACGTCGCCGACTGCCGGGATCCTGCGCAGGTCGACGCCCTGGGCATCGAGCCCGCCGAGATCGTCATCGCCGGCGAGGTCATCGAGCACCTGGACGACCCCGGCTCGTTCCTCGACGGCCTCCACCGCCTGCTCGCCCCCGGCGGCCTGCTCATCCTGACCACGCCCAACGCCTCGGGCCTGCTCAACGGCTTCGCCGCCATGGCCGGCGCCGAGATCAACCACCCCGACCACGTCGTGCTCTTCAGCTGGCGCACGCTGACCAACCTCATGTCGCGCCACGGTTGGGAGGTCGTGGAGACCGCCACCTTCGTCCCCGCCGTGAAGGCCGCCCCCGGCGCCGGCGTCCGCCAGAAGGTCCTGGGCCTCGCCGGCCGCTTCGTCCTCTGGCTGGAGCGCACCATCGGCCGGCTCTGGGCCCCCTTCGTCGCCGACGGCCTGATCGTCACCGCCCGCTCGACCCGTTAGGTCAGTCGTCGGGGGCTTCGTCCACGGGGGCGGTGGGGGTGCGGTCCGCGGGTGGGTCGGACTTGTCGAGGCGGGCCTTGAGGAGGGCGACCTCCTCGGCCAGGGTGCGGGTGCGCTCCTCGTTGCGGGAGAGCTCGAAGGAGAAGTGCACCACCATCAGGAACAGGAACGCGATGGCGGCCAGGAAGAAGACCGCCGGCTCATAGGCGATGCCC
The DNA here is from genome assembly GCA_963777805.1 of uncultured Microthrixaceae bacterium. Lineage (GTDB taxonomy): Bacteria > Actinomycetota > Acidimicrobiia > Acidimicrobiales > DATDAH01 > DATDAH01. The sequence goes on along the minus strand of CAVZRY010000009.1, from coordinate 233,636 downwards.
ACGGCGTCGGCGATGGGGACCAGGACGTCGGGGAAGAGGGCGAAGAGGCCGAGGAACAGGCCCGACGCCGACCCAGAGCAGCGCGTACTTGCCCTGGAGCTTGCGCCGCCGCACCAGGCGCAGGATGAAGAAGAGCGAGAAGGCCACGATGGCCATGACCAGGAGTTGGGCCCGGGTGCTCACGCTCGTGCCTCCCGGACCACGGCCCGCCGGGGGGCGGAGGCCACCAGGACGACCATGAGCCGCAGGTAGTGGTACACGAGGCGCAGGCGGCGGTTGGACGGGGTGCCCGCCTCCCGGTCGCTCATGTGCACGGGGACCTCGGTCACCCGGAAGCCCTCGGCGCAGGCCAGCAGCAGCGCCTCGACGGATTCCATGTACTCGGCGGGGTAGGTGCGGGCGAAGAACTCCAGCACCTCCCGGTTGAAGCCCCGGAACCCCGAGCTGGTGTCGGAGAACTGCTGGCCCGAGAGGGTCTTGATCGTGAAGCGGAGCACGCCCATGGCCCGGGCCCGGACGCGGCTCACGGTGTAGGAGGTGGCCTTGCCGGCGAAGCGGCTGCCCACGACCATGTCGGCGCCGTCGTCGAGGGCCTGCTGCAGGGTGGCGATCTCGTCGGGGTCGTGCTGGCCGTCGCCGTCGAACTGGACGGCTCGCTCGTAGCCGTTGCGCACGGCGTACAGGAAGCCCGTGCGCAGGGCGCCCCCGATGCCCAGGTTGAAGGGCAGGGAGAGCACGGTCACCCCCTCGGCTGCCGCCACCGCCGCCGTGCGGTCGGTGGAGCCGTCGTCGACCACGATCACGTCGAGGCCGGGACGGGTGGCCAGCTCCCGGAGCACGGCCGGCAGGGCCGCCTCCTCGTTGAAGGCGGGGATGATCACGAGGGTCGGGGTCGTGCCCGGGCTCGCCTCCGACTCGCTCATCGCGCCCGGATCCTAGAGGTTCGCACCCGGCCGACCCACGGTCGGGACCGAGGCGGCCCTCACTACGATGCTGGACGATGCCCGATCGCTGCCGGCGAGCCTTCGCGCTCGTGGTGCTCCTCATCGCCCTCGCGCCCGCCTGCACCGACGACGGCGCGGGCACCGCCGACCCTGCCGCTGGGGCCACCGTCGCCCCGACGACCGTGCCGGTCACGACCACCAGCACCCCGCCGGGTGGCCGCCAGCCGACCGCCGAGGACCCGCTGCGAGTGACCTTCGCCGGCGACTCGGTGATGGCGGAGTTCGCCCCGGCCATGATCGAGGCCCTGCAGGGCACCGGCGAGACCGTCGGGCGCTTCGTGCTCTCGCCGTCCATCGCCCGGGACGGCGCCGCCAACCTGATCTGGCAGCAGGAGCTGGCCGACCAGGACCCCGAGCTGATCGTGAACCTGGTCGGCTTCTGGGAGGACCAGGTGGTGGGGGACACCGCCAGCAACGAGCCGGGCTGGGCCCAGCAGTACCGCACCCAGGTGGTGGAGCCGTTCCTCGACCGGATCACCGCCGAAGGGGCCAACGTCCTGTGGATCGGCATGGCCGCGGTGAACGATCCCGTGGTGACCCAGCGCTTCGCCCGCCTGAACTCGGTCTACGCCCAGGTGGCCGAGGCCCGCGACGACGTGGACTACCTGCCGGCGGGGGACTACCTGTCCGGGCCCGAGGGGGGTTACGCCGACATCGTGGCCTCCCCGACCACGGGAGTGCCCGTGCGCCTGCGCCGGACCGACGGGCTCCACCTCTGCCCGGAGGGCGTCGCCCTCCTGGGGGCGCCCGTGCTCGAGCGCATCGCCGAGCAGTGGAACGTCAGCGGGGCCTTCGGCTGGCAGCAGGGCGACTGGCGCCGACCCCCGTTGCTGCACGCCCCCGAGGAGTGCCCCGCTCCCGTCTGAGCCGGGGCATCTACACTCCCCGACGACATGCGGAGCCGTCTCCGCGGGTTCCCGGCCCGCCTCCTCCTGCTCGTCGCGCTCGCGCTGGCCGTCCGCTGGGTCGCCGTCTTCGTGCACTACGGCGACCTGCCCCTCGAACTGGACGACAACTACGCCTACCACACCCAGGCCCAGCTGCTCCTGGACCACGGGGGCTTCTATGAGCCCTTCGTGTGGCGGGACTCGGTGGAAGCGGGCGGCCCCGAGGTCTTCGAGCCCTCGGCCGGTCACCCGCCGGGCTTCGTCCTCTATCTGGCGGCTTTCGGGGTCCTCGGCCTCGACAGCCCGCTGGCCAACCGGCTGGCCGGTGGCCTCGCCGGAGCCGCCGCGGTGGCCCTCATCGGCATCGCCGCCCGCCGGGTGGGGGGCTGGGCGGGACTGGGGGAGCAGGCTGCGGACCGGGCCGGGCTGCTGGCCGCCTTCCTCGCCGCCATCTACCCGAACCTGTGGATCAACGACGGCCTGATCCTCTCCGAGTCGCTCTACGCCGCCCTGATGGGCCTGGTCATCCTCGCCGCCTACCAGTTCTGGCGGAAGCCGTCCCTGCGCACCTCGGCCCTCCTGGGCCTCTCGGTCGCCGTGGCCACGCTCACCCGCAGCGAGGGCCTGCTGCTGCTCCCCGGCCTCGTCCTGCCCCTGGCCGTGATGCTGCGGGACCGGACGTGGGCCCAGCGAGCCGGGCTGGCGGTGGCCACCGGTCTGGTGGCCCTGGCCCTCATGGCCCCGTGGATGATCCGCAACGCGGTGACCTTCGAGGAGCCCTCGCCGCCGTACCTGGCCACCGGCAGTGGCCGGGTGCTGGCCTTCGGCAACTGCGACGAGACGTACTCGGGCCGGTTCCTCGGCTACTGGAACATCGACTGCGCGCCGAGTGAGTTCTCCGGGGACGAGTCCGAGATCGACACCATCCACCGGGAGAAGGCCACCGCCTACATGGAGGACCACCTCGGGGAGCTGCCCAAGGTGGCGCTGGCCCGGGTCGGGCGCATGTGGCACCTCTACCGGGTCGACCAGGGCGTCGAGTTCGACCGCTTCTTCGAGCGGCGGGTGGAGTCCCACGCCCGCTTCGCCCTGCTGCAGTTCTACCTGATGGTCCCCGTCGCCCTGGCCGGGATCGTCCTGCTCTGGCGCCGCAAGGTGACCATCATCCCGCTGGTCGCCCCCTTCGTCCTGGTGACCTTCACCGCGGCCAGCACCTTCGGCATCACCCGCTACCGGGTCCCCTCCGAGGTGGCCCTGTGCATCCTGGCCGGCATCGGGGCGGCCTGGGTGACCAGCCGGACGCCCGCGCCCGACGAGCCGGTGGCCGACGCCGACCCCGTCCCGGCGTGACGCACAAGCGCTTCCTGCTCGCCGTCCTGGCCATCGCCCTCGTCGGCCTGGGGCTGCGTTGGTACTGGATCCTGGAGGTCCGGCCTCCGGACGAATGTGGGCCGCCGGGCACCGAGGCCCCGGCGGGCTGCCTGGCCATCTCCGGCCGACCCGAGGCCGTCAACGACCCGCGCTACGTCCACGAGCTGGCCAACCTCATCGGCGACGGCAAGCCGTTCATCGACCCCTTCACCTACGCCAGCACCGGTGAGGAGCGACCCAGCGCCCAGAAGATGCCCCTGTTCCCCGCCTACCTGGGGGTCGTCTCGTTCCTCGGCGGGCAGAGCGTGGACGCCCACCGGCTGGCCGCCGCCCTGCTCGGCGCGGCGACGGTCGTGGTCCTCGGCCTGGTCGGCCGTCACCTGCTCGGGTGGCGAGCCGGGTTGATCGCCGCCGCCATCGGGGCGCTCTACCCGAACCTCTGGATCAACGACTTCCTGCTGCAGGTCGAGAGCCTGGCCGCGCTCCTGGTCGCCCTGACCATCTACGCCGGATACCGCTACCACGACCGGCCGACGACCGGCCGGGTGGTGCTGCTCGGGGTGCTCATCGCCCTCGCCGCGCTGACCCGGGCCGAGTCGCTCCTGCTCTACGCCTTCGTCGCCCTGCCCCTGATCCTGGGCGCCGTGCGTCCCTGGAGGGCGCGCCTGGGCCACATCGCCTTCGCGGGCGCGGCGGCGATCCTGCTCATCGGGCCGTGGGTGGGGTGGAACCTGACCCGCTTCGAGGACCCGACCACGCTCTCCACCGGCCCGGGACCCGTGCTGTCGACCGCCAGTTGCGACGCCACCTACTACGGCGACCAGATGGGCTACTACGCCTCCTGCTTCAGCATCGAGGACTACGCCGCGGCGGAGGGCCTCACCGTGCCGCAGGCCGAGGCCCAGCTCCGCGCCTCCGACGAGTCCCAACGGGCGGCGGTGGCGGGCGAGCAGGCCCAGGGCTACATCCGGGACCACCTCACCCGACTGCCCGTGGTGATGGCCGCCCGGGTGGCCCGGATGTGGGACGTGTACCGGCCCGGTCAGAACGTCCAGTTCAACTGGCAGCTGGAGGCCCGGGGCGAGCGCACCTCCCAGTTGGCCCTCATCAGCTACTACGCGCTGGTCCCCTTCGCCATCGGCGGCGTGGTCGTGCTGCGCCGGCGGGGCCAGCCGATCAGCCCGCTGGTGGGCATGGCGGCCATGATCACCGTGACCGCGGCGTGGACCTTCGGCACCACCCGCTACCGCATACCGGCCGATGTGGCCCTGGTCGTGGCCGCCGCGGTGGGGATCGAGACGTTGCTCCGGCGGCGCTGGCCGATCGACGGGCCCGATCCCGAACCGACCGAGGACGAGCCCGTGGAGGCGACGGCGTGAGTGACGAGCGCAACGACAACCAGCTGAACACCGAGCTGCTGGACGCCGAGCTGCCCGACCCCCGGTTCGTGGACGACCGGTACCTGGCGTGGCTCTACGACGCGAACCCCGACGGTCCGGCCATCCAGGCCGAGGCCGACGAGGAGGGGGTCCGGGTGGCCCACTACGCCCTGGTCCCCCAGACCTACCGCAACGCCGCCGGCTCCGGCCCCTTCCTGTTCTCCCTCAACGCCGTCACCCGGAGCGGCACCCAGCGCAAGGGCTACTGGTCCGAGTTGGGCCTCCGGGTCTTCGCCGAGGCCACCGCCCAGGGCCGCCAGTTGGTGATCGGCGTGCCCAACGAGAAGTCCACGCCCGGGGCCGTGAAGTACCTCGACTACCGGTTCCTCGGCCCCATGCCGGTGAAGATCGCCGTCCCCACCGGCACCGGTGGCGGCTGGGAGCACCACGTCGTGGACGAGGCCTTCCTCGACGGGCCCCGCTTCACCGAGCTGGCCGCCGACCTCGACCAGCACGAAGCGGTGCACTGGACCAACAGCTACACCCCTGATCGCCTCCGCTGGCGGCTGGCCCGACCCCACGGGGGCTACCACCTGCACGTCGACGACGACCTGGTCGTGGTCTCCACCCGATCCGCCTTCGGCCCGGTGCCCATGGCCGTGATCCTCAAGCTGTTCCCCCGGGGCGCCCGGACCCTGGACGAGCCGCTGTCGGCCCGTCGGGCGGTGGCCGCGGTGTGCCGGTACCACCGGGCGCCGGCCGCGGTCTACGCCGGGTTCAACGCGTTGGTGCGGGTGAGAGGCATCCACCCGCCCCACCGGCTGCGCCCGGCCCCCCTCAACCTGGTCGTGCACAGCTTCAGCGACGAGGTCCCCCAGGAGACGTTCCGCCTGGATACCTTCGAGTTCCTCGACCTCGACGCCTACTGACCGCGCCGCACGGACCATGACCCCGCCCTTCACCTTCACCTTCGACGTGGAGGACCACCGCCCCGACGAGACGACCGAGCTCCGCCTGCTCGACGCCACGCACCGGGTGCTGGACTTCTGTGCCGAACGCTCGATCGTGGGCACGGTGTTCGTCGTGGGGGAGGTCGTCCGGGACCACCCCGACCTCATCCGGGAGATCGCCGCCCAGGGCCACGAGGTCGGGCTGCACGGCTGGTCCCACACACCGGTCACCGAACTGAGCCCGCAGGACTTCCGCGAGCAGACGGCCCGGGGTCGGGACCTACTGGGCGAGGTCGCCGGCCAGGAGGTCGTGGGCTACCGGGCACCGACGTTCTCCCTGGTCCCCGCGACGGTCTGGGCCACCGAGGTCCTGGTGGAGCTGGGCTTCACCTACTCCTCCAGCATCCTGCCCGGTTGGAGCCCGCTGTTCGGCTTCCCCGGTCTGCCCCGACACCCGTTCACCTGGCCCTCGGGCCTGGCCGAGCTGCCGGCGCCGATCCTGAAGGTCGGTCCGCTGGGCCTGCCGGTCGTCGGGGGCACCTACCTGCGGGTCCTGCCCTGGCCGGTCGTGCGGGCGGGGCTGCGGGACAAGCCCCTCGGGGCCGTGCCCTTCACCTACTGCCACCCCTATGACGCCGATCCCGGCGAGCCCTACTGGGTCGTGCCGGGGACCGGCCGGCTCCTCAGCCCGCTGCTCTGGTACGGCCGCAAGCGGATGCTGCGGCGGGTCGACCGTCTCATGGCGGTCGGCGTCGGCCCGCCCCTGCGGGACAGGTTGGGCGAGGTGCCCAGCGAGGTCCCGGCGCTGCTCACGGCCTGATCATCACTCCTGGTAGTCCGGGGCACAGCCGCCGGGCTCGGGCTCCTGACCGGCCTGCCAGTCCTCGACCCAGGCCGGGTCGGGGGTCAGGTCGAGTCGCTCGGCCACCTCACCCAGGAGGCCCTCGGCGAGGAGGACCTGGCCGGCGGGGCAGAGGTGGATGCCGTCGGCCCGCCGCACCTGGCCGGCCTCGCCGTCGGGGCCGGGAAGCGTCTCGCTGTACCCGTCCGGGGCCACCCAGGTGTCGGCGTCCACGAAGTCGATCGCCGGCCGCTCCTCGGCCAGAGCCCGGAAGTCCTGCTCCAGCCCGCTCACGAACTCGGCCTCCTCCGCGTCCTCGATCACCGCCGGGCCGACCCAGAGGACCCGGGCCCCGGTGGCGGTGAGCAGGTCGGCGAACGGTTCGAGGACCTCCGTCCGGTAGGTGCCCGGCTGGAGCAGCTCACCCTCGGCGAAGTCGCCGAGCACCGACAGGTACTCCCAGTGGCCGACCGACACCACGACCAGGTCGGGGTCCGTGCGGTCCAGGGCGGCCTGCCACAGGGCGACGTCGGCCTCGTCGCGGGGCAGGTCCGGACCGAGGGTGAACTCGGCGTGGGCCCCGCCCGTGGCCTCGATGGCGAAGGCGAGGGGATCGGCGGCCTCGGCCAGCACCGAGTCGCCCGCGATCAGGACGCGGGGCAGCTCGTCATCGGGCGGGACCGTCGGGCTCGTCGTCGTGGTGGTCGGTGGCGAGGGGGAGGACCCTGCTGCGCCCGGGGTCGCGTCGTCACCGCAGGCGCCGGCCACGAGGCCGAGCAGCAGGACACCGACCGTCGCCCGGGCCCAGGGGCCGGGGCGAGCGCGCTCAGGCGTCGGTGGTGGTGCCGCCCGCGGCCTCGGCCACCGAGGTGGCGACGGCCGGGTCGGACAGCTCGACGGTCCAGTTCTCGCCGTAGGCCACGGCGGCCGGGTCGGTGCCCAGGAAGTCGCTGAACAGGGTGTCGTCGTACCAGATGGTCAGGATGGCCTGACCGCCCTCGATCGTGCACTGGCTCAGCTCGCGCACCTCGTCGACCAGGCCCTCGTACTCCAGGGCGCACTCGATCCCGCCGGCCGCCAGGTCCTCGTTGAGGTCGGCCACCGTCTCGTAGGAGGACAGGTCCTCGGCCGGGGCCTCGGTCGTCTCGGAGCCACCCGTGGTGTCCGCGGCGTCGCCGCCGTCGTCCCCTCCACACGAGGTGAGCGCCAGGAGGGCGATTGCTACGGTTGCCAGAGATGCCTTCACCCCAGCGATTCTGGCGGGACGCGGGGCCATCGGCCAAACCCTTCGCCTGGGGCCTCGCCGCGGTCGCCGCCGTGGCCCTCGTGATCCGCTGGGCCCTGGTGCTGGTGGTGCGCCCGACCTGTGACCCCCCGTTGACCGGCACCGGATCCTGCTTCCGGGTGGCCGGCGACGCCACCTACTACCACGTGCAGGCCCAGCTGCTGGGTGACGGCCACCTCTTCGCCCACCCCTACTGGTTCCTGCAGACCGGGCAGTACGCCGACAGTGCGTCGCACCCGCCGGCGTACTCGAGCTTCCTCGGGCTGCTGTCGGTGGTCGGGCTCGACTCGGCCACCACCCAGCGGCTGGCCTCGGGCCTGCTCGGGGTGGCCACCGTCGTGGTGATCGGCGTCCTGACCCGCCGGCTGGCCGGTTCCCGGGCCGGGCTCCTGGCCGCCGGCCTCGCCGCGGTCTACCCGATGCTCTGGATCAACGACGGCATGCTCCAGGCCGAGTCGCTCTACGCCCTGCTGATCGCGCTCATGCTCCTGCTGGCCCACCGCTTCTGGGACGAGCCGACACCGGGGCGGGTCGCCGTCCTGTCGGCGGTGACCGGGGTGGCCGCCCTCACCCGCACCGAGGGGATCTTCTTCTTCGTGGTGCTGGTGGCCCTCCTCGTGGTGCGCCTCCCGGCCCGGGCCTGGTCCGAGCGCCTCCGCCTGCTCGGTGTCGCCGTCGGGGTGGCCGTCCTCGTGCTGGGGCCCTGGGTCGGGTTCAACCTGGCCCGCTTCGAGCGGCCGGTGTACCTGACCAACAGCGCCGGCTCGGTCATGAGCGACGCCAGTTGCGACAGCACCTACTACGGCGAGTACATCGGCTACCACGCCAACTGCATCGGCACCGATCCGCCCCTCGAGCTCGACGCCGCCGACGAGTCGGTCCGGGAGGCCGAGCTCCTCGACGAGTCCGACGACTACTTCTATGACCACCTCGACCGCCTCCCGCTGGTGGCCGTGGCCCGGGTGGCACGGGTCTTCGACGTCTTCAAGCCGGGCCAGAACGTGTTCCTCAACTGGTGGCTGGAGGGGCGGGGCAAGGCGGCGTCGACCGCCGGGCTCTGGATGTACTTCGCCCTGGTCCCCCTGGGCGTCTACGGCGCCGTCCTCCTGCACCGCCGGGGCAGCACGCTGATCCCGGTGCTGAGCACCGTGGTGGTCGTGGCGGCCGCCGCGGCGATCACCTTCGGGATCACCCGCTACCGGGTGCCCGTCGACGTGGCCCTCGTCGTGCTGGCCGGCATCGGGATCGATGGCCTGCTGCGGCGGTGGCCGAGCCGTCAGCCGGTGCAGGCCCCCGGCGGGTCGTCGTAGCGGGGATCGGTCCGCCAGGCGCCCGCCGCCCACGCCGGATCGGCGGCAGGCAGGGCCCAGTCCTCGCTCAGGGCGTCCTGGACGGCCGTACCGAAGCGGGCCGCCCCGGCGGGGCACAGGTGGCGCCCGTCGGGCTTGCGCAGCAACTGGCCGCCCGCAGTGGCGATGTAGGCCCCGTCGGCGTCACCGATCACCGTGTCGGTGGGCAGGTAGCGGACCCCGGCCACCGCCGCCGCCTCGGTGGCCAGGATGTCGTTGAGGGCGAGGCGGGCCTCCTCCTCGCCCTTGTCCGGGTCACTCGGGGGCTCGCCCAGCAGGAGGACTGACCGGCCATCCGCCGCCATCTGGTCCAGGCCGCGGCGCACCGCGGCCGCGTACGCCTCCGGGTCCCGCTGCACCGCCAGGTGGTCCCAGGAGCCGACCATCACCACGACCTGCTCGGCCGGCGAGGCGGCCAGGATGTCGGGGGCCAGAGCGCTGAACGGCACCGCCGCCCCGTCGGAGAAGCCGAACCCGAAGATGGCCGAGGAGGCCAGATCGGCGGCGCCGCCGGACTCGACTGCAGCCTCGATGGCGGCGGCCGCGTCGAACATGACCGAGTCGCCCAGCACCAGCACGTCGAGGGACCCACCGGGAAGCGCCTGCGGAGCGATCGACGTCGGAGGGGCGCCCGTCGTGGGGGGCACCGTGGTCGTGGTCGTGGAGGTCGGCGGGGGAGCGACGGTCGTGGACACCGCCCCACCGTCGTCGGCGTCGCCACCACAGGCGGTCAGGAGGATGCCGAACAGTGCGGTGCCCAGCAGGAGGGCGCGTCGGTTCACGCCGTGACGGTACGACGGGACTGCAGTTCGGCGATCGCGACCGCAGCAAGGACCACCAGGGTGACCTCGGCCGGGGCCCGGAAGCGCAGCAACCCGTAGAACAGGGCCGAGACCAGCGTCACCACCACGATGGTGGAGAGCAGGGGCCAGATGGCCCGGCCCCGTTGCCGCAGCAGGACCGCGCCGGCCACGGCGAAGGGCACCAGGATCCAGAAGGAGATGAAGCCGGCCCAGCCCACGGGCGGTTCCCGGCCTTCGTTCTCGTTGTAGCGGATCATCGAGGCAGGGTCATAGAGGCTCCAGGTCCGGGCCACACGGATCGCGGCGACCCGCGGGAGATCGCCCACGTGATCTCTGGCGTACTCGACCGCCAGGTGGCGGTAGCCGGCGTTGACCACCGACTGGTCCTGGTTCTGGGCCTCGGTGAACGAACCCGGAGGCAGGCAGGCGATGTCCCACAGGCCAGGGTCCGCGCTCGTTGTACTGCGTGTCGCAGTTGGCGCCGATGAGGGTCAGACCGTCATTGGTGGAGATGAGCACCGGCTTCTCGAAGCGGCCGAGGTTGTAGACGGTCCACGGAGCCAGGACGAGGACACCGGCGAGTGCGGCGAGGCCGAGGTGACCGAGGCGCCGGGACCAGGGCTGGGCCATCCGCAGGGCGACAGGGGCGAAGGCCAACACCCCGATCAGGGCCACTTCGGCCCGGGCCAGCGCCGCGAGGCCGGCGAGGGCACCGACCAGCAGCGCCCGACGACTGTCGGGACGGTCGATGAACCCGTAGACGGCCCACAACAGGGCGGCGACCAGGAGCACCGTCAGGGTCTCCGCCAGGATGACCCCGTCGGCAGCCCAGAGGTTGGGGTAGAGCGCGGCCACCAGGCCCGCCCAGAGGGCCACCCGGTCGCTGCCGGCCACCCGGCGGGCCAGCAGGGCGATGGTCACCACGCCCAACGTGCCGTAGAGCGCCTGGACCAGCCGTTGGGCCAGGACACTGCGACCGAAGACCAGGGCGGTGGGGGCTTGCGAGATCTCCGTGAGCGGGGCGTGGTCAGCCGCGGGGCGATCGTGCTCGCGACTCTGGAAGGCCTGGCCCTCGGCGATCTGCTGGGCCTGCACCGCGTAGTACAGGGCGTCGCTGAACTCCACCTCGTCGGACCACTTGGCCACCCCGATGTAGCCGACCCGGACGGTCAGCGCGAGCAGCGCGATCAACGCCAAGCGGAACCAGAAGCGGTCGCGCACCGGCGTCATCGTGGAGGCGGTCGGCGTATCAGTGCCGTCGGGCGGGATCCGCAGCCTTGGGGATGACCGGCGCGGCCCGACCGGTGCCCGACTCCCGGAGCTCCTCCACGGCTTCGCCCTCCTCGTGGTACTCCTCCTCGACGTTCACCGCCCAGACGTCGTGGTCGGCGCCGTGACGATGTTCTCGACGGTCAGCATCGCCGTGAACATCGAGTGGTCCTGGTTGTTGTACTTGTGCATGCCGTTGCGCCCGACCGGGTACACGTTGGGCGCGTTCTCCGCGAGCCAGGTCGCGCAGCACGTCGACGTTGTCGCGCGTAGGTCTCGTCGTAGATCGGGTACGCCTTCGGCATGCGCACGACGTAGCCGGCCTCGACCTGCCCGGCCGTCGACGAGGCCGAGGTGCTCGAGCTCGCGCGTCGCCCTGCGCGATGAGGTCGTCGTCGGCTCGAGGTCCACATGCTCGTCGCCCTCGAAGACGAAGTACTCGAGGCCGAGGCAGGTCCGGCCGTCCTTCACCAGGTACGGCGACCACGAGCCGAAGTTCTGGATGCGGCCGACCTGCACCGTCGGGGGCGTGGATGTAGATCCAGTTGTCGGGGAACCCGGCCTCCTCGGGCACCACGAGCGCGACGGTGAGGAAGTCGCGGTAGCGCAGGTCGTCGGCCGCGGCGAGCACCTCGGGCGGGGACCGGCGGGTCCATGGCCTGCAGCAGCTGCGGTGATCGGCATCGAGCGAGATGACGTGGTCGCACGGGTAGACGGTCGCTGGCCGCCGGCCTCGGCGTGACCGCGTCGCCCGGCCGTCGGCGTGGCGGATCCGCGTCCACCGTGGTCTCCATGTGCGACCGTGGAGCCCTGCGCCTCGCACCTTCTCGGTGCAGCGCTCCCACATCATCCCGGGGCCGTACTTGGGGTACTGGAACTCCTCGATGAGGCTGGTGATCTCCTTCTGGTTCCGCTTGGGCAGGAGCGGCGTTGATCACCGCCTTGAACGAGCGACAGGTTCTTGATCCGCTGGGCGGCCCAGTCGGCCGGCATCTCGCTCGGCCGGCATGCCCCAGACCTTCTCGGTGTAGGTCTTGAAGAAGGTCCGGTAGAGGCGCCAGCCGAAGCGGGCGGCGACCCAGCCCTCGAAGTTGTCCTGGTCCTTCGGCGGCCGCACGCGGGCCCAGAGCGTACGAGCCGACGCACAGGACCGCCTCGATCAGGCCGAGGTTCCGCAGGGCGTTGAAGGCCTTGAGCGGGTAGTCGAAGTACTTGCCGTCGTAGTAGATGCGGCTCATCCGCGGCGCGCAGGAGGAAGTCCTCCTCGCCGAGGATCTCGTGCCACAGCTCCTCGACCGGCGTGCACCTTGGTGAAGAAGCGGTGGCCGCCGATGTCGAAGCGCCAGCCGTCGCGCTCGACGGTGCGGCTGATGCCGCCGACCACGTCGTCGGCCTCGAGCACGGTGGACGGTGACCCCGCGCCGGCCGAGCACGTAGGCCGCGGTGAGGCCGGCGGGGCCGGCACCGATGACCACGACCTCGCCCGGGGTGGGATCGGTCGGGGCCGAGGCGGCGGGGGCGTCAGGGGAGGGGGGTGGGGTCATCTGCGGTCTGGAGCACCTGGTTCGGGGTCGGCTTCGGCGCGACGCGGGCGGCGCCCGGGTGTGCCACGGTGGACGGGGCGACGCCGGTACAGTCCCGGCCCGTGTCCGTAGAGGAACGGACCGGCGCGAGCGAGCGACGCGACGGTCACGACGGTACCCCGTCCGCGACCTCCCCGCCTACATGGCTGGTACCCCTCGCGATCGTGGTGGCCGTAGCCGGATCGGTCACCCGATTCGTGACGACGTCGGCCCTGTGGCTGGACGAGGCGCTGAGCGTGAACATCGCCACGCTGCCCCTCGGCGCCATCGGCGAGGCCCTGCGCCACGACGGCCACCCGCCGCTCTACTACGTGCTCCTGCACCTCTGGACCGAGGTCTTCGGTACCGGCGATGTGGCCGTCCGCTCCCTGTCGGGCGTCCTCGCGGTGCTGACCTTGCCCGTGGCCTGGGTCGTCGGCCGGCGGGCGGGTGACGCCACCCTCGGTTGGCTCACCGTGCTGGTGCTGGGGGCGCTGCCCTTCGCCAGCCGGTACGGCACCGAGGCCCGCATGTACGCCCTGGTCATGCTGCTGGTCTTCCTGGGGTGGCTGGCGGTCCAGCGGGCCCTGGAGGCCCCTCGGCTCGGTCGTCTGGCCGTGGTGGCCGTGGTCAGCGGCGCCCTCCTGCTGACCCACTACTGGGCCTTCTACCTGCTCGGGGCCACCGGCCTGGTCCTGGTCCTGGCCTGGTGGCGGGGCACCGGCGAGGCCCGGACGGCGCGCCTGCGGGTGACCCTGGCCGTGGCCGCCGGTGGGATCCTCTTCCTCCCGTGGCTGCCGAGCTTCCTCGAACAGGCCCGCAGCACCGGCACGCCGTGGGCCGAGCCCGAACGCCCGACCAAGGTCCTGTCCCAGCTCTTCGCCGACCTCGGCGGGGTGGACAACGCCGAGCGGATCCTGTTCTCCATGGTGTTGGGGCTCCTCCTGGTGCTCGGCCTCTTCGGCCGGGGCCGGGACCGGCAACACATCGACCTCGACCTGCGCACCCGGCCCGACGTGCGCATCGAGCTGCTGATCGGTGGCCTCACCCTGGCCTTCGCCGTGGCCGCCGGGTACCTCACCAACTCCGGCTTCGCCCCGCGCTACCTCGCCATGGTCGTCCCCCTCGTGGTCCTCGGCGCGGCCTGGGGGCTACGGCGCTTCCTGGGGGCCGGGGCCCTCGCCGTGGCCCTCCTGGCGTTCCTGGGCACCTCCGCCCTGGGGATCATCGACGTCATCACCTACCAACGCACCCAGTTGGACGACATCGCCTCGGTGATCGAGCGGGACGGGACACCGGGCGACGTGGTCGTCTACTGCCCTGACCAGTTGGGCCCCGCCGGCAGTCGGGCCCTGGACGGGGACTTCACCGAGGTCACCTACCCGGACCTCGACGCCCCCGAGTTCGTGGACTGGGTCGACTACGCCGACCGCAACGCGGCCTCGGACCCCCAGGCCTTCGTCGACGCCGTGTTGGAGCAGGCCGAGGGCCGGCAGATCTGGCTGGTGTGGAGCCCGGAGTACATCACCCTCGAGTCCCAGTGCGGCGAGGTCCGCAACCTGCTGGCCGAGGCCCGCCCGGGCAACGCCCCCGCCGTACAGGCCGACTCCGAGAAGTTCTTCGAGAACGCGAACCTGCACCGGTACCCGGACCGGTGATCCGGCGGCTCTGGACCCCGGAGCGCCGGGCCGATCTCCACGCGGCCCTCCCGCCGTGGATCGTGGCCCGCCTGCTCGTGGTCGTGGGCTACGTCCTGGTGGCCGCGGCGGCAGACGAGTTCGCCCCGCACGGCGCCACCCCCAAGCTGGACCAGCACCTCCTGGCCTGGGACGGCGACTGGTACGACGCCATCGCCGACCAGGGCTACGGCGGCCTCCCTGACGAAGCCGTGCGCTTCTTCCCCCTGTTCCCGTTGTTCGGTCGGGTCGGGGGCTGGCTGCTGGCCGGCAACCAGGGTTTGGCCCTGCTCGTCGTGGCCAACCTCGCGGCCCTCGGGGCGGGCATGCTCATCCACCGCCTGGCGCTGGAGGAGACCGACGACCCGGCCCTGGCCCGCCGGGCGGCGTGGTTCATCGCCCTCTTCCCGGGCGCATTCGTCCTGGTCTGGGGCTACGCCGAAGCCGTGATGCTGGTGGCCCTCATCGGGTCCTTCCTCGCCCTGCGCCGCCACGCCTGGTGGGCCGTGGCGGCCTTGGGGGTGGCCGCCGGGCTGTCCCGACCCATCGGGTTGTTCCTCGTCCTCCCGGCCCTCTGGGAGGCCTCCCGGGGCTGGCGGGAGACCGTCGGGCGTGAGCGGCTGGCGCGGGTGGCCGCCGTGCTCGGGGCCCCGATCGGCGTCCTGAGCTACCTCGTGTACACCGCGGTGACCGGCCCCGGGTTCACCGCGCCCCTCACCGAGCAGAGCCCCTACCGGGGGGCGGTCACCGATCCGGTCTCCCGCCTGGTCGACGCCATGGGTGACCTGGTGGGTGCGGACCGACTGGGCGACGCCGTGCACCCACCGATGGCCTTGCTCTTCGTCCTCTTGGCCGTGGTGGTCGTGCGGCGGTGGCCGGTCCGCTACGCCCTCTACACCGTGCCCGTGCTGGTGCTGGCCCTCAGCGCCGAGAGCTTCAACTCCCTCGAGCGCTACGGCCTCAACGCCTTCCCCCTGGTCCTGGCCCTCGCCACGGTCACCAAGCGCCCGGAGCTGGAGCGAGCCGCCATCGCGCTGGGCGCCGCCGGTGTGGTGGCCCTGACGAGCCTGAGTTGGGTCGGCAACTACGTGCCGTGACATTTCGACTGGCCTCGCTCCGCTCGGCCAGTCCGGCGTCGCCGTCGTGGAACGTCGCTCCGTGCTGCTCCGGCTGGCGCCTGCGCAGCCTCACGCCCTGGTCAAGCGGGTCGCGGGCGTGTCGCCTCGGCGGATGATGAGGATGTCCTGGGTGCGGAGGCTGGCGACGCGGTTGGACCAGCAGTCCACGACCTGACGGCCCTCGGCCCGCTCGAAGAAGGTCGTCATGGGGCCCTCCTGCTGATAGGCGTCGGCCCCGTCGATCCGCTCCACCGTCCTGTCCTTGAGCACCACCTCGTAGCCGACCATGGCGTTGAGCGTAGGGACGACTGCTTGTGGGAAGGAAGGGGCACTCCCTGGGGAAATGTTGTGGACGAACGACCCGTTCGTCAGCTGTCGGCGAAACGGCGGGGAGCGAGTCGGGGCGCCCGGCGGGGCTGGTGGCCGAGACCGGCGAGGATCCCCTGGGCTCGGGCCCGCTGGCCGGCGTAGGGCGCGAGGAGCTCGAGCATCTCGGCGTCCGAGCCCCGGCGCCGCCCGGTGAGGGCGCTGGTCACGAGATGGGGGAGGTGGAAGTCCCCGAGGACCACGGCGTCGGGATCACCGAACGCCAGCAGGGTGACCGAGGTGGTGGTCCAGGGGCCGATGCCGGGGACCTGCTCCAGTGCGGCCCGGGCCGTGGCGGGGCTCGAACCCAGCAGGGCCTCGAAACGATCCGCCCGACGGCAGACCCGCAGGATCGCCTCCGCCCGACGGCGCTCGACCCCGAGCGGGTGGAAGTGGGCGTAGCCCAGTTCGGCCAGCCGTTCCGGGGCCGGAGGCAGGCGCAGGGGTGCGGGTCCCGGGGCGGCCTCCCCGTACTTCCACGCCAGGGCCCGGAAGGCCTCCCAGGCTTCCCGGCCGGTCACCTTCTGCTCCAGGATGGTCGGCACCAGGAGCTCCATGAGGGTGCCGGTGGCCGGCAGGCGCCGCCCCGGGCTCCGGCGCAGCACGTCGGCCACCACCTCGTGGTGGGCCACGAAGTCCTCGGGGCGGTCGTGGGCCCCGACCATGCCCGGCACCCGATCCAGGGCCGCGGCGGCCCCCGGGCCCCAGGCCTCGGCCTCCACCTCGGTGACGGCTCCGGGCGCGTCCGTCAGGACGCGCAGGGTCGCCGGGCCGTCCGGGGTGTGGGAGGCCCGCCAGAAGCCGTCACCGGCCAGGCGGGTGGTGGGGTCGTGGCCGCTGCGGCGGATGCCGCGGAGGGTCCGACGGAGGTCGACCGGCGGGACCGTGAAGGTCCGACGGCCGTCCGGCGGGCTACTCGGCAACGACCACCGAGGTCATGACGTCGCCGACCTTGATGCTCTGGGCCACCTCGATGCCGGAGGTCACGTGGCCGAAGAGGTTGTAGAGCGGCTGGAGGCTGTTGCGGCAGTCGTCGATGCAGATGAAGAACTGTGAGCCGTTGGTGTCGGGGCCGGCGTTGGCCATGGCCACGGCGCCGAGGCGGTACTCGTCCCGCACGGGCTCGTCGGCGAACTTGTAGCCGGGACCGCCCGTGCCGTTGCCGGAGGGGTCACCACCCTGGATGACGAAGCCCGGGCACCACGCGGTGGAAGGTCAGGCCGTCGTAGAAGCCGTTGCGGGCGTTGACCACGAAGTGGTTGACCGTCACCGGCGCCAGGGCCGGGTCGAGGTCCAGGACGATGTCACCCTTGGCGGTGTGGATCGTCACCTCGTAGTGGCGGTCGTTGTCGATCTCGAGGGCAGGAGGTTGTGCCATCGGGCCATCCTCGCACGCCGAATGCGGCTTCCCACCGCCTCCGCGGGCTCCGAGGCGGCTCAGTCCGGGACGTCGACCATGGGGAAGTGGCAGGCCACGAACTGGCCGTCGCCCACGGGGCGGATCTGGGGCTCCTCCTCGGCGCAGCGGTCCTGGGCCTTGGGGCACCGGGTGCGGAAGCGGCAGCCGCTGGGCGGGGCGACGGGGGAGGGGAGGTCACCCTGGAGCTTCTCGGCCACGCCCTCGGGCCGGACCGCGGGGTCGGGCACAGGGATGGACTTGAGCAGGGCGTCGGTGTAGGGGTGCGGCGGCGCGCTCGTAGAGCAGGTCGGGGGGCGCCACCTCACAGAGCTTGCCGAGGTACATCACCGCCACCCGATCGCTCACGTTCTTGACCACCGCGAGGTCGTGGGCGATGAAGACCAGGGTCAGTCCGTACCGCTCCTTCATGTCCTCGAGCAGGTTCAGGATCTGGGCCTGGACCGAGACGTCGAGGGCCGACACGGGCTCGTCGCAGATGATCAGCTTCGGGTCGAGCACCAGGGCCCGGGCGATGGAGATGCGCTGGCACTGACCGCCGGAGAACTCGTGGGGCCGCTTGTCCCGGGCCACGGCCGGATCGAGGCCGACGCTGGCCAGGACCTCGTCGACCAGCCTGTTGCCCGCCTCACCGATGCCGGGGAAGTCCTCGCTGCCCCCGGGCCCGTAGAGCAGGCCGGCGACCACCGGCAGGAGCACCAGGGGGATGACGAAGAGCAGGGGCGAGCCACCGAAGACGGTCCAGCCCACCAGACCGGCCACCACGGCCGCCCCGAAGGAGCTGATCGCCATGCCGCGGGCCCCGGCGTCCCGACGCAGCAGGCCGAGCCCGACGGATCGGAAGAGCACCACCCCGCCGGCGCCGACCAGGCCGATGAAGAGGCCGAGGGCTGCGGTGTCGAGGGTGAGGGGGCCGAAGGAGAGCTCGTCCTCGAAGGCCCCGGTGAACAGGAGGATGCCCATGATCCCCCACACCAGGCCGACCAGGGCGAAGAGCCCGGCGATCACGAAACTGAGGCCGGCGGCGATCGTGGTGAGGGCGCCCCGCTCCTCCCGGGTCGGCTTGGCCCAGATCGCCAGCGGCTCGGCGACGATGTCGCCCACCTTGCGGCGCGGGTTGAGCGAGGAGATCGGGTCCTGGAAGATCATCTGCATCCGGGTCCGGATGTTGCGCAGGTCCTCGCCCTCGAGGGCCGTGAGGTCGTCGCCCTCGAAGGTGACCGTCCCCCCCGTGGGGCTGGGGAACTGCATGAGGGCCCGACCGGTCGTCGACTTCCCGCAGCCGGACTCACCGACCAGGCCGAGGGTCTCGCCCTCCTTGACGTCGATGCTGATGCCGGACACGGCGTGGACCTTCAGGCCGGTGTGGCCGACCGGGAACTCCACGACGAGGTCCTCGGCCCGCAGGATGGTCTCTGAGGGGTCACGCAGGTGCGCGGTGCCGGTGCCCGCCATCAGGCCACCCCGCCGCTCACGCCGGCCTCGGCCTGGTTGCGGGCCAGGGCCGCGACGCCCTCGGGGGTCCCGACCGGATAGTGACAGGCGAACTCGTGACCGCCACCGGGACCGACTTCGAGCACGGGTTCCTCCACGAAGCACTTCGGCTGGGCGTACGGGCAGCGGGGGCTGAAGTTGCAGCCGTCCGGGGGCGACACCAGGTCCGGCGGGCGTCCCGGGATCACGTCGAGGCGGGTGTGGCTGGTGTGCTCCAGCTTGGGGATCGACTTGAGCAGGGCCTCGGTGTAGGGATGGCGGGTCGAGGAGAACAGGACGCTGGTGGGCGCCTTCTCGATGATCTTCCCGGCGTACATGACCGCGATGTCGTCGGCCCGGCCGGCCACCACCCCCAGGTCGTGGGTGATGAGGACCATGGCCATGTGCCGCTCGGTCTGCTGGGCCGAGAGCAGGTCGAGGATCTGGGCCTGGACGGTGACGTCGAGGGCCGTGGTGGGCTCGTCGGCGAACAGCAGGCGGGGACCACAGGCCAGGGCGATGGCGATCATCACCCGCTGGCGCATGCCGCCGGAGAGCTGGTGGGGGTACTCGTTGACCCGCTGGGCGGGCTCGGGGATGCCGACCGAGCGCAGCAGGGCGATGGCGGTCTCGCGGGCCTCGCCCTTGTCCATGTCCAGGTGGTGGCGCAGGGACTCGGTGATCTGGTTGCCCACCTTCATCACCGGGTTGAGCGAGGTCATCGGGTCCTGGAACACCATGGCCATCTCGGTGCCCCACAGGCCCCGCATGGCGGCGTGGCTCTGGCCCGCCACCTCGGTGCCCTCGTACTTGGCGCTGCCCGTGCGCACCACGTTGCGGGAGGGGAGCAGCCCCATGATCGAGCGGGACAGGATGGTCTTGCCCGAGCCGGACTCGCCCACGACGCCGAGGGTCTTGCCCCGCTCGAGGTTGAAGCTCACCCCGTCCACCGCCCGCACGGCCCCGCCCTCGGTCAGGAAGTGGGTGCGGAGGTCCTCCACCTGGAGCAGGGGGGTGCCCGCGTCGACGTCCGACCTCGTCAGGGTGACCTGCTTGCGGGCCATCAGACGTTGATCTCCTTCACGTCGAAGTACCGGCGGAGCTGATCGCCGACGTAGTTGAACGACAGCAGCGTCAGGAACATGACCCCACAGGGGAACAGGGAGATCCAGGGCGTGTCATCGAGGCTGTTGCGGCCCTGTTCGATCAGGTTGCCCCAGGTGGCGGTGGGCGACGCCACCGAGAGCCCGAGGAAGCTGAGCGCCCCCTCCGCCACGATCACGATGGCGATGGCGATCAGGGCGAAGGCGGCCATGGGGGGCATGACGTTGGGGAGGATCTCCCGGGAGATGATGCGCGAGTTGCGCGCCCCGAGCGCCCGGGACGCGGTGACGAACTCCCGTTGGGCGAAGGTCAGGGTCGCGGCCCGGGTGATCCGCGCGAGCGCGGGAACGGCCAGGATCGTCAGCACGAGGGTCACGGTCCCCAAGGTGGCGTTCTGGGTCCCCGGTTCGGAGAGGAACGTGACCAGCGCCAACGCCAGGACCAGGGCCGGGAACGCCAGCATGATGTCCATGGCGCCGATGACGACGCGTTCGTAGCGGCCTTGGAAGAAGCCGGCGGTGAGCCCGAGCGTGCCGCCGATGACGAAGCCGAAGGCGACCGCGGCCACCCCGATGAACAGCGACACCCGGGCGCCCCAGATGACCCGGGCGAACACGTCGCGCCCGATGTCGTCGCCCCCGAACCAGTGCTCGCCGGAGGGTGGCGCCTCGAGGGCGTCGGCCTGGGAGACGTTCGGGTCATCGACGAAGGGCAGAACCGGGGCGAGGATCGCCAGCGTGATCAACAGGCCCAGCCAGCCGACGGCCAACCAGAACCCGAGGCCGAGCTTCTTGACGTCCCGTTCGGCGTCGGTGTCGCCCGCGGTCAGCGCGTCGAGGCTGACCTCGGCGGCGGACTCGGTGATGATGCCGCCGCTGCCCCCGGCCTTGAGGGTGTCGTGGGCGTCAGGCGATGGCGCGGGCATGGCGGATCCTCGGATCGAGCACGGCGTACAGGACATCGACCAGGAAGTTCACGAGCACGAACCCCACGGCGATGATGACGATGGCGCCCTGCACGACGAAGTAGTCGCGCTGGAAGATCGCCTCGACGAGCAGGCTGCCCAGGCCGGCGATGGCGAAGATGCGCTCGACCACGATCGTCCCGCCGATGAGGGCGCCGACGTTGATGGCGGCCACGGTCAGCAGCGAGAAGCTCGACGGGCGCAGGGCGTGGCGCAACAGGATGCGTCGGGTGGGCATGCCCTTGGCCCGGGCGACCCCGATGAAGTCCTCCTGCAGGGTGGAGATCATGTCGGTGCGCAGCAGGCGCATGTACACCGCGATCTGCCCGGCGGCCAGCGCCAGCACGGGCAGGATCATGTGGCGGAAGTGCTCGTAGGGGTCCTCGGAGAACGGCACGTAGGTCGCCGCGGGGAACCAGTCCAGCAACCCCTGACCCCCGAAGAGGAAGATCAGCAGCACCGCCAGGATGAAGTTGGGCACCGACAGGAGCCCGAACGCGATGGTGTTGGACGACTTGTCGAACCACGAGTCGGCCTTGTACGCCGAGAGGATCCCGAGCGGCACGGCCACGGCCAACGAGAAGATGGTCGTGTAGAGCATGAGCTGCAGGGTGGACACGAGGCGTTGGCTCAGCAGCTCGGTGACCGGCGTGTTGCGGATGAACGAGTCGCCGAGGTCGCCCTGGACGGCGTTGCCCACCCACTTGCCGTAGCGCACGAGGAGCGGGTCATCGAGGTTCGTCTCCGCCCGGAACTCGTCGATCTGCTCCTGGGTGGCGCCGGGGCCGAGGGCCGCGATCTCCGGGCCGCCCGGGAGCAGGTCGAGGAGCAGGTACGTGAGGAAGGTCACCAGGAAGAGGACAGACCAGCAGCTGGACCGCCTTCTGACCGATGTATCTCACGTGCCTGTTCCCCGTCCTCTCGTCGTGTCAGTGGTCACGGCTCAGGCCGCGTCGTCGACCCAGAGCTGCTGCAGGTTGATGGCACCGGTGAAGCCGATGCCGGTCACCGTGGACTCGGCTCGCCGTCGGGCATGACCACCGGGGTCTGCACGCCGTGGACCCGGTCCTGGTAGGGGATGGCCCAGATCACCCAGTTGGTCCAGATGTTGTAGACCTGCTCGCCGAAGCGCTGGTTGATGGCCTCGGCCGCGGCCTGGCGCTCGGCCGGGTCCTGGCTCTCCCGGACGATGTCGAGGTTCTCGTTGATGACCTCGTCGTCGATCCGCCCGAAGTTCAGGCCGATCTCGCCGGCGGGCGCCGCGTTCTCACCGGTCCACCAGACCTCCTGGGTGTCGGGGTCGAAGCCGCCGTGGTTGCGCCAGCCGAAGGCCTCGAAGTTGCCGACGAGGGCCTGGCTGATGAACTCGCCCTGCTCGATCTGGTCGAGGGTGACCGTCATGCCCGCCGCCTCCCAGAAGCCGCGGTAGAGCTCGGCGGTCTGCAGGTTGAACGGGTCCGTGGTCGTCTTGTAGGCGATCTCCGCCTCCTGGCCCGTGTCGGCCTCGTACTCGTCGATCGAGGGCCGTGGCCTGCTCCAGGTCGAACTCGGGGAAGCCGGTGTCCTCGAGGTAGCCGATGGAGCCGGGGGAGAAGGGCCCGTTGGCGATCTCGAAGATGCCCGGCGTTGCGGGACTGGTTCTCCACCACGTGGTCGAACGCGTAGGCCATGGCCTGGCGGACCCGGATGTCGCTCACCGCGGCGTCGGGGTCGCCCACGTTGATGAGGATGTAGCCGGTCTCCTGGCGCTGGTCGATCTCGAACAGGTTGATCGTGCCCGCATCGGCCTCCTGGCGGAGGCCGCTCGATCGAGTCACCGGAGTCCATGTGGGTGATGTCGATGTCGCCGGAGACGATGGCGTTGTCCCGGGTCTGGTTCTCGGCCTGGACCAGGAACTCGATCTCGTCGAGGTACGGGTACGGCTCGCCGTCGGGGGCGATGAGCCAGTAGTTCTCGTTGCGGGTCATGCGGAAGCTGTCACCCGGGGAGTACTCGGCGAACTCGAAGGGACCGGTGCCGACCGGCTCGGTCTCCGAGGCCGTGCCGTCGGCGACGGCGGCCAGCCAGGTCGGCGAGGCCACGTAGCCGGGCTGGCCGGCGAGGAACAGCGGGAACTTGATCCAGGGGTTGCGCATGGTCAGCACGAGGCTGTCGCCCTGGATCTGCTGGTCGGAGATGTCGTTGAACACGTTGCCGACCAGGATCGAGGCCCGCATGGTCTCGAAGTGGGTGGCCAGCGCGTCGACGTCCCAGGGGGTGCCGTCGTGGAACTGGATGCCCTCGCGGGGGGTCAGGGTCCACTCGGTGAAGTCGGCGTTGGGCTCGAAGGACTCGAGCAGCATCCCGTGGGGGACACCCTCGGCGTCGGGCCACACCAGCGTGTCGTAGATGCCCTTGATGGCCTGGTGGCAGGCCACGTCGCAGATCATCGCGGAGGGCGTCCACGGGCTGGAGGTCTCGGCCTCACGGGCGAAGACCAGCGAGCCGCCCCGCTGGGGCTCGGCGCCGTCATCGGGGTCGCCCGACTCCTCGCCGCGGGGGTTGTCGTCAGCGTTGTCGCTGGAGCCCCCGTCGTCGCTGCCGCCACAGGCGGCGGCGATCAGCCCGAAGGCCAACAGCAGCGCTCCCATCCGCAGCATCCAGCGTCGTGTCGACCTGCTCGTCATGTGTGCTCCCCCGCATCAATCGATAGGTGCCGTGTCGCCCGTGACCGGGTCCCGGGCGTGTGACGGGGGACACAGTAGACCGCGCCACCTGTCGCGCGTGCACCGCGTCGGGATCAGTGCCTCCGCAGGAGGGTGAGGCCGTCGCCCAGGGGGAGCAGCACGGTGTCGAACCGGGGGTCCTCGACCAGGTCGGCGTTGAGGCCCCGGAGCAGTTCGGTCGTCGGGTCATCCACCGAGGGGTCCGCGACGGCGCCACTCCAGAGGGTGTTGTCCACGGCGATCACCCCACCGGGCCGGAGGCGTTCGGCCAGCAGGTCGATGTAGGTGGGGTACCCCTCCTTGTCGGCGTCGACGAAGGCCAGGTCGATCGGCGGGTCGTGGGGGAGGGCGGCCAGCGTCTCGGCCGCCGGGGCGATGCGCAGGTCGATGCGATCCTCCAGGCCGGCCCGGGCCCAGTGCTCGCGGGCGATCGCCGTCCACTCCTCGCTCACGTCACAGCAGAGGAGCCGGCCACCGGGCGCCAGGCCCCGGGCCAGGCAGATGGACGAGTAGCCGGTGAAGGTCCCGACCTCGACGACGTTGGTCGCCCCCAGCAGCCGGGTGAGCCACTCGAGGAACGCCCCCTGCTCCGGGGCGATCTGCATCCGGGACCGCTCCCCGAGCTCCCGGGCCGTCACCTCGGCCAGGTCGGCCAACACCTCGTCCGGCGGCCGGCCGTGGTCCACGACGTACTGATGGAGATCGGCCGGCAGCCACGACGACTTGGGGGTGTCCATCGCCCCATCCTCGCCCGGTTCTGGGGACAGGTCTGGGGACATCCGGTGGATTTGTGTGAACGGCTTGGGGATCTCGCGAAAACGCTTGACCACGATCCGGGGTCGGCGCGAAGGTGCGCTCAAGCCAGTCAGGGCGGTCGGAGCGGCCGGCGACACCGGAGGTTCGTCCACCGGGGTCACCGATCACCGACGAGCCGGACAGGAACAGGAAAGGCGACAGAGCCGCAGCCCGAGAGGGAGGCGGGGAAGCCGCCGGGTGGCCCTCGGGTCAGCCGGAGGGCGTGGAACCGGACCGATCGGGAGGCCCCGAGGAGTTGGAGCGCTTCGGCGTGACGGCTACTCGGGGTCTTCTACTTTTTGCGCCTCTCGGCGCGGCCCCTGACGGGGACACCCGTCCTCCGGCACCTTCGAGTCCCCCGTTTGAAATGGCGGACGATCTCCCCGGAGAGACCCAGCGACCCGCCGGACTCGGCGCCGCCCCTGACGGGGACACCCGCCTCCGGCACCTTCGGGTCCCCGGTTTGAAAAATGGCGGACGGTCCTCCCGGAGAGACCCAGCGACCCGCCGGCCGGCGCCGCCCCTGTCGGCACCGTCCGGCCCATGCCGGCGGAGATCGCCGGGCCCAGCCTGCCGAACTCGGCGTCACGTTGACCCCGCTCGACGCCCCTCGATGGCGCTGGTCGTACCAGGACCGCGACCCTTCCGAGGCTTCGGCCGACGGAGCGTGGATCGACGGGCACGGCCACCGACGCAGCCAGCTCGAGCGACCACGGCCCCCGTCGTTGCCTTCGGCGTTGTCGGTGTCGGTGTCGGTGCCGGATGGACCCGGTTCTGGGGACAGGTCTGGGGACAACAGGTGGATTTGTGGTTGCGGGCTGGGGATCTCGCGAAAACGCTTGACCACGATCCGGGGTCGGCGCGAAGGTGCGCTCAAGCCAGTCAGGGCGGTCGGAGCGGCCGGCGACACCGGAGGTTCGTCCACCGGGGTCACCGATCACCGACGAGCCGGACAGGAACAGGAAAGGCGACAGAGCCGCAGCCCGAGAGGGAGGCGGGGAAGCCGCCGGGTGGCCCTCGGGTCAGCCGGAGGGCGTGGAACCGGACCGATCGGGAGGCCCCGAGGAGTTGGAGCGCTTCGGCGTGACGGCTACTCGGGGTCTTCTACTTTTTGCGCCTCTCGGCGCGGCCCCTGACGGGGACACCCGCCCTCCGGCACCTTCGGGTCCCCGGTTTGAAAAATGGCGGACGATCTCCCCGGAGACACCCGGCAACCCGCCGGACTCGGCGCGGCCCCTGACGGGGACACCCGCCCTCCGGCACCTTCGGGTCCCCCGTTTGAAAAATGGCGGACGGTCTCCCCGGAGACACCCCGCCCCTGGCCGGAGGCGTTCCGCCTCTGCCGGAGTCGTCGGGCCCATTCTGAAATTGCGTCCGTTGGTCACGCCTGGCGTGACGTAGGGACGCAATTTCGATTCGAGAGGGATGGAAGGGCACGGCCGACGCCCAGCTCGGAGACCAGGCCCCCATCGATGCCTTCGGTGTCGGTGTCGGTGTCGGTCCTCAGACCAGGAACGCCGTGTAGTCCTGGGTGAAGTCGAGGACGAGGCTGACGTAGGCGTCGCTGTGGTTGTAGGCGTAGATGGCGCGGTGGATGCCGGCGTCGGTGCGGAGATCGCCGCCGGCGGTGCAGAGGTAGTCGGCGGCGGCGTGGGCGGCGTCGTAGAGGTTCTGGGGGTCGGTGACGCCGTCGCCGTTGCCGTCGGCGGCGTAGCGGGCCCAGGTCGAGGGGATGAACTGCATCGGGCCGACCGCCCGGTCCGACACGGGATCGCCGTCATAGGCCCCGCCGTCGGTGTCGGTGATCACCGCGGTGCCACTGCCGCCGTCGAGGGCGATGCCGACGATGGCCGGGCGGGCGGTCCCCGCGGCGTCGAGCTCGGAGTCCGCGAAGGTCCCGTGGCCGCTCTCGACCCGACCGATGCCGGCCAGGAGCCACCACGGCAGGCCGCAGTCCGGATGCACCGCGACGATGTCGAGGGAGGCCCGCAGATAGGCGTCGAAGGCCACGAGGGTCAGGTCGCTGCCCGTCACCGTCGCCGTGGCCCGGGCGGCCTGCACCGTGGGCCAGAGTCGTCGCTCCTCGGCGGCCGCCTCCCGCCGGGCGACCTCGGTCCGGGCCTGCTCGTCGATGACGGCGTCGTGCTCGCTCCGCAGCCGGTCCCGATCCGCATCGGCCGCGGTCTGCTCGACCTGGGCATCGGTGAGGGTGGCCTGCCAGTGGCTGTCCACCTCGGTGGTCAGCACGGCCCGTCGCTCCGGCAACGTGTAACCGGGGTCGAGGCCGGCCAAGAGGGCGTCCCCGTCCCCTCCGGCGCCGATGTAGGCCCGCACCGCCAGTGTCCGCACCCGTCGCTGCCACCGGCCGACCTCGATCAGGGCCAGCCGGGCCCGGGCGCCGGCGCGGGCCTCGCCGACGGCCAGCTCGCGCTCGTCGACCGCCAGGGTGCGCAGGCGGGCGGCGGCCCGGATGCGGGCCGCCTTCACCAACTCGTAGTCGGCGGCGACCAGGCGATACTCGTCGCCGTCGACCCGGATGCCGTCCAGGGCCGCGGAGATGGCGGCTTCGGTGCCCGGGGTGTCGACCACGCCCGTCGGTGCGGGTCGGTCCTCCTGGGCGCGGGCGGGGCCGGCTGTGGCCAGGACGGTGACGGCCACCAGCAGGACGGCAGCGCGGCGGGGGAGGACGGGCATCACGACCCCTCTCCCGTCGGCCCCGGTCGGGGAGCCTGAAGGCCCGCGTACACTTTCGTCCCCGTGCCCCCCACCTCGACGACCTTCGCCCAGACCTTCGCCGACGTCGCCGACGTCCGGGGCTGGATGACCGAAGCCCAAGCCCAGCGCCTGTGGGACCGGGCCACCGAGCTCACCGCCCCGGCCCGGATCGTGGAGATCGGCAGCTACCACGGCCGCTCGGCCATCGTCTTCGGCCGGGCCGCGCCCGAGGGGGTCGAGGTCATCGCCATCGATCCCCATGCCGGCAACGACCGGGGGCCCCAGCAGATCCAAGGTGCCCCCGACGAGGGCCAAGCCGACCACGAGGTCTTCCTGGCCAACCTGGCCGAGGCCGGGGTCGCGGACCGCATCCGCCACGTGCGCCGGCCGTCCCAGGAGGCCCACGACGACGTCACCGGGGAGATCGACGTCCTCTACATCGACGGCGCCCACCGCTACGTCCCCGCCCGGGACGACATCCGCGACTGGGGCGCCCGGGTGCGCGACGGCGGCACGCTGCTGATCCACGATTCGTTCAGCTCGATCGGGGTCACCCTCGCCCTGCTCACCCAACTGTTCTTCAGCGGCCGCTACCGCTACGTCGGCCGGTCCGGTTCGATGACCGAGTACCGCCGCGTGCGCCTCGGCGTCGGCGAGCGACTGGCCAACGCCGGTCGGCAGTCGGCTCAACTCCCGTGGTTCGCCCGCAACGTGGTGATCAAGGTCCTGATCCTC
Organism: uncultured Microthrixaceae bacterium; assembly: GCA_963777805.1. Taxonomy (GTDB): domain Bacteria; phylum Actinomycetota; class Acidimicrobiia; order Acidimicrobiales; family DATDAH01; genus DATDAH01. The sequence continues at coordinate 205,867 of CAVZRY010000009.1, read as the reverse complement.
GCCCATCTGGGCCGGTTCACCCGCTACCTCGGCCACCGCAAGCCGACCTGGCCCTTCTGAAGGTCGGGGGCCCAGCCGGGCCCCGCGTCAGAGCCGAAGATGGCGTCCGGGCGACTGCTGTCCACAACGGCCGTGCAGGGCGCGGGCGGCGGGGACCTCGTGAAGATCGGCCCGATGATCGGCATCGGCGGTGGACGCGTGGCCATCGGCCTCGCCGCCATCGCCTGATCCCCTCGGTGGGTCAGTGACCCACCGCGGCACCGATCAACGCTCGGGGGTCTGCCGCGCCGCGCGGTCCGTCATCGGTCACCTCGATGACCTGGGCGTGGCCGAACTCACCACTGAACCCACTGCGCCGGATCGCGTCGTGGCCTCGGGAGCGGAGGCCGTCGAACCAGGCGTCCGGCGCATGGTCCTCGACCAGCAACCGGTCCGGACCGTCCCACAGGTCGAACCCCGTGCCGCCGGTGCGGTCCAGGACGACCCGGGGCGCGGACATGGCCGGTCCTGCCTCCTGACCGGCGGCCAGCATCCGGGCGATCAGCTGCAGCACGACCTGGGGCTGGCTGTCACCGCCCATCGTGCCCACCACCGCCCGCAGCACCCCGGCGGGGGTGGTCACCAGGGCCGGGCTCAGGGTGTGGGGCGGGCGCCGCCCCGGCCCGTATTCGGCGTCGTGACCGGGCTCCAGTCGGAAGCCGTTGCCTCGGTTGTGCAGGAAGGTCCCGGTCGCGGGCTCCACCAGGTGGGCTCCGAAGTCCTTGGCGTTGGACTGGATCAGGGTCACCCCTTGGGAGCGGCGGTCGACGGCGGTGATGACGGTGGTGTCCCCGGGCCGCGGCCCGCCCCAGGGCACCTCGACCCGCCGGGCGGGGTCGAGCCGGTCGCGGGCCGCCTGTAGCCGCTCAGCGGTCAAGAGCTCGGCGCCGTCGGCCTGCTCACTCAACACCTCGTACCGGTCGGCCCCGGTCACGCGGGCCGCCTCGGCCAGCAGATGGGGCCAAGCCGGGTCCTCGGTGTCCGGGAGGTCCAGGGGATCGAGCACCCCCGCACCGGCGAGGACGAGGTAGCCCTGGGAGCTCGGGGGCATCGTCCAGAGGTCATGGCCCCACGCCCGCAGGCCCAACGGCTCGACCCAGTCGGGGCGACCGTCGAGGTCCTCGGGGGTGAACTCACCACCGCCCATCGCCAGCAGCCCGGCGCCGAAGGCGCCGCCGTAGAACCCGTCTCGACCCTGGTCGACCACGGCCCGGAGCGTGGCGGCGGTGCGGGGGCGACGGAGCCGCTGGCCGTCGGCCACCGGTCGGGTGGCCCAGTCCTCGACGTCGACCACGGTGGCGACCGACGGCGCCATGAAGGCCAACAGGACCGATGCCGGCCAGCCGTCCTCGGCGTACTCGATGGCCGGGGCCAGGACCTCGGACAGCGGGAGGCGCCCGAAGCGGTCATGGAGGGCACACCATCCGTCGACACAGCCGGGCACGGTCACGGATCGGATGTCGCCCCGGAACGGCATCACCCGATGGCCCTCGGACCGCAACCGTTCGGGATCGGCGCCGGAGCCCGCCCGTCCCGCCGCGTTCAGGGCCACCGGTGGTCCGATCCCGTCGTGCACCAACGCCAGCAGGTCGCCGCCCATGCCGCAGAGGTGGGGGTCGGCGACGGCCAGCACGGCATTGGCCCCGACGGCGGCGTCGACCGCCGAGCCACCCCGGCGCAGCAGCGCCGCACCGGCCGAGGAGGCCAGGTGGTCGGCGCTGCACACCATCCCCGAGGGGGCGTGCACGGTGGGCGTGAACGGGTCGGTGCCCATCGCGGCACCGTACTGGTGCGACGATGCCCGGGTGATCGAGCGACTGCGGGCGGCGGTGGGCCCCGAGCGGGTGATCACCGACCGCGATCGGCTGGCTCCCCACGAGACCGACTGGACCGGCCGGTGGGGAGGCCCGGCCTCGGCGATGGTCCGGCCCACCGACACCGCGGGCGTGGCCGCCGTGGTCACCGCCTGCCGGGCGACGGGCACGGCCCTGGTGGCCCAGGGCGGCAACACCGGCCTGGTGGGTGGGGGCGTACCGCGGGGTGGCGAGGTGCTGCTGTCGTCGGCGGCCCTGCGCCTCGGCCCGCACGTCGATCCGGTCCGGGGCCAGGTCCTCGCCGGTGCCGGGGTCACCCTGGGCGAGGTGCAGCGGGCGGCGTCGGCCGCGGGTTGGCGCTACCCGGTGGACCTGAGCGCCCGGGACAGCGCCACCATCGGGGGGACGGTGGCGACCAACGCCGGGGGCAACCACGTCCTGGCCCACGGGATGACCCGGCGTCACGTCCTGGGGATCGAGGCGGTCCTCGGCACCGGTGACGTGGTGTCGCACCTCGGAGGCCTGGTGAAGGACAACACCGGCTACGACCTGCCCGGACTGCTCTGTGGCTCGGAGGGCACCCTCGGCATCGTCACCGTCGTGTGCCTCGCCCTCGTGACCCCGCCGGAGGAGACCGCCGTGGCCGTCGTGGGCGTCGACGACCTCGCCACCGCCGTGGCCGTGACCGCCCGGGCCCGACGGGAGCTCCCCGGCATCGAGGCCGCAGAGGTCGTGCTCGCCGACGGCAGCGTCCTCGTGCAGGAGGCCTTCGCCCTCGCACCGGTCCTGGCGCCCGAGCCCCCGGTCACCCTGCTGCTCGAGGTCGCGGGTCCCGCCGGTGCGGCCGAGCGGCTGGCGTCGTTCCTGGCCGGGGTCGAGGGCCTCGGGGGTTCGGCGGTGGCCGAGGACGCGGCCGGCCGTGCCGCGCTGTGGCGGATCCGGGAGGACCACAACCCGGCGATCAACCGCCTGGGGCCACCGCACAAGTACGACGTGAGCCTCCCCGCCGACGACCTGGACGCCGTGGTGGGAGCGGCGAGGGAACGCGTTGCCGCCTTGGCCCCCACCGCCCGTCTGTGGGTCTTCGGCCACATCGGGGACGGGAACCTGCACCTGAACGTGAGCGGGCTGGACCCCGACGACGAGCGGGTCGACGAGGCCGTGCTCGGCCTGGTGGCCGAGGCGGGCGGCAGCATCAGCGCCGAACACGGCATCGGGGTGGCCAAGGCGAGATGGCTCCCGTTGGCCCGCAGCCCCGAGGAGATCCGGGCCTTCGGCGCCATCAAGGCCGCGCTGGACCCCGACGGGATCCTCAACCCGGGTGTGCTCCTCTAGGCCACCCACTGGCTCCGGGCGGTGAGGACCTCCTTGAGCGCGGCGGGACGGTCGGTCATGAGGCCGTCGACCCCGAGGTCGAGCAGGCGGTTCATCGCCGCAGGGTCGTCGACGGTCCACACGTGGACCTGCAGGCCCGCCCGGTGGGCCGCTCGCACCACGGCCGCGTTGGTCACCGTGACCCCCCGGAAGGACTCGGGGATCTGCACGCAGCCCGTGGGCGTGGGGTGGACCCGGCCCGAGATGGCGTCGAGCCGGAGCCGGGCCACCTCCTTGGGCCCCATCGAGGTGCACAGGCCGGGACCGAGGCGGGCCCGGAGCGTCCGCAACCGGGCGTCGGAGAAGGCGCCGATGCACACCCGGTCCACGGCCGCGGTGCGCTCGAGGACCTCGATCAGGGGCTCGACGGAGTCGTCGTGCTTGGGGTCGATGTTCACCCGGGCGTCGGGGAAGGCGCCGAGCAGGTCCTCGAGGAGGGGGATCGGCTCGCGCCCGTCGACCCGGGCCTCGGCCACCACCGAGAAGGGCAGGGCGGCGATCTCGCCGGTGCGGTCGGTCACCCGGTCGAGTCGGTCGTCGTGGAACGCCAGCAGCACCCCGTCCGCGGTGGCGTGGACATCGGTCTCCAGGTAGCGGTACCCGAGGCCGACCGCGTGCTCGAACGCCGGCATCGTGTTCTCGGGCCAGTCGCCGGCGCCGCCACGGTGCGCGAAGGCCAGCGGACCGGCGTGGTCGAGGAAGGCCCAGGGCGCCACGGGCGCAACCTAGAGGCTGGGTGGGCCCCGGTACGGTGACCGCGGTGGGCCCCACCGAGCGCTTCGCCGAGATCGTGCTCGGGGCCGACGACGCCGTGCCCCTGGACGAGGCCTGGGCCCTGCTCAGCGTCCATGCCCACCCCGCCGCCGACCCCGACGCCCTGGTGGCCGGCCTGGATGCCCTCGCCGCGGGCTGCCGGGTGCCGACCCTCGACGGCCTGCGCCACCACCTCTTCGTGGACCAGGGCTTCGTGGGCAACCAGGACGACTACTACGACCCGGCCAACACCTACCTCGACGACGTCCTGGAGCGGCACCTCGGCATCCCGATCACCCTCGCCGTCCTCACCATGGAGGTCGGTCGGCGCATCGGGGTGCCCGTCGACGGCATCGGCCTCCCCGGGCACTTCGTGCTGCGGGACCGGGTCGACCCGACGGTCTTCGTCGACGCCTTCCGTGGTGGGGAGGTCCTCGACCGGGCCGGCTGCCTGCGGGTCCTCCGGCGACTCCACGGCCCCGACATCGTCCTGGACCCGGCGTGGCTCGAGCCCGTCGGCCACCGGGCCATACTCGAGCGGATGCTGGCCAACCTCGTGGGCGTCTTCCAGCAGCGCAATGCCCACGCCGATCTGCTCTGGGCCCGGGACCTCCAAGTCCGCCTGGCCGCCGGGCGCGCCGATCCCCGGGCCGGACTCCGGCTCCGGGCCGGCCTCAACTAGGTCGGACCTGTGGCGCTCCTGGTCCTGCTGGGTGCCACCGCGCTGATCACGGCCGGCTTCGCCGTGCAGCGCAACGAACGGCGCCGACGGGACGCGGCGTCGGCCACCGTCGAGCTCGCCGCCGACGGTGACCGGGTCGCCCGCACCCTCGCCGACGGCCGGTACGAGGAGGTGCGCTGGAGCGAGGTCCAGGAGGTGGAGGTCCTCACCACCAAGGTCGGTCCCCACCGGGAGGACGGCGTGGTCCTCGTCATCGCCGGGCCGGGGGAGCGGGGCTGCCTGGTCCCCAGCCGGCTCGCCGTCGAGCACGGGGTCATCGAGCTCCTCCACGCCCTGCCCGGCTTCGACAGCCGTCGCCTCGTGGCGGCCATGGAGCGGCCGCCGCCGGCCCGCACGACCTGCTGGGAGCGAGCCGAGAAGTAGCGTCGCGGCCCATGACGGTGACCAGCCCTGCAGAACAGCTCGCCATCGACCGGGTCGAGCAGCTGCTCGCCGACCACGATCCCTCCACCACCAAGGCCCGTGACTTCCTCGGCGCCCAGTTCGACGCCGGTCTGGCCTGGGTCCACTTCCCCGAGGGCCGGGGTGGCCTTGGCCTCGAGCCCTCAGCCCAACGCCCGGTCAACGAGCGCCTCCGTGCCGCCGGCGCGCCCGAGGCGTACTGGCACAACCCCATCGGCCACGGCATGGGGGCGCCGACCGTGGTCACCCACGGCAGCGAGGACCAGCAAGCCCGCTACCTGCGGCCCCTCTTCACCGGCGAGGAGATCTGGTGCCAGCTGTTCAGCGAGCCCGGCGCGGGCTCCGACGTGGCCGGCCTGTCGGGCCGGGCCGTGCGGGACGGCGACGAGTGGGTGGTGAACGGTCAGAAGGTGTGGACCACCCTCGCCCATCTCGCCCGCTGGGGGATGCTTCTGGTCCGCACCGACCCCGAGGCCCCCAAGCACAAGGGCATGACCTACTTCGTGGTGGACATGGAGGCGCCCGGCGTCGAGGTGCGGCCGCTGCGCCAGATCACCGGTGAGGCCGAGTTCAACGAGGTCTACTTCACCGACGTGCACATCCCCGACGGCGAGCGCCTCGGCGACGTAGGCGAGGGCTGGCGGGTCTCGATGACCACGCTCATGAACGAGCGGGTGGCCATCGGCGGCTCGGTCGTCCCCAAGGGCTCCGGCCCCATCGGCGAGGCCGTGCGCCTGTGGGAGGCCAAGGCCGACAAGGACCCCGTCACCCGCGACCGCCTCACCCAGCTGTGGATCGAGGCCGAGGTCAACCGCCTGACCAACCTCCGGGCCCAGGCCAACCGCACGGTGGGCACCCCGGGCCCGGAGGGCTCGGTGGGCAAGCTGGCCTTCGCCGAGGCCAACAAGGCCATCTACGAGTTCTGCCTGGAGCTCATGGGCCCCACGGGGATGCTCTACGGGAGCTACGAGATGGTCCGCCCCGAGCACGCCATGAGCTCGGACAGCACCCAGAAGGCGTTCCTGCGGGCCCGGGCCAACTCCATCGAGGGCGGGACCAGCGAGATCATGCGCAACATCCTCGGCGAGCGGGTCCTGGGCCTGCCCGGCGACATCCGGGTGGACAAGGACCGACCCTGGAGCGAGGTGCCCCGCTCCTGAGCGGCGGTCAGCCCGCGCGGTTGGCGAAGCGGAGGTGGGCCGTCTCGTTCAGGCTGACCAGCGAACGGGGTCCCGAGCGTGAGGCCCGGACCCGGCTGACGCTGGTGTAGTCGGGGACGAAGAACATCAGCTTGTCCAAGCCGAGCACAGCGGACAGGTAGGCGTTGATGGTGCCGCCGTGGCAGACCGCGGCGACGGTCCGTCCCGGGTTGTCGGCGATGATCCCGTCCACGGCCTCGACCACCGACCGTTGGAACTCGACGGGATCGAGGTCCCAGTCACCGGCGATCATGGCGTGCCAGCGGGGGTCGTCGGCCGCTTTCAGCTCCTCGATGGGGATGTACCACGGGGCGTTGCGGTCGAACTCGGCCAGACCGTCGACCGTCGCCACCTCCAGCTCGAGCAGGCTGGCCAGGGGCTCGGCGGTCTCCTGGGCCCGCCGCAGCGGGCTGACCACCATCACCTCGATCGCCTCGTCGGCCAGCCAGGCAGCGAGCGCGCCGGCCTGTCGCCAGCCCTCGTCGCTCAGCTCGGGGTCGGCCGGGCCGTCGCCGTCCTCGATGCGCACGGGCAGGGCATGACGGATGAGGAGGAGATCCATGGCGGCCGGAGCCTAGCTATTGCCCGGGGCCCGGCCGTCGCCGTCGATAGCGTGAGGAGGTGCGCCGCCGGACCAAGATCATCGCCACGATCGGTCCGGCCTCGGACAGCGAAGCCACCCTGGTCGCCCTCATCGAGGCGGGGATGGACGTCGCCCGCCTCGGGCTGGCCCACGAGGACCTCGACACCCACCTCGATCGCTACGACCGGATCCGCAAGGCGGCCGTCGAAGCGGACCGCCCCGTCGGGATCCTGGTCGACCTGCCGGGGCCGAAGGTCCGCGCCGGGGCGTTCTCGGAGGGCGGCGTCGACCTGGTCGAGGGTGAGCGGATGCGGCTCACCCCCGGCTTCAGCGAGAGCACCGCCGAGGTGGTCGAAGTCGGCTACGAGCGCCTCGTCAACGACGTCGAGGTGGGTGACCGCCTCCTCTTCGGCGACGGCGCCGTGGTCATCGAGGTGGTCGACAAGACCGCGTCGGACCTGGTGGCCACCGTCTGCCACGGCGGTCGGGTCCAGGGCCGGCCCGGGGTGCACATCCCTTCGGACCGGCTACGCATCGCCTCCCCCACCCCCGACGACCTCCGCATGCTCGACGCGTTCGTCGAGCGGGGCGTCGACATGGTCGCCATCTCCTTCGTGCGCTCGGCCCACGACATCCGCCGGGTCGGCACCGAGCCCCACCCCCGGGGCCCGCTGGTCGTGGCCAAGATCGAGACCCGGGCCGCGGTGCAGAACCTCGAGGGCATCATCCAGGCCAGTGGGGCGGTGATGGTCGCCCGTGGCGATCTCGGCGCCGAGATGCCCATCGCCGAGATCCCCCACCTGCAGAAGCACATCATCCGGACCTGCATCGCCCTGGGCCGGCCGGCCATCACCGCCACCCAGATGCTGGAGTCGATGGTCCACGCCGGGACCCCGACCCGGGCCGAGGTCACCGACGTGGCCAACGCCGTGTTCGACGGCACCAGCGTGGTCATGCTCTCGGGCGAGACCGCCGTCGGCCACGACCCCGTCCTGGTCGTGCGGACGATGGCCGACATCGCCCGGCGGGCCGACGAGGAGTTCGACTACGACGGCTGGGCCCCCCACATCACCGAGCTGGTCCACACCGAGGAGGGCGACGCCGACGCCCGGGTCACCGACACCATGACGATGGCGGCCTGGCGGGTGGCCAACGAGATGAACGCCGACGCCATCCTCTGCATGTCCCGCACCGGCTTCACCGTGCGGGCGATGGCCCGCTTCCGGCCCAAGACCAAGATCCTGGGCTTCTCACCCGACGAGCGCACCGTCCGCCAGCTGACGATGAGCTGGGGGGCCACCCCGATGATCGTCGAGCAGCGGGGGAGCAACGAGGCGATGGTGCGGGCCGTGGTCCGCAGCGCCCGCGAGCACGGCCACGTGCGCTCCGGGGACACCGTCGTGGTGTTGGCCGGCTCCGACGACCGGTCCCGGGCCACCGACGTGCTGCGCCTGGTCCGGGTGCCCTGACGCCCTCCCGCCGACCCCGGGTGCGATGGCGGGACCGCCTGCGGCGGGGGCCCACCGTCTTCGTCCTGTCCGGTGGCGGCAACCTCGGTGCCCTGCAGGTCGGGATGCTGCGGGCGCTGGCCGAGCGGGACATCAAGCCGGACCTGGTGCTCGGCTGTTCGGTCGGCGCCCTCAACGGCGCGGCGTACGCCGCGGACCCGACCGTCGCCGGGGTGGACCGCCTCGAGGACCTCTGGCTCCGCCTGGCCGGTCCGGACGTCATGCCTGCCGGACGATGGCTGCCCTCCACGCTGCAGCTGGCGATGAAGGGTGAGTCGATCCACGGCAACGGCGGCCTGCGGGAGCTCATCGAACGCATCCTGCGGCCCACGCGCTTCGACCAGCTGCGCATCCCCTTCCAATGCGTCGCCACCCAGTTGGACCCGCCGGCGGAGGTCTGGTTCGAGGAGGGTGACCTGCACGCCGCGATCCTGGCGTCGGCCGCCCTGCCCGCCGTGTTCCCGATCGTGGAGCTCGCCGGCCACCGCTACCTCGACGGCGGCATCGCCAACGACATCCCGATCAGCCGGGCCGCGGAGGTCGGCGCCCAACGGGCCTACGTGCTCAACGTGGGCACCCTGGACCGGGCGTTCACCGAGCCGAAGCGGCCCATCGACGTGGCCCTCCAGGCCCTGTGGCTGACCCGGCGCCTGCGCTATGACGAGGACCGCCGGCTGTTGGGGACTCGCATGGACCTGCACATCCTCCCGTTCGGCACGCCACCCCGCACCCGCTACGACGACTTCAGCCACACCGCCGAGCTGATCACCCAGGCCTACGCCGCCACCGCCGCCCACCTCGACGCCGCCGTGGGCGACGAGTCCAACGCCGCGCCGCCGATGCCCCTCGAGGGGCGACTCGGCGAGGTCCCTAGGGTGCAGCCATGAGCGACATCAGCTTCACCTCCGGGCCGCCCGAGACCGTGCTGGACCGTGAACCCGAGGCCGCGCTGAACGCGCTGGCCGACGCCGGCGAGGACGTGAGCGCCGTCGGCCGGGTCTGCATGCAGTACCCCCGCTTCCTGGCCGGCTGGGCCCGCCTCGGCGACCTGGCCCCCGACCAGGCCTTCGCCTACGCCGCCTACCGCACCGGCTACCACCGGGGCCTGGACCGCCTGCGCCAGAACGGCTGGCGGGGCAGTGGCTATGTCCGCTGGGTCCACGAGGAGAACCGGGGCTTCCTCACCGCCCTGGCCGGCCTCGGCCGCATCGCCGAGGCCATCGGCGAAGACGACGAAGCCGAGCGCTGCGCCATCTTCCTCCTCCAGCTCGACCCCGGCCTGGCCGCCCACGGGGGACTGATCCCGGGCCGCTCGTGCGGCCGCCTGGGCCGCAGAGGGGGCCATCTGACCACCCGAGGTGGTCTTCTGCGTACTGAAAGTGACTGTCAGACCCCCTGAGTAGGTTGGGGGCATGGTCGGGGTGCAGGATCCGGTCGAGGTGATCAACGAGGCGTTGGACCGTCTCGCGGACGAGGACCGGTCGAACTGGTCGGTGGCGGCCAAGACCCAGCGGACCGTCGAGCTCACCAAGCTGGGCGCCCGGATCGAAGCCCTGACCGTCGATCTGCGTGGGGGAGTGGGAGGCGGCTGGGGGTTGGCAGGTCGGGGGGTCCCGGTCCCCGGCAGCAGCGTTGGCGTGGCTGGGCGGCCGGTCCCATGGCGTGGCCCAGAAGTTCGTGCAGACCGGCCGCCTGGTCCAGCGGCACCCAGCGACGGCGAAGTCGTTGGCGAACGGGGACCTGAAGATCGACCTGGCCCACCAGTTGGGCCGGGCGGTCACCGACAAACGCGAGCCGGTCTATGAACAGGACGAGCACGTCCTGTTGGACGCGGCCCGCCGGCTGGATGCCAAGCGGTTCAAGATCCTGATCGACCGGTGGGTCGAGAAGGCCGACGACGAGGTCGACCCGGACAAGGAGTTCGAGCGCTTCGACCGCCGCGAGCTCAAGATCGGCCAGCTCCTCGATGGGCTGTCCGACGTGCGGGGCACCTTCGAGGCCGAAGGCACCGCCCTGCTGCAAGCAAGGTGCTGGACGCCTACCGCAAACCGGACCCCGCCGGGATGATCGGCGGCCGCCGCTCCAACGCCCAGACCAACTACGACGCCCTGATGGCCGCCCTGGCCGCCGCGGTGGACGGCAAGGACGGCCGGCCCGCTGCGCACCACCGACGCCGTGGTCTCCTATGAGTTCCTCCAGCGGCTGCCGGTCACCGATCTGGAGAACATGCGCTGTGACCTCATCGGCGCCGGCCCCGTCCCGCCCTCCCTGCTCCGCCGCCTGGCCGCCGACTCCGCGATCGGACGGCTCATCGCCGACGCCGACGGTGTCCCCCTCGAGTTGGGCACCCAGGTCCGGTACTTCACCGCCCAACAACGCCGGGCCCTGCGCTTCCGGGACCAGACCTGCGTCTGGCCCGGCTGTGACCTGCCCGGGGAGTGGACCGAGATGGACCACGCCATCGACGCCGCCCTCAACGGACCCACCGATGTCCGCAACGGCCGCTTCCTCTGCGTCCGCCACCACCACCTCCGCCACAAGGGCTGGGACCTCGTCTATGACCCCGTGACCAAGCACTGCACGGTCACCAGCCCCCAAGGCATCACCTGGACCACCGACGGCGACATCCTCCCCCCGGACAGCCCCGACCCGCCACGCCTCGCCCGCGGCCCCTGAGCGGCGTTGCGGCCCGTCCGTCCATCGGACACCCTGAACGAGATGGCCATCGTCGCCACCGAGCAGGACCCCGATCAGCCCACCGGCTCCTCCCCAGCCTGCGCCGTCCCCGACGGCACCGCCCACGCCCTGGACCCCGACGCCGCGCGCACCCGGTGCGGACTTGGCGCGTCCGACCTGGTGCTATGGCCCGAGTTCATCTGGCCCCCGTCCGGTATGGCTGCGGTGGACGCCTGCCCTGAGTGCTCGAGGTCACCGGTAGGTTCGGATCATGGGTGAACCAGGTGGGGCAGGACCGATCGGGCCGTATCCGCCGGGGGTCGACGACCGAGGAGCAGCAGGACGAGTACGACCGGGTGCGGCGGCGGGTGCTCTGGACCCTGCCGTCGGGGCTCTACGTCGTGGGCAGCCGGGCGGGGGAGCGGCGCAACGGCATGACCGTCAACTGGGTCAGCCAGGTCAGCTTCGAGCCCAAGTTGCTGGCCATCAGCGTCGAGAAGACGGCGTTCACCCACGAGCTCATCGCCGAGGGCCAGGTCTTCGCCCTCAACACGGTGTCCCGGGAGGACCGGGCGATCGTGCGCAAGTTCACCAAGCCGGTCGAGGTCGACGCCGACGGCGATGACCCTCAACGGCTTCCCGTTCCACGACGGGCTCACCGGGGCGCCGATCCTCGACCAGGCGCCGGCCTACGTCGACTGCGAGGTGCGCCAGACCGTCGACGTCGGCAACCACTCCCTGTTCATCGGCGAGGTGGTCGACGCCGGCTTCCAGGCCGACGAGGAGACCGAGGTCCTCCGCATGGAGGACACCCGCATGAACTACGGCGGCTGACGCCACGGGCGACGCCCCCTAGTCTCCGGCGGTGGACATCGCCGGGCCCCGGATCAGCAGCTTCCCCGAGGAAGGGGTCGGGGCCGAGGCGCTCCTGGCCGAGATCGACGAGGAGCGGGCCGGCGACATCGACTGGCGGGGCGGGCGGGCCTTCAGCCTCGTCTACCACCACGACGACGAGGTGCTCGAGGGCCTGCAGCACGAGGTGGCCGGGCGGTTCCTGCACGAGAACGCGCTCAACCCCTTCGCCTACCAGACCCTGCCCCGCATGGAGCAGGAGGTCGTGCTCATGGCCGGCGACCTGCTTCGGCGGTGAGCCCGGCGCCGGGTCACTGACCTCCGGCGGCACCGAGAGCATCTTCCTGGCCGTCCAGGTGGCTCGGGACCACGCCCGGGAGCAGGGCATCGCCGAGCCGGAGCTGCTGCACCGCCAACACCGCCCATCCCGCCTTCGCCAAGGCGGCCAAGTACCTCGACCTGCCCCACCACCGGATCCCGGTGGCCGACGACCTCCGCCTCCACGGCGAGCAGGTGGCCGAGCACATCAACGAGAACACCGCCCTCGTCGTCGGCCTCGGCGCCGTGCTACCCGTACGGCGTCATCGACCACATCCCCGAGGTCGCCGCCGTGGCCCAGGGCGCCGGCGTGCTCTGCCACGTCGACGCCTGCCTCGGCGGCTGGCTGCTGCCGTTCTGGGAACGGCTGGGCGAGTCGGTCCCGCCCTGGGACCTCCGGGTGGACGGCGTCACCTCGCTGTCCGCCGACGTCCACAAGTACGGCTACTCGACCAAGGGCGCGTCGACGGTGCTGTACGCGGCCAAGGACCTCTACCGGCACCAGTTCTTCCTCTACGACGACTGGCCCGGCGGCCTCTACGGCTCGTCCACCTCCGCCGGCACCCGGGGCGGCGTGCCCATCGCCGAGGCCTGGACCGCGGTCCGTCACCTGGGCGCCGAGGGCTACCTCCGCCTGGCCGGAGGTCGTGCGGGACACCACCCGGAAGATCCAGGCCGGGATCGCCGCCATCGACGGCCTGCGAGATCACCGGCGATCCCGACCTCTCGGTGTTCGAGTTCGGCTCCTCGACCCTCGACGTCTTCGGCGTGGGCGACGCCATGGACGACCGCGGCTGGCACCTCGACCGCCAGCAGGGCGGCCTGCACCTCATGCTCTCCCCGGGCCACGCCCGGGTCGCCGACCAGTTCCTGGCCGACCTGGCCGACGTCGGTCGCCGACCACGAGGCCAGCCGGGGCCGCGAGGCCACCTACGGCGGGACGGTCTGACCTGCGCTTCGCCGGAGCCGTCTTGACGGGCGGTGACAGCCGCCGGATGGGCACCGACAAGGCCCTGATCGAGGTCGACGGCGTCCCCCTGGCCCGCCGGGTCGCCAACGCGCTGCGGGCGGCCGGTGCGGATCCGGTCATCGCCGTCGGCGGCGACCTCGAGGCCCTCGAGCGCGCTGGGCCTGACGCGTCGTGCCCGGACCGCCATCCCGGGGAGGGCCCGCTCGGTGGGATCCTGACCGCCCTGGCCGCGACCACCGAGGACGTCGTCGTCGTGCTGGCCTGCGACCTGCCCGCCGCCGATGCCGACACCATCCGGGCCGTCGCCCTCGCCTTGGGGGACGCCGACGTGGCCGCGCCCTGGCACGACGGCCGCCACGAGCTGCTGCACGCCGCCTACCACCGCCGGGCCGAGCCGGTGCTGCGGGCGGCGTTCGACGCGGGGGAGCGGGCCCCGCACCGGGCGGTGGCCGACCTGGTGACGTGGTGGGGGTCGACGGCCTCGCCCGCCGACGGCCCTCGCCGACGCCGACACCCCCGACGACCTGCCGTAGCCGGCCACCCGTGGCCCGACGGGCCCGATGCCGGACCGGCTGCACCGGCCCCGGTACCCTGCCGGATGGACGTACCCGAGATCGACGTGGCCGAGCTGGCCCGGCAACGAGAGGCCGGCGTGGCGCGTCCTCGACGTCCGCAACCCCGACGAGTACGACCAGGCCCACGTCGCGGGCGTGATCCTCATCCCTCTGGGCGAGCTGGTCGAGCGGGTCGACGAGGTCCCCACCGAGGGCACCCTGCCGATCATCTGCCGCTCGGGGCCCGCAGCCTCCAGGCCGCCGAGTGGCTGCGGGGCCAGGGGATCGACGCGGTCAACGTGGCCGGCGGGATGCTGGCCTGGATCGATGCCGGCCTGGAGATCGAGACCGGCGGGGCCCCCACCTGAGCGGGCCGACCCCCACCGTCGTCACCGATCCGGCCGGGCTCGCCGAGCTCCTCGGCTCGTCTCCGCGACGTCGAGGTCTGGGCCTTCGACACCGAGTTCCACCGCGAGCGGACCTACTTCCCCGAGCTGGCCCTGATCCAGTTGGCCTGGGACGACGAGGTCGTCCTGGTCGACCCCCTGGCGGTCGACATCGCACCGATGGCCGACCTGCTGGACGGACCCGGCCTGGCCGTGGTCCACGCCGCCAGCCAGGACCTCGAGGTCCTGCTGGCGGTGTGCGGCACGGTGCCCCGCCGGATGTTCGACACCCAGGTGGCCGCCGGGTTCCTCGGATCCTCGACGCCGTCCCTGGCCACCCTGCTCTCCAGTGAGCTGGGCGTGCGCCTGCCCAAGGCCGACCGCCTCAGCGACTGGCTCCGCCGACCGCTGTCCGCGCGCCAGCTCGACTACGCCGCCGCCGACGTGGCCCACCTGGTCGAGCTCCACGCCAAGCAGGAGGCCCAGTTGCTCGAACGGGGTCGGCTGGCCTGGGCCGAAGGGGAGTTCGCCGCCACCATCGAGGACGCCCGCGAGGGCCGGGACCCCGAGGAGGCCTGGCGCCGGGTCAAGGAGGCCGCGTCGCCTGAAGGACCGTCCTGCGGCGGTCGCCCGGGCCGTCGCCGCCTGGCGGGAGCGGCGGGCCGCCGAGGTCAACCGACCGGTCCGCCACGTCCTGTCGGACCTGGCCATCGTCGCCATCGCCCAGCGTGCGCCCCGCACGCCCGAGGAGCTGGCCGACGTCCGCGGCGTGGACAAGGGGGTCAGCAAGGGCGCCGTGGGCCGCTCCATCCTCGACGCGGTGGAGGCCGGCCTCGTGGCCGACCCGCCCGCCGAGGACAGCGTGCCGGAGCTGCGACGGGACCTGCGCCCGGCGGCCACCCTCGCCTCGGCCTGGCTGGCCCAGCACGCCCGCGACCTGGACCTCGATCCCGGGATGCTGGCCACCCGCAACGACATCGAGAGCTACCTCAGCGGGGACAAGGCCTCCCGCCTGCGCTCGGGCTGGCGGGCCGAGGTCGTGGGCCAGGCCCTGGACGGCCTGGTGGACGGCTCGGTTGCCGTCGCCTTCGACCACGGCGAACTGGTCCTCGAGGTGCGATCGCACGTCCCGGTGACACCGCTACAATCCGATGTCCAGGCACGACAGGCTGGGGGAGCGCCCCGTGAGTAGCAACCCATGAAAAGGGTCGACATCGCCGCTTCGAGGAAGCCCGTGCCCTGAAGCAGACGAGGACGGACTTCGACGATGTGCTCGAGGGCACCGATCAGGAGCCGTGTGCGGAGTGCGGCGCCGAGCCGGGTGACGATCACGCCAGCTGGTGCCTCGCCGCCGAAGCCTTGAAGGAAGAGGACTGGGCCGGCTGAGCCCGTCCTGAGCCCTAACCCGCGGCGGCCACCGCGGCGGGTTCGCCCAGCGCCAGGTCGATGGCGCGCTCCACATCGCTCGGGTCCATGACCACGACGGCCGGTCGACCGCCTGATCGGGCCACCAGCGCGTGTTCCGCCCGCTCCCGGTTGCGGTCCCGGACCCGCTCGGGCACATCGACCAGCACGCGCCCCACCAGGATGCCGCTCGGTCGACTGCGATCGCCCCGCCGACGGGGGTGGTGGTAGCGCAGGAGGCCCGACTGCAGTGTCCCGGCCACGGCCCGGAACGGCTCGACCGGGAGCCCCCGACGGCGCAGGGCCCGCACCATCGACACCAGCACGGCGTGCTGGGCCCGGGTGCGCCGGTCACAGAACGGGAGGATGTCGTCGGCCTCGAGGGGGTCCGCGGCCCGGGCCAGCATGGTCAGGGCCGGGGTGTAGGTGGAGCGCCGGTTGCCCGAACGGGCCCGGCGGATCTCGCGGGGGCTGGGGCGGTGGCGGGCCACCGAGGACAGCGCCCGGTGCTCGAGCAGGCGACTGGCCCGCTGGCCGTTGTAGCGGGCCTTGCGCAGGGTGTCGTCGTCATAGGAGCGGGCCGAGATGGTGTCCACCGAGCGACCGGCGTCCCGCACGCTCAGCAGCGCCGCCACCAGGACCCGGTTCTCGGGGATGTCGTAGGCCCGGGACGGGGCAGCACACACGTACACGTCGTTGCGGCCCGGGCTGGAGGACCGGCAGGAGAACGTCTCGGACCACAGCACCGGGCCCCGCAGCTCGCCGCGGCACTCCTCAGGTTGGTTGCTCATCGAGATGGACAGGGACCGGATCGTGTGGGGCGTGGCCGCCAGGAGGGCCTCGGCCTCCGAGCAGGTGGCCAGCATCGCGCCGGTGAGCTGCTTGACGACGTTGGGGGACAGGCCGAGCACCGAGTCGACGGCCTCCACCACGTTGAACGGCCGGCGAAGCAGTTCCCAGAGCTCGTGGGTCGCCGTGCGCTCACCGGGTACGGGTTCGCGGTCCATGCCCGCCGAGGGCGGGCGGGACCTGCCGGCGGCAGGGTCAGAGGGCGAGCTCGACACCCAGGACCTCGCCCATCGTGCGCTGGACCTCGGCCTGCTCGGGCGGATCGAACAGGCCTTCGATCGTCCGGTAGAGCTTGGTCGCCCGCAGGTCGTCGAAGCCCTCGAACTGAGGCAGGAAGTAGGCGTAGAAGACCTCGTAGAGCAGGCGGGACGGGGTGGGACCGTCCTGGGATCGCCGGGCGGCGTACTTGGCCGCGTCCAGGTACACCGCGGGGCCGAGGTCGGTGAACTTCCGCAGGCAGAGCAGGCGGCTGACGATCTCGCCCGGGCCGTCCAGCAGGCGGCGGTAGGACTCGTCGTCGGGGGCACCCACCTCGATGAAGGCGAAGCGGCGCATGAGGGCGTAGGACATCTCGAAGAGCAGGTTCTTGTCGAACACGTTCATCGTGGCCACGATCCGCCACTTGCTGGGCAGGCGGATGACGTCGGTGTGGGGCGGGGGCTCCACGCCGGCGGGCACGATCGACAGCGGGTTCGGCGTGCCCTTGCGCTTGAAGGGGAGCACGACGGGCTGGCCCGACAGCACGGTGAAGAGCTGGCCGAAGGCCCGGTCGAAGTTGGAGCGGTTGAGCTCGTCGATGACCAGCCAGCGACCGCTCTCGATGGCGTCCACGAAGAGGCCGGGGCGGAAGATCAGGCCCTCCGCGGTCGGCTGGAGGCCGCCGATGGTCTCGTAGGTGGTCCACTCGGTGGTGGCCGTGGTCGGCAGGTAGCCGGCGCACAGCATCGCCCGCTGCGCCACCTCGGCGCCCATGTAGGCCAGCGTGGTCTTCCCCGTGCCCGGGGGCCCGGTGAGGATCACGTGCTTGCCGGAGTCGATGGCGGCGACGAACTGGTCCAGGACGTGGGCCGGGAACATCATCCCGCCTGCGGCCGCGGTTCGTTGAAGCTCCTGTGCGGAGAAGGCACCCATTGCATGTCCGGTCGGCTGAAACCGGCTCGCCGTGAGCCAAACTGACGCCCATGGCCGGAGAGTTCGATGACATCCGTCACCGTCTGGAGGCGATCAGCGAGGAGATGGCCGATCTGGCCATCCAACGCCTGCGCGAGTCCATCGACGCCGGGGGCAACGAGCTGCCCGTGGACGAGCGGCGCCTGACCCGGGCCCGGCGGGCCGTGGACAAGGCCGTGGGGTTGCTGCAGGAGCCCGACGACAGCGCCTGGACGATCGACTGACCGACCGGACCGGGGACCGACGGCGAGGGGCGCTCAGCCCCGGGGCGGGTCGCTGAGGGCCGGCGTCGTGGCCGGGGCCGAGCCCAGTTCGTTGAGGCGATGGATGAAGGCGTGCAGCTGACCGAAGTGACGGATGTCGAAGTCCATGACCAGCCGGGGCAGGTCGAGCTGCTCACCGTCCTTGACCTCGGGCGGGAGCGGCCCGCTGCGCTCGATCCGACCCGTCTCCGCCAACAGGGCCCCGAACTCGTCGTTCAGCATGGCCACCTCGTCGTCGGTGGGCTCGGCCACCAGTCGCACGACGAGGGTCTTGCCCACCCAGCGGATCGACCGGTAGTTGCGGTAGAAGCCGAGCACCGCCTCGACGGCCACCTCCACGTCGTCGGTGATGGTCACGATGCCGAGGTCCTCGGCGGAGATGTAGCCGCCGGCGGCCACGTGGTCGAGGGTGAAGCGGCGCCAGCCCTCCCAGTAGGTGCCGCCCGGCTCGTCGAGGAAGACGATCGGGGTCGGCACCGACTTGCCGGTCTGCTGGAGGGTGAGCAGCTCGAAGGTCTCGTCCAGGGTCCCGAACCCGCCGGGCAGGCACGAGGAAGCCCTGGGACTCCTTCACCAGCTCGAGCTTGCGGGTGAAGAAGTACTTCATGGACACGAGCTTGTGGTCGCCGTGGATGAACTCGTTGGCCTCCTGCTCGAAGGGCAGCCGGATGTTCACCCCGAAGGACTTCTCCCGGCCGGCCCCCTCCAGGCCCGCGGCCATGATCCCGGGGCCGGCGCCGGTGACGACCATCCAGCCCTCGGCGGCCAGGAGCGCGGCCGCGTCCCGGGCCGACAGGTAGAGGGGATCATCGGCCAGGATCCGGGCCGAGCCGAAGATGGTCACCTTGGGCTGGTCTCGGTAGGGGGCGAAGGCGTTGAACGCCACCCGCATCTCGGCCAGGGTGGCGGCGGTGATCTTGAGGTCCAGGCGGTCGCTGTCGTCGCCGGCCAGCAGGACGCCGGAGGCGATGATGTCGAAGAGGAGGTCCCGGTCCTCGGTGGCGCCGCACTCGTCGAGCAAGGCCTCGATCTGACGGTCGATGGCCGCCGATCCGGTCTTGACCCGGGGGCTCACGAAGGCGTCAAGCCGGGGCCACCCGGCCGTAGAGGGTGGTGCGCTGCTCCAGGCGACGGCCCAGCGGCTCGACGATCTCCCGGAAGTCCGCCTCCTCGAGGCCCTGGCCGTGCTCGGCACCGGCGGCCCGCGAGATGTTCTCGTCCATCAACGTGCCGCCGAGGTCGTTGACCCCGGCCTGCAGGAGCTGACGGGCCCCGCCCACACCCAGCTTCACCCAGGAGCACTGGATGTTGTCGATGAGGCCGTCGTAGGTGATCCGGCCGATGGCGTGCATGAGCACGACCTCCCGGAAGGTGGGACCGCGCCGGGCCTTGCGCTGGAGGTACATCGGGGTGGCCATGTGCACGAAGGGCAGGGGCACGAACTCGGTGAAACCGCCGGTCTCCTTCTGGAGGTCCCGGGTGCGGACCAGGTGCCGGGCCCAGGACCGGGGCTGCTCGATGGCCCCGAACATGATCGTGATGTTGGAGCGCAGGCCGACGCGGTGGGCCGTGCGGTGGGCCTCCAGCCACTCCTCGGTGTTGATCTTGTCGGGACAGAGGACGGCGCGGACCTCGTCGTCGAGGATCTCCGCCGCCGTGCCGGGCAGCGTCTTGAGCCCGGCCTCCTGGAGGCGGACGAGGTAGTCGGCCAGGGGCTCGCCCAGGCGCTTGGCCCCCTCGGTGACCTCCAGCGCGGTGAACCCGTGGATGTGCATGTCGGGCACGGCGTCGTGCACCGCCCGGGCCACGTCGATGTAGTAGTCGCCGTCGAAGTCCGGGTGGATGCCGCCCTGCAGGCAGACCTCGGTGGCCCCGAGGTCAGCGGCCTCCCGCACGCGGTCGGCGATCTCGTCCAGGGTCAGCAGGTAGGGGTTGCCCCGGAGGTTGAGCGACAGCGGCCCCTTGGAGAAGCCGCAGAACCGGCACTTGAACGTGCAGACGTTCGTGTAGTTGATGTTCCGGTTGTGGACGAAGGTGACCACGTCGCCCACCGCCCGCTGCCGCAACGTGTCGGCGACGGCGGCCACCGCCGCCACCTCGGGGCCCCGGGCCGAGAACAGGGTGACGATCTCGTCCTCGCTGACCTCGTGACCCGCCAGGACACCCTCGAGGATGGCGGCGACCGGTCCGGTGGTCGACACCGGTCCGGGCACCAACACGGGCGGCAGGGCATCGGCCCCGGAGTACCAGTGGTCATCGCGACCGAGGGCCTCGGCGTCGCTGTGGTCCAGGACCGGGAACCGCAGCCCCTCGTCGAGCCAACGGCCGGGGTCGAGGGCGTACTCGGGATAGATGGTGAGCCGGGGGGCCAGCACGTGACCGGCGGCCTCGGTGACCGCCCGCAGGCGCTCGACGGCCGGCCAGGGCCGCTCGGGGTTGACGTGGTCGGCGGTGATCGGGGAGACACCACCCCAGTCGTCGATCCCGGCATCGAGGAGTCGACCGAAGTCATCGGACAGGTTGGGCGGGGCCTGGACGTGCACCTCGGGAGGCAGGATCAGGCGGGCCAGGGCAATGGCCTCGAGGTAGTCGTCGGGCGGACAGGGGTCGGCCTTGTGCATCGCCGTCCCCGCCTTGGGCAGGAAGTTCTGGACGATGACCTCTTGCACGTGGCCGTGCCGACGCTGGCCGGCGGCGATGGCCTCGAGGGCGTCGACCCGGTCCTGGCGGGTCTCACCGATGCCCACCAGGATCCCCGTGGTGAAGGGGATGGCCAGCGCGCCCGCGGCCTCCAGGGTGGCCAGGCGTCGGGCCGGCTCCTTGTCGGGGGAGCCCTCGTGGGCGGGGACCGCGGCGAGGGTCTCCAGCATCATCCCCTGGGACGGCGCCACCTCCCGGAGGGCGGCAAGTTCGTCGGCGTAGAGCGCCCCGGCGTTGGCGTGGGGGAGCAGGTGGGTCTCGCTGATGACCAGGCGGCACATGGCCACCAGGTAGTCCACCGTGGAGGCGTAGCCGTTCTCGTCCAGCCAGTCGCGGGCGGCGGGGTAGCGCTCCTCGGGGCGCTCGCCGAGGGTGAAGAGGGCTTCGTGACACCCCGCGGCCGCCCCGGCGCGGGCGATCTCCAGGACCTGGTCCGGGGTGAGGTACGCGGCTTCGACCCGCGCCGGCGCCGTGGCGAAGGTGCAGTACCCGCAGCGGTCACGACACAGCCGGGTGAGTGGGATGAAGACCTTGGGGGAGTAGGTGACCCGTCGCCCGTGGGCCAGGTCCCGCACCGCCGCGGCCTCCGTCATGAGGTCCTCGAGGGACCGGCCAAGGAGGGGGTTCGCCATCTTGCGGAACCCTACCGACCGTTCCTGACCGGTCGCGCTACGGTTCGCCCCGCAAACGGGAGTCCGGCGCACCGGGCTGAGAGGGAGGTGACGCACCTCCGACCGTCGACCTGATCCGGTTCATGCCGGCGGAGGGAGTGCTTCATGGGCAAGGTGATCGGACGGCTGCAGGTGCTGACCGACCTCGACGCCCCCCTGCATCCCCTCGACGTGGTGAACGCCGCCGTGGCGGCCGGGGCGCCGGTCATCCAGATCCGGGCCAAGGCCCTCGACGACCGGGCCCTGCTGGCCCTGTCCGAGGCGATCGTGGCCCGCTGCCGGGAGACCGGCGCGACCTGTCTGATCGATGACCGCGTGGACATCGCGCTCGCCTGCGGCGCCGACGGGGTCCACCTCGGCGACCGCGACCTGCCCGTGGCCGTGGCCCGGCGCCTCCTGGGACCGGCGGCGATCATCGGGGCCACCGCCCGCGACCCCGAGAGCGGCCAGGCCCTCGTGCGCGCCGGGGCCGACTACCTCGGTGTGGGTCCGACCTACGCGACCACCACCAAGGACGGTCTGCCCGACCCGATCGGGCCCTCGGGCGTGGCCGCCGTGGCCGCCGCGGTCGAGGTCCCGGTCATCGCCATCGCCGGCATCTCCCTGGCGCGGGTGCCCGAGGTCATGGCCACCGGGGCCCACGGCATCGCCGTCGTCGGCGCGGTCAGCCGGGCCGACGACCCCCGGCAGGCGACCGTGGACCTCCTGGCCGCCATCGAGGCGGGGCGATGAGCGTCGAAGACGATCGGCGGGCCGAAGAGGCCCGCAAGCCGATGAGCCGTCAGGCGAAGAGGCATCAACCATGACCCCGACCGAGGTGATCGTCGTCGGCGGCGGCGCCATCGGGCTGGCCTCGGCGTGGCGGCTGGCCCAGGGGGGTCTGACCGTCACCGTCTGTGACCCGGCGCCGGGCTCGCAGGCCACCCACGCCTCCGCCGGCATGCTGGCGCCGGTCACCGAGGCCCACTACGGCGAAGACCGCCTCCTGGGACTCAACCGGTGCGGCGCCGAGCGGTGGCCCGCCTTCGCCGCCGAACTGGAGGCCGAGTCCGGCTGCCCGGTCGGCTACCGGACCTGCGGGTCCCTCCTGGTCGCGCTCGATGCCGACGACGCCCGGGTCCTCGATGACCTCGCGGCCTACCTCGACCGTCTCGGCCTCGACGCCGAGCCCCTCACCGGCTCACAGGCCCGGGCGGTGGAGCCGGCGTTGGCCCCTGGCGTGCGCCGCGGCCTCCGGGTGCTGGGCGACCACCAAGCCGACAACCGCCTCCTCGCCGAAGCCCTCCTGGCCGCGCTGGCCGGGCGGGGCGTCGACGTCGTGCGCCAGGCGGTCCGGTGCATCGTGGTCGAGGACGGGGCCGTCGCGGGCGTGGCCCTCGGCGACGACACGGTCCTCGCCGCCGATCGGGTGCTCCTGGCCGCCGGGGCGTGGTCGGCGGGCATCGAGGGCCTCCCCGCCGACGCCCGACCCCCGGTGCGGCCGGTGAAGGGCCAGATCCTGCGCATCCAGGGCCCCGTGGACGAGCCCGTGCTCGCCGGCAACGTCCGGGGCCTGGTCCGGGGACGCTCTCTCTACCTCGTGCCCCGGGCGAGCGGACGCATCGTGGTCGGGGCCACGGTGGAGGAGCAGGGCTTCGACACCACCGTCACCGTCGAGGGCATCCATCAGCTGCTGCACGACGCCGCCGTGCTCGTCCCCGGTCTGCTCGACCTCGAACTGGCGGAGATCGGCGCCGGTCTCCGCCCCGGTTCTCCGGACAACGAGCCGGTCGTCGGGCCCACGACCGTCGACGGCCTGTTCGTCGCCACCGGGCACCACCGCAACGGGATCCTGCTGACCCCGGTCACCGCCGATGCCGTCGCCGGGCTCTTCGGGGTCGGACCCGCCGTCGCGGAGATCGTGGGCTTCGGGCCCGATCGCTTCACGCCGGCCGAGGCGTCGTGAAGGTCGCCGTGACCCTCAACGGCGTCGCCGAGGACCTGGCGGCGGGGACCACCGTGGCCGACCTCGTGGCCCGCCACCTCGAGTCGCCCCGCGGCGTGGCGGTGGCCCGCAACGAGGAGGTCGTGCCCCGCAGCCAGTGGGCCACCACCCCGGTGACCGACGGCGACCGCTTCGAGATCCTGACCGCGGCCCAGGGAGGCTGAGATGGCGGACCATGCCGACGTCGACCCACTGGTCATCGGGGACCGCGCCTTCGGCTCCCGCCTCATCCTCGGCACCGGCGGCGCGCCCAGCCTCGATGTCCTCGAGCGGGCGGTCGTGGCCTCCGGCACCGAGCTGGTGACCGTGGCCCTCCGCCGGCTCGACCCGTCTGCGCCCGGCTCGGTGCTCGAGGTGCTCGACCGCCTCGGTGTGGCGGTCCTGCCCAACACCGCCGGCTGCTACACGGCGACCGAAGCCGTGCGCACTGCCCGCCTCGCCCGGGAGGCCTTCGAGACCGACTGGGTGAAGCTCGAGGTCATCGGCGACGACCGCACCCTGCTACCCGATCCCGTCGAGCTGGTGGCCGCCGCCGAACAGCTCGTCGCCGACGGCTTCACCGTCCTGGCCTACACGACCGACGACCCGATCCTGGCCCGGCGACT
The DNA here is from genome assembly GCA_963777805.1 of uncultured Microthrixaceae bacterium. Classification (GTDB taxonomy): domain Bacteria; phylum Actinomycetota; class Acidimicrobiia; order Acidimicrobiales; family DATDAH01; genus DATDAH01. The sequence goes on along the minus strand of CAVZRY010000009.1, from coordinate 182,051 downwards.
CGAGGACCTCGGCTGCGCGGCGGTCATGCCGCTGGGCTCGCCGATCGGCAGCGGCATGGGGATCAACAACCCGTACAACATCGCCCTCATCGTGGACGAGGCGACGGTGCCGATCGTCCTCGACGCCGGCGTGGGGACCGCGTCGGATGCCGCCCTCGCCATGGAGCTGGGCTGTGACGCCGTCCTGTTGGCCTCGGCGGTGACCCGGGCTCAGGACCCCGTGGCCATGGCGGAGGCCATGGCCCACGCCGTGGCGGGCGGGCGCCTGGCCCGACGGGCCGGCCGCATCCCCCGGCGCCACTACGCCGACGCCTCGACGTCTGACCGAGGCCGTCCCGACCTGCTGGGGCCCGAGCTCTGATGCGCCTCCTCGTGCTCACCGACCGGGACCAGTCCCGCACCGCCGGACGGAACCTGGCCGAGACGGTCGCCGCGGCGGTCGCGGGCGGGGCCACGACCATCCTCTACCGGGAGAAGACCCTGCCGGGGCCACAGCGCCGGGCGCTCGGCGAGCGGGTGGCGGAGGCGTGCGGTGCCGCCGAGCTGATCGTGGCCTCCGATCCGGTCCTGGCCCGGGAGCTGAGAGCGGGGACGGTCCACCTCGCCGCCGATGACCCCTGGCCCGAGGACGAGGGCCTGCTCGTCGGTCGATCCTGTCACGGGGCGGTCGAGTTGGCGGGGGCCGCGGCCCACGGCGCCGCCTACGCCACGGTCTCGCCGGTCTTCGCCACCGACAGCAAGCCGGGTTACGGCCCCGCCCTCGGCCCCGACGGCCTGGCGGCGTTGGTGGCCGACGCCCTGCTGCCCGTCTACGCCCTCGGCGGCATCCAGGTCGACACCGTCGGGTCCTGCCTCGCCGCCGGCGCCGCCGGCGTGGCGGTCATGGGTGCGGTCATGGGCGCCGAGGACCCGGCCGCCGCGGTCCGGGCCCTGCTCGACCAGGAGGTGCCCTCATGACCCCGCCCGTCGCCCTGACCATCGCCGGCTCCGACTCCGGCGGCGGCGCGGGCATCCAGGCCGACCTGAAGTCCTTCGCCGCACTGGGCGTGTTCGGCACCAGTGCCATCACGGCGGTGACCAGCCAGAACACGGTGGCGGTCACCCGGGTCGACGTGCTGGACCCTCGGGCCGTCGAGGCCCAGATCGATGCCGTCCTGGCCGACCTGCCGGTGGCCGCGGTCAAGACCGGGATGCTGGCGACCGTCGAGATCGTCGAGCTGGTGGCCCGTCGGGCCGCGGCGGGTGACCTGCCCCACCTGGTCGTGGACCCGGTGATGGTGGCCAGCAGTGGGGACCGCCTGCTGGCCGAGGACGCCGAAGCTGCGTACCGCGAGCTGCTCTTCCCCCATGCCGAGGTCATCACCCCCAACCTCCTGGAGGCCTCGGTGATCGTGGGCCGCCTGCTGGAGGACGCCGACGATGCAGCCGCAGCGGCAGCAGAGCTGCAGCGCGGAGTGCGACGCGTGGGTGGTGGTCAAGGGCGGCCACCTGGACGGGTCGGCCACCGACGCCGTGGCCCACGGCGCCGACGCGACCACGCTGACCAGCGAACGCATCGACACCCCCAACGTGCACGGCACGGGGTGCTCGTTCGCGTCGGCCACCGCGGCCGGCCTGGCCCAGGGCCTCGAGCCCCTCGCCGCGCTGCGCCAGGCGAAGGCCTTCATCGACCGCGGCGTCCGGGGCGGGGCCGCCTGGCGCCTGGGTGCCGGGCACGGCCCGATCGACCACTTCGGATGGGAGTCGTCCTCATGATCTCCACCACCCTCGCCCTGGCCGCCCTCGTTGCGGTCCTGGGGGCGCTGGTCCTGGTCGCCCGCGGGGCCGGTGGCGGCCGCGACGTCGACGACTACCTCACCGCCCGCGACAGCCAGTCGGTCAACCGGCTGGCCCTGGCGTTCATGGCGTCGGGCCTCGGGTCGTGGATCCTCTTCGCCCCGCCCGAGGTCGGTCAGGCCATCGGGATCCTGGGCGTCCTCGGCTACGCCATCGGTGGGGCCCTGCCGTTCCTGGCCTACGCGTGGCTGGGCCCGAAGATCCGGGCCGCCGCCCCCGACGGGGTCACCCTCACCGACTGGGTGCGGATGCGCTTCGGTCGGCCGGCGCAGGCCTGGGTGGCCTTCGTCTCGGTCTTCTACATGTTCATGTTCATCACCGCCGAGCTCACCGCCATCGGCGGGGTCATGGACCTCCTCGGCGGGATCGACCCGTGGGTGTCGATCGTGGCGGTGGCGGCGGTCACCGCCGGCTACACGGCCTGGGGCGGCCTGCCGGCCTCCCTGCGCACCGACCAGGTCCAGGCCGTGATGATCATGGTCCTGGTGTCGGTGGCCCTCGGCGCCATGTTCCTCCACGTCGAGGACCCCTTGGCCCGGGCCCGGGACGGCGGCCTGGACACGTTCTCCCGGGCGGGCTGGGAGAGCATCATCGTCCTGGGCATCGCCATCACCGCCGCCAACCTCTTCCACCAGGGCTACTGGCAACGAACCTGGTCGGCGGCCGATGCCTCGGTGGTCACCCGTGCCGGTCGCGGTGCGGCGCTCCTGTCGTTCCTGGTCCTCCTGCCCATCGGCTTCACGGGCCTCGTGGCCGGGGGCATCGCCGTCTACGAGGGCACCGAGCCCTCGCCGGTGCCGTTCTTCGCCCTGCTCGACGGCCTGCCCCAGGTGATCATCCTCGTCGTGGCCGTCCTGGCCATCGCCCTCGTGGCCTCCAGCGTCGACACCCTGCAGAGCGCCCTGGCCGCCCTCATCGACCGGGACCTGAGCGACGGCCGCCTCTCGCTGACCGGGGCCAAGATCATCACCGTCGTGCTCACCGTGCCCGCGGTGCTGATCGCCCTGAAGGGCTACGACGTGCTCCGCTTGTTCCTCATCGCCGATCTGGTCGCCGCGGCCACGGTGGTCCCGGTGTTCCTCGGCCTGCGGCGCTCCGCCTCCAGCGCCTCGGTCGTCGTGGGCTCCCTGGCCGGCCTGGCCTCGGTGGTGGTGCTCGGGGTGGTGCAGGACGGGACCCTCGAGGCCGGCGTGGACCTGCTCACCGTCGCCAGCAGCCCCGGCCTCGACCTCGGCTCCTTCGTCGTGGCGCCGCTGGTCTCCTGGGCTGTCGCCGAAGGGGTGGCCCGCCTGACCCCCCGGACCGAACCCGCCGTCGGCTGAGGGTCGCCGTCATCGCCACCGTCGGTGCGGTGGACGTCAGCTGAGGAGGGCGGCGGCCTCGCGGTCGACCAGCCAGACGACCTGCTCGGCCCGGATGCGGGAGGCGGGGGTCTCACCGGCGACGGTGGCGGCCATGGCCTCGGCCTTCTCGGCGCCACTCACGGTCACCAGGGCGAGGCGCGCCCGATCGATGCCGCTGAAGGTCAAGGTCTCCCGGGGGTGGGGGTTGCGCCCGGTCGGGTCTTCGTTCATGACGACCAGACGGCCAGGGTCGGCGTCGAGGGCAGGGGAGTCGGGGAAGAGGGACGCGGTGTGGCCATCAGTGCCGAGGCCGAGGTGGATCACGTCGAACTGGCCGACTTCGCCCACCAGCTGGTGGTAGCGGTCGGGACCGTCCTCACAACGCATCGGGAAGTTGGCGTTGACCGCCCCGACCTTCTCGAGGAGCGCCTCACGGCCGAGGCGGTAGTTGGAGTCCTCGTGGTCCAAGGGAACGCAGCGCTCATCGCCCCAGTAGACGTCGACCCGCCACCAGTCGATCTGCGCACCGCCTGCCTCGGCCAGTCCCTCATAACAGGTGCGAGCCGTTGCGCCGCCGGACAGCACGAGCGAGAAGAACTCGGAGGGTCGAGCCAGGAACGCCTCGATGCACGCGCTCGGCGAACTCCGCCGCCACGCTGTCGACCACCACGAGCTCCCCGAACACAGGCCTGACGATAGGCGACGCCGGGGCGCCAGCCCCGACCCACGCCGTTGGGCTCAGGCCGCGCCGAGCGCTTCGGCCTTGGTGCCCAGGGTGTCGAGCAGCTCGTCGAAGGACTTCTCGAAGGCGGCCACGCCCTCGTCCTCCAGTCGACGACCGACGTCCTCGAGGTCGACGCCGGCGGCCTCCACCGAGGCGAGGACTGCCCTTGGCGGCACCCGCATCGGCGTCGATGGTGCGGGCCACGGTGCCGTGGTCCTCGAAGGCCACCAGCGTCCCGTCGGGGACGGTGTTGACCGTGTCGGGCCCGATCAGCGAATCGATGTAGAGGGTGTCGGGGTAGGCCTCGTTCTTGGTCGAGGTCGACGCCCACAGCGGTCGCTGGACGCGGGCCCCCCGCTCGGCCAGGGCATCCCACCGGGGACCCGAGAAGGTCTGCAGGAAGAGGTCGTAGGCCACCTGGGCCTGGGCGACCGCGGCCCGGCCCCGCAGGGCCAGGGCTTCGGGGGTGCCGATCTCGTCGAGGCGCCGGTCCACCTCGGTGTCCACCCGGCTGATGAAGAAGGAGGCCACGCTGCTGACCTTGGTCAGGTCCCCCGTGCCCGCCTCGAGCCCGCTCAGGTAGGCCTCCATGACGTCCTCGTAGCGCTCCAGGGAGAAGATCAGGGTGACGTTGATGCTGCGCCCCTCGGCGATCATCTGGCGGATGGCCGGGATGCCCTCGGCGGTGCCGGGGATCTTCACGTAGAGGTTGGGCTCGTCGATGCGCTCGTGGAGCTCGCGGGCGGCCGCGATGGTCCCTTCGGTGTCGCGGGCGAGGGACGGGGCGACCTCGACCGACACGTAGCCGTCCTCACCGCCGCTGCTGTCGTAGACCGGCCGCAGGATGGCCAACGCGTCCTCGATGTCCTGGACGACCAGCGCCCAGTAGGCGTCGTCGATGCTCTGGCCGGCCAGCGTCGGCGAGCTGGAGCGTCGTAGTCCTCGCCGGTGCCCATGGCCTTCTGGAAGATCGACGGGTTCGACGTGATGCCCCGGATCCCCTGGTCGACCCACGCCTGGAGCTCACCACTGGTGATCCAGCCCCGGCGCAGGTTGTCGAGCCACGGGCTCTGGCCCTGCTCGTCGTAGAGGCGCTGCGAGCTTGGTCATGGGATCCTCCGGGTCAGGCGAGCAGGTCAGGCGAGCAGGCGACGGGCCGACTCGGCCACCGCCGTCGGGTTGAAGCCGAGCTTGTCGAGCGCCTCGCCCCCGGGGGCCGACGCGCCGAAGCGGTCGAGGCCGAGGGCGGCGTCGGCCCAGCGGTCCCAGCCGAAGGTCACCCCGGCCTCGACCGCGAGCGTCGGCACGCCCGGCGGGCAGCACCGCCGCCTGGTAGCTCGTCGGGCTGGGCGGCGAAGAGGTCCCACGACGGCATCGAGACGACCCGCACGCCGAAGCCCTCGCGCGGCGAGCAGCTCGCGCGGCCGCCACGCACAGCGACACCTCGCTACCCGGTGCCGATCAGCACGAGGTCGGGTCGCCCTCGGGGCTCGTCGGCGAGCACGTAGGCGCCGCGGGCCAGCGCCTCGGCACCGGTCGCGCGTGCCCTCGAGCACCGGCAGGTTCTGGCGGGTGAGGATCAGCGCCATCGGGCCGTCGCCGTCGATGTGCGAGCCGCCACGCGTGCGGCCGTCTCGTTGGCGTCGGCCGGCCGCACCACGCAGAGGTCCGGGATCGCCCGGAGCGCCAGCGAGGTGCTCGACCGGCTGGTGGGTCGGACCGTCCTCGCCGACGCCGACCGAGTCGTGCGACCACACGAACAGACGACTTGTAGCCCGACGAGCGCGGCGAGGCGGACCGCGGGCCGCATGTAGTCGCTGAACACGAAGAAGGTGCCGCCCGACCGGCAGCAGCCGCCCGAGGACGGCCATGCCGTTCATGATCGAGCCCATGGCGTGCTCGCGGACGCCCCAGTGGATCTGGCGGCCGCCGAGGTCGTCGGGTGCCGACGCACGGCCGCGCCCTTCAGCTCGGTGCCGGTGTTGCCGGTGAGGTCGGCGCCACCGCCCACGAGGCCCGGGACGACCTGGTCGAGCGATGGCGTGTCACGACCTTCGCGCCGCTGGCCTGCGGGTGGCGACCTTCTCGCCGGCCTCCCACGACGGGCAGGGCGTCGGCCCAGCCGGGCAGGCCGTCGCCGGCGAGGCAGGCGTCGACCTGGGCCGCTGCGGCTCGCTCGTCGATGCGGATCGCAGCCGCTTCTCCCACGCGTCGCGGGCGGCGCGCCCGCGCCGCCGGCCTCGCGGTAGACGCCGAGGACGTCGTCGGGCACGTAGAAGGTCTCGTCCGGCGGCAGCCCGAGGATGTCCTTGGTGCTCGGCGATCTCCTCGGCGCCGAGCGGGTTGCCGTGGGCGTCCGCGGTGTCGGTGTACGTTGGGCGACGGATCAGCCGATGTGGCTGCGGAGCACGACCAGGTCGGGCGCGGTCCTCCTCGGCCATGGCCCGGCGGAGGCCGGCCTCGAGCGCGTCGCAGTCGTTGGCCACCTCGCCGAGTCTCGACGACGTGCCAGCCGTAGGCCCGAACCGCTCGGGCGGCGTCGTCGGAGTAGCGACAGCTCGGTCGGGCCGTCGATCGAGATGTGGTTGTCGTCGTAGACGTAGACCAGCCGACCGAGGCCGAGGTGGCCGGCGAGCGACGCGGCCTCGTGGCTGACGCCCTCCTAGAGGTCGCCGTCGGAGCAGATGCACGAACATGTGGTGGTCGAACAGAGCTCGGCGCCGAAGCGGGCCCGGAGGTTGGCCTCGGCGATGCGCGATGCCGACGCCGTTGGCGACGCCCTGGCCCAGCGGCCCGGTGGTGACCTCGACGCCGGCGGTGTGGCGGTACTCGGGGTGGCCGGGCGTGGCCGAGCCCCACTGGCGGAACTGCCGCAGGTCGTCGAGCGTGAGCCCGTACCCGGTGAGGTAGCAGCATCGAGTAGAGCAGCATCGACGCGTGACCGGCCGACAGCACGAAGCGGTCGCGGTCGGGCCAGCTCGGGGTCGCCGGCGTCGTAGCTCATGACCCGGGTGCACAGAGCACGTGGGCCAGCGGCGCGAGCGCCATGGCGTGCCCGGGTGCCCGGAGTTCGCCGTCTGGGGCGCATCCATCGACAGGCCCCGGATGACGTTGATCGCCTGATCCTCGAGGGTCGACCCAGCCTCCCCAGCCGTAGGCCTGGGACCCTACCCAGCCCGGGATGACGGGAGAAGGGTTTCAGCCGTCGAAGAGGACCACCGACGCGGTGAAGGTGTGCACGAAGTTGCGACCGCCGATCGGCCCGAGCTCGCCGGCACAGAACATCCCCGCCACCGCACCCCGGGCGACCTGGTCGTCGACCAGGCCGGCGTCGTGGTCGGGCTCGCCGAAGAGGTGGCTGCCCCGCCCGCTGCAGGTGAAGACGAGCGCGGCCCGCCCGTCCTGGCCGGCGAGGAGGTGGCGGAGGTCCTCGTCCGCGCTCTCGGCGTCCCGGACGTGGAACTGGACGGTCGAGCCCACGGGGGCGACGCCGCCCGACGGCGATGTCACCGGCCTCGGCGTCGGCCCCCCTGACGTTGCGGACCAGGAAGTCGCCCGGGCCGAAGGTGTCCTGCTGCTCGTCGACGACCTGACCGATGTGCAGTCCCTCCTGGAGCAGCGCCCGGTCGGCTTCGGTCGGCCGCCGACGATCTCCCGCAGGCGGTCCAGGGCGGGGACCCCGGCCAGGTCCTGGATCACGTCGTCGGTGGCCCGGGTGACCACGTAGGCCTGACCGACGGGTCGGCAACCCTGGGAGACCACGGTGCGGACACGACCGACGACCCCAGCAGCACGCCCACCGCGCCGCGGTCGTACACGGCGTCGTCGAGGACCAGCCGGTTGCCGCCCGGCCCTCGGGCGGCCGAGGCCATGCCGCCGACCACCTGGAGGCCGGGCGCCTTCGCCCGCAACCGGTCGCAGCACACCGTCCATGGGGATGGTGAACGGGTCGGTGAGCAGCAGCAGGGTGCGCGGGGGAGCGTCGTCGTCCTGGGCGGGCAGGCCGGTGAGGGCCCAGCCGCCGTTCAGGCGCTGGGTCTCCAGGCGCACCGGCTCCACCGGGCCGACCCGCCCGGCCCAGAGGCTGATCGCCGGGCCCTCCTCGACCTCACGGGGACCGCCGACCACCGTGGACGCCGCGGCGCCGAGCAGCGTCCCCGGACGCAGCACGGTGCGGACCGTCTCGGCGATCTCGGCCATCAGCCCGAGGTGCGGCGGCGTCACGAAGAGGACGGCGAGATCGGGGGCCTCGCCCACCCGCTCCAGCACCTCGCCCACCACCTCACCCGTCGCCTGCGTGGCCAGCGGGTGTTCGGAGATGGCGGCACCGAAGGTCATGACGAGGGCGGCGCCAGCATGGTGTAGGGCACGTTGAGGACGGGACCCTGGTCGACCCGGCACTTGGCCACGACCGTCCCGTAGGACTCGAAGTCGATCTCACCCCGGACCAGGCGCTGGGTGAACTTGCCCGGTTCGACCTCGAGGGGCTGCACGTTGCGGGCCAGGCGCTCCCCGTCCCGCTCGTAGACCACCTCGAGCACGCCGGTGCCCGGCTCGTCGGGGGCACAACGGATGATCACCGAGAGGTGCGGGGCCCAGGTGAGGGGCAGGGGGGTGGGCGCCACCGCCGAGAACTGGACCCCGGTCAGGTCGATGCGGGAGGCGCCGCCCTCGGCCGGCCGCAGGTCCACGTTGTCCACGAACAGGGCGGACAGGATCTCCACGCCGGGGGACGGTAGCGAGCGAGAAACTTCCTGCGACCTGTCGATCCGGCGGCGTTCGGATCGTGGACGGGGTAGGAAGCGGCACCGGGCCGTTCCCCGAGAAGGAGACACCGATGACCCAGTACATGCTGTCCGTGCACCACGACCCGGCCGATGCCGAGCGCATGGCGGCGATGACCCCCGAGGAGATGCAGACCGTGTTCGAGGCCGTCGACGCCTTCAACGCCGAGGTGATGGCCGCCGACAAGTGGGTCTTCGGCGGCGGCCTGCACGCGTGGAGGCCACCACCACGGTCCGCCTGAAGGACGGCGAGACCCTCGTCACCGACGGCCCCTACGCCGAGACCAAGGAGTACCTCGGCGGCTTCTGGATCATCGAGGCCGCCGACCTCGACGAGGCCCTCGACTGGGCCCGCCGCGGGGCTCTCGCCTGCCAGGGTGACGTCGAGGTCCGACCCTTCCAGGACGAGTAGCCCGTGGCCGACGCCGCGCCCCCGGCCCTGCTCGAGCGGATCTTCCGCGAGGAGCAGGGTCGGGTCGCCGCCACCCTGATCCGCCAGTTCGGTGACATCGACGTGGCCGAGGAGGCGATGCAGGAGGCCTTCGTGGTCGCCGCCCGCCAGTGGCCCGACAAGGGCGTGCCGCCGAACCCCGGCGGCTGGATCCTGACCACGGCCCGGAACCGGGCCATCGACCGGCTCCGCCGGGAGTCCACCCGCCACGACCGCCAGGTCGAGTCCCGCCGCCTCCACGACGTCGACGAGCCCCGCGAGGAGACCGGTCCCGTGCGTGACGACCGCCTGCGCCTGATGTTCACCTGCTGCCACCCGGCGCTCGCGGTGCGAGGCGCAGGTGGCGCTCACCCTCCGGCTGCTGGGCGGCCTGGAGACCCCCGACATCGCCCGGGCCTTCCTCGTCCCCGAGCCGACCATGGCCCAGCGCCTGGTGCGGGCCAAGCGCAAGATCCGCGACGCCCGGATCCCGTACCGGGTACCCGACGAGGCCGAGCTGCCCGACCGCCTCCGTTCTGTCCTGGCGGTCGTCTACCTCGTCTTCAACGAGGGCTACACCGCCTCGGCCGGGGCCGAGCTGGGGCGGGAGGACCTCGTGGTCGAGGCGATCCGCCTGGGCCGGCTCCTGGCCGATCTGCTGCCCGACGAGCCCGAGGTCCACGGCCTGCTCGCCCTGATGCTGCTGACCGCCTCGCGGCGGCCGGCCCGCACGACGCCGGACGGTGCGCATCGTGCTCCTGGCCGACCAGGACCGGGCCCGGTGGGACCGGCGCCATGGCCGAGGAAGGGCAGGCCATCGTGGCCGGCTGCATCCGGCGGGGCCTCCCGGGCCCGTACCAGGTGCAGGCCGCCATCGCCGCCGTGCACAGCGACGCGCCGACGGCGGCCGACACCGACTGGGCCCAGATCCTGGCCAACTACGACCACCTGCTCGCGCTCAGCCCGTCGCCGATCGTGGCCCTGAACCGCGCCGTCGCCCTGGCCGAGGTGTCAGGCCCCGCCGCTGGACTGGCGGCGGTCGACGACCTCGACCTCGACGACTTCCACCTCTTCCACGCCACCAGAGCCGACCTCCTGGTCCGCCTCGACCGCCCCGGCGATGCCGCGGCGGCCTACGACCGAGCCCTGGAGCTCGTGAGCAACGACGCCGAACGGCGGTTCCTGGCGGAACGGCGGGCGGCGCTGGGCTGACCGCCGGTCAGGCCGACAGGGGTTCGCCGGCGATCCAGACCTGGGCGACCTCGAGGTCGTCGTCGAGGGCCACGATGTCGGCCCGGGCCCCGACCTCGAGGACGCCGCGGTCCGCACAACCCATCAGCCGGGCGGGGTTGGTGGACGCGAAGCGGACGGCGTCGGCCAGGTCGACCCCGACCACCTGCACCAGGTTGCGCACCGCCTGGTCCATGGTCAGGGCGCTGCCGGCGATCGTCCCGTCCGGCAGGCGCGGCGCGCCGTCGACCATGGCGATGCCCTGGTCCTGAGCCCACGGCGACTGCCAGGCGACGGCGTCGGTGACCAGGACCACCCGGTCGACCGGCTTGGCCCGGACGGCCAGGTCGAGGGTCAGCGGGTCGAGGTGGACCAGGTCGGCGATCAGGGAGACCGTCAACCGGTCGTCGGTCAGGGCGGCGCCGACGGGGCCGGGGGAGCGGGCCCCGACCGTCCCCGAGGCGTTGAACAGGTGCGTGAAGAGCGACGCACCCGCATCGACCGCCGCCGTCAGCGTCGCGGGGTCCGCTGCGGTGTGCCCGACGGCCACGACGACACCCTCGCCGACCAGCGCTCGGATCAGGTCGAGCGCGCCCGGGGCCTCCGGGCCGACCGTCATCAGCCGGAGCCCCACCAGACCCGCGACCCAATCGGCATCCGGCACGACGACCATCTCGTCGGGGTGGGCACCGTGGCGATCACCGAGGAACGGGCCCTCCAGGTGGGCGCCGAGGATCGCCGGGCGGGCCTCGACCCGAGCGGCGGCCGCGCCGATCCGGGCCAGGCCCGAGGGGTACTGGTCGAGCGGGGCGCTGACGAGTGTCGGGCACCAGGCCGTCACCCCCTGGGCGACCAAAGCCCGATCGAGGTCCTCCCAGTCACCCACTCGTGCGGTGGCGACGTCCACGGTGCCGATGCCGTTGACCTGCAGGTCGACGAAGCCGGGCACGAGGGTCCAGCCGGGGGCCCCGTCGTCGGCCAGCGGATGCAGCGCGGCGATCCTCCCGCCGACCACCTCGATCCCCGTCGGGCCCTGGTGACCGGAGGCCAGCACGGCGCTCGCGGCCCTGATCATCGAAGCCGACTGTACGACCAGCACCGGGCCGCGCCGAAAGGTCCCACCAGGGACCGGGGTGGGCCGGTGTACCGTCAGGGCCATCGTGTCCGAGACCGCGCTGCCCGTTTCGCGCCGGGACGAGATCCTGGTCGCCGCTGAGGAGCTGTTCGCCCAGAACGGCTTCGCCGGCACGTCGCTGAACGACATCGCGGAGGCCGTCGGCATCCGCCGACCCACCCTCCTGCACCACTTCGCGTCGAAGGAGAGCCTCTACCGGGAGGTCTTCGAGCGGGCCCTGACCGAGTGGTACGAGCGGGTCCAGTCCGCCACCGACCAGCCCACCCAGGGCTGGGACCGGGTGGACGGGGTCATCACCGCCGGCTTCGACTTCTTCAAGGGGAACCCGGAGTTCGTCCGCATCGTGCGCCGCGAGTTCCTGGAGGGCGACTCCCACCTCGGCATGGACCTCGGCGAGGCCCTCCGCCCGATGTTCCAACGGGCCGCCGCCTTCTTCCGCCGGGAGATGGAGGCGGGCCACTTCCGGCAGCACGATCCCGAACAGCTCCTGCTGACCGGGTACGGCGCGCTGCTGAGCTACTTCGCCGACGCCCCCGTGCTGGTGGGCATGCTCGGCCGGGACCCGCTGGGCGAGGAGGCCCTCGAGGCCCGCCTGCAACACGTGCGAGCGTTCTTCCGCGCCGCCCTCGAGCCCTGACCCGCACGCCCGGTCGGCTCCCCAGCCCGTAGCGTTGCCGCCCGTGGCCACCACCCGCACCCTGCCCGAAGACGAGTCCAAACGGGTCCTCGCCACCTACGGCGTGCCCTTCGCCCCCGAGACGGTCGCCGAGGACGTGGCCGCCGCCGTGGCCGCCGCCGACGACCTCGGCTACCCGGTGGTGGCCAAGCTCAACGGTGAGGGCATCGCCCACAAGACCGAACGGGGCCTCGTCCGGCTGAACCTGGCCGACGCCGAGGCCGTGGAGGTCGCGGCCACCGAGCTGCTTCGCCGCCGCCCGCCCCGAGGACGGCACGGTGACCGTCCTCGTCGCCCCGTTCCTGAAGGCCAACCGCGAGCTGATCGCCGGCATCCACCGTGATCCCCAGTTCGGGCCCACCGTCATGCTGGGCATCGGCGGCATCCTGGCCGAGGCCCTCGGCGACGTCGCCTTCCGCCTCGCCCCCCTCGAGCGCGTCGACGCCGCCGACATGGTCGACCAACTCCGGACCCAGGCCCTGCTGGGCGAGGTCCGGGGCGAGCCGGCGGTGGACCGCGACCGCGGTCGAGGACGTGCTGCTGGCCCTCTCGGCGGTAGCCGTCGATCGGGCCGACGTCGCAGTCCGCCGACCTCAACCCGCTGCTCGTGGTCGACGGGAGGCCCGATCGCCGTCGACGCCCTGCGTGGAGGTGGAGGCATGACCCCGCGCCCGGGACCCGCTACCTCGCCCTGTTCGAGCCGCGGGGCATCGTGGTCGCCGGCGCCTCGACCCATCCCGGCAAGTTCGGCTTCGTCGCCCTCCACAACATCCTCAGCGCCGGGCTACCGGGGCAAGGTCTTCGCCACCAACCGGGAAGGAGCCGAGGTCCTGGGGGTCACCACCGTCGCGGACATCGACGAGCTGCCCGACGGCGAGATCGACCTCGTCTTCGTGTGCACCCCGGCCGGGGCGAACCCGGCCCTCCTCCGGGCCGCTGCGGCCAAGGGCATCGGCGCGGCCTTCATCGCGTCGGCGGGCTACCGGCGAAGCGGGCCCCGAGGGCCGGCAGGCCGAGGACGACCTGGTCGCCCTCGCCGACGAGCTGGGGATCCTGCTGGTGGGCCCGAACGGCCAGGGCCTCATCTCCACCCCCGTCGGACCTCTGCGCGCAGATCGTGGCCCCCTATCCGCCTCCGGGCCGGATCGGCGATCGCCTCCCAGTCCGGGCAACTTCGTCTCGTCGTTCCTGAACTGGGCCCAGCTCTCGGGCATCGGGGTGAGCCGGGCCGTCAGCGCCGGCAACTCGGCCGCGGTCAACGTCCCCGACTTCCTCGAGTTCTTCGCCCGGGACCCCGAGACCGCCGTCGGCCTCGCCTACGTCGAGGGCATCGAGGACGGGCGGGCCTTCTATCGACCGCACCCGGGCCGTCGTGGCCGAGAAGCCGCTGGTGGTGGTCAAGGGCGGCGCCACCTCCTCGGGGGCGGCCGCGGCGTCGAGCCACACCGGCGCCCTGGCCGCCGACGACGCCGTGTTCGACGGCGCCTGCCGCCAGGCCGGCATCACCCGGGCCGCCACCGTCGAGGAGGCCTACGAGGCCGCGGCCACCTTCGCCACCCAGCCCCTGCCCAAGGGACCGCGGGTCGCGGTGTACACCACGGCCGGTGGCTGGGGCGTGGTCACCGCCGACGCCATCGCCCGCTCCAGCCTCGAGCTGCTCGCCCTGCCCGAGGACCTGAAGCTCGAGATCGACCAGCACCTGCCGCCCCGCTGGAGCCGCAACAACCCGATCGACCTCGCCGGCAGTGAGACCCGCGACACGATCCCGCAGGTGATGGAGATCGTCGTGAACCACCCCGCGGTGGACTCGGTGATCTTCCTCGGCCTCGGCATCCAGTCGAACCTGGCCCGGATGGAACGGGAAGGTCGCTTCTACCCGGACCACGGCCTCGAGCGCATCGTCGAGTACCACGAGCGCCAGGACGCCCGCTTCGCCCAGGCGGCGGCCGACCTCTCCGAGTCCTCGGGCAAGCCGATCCTGACCGCCACCGAGCTGGCGGTGTCGGACCCGGCCAACGCCGGCCCGGCGGCGGTGCGGGCCACCGGGAGGCTCTGCTACGCCTCGTCCAACCGGGCGGTCACCGCCCTGGACCACCTGTGGCAGTACGCCCGCTACCGCCAGCGCCGCGGGCTCTGATCGGGGCCGGTTGATGCGGCGGCTCCTCCTGCCCCTGTTCCTGGTCCTGGTGGCCGTGGGCTGCGTGGTCGGGGCGGTGAAGGCCGACGCCGGTGGGGAGACCGCGGAGGCCTCGGCCGACATCCAGTCACCCATCACCCCGGTGCTGTCGGCCCGTCGGGTGCCCGACCACATCACCGAGGACATCGCCGACCGGCGCCTGACCACCGCCCTGACCCGCCTCGTCGGCGCCGCGCCGCAGGACACCTGCCTGGTCGTGGACGCCGGCGGGCGGCCGATCATCGGCCACCAGCCGGGGACCGGCCTGATCCCCGCCTCCAACGAGAAGGTCCTCGTGGCGGGGGCCGCGCTCGAGGAGCTCGGCCCCCGCTTCCGCTACACGACCACGGTCGAGGCGGCGACCGCCCCCAACGGGCAGGGGGTGGTCGCCGGCGACCTCTGGCTCGTCGGCGGGGGCGACCCGGTGCTCGCCACCCGCCGGTACACCCGGACCTCCGACATCCAGGACCAGGCCCACACGTCCCTCGAGGCGCTGGCCGACCGGGTCGTCGCCGCCGGGGTCACCGAGGTCCGGGGCCGGGTCCTGGGCGATGAGAGCCGCTACGACAGCGAGCGCTATGTCGACGCCTGGCCGTCCCGCTTCATCGACCAGAACCAGACCGGGCCGCTGTCGGCGCTCTCGGTCAACGACGGCTTCGCCTCGTTCCCCACCGCCGCCGACCCCGGCGCCCCCCAGTCCGCGTCGAGCAACCCGCCGGCCCTCGCGGCGCAGACCTTTGCCGACCTCCTCACGGCGCGGGGCGTCCGGGTGACCGGGGCCGCTGGCGCAGGCATCGCTCCGGCGCAGGCCCCGGTGATCGCCGAGGTGCGGTCCGCCCCCCTCCGGGACATCACCGCCCAGTTCCTCACCTGGTCGGACAACCAGACCGCCGAGCTGGTGAACAAGGAGCTGGGCTTCGCCCGCGACGGTCGGGGCTCCACCGCGGGGGGATCCGACGCGGTGGAAGCCATCCTCACCGACGCCGGGTTCGACCTCGCGGGCAGCGACGCCGTCGACGGGTCCGGACTGGCCGGGAGCAACCGGGTGACCTGTGGGCTCCTCCACCAGGTCCTGGCCGACGCCGGGACGGGCTCACCCCTGGTGCGGGGCCTGGCGGTGGCAGGGGAGACGGGCACGCTGGCCGCGACCTTCAACGGGACACCGGCCGAGGGCCGCCTCCGGGCCAAGACGGGGTCCCTCAACGAGGCTCGGGGCCTGTCCGGCGTGGTGATCGTCCCCGAGGGCGATGACCTGACCTTCTCGCTCCTGGTCAACCAGGACTACGTGGACGCCCGGGGCGACGCAGTCCGCATCGACGTGGGCCTGGCCCTGGCCGACTACCCCCAACGCCCCAACCTCGACCAGGTGGCCCCCCGCCCCTTGGACGGGCCGGCGGCGGCGAACCCGCCGGACGCCGACGGGTGACCATCCTGCCGATGTTCCCGCTGGGGTCGGTCCTGTTCCCGTCGATGATCCTCCCGTTGCACGTCTTCGAACCCCGCTACCGGGCCCTGGTGGACGACTGCGTTGCCGACAACGGCGAGTTCGGGGTCGTGCTCATCGAGCGGGGGAGCGAGGTCGGCGGCGGAGACGTGCGCACCGACGTGGGGACCGTGGCCCAGGTGCTCGAGATCGAACGCTTCGACGACGGGCGCTGCGCCCTCGCCGCGGTGGGCACCCGTCGTTTCCGCGTGGATCGCTGGCTGGACGACGACCCCTACCCGCGGGCCGAAGTCACCGACTGGGACGACCCCGCCCCGGAGAGCCTCGATCTCGACGAGGTGGACGCCCTGTTCCGTCGGGCGCTGGCCCTCGCCGCA
Organism: uncultured Microthrixaceae bacterium; assembly: GCA_963777805.1. Classification (GTDB taxonomy): domain Bacteria; phylum Actinomycetota; class Acidimicrobiia; order Acidimicrobiales; family DATDAH01; genus DATDAH01. The sequence continues at coordinate 165,896 of CAVZRY010000009.1, read as the reverse complement.
GAGCTCGGGGAGGCCCCCGCCCCGATGGACGTCGAACTGGCCGAGGACGCCGGTCTGGCCACCTTCCAGATGGCGGCGCTGGCCCCCCTCGGGCCCGCCGACCGCCAGGTCCTGCTGGCCACCGAGGGCGCCGAAGCCCGAGTGCGTTTGCTCGCCGAACAGCTGGCCGACATGACAGAACTACTCCGCGCCAGGCTCGGCGGGTAGAAAGGTCCCGTGGCGCAGACCGAAGACCGCAATGTGGTGGGGCGCGGCCAGGACGTGTGGGAGCTCCTGGTCGCCTACGCCAAGCAGGAGACCGTCGAGCCCCTGCGGGGCCTCGGCCGGTGGATCGGCTTCGGGGCGGGCGGCTCGGTCCTCATCGCCACGGGGATCTCCCTCCTGCTCCTCTCGGTCCTCCGCGCCCTGCAGACCGAGACCGGCACCACCTTCACCGGTAACTGGTCCTGGGCGCCCTATGTCATCGTGCTCATCGGCGCCCTGCTCGTCGGCGGCCTGTCCTACTGGGCCGTGAAGTCCAAGAAGGGGAAGCGACTGTGACCACCGGCAACGGATCCTCGACCAAGGCGATCACCCGGGAGGACCTGCGCGCCGGCTTCGCGGGCCTGCAGGGCGAGGTCACCGAGCAGGCCCACTCCGCCCGGGACACCATCATCCTCGTCGCGGGCGGCGCGGTGGCGGTGATCGCGATCCTCGCGTTCGTGATGGGCCGCAAGAAGGGCAAGCAAGACAAGACCTTCATCGAGATCCGGCGCGTCTGATGCTGCCCATGGCCCGCAAGCGGGCGATCACCGACGGGCTCCTGGGCGGGAACCGTCGCTGGCTGGTCCTGGGCGGGCTGGCGTGGGCCCTGCGGGCCTACCAGGTGGCCTCGAGCCGGCCGTCCGAAGTCGTCTACCGGACCGAGCTCCTGCCGGGGGAGACCCTCGTCCTGGAGCGCCAGGAACCCAAGAAGACCAAGCGGGGCCGGCGGTCCTGACCCGGCGCCCCGGCAGACTGGGGCGGTGAAGGTCCTGCTGCGCAACCCCCGACGCGAGGTCGAGGTCGACGGCCCCATCCGGGTCCTGTCCCTGCTGGACCGCCTCGAGCTCAACCGGGAGTCGGTCCTGGTGGTGCGGGGCGACACCCTGGTCCCCGGCGACGCCCTCCTCGAGGACACCGACGAAGTCGAGATCCGCCCCGTCATCAGCGGCGGCTTCGACGGACCCGCAGCATCGGCGGCGCCGGAGTTGCTGAGCGCAGCGAAGCCACTCGAATGTGACGGCGGCGCTTGAGATGAAGTGCCGCGTGTGCAAGGGGCCGGCGGTCATCGACGTCCGGCGCCACAACGCCAACTTCTGCGTCGAGCACTTCCTGCGGCTCTGTCGGGACCAGACGGCCAAGGCCATCAGCCAGTTCGCCATGCTCGAGCCGGGGGAGCGGGTGCTCGTCGCGGTGTCGGGGGGCAAGGACTCCCTGGCCCTGTGGGACATCCTCCTGGAGCTGGGCTACCCCACCGACGGGCTCTACGTGGGCCTCGGCATCGGGGACTACAGCGACTCCTCGGCGACCTACGCCCGGGCCTTCGCCGCCGAGCGGGGCCTCGAGCTGGTCGAGGTCGACCTGCGCGAGACCCATGGCTATGACATCCCCACCGGGGCCAAGTCGGCCAAGCGCGCCCCCTGCTCGGTGTGTGGGATCTCCAAGCGCCACGTCTTCGACCGGGCGGCCCTCGACGGCGGCTACGACGCGTTGGCGACCGGCCACAACCTGGATGACGAGGCCGCCGTGCTGTTCGGCAACGTGCTGCGCTGGGAGACCGAGTACCTGGCCCGCCAGGCGCCCGTGCTGGCCGCCCGCGACGGCTTCCCCCGCAAGATCAAGCCGCTGGTGCGGCTGGGGGAGCGGGAGACCGCGGCCTACTGCATCCTGCGCGGGATCGACTACGAGGTCGAGGAGTGCCCCATGGCCGTGGGCAACAAGCACCTCGGCTACAAGGAGGCCCTGAACGCCATCGAGACCACCTCGCCCGGCAGCAAGCAGCAGTTCTACTTCGGGTACCTGGAACGGGCCGCGTCCCGCTTCAGCCCCGAGGAGACCGACGGGATCGGGGACGGCGTCGCCCTGTCGCCCTGCGAACGTTGTGGGGCGCCGACCCCCGGGGAGGTCTGCGCCTTCTGCCGACTGGCGGAGCGGGCCCGCCAGGCCCAGCCGGTGGCCGCCCCCGTACGCAAGGTGGCCTCCTGATGGCGGGCCGTCCACTGGTCGCAGGGGAGCAGATCATGCTCATCGACGGCAAGGACCGGCGCTACCTGGTCCGCCTCGACGCGGGCGGTGAGTTCCACACCCACGCCGGGATCCTGGCTCACGACGCGATCATCGGGTCCGACGAGGGCGCCCTGCTCCGGGCCAACTCGGGTGTCACCTACCGGGTGATCCGTCCCACCCTCACCGACTTCGTGCTCAAGATGAAGCGCGGCGCCCAGGTCATCTACCCCAAGGACCTGGGCCCGCTGCTCCTGCTGGCCGACGTCTTCCCCGGGGCCCGCATCCTCGAATCCGGCGTGGGCTCGGGCGCGCTGTCCATGACCCTGCTGCGGGCCGGGGCCGAGATCGTCGGCTACGAGGTGCGGGAGGACTTCGCGGCGCGGGCCCAGGCCAACGTGAAGGACTTCCTCGGCGACGAGGCCTTCAGCCGCTACCGGGTCGAGATCCGGGACTGCTACGAGGGCATCGACGAAACCGACCTCGACCGCATCGTGCTCGACCTCCCCGAGCCCTGGCAGGTCGTGCCCCACGCCACCAAGGCGCTGCGGCCGGGCGGGATCTTCGTCGCCTACACGCCGTCGGTCATCCAGGTCAGCCAGCTCCGCCAGGACCTCGACCACGCCGGGTTCTTCTCGACCGAGACCGTCGAGATCCTCCAGCGGACCTGGCACGTGGAGGGCCTCGCGGTTCGCCCGGACCACCGCATGGTGGCCCACACCGGGTTCCTGACCCACGCCCGCGCCCCGGGCTGACCGGCCTGATGAACGCGCTCGACGTCCTCATCCTGGTGTCGGCCCTGTCGGCCGGGGTGGCGGCGTGGCGACTCGGCTTCGTCGCCCGGGCCTCGTCGTGGATCGGGATGGTCGCCGGCGTGTACCTGGCCGCCCGGATCCTGCCCGCCGCCCTGGATCGCTTGGGCTCCGCCAGCGAGACCCAGGCCTTCTTCGCGGTCGTGGCCCTCCTCGTCGGCGGGGGGTTCCTGGGCCAGGCCCTCGGGCTCCTGGTCGGCGGCCGGTTGCGGGTGGCGATCCCCGACGGTTCCGCTCGCACCGTGGACAAGACGGTGGGGGCGGTGGCGGGGGTGGTCGGCGTCCTCCTGCTGCTGTGGCTGACGCTGCCGACCATGGCCAACGTCCCGGGGTGGCCGGCGGACCTGGCCCGGAACTCGAGCGTGGCCCGGGCCGTCAACGCCGTCCTGCCCGCCCCACCGGACACCTTCGCCACCCTCGGCCAGTTCGTCGGTGACGACCGCTTCCCGCATGTCTTCGACGCCCTGCGGCCCGCTCCGGACCTGGGGGACCCGCCCGCCCAGACCGGCATCCCGCGGGCGGTGTCGGACCGGGTGGCGGCGTCGACGGTGCGGGTCGAGGGCGAGGCCTGCGGGCGGCTGCAGGAGGGCAGCGGCTTCGTGGTCGACACCGAACTGGTGGCCACCAACGCCCACGTCGTGGCCGGCAACACCTCGACCGAAGTGGTCCGCACCGACGGCAGTCGGGCCAACGCGACCGTGGTGGCCTTCGACCCCGACCGGGACCTGGCCCTCCTCTCGGTGCCGGGCATCGACCGGCCGGTCCTCCCGATCGCCGAGGCCGACGTGGGGGACCGGGGCGGCATCTACGGGTATCCGGGGGGCGGGGACCTGCGCATCGCGCCCTTCGAGATCGCCCGCCAGACCCTGGCCCGGGGCACCGACATCTATGACCAGGACCGCACCGAGCGCGACGTGTTCTTCCTGTCCGCCGGCCTGGCACCCGGCGACTCCGGCTCGGCGCTGGTGGCCGGCACGGGCGAGGTCGTCGGGGTGGCCTTCGCCATCGCCCCCGACCGCTCAGATGTGGCCTACGCCCTCACCGACACCGAGCTGGAATGCCATCCTGGCCGACGCCGAGGTCAGGCGCAGTGAACACGGGAGCCTGTATTGGTTGAGCCCGAGGGCTCAACCGATCACTCAATCAATTTCGATGAAGATGCACTCGCCGGGGCACTCTTCGGCGGACTCGATGGTCGCCTCTTCCTGCCCGGCGGGGACCACGGCGAGGCCCTCGGGGCCACCCGGGTCGCTGTAGACCTTGGCCCCTTCCTTCACGTAGGCCAGCCCGTCGTCGAGCAGCGTGAAGACGTCGGGGGCGATCTCCTCGCAGAGGCCGTCGCCGGTGCACAGATCCTGATCGATCCAGACCTTCATCGCGTGGGTTCTCCTGGGGGTTGTGAGGGCCGGAGCCTGGGCCGTTCCAATCGGCCCGATGTCGGAGGACTCTAGCAGTCACCCCCAATAAACACGGAAATCCCGGTGGAATCTCCGGTGCCATCGGACACGTCACCGAAGGTGTCACGGACTTCCGGAGGCACGTGTGTAAGGTCGCCGAGGAGGAGGTGGTCGCCATCAGCACCCCAGGTGACGGCGCATCGATGGGCACTCCGGACGACGACGTTCTCGCCACGCGCGAGCAGTTGGCGGAGCTCGAGGAGGAGGTCGTCGTCCTCCGACGCCGGCTCCAGGAGGCCCCCAAGCGGGTACGCACCCTCGAGGAGCGGCTGCTGGAGACCAAGGGCCAGCTGGCCCAGGCGGTCTCCCAGAACGAGAAGCTGACCTACACCCTGCGTGAGGCCCGCGAGCACATCGCCACCCTGCGCGAAGAGGTCGAGAAGCTGACCCAGCCCCCCTCGGCCTACGGCACCCTGCTCGGGGTCAACGACGACGGCACCGTCGACGTGCACTCCGGGGGCCGCAAGATGCGGGTGTCGGTGCACCCCGAGCTCTCCGCCGAGGACCTCGTCCGGGGCAGCGAGGTCGTCCTCAACGAGTCGCTCAACGTGGTCCTCACCCGCTCGGGCGAGGTCACCGGCGAGGTCGTCATCATCAAGGAGGTCATGGGGGACCAGCGGGCCCTCATCGTGGGTCGGGCCGACGAGGAGCGCGTGGTCGACCTGGCCGACGCCCTGAAGGGCCAGCGCCTGCGCTCGGGTGACCACGCCCTGATGGACACCCGCTCGGGCCTGCTGCTCGAGCGCCTGCCCCGCCCCGAGGTCGAGGAACTGGTGCTGGAGGAGGTGCCCGACGTCGCCTACGAGGACGTGGGCGGCCTGGACGAGCAGATCGAACAGATCACCGACGCCGTCGAGCTGCCCTTCGTGCACCAGGACCTGTTCGCCGAGCACAAGCTGCCGGCGCCCAAGGGGATCCTGCTCTACGGGCCCCCGGGCTGCGGCAAGACCCTGATCGCCAAGGCCGTGGCCAACTCCCTGGCCAAGAAGGTGGCCGAGCTCACCGGCGACGAGGAGGCCCGCAGCTACTTCCTCAACATCAAGGGCCCCGAGCTGCTCAACAAGTACGTGGGCGAGACCGAGCGCCAGATCCGCCTCGTGTTCCAGCGGGCCCGGGAGAAGTCCGAGGAGGGCGTCCCCGTCATCGTCTTCTTCGACGAGATGGACTCCCTGTTCCGGACCCGGGGCACCGGCATCAGCTCGGACATGGAGTCCACGATCGTCCCCCAGCTGCTGGCCGAGATCGACGGTGTCGAAGCGCTGAAGAACGTCATCGTGATCGGGGCCTCCAACCGCGAGGACCTCATCGACCCGGCCATCCTGCGCCCCGGACGCCTCGACGTGAAGATCAAGATCGAGCGCCCCAACGAGGAGGCGGCCGCCGCCATCTTCCACCGCTACCTGACCGCCGACCTGCCCCTCGACCCGAACGAGGTCACCGACCTCGGCGGCGGGGACCCGGACAAGGCCGTGCGGGCCATGATCGAGACCACCGTCGAGGAGATGTACAGGGACGACGAGCGCAACCGCTTCCTCGAGGTCACCTACCAGAACGGTGACAAGGAGGTGATGTACTTCAAGGACTTCGCCTCCGGGGCCATGATCGAGAACATCGTGCGCCGGGCCAAGAAGCTGGCCATCAAGCGCCTGATCGCCACGGGGGAGAAGGGGATCCGCACCGACGACCTCCTGGTGTCGATCCACCAGGAGTACAAGGAGCACGAGGACCTCCCCAACACGACCAACCCCGACGACTGGGCCAAGATCTCGGGCAAGAAGGGCGAGCGCATCGTCTACGTGCGCACCCTGGTGTCCTCCGACGCCGACAAGGCCAAGGGCGGCCGCTCCATCGAACGGGTGGGCACCGGGCAGTACCTCTAGGGTCGCCATCGTGGCCATTGACAAGATCATCGGGGTCGAAACCGAGTACGGGATCATCGTCCGGGGGACCCCGGAGTCGAACCCGATCGCGGCATCCTCGGTCCTGATCAACGCCTACGTCAACGAGCTGGCGGGCACCGAGGCCACGGCCGCCGCCCGGGTCGGCTGGGACTTCGAGGACGAGTCACCCGGCAACGACGCCCGGGGCCTGCCCCCCGAGGGCACGATGGCTCCCGAGGTGGAGACCCACCTGGTCAACGTCGTGCTCACCAACGGGGCCCGCTACTACGTGGACCACGCCCACCCGGAGCTGTCCACGCCGGAGTGTGGTGACGCCCGAGCGATCGTCCGCTTCGACCGGTCCGCAGAGCTCATCCTCCAGCGCTCGATGGACGCCGCCCGCCGCCTGCTGCCCCCGGGCCAGGAGATCGTCGTCTACAAGAACAACTCTGACGGCAAGGGCAACTCCTACGGGACCCATGAGAACTATCTGATGGACCGGGCGGTGCCGTTCCCCCGCATCGTCCAGCACATCACCCCGCACTTCATCACCCGCCAGATCTTCTGCGGTGCGGGCAAGGTGGGCAGCGAGGCGCCGGGCCTGACCACCAAGGAGGTGCCGTTCCAGCTCAGCCAGCGGGCCGACTTCTTCGAGGAGGAGGTCGGCCTCGAGACGACGCTGAAGCGGCCCATCGTCAACACCCGGGACGAGCCCCACGCGGATGCCCAGCGCTACCGACGCCTGCACGTCATCATCGGCGACGCCAACCTGTCCGAGGTGGCCACCTTCCTGAAGGTCGGCACCACCGCCATCGTCCTGGCCATGATCGAGGACGACGCCCTCCCCCGGGACCTGCGCTTCGCCCGCCCGGTGCCGACCCTCCGCCAGGTCTCCTACGACCTGACCCTCTCCAAGGCCTTCGAGCTGGAGGACGGCTCGACCATCACCGCCCTGGACGTCCAGTGGGAGCTGTTGGACCGGGCCCGCAAGTACGCCGAGTCCGAGGGCCTGGCCGTCGTCGGCGAGGACGTCGGCGCCGAGGTCCTCCGGCGCTGGGAGGAGGTGCTCACCGGCCTGGAGACCGACCCGATGAGCCTGGCCGGCCGGCTCGACTGGGTGGCCAAGTACCGCCTCCTGAACGCCTACCGCGAGCGCGACGGCATGGACTGGAACGACGCCCGCCTGGCCGCCATGGACCTGCAGTACCACGACCTGCGGCCCGAGAAGTCACTGTTCACCCGCCTGGACATGGAACGGATCATCGACGACGACGAGATCGAGTCCGGCGTCACCGAGCCCCCCGAGGACACCCGGGCGTACTTCCGGGGGACGTGCCTGGCCAAGTTCGCCGACGCCATCGTCGCGGCCAACTGGGACTCGATGGTCTTCGACGTCGGCACCGACCCACTGCGGCGCGTGCCGATGATGGAACCCGGCCGCGGAAGCAAAGCCCATGTGGGTACGTTGTTGGCCGAGAGCAAGACGGCGGCCGAGCTGCTCGACAGACTCGGGTCCTAGACGACGAGGGTGATCGATGGCTGAGCGAGAGCAGAAGCGCAAGACGGCTCCTTCCCGACAGGAGGAGGAGGTCGAGGAGGCCCCGGCCGCCTCGGAGTCCGGCGAGAAGATCAAGGCCGAGCTGGACGACCTCCTGGACGAGATCGACGAGGTCCTCGAGACCAACGCCGAGGACTTCGTCAAGAGCTACGTGCAAAAAGGCGGTCGAGTGACCTCACACCGTGAGGCTCTGACCACGCCCTGAGGTCAGCAATCCTGAGCGTTGCCTGTGGGTGACCTGGGCGTGCTTGGATGCTCCCATGACAGCAGGGGGCATCAGTCGGCGGGGGTTCATCGGGGGGACGGCGGGGGCCGGTGTGGTCCTCGTCATCGGGGCGAAGGCATCGGCCCAGCAGGGGGGCGGCGGGCCCTACGGGGCGCTGGCCGCCCAGGCCGACGCCAACGGGCTGAAGCTGCCGCGAGGGGTTCACCTCCCGGGTCATCGCCCGGGCGGAGGAGCCGGTCGCCGGCACCGACTACGTGTGGCCGATCTTCCCCGACGGCGCCGCCACCTTCCCGATCGAGGCGGGCGGCTGGTACCACGTCGTCAACAGCGAGAACTTCGTGCCCGGTGAGGGCGGCGTCAGCGTCATCCAGTACGACGACGCCGGCGAGGTCGTCGACGCCTACCGGCTCGTCGGCGGCACCACCCAGAACTGCGCCGGCGGGCCGACGCCCGTGGGGGACCTGGCTGTCGGGCGAGGAGGCCGACGGCGGCCAGATCTGGGAGTGCGACCCCGCCGTCGAGGACGCCGGCGTGGCCCGCCCCGCCATGGGCGTCTTCCACCACGAGGCGGCGGCCGTCGACCCCGAGAACGAGGTCGTCTACCTGACCGAGGACGAGCCCGACGGCGCGCTTCTACCGCTTCACCCCCGACGCCTACCCGGACCTCTCCGCCGGCCTCCTCGAGGTGGCCTCCACCGACCCCGACGGGGCGGTCACCTGGTACGAGGTGCCCGACCCGTGCGGAGCCGAACCAGCCCACCCGGCTGCAGGTCCCCGAGGTGACCGCCTACGACGGCGGCGAGGGCTGCTGGTACGCCGACGGCATCGTCTACTTCACGACCAAGGGCGACAACCACGTCCGGTCCCTCGACCCCGCCACCGACACCATCGAGGTCGTCTACGACGGCACCGGCCTGCTGACCGGCGTGGACAACGTCACCGTCGAGTCCGGCTCCGGCGACCTCTACGTCGCCGAGGACGGCGGCGACATGCAGGTGGTGATCATCACCGCCGAGGGCGACGTGGCCCCGATCGCGCAGATCAGCGACGAGCCCCTGCCCCCGGACGCCATCCCCTCCGAGGTCACCGGCCCGGTGTTCTCGCCCGACGGCACCCGCCTCTACTTCAGCTCCCAGCGCGGCGGCGATCCCCAGACCGGCATCACCTACGAGGTCACCGGCCCCTTCCGGGGCATCGAGGCCGCCGAGCCCGCCCCGACCACGACCATCGCCGCGGCGAACGGGGTGAACGAGGAGGCGTCCGCCTCATCGGACGACAGCGACGACGACAGCAGCATCCCGGTCGTGCCCATCGGCATCGCCGTCGGGGCCGCCGCGGTGGTCGGCGGGCACCGTCGCCATCCGCCGCCGTCGCGAGTCCTGACCCCACCTCCTGGAACACGAACCGTTGACACCTAGGCCCGCTAGGTATAGCGTGCCTAGGTATGAAGGCCGACATCGTTCGAGGCCATCTGGACCTGCTCCTGCTGGCCATCGTCGAGGACGGCCCCTTCCACGGCTACGCCGTGCTCGAGGAGCTGCGCCGTAGGACCGACGGGGCCATCGACCTCCCCGAGGGCACCGTCTACCCGGCCCTGCACCGCCTCGAGCGGGCCGGTCTCCTCACCAGCACCTGGACCCAGTTCAACGGTCGTCGGCGCCGGACCTACTCGCTGACACCGCAGGGGACCACCGCCGCCAAGGAGAAGCGGCGCGAGTGGAACGCCTTCGCCGAGACCGTCCAGCGGATCGTGGGGGCGCCGCCATGGCCGACGACCGCCTGATCGCCGCCTACCTCCGGGAGCTGCGGTTCTCGGTGGCGAAGCTGGCCGACGGCGACGAGATCGTCGACGAGGCCGAGGACCACCTGCTGGAGGCCGTCGAGCGACCTCGTGGCCGACGGTCGCACGCCGGTCGAGGCCGAAGCCGAAGCCGTGGCCCAGTTCGGGTCGGCCTCCCTCGTGGCCAAGGTCTGCATCAGTGAATCGACGAAGGGAGCCGCGTGCCCACCACCAAGACCCGTCTCGCCGGCCTCGCCCTCCTGCTGGCCCCGATCCTCCTGGTCGTGGGGGAGTGGGGGAACGAGGCCACCGACAACACCGGGGGCCTCCACGGCACCATGGTCGTCGTCCTCGGCCTCGCCTTCCCCGCCCTCATCTTCGGGCTGTGGGGGCTGCGCACCCGCCACGGCGGGCTGGGGCGCCTGGGTCGAGCCGCGTTCGTCCTCGCCGTGCTCTCGCCGATCCTGTCGCTCGGCCGCCGGCTGCGGTGCCGCCGCGCCCTGCTGGCCTGCCTGCTGGCCGTCGCCCTGCTGGTGTTCGGCGTGGAGATGCTGCGGGCGTCGGTCCTCCCGGTCGCGCCGCTGGCGCTGGTCATCGCCGGGCCGATCCTGGTCATGGCCGCCTACGTCGTCGCCTCGCCATCACCATCGGCGGCGGCGACGCCGGCGGGATGCCGTTGGTGTTCGTGATCGCCCCGACCTTGGCAACCGCCGTCGGCCTCGGCTGGCTGGGCTGGCACCTCAGCCAGGAGACCGCCGTCGACGGCGCCCGCTCCCGGCCCCTCGCCACGACCTGAGTCCGAAGCAAGCGCCCTTCCTTCACGGCCCCGCATGGCGCTGACCTCGGTCTCGTCGTCGCCGGCTGCGGGTATACACCGGCGAGGTGCCCGCTGAGGCATCCTCGTAGCCGGCGCCGGTCCCGACGGCCCAGACCCCACTCAGTCGAGCCGAGTTCGCCGCCCGGGCCGACGCCATCTGCGCCGAGGCGGCGTCCCCCTTCGGGGACGCGGCGCTGCGGCTACTCGGCCGAACGTCGGCTTGCCCAGCGGCACGTCGGAACGTCGGTAGACGAGCAGGACGGCGCCGCTGTCGCCGGCGGGCCGGGCCTCCGCCAGCTCCAGCCGGTGCGAGCCGGCGTCGTCGAACAGGCGCCGGCCGGTCGCCAGCACCACGGGGTACATGCACCAGTCGGACCTCGTCGACGAGATCGGCGTCCAGCAGCGCGCGGGCGACCGAGATGCTGCCGGTCAGCATGATCGTCCCTCGCCTTCCTCGTCCTTCAGGGCCTCGCACCGCCTCGATGAGGTCGCCCTCGAGGACCGACGTGTTCGTCCACGACGGAGCGGTCAGGGTGGTCGACGCGACGACCTTGCGCATCGAGTTGATCTTGTCGGCGAACGGGTCACCCACGCCGCCCCGCTCCGGCCAGGCCGCCGAGAAGCCTTCGTAGGTCGTGCGGCCCAGCAGGGAGATCTCGGCGGCCTCGCAGCTCCTCGCTCTTGAACGCCCCGATCTCGTCGGCCCAGAAGGGGATCGTCCACGCCCCGTGCGGGAAGTCGTCCTCACCGCCCGGCGCCTCGATGACGCCGTCGAGCGACATGAACTCGGTGACGACCAGCTTGCGCATGGTTCTCTCCTCGGCGACGGGGGTCCGTCCTCCGTCTACCCCGTCCACGAACGGGACTCGACGGTTTCGACCGGACTCAGGCGAGAATCTCTCTCCTGATCGTGCAACCTCCTGCCCCCGCCGGGCGTCGTTGGGGACGTGAAGGCAGTGGCTGAACCGACCGGCGGGACCGCCGAGCCGTACGTGACGGCGACCTTCGAGTCGCTCTACGCGGACGAGGTCGACGCCATGGCCCGCCTCGCCTTCCTGATGGTGGGCTCCGAGGCCCAGGCCGAGGAACTGGTCCACGACGCCTTCGCCCGGCTCTACGAACGCTGGGACCGGGTCGACAACCCGGGGGGCTACCTGCGCACCTGCGTGGTCAACGGCTGCAAGGACCGGCTGCGTCGACGGGGTGTCGAGCGCCGCCACGCCGCTTCGCCTCCGGGTGCGATCGAGCCGGCCACCGACCATCTGGCCGACGTGCTGGCCGCCCTGCCGTACCGGCAGCGGGCCGCCGTCGTCCTCCGCTACTACGAGGACCGCTCCGAAGCCGACATCGCCGACCTCCTGGGTGTGCGCCCGGGCACGGTGAAGTCCCTCCTGCACCGCGGTCTGGCCAGCCTCCGAGAGGTCATCGAGCCATGAGCAACCCCGACGATCGCCTGAGCGACCTGCTGACCGAGCGGGCCCGGCAGGGGAGTGGGGTCCACCCCACCCGGGAGGGCGTCAGCGTCGCCCTCACCCGCCGCGCCGCCCGCCGCCGGCGCCAGCGGGCCGTGGTCACCGGCCTCGCCGGGCTGTGCCTGGTGGCCGGCGTGGTCGGCGGCCTCGCCGTGGCCGGAGACGACGACGACCCAGGAGGACGGCTTCACCGCACCCACCGGCGCCCTCCCGGACGTGCCTCTCGTCGGACTCGACGTCGACGGCTTCGTCCCGGGCGAGCCCCAGACAGGCGATCTCCACCTGGATGACGAGCCGGCGAGGACGGTCGTCGTGTTCCGCAGCGGCCGCTCGCTCGCCGATCCGTTCGTGACCGTCGCGGTCCAGCCGCCGAGCGGCGGGGTGCCGCCCGAGGTCCGCGGCGATCCGATCGACCTGGATGGCGACGGGGTCGACGATGCCGGTGGCGGGGGGAACGATGCCGGGTTGGGGATCGAGTGGCGCCTGAACGACGGGTCGGTCGCCACGGTCGGCGCCGACCTGGTCGGCGCCGAATCGGAGGACGCACTCATCACCTACGCCCGTGAGGTCTTCAGTCCCACCCTCGACCTCGATGATCTCCCGGCGCCCGACGGGCTGCCCGAGCGGGAGACCTGGACCCTCCCGGACCCTCGGGGGCCCGCCGAGGCAAGCGTCACCTACGAGGCGGGCGACGGCAGCGAGCGATGGATCACGGTCTCGACGACCAACCAGCCGGGCTACTTCGACCTGCTCCAGGACTCGTCCGCCAACCCGGCTGACGGGTTCGGGTTCGAAGAGATCGACCTGGGAGAGTCCTTCCTCGGGTCTGGCCAAGCCATCGTGTTCGACGAGTACTCGGGGCCCGGCCGGGACTACGCATTGATCCGCACCGACACCGGTCTCACCCTCGAGATCACGACCGGTTGCCGCGCCGGTCTGGTGTGCAGCGACCCGCCCTCGACGCCGGGACCATCCGCGACGTCATCCGGACCGGCGCCTTCGTCGAGGTCGAGCCCACCGACGGCCCCCCGACCACGACCGTCCTCGCCCCGACCACCACGGTCCCACCGGTCACGTCGACGTCGACCTCGGTCGTGCCGGCGCCACAGGCCCTCCCCAGTGTGACCCGCTCCGTCGACGAGCGCGGCGAGCACCTCACGATCGAGTTCGACGGGGTGCCGCCCGCCCTCGGGGCGATGACGCTGCTCGAGACGCTGACCGGCGACTGCGCCCGCTTCGAGGACGACTTCGAGCGGATCGTCCAGGAGAACGGCGACGAGCCGTACTGGCGGGGGTGGCTGACCGTCGAGCTCGAGGCCTCGTTGATCGGCATCGCCGGGCCGGTGTTCGGCGGTCCGGCGCTCGGCGGCGCCGAGGACCCGGGCTACATCCTCTGCCAAGACGGCGCGGACCCCGCCACCATCGCCATCCCCGTCGCCCACCTCGGCGAGCCCACCGTGACGCCCCTCTCCGGCCGCCCGGCCGTCCTCATCGACATCCCGGGCCCCTGAACCGTCGGAGGCAATAGGGGGCGGATACCGCCCCCTATTGCCTCCAATGCGGTGCTCGGTCACGCGCCGGTAGCCTCCGGGCGGTGACGATGCCGTTCTTCCGGGCTGAGGACGATCCGGGGCCTGACTTCTCGGCGCTGGTGCGCCGGGCCGGGCTCGAACCACCGCTGATGGACCGCCATGGCGACGCCGTGACCCTGACCCATGGCACCACGGTCGTGGCCCTGCGCTACGCCGACGGGGTGGTCATGGCGGGGGACCGGCGGGCCACCGCCGGCAACCTGATCAGCCACCGGCACATGGACAAGGTCTTTCCCGCCGACCGCCACTCCGGGGTCGCCATCGCCGGCGCCGCCGGGCCGGCCGTCGAGATGGTCAAGCTCTTCCAGCTCCAGTTCGAGCACTACGAGAAGGTCGAGGGCGAGCAGCTCTCCCTGGAGGGCAAGGCCAACCAGCTGAGCCAGATGGTGCGGGGCAACCTGCCCGCCGCCATGCAGGGCCTGGCCGTCGTGCCCCTCTTCGCCGGCTTCGACCTGGCTCGCCAGACCGGTCGCCTGTTCGAGTTCGACGTCACCGGCGGCCGCTACGAGGAGAACGACCACGCCAGCACCGGCTCCGGCTCCCTGCACGCCGGCACCGTGGTGAAGCTGGGCTGGAAGCCCGACCTCACCCGGGAGGAGGCCGTGGACCTCGCCCTCAAGGCGCTCTTCCAGGCCGCCGACGAGGACTCCGCCACCGGCGGGCCCGACCTGGTCCGGGGCATCTACCCGACCATGGCCACCATCACCGGCGAGGGCTTCACCGCCCTGGAGCGGGACGAGATCGCCGAGCGCTTCCAGGGCCTGCTCGACTCGATGGACGGAGGCCTCGCATCATGAGCATGCCGTTCTACGTGGCGCCCGAGCAGCGGATGAAGGACCTGGCCGACTACGCCCGCAAGGGCATCGCCCGGGGCCGGAGCCTGGTGGCCGTGGCCTACGCCGACGGCGTGGCCATCGTGGCCGAGAACCAGTCCAACACCCTCCGCAAGATCAGCGAGATCTACGACCACATCGCCTTCGCCGGGGTGGGCAAGTACAACGAGTTCGACCAGCTCCGCATCGCCGGGGTCCGCCACGCCGATCTCAAGGGCTACAGCTACAGCCGCGAGGACGTGAACGCCCGGGGCCTGGCCAACCAGTACGCCCAGATCCTCGGCCAGATCTTCACCCACGAGATGAAGCCGATGGAGGTGGAGATCCTCGTCGCCGAGATCGGTCCCGACGTGGACGACGACCAGATGTTCCACATCCTCTACGACGGCACCGTGCGGGACGAGAACGAGTGCACGGCCCTGGGCGGTGACGCCGAGACGATCGTCACCCGGCTGCGGGAGACCTGGACCGAGGGTCAGGACCTCGACGCCGCCCTCACCGGCGCCATCGAGGCCCTGACCGGCCCCGAGCGGCGCCTGGCGGCCGAAGACCTCGAGGTCGCCGTGCTGGACCGCACGACGGGCCAGCGCCGGGCCTTCCGCCGCATCGAGCCCGACGAGCTGCGCACCCGGCTGGGCGACCTCGTCGCGGCCACCGAGGGCAACGGCGGGGGCGTCGACCTCGAGCCCCCACCCCCCGACGACGAGCCCGCCCCCTGAGCTCCCGTTCTGGCTCCTGATCTCGATCCCCCCGGATCGAGATCGGGAGCCAGGAGCACGAGACGGCCCATGGACCACCCCGGGGGTGCGCTACCGGTAGCGTGCCGCGCATGGACCGGCGGATCTTCGGACTCGAGAACGAGTACGGGGTGACCTGCACGCTGCGGGGCCAACGCCGGCTGAGCCCCGACGAGGTGGCCCGCTACCTCTTCCGCCGGGTCGTGTCCTGGGGCCGCAGCTCCAACGTCTTCCTGGCCAACGGCGCCCGGCTCTACCTCGACGTCGGCAGCCACCCCGAGTACGCCACCCCCGAGTGCGACTCCATCTACGACCTCGTCGTGCACGACAAGGCGGGAGAGCGCATCCTCGAACAGCTCCTGGCCTCGGCCGAGCAGCGCCTCCGCGAAGAGGGCATCCGGGGCGTCATCTACCTCTTCAAGAACAACACCGACTCCGCCGGCAACTCCTACGGCTGCCACGAGAACTACCTGACCAGCCGCCGCGACGACTTCAGCCACTACGTCGACGTGCTCATCCCGTTCCTGGTCAGCCGCCAGATCTACGCCGGGGCCGGCAAGGTCCTGCAGACCGCCCGGGGCGCCATGTTCTGCATCAGCCAGCGGGCCGAGCACATCTGGGAGGGCGTCTCCAGCGCCACCACCCGCTCCCGCCCCATCATCAACACCCGCGACGAGCCCCACGCCGACGCCGAGCGCTACCGGCGCCTCCACGTCATCGTGGGCGACTCCAACATGAGCGAGTACGCCACCTTCCTCAAGGTGGGCGCCACCTCGATCATCCTGCGCATGCTCGAGGAGCCCTCGGTCGTCCTCCGGGACATGACCCTGGAGAACCCGATCCGGGCCATCCGCGAGATCAGCCACGACCTCACCTGCACCCGCCGGGTGCGCCTGGCCAACGGCCGGGAGGCTTCGGCCCTGGAGATCCAGTCCGAGTACCTCGAACCGGGCCATGCGCTTCGCCGAGACCCGGGGGCTCTCGCCCCTCGAGCAGCAGGCGCTCGACATGTGGGAGCACGTCATGACCGACCTCGAGAACGACCCGTTCTCGCTCGACCGAGAGTGCGACTGGGTCATCAAGCACCACCTGATCGAGGCCTACCGCGAGCGCCACGACCTCCCGCTGACCCACCCCCGGGTCGCCCTGATCGACCTGCAGTACCACGACGTCAACCGCAACCGGGGCTCTTCTACCAGATGCAGGCCAAGGGCATGGTCGACCGGGTCGCCACCGACGCCGACATCGACCACGCCGTCGAGCACCCCGCCCCAGACCACCCGGGCCGCGCCTCCGCGGCGAGTTCATCAAGAAGGCCAAGGAGCGCAAGCGCGACTACACGGTCGACTGGGTGCACCTGAAGCTGAACGACCAGGCCCAGCGCACCGTGCTGTGCAAGGACCCGTTCAAGGCCCGCGACGAGCGGGTCGAGAAGCTCATCGCCTCCTTGTAGAAACACGTCGTGCCGTCGTTCCGCACCGGAGCGGTCACCGACCTGCTGAGCGAGCGCGCCGGGCTCCAGCGCGTCCGCGTCGACCTGGGCGACGACGAGCCGCCCGGGCCTACGTCCTCACCCAGCTCACCGGGCCGGTCGCCGTGGGCGACCGGGTCGTGTGCAACACCACCGCGGTCGAGCTCGGCCTCGGCACCGGCGGCTGGCACGTCGTGCACTGGAACCTGGCCCGGCGAGTCCTGGAGCGAGCCCGGCCCCGGCCACATCATGAAGCTGCGCTACACGAGCCTCCAGGCCGACATCGGAGCGGCGGAGGAGGACCACCCCGACGTCCCGGCCACCCTCGACGGCATGCCCGGTCGTGGTCTGCACCGTGCACAGCCAGGTGCCCGCGGTGGTCGTGGCCGCCCTCGATGCCCGCCCCGGCACCCGGATCGCCTACGTCATGACCGACGGCGCCGCCCTGCCGCTCGCCTTCTCGGATCTCGTCGCCACGATGGTCGAGCGAGACCTGCTCGTGGGCACCGTCACCGCCGGCCACGCCTTCGGCGGCGACCTCGAGGCGGTCAACGTGGCCTCGGCCCTGGTCCTGGCCCGCCACGTGCTCGACGCCGACCTGATCGTGGTGGGCATGGGTCCCGGCGTGGTCGGCACCGGCACGACCCTGGGCACCACCTCCCTGGAGGCCGCCGGCGCCCTCGACACCGTGGCCGCCCTCGGTGGGCAGCCCGTGGCCTGCCTCCGGGTCTCCTCCGGCGACCTCCGCGACCGTCACCAGGGCGTGAGCCACCACACCCGCACCGTCCTGGACCTCGTCCGATCACCGGTACGGCTCGCGGCCACGCCGGACCTGGGCCCGCTGGACCGTCACGTGGTCGTCGAGGTCATCGCCCCCGACACCCCGTCGCTACTGACCAGCCACGGCCTCCACGTGACCACCATGGGCCGCACCCCGGAACAGGACCCCGCCTACTTCATCGCCGCCGGCCAGGCCGGCGCCCTGGGGGCCTCGCTCATCGCGCTCCCGTAGGCTCGGCAGGCCATGGCGACCGAGAAGGTGGACAAGCTCGAGCGGCTGATGAACCTCGTGGCCGTGCTCCTCGACACCATGCGGCCGCTGAGCGCGGACGACATCCACGAGCAGGTCGAGGGCTACCCCGCCAAGGGGGAGACCTACCACCGGGCCCTCGAGCGGGACAAGGACGACCTGCGGGAGATGGGCGTGCCGATCGTGGTCGAGTCCATTCCGGGGGTCGACCCGCCGCTGGACGGCTACCGCATCCCCCGAGAGCAGTACTACCTGGCCGATCCCGGCCTCGAGCCCGACGAGCTGGCGGCGCTGCACCTGGCCGTGCGCACGGTCCAGATCGGTGGTCCCACCGACGACGACGCGCTCTGGAAGCTGGGCGGGGTGATCGACGCCGACGGGGTCGGGGCGCTCCCCGGCGCCGGAGGGCCGGTCGCCTCGTTGCCCGCCGACGCCCGGCTCCCCGTGCTGTTCAGCGCGGTCGCCGAGCGGCGCCGGGTGCGCGTCACCCACGGCGACGTGGAGCGCCTGGTCGACCCGTACCGCCTCGATTTCCGGCGAGGCCGTTGGTACCTCACCGGCCATGACCACGAGCGGGACGACGTCCGCAGCTACCGCCTGGACCGCGTCGAGGGCGAGGTCACGCCGGAGGGCGAGGCCCAGGCGTTCGAGCGCCCCCACCAGATCCAGTCGGGGGCCGAGCGCCAGCCGTGGGAGCTGGGCGACGACGAGCCGGTCGAGGCCCGCGTCCTGGTCGATGCCGACCAGGCCGGTTACGCCGTGCACCTGGCCGGGGAGGCCACCGTGGCCGAGCGGCACGACGACGGTTCGGTGGTGCTCGCGCTGCCCGTCAGCAACCCCCTCGCCTTCCGCTCGTTCGTCCTGACGTTCCTCGAGCACGCCGAGGTCCTCAGCCCGCCCGATCTGCGGGACGACCTCCTGACGTGGCTGGAGCAGGTGCCGTGACCCGACCCTCGGCGGGGACCCGCCTGCGCCGCCTCCTCTCCCTCCTCCCGTGGCTGGCCGACCACCCCGGCACGACCATCGCGGAGATCTGTGACCGCTTCGGGTTCACCGAGGAGCAGCTGAGCGCCGACTTCGAGATCGTGTGGATGGTCGGCATCCCGCCCTACACCCCCGACCAGCTCATCGAGCTGCAGTTCGACGAGGACCGCGTGTCGGTCATCCTCGGCAGCTACTTCCAGCGCCCCCTGCGCCTCACCCCGGACCAAGCGTTGGCCCTCCTCGCCGCCGGGCAGAGCCTGCTCGACGATCCCGGCACCGACCCCGACGGCCCCCTCGCCCGGGGCCTGGCCAAGCTCGCCGTCGCGCTCCAGGTCGATCCCGACGAAGCCGTGGCGGTCCACTTGGGCGAAGCCGCCTCCGAGACCCTCGAGCGCCTGCGGGCCGCCATCCGCGACGGGCGTCGGGTCCGGATCGACTACTACTCCTTCGGCCGCGACGAACGCCGCGAGCGAGAGGTCGACCCCCACCGCCTCTGGGCCGAGGGCGGCGGCTGGTACCTGGGGGGCCACTGCCACCGGGCGGGCGGGACCCGCGTCTTCCGCCTCGACCGCATCGTGACCGTCGAGGTCCTCGACGAGCCGCAGTCCACGAGTCCCGACCCGGGCGAACCCGCCACCTTCGACCCCACGGGCGGCGACGCGTCGGTGACCCTGGACCTCGACCCCGAGGCGGCCTGGGTCGTGGACTACTACCCGAACGAGGGCGTGAAAGAGCTCGATGACGGCGTGGTGCGGGCCGTCCTGCCCGTGGCCAGCATCCGCTGGCTCGAGGAACTGCTGGTCCGGCTGGGCCCGTCGGGGACCGTCGTGGCCCTCGAGGGCGACCTCCCCGCGACGCCGGGGGCCGATGCTGCCCGCCGCGTCCTGGCCCGGTACCGCCGGTAGCCTCGCCCGCGGTGACGACCTCCGACACGGCCCAGGAACCACACGCGCCCGGCGCCGAAGCCGAGGAGACCGCTCGAGCCAGCGAGGACCACCGGTCGACGACCCGTTCGATCATCGAGTGGATCGCGGTCATCGGTGGGGCCCTGATCGTGGCCCTGGTCATCAAGACCTTTCTGATCCAGGCCTTCTACATCCCCTCGGGCTCCATGGAGACCACCCTGGAGATCGGCGACCGGGTGCTGGTCAACAAGCTCAGCTACCAGGTCCACGACGTGAACCGGGGCGACCTGGTCGTCTTCGAGGCCGCCGAGGGCGAAGGGGACTGTGGCGAGCCCGTCAACCAGGCCGCGGCCACCGCGGCCGAGGGCGGCATCAAGGACCTGATCAAGCGGGTCATCGGCCTGCCCGGTGACGTGGTCGAAGGTCGCGACAACCAGCTCCTGGTCAACGACCGCATCCTGGTGGAGCCCTACCTCGACGAGGGCGTCACCACCAGCGACTTCGAGCCCGTCACCATCCCCGAGGGCTGCATCTGGGTCATGGGCGACAACCGGGGCGACTCCCGGGACAGCCGGTCCTTCGGCCCCATCGACGAGGACCACATCGTCGGCCGCGCCTTCGTCCGGGTCTGGCCCCTCACCAGCCTGGGTTTCCTCTAACACTCGACTGGCTTCGCTGCGCTCAGCAAGTCCGGCGCCGCCGATGCGGCCAGTCCTCGGCTGCTGCTCCGCTCCGTCACACTCGACTGGCTTCGCTGCGCTCAGCAAGTCCGGCGTCGCCGTCGTGGATCGTCCTCGGCTGCTGCTCCGCTCCGTCACACTCGACTGGCTTCGCTGCGCTCAGCAAGTCCGGCGCCGCCGATGCGGCCAGTCCTCGGCTGCTGCTCCGCTCCGACTGCGCAGCCTTACGACCTCAGGACTGCGTTCGGTCGGTCTCGATGGCGATGGCCTCCATCATGCGGTCGACGTGGTCGCTGAAGACCCCGTCGATGCCCATGTCCAGCAGCTCGGCCAGGTGGCGGGGGAGTTGGGCGTCCCATCCGAAGCACACCACCCCGAACCGGTGGAAGAGGGTGGTCAGGCCCCCGGTCCACTCCGTGTAGTGGAGGTTCACCGCGTCGATGCCGAGCCGGGACAGCTCAGCGGCGCCCCGCTCCGGCCCGTCGGGAAAGGCCCGCAGCTTGGTCGAGGCCACCAGCTGGGCCCCCTCGGCGCGGTCCCGCCAGGTCGCCAACAGGTCGATGTCGGGGTGACAGAGCCAGAGCCGGTCCCGGGCGCCCACGGCGTCGGCCGCGGCCAGGATGGCGTCGAGGGCACTCGGGTCCTTCACGTCCAGGCTGAGCGGCAGGTCGGTGCCGCAGGCGACATAGAGCTCGTCGAGGGTCGGGACGTGCTCGGGTAGGCGATGGCGCAGGACGGTGCCGATCGGGCGCCGGCGCAACCAGCCGCCGACGATCCCGTCGTGGTCGAGCACGGCGTGGCCGTCGTCGCTGATCCAGACGTCGGACTCCAGGCCCGTCGCCCCCATCTCCACGCCCAGGCGAAAGGCCTCCAGCGTGTTGTCGGGGGCCAAGGCGCGTGCGCCCCGATGGGCGAAACCGATGGGGATCTCGAGGATCCGAGGGTGACGGGCCATATGACCCATTCTCGCCGCGCTGCCTCAAGGCCCCTCGCACCGCTGCCGATGGCTCCTCTGCTGGAGGAAGCACCGACGGACTGGGGAATCGAGACATGGCGACGATCAGGGCGAGTTGCCCGGACTGCGGAGATGTGGAGTTCACCACCCGCGACGTCCAGGTGCGGGTGAGTGCACCCGACGGCTCCGGCACCTACGCCTTCTCGTGCCCGGGTTGCGCGGTGACGGTCGTGAAGGCGGCCGAGACCCGCACCATCGACCTCCTCCTCGCCAGCGGCGTGGCCATGGCCGCCGGGGACGCGCCGGCCGAGATCGACGAGCGGCCCTACTTCGAGGACCCGATCACCCACGACGACCTCCTCGACTTCCACGACCTGCTCCATCGGGACGACACCTGGTTCGAGAACCTGGCCCAGGACAACGACGCCTGAGGTCCCCTGCGGCCAGACTGGGCCCGATGGCCTGGCTCTGGTTGCTCTTCCCGGTGGTGATCCTGGTCCTGACCGTCGGCCTGTGGCGGGCGACGGTCGCCCTGCGCCGGGAACGTTCCGAGCTCCAGTCCGAGGTCGACGCCCTCGAGCCGCTGGCCGACCAGGCCCGCGGGGCCAACGGCCCCACGACGCCGGGACGTGCCACCGGGCGAGAACAGGTCGACCGGTAGGATCGACACGATGTTCAACGTCGGCGGGCCCGAGGTGCTCGTCATCCTGCTGGTGGCGTTGATCGTCCTCGGCCCCCACCAGTTGCCCAAGGCGGCCCGCCAGGTCGGTCAGGTCATGGCGGAGATCCGCAAGATCTCCACAGGGTTCCAGAACGAGCTGACCAGCGCCCTCGAAGCCGAGGAGCAGAGGACCCAGCCCCCGATGAAGCCGCAGTCCCCGGGCGGGCCCCAGGACGTCGCTCCGGCCGCTCCCGCACCCGTCGAGGACACCACGGACCCGCTCGCCGCAGATGACGCGGACGGCGCCGCCGACGAGTCGACCTGACGACACGACGACCGTGAGCGACATCGACGAGGACCGAACGACCATCGACGGCGGCCACATGTCGCTGATCGAGCACCTCAACGAGCTGCGCAGCCGGCTGATCAAGATCGCCATCGCGGTCGCCGTCGGCGCCGTCATCGTGTGGATCTTCTACGACCCCATCCTGGAGTTCCTGAAAGCTCCCCTCGACGACGCCGACCCCAACGCCCGGCTCATCCTGACCGACCCCCTCCAGGGGCTGGCCACCCGGTTCAAGGTCGCCGGCTACGGCGGTGTCGCCCTGGCCACGCCGGTGATCCTCTGGCAGCTCTGGCGGTTCATCACCCCCGGGCTCTACCCGAAGGAACGGCGCTACGCGGTCCCCTTCGTGGCCTCCGGGGTGGCGCTGTTCGTGATGGGCGCCGGCCTGGCCTACTGGACCCTGCCCCGGGCCTTGTCCTTCCTCATCGACATCGGCGGGGAGGACATCGAGGCCTTCTACACGCCCGACAAGTACATCCAGCTGATCGTCTACATGATGCTGGCCTTCGGGCTCGGCTTCGAGTTCCCGATCATCCTGGTCTTCCTGCAACTGGTCGGGGTGCTGAGCTACAAGCGCCTGATCGCCTGGCGGCGTTACGCCCTCATCGGCATCGTGGTCCTCGTGGCGGTGATCACCCCCAGCGGCGACCCGATCAGCCTCGCCGCGCTCTCCGTGCCGATGTACCTGTTCTATGAGCTGTCGATCCTCATCGGCTGGCTGATCACCCGCCGCCGGGTCCCCGCCGAGTCGTGACCGGGGCCTTCACCCTCGACCCGTTCCAGCAGCAGGCCATCGCCGCCATCGACCGGGGGGAGTCGGTGCTGGTCGCCGCCCCGACCGGGGCGGGCAAGACCGTGGTGGCCGAGCACGCCGTGGACCGGGTGCTGGCCGACACCGACGGTCGGGTCTTCTACACGACGCCGATCAAGGCCCTCTCGAACCAGAAGTACGGCGACCTGGTGCGGCGCCACGGGGCCGACCGGGTCGGCCTGCTGACCGGCGACAACAGCATCAACGGCGACGCCCGGGTGGTCGTGATGACCACCGAGGTCCTCCGCAACATGATCTACGCGGGCCGGGACCTCGACGACCTGCGCTTCGTGGTGCTCGACGAGGTCCACTACCTCCAGGACACCTACCGGGGCCCGGTCTGGGAGGAGGTCATCATCCACGTCCCCGCCCACGTGCGCCTGGTGTGCCTGTCCGCGACAGTGTCCAACGCCGATGAGCTCTCGGCCTGGCTGACCGAGGTGCGGGGCCCGACGGCCACGATCATCGAGCACCACCGACCGGTCGAGCTGGAGCACCTCTACGCCGTGGCCGACGGGGTCGAGGACACCCTGCGCATCATCCCCACGCTCATCGCAGACCGACCGAACCCCGAAGGCCCGGACTTCGACTCCCAACGGGTCCGAGGCCGCGGGGGCCCCGGCGGACGGGTCCGCCACCGGTGGTTCACCCCGGATCGGGCCGACCTGGTCGACCGCCTCGACGACGAGGGCCTGCTGCCGGCCATCTTCTTCGTGTTCAGCCGAGCGGGCTGTGACGACGCCGCCCGCCAGGTCGCCCGGGCCGGTCCCGCCCTGACCACGGCCGAGGAGCGCGCCCGCATCGAGGAGATCGTCGAGGACCACGTGTCGGAGCTGTCGGACCGGGACCTGACCGCCCTCCAGTTCGGCGTGTGGCGCGAAGGCCTGCAGGCCGGCATCGCGGCCCACCACGCGGGCATGGTCCCGCCGTTCAAGGAGGCCGTCGAAGCCTGCTTCGTGGAGGGATTGGTCAAGGTGGTGTTCGCCACCGAGACCTTGGCCCTCGGCATCAACATGCCCGCCCGTTCGGTGGTGATCTCCAGCCTGAGCAAGTTCACCGGTGAGCGCCATGAACGGCTGACGCCGTCGCAGTACACCCAGCTCACGGGACGGGCCGGACGGCGGGGGATCGACGACCACGGGACCGCGATCGTCCTCTGGTCCCCGTTCGTGGCCTTCACCGACGTGGCCACCCTGGCGGCCAGTCGCCGCTTCGAGCTGCGCTCGGCCTTCCGCCCCACCTACAACATGGCGGCCAACCTCGTCCGTCGCCATGACCCCGACACCGCCCACCGGCTGCTGGCCCTGTCCTTCGCCCAGTTCCAGTCGGACCGGGCGCTGGTGCGGGCCGAGCGGGGCATCGACGGCCGCCGCGAGGAACTGGCGGAGGTCCAGGCCTCGGCCACCTGCGAGCGGGGCGACGTCGCCGAGTACCTCGCCCTGGTCGATGCCGGGCAGGTCCGCCAGGAGCGCCCGCCGCAGCGGGTGATCGAGGAGCGGCTGAGCGAGCTCAGCCCGGGCGACGTGGTCGATGCCCCGATGAAGGACGGCCACGAGCGGGTCGCGGTCCTGTCCGTGGCCCACCGGGCCCAGGGCCACGTGCGGGTGCGGGCCATCAACCGCTCCGGGCGGGTCCTGACCTTCGGGTCCCAGACCGTGACGGCCCCGCCGGTGCCCCTGGGTCGCCTCGAACTGCCCGAGCCCTACCGACCCAACAACCAGAAGTTCCGCAGTGAGGTGGCCCGCCGGCTGGACCGGACCAAGACCCGCCGCCCCGGTGCCTCCACCCGAGAGGAGATCGACCCCGACGAGCACCCGGTCGCGGGCTGCCCCGACGTGCGCAAGCACCTCCGGTCCGACGCG
Organism: uncultured Microthrixaceae bacterium; assembly: GCA_963777805.1. Taxonomy (GTDB): domain Bacteria; phylum Actinomycetota; class Acidimicrobiia; order Acidimicrobiales; family DATDAH01; genus DATDAH01. The sequence goes on along the minus strand of CAVZRY010000009.1, from coordinate 140,783 downwards.
CCGGGCCCGCCGTCTGCGCCAGGAGATCGAGGCCCACCAGAAGCGCCTCGGCCAGGACGCCGGCTCGCTGGCCCGCCAGTTCGACCGGGTCCTCCAGGTCCTCCAGGGCCGCGGCATCCTCGAGGGCTGGTCGCTCACCGAGTCCGGCCTCCGCCTGGCCCGGATCTACCACGAGAGCGACCTGCTGGTGGCCGAGGCCATCGACGAGGGGCTGCTCGACGGCCTCGACGGCCCGGGGCTGGTCGCCCTGCTGTCCTGCTTCACCTACGAGCACCGCAGCCCCGAGCCCGCCCCCGCGCCGACGTTCCCCAACGTGCTGCTCCGGGAGCGCTGGGACCGGTTGGCGGATCTCGCCGCCGGGCTCGTCCGGGAGGAGACGGCCCTGTCCCTCCGACTCACCCGGGAGCCCGACCCCGGCTTCATCTCCCTGGCCTACGAGTGGACCAAGGGCGAGCAGCTCGACGACGTCCTGGGCGACGACGAGCTCTCCGGCGGCGACTTCGTGCGCCAGATCCGCCAGCTCCTCGACCTCCTCCGCCAGATCGCCGAGGTCGCCCCCGACCCCACCACCCGGGACACCGCCCGCTCGGCCATCCGCCGGGTCGACCGAGGGGTGGTGGCCGCCTCCTCCGGCGTCAGCCAGTCATGAGCCCAACCACTCCGAAATGGCGTGAGTTGGTCACGCTGGGCGTGACCAACTCACGCCAGAAGCGATGACGGTCAGCAAGGGGCGGGACTGGGGGAGCGTGGGGGCGCTGCCCGACGACGGGGTCCTCGTGCGCACCGACGCCGAGGCCCGAGCGGTGGTCACCGCCGCCCGCCGGGCGAACCAGGAGGTGCCGCCGCTGGGCTTGCTCGGCGGTGATCTGTGCCGGACGGTGGGGGGACGCGGCGACGAGGCCCACCTCCGGTCCGACGCCGCCACCCGCCTCACCGTCGACTTGGGCTCGGTCCTGGTGGACGGTCGGTTGCAGTGGTTCGTGGCCCACCTCGTCGTGCGGCGGGGCTGGTTGCGGGGGCCGATCTTCGGCGCCTTCAACGCCCAGTGGCTGGGGGACTGGGACGTCGCCCCTCGGGCCCACCCCGGTGACGGCCGGCTGGAGGTGATCGAGGTGACCATGTCGACCGGGGACCGCCTGAAGGCCCGGCGGCGGCTGCCCCTCGGCACCCAGGTGCCCCACCCCGACATCCGCATCCGGCGGGACGACGCGGTGCAGCACGACGTCCCCCAGGGCCACCGCGTCTGGCTGGACGGCGAGCGCTTGGGGCCGGCCAAGGCCCTCTCGATCCGGCTCGAGCCTGACGCACTGCGCATCGTCGTCTAGACAGGGGTCATGGACGTGGACGCGGTCAAGGATCGGCTGGCCCGGGAGGTCGACGATCGGGCCGACGTGCTGTTGGAGATCTCCCACAGCATCCACGAGCACCCCGAGCTCGGTTACGAGGAACACCACGCCCACGACCTGCTGGCCGGGGTCCTGGAGGACGAGGGGTTCGACGTCGAGCGGGGTGCTGCGGGCATGGACACGGCCTTCGTGGCCTCGGCCGGCCGTGGCCCCGGGCCGACCATCGGGATCTTCTGTGAGTACGACGCCCTGCCCGAGATCGGTCACGCCTGCGGGCACAACGTCATCGGTTCCGCGGGCCTCGGCGCGGGGCTGGCCGCCGCCACCGTGGCGGAGGAGCTGGGTGGACGGGTCGTCGTCCTCGGCTCACCGGCCGAGGAGGGCGGCGGGGGCAAGGTCTTCATGGCCGAGCGGGGGCTCCTCGACGACATCGACGCGGCGATGATGATCCACCCCGCCGACGGCGACCTGAAGGCGATGAACGTCATCGCCATCCAGCAGGTCCACGTCCAGTACCACGGCCAGGCCGCCCACGCCGCCGCCTTCCCCCACAAGGGGCGCAACGCCCTCGACGCCGCCGTGCTCGGCTACATGAACGTGGCCGCGCTCCGCCAGCACATCCGACCCTCGGAGCGGATCCACGGGATCTTCACCGACGCCGGCGACAGGCCGAACATCGTCCCCCAGTACGCCGCCGCGGAGTGGTACGTCCGCTCGCCGACGCTCCGCCTGCTCCAGGGCCTCAAGGAGCGGGTCCTGAACTGCCTGGAGGCGGGGGCGACCGCCTCGGGCTGCACGATGGACCACGAGTGGCAGGACCCGGCCTACGCCGACATGATCGACAACCCGGTGCTGGTCGACCTGTTCGCGGCCAACGCCGAGCGCACGGGCCGCCATCTGGCGGACCCCTCCGTTGCGGCCAACGTCGTGGGCAGCACCGACATGGGCAACGTGAGCTACGTGGTGCCCTCCATCCACCCGATGCTGGCCGTCGCGCCGGCCGGGGTCTCGATCCACACCCCGGAGTTCACCGCGTTCGCCCGGGGCGAGGAGGGCGACCGGGCGGTGCTCGACGGCGCCCGGGCCATGGCCATGACGGTGGCCGACCTGTGGCTCGACCCCTCCCGCGTCGAGGCCGCGAAGGCCTCCTTCACCGAAGCCGTCGCGTCACGCTCCTAGTCACTCACGGAGCCGGAGCGCAGCGAAGGCGACCAGGCAAGCACAGCGGTCATCGCCGAGCGCAGCGAGGCGACCTGGTTCCGCACGACCACGGTCGAAGGTCAGAGCAGTCACTATGAGAGGTCGCCGTTCCGCGGCGGGTGAGGTCCTACGCTGACCTCCCACATGAGGCCGCTGCTGTGAGCGTGTACGTCGCCGAGGAGTTCACCTCCGACGAGGAGGACATCCTCCGCCGCTACTTCACCAACCTGGACCGCCCGGTCTTCGCACTGGTCAACCTGCCCGAGGTGGTGAAGGGGGCACTGTTCGCCCGCTACTCCCGGTCGCCCAAGAGCCTGCGCCGGCTGTTCCTCGACGAGTTCGTCGTCGACCTGGACATCACCGGGGACCAGACCGTCGACGCCACCGTCGGCCTCACCCGGGCCGAGGAGCTCTACCAGACGGTCTTCTACGACTACGGCGACGACTCGGTGGCCCAGCTCGGGGGCGTCCACCTGGCCTGTGAGCAGGCGTCGAACCTCCTCACCAAGATCCTGGAGTGGGGTCGGCTCATGGCCTACCTCGAGCAGTCCACCCGCTACATCGCCTACGACGCCCGCATCGGCGGTCGCTACCGCTACTACCGGGACCCCGACGTCCTGCAGTCCGGTCTCGGCACCCGCTACGTGGGTGACATGGATCGCCTCTTCGACACCTACGCCGAGCTGGTGCCCACCCTCGGCGAGTTCTTCAAGGAGCACATCCCCAAGGACCCGGCCGACTCCGACTTCGTCTACCGCCAGTCGATCCGGGCGAAGGCCTTCGACGCCCTCCGGGGCATCCTGCCCGCCGCCTCCTTGTCCAACGTCGGCATCTACGGCACCGGCCAGGGCTACGAGCAGCTCCTGCTGCGCATGCGGGCCCACCCGCTGCCCGAGGCCCGGTCGTACGCGGCGATGATGCTGACCGAGCTGCGCAAGGTGATCCCGTCGTTCCTGCGCCGGGTCGACGTGCCCGACAGGGGGGTGGCTTGGAGCAACTACCTGGCCGAGACCCGCATGGCCATGGACGAGGTGGCCGCCAAGGTGTTCCCGACCCCCGGCGAGGGCAATGACCCGCCGGAGGTGACCCTGGTCGACTTCGACCCGGACGCCGAGGTGAAGATGGTGGCGAGCATGCTCTACGCCTACACCGACCGGTCCGAGACCGAGATCGAGGCCCGGGTCCGGGCCATGACCACCGACGAGCGGCTGGCGGTCGTGCGGGCCTACTGCGGCGAGCGGGCCAACCGGCGCCACAAGCCCGGTCGGGCCCTGGAGCGGTGCTTCTACCGCTTCGACGTGCTGACCGACTACGGCGCCTTCCGGGACCTCCAGCGCCACCGCATGCTCACCATCGAGTGGCAGCGCCTCACCCCTCGTCACGGCTACACCCGGCCCGAGTCCGTCGACGCCGCCGGTCAGGCGGATCGCTTCGACGAGGCCATGGCCCGCTCCGCGTCCCTCTTCGACGCCCTCGACGCCGACTTCCACGACCAGGCGCCCTACGCCGTGGCCCTGGCCTACCGCATCCGCTTCGTGATGCAGCTCAACGCCCGCTCGGCGATGCACATGCTCGAGCTGCGCACGACCCCCCAGGGCCATCCCGCCTACCGGTGGGTGGCCCAACAGATGCACGAGCGCATCGCCCAGGAAGCGGGCCACCACGCCGTCGCGGCGCTCATGACCTACGTCGACCACGAGCCCGAGCCCGAGCTGGAACGGCTCGACGCCGAACGCCGGGCCGAAGCTCGGCGCCGGAGCCCCTGAACCGCGCACGAACGCGCGACCACCCCTCTATGATCCGCCCGCGATCGCCCGGTGGGCGTTCCCACGAGGAGAGGCATGGCTGAGGACGACGACGCGGTGGACGTGATCGACGGCGGGGACGAGATTCCCGTCGACATCGACGAGGAGCTGGACGCCGAGGACCTGGACGTGGACCTCGTCGTCGACGACGCCCTCGACGAGGACGCCCTGGTGGGCGAGGAGGTCCTGGTCGAGGACGCGGCCGCCGTCGTCGAGGAGGACGAAGACGAGGACGCCGCGGCCACCGACCGGCCCACCCGCACCGCGGCCGCCGGTGACGACGACGAGGACACCCCCGATCCCGACGACGTCGAGGCCGACCTCGACACCATCCTCAAGGACCGGATCGCCGCCGGGGACGACGAGGAGGAAGAGGAGGAAGAGGAGAAGCCCGGTCGCGTGACCAAGGGCACCGATGACGACGGCACCGACGGCGGCAGCCGGGTGGCCCCCCGCAAGGCGGGTGAGTTCGTCTGCAGCTCCTGCTTCCTGGTGAAGCCCGACATGCAGCTGGCCGACGCCAAGAACAAGCTCTGCGCCGACTGTGTCTGATCGACGGCTGCTGCTCGGCCGGTGAGCGATCAGGCGAAGGGGCATCAACGATGAGCGACGAGGCCACCGGTCCCACCGGACCGGGCCCCGACGACGGCCCCGGTGCCGCCGAGCAGCTGGCCGACCTGGTCCTCTATGTCCCCCTCGGCCTGGCCCTCGAGGCCCGGCGGCTGTACCCGGAGATGGCGGCCCGGGGCCGACGTCAGATCCTCTTCACCCGCACCATCGGCAAGTTCGCCGTGCGGCGGGGGCGCCAGCGGGTCGATGACCTCCTCGGCACGGGCGTGGCCCTCGTCAGCGCCTACCTCCCGACGGGCGACGCCCCCGAGACAGCTCCCGAGGACGCCGAGGTCGAGACGGCCGACAACCTGGCCGATGACCGGGCGCCCGGCTTGCGGGCCGTGGCCGACGAGCCGGTCGAATCCGGCCCCGACGCCGGGGACCTGGCCATCCCGGACTACGACAACCTGTCGGCCTTCCAGGTGATGCCCCGCCTCGAGGCGCTGGACCCGACCGACCTCGATGCCGTCCGGGAGTACGAGGAGTCCACGCGGGGTCGACGCACGATCCTGAACAAGATCGCCCAGCTGAGCTGATCGGGGTCGTGGAAGGCGTACGCCCCGCCGGAACCGACGACCTGCCGCGCCTCACGGCCCTGGCCCGCGAGGTCATCGACGAGCTGGCCGACCAGAAGGGCGGGATCGTCTGGCGCCGTCACGCCGCCCGGGGCGAGCCCGTCGAGGACGGCCTCACCGCCGATCTGGACGATCCCGACACGCTGGTGCTGGTCGGCACCATCGACGACTCGGTCATCGGCTACGCGGTGACCACCATCGAGGCCGTGGCCGACGAAGGTCACCTCGCCGTGGTCCGTGACCTCTACGTCGAGCCCGGGGCCCGCGGGGTCGGTGTCGGGGCGGCGATGATGGACGCCGTGCTGGCCTGGGCGGGGGAGCGGGGCTGCATCGGGGTCGACGCCTTGGCGCTGCCCGGCAGCCGGGCGACCAAGAACTTCTTCGAGGGCTTCGGCCTGGTGGCCCGGGCCATCGTCGTGCACCGGAGCCTCGCACCATGAGCGGCCCGGACCTCTGCGTCGGCGCCATCGCGGTGGACGCCGACCGCCTGCTCATGATCCGGCGGGGTCACGGCCCCGCCGCCGGGCAGTGGTCCGTCCCCGGCGGGCGAGTGGAGCGCGACGAGCTCCTGGCCGAGGCCGTGGTCCGCGAGCTGTGGGAGGAGACCGCGGTCGAGGGCGTCTGCGGCGAGCTCGTCGGCTGGGTCGAGCGCTTCGACGAGGGCCTGCACTACGTGATCCTGGACTTCCGGGTGTCGGTCCTGGAGGCCACGACCCCCACCGCAGGCGACGACGCCGCCGAGGCCCGCTGGGTCCCCCTGAGCGACGTGGCCGACCTGAACCTGGTGGACGGCCTGGCCGAGTTCCTCCACGAACACGGCATCCTCCGCACCATCACCTGACCAGGGTCAGCGGCCCTTCCAGACGGGGTCGCGCTTCTCGATGAAGGCCATCGGACCTTCGGCGAAGTCCTCGGTGGAGGCCAGCCCCATGAGCGCGGCGCCGGACTGCCGGACGCCCTCGCCGTCGTCGGTGACGGTGATGCTCTCCAGGACCAGGCGGCGGCTCTCGCGGACGGCGAGGGGGGCGTTCACGCTGATGGCCTCGGCCAGTTCGAGGGCGGCGTCGAAGGCGGTGCCCGGCTCGACCAGGCGGTTGACGAGACCGAAGTGGTACGCCCGCTCGGCGCTGATCGGATCGCCGGTCAGGGCGGCCTCCATGGCGATGTTGAAGGGGATCTTGCGGGGGAGGCGGAACAGGCCGCCGGCGGCGGCGACCAGCGAGCGCTTGACCTCCGGGATGCCGAAGCGGGCCTGGGTCGAGGCCACCACGAGGTCACACGCCAGCACGATCTCGGTCCCACCGGCCAGCGCCGGGCCGTCCACCGCGGCGATGATCGGCTTGACCCTCTCGCGGGTGACGATGCCCCCGAAGCCGCCCCGCTTGGTGTTCAGGGCCGCGGCCTGACCCGAGGAGATGGCCTTGAGGTCGGCGCCGGCGCAGAAGACCGGGCCGTTACCGGTGAGGATGCCGATCCAGACCTCCTCGTCGGCCTCCATCTCGTCGATGGCGGCCTCCATGCCCTCGGCGACGTCGCCGTTGACGGCGTTGCGGGCTTCGGGGCGATCGATGGTGAGGAGGCCGATGGGGCCCCGCTTCTCGTAGATGACCATGGCGGGCAGGGTAGTCAGGACCCCTCGCGCGGCTCGCTACCGTGGCGGCCGGTGCACCTGAGCTGTCCCTTCTGCACGTCCTATGACGTCCGCCGCCTCTATCTGGCCGCCGTCGACCTGGACAGCTGCGAGTGCGCCTCCTGCGGGGCCCGCTGGGATGAGGACCACGCCACCGGGGAGTACCGGGGCCGGGCCAGCCACGCCACCGTGGTCACCCCGCCCGAGCGCCCGTGAGCCGTCCTTCCGTGGCGGTGTTCGACTTCGACGGGACCCTGGTCGACTCCGACGAGGCCCTCATCGCCCCGTTCCTGGCCCTGGGCATCGACCGCTCGGCGATCGGCATGGGCCGGCTGCTGGCCGACGAGTGCGCCGCCCTGGGCGTCACCGTGGAGGACTACGTCGCCCACTACGACCTGACGGCGTCCGAACCGTTCCCGGGCGTCGAGGACCTGCTCGCCACTCTGGACCGCTGGGGCCTCTGCTCGAACAAGCTCCCCGAAGCCGGCGCCTCCGAGCTGGACCGCCTCGGATGGACGCCGACCGCTCAGTCCTTCGCCCGGGGGGCACGCCGAAGTCGCTTGCGCCCGGTGCTGGCGGACCTGGGGGTCACCGGCGGCGAGGTGCTCTACGTCGGTGACACCGACCACGACCGCGCCTGCGCGCGGGACGTGGGCGCCACCTTCGCCCTGGCCGGCTGGAACCCCCGCGCTGCCCCGGTGGACGGCGAGCTGGTGCTGCAGGACCCCGCCGAGGTGCTCGACCTCCTGGGCTGATGCTGGCCGGACTGGTTCCGGGCTGGATTGGCTGTGCCGGCCGAAGGGGACTGCCGAGCCGAACGTCGCCGTGGCCGGGCGGAAGGTCTCGAGGCAACAACTGTCGGAAACCGACAGCTATTGCCTCGAGATCGCCGAGATCCGGGCCCCGCCGTCCGTCTGGCCACGCTCCGTGGTCTTTGGGCAGGCCTAACCGGAATCTAGGAGGACGACGAGTCCGAAGCGCCCGAGTCCGAGGAGGACTCGGATCCGGCGGCGGACTCGGGAGCGTCAGCCCCGTCCGTGCCACCGGTCTCCTCGACCGCAACAGCTTCGACCGGCGCCACGGACTCCTCCGGCACCGGCTCGGCCTCCACGACCTCAGCCACCACCTCGGGGGTCTCCGAAGGCTCCCCGGCGACGGCATCGGGGTCAGCGACCTCGGCCACCACGTCGGCCTCGGGAGCGGCGGACTCAGCAGCGTCCGCCCCCTCCGTGCCATGGGTCTCCTCGACCGCAGCAACCTCGACCGGCGCCACGGACTCCTCCGCCACCTGCTCGGCCTCCGCGACCTCAGCCACCGCGGCGGACTCGGGAGCGTCAGCCCCCTCCGTGCCATCGGTTCCCTCGACGGCAGCAGCCTCGACGGGCGCCGCGGATGCTTCCGCGACAGGCTCGGCCTTCTCGGCCTCAGTGGCAGGCTCAGCATCGGCCGGGGCCGGAGCGACCGTGCCAACGGGCGTGTCGGCCAGGGGCGGCGGGGGCGGGATGCGGGGGGCGCCCTTGGGGGCACCGGCCGGCGCGGTACCCGCGGGCTTGGCGCCGGGCTTCGCTCCGCCGGTGCGGGGCCGGGAGCGGCCGCCACGGTTGCGGGGGGCCCGCTTGGGCTCGATGCCGAACTTGGCGGCGATCTGGGGGACCTGCATCGACACCTTGGTGACGGCGGCGATGAGCTCCTCGTTGGGCGTGGCCGGGATCGAGGCGGGCTCGACATGGGCGTGCACGGGGGAGAGGGCGAGGGCCTCCAGGACCGTGCTCCAGCGCTTGGGCCCGATCTGATCGGTGAGGGCGGCCCCGGCGGCGGTCGACAGGCGCTCGGCCAGGTCGCGGGGCAGGGGGGTGCCGGCCTTGGGCGGGCGGCTGCTCACGTTGAGGGCGCGGACGACGCGGTCGTCGGCCAGGAGCTCGGCGATCTCGGCCAACCAGGCGGCCTGCTCCTTCTCGAGGCGGGCGGCGAGGCCCGTCCGGAGCTGCTCGGCCAGGGCGCGGGACGCCTCGTCCTTGGCCGCGCTCTCGGCCTTGGTGACCACCGAGCGCAGGTCCCGGAGGTCGACGGTGTCGATCTGCTCGATCGCGGCCTCGGCCCGGTCGAGCCATTCGGCCACCCGGGCCTTGGGCACGATGCCCTCGGCCATGGCCAGCAGGGCCTCGGCCTTCACCGGCGGGTTGCCGGCCTCCTTGGCCGCGGCGTTCTGCTCGTCGATGGCGACCCGCACGGCGGGGATGCCCCCCTTCAGGACCTGCTCGGCAACGGGGCGCTGCTCCTCGGGCAGTTCGGCCAGGAGGGCCTGGCGGTGCTTGCGCCCGGCCCGCAGGCGGGGCGCCTTGGGCTTGGGGGGCAGCTTGGGCTTCTCGGGACGGTCGAAGCGGGGGCGCTCCGGACGATCGTGCGGCTTGCGGTCGCCGCCCGGGCCACCGGGACCGCCACGACCGGATCCACCGGGTCCACCGGGACCGCCACGGCCACCAGGGCCGCCTCGTCCACCGGGCCCACCACGGCCGTCACGGTCACCGCGACGCGGCTTGCGCTCGCGCCGCTCGGGCTCCTTGGAGTAGTCCCGGGGCGGCGGGGGTGGGGCCCCGATGAACTCGATGACGTTCTCCGCCGCCTTCTTCGCCGTGGGCGGCAGGACGGCGATGATGGTGACGCCCTCCATGTCGTAGTCGGCGTCGGCCTTGACCGTGTCACCGACCTTGACCCCGGTCGGCAGGAGGGTCGCGTCGAGCACGCCCTTGGGCGCCTTGGCCCCCGCGGCACGCCACGTGAGCGTCCCGTCCCCGCGGTCACTGGTGAGCTCGACATCGATCCGTCTGGACATACGGCCGACCACCGTATCGGCGCACCGACGCTGCGGCCGTGCGGGAATCCGGGATCGTCGCCGGCCGGGGCGACGGCCTGCTCCGGCCGCCTCGCCCTCGGCCCCTGGCAGTCGCTGATCCTGGTCGACACCAACCAGGACAACCCCCCGCCAGGTCGCCTCAGCTTCCTCGCGTGCTGAGCGACCGGAGGGGTGGGTCCTCGAGGCCGACGGGGCGGAAGGTGAGGCTGATGCGGGGACCGGCCCGGGCCACCTTGGGCACGGCGTGGTCCCAGGTGCGTTGGCAGGTGCCGCCCATCACCAGCAGATCGCCCCGGCCCAGGTCGTAACCGATCGACGGGCCGCCGCCCTTGGGCCGCAGCCGGAACGGGCGGCGCTCGCCCACGGACACGATGGCCACGAGGCCGGTGAGCTGGTCCCGGGCGACGCGGTCGCCGTGCCAGGCCACGCTGTCCCGACCATCCCGGTAGAGGTTCATCCAGCAGGAGGTGAACCGCTCCTCGTAGTGGGCCTGCAGGGCGCCGATGACATCGGCCAGCACCGGGAATGCACCCAGGGCATCCCCACCCAGCGAGGCGGTGAGGCGCGGCTCGTCGAGCTCGCGCTCGTACATGTGGACCCGACGGTGGCCCCAGGCCACGCCGTCGACGAGGTCGGTGAACAGGGTGTCGCCCCCCGCCAGCCAACCCGGGGCGTGGTCGATCCAGGCACCCCTGGCCAGTTCCCGACGGCGGACGGTCACCCCGGCGACGGCCGGGGACGGATCCGACAGCAGCGAGCCCTGGAACGCGACCACAGGGCGACCCTAGCCGAGGGACAGAACAGTTGTTCGCCTATCTTCCCAGAACGGGCCGACCGTGCGAGACTCGCGGCATGACGCCACGACGGGTGGTCCGTGTCGCGCTGGGCATCCTGGCCCTCATCGGGATCCAGGTGGGCGTGTGGGCGGCGTTCGCGCCCCGGTCGTTCTACGACGACTTCCCGGGGTCCGGACGGGTCTGGGTGGCCGTGGACGGGCCCTACAACGAGCACCTCGTGCGGGATGTCGGTGCCCTGAACCTGGCGCTGGCGGTCGTGGCCATCGTGGCCCTCGTGACGCTCTCCAGAGCGGCGGTGCTGGCCGCCGGGGGAGCGTGGCTGGCCTACGGCGTCCCGCACCTCGTGTACCACCTGCGCCACACCGACACCCTCGACGGCGGCGACACCTTCGCCGTGCCGTTCACCCTCGCCCTGAACGTCCTGGTCGCCGGCCTGGTGGTCTGGACGGCCTGGCGGAACCCGGGGGAGGCCTTCTCCTGACCGGTTCCCTGGATCCTCACCCCGACTTTACATAACGAGGATTACCGGCGGTCGGCCACGGGGCGGACGTGCAGGGTGGCCAGTTGTCCACAGGCGTCCACCAGGTGGTCCAGGGCCGCCCGGACGTCCTCGGGGCCTGTCGCCTCCACCAGGTCCAGCTCGACGTCCTCGAGCGCCGCCGCCAGCGTGTACTGCGCGTCGCCCAGCGCCTCCAGGGCGTCCTCCCGCACGATGACCTCACCATCGGCCAGTCCGTGCCCCGACGCCAGCCGGCGGGCCCGGTACGCCGCCTGACGGCACGCCGCCCCACAGAACAGCTTGGGGCGCCCCGGTCCCGGCCGGACATCGATCCGGCGCCGACACCACCGGCACTCCTGACCCCTGCCCAATTCCGTCACGTGATGATATTAGGCACGCCAGCGGTGCTCGACCAGCCGATGGGGTCCTCGCCGGCAGTGGGTTCCTCGTCGTCGATGTGCCACGCCCCCGGCCGCCGCCCACGACCGGCGGTCAGGGCTGCAGGGCCTCGTCGATGGTGGCGACGTCTCGGAGGACGGCGGCGGCGGCCTGCACGATCGGGACCGCCAGGCAGGCTCCGGTCCCCTCCCCCAGGCGGAGGCCCAGGTCGAGCACCGGGTCCAGCCCGAGGGCTTCGAGGGCCACGGTGGCCCCCGGCTCGCTCGAGCGGTGGCCGGCGATGCAGCGGGAGGCGGAGCCGGGCGCCAACCGCTCGGCGGTGACCAGATCCGGCCAGCGCGATCACCCCGTCCACCAGGACCGGCACACCGGCCGCCGCCCCGCCGACGCAGAACCCGGCGAGGGCGGCCAGCTCCAGGCCTCCGACCGAGGCCAGGACCGCGAGCGGGTCCAGCCAGGCCGAGGTCCGGTCGATGGCGTCGGCGACGACCCCGGACTTCACCGCGAAGGGTTTCGGCGTCCACCCCGGTGCCCGGCCGACCACCTCGGCCGCGGGCCGACCGAGCAACGAGCCGATCAGCGCCGCCGACGGCGTGGTGTTGCCGATGCCCATGTCACCGGTCACCAGGAGGCCGGCGCCTGCCGCCACCAGCTCCGTGGCGACCTCGGCCCCGAGGTCGAGCGCCGCCATGGCCTCGTCCACGGTCATGGCCGGCCCCATCAGCGAGGTCACGGGTTCCGGCGCGCACCTTCGCCGCTGGCGGAGACCAGCGACGCCCGACAGGTCCTCGGCGACACCCACGTCCACCACCGTCACCGTGGCCCCCACCTGCTCGGCGAGGACGTTGATGGACGCCCCACCCGCGCCATGGTTCCGGACCATGGCCGCGGTGACCGAGGCCGGCCAGGACGTGACCCCCTGGGCGAGCACCCCGTGGTCCCCGGCGAAGACCGCCACGGCCGCGGGGGTGGGCACGGGGGGCGGGGACACGCCGGCGATTCCCGCCAACCGGGCCCCGAGGGCCTCGATGGCCCCGAGCGAGCCCTGCGGCTTGGCCAGAGCGGCGTGGCGCTCGGCAGCCGCCTGCGCTGCGTCGTCGTCGATCGGGAGCACCGCCGCCACGGCCCGCAGGAACGACCCCCGCCTTCCCCTCGCCGCCGCTCGGGCCAGCGCGGCCGCGAGCCCGTCGTCGGTGGCGCTGAACGGCATGCCGGCGGCGACCGCCGCCTGCTGGTCGATGGACCGGTCCCCGACGTACAAGCACCGCTCAGGAGCGACACCCAGTCGTCGAGCCGCCTCGAGCAGTGGCTCCGGGGAGGGTTTGGCCACACCGAGCTCGGCGCTGGTGACGACCGCGGTGAAGGGCGCGTCCAGCCCGACGGGGTCCAGCAACGCCCGGACGTCGGCCGCGACCATGGTCGCGGTGTTGGTCACCAGGCCCAGCCGCATCCCGTTCGCGGCCAGATCGGCCACGGCCTCGGCCACCCCGGGCAGCGGGCGCGCCTCGAGCTGCACCACGGGCGTGCCCGGACCCGCTTCCTCCACGAGAGTGGCCCCCACATCCAGCAGCACGGCGTCGATGTCAGTCAGCACCTTCACCCCTTGCTGTCCCGGAGGGCCGAGACCAGTCGATCCAACCCGGCCGCATCGGGGACCGCCACGCGGATCCCGTTCGGCGAACCCGAACGATGCGGTGTCCCGCACCGCGATGGCGGACGCCAGAGGCGCTCCCGCACCCCGGGCGCCCGCGGCACGAGCACGTAGTTGGCCGACGAGGGCAGGGCCTCGAGTCCCACCGAGGCGAGCGCCTGCACCAGGTCGCGCCGCAACCCCGCCACCCTGGCCGACCAGTCACTGAGGTCGGCGACGGCCAGGAGCGCCGGGACCACCGCCAGGGCCAGGGCGTTGACCAACCGGCAGCGCGGTTGGCGTCGCCGCAGGCGGTCGATCAGGACCTCGTCGGGTCCGAGCACGTAGCCGATGCGCAACCCGGGGCAGGCGAAGAGCTTGGTCAACGACCACGACGACGGCGCCGCCGTCGGCGTCGCCCCGCGTCCACCTCCCCGTGGCCAGCGGATAGAAGGCCTCGTCCCAGACCGCCGCCCGGTCCGAGGCGTCGGCCAGCGCCCCGGTCGGGTTGTGCGGGTTCGAGCGCCACCTCGGCCCGGCCGGATCGAGCCGCTCCAGGTGCCGGGCGTAGAGCGAGAACTCCGGGTCGTCCACACGCCCGACGGGCTGGGCCGGGCCACCAGAGCGATGGCCTCAGCACCACCGTTGGTGAGGAGCACCCGCCCGGGGTCGACGCCGAGGGCCGCGGCGAGGGCCTCGGTGGCCTCTGCGGGTTCGGGATAGCGGCGCACCCCCTCGGCTGCTCTGACCACCAGGGGGGCGACGTCGGGCGCGAGGGGGTTCAGGCTCTGGGAGAGGTCCAGGACCGCATCGACCTCGATGCCCAGGGCTCGGGCCAGGCGGGGTCCTTCGGCCCGTGGGGGCCGGCGGGCGGGGCCACAGGGGTCATCGCCGCCTCCAGCGCAGGCCGGCGCCGAGGCCGAGCAGCCCGACCAGCAACCACTCGATGTCTCTCGACCGCGCGGTCGCGCTTGCGATCGCCCCCCCCCCGACCGGGCCCCGCGCCCGCGAAGGCGGTCCCCCGCCCGTTCGCCGTAGCGCAGGGGTCCGCCCAACTCCACGCCCAGGGCCCCGGCGAAGGCGGCCTCCGCCACCCCTGCGTTGGGCGAGGGGTGGTGACGGGCCCCGCGGTGTACGGCCTCGAGCACCTGGGCGGCCCGTCCGGGGCGGGCCAGGGCGACGAGGGCCGCCGTCGCCCGGGCCGGCACCCAGTTGGCGACGTCATCGGCCCGAGCGCTGGCCCAGCCGAAGCGCTCGTAGCGAGGTCGGTGGTGACCCACCATGGCGTCCAGGGTGTTGATCGCCCGGTGCCCGAGGGCCCCGGGGGCGCCGAACGCCGCGCCCCACAACGCGGGGGCCACGACGGCGTCCACGGTGTTCTCGGCCACGGACTCGACGACTGCGGCCACGACGCCGCGACGGTCCAGCTCCGACGGGTCACGGCCCACCAGCGCCGGCAGCGCCGCCCCGCGCCCGCCAGGTCGTCGGCGCGGAGGTGCTCGGCCACCCCGCTCGCCGTCCGCCGGAGCATGCGCCCTGCCGCCGCCACGCCCACCGCGGTCGCCGTCGATCCCACGGCCCACCCGGTCCCGGCCCAGGAGGACGCCCGTCCCGGCGAACACCACCCCCCGGTCGCGGCGATCGGCCCAGAGCCGGTCTTCGACCTCGCCCATGAGCTGACCGAAGGCCGCCACCGGATGCACGTCGTCGGGCGGTTCGCCCAGGGCCCGGTCGGCGAGCAACCCGACCGACGCCCCGACCAGGTGCCGTGCGCTCACCACCGGGCGCTCGCCACCAGCAGGGCCACGGTCTCCCCCGCCACGGCTGTGGCCCCCAACACGTCACCGGTGAAGCCGCCCAGCCGCTGCTTGGCCAACAGGAGGACGCCGCCGGCGGTGACCAGGAGCGCCAGCAGGGCGGCTGCGCCGCCCCACCCGGCGGCCCCGACGCGGAACGCGGCCGCGACGAGCAGACCGACGGCCGGCCAGCGCCGTGGCGGGCCCTGCAGGAAGCCGGTGGCCAACCCTTCACGGCGGGCGTACGGGAGCAGCGCCGGGGACACGGCCATGACCGTTCGGCTGGCGGTCCACAGTCCCGCCACCAGGAGCGGCTCGGGGGCCATGGTCGCGAACCCTGCGACGCGCCCGAGCAGGGCGAAGGTCACCGCCGTGGTCCCGAAGGCGCCCACGTCGGGCGTGCGCATGATCTCCGGCGCCGCCGGGCGTGGCGCCGTGCACGAAGAGCCCGTCGGCGGCATCGGCGAGACCGTCGACGTGCAGCAGTCCGGTCAACGCGGCGTCGGCGGCGACGACGACCACCGCCGCCGCCAACGGCGGCCAGAGCTCGGCGGCGCCCCACCACACCGCACCCACCAGCGAGCCGATGCCGAGCCCGACGAGCGGGAACCAGGGCCGCCCCACGTCCCGGAAGCGTCGACCCACCGGGGTCTCGGGGTGGACGCCGAGGCCGACCTCCTCGGAGACGACGACGGTGAGGTCCCGCCGGGCCCGCAACACCTCGATCAGATCGGACACGGGCGGGGTGAGGTCGGCGAAGGCACTGACCCAGGTCCCGAGCGAGTCGACCAGGACCGGGCCGTCGACCATCGCCAGCCGGGCCGGGAGGTCCTCCCCGGCCTCGACGGTGGCCCACGACGACGGGCGGCGGGCCCGGTGCCACGATCCGGGCCGCCATGTCCGGATCGGTGGCCCGACCGCTGACGACCACGGTCACGAGCTCGGCGTCGGCCAGGAGGCGCTCGGCCAGGCCGCTCTTGCCCGAGCGGGCTCCGCCCAGCAGGAGGGTGATCACTGCAGCCGAGCCCGGACGGCCACGTGCACGGCCCGGGCGATCCGGGCCCCCCATGCCGAGCGGGCCGGCGAAGGTCTCGGGCGGGCCCTCGGCCCGGGCCAGGATGCACACGGCGTCGCTGGCTGTCCCCGTGCCGGGCACGCCGGCCTCGAACAACGCCTGGGTCTTGGCCTCCGTGGCCGTGGTCGCCACGTTGACCAGCGCGGCGTCCCCCAGCACGACCGGGACGCTGACCACCACGTTGATGGTCCCCGGCGCCCACGGGCTGATGGCGTCATCCGCGTCGGCGGCCCACGTCGGTGCGGTGACGCCGACGGTGGCCCAGGCCTCCACCCCGCCGTCGTCGCCGTGGCCGAGGGTCAGGTCGGCGGCGGTCATCATGCCCCCACCGGGGCCGACGGCACCGGCGCCCGCCGCGATCTCCTCGAGGTGGAGGTGGGGATCGGTGCGGCCGTAGTGCAGGTCGACCTGGGCGTTGAGCACCCAGCACCGCTCGCCCACCCACCCCCGAGTGGTGAGGTGGCCACCACCCGGGCCGGCGCGGCGAGGCGCCAGAGGGCGTACGGGTGCACCCGGCCCTCGTCGTGGTGGTGACCGGTGGCGAGATCGGCGATCGATAGTCGATGCCCTTCTTGGCGGGGACGCCGGTGTCGTAGGCGTGCTTGACCTTGCGCATCTCGGTGACGGTGTCCGCGACGGCGATGAGCGCCTGGCGGCGCGTCCCGCCCGGTGCACGATCGACGTTCACCTGCGGCGGGCCGGTCGGCGATCGTCGCCACGACCTCGGCCGTCGTCGATCCAGCCCCAGTTCACCGGATAGGTGATCTCGTCGAGCACGACGAGTCGGTGACTCGCCGGCCCTCGATGAGCGCCCGGGCGTGGGCCCAGTGCCTCCGGAGCCACCGCCTCGTCCTCGGTGAGGTCGTCGGACTCCCAGGTGAAGCCCTCGCCGATCGCAACCAGTCGACGCCGAGGCGTCGCGGCAGGCCTGCTCCTCGCCGACCTGCCACGTCCCGGACTTCAGGAACTGCACCACGCACGACCGGCCAGTCCCGGGCGACGGCCCGCAGGACGACACCGAACGCCGCGGTCGACTTGCCCTTGCCGTCACCGGTGTTGACGAGGACGAGCGAGCGGGTCCGGCGACCGCCGGAGGCCGGGGCCTCGGTGGGGGGATCGACCGGGTCGGCGCTCACTCGGCCTCCCGGGCCAAGCGCACCGGCACGATCACCGGACCCGTCGGATCCTGGATGACCCGGACGTTGGCGCCGTACCAGCGGGCCAGGGTCTCAGGGGTGAGGATCTCCGCCGCAGTCCCTCCAGCCACCACCCGCCCACCGTCCACCAGCACCAGGCGGTCGGCGAAGCGGCTGATGAGGGTCAGGTCGTGCATCGTGGACACGACGGTGAGCCCCCGCTCGGCCCGCAGGTCGTCGACGAGCTCGAGCACCTCCTGCTGGTGCCCGAGGTCGAGCCCGGTGGTGGGCTCGTCGAGCAGGAGCACCGGGGTGTCCTGGGCGAGGGCCCGGGCCACGAAGACCCGCTGGCGTTCGCCGCCGGACAGCGTCGCGACCGGGCGCTCCACGAAGTCGGCGAGGTCCAGCAGGCCGAGGGCGGCTTCGGCGGCGGCGAGGTCCTCGGGTCCCTCGGCCCCGAACCGGGGCAGGTGCGGCGTCCGACCCAGCAGGACGTAGTCGCCGACGCTCACCCCCGCCGGCACGATGGGCGACTGCGGCACCAGCGCGACCCGGCGGGCCCGGTCCCGGGGCCGCAGCCCGCCCAGATCCTCACCGCCGAGCGTGATCGACCCCTCCTCCGGGTCGACCAGGCCGCCGACGGCGCGCAACAGCGTGCTCTTGCCCGCACCGTTGGGACCCACGACCGCGAGCCACTCCCCCGCCGCTGCTTCGACGTCCACCGCATCGAGCACCCGCCGGCGTCGGTACGCCACCGACAGGCCGACGCAGGCGAGGACGCCGTGGTTCGGCGCGCTCGGTGGGGGGGCCACGTGTCCTCACGCGAACCGCCGAGCGCTGCGCAGCACGAGCACGAAGAACGGCGCGCCGAGGAAGGCGGTGATCACGCCGATGGGGATCTCGGCGGGGGCGGCGGCCGTCCGGGCGAAGAGGTCGGCCATCGCCAGGAAGGCGGCGCCGAAGAGCAGCGAGAGCGGCAGGATGACCCGGTAGCTGGAACCGACGAGCAGGCGCACCGTGTGGGGGACGATGATCCCCACGAAGCCGATGAGGCCGCTGACCGACACGGCCGCCGCGGTCCCGAGCGAGGCGGCCACCACGATCACGAGGCGGGCCCGGGCCGCGTCGAGGCCCAGGGACCCCGCCTCCTCGTCGCCCACGGCGAGCACGTCGAGCACCCGTCGGTTGACCAGGAGCACCACCGTGGTCACCGCCGCGTACGGCAACAGGAGCACGACCTCGTCCCACCCGGCGGTCGGCCGAGCCGACCGAGGATCCAGGAGTACACCTCCCGGATGCTGTCGGAGTTCTGCTGCTGGACGTAGGTCTGCACCGCGGTGAGGAAGCTGGCCACCGCCACCCCGGCGAGGATCAGGGTCGAGGCTCGCCGTCCCCCGGTCCCGGCTGACCCCGACGGCGTAGGTGACCCAGCACGGCCACGAGCGCACCGGCGAAGGCCGCCAGGGGCACCGGATCGATGAGCCCGTCCGCCGTGCCGACCGCCGCCGACGATGGCCAGCGTGGCGCCCAGCCCGGCGCCGGCCGCCACCCCGAACAGGTAGGGGTCGGCCAGCGGGTTGCGGAAGACCCCCTGGTAGGAGGCACCCGCCCCGGAGAGCATGGCGCCGACCAGGAGCCCGAGCACGACCCGGGGCAACCGCAGCTGGAGCACGATCGTGCTGTCGATCGCCGACAGGCCCGACGCCACGTCGACACCGGGGATCTGGTCGAACAGCTCGGCGAGGACATCGGTCGGGCTCAGCGCGACCGGGCCGACCGTGAGGCCGAGGACCGTGGCGTCCGGCGACCGCGGCGACACCGGCGATCAGCCAGCGGGGTCGCAGGGTGGTGCGACGCAGGCCGCCCGCCGACGCCCGTGCGGCCTCGGTCGTGCTCACGACGAGGCGACCTGCTCCACCGAGGCCACCACGACCTCCAGGAAGTCGACGACCCGGGGGCCCCAGCGCGAGACGATGTCGTCGTCGAGGGCGATGACGCCGTCACCTTCCACGGCCGGCATCCCGGCCCAACCGGGCCGCTGGGCCACCGTTGCCGCGGACTGGCCACAGCACTCGGTGTCGGCGAGGAAGATGAGGTCGGGGTCGGCGTCGACGATGTACTCGGCCGAGAGCTGCGGGTAGCCGGAGCCGTCGTCGACCGCGTCGGCGATGTTCTCCAGCCCCACGGTCCCGTAGATCTCGCCGATGAACGTCCCCGAGGTGGCCGTGTAGAGCGTGTCGTCCAGCTCGTGGTAGTAGGTCAGCGGCTCCGCGGGCCGGGGCGCCCGCTCGGTGAGCTCGGTGACCGCCTGCTCGACCTCCGCCGCGAGGTCGGCCCCCTCCTCGGCGTGCCCGGTGAGCACACCCAACTCGATGATCTGGTCGTACACGTCGTCGAAGGCGGTCGCCGCAGGTTGTACCAGGACCGGGATGTCGAGGTTGCCGAGGGCGGCGATGACCTCCTCGTTCTCGTTGTCCAACACCACCAGGTCCGGATCCTGGGCCAGCAGGGCCTCCACGTTCGGCTCCAGCCCGCTCAGGTCGGTGGTGGGCACCCCCTCCGGGTAGTCCGACTGCTCGTCCACGGCCTCGACCTGGTCTCCGGCGCCGACCGCGAAGAGGGACTCGGTGGCGGTGGGTGACAGCGAGACGATGCGTTCAGGCGCCGTCTGGATGGTGACCTGGCCGTTCGCGGCGTCGACCGAGGCGGGAAAGCCGGCCGCCTCGGCGACGGTGTCGGCGCTGGTGGTCTCGGCGTCGTCGCCACAGGCGACGGCGAGCAGGCCGGTCGCCGCCAAGGCGATCACGGTTCGGACAGTGCGGGTCATGGGTTGCTCCTGTCGGTCGAAGTCCGGATGGATCGGTGACAGGAGCCCCGTCGCACGAACCGCCCTTCTCCTCGAAGGCTGTGTTCGCGACCGGTCGGTCAGGCGACCTGGCTCTGCCTCGGAGAGGCATCACAGTTGCGGGACAGCACCGGATTCTCACCGGATTTCGCTGGCCGACCAGTAGCGCCCGGACTGTACCCCATCGACTTGGGGCTCGACCGGGTCCGCTCCGGCTGACGAGCCCGACGGGCTCAGAACGCGGCGGCGCCACCCCGCATGATGCGCACGCCGCCGCCGACGCCGATCACCGCGATGGCCCCGAGCACGATGAGCGACGGCTCGAACGGCAGACCGCCGGTCTCGGGGGCGCAAGCGTCCGCGGCCCGGCCGAGGGGTAGCCAGCTCCCGCTCAGGGCGTGCACCGCGTCGCTGGTCACCCGCAGCGGGTCCTCGCCGGCGAAGCTCCCGTCGTCCTCCTGGAGATCGACCAGGGCGGTCGTGGGCGACGGGACGTCCGCACCGAGGCCGAGGTCGGTGGCCCAGCAGGTGCCCTCGGGGTCGTGACCGACGGCCCGGATGGCTCGGATGGCACCGGCGGTGGCGGCCGCAGACGGTGCCCCGTCGCCATCGGGCCACGACCCGTGACGATCCCGGTTCGCGGCGATGAAGCCCATGGCGTTGGCCACCGGGCCGGCGGCGGGGTCGGTGCCCGCCAGCACCAGGAGGTCGACGGCTGCGCCCGTCGTGGCGAGGTCGACCGTCTCGGCGTCCGGATCCCCCTCGGCGTTCCAGCCGCCGTTGGCCTGCTGGGCGGCCAGGACCGTGTCGAGTGTGCCGTCGGGCAGCGCCACGCCGGCCGCCAGCAGGGCAACGGCCAGTTCGACCCGGGCGTCGAGGGCGATGTCGTCGTCGGCCAGCCACTCGGTCGCGGATCCGGTGAGATCACCGAGTGGACCCTCGTCGCCGGCCTCGAGCCCCACGGGCAGGGCGACCCGGCTGATGAGCCGGGCGGTCACCTCGGGGTCATCCACCCGTCGGGCGATGCGCCGAGCGGCGCTCAGGGGCGTGCGGCCGTCGTCGTTCACCTCGGACTCGACCCGCTCCAACGCCGGCCGGTTGCCCCAGGTGGGCTCGGTCTGGGCCGACTCGGCCAGGGCGAGGATGGCGTCGGGGGTGCCGCCCCCGGGGATGTAGCCGTCGAAGCCCCCGTCGGGCCGCTGCTGGTCCGCCAGCCAGGCGACGGCGTCGGCCACGGCCTCGTCGGGGGTGGTCACCGGCTCCTCGGCGGCCGCCGCGAAGGCCGCGGCGGGCAGGCCCAGGGCCAACGGCCCGACGGCGACAGCAGCGAGCATTCGGCGGATCACCGCGTCCCATCGGCCGCGGTCGCTCCGAGTGGAGGTCAACACCTCTGGTCGGCGACGACCACAGATTGTAGGCTTGTGACCACGATGCGTCGTGGGCGGAGCTTCCCGGCGGGACGTGCGGGCCGATGAAGGACCGCCGTCGCCGCTTCGACCCGACCACCCGGCGCGCCGCCGGACGCCTCGGGGCGGTGACCATCCTCGTCCTGGCCGGGGCCCTCGCCGCCCTCTGCCTGGTCGTCGACACCCCCGGCGTGGACGTCGATGCCGGCTTGGTGGCCGCCGGCGGCACCGCGCTGGTGGCCCTGATCACGTGGTTCCTGCCCTGGGCCCGGCTCCCCCGGGCCGGCCAACTCGTCCTCCCCGCCCTCGTCACGGCGGGCCTCGTCGGACTCGACCAGCTGACCGACCTGTCCCGGGCGCCTCAGAGCGTCGCCTTCTATGCCACCGCGTGGTTCCTCGTCCTGTCCTGGATCGGCATCACCCAGGCCCGCGGCATCACGCTGATCGCCGCGGTGTTCGTCGGGGCCTCGGCGGTCGCCGTGACCCTGCCCGACAGCAGCCTGATCCCTCTGGCCGCCGCGGTCATGGTCGTGCCCGCCGCCGCCCTCGTCGGCGAGACCACCGCCTGGGCGCTGTCCGGCATCCGGATGGGCCAGCGGATCGAGCGCCGCCGGGAGGCCGACATCCGGGCCCTCGCCGGGCAGGTCGCCGTCCTCCGGCCCGGGATCAGCACCCTCGAACAGATCGCCGACGTCCTGGCCCGCCTGGCCCACGAGGTCTTCCACGGCGAGCACGTGAGCGTCGTCCTCTCCGACCAGGACGGCCGGCTCTTCCCCGCCTCCTACGGTGCGAAGGGCGCGCCCCCGTCCCCCCAGATCGCCGAGCTCATCGGGGACACGATCGACGCCGAGGAGGTCCGGCTGGTGGCCGAGAACGGCACCACTCTGCTGATCATCCCCCTCGTCGGCGAGTCCGAGATCGGCGGCGCGGTGGTCGTGCGCCAGCCCAAGACCGGCGACGACCCCTTCACCCAGCAGCTGGCCGTGCTCTTCGCCGCCCAGGCCGGCCCCGCCCTCGAGCAGTTCCAGGTCATCGGCAAGCTCTCCGAGGACCTCCGCCGGGACGACAAGATGGGGATCGGCAACAGCCGTCACGCCACCGCGCTGGTGCAGAGCCTGACCCCGGGCGACGCCCTCGTCTACATCGACCTCGACAACTTCGGCGAGGTCAACGAGATCCACGGCCATCCCGGCGGCGACCGTTTCCTGCGCGAGTTCTCCGACCTGCTCAGCGCCAGTGTCCGGGACTCCGACCTCACCGCCCGACCCGGCGGCGACGAGTTCATCTTCATCGCCCGGGACGCCGAGTTCGACGCCCTGCCGGTCGCCAACCGCCTGCTGCAGGCCTGGCGGGAGTCCGGGGAGGGCCGCAGCTTCAGCGCCGGCATCGCCATTCACGACGGCAACGACCTGCCCGAGACCACGCTCTACAACGCCGATCAGGCCGTCCTCCGGGCCAAGAAGCAGGGCAAGAACCAGGTCTGCCTCTACCCCAAGGGTGGCTGGCTCGGCGACGCCGGCCCCGGCTACGACCGCTCCTGGTAGCTCGCGGCGGGCTCGGCGGCGTTTGCGTCAGCGGTGCCCCCACGGTCTCCGCTCCGGGCAGAACGACGGCAACTACGTGGGCCAGTCGCTCGCTGCCGGGCTCCTCGGCGCCGTTCAGCCGACTTCGCCACGCTCCGTGGCCGAATCGCCCGGGCTGACCCGTTTCTCCCGTTCTGGCGCCTGATCCTCCGGCTATGACCGGAGGATCAGGCGCCAGAACGAACAGCGATCACGGCAAGTGGTATTCGACGGCCCGAGGGCGTCGTTTCCGCCCCCGACGGCCGGCAGCCCGACCCCACGCCCCCATCCTTGCCTCGGTGTCGGTTTCGCCTGCCCTCAGAGGGCGAGGGTCATGAGGGCGCTGGTGCGGGTGTCGGTGTAGTGGCTGAAGGGCCCGCACGGGACGAACCCGCACGCCGCGTACAGGGCCCGGGCAGGGGCGAACTCGTCCTGGGTGCCGGTCTCCAGGCTCACCCGCTCATACCCCCGGGCTCGGGCCTCCCCCACCAGGTGCTCGACCATCGCCCGCCCCACGCCCTGGCCCCGGGCCTCGGCCGTGGTGTGCATCGACTTCAGCTCGCCGTGGCCCGGTTCCAGCTCCAGCAGAGCGCCGAAGCCCAGCAGGCGGCCGGCCCGTCGGGCGCTGTAGAAGGCGATTCCCGGCCCGGTGAGCCCGTCGAGGTCCAGGGCGAAGATGTCCTCCGGCGGCGTGCACGCTGCGGTGAACGCCAGGTGTGTCTCCAGCAGGGCCCGCACGTCGTCGGCCCGTGGGTCGTCCAGGGCGATGACCAGCGCATCCATCGGCACCCAGCCGATGTCAGTCCGGGAGGGTGGCGGTGAGGGTGAGCAGGACGCCGTCGCCGCCGTCGCCGGCGACGAGGACGTTGCCGATGAAGGTGTCGGTCTCGAAGACCAGCTGGCCGATGTAGTCCGGGCCCTGGCCGCTGTCGGAGTCGAGCAGGACGCTGAAGCCGGCCCGGTCGATCTCGTCCCGGTAGAAGTCGTGGATCGCGGCGGGGGTCTGGTCGGCGATCGTGTAGTCCACGGCCAGGCGGAGCTCGCCCTCGACCCGGCCGATGGAACCGACCTCGACCTCCGCCCCCTCGGGGACGGGGAAGGTGTCCGGGAAGCGGGCGGGCACCTCGCCGACCTCGGTCTGCACCGGGGGCTCGGTGGTCGGTGGCGTCGCCGGGTTCGCCGTGTCGCCCGGCGGGACGGCGCTGGGCACGGTGACGTCCTGGTCGAAGGTCACGCCCGGGTCGAGGGTGGTCGTCTCGGTGGCGGAGGTGGCCGCGTCGTCCCCACCGTCGTCGCCGCTGCAGCCGGCCAGCAGCACCGCCACCAGCCCCACGGCGGCCAGCGCCCTACGCGTCGGCATAGGCCTCGACCGGTGGGCACTCACACTGCAGGTTCCGGTCCCCGTAGCCCTGGTCGATGCGGCCGACGGGCGCCCAGTACTTGGTCCCCCGCAACGACGCGACCGGGTAGGCGGCGGTCTCCCGGCTGTAGGGCCGGGACCAGTCGTCGGCCACCACGTCCTCGGCGGTGTGGGGGGCGTGGCGCAGCGGGCTGTCCTGCACCGACCACTCCCCCGCCGCCACCCGGTCGATCTCGGCCCGGATGGCGATCATGGCGTCACAGAAGCGGTCCAGCTCGGCCTGGCTCTCGGACTCGGTGGGCTCGACCATGAGGGTGCCCACCACCGGGAACGACAGCGTCGGGGCGTGGAAGCCGTAGTCGATCAGGCGCTTGGCCACGTCCTCGGCGGTGACCCCGGTGTCCTTGGTCAGGCCCCGCAGGTCGAGGATGCACTCGTGGGCCACCAGGCCGCCGTCGCCGGTGTAGAGCACCGGGAAGTGGTCCTTGAGGCGGGTGGCCACGTAGTTGGCGTTGAGGATGGCCACCTCGGTGGCCCGCCGCAGGCCGTCGGGGCCCATCAGGGCGATGTAGGCCCACGAGATGGGCAGGATCCCCGCCGAGCCCCACGGGGCGGCGGCGACGGGGCCGGGGCCGTCCAGCGGGGCCGGCTTCGGGCACCACGGGATGTCCGGGCAGGAACGGCGCCAGGTGGGCCCGCACGGCCACCGGGCCGACACCGGGGCCACCCCCGCCGTGGGGGATGCAGAAGGTCTTGTGGAGGTTGAGGTGCGACACGTCGGCGCCGAACCGGCCCGGGCGGGCGAGGCCGACCATGGCGTTCAGGTTGGCGCCGTCGAGGTACACCTGCCCGCCGGCGTCGTGGACCGTGGCGCAGACCTCGCCGATCGGCTCCTCGAACACGCCGTGGGTCGACGGGTAGGTGACCATGAGCGCGGCCAGGTTGTCGCCGTGCTCGGCCACCTTGGCCCGCAGGTCGTCGACGTCGACGTTGCCGTCGGCCCGGCAGGCCACGACCACGACCCGCATGCCGGCCATGACCGCCGATGCCGCGTTGGTGCCGTGGGCCGAGGACGGGATCAGGCAGACGTCCCGGTGGGCGTCGCCCCGCGACCTGTGGTGGTCCCGGATGGCGAGCAGGCCGGCCAGCTCGCCCTGGGAGCCGGCGTTGGGCTGGACGGAGACGGCGTCGTAGCCGGTGATCTCCGCCAGCCAGGCCTCCAGGTCCTCGATGAGCTCCCGGTAGCCGTCGGCCTGGTCGCGGGGGGCGAAGGGGTGGAGGGCGCCGAACTCGGGCCAGGTGACCGGGATCATCTCGGTGGTGGCGTTGAGCTTCATGGTGCACGACCCCAGCGGGATCATGGAGCGGTCGAGGGCGATGTCCTTGTCGGCCAGCGAGCGGAGGTAGCGCAGCAACTCCGTCTCGGACCGGTACCGGTGGAACACCGGGTGGGTCAGGAAGGCGCTGGACCGGACCCGGTCGGCGGGCAGGGCCGCCGCGGCCTCGACCGAGTCGTAGGCGGCGGTGACGCCGAAGGCGGCCCACACCGCCTCGACCTGGGCCGGGGTCGTGGTCTCGTCGACCGCGATGCCGACCCGGTCGGCGTCCAGCAGGCGCAGGTTGATCTCCTGCTCGGCCGCGGCCGCCACGACATCGGCGGCCCGCCCCGGCACCAGCGCGGCGACGGTGTCGAAGAAGTGCTCGTGCTCGTGACCGATGCCCGCCGCCGACAGCCCGGCCGCGAGGCGGGTGGCCCGCTCGTGGACCCGCTCGGCGATGGCGGTGAGGCCGTCGGGGCCGTGGTACACGGCGTACATGGAGGCCATCACCGCCAGGAGGACCTGGGCGGTGCAGATGTTGCTGGTGGCCTTCTCCCGGCGGATGTGCTGCTCACGGGTCTGCAGGGCCAGGCGGTGGGCGGGGCGTCCGGCCTCGTCGACCGACACCCCGACGAGGCGGCCGGGCATGGAACGGGCCTGGGCGGTGCGCACGGCCATGTAGGCGGCGTGGGGACCGCCGAAGCCGAGGGGGACGCCGAAGCGCTGGGTGGAGCCGACCACGATGTCCGCGCCGGCCACCCCCGGCGCCTCCAGCACGGTGAGGGCCAGGAGGTCGGCGGCCACGACGACCAAGCCACCCTGGCCGTGGACCTGCTCCACGATCGGGGCCAGGTCCCGGATCCCGCCGCTGGTGCCCGGGTACTGCACGAGCACGCCGTAGGCGTCGATGCCGTCGAGACCGGTCACCGGGTCACCCACGATGACCTTGATGCCCAGCGGCTCGGCCCGGGTGGCCACCACCTCGATGGTCTGGGGGTGGCACTCGGCGTCGACGAAGAAGGTGGCCGAGGCCTGCTTGGTCACCCGGCGACACATGGCCATGGCCTCGGCCGCCGCCGTGGCCTCGTCGAGCAGCGAGGCGTTGGCCAGGTCCATGCCGGTGAGGTCGGTGACCATGGTCTGGAAGTTCAGGAGGGCCTCGAGGCGGCCCTGGGAGATCTCGGGCTGGTACGGCGTGTAGGCCGTGTACCAGGCCGGGTTCTCGATGATGTTGCGCAGGATGACGGTGGGCGTGATCGTGCCGGAGTAGCCCATGCCCAGCATCGAGGTGACCACCTCGTTGCGGTCCGCCATCGTGCGCAGCCGGGCCAGGATCTCGTCCTCGGTGCCTGCCTCGGGCAGGGCCAGGCGGCTGGTCTGGCGGATGCCGGAGGGCACGGCCCGGTCGATCAGCTCGTCCAGCGAGCCGGCGCCGACGACGGCCAGCATGGCCTCGATCTCGTCGGCCCCGGGGCCGAGGTGGCGGTGGGCGAAGGGCGCCAGCCCGTCGGTCATCGGTGCTCTCTCATCGGTGCGCTCCAGTCATGACGTCACGAAGGGTGGGGTGACGACCTCGGCGGGCTCGTGGCGGCCGCGGATGTCCACGGCGACCCGGGTGCCCGGCTCGATCTCGGGGGCCAGGAAGGCCAGGGCGATGCCCCGGTCCAGCATCGGGGAGTAGTTGCCGCTGGACACGGTGCCGAGCACGGCGCCGTCGGCGTCGACCACGGACTGGTCGGCCCGGGGCGGGCGCTTGCCGTCCAGCAGCAGGCCCCGCAGGCAGCGGGCCGGGCCCGCATCCCGTTCGGCCGCGAGGGCCGCTCGTCCCCGGAAGTCGCCCTTGTCCCAGCCCACGACCCACCCCAACCCCGCCTGGAGCGGGGTGATGCCCGGGCCCAGCTCGTGGCCGTGCAGCGGCAGGCCCGCTTCGAGGCGCAGGGTGTCGCGGGCGCCCAGTCCGGCCGGCGCGACGCCGGCGGTCAGCACGGCCTGCCAGACCGCCTCGGCCGACCCTGCGGGCACGGCGATCTCGACACCGTCCTCGCCCGTGTAGCCGGTGCCGGCGACGGTGACCGTCACCCCGTCGATGTCCAGCTCGACCACCCGGCGGCGGCCCACCTCGGCCACGGTGGGCCAGATCGTGGCCAGTCGTTCGCGGGCCGTCGGCCCCTGCACGGCGATGATCGCCCGCTGCGCGGTCACGTCCACGGCGTCGACCCCGCCGCCGGACAGGGCCTCGGTCACCCGGTCGGTGTTGGAGGCATTGGGCATGACGTCGAAGCGCTCCTCGCCCAGCCACCACACGATGAGGTCGTCGAGGACCGAACCGTCGGCCTCGTCCAGGAGGTGGGTGTACTGCGTGCGACCGGGCTCGACGTTGGCCAGGTCTGCGGTGAGGGTCCCCTGGAGCAGGTCCCGGGCGCCGTTCCCGGTGACCCGGACGGTACCGAGGTGGCTCACGTCGAAGGCCACCGCATCGGTCCGACAGGCCTTGTGCTCGGCGATCGTGCCCTCGCCGTAGTTGAGGGGCATGTCCCAGCCCCCGAAGGGGACCATCTTGGCGCCGAGGGCGCGATGGGCCGCATCGAGCGGCGAGTGCCGGAGGTTCACCCCGAGATTCTAGGGACGCCTCAGGCGGCCTCGTCCATCCCGTACTTGACCGCCAGGTTCTGCCAGTCCCGCCGGTAGAGGATCATCACGTTGACCCCCGGATAGCGCTCGCGCAGCTCCCGGATCTTGCGGTTCTTCTTGGTCACCAGGCGCTGCTTGAGGGTGGTGAGCTCGATGTAGAGGTCGAGGTCGGGCAGGTAGAAGTCCGGGCTGAACGCCTCGGTGGGGTGCCCGTCGGCGTTCTCGCTCAGCACGAAGGTGCGCGGCTCATAGCGCCACTCGACGCCGTAGAAGTCCAGGACCCGGGCGAAGTCCCGCTCCGACGGATGGGCGAAGGCCACCGACTCGTGGGGTAGGTCCCCCGTCGGTGTCGGCGCCCCGATGCTCATTGTTCGGCGGCCGCCTCGACCGATCCCGGTGGCCCCTCGGCGACCTCGGCCACCGGCGACTCGGGGAACAGCTGGACGATGCTGGCGTCGACCTCTTCCACGACACCGGCGAGAGGCAGGATGTTGAGCACGCCCTGGCCCTTGCGCACCAGATCGATCATCTCCTCGCCGTCCCGGGTGAGCACGGTGTGGTTGCCGCTGATCACCAGGTTGGCGCTGGCCGGGTCCTCGCCGAGCTGGTCGCGGAGGTAGGTGAAGACCTCCCGCACCGTGTCGAGGCGGATGCCGGCGTCGAGCAGGCTCTTGATGACCTTGAGCTCGAGCAGGTCCTGGTAGGAGTACTTGCGACGGCTGCCGCTGCCGGCGGCGTCGACCAGGGACGGTCGGACCAGGTCCGTGCGCGCCCAGTAGTCGAGCTGCCGGTAGCTGATGCCGACGATCTCGGCCGCCTTCTTGCCCCCGTAGCCGACGTGGCGCGGGAACATCTCCTGCTGTCCGGTCATGTGGTGGTTTCCTCTCAGGGCGCCCGCCCCCGTCACATCCGCGTAACTACGCGGGTGTGACCCGGCCAGCGTAGGCCCGATCTCAGGTCGAGGTCAATGACCGCAGGTCCTCGAGCTGGGAGGCGGTGCCGATGGCGATGAGGGTGCTGCCCCCGGCGAGCACCGTCTCGGGCGCCGGGTTCGTGGCGAAGGTGCCGTCCTCCTGGCGGATCGCCAGCACCAATGCCCCCGTTCGGTCCCGGACCTGGGCCTCCCGCAGCGTCTGGCCCGACAGCGACGAGGCTGGCGGGTACGGCGACATCGGCCAAGCGGAACTCGAGGCTGCCGTCGTGCATCACCACGTCGAGGAAGTCGGCCACGTTGGGGGCCACGGCCAGCGCCGCGATGCGACTGCCGCCGATCTGCTGGGGGTTGACGACCCGGTCGGCGCCGGCCTGGCGCAGCTTGGGTTCGTTGGCCTCGTCCCGCACCCGGCTCACGATGAAGAGCTCGGGACGGCGGTCCCGGGCGCTGAGGGTGACGAAGAGGTTGTCGGCGTCGCTGTCCACGGCGGTGACCAGGGTCGCCGCCCGCTCGATGCCCGCGGCGGTCATGACGGCGTCGTCGGTGGCGTCCCCGCAGACCCACAGGCCCTCCAGGGTGGCGCCGCGCTCGGGATCCCGTTCCACCACGACCACCGTCTGACCCGCGCCGGTCAGGTGGCGGTGGATGCTGCGCCCCACCCGACCCCAGCCACAGAGCACGATGTGACCCGCCAGCTCGTCGATGGTCCGTTGCATGCGTCGCCTCCCGATGCGCTCGCTGAGTCTGCCCTCCACCACCGACTCGAGGAGCACGGCGGCGGTGTAGAAGGCGACCCCGACCCCGGTCAGGATCAGGGCCATGGTGAAGATGCGGAACGCCGGAGTCGGTTCGTCGGGCAGCTCCAGGAAGCCCACCGTGGCGATGGTGGTGACCGTCTGGTACACCGCGTCGAGCAGGGTCAGCCCCAGGAGCAGGTAGCCGACCGTGCCCACCACCAGGACGGCCAGGAGCAGCACCCCGCCGAGTTGGACCCGGCGCCACGGGTCCCCCGACGGCGCGACTCGGGGCACCAGCCGACCGCTCAGGAGGCGAAGTCCTCCGGGTCGACGTCGTCGATGAAGCGACGGAACTCCTCGACGACCTCTTCCTCGGGCAGGGCCTCCTCGCGCACCGTGTAGCCGACCTCGTCGAGGACGGCCTCCTCGGCGAAGATCGGCGAGCCGGTTCGGGCCGCCAGGGCGATGGCGTCGGAGGGGCGACTGGAGAGCTGCTGCTTGGCCCCGCCCCGGTCGAGGTGGAGCTCGGCGAAGAAGGTGCTGTCCTGCAGCTCGGTCACCACCACCCGCTCGAGGGTGACCCCGAGGTCGTCCAGCAGGTTCTTGAGCAGGTCGTGGGTCATCGGCCGGGGCGTGGCCACCTGTTCCAGGGCGAAGGCGATGGCGGTGGCCTCCGGCGGCCCGATGAAGATCGGCAGCATCCGGCGATCGCCCTCGAGCTCCCGGAGCAGCACGATGGGCGTGTTGGTGGGCAGCTCCACCCGGACGCCGACGAGCTCCATCTCCACCATGCCGACAACCTACCTAGGGATAGAGGTCCCCGACGTAGGCGTCCGGATCGGCCGCCAGCGCATCCAGATCGCCGGCGGCGACGACGTCGAGGTTGCGGTAGCGGCCCCGGAAGTCCAGGCCGTAGCCGACGACGAACTCGTCGCCGATCTCGAAGCCGACGTAGGCGAGGGGCTGGGGCATGATCCGCCGGGCCCGCTTGTCGAACAGGGTGCACACCTCCAGGGAGGCCGGGCCCCGGGAGCGGAGCTGGGCCAGGAGGTAGGCCAGGGTGAGGCCGGTGTCGACCACGTCCTCCACCAGGATCACCGTGCGATCGGTCAGGTCGGTGCTGAGGTCCTTGGTGAGGCGGACCCGCCCGGAGTCCGGCGCGTAGGAGGAGATGCCCAGGAAGTCGATCTCCACCGGGACGCTGATCCGGCGCACCAGGTCGGACAGGAAGATCAGGCTGCCTTTCAGCACCGCGACCAGCAGGACCCCGTCGGGATGGGCCTCGCTGATCTCCCGGCCGAGGCGGGCATTGGCGTCGCGGAGGTCCTGCGCATCGTGCAGGACCCGGGCGGCGGGCCTCAAAGGGGACCGAGCTGGTCCCTCAGGGAGCGACGCAGCAGGGAGGCCCGCATCTGGTCACCCAGTGAGCACAACTCCCCCACCAGCTCGAAGGCCTGACGGCGGGCGGCGGGATCCCGCTGGCGCACCATGGGGCTGGCCAGCTGCTCCAGGAAGCCCGCCTCGCGGTCGGCGGACATCTTGTACATGCGCAGGTGCCGGGGCTCGACGCCGTGGCGCAGGAAGGACGCCGCCAGTCGGGCCACGACCAGGGCCTCGTCGTCGTAGAGCACCGCCGAGCCCACCTGACGGCCCGACAGCAGGCCGTAGCGGGTCAGCTCGGCGATCGTGTCGCCGTCGAGGCCGCTGGACGCCCCCAGCTCGTCGACGGTGAGGCTGACCCCCGTCATGCCCGTGTCCAGGGCCTCCACCGCCCGCATCGGCCGGTCGTCGGCGACCGGGCTGACCGGAGCCACCGGAGCCACCGGCGTCGGGGCCAGCGGCGTCGGGGCCAGGGGCTCGACGGCGGTCAGCGAGCGCACGGGTGCCGCCTCCGGGGTGGCGACCGGGGCGTCCGGGGTCACGGGCGCCGCCCCGTCGTCGTCCTGCCAGGCGCCGGAGCTGATGCGCTCGCGGATGACCTTCAGCGGGAGGTAGTTCTCGCGCTGCTGGCGCAGGATCCAGCGCAGGCAGGCGACGTCGTCGTCGTAGAACTTGCGGTAGCCCGAGGGCGTGCGCTCCGGGTCGATCAGCCCCTCCTTCTCGAGGAAGCGGATCTTGGAGATGGTGACGTCCGGGAACTCCTCCTGGAGAAGGGCGAGGACCTCGCCGATCGAGTGGTGGCCTTCAGGGCTCATGACTGCCTCACGTGACGCCGGCCACCAGGAAGTGGAGCTTGTACTTGCCGACCTGCAGCACGTCGCCGTGGGTCAATGGGGCCTCCTCGACGCGCTCCCGGTTCACGTAGGTGCCGTTGAGCGAGCCGGCGTCGCGGACCCGGTAGGCCTCGCCCTCGCGGATGATCTCGGCGTGGCGGCGGGACACGGTGATGTCGTCCAGGAAGATGTCGCTCTTGGGGTGGCGACCGGCGGTGGTCGTCACCAGGTCCAGCAGGATCCGGGAGCCCGCCGCCTCCCCGCGGGTGACGACCAGCACCCCCGTGCCCAGAGGCACGTCGGACAGGTCGACCTCGACCTCGGGGACCGGGGTCTCCGCGACATCGGCCTCGGCGGACTCGCCCGCCTCGAAGCTGATCGTCGTCGTGTCCTGCTCCGGGCCCAAGGAGATGCCACAGGACGAGCAGAAGCGCGAGCCGATCGTGTTCTCGTGGCCACAGGACGGGCAGGTCACCCCCGGCATCGGATCACCCCTCGGTGAGCGCCCGGTAGGCGGCAGCGTCCATCAGGGACTCGTAGGCCGCGGCGTCCTCGGGCTCCAGCAGGCAGATCCAGCCCTCGCCGTAGGGGTCCTCGTTGAGGCGCTCGGGGGCATCGGCCAGGTCGGGGTTGACCTCGACGATGGTGCCGGCCAGCGGCGCGTAGACGTCGGAGACGGACTTGGTGGACTCGACCTCGCTGAAGCTCTCGTCGAGCTTCACCGTCGACCCCACCTCCGGGAGCTCGACGAAGACCACGTCGCCCAGGGCATCCTGGGCGTAGTCGGTGATGCCGACCCGCACCCGGTCGCCCTCGAGGCGGGCCCACTCGTGGTCCTTGGAGTAGCGGAGGTCCTCGGGGACGTTCATCGGCGCGAACCTACCCTCGATCGCGTCACCTGATCATCTGCCGTATGCGGCGGACGTACTCCTCGGCCAGCTGACGGGCGGCGAGATCGCTCTCGGCCTCGGCCCAGACGTTGGTCACCGGCTCCTCCGGATCGGGCCAGGCCAGCACCCAGCCACCGTCGTGGCGCACCTTGACCCCGTCGACCAGGACGACCTCGCGGTCGCCGCTGCGCTCCATGAGCGTGCGCATGACGGTGCCCTTCTGCTCCCAGGGGGTCACCACCGACTCCCGCACGAGGTGGCGGTCGGGCAGGTCGGCCACCACCTCGGACAGCCGGACGTCGCGCCGGGCCAGGAGCTCCAGGGTCTTGACCAGCGTGGCCGCGGCGTCGTAGGCGGCCAGGAAATCGGGCACGACGTAGCCGCCCTCGAGACCGGCGGCGAAGACCACCTCGGGCTCGGCGGCCGCCTCCATCACCGCGGAGGCCGCCAGCTTGGTCGGCCGGACCCGGCCCCCGTGGCGCTCGACGAGGGCTTCGGCGTGCACGGTGGTGGCCACGGGCAGGGCCACCTCCCGATCGGCGAGGTCGTCACCCAACAGCGACAGCAGGGCCAACAGGGCACTGGTGTCGTCGAGCACCCGGCCGGTGTCGTCGATCAGGGTGAGCTGCTCGCCCCCGGGTCGAGGACCGCGCCCAGGCGGGCGCCGGACGTGCGGACCAGGCCGGCCACGTGCCTCGGCGTGCTCGGCCCGGTCGAAGGCGAGGATGCCGGCCGTGGAGACGTAGGGGTTCACCGCCAGGACCTCGGTGCCCATCTTGGAGAGCAGGTTGGGCATCACGAAGGCCGTCGTGCCGTAGCCGTAGTCGATGACCACCTTGAACTCGGCGGCCCGCACGGCCTTCACGTCGATGCAGGCCTCCAGGGCGACGGCGTAGTGCTCGAGGGCTCGGGGCGGGAAGTCGATGTCGCCGATCTCGCTGGGCAGCACCCGGCGGAAGTCCTGGCGGTGGAAGTAGCGCTCGACCTTGCGGCGACCGTCGTCGTCGAGGTCGGCCCCGGTCGGGGTGAAGAAGCGGATCTCGACCTGCTGAGGGTCATGGGGCACCAGGCGCAGGGTGATGCCGCCCCGGTTGTCGGGCCGACCGGCCTGGAACCGGGTGACGGGGATGGAGGCCACCTCGAGGTCCGAGACGTTCACGCCGGCGGAGTTGAGGCCGGCCATCATCGCCCGCTTGAGCATCCGGGCCGAGCGGCTGGAGTCCCGGCTGGTGACCACGGTGGCGTCCTTCTTCAGCGTCGTGCCGAAGGCCATGGCCAGGCGGGCGGCGAACTCCGGGGTGATGTCGACGTTGGCCAGGCCGTTGACCCCGAGGCCGGCGAACAGGCTGCGGGCGCCGCGGGACTCCCACACGATCGAGGTGTTGACCACCGCGCCGGCCTCGACGGTCTTGAACGGGTACACCTTCACGCCGGCGCCGATGACGGCGTCCTCGCCGATGAAGCACTCGTCACCGAGCACCGAGCCGTCCTCGCAGCGAGCCCCCCGCCGGACGTCGCAGGCCCGGCCGACCACCGAGCCGCGCCAGGCGCACGCCCTCGCCCAGGTAGGCGTTGTCCTGCACGATGCTGCGGTGGATCTGGGCGTCGGCCCGGACCTTCACGTTGGAACCGAGGACC
Organism: uncultured Microthrixaceae bacterium; assembly: GCA_963777805.1. Taxonomy (GTDB): domain Bacteria; phylum Actinomycetota; class Acidimicrobiia; order Acidimicrobiales; family DATDAH01; genus DATDAH01. The sequence continues at coordinate 105,894 of CAVZRY010000009.1, read as the reverse complement.
GTGTACTCCCCCAGCCGGGCCCCGGCCTCGACCCGGGCGTTGTCGCCGATGACCGCCGGGCCGTCGATGACCGCGTCGGGGTGGATCTCGGCCCCCTCGGCCACCCACACCCCGCCGGAGACCTCGAAGCCGGGCACGGCGACCTCGACCTTCTGGTCGAGGATGTCCTTGTGGGCGCTGACGTAGGCCTCGAGGGTGCCCACGTCCTCCCAGTAGCCGTCGGCCACCGCGCCGTAGAGGGGCAGGCCGGCGGCCAGCAGCGCCGGGAACACCTCCGAGGAGAAGTCCACGGGCCGGTCGTCGGCGATGTGGTCGAAGATCGCCGGCTCCAGCACGAAGATGCCGGTGTTGATGGTGTCGGAGAAGACCTGGCCCCAACTGGGCTTCTCCAGGAAGCGCTCGATGGAGCCGTCCTCGTTGGTGATGACGATGCCGAACTCGAGGGGGTTCTCGACGGGCACGAGGCCGATGGTGGCCAGCGCGCCCTTCTCCTCGTGGAAGGCCACGACCTTGCCGAGGTCGATGTCGGTGAGGACGTCGCCGGAGATCACCAGGAAGCGCTCGTCGAGGGCGTCGGCCGCGTTGCGCACCGAACCGGCCGTGCCGAGGGGCGGTCTCCTCGGTCGCGTACTGGATGTGGACGCCGAACTCGGAGCCGTCGCCGAAGTGGTTGCGGATCGCGTCGGGCATGAAGGCCAGCGTCACCACGATCTCGTCGAAGCCGTGGCGGCGCAGCAGGTCGATGACGTGCTCCATCATCGGCTTGTTGGCCAGCGGCATCATCGGCTTGGGCAGGTTCGAGGTCAGCGGCCGCAGCCGCGTGCCCTCGCCCCCCGCCATGATCACGGCCTTCACGCGGGCACCTCGGGGATCTCGTGGGGTGGATGATGGCCCTCGGCCCGGGCGGCTCGACCGTCCCGCAGCGCCTGGAGCCCGAGCGGGATGTACAGGGCCAGGGCGAGGTAGCCGAGGACCAGGCCGGGGATGACACACAGCCAACCCGCCCACTCACCGAGGGTCGACCAGGCGCCGGCGTCGGCGTTGCCCAACAGGAAGAGCGGGAAGGCGAACATCACCAGGAAGGTGGCGCACTTGCCGTACCAGGTGACGTCGATGCGGGCGGCGCCGAGGGCGGCCAGGACCAGGACCGAGATGGCCACCAGGCCCTCCCGGAGGAGCGAGAGCACGCTGGGCACCACGGGCGCGGAGCCGTCGATGAGGATGGCGACCACCCCGACGATGAGCAGGACGCGATCAGCGACCGGGTCGAGGACCTTGCCGAGGTTCGAGGTCTGGTCGTGGTGCCGGGCGATGTAGCCGTCGACCCAGTCGGTGGCCCCGAGCACCGCGAGCAGACGCGGCGGCGGCCAGACGGTTCTCCTGGGGGAACAACAGCCACAGGAACACGGGCACGCACAGGAGGCGGACCAGCGAGATGACGTTGGGGATCGTGAGGATGCGGTCCTCCCCCGCTGCCGCGTCCTCCATGGGCGCACAGGGTAGATCGGCTACAACGACCTCATGGCCTCCGTGTTCACGATGATCATCAACGGCGACATCCCGGGCGAGTTCGTCTGGCGGGACGACCGCTGCGTGGCGTTCCTGTCCATCAACCCCCTGCACGAGGGCCACACCCTGGTCGTGCCCCGCGAGGAGGTCGACCACTGGATCGACCTCGACGACGACCTGGCCGCCCACCTGTTCGTCGTGGCCCGCAAGATCGGCGCGGTCCAGAACGAGTTGTGGGACCCGCTGCGGGTCGGGCTCATGATCGTCGGCGAGGAGGTTCCGCACACCCATCTCCACGTCGTACCCATCGATCGGGTCGGCGATCTCGACTTCTCCCAGGCCGCCGCCGGGCCCCCCGACGACTTCGCAGAGGTGGCCGACCGCCTCCGCAGTGCACTGGCCGCCGCCGGCCACCCCGAGGCGACGGCAACCGACTGACCGACGACGACGTCCCTCCCTGGGTGAATCGAGGGATTCCTCCGATCCCGTTTGCATTGGGTGTGAGAACACAGTAGAGTTACGTACACCAGTTCGTAGTCGACTGGGGTCCTGTTCCCGGGGACCGAGGGACGGCTACCTCAACACGCCGGATCCTGCCTGTGAAGGGAGGGAACGTGCCCGCTGAAGTCGACGATCTCGAACAGGCCAGCCGGATGGTGGCCAAGGTCGCCTGGGGTGACGAGCCCGCCGTGACTGTGGGTGAGGCCATCGAGGCCATGGAACGGTCCCGCAACATGACCGATTGCGCCCTCTTGATGGCGGTGCGGTCGTTCGCGGCCCGGGGCGAGCACCGGGCTGATGGTCACGTCAACGTCGCCGCCTACCTGCAGCACGTCTGTCACCTCAAGAAGCGCCAGGCGCTGCGCCTCGCCCGTCTCTCCCGGTTCCTGGACCACCAGCCGGTGCTGGAGGCGGCGATGGCCGAGGGTCGGATCGGTCTGGATCACCTGGAGCTGTTCGCCGAGCTGCACCGCGAGCGCTTCGCGCGAGGCGTGGGCCGAGGCGTATCCGCTGCTGGTGGACTACGCCGGTCACGCCCGGTTCGAGGATGTGGCCCGAGCGGCCCAACGCCTCGCCGACGACCTCAGCCCCAAAGATGCCGATGACCGGTTCACCGAACAGGTCGAAGGCCGCACCTTCACCAAAGCCACCACCATCGACGGATTCGGCCACCTCCAAGGCTTCCTGGACCCCATCACCTACACGATCTTCGCCACCGAGCACGACCGCCTCGTGGGCATCGAGTACCAGGCCGACCTGGCCATCGCCCGGGAGGTGTTGGGCCGGGACCCCGACGCCCTCGAGCTCGCCCAGATCACCCGTACCCGCCCAGCGCTCCGCGGATGCGCTGCGGGTGATGGCGCAGCGTTCCACGACCCTCGCCGGCGGCGCCGTGGCCGCGGCGGCCGAGATCGTGATCCACATGACCCAGGACCAGTACGAAGCCGGCGTCGCCCGCGACCTCGGCGACCCCGAAGCCACCGCCGATCCCGACGGGTTCTGCGAGCTCGACGACGGCACCGTCATCTCCCCCATCGCGGCGGTCTACCTCGCCTCGATCGCCAACTTCCGGCGCATCGTCTACGGCCCAGGCGACGAGATCATCAACTACAGCAGAGCCCGCCGCGGCTACAGCCCACCCCAATACGGCGCCCTACGGGCCAAGTACCGGCGCTGCGCGCACCCCTGGGGCTGCGGGCGCACCGGACGGGCCCTCCAAGCCGACCACATCCAAGAACACAGTGACGGCGGCCCCACCGACTCACCAACGGCCAATGCCTCTGCGGCTTCCACAACCGCTGGAAGACCAGACACAAACACGACCCACCCCGCACCACCCCCCAAGACACCGGCGCCCGCCGAACCCGACCCCCCGACCTCTGCTGACCCACGAGCGTCCCCCGGCCATGCCTGCCACCCCGTACCGCGTGGCGATGGCTGTCGGACTGTGGCGAGGACGCTCAGCTCACGCGTTCGTAGAGGGTGATGCCGGCTTCGGCGAAGACCTCCTCGAAGCCGAGCTCCTCGAGGCCTTCCTGGAAGCGCCGACGATCCTCGTCGTCCCAGTCGGGGGCGGCTTCGGCGTCCAGCACGACGGCGTCGACGCCGTCGGCGGCCCGGCGGACGTGCGGGTTGCCGGTGGTGTCCAGCTCGTAGAGGGCCTCCCGCTCGGCCAGGAGGGGCAGCAGGGCGGGCGAGGCCCGTACGGAGTCGCCCTCGGGGACGAGGTCGGCGGCGTCCAGGCGGGCTTGGTCGGCCACGTCCCGGGTGCCCCAGGCCCAGGGCTCCTCATAAGGCGACGACGGGGCGTCCTGGATGAAGAACACCGTGGAGGCGAACAGGAGGGCGACCAGCACCCGCCGGTCGACGTTGACCCGCTCGATGCTGCGGCGGCCGATCTTGGACAGGCCGATGGCGGTGGCCACGAAGACGAAGGCGGTGATGGCCACGGTGTGCTCGGGCCGTGCGATCCGGTCCTCGGAGACGTTGGCGATCAGGTAGAGGCACTCCAGGGGCACCACGGGCAGCAGGTAGCGGGGGGCGACGAAGGGCAGGAAGAAGACCGGGGCGAACAGCATCACCAGGATCTCGAAGTTCTGCTGGTCGATGAGGTCCCCGACGGCGCTGAAGGGGTGGGCCAGCAGGCCGCCCAGGACGCCGAGCGGTGAGGTGCCGTAGCCCTCGAAGGCCACGGCGTGGATGAAGGCGCCGTCGGTGTAGTGCGGCTGGATCACCAGCAGGGCCAGGGCGACGTACGCGAAGGACACGCCCATGGTGATGAGCCCGGGCCGTCGACGGCCCTCCATCACGAGCAGGCCCCCGAAGGCGGCGACGACGAGGGCGAGGTCGGCCCGGGTCAGCACGGCGACCACCGCACAGGCGGCGAAGAGCCACCAGCGTCCGGTCAGGCCGAAGAGGGCCATGCCCAGCAGGGCGGGCAGGGCCATGGCCGCCGGGTGGAACCCCGCGGTGTTCAGTTCGTGGATCGCCGGGTAGAGGGCGAAGGCGCTCAAGATCACCAGAGAGGCCCCCACCCGCAGGTCGGCGATCTGGCGGGCGATGCGCCAGAGCGGGACCACGCCGAGGGCCAGCAGGCCGGCCTGGACCACGAGCAGCGTGGGGATGGCCGGCAGGAACGAGGTCAGACCGGCCACCGGGTAGAAGGTGAACCCGGCCTGCTCGGCCAGCAGGTGGGTGTCCCGGATGGTCAGGAACGGCGGGTCGCCCCGGGTGATGAGCCAGGCCCCCTGGGTGAACGTGCCGAGGTCGGCGCCCTCCTCGAGGCCGTGGGCCCGGGCGAGGGCGATGCCCGCCAACACGGCGAACAGGCCGACGAAGAAGGCCCAGGGCAGGACCCGGTCGGCGCCCGCGCTGTCCAGGCGGCCCTGCAGGCGCAGGGTCAGCAGGTCGAGTCGACGCTTGAGCGGGAGCTCCCGCCGCTCGCTCATGCCCCGGTCGGCTCGTCCAGCTCGACCGGGTCCATGAGGTGCTCGCCCTGGTTGCGGGCGTTGTTCACCTCGGTGCTGACCGGGTGGAACGTGATCAGCGACGACGGGGCCGGGACCAGGAACCTCCCCAGCGCCTCGGTGTCCTGCTCGTCGCGGTCGAGCCACTGGTCCCAGGCGTCGGGCGGCAGCATGACCGGCATCCGGTTGTGGATCTCGGCCATCTTGTCGTTGGGCTCACCGGTGATGATCGTGCAGGACACGCAGCTCGTCCTCGGAGCCCGTCGGGCCGCCACACCTCCCAGAGCCCGGCGAAGGCGATCGGCTCGTCGTCGGGGCGGTGGATGAACCAGGGCTGCTTCTTCTGCTGCCCCTCGCGCTTGGTCCACTCGTAGAAGCCGTCGGCGGGGATGATGCAGCGGCGCTTCTTGAAGGCGTGCTTGAACGCCCCGCTGGTGGCGATGGTCTCGGCCCGGGCGTTGATCATCTTGTTGCCGATCTTGGCCTCCTTGGCCCAGAACGGGATCAGCCCCCAGTGCAGTGACTCCACCCGCCGGACGCCCCCGTCCTCGAGCACCGCGTAGACGTCCTGGGTCGGCGCCACGTTGTAGTTGGGGCCTTCGGGCTCGACCAGCCGCTCGTCGACCTCGGCGCCGAAGTACTTGGCGATCTCGTCGGGCGGAGAGGTCGAGACGAACCGGCCGCACACCGCGGTCACGGTAGCGGTCCGCCGGTCCACGGGCCGCGGTGGTTGGGAAACCGGGCGCTTCCCGACCACACTCGTCATCTTGCCGCCATCTGAACCCACGCCCCGCAAGGGCGCGAAGAAGGGCACCACCCCCCATCAGACCCTCGCCCAGGCGAAGGTCGGTGCCCAGAACAAGGTCAAGCAGGCCCGGCGGGCCCTGCTGGAGCTGGAGCGGCGCCACGAACGGGCCGCCGACAAGGTGGAGCTGCTCAGTCGGCGCAAGAAGGCCCTCGAGCTGGAGCTGGGCGACGCCGAGGCCGAGCGGGACCGCACCGCCTCTCGGATGAGCGCCACCAGGTCGGCCCTCGACGCCGCCGAGAAGCGCCTCCTCACCCTGGAGCAGGAGTCCACCAAGTAGCTCTATCGCTTGACACTATATCGTTCTCCGATATAGTGAGGACGTGAGCGACGAGCCGAACGACGTTCCTGCCCCTCCCCCAGGCCCAGTTCCACGTCCTGGTGGCCCTGACCGACGGGCGACCGTCACGGCTACGCCGTCATGCAGGCCGTCGAAGAGTCCTCCGGCGGCATCGTGAAGATGGGTCCGGCCACCCTCTACGGGACCCTCAAGAAGCTGGTCGACCAAGGCCTGGCCGAGGAGGTCCCCGAGCCGCCCTCCGCCGACGACGACCAGCGCCGGCGCTACTACCGGCTCACCGGCCTGGGCCGCCGGGTCTGTGCCGCCGAGGCCGACCGCCTGGCCGGCCTCGTGGCCATCGCCCGTACCAACCTCTCCCCCGGCATGGCCTGACATGGCTGGCTACCGGTCTCTGCTGTGGCTCTACCCCAAGGCCTTCCGCGAGGAGTTCGGGCCCGATCTCCTGGCCCTGCACGAGGAGCTCGCTGCGGACCGGGGCCTGGCCTTCGCCCGACGCCGCACCGCCCTCGACCTCATCGTCACCGTCCCCCGCTACCGACTGGAGCACCTCATGAACGAGCAGCACAGCACCACGGCCCTCAACGTCGTCATCTTCGGCCTGGCCGCGCTGGGCGCCCTGGGCTTCGTCACGGGGTTCGGGCCTCCCGCCCTGCTCTTCCTCGTGGCCGCCGTCGTCGTGGCCGTGGCCCAGCGCTCCCAGCTGGCCCGCTCGATCCGCACACCCGACACCGATGTCCGCCACCGCCGGCTCCGGGCCGCCGGGGTGTGCGCCGTGGTGTTCGTGGCCTGCTACGGCATCTGGACCTGGGACATCCACGACGATCTCGACGTCGCCGGTGTCCTGGCCAGCCTGGTCGGGACCACGGCGATGATCGCCGCGGTGGTCCTCCTGCTGGTCGGCCTGCTGACCCCCCGGTCACCGGCCACCGCCTGAGATCAGCATCGAGTCGGGCTGCCGGGATTTGAACCCGGGACCTCTTGTCCCCCAGACAAGCGCGCTACCAAGCTGCGCCACAGCCCGTGTTGTGGACCGGCATCGTACCGGTCAGGCAACCCGCTCAGGCGTGCTGGACCACCCAGGCGATGCCCTGGATCAGGCGCCAGCCCAGGTAGAGGGTGATGGCGACCAGCAGCAGCTTGAAGTGCCACGGGCGTCTTGTTCTGGGGCAGCGGAGATGACCCGCTTGCAGGTCGGGCACTCCCCGTTGTCCGGCATGGAGTTCGGGTTCCAGAACTTCTGGCAGTCGTCACACCAGGGCATGGTCAGACGGGCGGGACGCCGTGGCGGCGGTCGGAGAAGTGGCGGTCCTTGCCCTTGGCCCGCTCGAGGCGGCGGACGATCTCGCCGCGCAGGTCGCCGAAGTCGACGACGGCGTCGATCGACCAGCTCGGAGGCGAGGCGGAGCAGGTCGACGTCCGCCTCGTAGATCTCGCCGCTGCTCGGCGACGAACGCCTCCCGCTCGTCGGGGTCCTCGATGGCGGCGATCTTGTTGGCGAACACGGCGTTCACCGCCGCCTCGGGGCCCATCACCGCGATCTTGGCGGTCGGCAGGGCGAGGGTGGCCTCGGGGCTCGAACGCCGGGCCCGGACATGGCGTAGAGGCCGGCGCCGTAGGCCTTGCGCACGATCACCGAGATCTTGGGCACGGTGGCCTCGGACACGGCGGTGACCATCTTGGCGCCGTGGCGGATGATGCCCTGCCGCTCGACCTGGGTGCCGATCATGAAGCCGGGCACGTCGGCGAGGAACACCAGCGGGATGTTGAAGGCGTCGCAGCACCAGATGAACCGGGCCGCCTTGTCGGCCGAGTCGACGAACAGCACGCCGCCCTTCTGCATCGGGTTGTTGGCCACGATGCCGACCGGTCGGCCGTCGAGGCGGCCGAGGCCCGACGATCAGCTCGGGGGCGAACAGCGGCTTGACCTCGAAGAAGCTCTCGGCGTCGACCAGGCCGTCGATGACGTCGTGCATGTCGTAGCCCTGCGGTGTCCTCGGCCGGGCACGACGTCGGCGGTCAGCGCGCGCGACCGGGCGGCGCGGCCGCGTACGCCGGGCGGGTCCTCGCGCCAGCGCTGCGGGAAGTAGGTGAAGTAGGCCCGGGCCTGGTCGATGGCGTCCTCGTCGTCGGCGGCGAGGTTGTCGCCGCAGCCCGAGACGGTGGCGTGCATGCGGGCGCCGCCCATCTCCTCGAGCGTGGCGATCTCGCCGATGACCATCTCGGCCATGCGGGGCGAGCCCAGGTACATCGAGGCGTTGCCCTCGACCATGATCACGATGTCGCAGAAGCGACGGGATGTAGGCGCCGCCGGCGGCCGACGGGCCGAACAGGCAGCAGATCTGGGGCACCCGGCCCGACAGGCGCACCTGGTTGTAGAAGATGCGGCCGGCGCCGCGACGGCCCGGGAACAGCTCGACCTGGTCGGTGATGCGGGCCCCGGCCGAGTCGACGAGCCAGAAGATCGGGCAGCTCGTCGGCGCAGGGCCAGCTCGGTGAGGCGGACGATCTTCTCGACGGTGCGGGCCCCCCACGAGCCCGCCTTCACCGTCGGGTCGTTGGCCATCACGCACACCGGGCCGGCCGTCGACGGTGCCGACGCCGGTGACCACGCCGTCGGCGGGCAGGTCGTCGGCGCGAGGTGTTGGCCAGCAGGCCGTCCTCGACGAACGAGCCCGCGTCGAGCAGCAGGGCGAGGCGGTCGCGCACGAACAGCTTGTTCTGGCGCGCGAGCTTGTCGCCGTCCTTGTCGAGGTTGCCCGCGAGGGCCCGTGTCGGCGGCCTTGGCCAGCCGTTCCGTGAGTCGGTCGGTCACGGCGCTCAGTTCGCGGCGGATGGCCAGGATCGCGACGTCGTCGTTGATCGGGCCGCTGGAGAAGTCCCGGGCCGCCTCGAGCAGGGACTTGCACAGTACGTCGGCGGCCACGCCGGGGTCACGGCGGAGCGCGGCGGCGATGCGGTCCTCGCCGAAGAGCTGCTCGCCGTCGCGGGCCTCGGCCAGGCCGTCGGTGTAGAGCAGGCAGCAGGTCGTCGGCGTCGAGGCCGATCTCCCGGCTGAAGTAGTCGCTGCCCTCGGGTCGAGCATCAGCAGCGGGCCGGTGGCCCGCAGCGGCTGGACCTCCCGGTCGTGCCAGAGCCAGGCGGCGGGGTGGCCGGCCGAGGTGTAGCGCAGCGTCCCGGCCTCGGTGTCGAACACCACGACGCACGAGCGAGATGAACTCCTCGTCGCGGCCGAGGGCCGACATCTGGTTGTTGAGCTCCTCGAGCGCCTGGGCCGGGTCGCGGAACTGCCGGAGGAAGACCCGCAGCAGGTACTTGGCCTGGAAGGCGGTGATGGAGGGGTCGATGCCGTGACCGGCGACGTCGCCGATGACCGCGGCGACCCGCGTGGGGGTCGACGCGGAAGACGTCGTAGAAGTCGCCGGCCATCATGCCCGAGCCGGCCTGGTAGACCCGGCCGACCTCGAAGCCGACGAGGTCCGGCAGGGCCTCGGGCGCCAGGCGCTCGGCCCAGCGCTGCGGGGCCAGCTCCTCCTGGACGAGGACCTCCTGCGGCCCGCCGCTCGAGCTCGATGCGGCTCTGGGCCAGGCGGGCCTCGCTGACGAAGGTCGCGCCACATGGCCAGGGAGATGATCGCCGGGACGGCGACGATGCCGAGGACAGAGCGCCGCCGAGGGCGGGTCGGTGGCGGCCAGGGCGCCGATGGCCACGCCGGCGACGCCGTAGAAGGTCGGCGGCGTGCAGGTCCTTGCGGTAGACGCCCCAGGCCAGGGAGATGGCGCCCTCGTCGGCGTCGGAGCTGTCCAGGGTCCGCCACGCACGATGGCGGAACCGGGCCGAGCGTCCCCAGGACACAGCAGCGGCCAGACAGAGCACAGCGGTGGTCGCGAGGACCGGGATCACCATGGCGACCCGATGCTACTCCCCACCCGCTGACGGCCTCAGCCGTCTAGTCACGGTTGCGCACCCGCAGCTTGAGCGGGGCGTCGCCGAGGTCGAAGGTCTCCCGCAGCTTGCGCTCGAGGTAGCGCAGGTAGGTGGGCGGCAGGCGCCGGTTGGCGAACAGGGTGAACGTCGGCGGGTCGGTCGCCCCCTGGGTGGCGTAGAGCACCCGCGCCCCGCCGGGCGCGGGCTGGTGCGGCCTGGGCCTGCTTCAGGACCTCGTTGACCTTCGCGGTCGGGATCCGCTGGTGGTAGGTGTCCGATGGTGTCCAGCAGGGCGTCGATGATCTTGTGGGTCCCCTTGCCCGTCAGGGCGCTGATCTTGAGGATCTTGGCGTTGGCGCAGGAAGTGCAGCCGGTCGGTGACCTGCTCGCTGACCAGCTCCCGCTGCTCGGCGTCGAGCCACCTCCCACTTGTTGAGCAGGACGACGACCGGGCGAGCCCGACGATGGCGGCCCGCTCGGCCAGGCGCTGGTCCTGGTGGGTGACCCCGACCGTGGCGTCGACGACGAGCAGCGCGACGTCGGCGGAGTCGACCGCCCGCAGGGCGCGGACCACCGAGTAGTACTCGGTGGACTCGTCGATCTTGCCCCGGCGGCGCATGCCGGCGGTGTCCAGGAAGCGCACCGGGCCCGACTCGGTCTGGACGATCGTGTCGATGGTGTCCCGGGTCGTGCCCGCCATGTCGTGCACGACGGCGCGCTCGTCGCCGGTCCAGCTTGTTGAACAGGGTCGACTTGCCCACGTTGGGTCGCCCCACGATGGCCACGGCCAGGACCTCGGTCCGGTCGTCGGTCTCGTCCTCGTCGATGTCGTCCTCCTCGGGCGGGCAGGGCGTCGACCAGCACGTCGAGGAAGTCGCCGGTGCCGCGGCCGTGCAGGGCGCTGATCGGGTGGGGCTCGCCGAGGCCGAGGGCCATGAAGGCCCAGGCGTCGTTCTCCCGGTTGGTGTCGTCCACCTTGTTGGCCACCACGAAGACCGGGATGTCCCGCGCCCCGCAGGAGGGCGGCCACCTGCTCGTCCTCCTCGGTGATGCCGACCGTGACGTCCACGACCATGACCACGGCGTCGGCGTCCTCGATGGCCCGCACGCTCTGGCGGCTGACCTCGGCGTCGAGACCCTCGTCGGTGGCGATGAAGCCGCCGGTGTCCATGACCACGAAGGGCCGGCCCCGCCACTCGGCGTCGACGGCCTTGCGGTCGCGGGTGACCCCGGGCCGCTCCTCGACGATGGCCTCGCGGCGGCCGACGATGCGGTTGAGGAGGGTCGACTTGCCCACGTTGGGCCGTCCGACGACGGCGACCACCGGCGCGCCCATCAGGCGGCCACCGGCTCGAGGGCGGCCCGCAGGGACGAGGCCGTCGGTGGCGACGACCTCGACGGGCCGGGGCAGGTCCTCGGGGGAGGTCCCGTCCAGGAAGCGCCCGCCGGACAGGCAGACGTCGGGCAGCAGGTAGCGATGGCCCGACGGCTGGTCGGCCAGGACCCGTTGGAGGTCCTCGCCCACCAGCAGGCCGGTCACCCCGATGTTGCCGCCGAAGAACCGGTTCTCGACCGGCAGCACCCGGACGTCGTCCCGCTCGGCCAGGAGGGGGCCCAGGATCTCCGCGCCGTAGCGTGCCGGTGAGCACGCGCGACCGGCGCGGTGCGCCGCGGCCGCAGGGTCACCTGGCCCCGGGGTGCCCGGTAGCCGGCGGCCGGGGCGCCGTCGATGGACTGGAAGAACCCGGCCCGGGGCCCGATCGGGGTCTCGACCTCGCCGGCGAACTCCCGCTCGAAGCTGCGGGCCATGCCGATGCCGTCCTCGTGGAGCGGGAAGCCCTCGTAGCTCTCCCCCGCCGGGAACGGCCGGCCGGCCAGCAGGTAGTACTCGTCCGGCGGCGTACACGAGGCGGCGGCCGACGATGGCCAGGAAGCGCTCCTGCCAGGCCTCGATGCTGTCGATGGTCGCTTCGGCCTCGGCCACCGTGTGGGGGCGCAGCCGGCCCTCCCGGCCGTGGCGGCTGATGCCCAGGGGCACCACGGCCACCGTCGCCAGCTCGGGGTAGCGGTCCGCGATGCCGACCAGGGTGTCCTCCAGCACGGCGCCGTCGTTGATGCCCGGGCAGACCACGACCTGGCCGTGGACCTGCGACGCCGTGGTCGAGCAGGGCCCGCAGCCAACGCAGGCTGGTGGCCCCCCGGCGGTTGCGCAGCAGGTCGGTGCGCACCTCGGGGTCGGTGGCGTGGATCGACACGTACAGCGGCGACAGGCGCTCGGTGATCACCCGCTCGAGGTCGAGCTCGGTGAAGCGGGTCAGGGTGGTGAAGTTCCCGTAGAGGAACGACAGGCGGTAGTCGTCGTCGCGCTGGTAGAGGCTGGAGCGCATCCCCGGCGGGAGCTGGTGGATGAAGCAGAACTCGCAGTGGTTGTCACAGGTGCGCACGGCGTCGAACACCGCGGACTCCACCTCGACCCCCAGGGGCTCCCCCGCCGCCTTCTCGACCCCGATCGTGAGGTCCAGGCCGCCCCGGGAGACGTCGATCTCCAGGTCGGGGTCGTCGACCAGGATCTGGTACCGGATGATGTCCCGGGGGGCCTCGCCGTTGAGGGCCCGCAGCTCGTCACCGGGCCGCAGCCCGGCGCGGTCGGCCGGAGACCCGGGCGCGACCGTCAAGACGAGTGGAGCAGACACCCGTCAAGGATAGGGACCGACCCGCTCGCTACCCTCGGCCCATGGCCGTGGACAAGGTCCTGCTCTGTGCCCCACGGGGGTTCTGCGCGGGGGTGGAGATGGCCATCAAGGCCCTGGCCTGGATGGTGCGGACCTTCGATCCGCCCGTGTACTGCTACCACGAGATCGTCCACAACCAGCGGGTGGTGGACCGCTTCCGGGACCTCGGCGTGGTGTTCGTGGACGACCTGGACGAGGTGCCCCAGGGCTCACCGATCATGCTCTCGGCCCACGGCTCGGCCCCCGAGGTGGTCGAGACCGCCCGCCGCCAAGGCGGCTACGTCGTGGACGCCGTCTGCCCGCTGGTGACCAAGGTCCACCACGAGGTCCGGGTGCGGGCCGGCAAGGGCTACCGCATCGTCTACATCGGTCACGAGGGCCACGAGGAGGCCGTGGGCACCATGGCGGTGGCCCCGGAGGCCATCGACCGGGTCGAGCGCCCCGAGGAGGTCGCGGCCTTGCCCGACACGGGTCAGCCGGTGGCGCTTCTGGCCCAGACCACGCTCTCGCACCGGGACTGGGCCGGGGTCGTGGACGCGGCCAAGGAGCGCTGGCCCGACCTCTGGCAGCCCGGCCGCAGCGACCTCTGCTTCGCCACCACCAACCGCCAGTCCGGCCTGCTGCAGATCGCCGACCGCTGCGACGCCATCGTGGTCATCGGCTCGGCCAACTCGTCCAACACCCGGGCCCTGGAGCAGCTGGCCCGGGACGCCGGCTGTCCCCGGGTCTTCCGGGTCAACGACCCCGACGAGCTCCCCGTCGACATCACCGGCACCGTCGGGGTGACCGCCGGCGCCTCCGCCCCCGAGGACCTGGTCGAGGCCGTCATCGCCTGTCTGGCCCCCACCGAGGGCACCGAGGAGGTCTGGTTCACCGACGAGGACGAGTACTTCCCCCCGCCCCGCAACCTCCGGGACCTGCTGGCCGCCGTCGACGAGGCCGCCACCGTCACCCTCGGCGGCTCCCTCAGCAGCCGCCCCGCCGCCAACGACCGCAGCATCGACGCCGCCGACGTGTTGGCCGCCCTCGATTGATCCCGGGCTGGCAGACTCTCCCCATGGCGACGACTGAGACGTTCACCCGCATGGACGAGTCCACGGCCGAGCAGTGGGCCGAGATCGGCACCGCAGACCTTCGCGCACCGGGACCGGGTCGCGGACTCGGTGCTGGCCATGCTCCGCTCGCTGGAGGCCATCACCGACGGCTTCGCGGTCGACCAGCTCGAGCACTCCGTGCAGACCGCCACCCGGGCCGAGCGGGCCGGGGCCGACGCCGAGGTCGTCGTCGCCGCCCTGTGCCACGACATCGGCAAGGCCGTCAGCGTGCCCAACCACCCCGAGATCGCCGCCGCCATCCTCAAGCCCTACGTGCGGCCCGAGGTCCACGACATGATCCGGGTCCACCAGGACTTCCAGGGCCGGCACTACTACGCCCACTTCGGCGGCGATCCCGACGCCCGCGAGACGCACCGGGCCGAGCTGGACCCCGAGGTCTTCGACCCTGGCCGAGCGGTTCGCCGACGAGTGGGACCAGGTCGCCTTCGACCCCGACTACGACAGCGAGCCCCTCGAGCACTTCGAGCCCCTGGTCCGGGAGGTCTTCGCCCAGGCGAAGATGCTCTGAGCCCACTCCAGACGTGTACTGGCGCCTGATCTCCCGGCCAGAGGCGGGAAATCAGGCGCCAGAAGCGCTACGTGATCGGGTCGGGGCTAGCCCAGGCCGTTGTCGGCGATGAAGTCGGCGGCGATGACGTCCGCGTCCTCCGCGTCGATGTCGAAGCGGGCGTTGGCCGCGGTGAGCAGCTCGGTGGTGATGGCCGCGCTGGTCTCGTTCACCAGGGTCTCGAACTCGGCCCCGTAGGTGTCGACCAGCTCCTGGGTGACCACGGGGACGATGTTGTCGGCGGCCAGCAGGCCGTCGGTGTCCTCGAGGACGACGAAGCCACGATCGGCGATGACCCCACTGGTGGAGAAGAGCACGGCGACGTCGACCTCACCGGCGTCGAGGGCGTCGGCGATCACGCCGGAGTCCAGGGCGGTGAAGCCGCCGCTCAGGTCGACGCCGTAGACCGTCTCCAGGCCGGGCAGGCAGAAGGCGTTGGCCTCGCAGTCCTGCGGGGCGCCGAGGGTGAGGTCGTCGGTCAGGTCACCGATGCCGGACAGCCCGAGCTCGTCGGCGGTGTCCTGGGTCACCACGAAGGTGTTGGTGTCGATGGCGGGTGACGGCTCGAGGGCCTGGAGGGGCGGGTCGAGCGCGGCCAGCTCCTCGCGGCAGCAGGCCGACGGTCTCGTCCACGTCGGAGGTCGCCTCACCGGCGAACTCGTTCAGGAACTCGAGCATCGACGCCACGTACTCCGGGGCGAAGTTGATGTCGCCGGACTCGAAGGCCGGGACCTCGAGGTCGCGGTAGCCGCCGAGCTCCTGGTACTCCACCGAGTAGCCGGCGTTGATGAGCACCTGGCCGTAGATCTGGCTCAGGATGGCGCTCTCGCCGAAGTCCTGGGTCCCGATCGTGATGGTCGGGCCGTCCGGTGGGACGTCCGCGGTGTCCCCGGTGCTGTCGCCGGCCGCGCGTGGTGTCACTGGCGCTGTCCTCGTCGCCGCTGTCGTCGCCGCACGCACCCGCGAGCAACGCCAAGACGGCCAAGACGGCCCACAGTCCTCTGATCTTCCTCGTCATCGCTTGTTCCCTCTCATTGGTTGGTTCGCTTGCGATCTCAGGCCGGCACGGTCTCGACGTCCATCATGGTGGCGTCCACCATGGTCCCCCGATTGGCTAGCACCCCGGCCTGGGCCCACGGCGTCAAACGGCGCTGCGCCCAGCCGAACACCAGTTCTACCACGAGCGACATCAGCGCGACGAGGATGGCCCCGGTCAGCAGCTTGCCGTCGTCCTGGATGGCGAAGCCCTCGACGATGAAGGCCCCCAGGCCGCCGAAGCCGACGTAGGCCCCGAGGGTGGCGGTGGCCACGACCTGCACCGCGGACACCCGCAGCCCGGTGATGATCAGCGGCAGGGCGGCGGGGATCTCGACGCTGCGCAGGACCTCGCGCTCCTCGCATGCCCATGCCCCGGGCGGCCTCGACGATGCCGGCGTCGACGTCGCGCACCCCGGTGTAGGCGTTGGTGAAGATCGGGGGGATCGCCAGCAGGACCAGGGCGAACGGCCGTGGGCCAGAAGCCGAGGCCGAGGCCGTAGCGCAGGGCGATCGGGAAGATCAGCACGATGATGGCGAAGGAGGGCACGGCCCGGCCGATGTTGACCACCGACACCGCCACCACCCCGCCCCGCTTGCGGTGCCCCAGCCAGATGGCCGGCGGCAGCGCCAGCGGCGGAGGCCACCAGCACCGAGAAGCCGGCCAGACCGCAGGTGGTCCCACAGCCGGATGGCGATGCCCCGCTGACCCCAGTAGTTCTCCGCCGTGGTCACGAAGGTCCAGAACTCGTTGACGGCGTCCATCAGCGCGCCGCCCGGTTCCACGGCGTCACCAGCCGCTCGAAGGTGACCAGGACCAGGTCGACCACCAGCGCCAGCAGGATCGACAGCCCGGCGCCGACCACGACCGGGGTGTTGAAGTTGCGGGACAGCCCGTCGTTGATGAGCCCGCCGTAGCCGCCCGAAGCCGATGACGAAGGTGACGGTCACGAGGCCGATCGTGGTGACCGAGGCGATGCGGACCCCGGCGATGATGGCCGGGGTGGCCAGGCGCAGGTCGACGGTCAGGAAGCGACGCACCGGCCGGTAGCCCATCCCGTCGGCCGCCTCCTTCACCGCGGCGGGCACCCCGTCGACCCCGGCCACGATGTTCCGGATCAGGATGAGCAGGGTGTAGCCCACCAGGCCGATCTCCGCGGTCAGGACGGTCAGGCCCGTGATCGGGAAGAGGAAGGCGAAGAGGGCGAGGCTGGGGATGGCGTAGAGGATCCCGGCCACCCCCGCGATCGGGCCGTAGGTGCGCCGGAAGCGCAGGGCCACCAGCGGCCAGGGGGATCGAGAGGGCGATGCCGACGCCGACGGCGATGGCGGTGAGCTGGATGTGCTCGAGGGTGGCGGCCCAGATCTCGTCGTAGTGGTCCTGCGACCCACGCCCACCAGAGGAAGGAGTCCTTGTCCGCCCCGAGGATCATCGACCGCTACGCCTCGAGCCCGCCGGCGACCTGGTCGATCGTCAGCATCCCCAGGTAGCCCTTCTCGTCGTCCTGCACCATGGCCACCCGGCTCTGAGCCCCGACGATGACGTCGAGGGCCTCGCGCAGCGTGGCGTCGGGGGTGACGGTGACCGCGAAGTCCCGCAGGGCGACGGCCACGCATCGTCGAGCCGTTCAGGCTCTCCGCCGCCACCCAGCCCAACAGGCGACGCTGGTCGCGGACCCCGACCCAGTCGACATCGTGCTCGGCCATGACCCGACGGGCCTCGTCGGCGCCCGCGTCGACGGACACGACCGGGCCCTCGATCAGGTCGGCGTCGCCCACCGTCAGCAGGCGCCAGCCGCTTGAGGCCCCGCTCCTGGCCGAGGAACCCGGCCGACGAAGTCGTTGGCCGGGGCGCGCAGCAGCTCGTCGGGCGGCCCGCACCTGCTCGAGGACGCCGCCGACCTCGAGGATGGCGATCTGGTCCCCCAGCTTGATGGCCTCGTCGATGTCGTGGGTGACCAGGACGATCGTCTTGTGCACCGCGCTCTGCAGGGCGAGCAGCTCGTCCTGCAGCCGGCGCCCGCACGATGGGGTCGACCGCCGAATAGGGCTCGTCCATCAGCAGCATCGGCGGGTCCGCCGCCAGGGCCCGGGCCACCCCGACCCGCTGCTGCTGGCCACCGGACAGCGCGGACGGGTAGCGGGCGCAGGTGCTCGGGATCGAGGCCGACCAGCTCGGTCAGCTCGCTCCACCCGGGCCCGGGTCCGGGCCTTGTCCCAGCCCAGCAGCTGGGGCACGGTGGCGATGTTCTCGGCGATGGTGCGGTGCGGGAACAGCCCGATCTGCTGGATCACGTAGCCGATCTGGCGGCGCAGCTCGTGGGCGGGCAGGTCGCGGATCTCGGTGCCCAGCACCTCGACGCGGTCCCCGACGTGGGCTCGATCAGCCGGTTGATCATCTTCAGCGTGGTGGTCTTGCCGCAGCCCGACGGCCCGACGAGGACGGTGATCCCGCCCTCGGGCACGGTCAGGTCCAGGCAGCCCACCGCGGGACGGGCGGAGCCGGGGAAGGTCTTGGTCACCCCCTCGAGCCGGATGGCGACCGCCGCCGTCGGTCACCGGATCAGGTACCACCAGATCGAGCCGGCCACCGCCACGACCGCGATGATGACCGAGAGGACGATCGACCGGCTTCGACACGCTGCCGTCCTCGTCGGCGGGGAGCCGGCGGCGCACCCGCTCGAGGGCCCGCTCGGCCCAGGCCACGTCCTTGGCCAGGATGGCGAGGCCGCCGGCGATGGTCAGCCAGCCGGGGCCGGGCAGGGCGAGCATGGCCACGCCGGCGACCAGCAACAGCGAACCCAGGGTCATCCGGGCCAGGCGGACGTGGATGGCGGACCGCGCCTCCTCGACGGTGTCCTCACGACGGCCGGTCTCGAACTCGGCCTCGATCGCCGCTTCGCGAAGGGCCTCCCAGCGAGGGTGCTCAGGGCTCGCCTCCCCCCGGACCGCCATCCGGAGAGGTTAGGAGTTGGGGACCCCGGCGCGTCGCTGGGCGTCGTCGAAGAGCCCCTGCAAGCTGACGCGGAGGTCCTCGGTCAGGGTGCGCACCCCGCTGCGGGACACCCGGCCGCTCTCCTTGAGGGGGATCGGCGTGAGCGGCGGGCCGACGACCACGACCATCTTCGACGGCCGGATGTACTTGGCCCCCGACGGCATGGCCCGCTCGGAGCCGCCGATGCCGACCGGCACGATGGGGATCTGGCCCCGGCTGGCCACGTAGGCCACACCGTCGCGCATGTGGTCGGGCTCGATGGTCGGTCCGTGGCGGCGGGTGCCTTCGGGGAACATGACCACCGCCTCGCCTTCGGCCAACAGCTCCAGGGAGGTGTTGAGGGCCTCCCGGTCGGCGCTGTCGCGGTTGATGGGGAAGCCCCCGAGCGACGAGAAGAACCAGTCCGACGCCGGGTTCTTCCAGAGCGAGTCCTTGCCCATGTACCGCAGGCGACGCCGGGTGACGAGGCAGACGACGAAGATCTCGAGGTTCGACCGGTGCGCCCCGGGGGCGAGGATGAACGCGCCCTTGGCCGGGATGTGCTCCCGGCCGTGGACCTCGACCCGGAACAGGATCTTGCCCGCCATCCAGACGAGGCTGCGCACGAAGACGTAGAAGGCCCGGGCGGGCCGCGTCGGGTCCGCGGCGCCGTACCGGCTCTCGATCTTGGTCATCCCGCGGTGGCCTCCTCCAGGGCGGCGACCAGAGAGGCCACGACCTCCTCGATGCTCATGCCGCTGGTGTCGAGCACGAGGGCGTCGTCGGCCTGGGCCAGGGGGCTGTCCTCCCGGCCCTCGTCCAGGGTGTCGCGGCGGGCCAGGTCGGCGGCCACCGTCTCGTAGTCGAGGTCACTGACCTCCTGGGACCGCCGCTCGGCCCGCACGTCGGCCCGCGCGGTGAGGAACACCTTGAGATCGGCGTCCGGGAAGACCACCGTGCCGATGTCTCGGCCTTCCACCACCGCGCCCGAACGGCCCACGGCCCACTCCCGCTGGCGGCTGCGCAGCTCGGCCCGCACGGCCGGGTTGGCGGCCACCAGGCTGACGGCCCGGGTGACCTCGGGTCCCCGGATCTCGATGGTGGCGTCCACGCCGTCGACCACGACCCCGGCGTCGCTCATCTCCAGCTCGAGGGCGCCCACGAGGTGGGCCACCGGCTCGGTGTCGGAGGGGTCGATGCCCCGGCGGAGGGCGGCGAAGGCCACGGCTCGGTACATGGCCCCGGTGTCCAGGTAGCCCAGGCCCAGGCGCTCGGCCAGGTGGCGGGCCACGGTGGACTTCCCGGACCCACCCGGGCCGTCGATGGCGATCACGGTCATGACAGGCACTCTCCCAGATCCTGTTCGAAGCGCGGGTAGCTGGTGGCCACGGCCTCCCAGCCCTCGATGGTGACGGGGCCCTCCACGGAGGCCAAGCCGGCCACCGCGGCGGCCATGGCGATGCGGTGGTCACCGTGGGACTCGACGGTGCCACCCCGCAGGGCGCCGCCCCTCGATCACCAGGGCGTCGCCGTCGACCTCCGCCGATCCGCCGACGGCCCGCACGCTGGCCGACACGGTGGCCAGCCGGTCGGACTCCTTGACCCGCAGCTCGCCGACGTCGACGAAGCGGGTCACGCCCTCGGCGGCGCCGGCGGCGACGGCCAGGGCGGGCACCTCGTCCAACCCGACGATCTCCGCGCCGAGCACCGAGGTGCCGTGCAGCGCGGCGGCCCGCACCCGCACCGAACCGGTGCCGGCGACGTCGTCGTGGTCGATCTCGATGTCGGCGCCCATGCGCACGAGCACGTCGAGGAAGCCGGAGCGGGCCGGGCCGAGGTAGAGGTCCTCGATGACCAGGTCACTGCCTGGCACCAGGGTGGCGGCCACCACCCAGAAGGCGGCCTGGGACGGGTCGCCCGGGACGTCGTAGGTGAACGGCTCGGGCCGGGAGCGGCGCACCCGGATCCAGCCGTCGCCCGTCTCGACCTCGGCCCCGAACCGGGCCAGCAGCTCCTCGGTGTGGGCCCGGGTGGGCACGTCCTCCTCGACGACCGTGTCACCCTCGGCGCCCAGGCCCGCCAGGAGCACCGCGCTCTTGACCTGAGCGCTGGGCACGGGGGTCCGGTAGGTGATGCCGTGCAGGTCACCGCCCCGCACCGACAGCGGTGGGAAGCGGCCGTCGTCCCGTCCCTCGATGGTGGCGCCCATCAGGCGCAGGGGGATGGCGACCCGGTCCATGGGCCGCCGGGCGATCGACTCGTCACCGGCCAGCACCGTCAAGAACGGGAACGCGGCACACAACCCGGTCAGCAGGCGGATGGTCGTGCCCGAGTTGCCCACGTCGACGACCTCGGCCGACTCGTGCAGGGTGCCGCCGTCGACCACCACCCGGGCGTCCTCGTCGGCGGTGGCCGCGCCCAGCGCGTCGATGGCCCGCCGGGTGCCCACCACGTCGGCCCCGTCGGACAGGCCGCCGATGCTCGAGCGCCCCTCGGCCAGGGCGGCCAGGAGCAGGACCCGGTGGGAGATGGACTTGTCGCCCGGCATGCGCAGGCGACCGCGCAGCGGTCCGGAGGGTCCGACGGTGAGGTGGGCCACGGTCAGTCCAGCATCCGCTTGTGGGACACGCGGTAGCCCCGCCCGACGAGGGCGTCGTGGAGACGACCGGCGTGGTCGCTCTCCACCAGGAGGATCAGCACGCCGCGATCGCCCTCGCTGGAGTGCGCGATCTCGAGGTCGAAGATGTTGATGTCCGCCTCGGTGGCGGTGGTGGTGACCTCGGCCAGGGAGCCGGGGCGGTCGGGCACCACGACCCGCATCTCGCTCAGCTCGTCGGGCTGGCCCAAGCGGGCAGGCAGGTTGATGCGCGCCGCCCGGGCCTGCTCCAACAGGTCGAGCAGGCCGTCACGGTCCTGGTCCACCACGACCTGGCGGACCTCGGTCAGGGCCTCGATGAGGCGGTCGAGGACGCCGGCGATGGCCTCCCGGTTCTCGCCGACGATGTCGGGCCAGATGCCCGGGTGGCCGGCGGCGATCCGGGTCATGTCCCGGAAGCCGCCGGCCGCCAGGCGCAGCAGGGCCCGGTGCTCCTCGGCGCGGTCGTCGGCCAGGCGCATGAGCGTGGCTGCGGTCAGGTGCGGTACGTGGGACACCTCGGCCACGAGGGCGTCGTGGCGATCGGGGGCCAGGGCGACGACGTCGGCGCCCATGGTGACGATGGCCGAGCGGACGGTCGCGAAGGTGTCGTCGACGGTGGCCGCCGTCGGGGTGAGCACCCAGGTCGCCCCTTCGAACAGGTCGGCACTGGCGGCGGCGATGCCGTCCTGCTCCGAGCCCGCCATCGGATGACCACCCAGGAACCCGGGATGGTCCACGGCGGCCACGACGGAGGCCTTGACGCTGCCCACGTCGGTCACGACCCGGTGGCCCGCGTCGAGCAGGCGCCGGGCCTCGCCGGCCACGGCGCCGACGGGCGTGGCCACGATCGTCAGGTCCGACGCCGGGTCCTCCCCGACGGCGTCGAGGGCCCCGCGCTCGACGGCGAGCCCGGCGTTGGCCGGGTCCCGGTCGGTGCCGACCACGACCCACCCCGCCCGCCGCAGGGCCAGCCCGATCGAGCCGCCGATCAGCCCCGTGCCGACCAGCGTCGCCTTCTGGCCCGTCACGGTGTTGCCGCTCTTGTCGGCTGCGCCGACGGGCCGCTGGGCCCCGCTGCGCTGCGCTCGCTCACTTGGGCAGGTCGTCACGGAGGTTGGCGGCTCCGTGTTGGTAGACGTGGTGGAGGTCGCGGCGGTCCCGGGGTGTCTCCAGGTGCAGCATCACCCGCACGCAGCGGGGCGTGGCCCCCTCGACGTCCAGCTCCCGGGCGCAGATCAGGGGGACGTCGCCCAGGCCGAAGGCGCGGGCCGCGGTGGCCGGGAACGTGCAGCGGATGTCGTCGGTGGCGGTGAAGATGATGCTGATCACGTCGTCGTGGTCGATGGTGTTGCGGTCGAAGAGCTCGGTGAGGAGCTCGACCATGCGCTCGGTCAGGTGGCCGACCTCGTCGACGTCGATCGTGGTGGCGCCGCGGAGGGCCCGGAGTGGCATCGCCGGGGATCGTACCGGCGAGGCGGTTACGCCTCGGGGTCCGAGGCCTGGGCCACGGCCCGCTCGAGGGACCGGACCTCGTCCTGGGTGAGGGGGCGCCACTCCCCCGGCTTGAGCACCCGGTCGGTCAGCGGACCGATGCGGGTCCGCACCAGGCGCACGACGTTCGCGCCCACGGCCTCGATCATGCGCCGGACCTGGCGGTTCCGGCCCTCGTGGATGGTGATGCGCAGCGTGCGGTCGTCCAGCGAGGCCACCTTGGCCGGCGCCGTCATGCCGTCGTCGAGCTCGATGCCCTCGCGCAGGCGACGGAGGTCCCCACGCGACGGCATCCGATCGACCTCGGCCAGGTACTCCTTGTCCACGCCGAACGACGGGTGGGTGAGACGGTGGGTCAGGGTGCCGTCGTTGGTGAGCAGCAGCAGGCCCTCGGTCTCGTAGTCGAGGCGGCCGACCGGGAACACCCGGGGCTCGCCCGGCACCAGGTCCATCACCGTCCGGCGCCCCTCGGG
Organism: uncultured Microthrixaceae bacterium; assembly: GCA_963777805.1. Classification (GTDB taxonomy): domain Bacteria; phylum Actinomycetota; class Acidimicrobiia; order Acidimicrobiales; family DATDAH01; genus DATDAH01. Next base: position 82,882 of record CAVZRY010000009.1, on the reverse strand, counting down.
GTCCGACACCGTGGTCACCACCTTCGACGGCTTGTGCAGCAACCAGTGCACGAGGCCGGGGGCGACGCCCACCAGCACGCCGTCCACCGCGACCTGGGCCGTGGCGGGGTCCACCCGTCGGCCCAGGACGGCGACCTCGCCGTCCACGGTGACCCGGCCGTCCTCGATGAGCTCGTCACAGACCCGGCGGCTGCCGAACCCCGCCCGGGCCAGGACCTTCTGCAGCCGCACCTCGCCCTCGAGGGGCTCAGGCGTGGTCGTCACCCTCGGTGTCCTCGGGCTCGTCGTCGACCTCGTCCTCCTCGGCGGGCTCGTCGGCGCCGGGGGTCAGGTCCAGGTCCGGGACCGACACCAGGTCGTCATCGGGCAGGCGGAGGCCCTGCTCGAGGGCCTCGACCACGTCCGCACCGGGCACGAACTCGCCCAGCGGCGGCAGGTCGGTCAGCGAGTCCAGGCCCAGGCGCTCCAGGAAGGTCGCCGTGGTGCCGTAGAGCACGGCCTGGCCGGGGCCGGGGTCCCGGGCCGACCTCGGCCACGTAGCCCCGCTGGACCAGCGTGCGCAGCACGCCGTCGGCGTCGACGCCGCGGATGGCCGAGACCTGCACCCGGGACACGGGCTGCTTGTAGGCCACGATGGCCAGTGTCTCCAGGGCGGCGCTGGAGAGGCGGGTGCTCTGGCCCTCCAGCACGAAGCGCTCGACGTAGGCGGCCAGGTCCGGGTGGCTGGCGAAGCGGTAGCCGCCGGCCACCCGCTGGAGCTGGAAGCCGCGATCCTCGGCCTCGTAGCTCAACGCCAGCTCCGAGCAGATCTCCTCGACCCGCTCCACCGACAGCTCCAGGAGCTGGGCCAGCAGGCCGGGCTCGACGGGCGCCTCGGCCACCATGACGATGGCCTCGACGGCGCGGTGGACCTCTTCGGCCACCTCAGCCCTCGTAGACGTCGATGGACTCGAGGACCTCGGTGCGGGTCGCCCGGTCGTCCTCCGGCCCGATCCACACGACGTGGATGTCCCCGAACTGGCCCACCTGGTCGAGCTCGACCAGGCCGGCCTTGAAGAGCTCCAGGATCCCCAGGAAGCGGACCACGACCTCGATGCGCTCCACCAACGAGCTGGTCAGGGCCCGGAAGGTGGTCCGCCCCAGGCGGGGCAGCTCGTCGACCAGCTCCTCGATGGCGTCGGCCACGTTGGCCTTGATGGCGGCGACGTGGAAGAGGTCGACGCGGGGTTGGGGCCGGGTCAGCACCTTCACGTAGGCCCGGCGCACGTCGTCGGCCCCGACCCCGGCCAACAGGTCGGGGGCGAGGGAGACGAACTGCTCCTCGATGCCGGCCAGGCGGGGGTAGCTGCGGGCGCTGTCGCTGTGCAGGCGACGCAGGACCACCGCGGCGTCCTTGAAGGTCTTGCACTCCAGCAGGCGGGACAGGAGCAGGTCCCGCTCCTCCCAGAGGGCCAGCTCGTCATCCAGGTCGACGTCGTCGTCGAGGGGCAGCAGGCGACGGGACTTGAGCTCCACCAGCGTGGAGGCGATGAGCAGGAACTCCGTGGCCATGTCCAGGTCGCAGTGCTCCATGCGGGCCAGCTCGGCGAGGTAGGCGTCGACGATGTCGACCAGGCTGACCTCGTAGAGGTCGACCTCCTCGCGCAGGATCAGGTGCAGGAGCAGCTCGAAGGGCCCGTCGTAGACCGCCGTCGCCACCTCGTAGGTCCCACTGGTGCCGACAGCCACGGCCGTGAGGATACGGGTGGGGTGCCGAAGGGGCGCGGACCCTAGATTCCTCGACGTGTCCCGCGTCTTCTCCGGAATCCAGCCCACGGGCGAGGTCCACCTCGGCAACCTCCTGGGGGCCCTCCGCAACTGGGTGAGCGACCAGGACACCCACGACTGCGTCTTCTGCGTGGTGGACCTGCACGCCCTGACCGTCCCCCAGGACCCCGCCGTCCTCGGCGCCAAGTCGCTGTCACTGGCCCAGAAGCTGCTCGCGGTCGGCCTCGACCCGGAGCGCTGCACGCTGTTCGTGCAGAGCCACGTCGCCCGAGCACGCCGAGCTGGCCTGGGTCATGGAGTGCACGGTCTCCTACGGCGAGCTCAGCCGCATGACCCAGTTCAAGGACAAGTCCGACAAGGCCGAGTTCGTCTCCGCCGGCCTCTTCACCTATCCCGCGCTCATGGCGGCCGACATCCTCGTCCACGACACCGATCGCGTTCCCGTGGGCGACGACCAGCGCCAGCACCTGGAGATCACCCGGGACGTCGCCCAACGCTTCAACTCCCGTTACGGCGAGACCTTCGTGATCCCCGAGGCCTACATCCCCAAGGCGGGCGCCCGGGTGATGGACCTGCAGAGCCCCACCAACAAGATGTCCAAGTCCGCGGACTCCCCGCAGGGCACCATCGACCTCCTCGATGACCCGAAGGTGATCGAGAAGAAGGTCAAGCGGGCGGTCACCGACTCCGGCGACGACGTCACCTTCGACCCCGAGAACCGGCCGGGTGTGGCCAACCTGCTCTCGATCCTGGCCGCCGCCACGGACCGGGAACCCAAGGTCGTGGCCGAGGACTACCGGCAGTTCGGGCCGCTGAAGGCCGACACCGCCGAGGCCCTGATCGCGCTGCTGGCCCCCATCCAGTCCCGCTACCGCGAGCTGGAGGCCGACCCCGGCGCCACCCGGTCCCTCCTGGCCCAGGGGGCCGAGAAGGCCCGGGCCAAGGCCGCCGAGGTCCTCGCCCGGGCCCACGCCGCCCTGGGCCTGCTCCCCCCGGCCTGACCTCACCCCACCCCGGTTCTGGCCCCGGATCTACGGGTCTGGACCCGCTAGATCCGGGCGCCAGAAGCACAGCCACAGCGTCACGAGGCGTCGTCGGCGGCTTTCAGGACCCGGCCCAGCTCGACCGGGACGGTCCAGTCGGCCTCGGCCAGGTGGTGCTCCCGGGACCAGGCCACGACCAGGTCGTCGCTGTCGGCGAGCCGGAGGAGGTCCACGCCCAGTTCGGGGTAGAGGACGTACTGGCCGACGCGACGGGTGAAGCCGCGGGTGGCCATCCACTGGTGGGCCGTGTCCTCGCCGGCGACCATCTCCGAGAGGGTGGCCACGACCCGGCCGAAGGTGCCGAGATCAGGGATGGTCTTGCCCACGTCGTGCAGCAGGGCGGCGGCCAGGACCGCGGTGGTGGCCCTCTCCCCCAGCTCGGCCTGGGTCCGTCGGGCCACGGCGGCACTGTGACGGCGGTCGACCCGGGCCATGCGGGCCCAGAGCTCCCGTTCGGGCTCGGTGAGCTGCTCCCGGGCCCAGGCGTCGTCGGCCGACGACGGTCCGATGGGCAGCAGGCTGGCGAAGAACCGCCGCACCAGGTGCAGCAGGCGCCTCACACGCTCAGGCGTGCTCGATGCAGAAGCGGCTGGCGGGGACGGCTTCGAGCCGGGCCGCCGGAATGGGCTGCTGGCAGCGCTCGCAGAGGCCGTAGGTGCCCTCGTCCAGCTTGACCAGGGCCTGCTCCACGGCGTCGAGTTGGTCCCGCAGGGAGCTGGCCAGAGCATGGACCTCGCCCTGCTCCGCGGCCACCTGGCCGGAGTCGGCGAAGTTCTCGTCGAACTCGCCGCCGTCCATCTCGGTGAGCTGCTCGTTGAGCTGCGTCCGCTCGGCCTCCAGGGAGGCGCGAACGGTCGACTCGTCTGGATCGGCCATGGCCAGACCCTACCCCTCGGGGCGGGCCTTGGCGCGGGGATGGGCCGCCGTGTAGGCCGCGAACAGGCGCTCCACCGACACCCCGGTGTAGATCTGGGTCGTGCTGATGGAGGCATGCCCCAACAGTTCCTGCACGGCTCGGATGTCGGCCCCGTGGTCCAGCATGTGGGTGGCACAGCTGTGGCGCAGGGCGTGGGGGCTCAGCTTGCGCTCCAGGCCCGCCCGCCGACCGTGCTCCTGCACGATCCCCCACGCCCCCTGACGGGTGAGGCGACCACCCCGCTGGTTGAGGAACACCGCCTCCTCGTCGCCCCGGCGAGCCCAGCGGGCCGGGGCCATGGCCGGCCGGCCGCCGGTGTCGAGCCAGTCCACCAGGGACGCTCGGGCCAGTCGCCCCAGGGGGATGACCCGCTCCTTGCTGCCCTTGCCGAGCACCCGGACGAGGGCATCGGCCAGGTCGACGTCGCCCAGGGACAGCCCGACCAGTTCGGCGATGCGCATGCCCGTGCCGTAGAGGACCTCGAGGATGGCCCGGTCGCGGCGGGCGACCGGATCGGTGCCCGCCACGTCGAGCAGGGCCTCGATCTCGGCCTCCGACAGGCCCTTGGGCAGGCCCCGGGGCACGCCGGGCGGCTCGACGTCGGCGGCGGGGTCCGAGCCCAGCAGGCCCTCGGCGGCACAGAACGAGTGCAGCGAGCGCACGGCGACGATCGCCCGGGCGACGGTCGCGGGGGCCTTGCCGGTCTCCCGCAGCGCCCCGACGTAGGCCTCGACCACGGCGGGGGTGACCGCGTCGAGGCGCAGCCCCCGCTCCTGCAGCCAGCTCCAGTAGCCCCGCAGGTCCCGCCGGTAGGCCGACAGGGTGTTGACTGACCGCCCCTTCTCGGTGACCAGCCAGGTCAGGTACTCCTCCGCCTCCAGCGGCAGGACGACCGTGGCGGTCATTGTTGATGCCTCTTCGCCTGACGGCTCATCGGCTTGCGGGCCTCTTCGGCCCGCCGATCGTCTCCGACGCTCACTCCAGGTGCTCCCGCGCCAGGAGGAGGCCGATGACGGTCTTGGCGTCGACCAACACCCGGGCGGCGATGAGGGCGGGCACGTCGTCGAGGCGGATGCGCTCGATGGCCATGTGCTGCTCCTCCTCCCCCTGACGGTCATCGGCCACCGGCGTCAGGTCCGTGCCCAGGAACACGTGGGACAGCTCGTCGCTGAAGCCGATCGAGTTGTAGAACTCGGCCAGCTTCACGAGGTGGCGGGCGGCCAGGCCCACCTCCTCGGCCAGCTCCCGGTGGGCGGTGACCTCCGGCGGCTCACCGGCGACGTCGCGCTTGCCGGCGGGGATCTCCAGCACCTCGAGGTCGACCGCGGCCCGGTACTGGCGGACGAGGACGACCTCGTCGCCGTCGACGGGCACCACCGACACCGCGCCGGGGTGGTGGACCAGGTCCCGTCGGAACTCGGTGCCCGACGGCGACGACGAACGTGCCCTCGGCCACCGAGATGACCGCGCCGGACCAGATCTCCCGCTCGCCCCGCTTCGTGAACGGGCTCACCGTCAGCCGGTGGGCTGGGTGACGGCCTCGGGCTCGAACAGGTGCGGGCGCCGGCCCTCGGAGCGCTCCAGGGCCGCGGCCACGAACTCGCGGAACAGCGGGGCGGGGCGGTTGGGCCGGCTCTTGAGCTCGGGATGGGCCTGGGTGGCGACCCAGAAGGGGTGCTCGGGGAGCTCGATGAACTCGACCAGACGCCCGTCGGGCGACTCGCCGGAGCACACCAACCCGCTCTCCTCGAACCGGGTGCGGTACCGGGGGTTGAACTCGTAGCGGTGACGGTGGCGCTCGGACACGACGTCCTTGCCGTAGGCCCGGGCCACCTGGGAGCCGGGGACCAGCTCGGCCACGTAGGCCCCGAGCCGCATCGTCCCGCCCATGTCGGTGACCTCCCGCTGGGCGTCCATCAGGTCGATCACGGCATGGGGGGTGGCGCTGTCGAACTCACTGGAGTTGGCCCCGTCGAGGCCCAGCACGTCCCGGGCGTACTCGATGACCATGGTGTGCAGCCCGAGGCACAGGCCCAGGCAGGGCACGCCCTCCTCGCGGGCGTAGCGGGCCGCGGCGATCTTGCCCTCGATGCCCCGCTCGCCGAAGCCGCCGGGGATCACGATGCCGTCGAGGTCCTTCAGGCGGCCGGCGCCCAGCAGACCCTCGACGTCCTCGGCGGAGATCAGCTCGATGTCGACCTTGGCCCCGTGGAAGAAGCCGGAGTGGTTGAGCGCCTCGATGACCGACAGGTAGGCGTCGGGCAGGCTGGTGTACTTGCCGACGATGCCGACCTTCACGGGCCGGTCCGAGGCGTGGACCCGGTCCACCAGGGCCTCCCACTCGGTCAGGTCGACGGGCCGGTCGTCCAGCTTCAGGATCTCGCAGACCACCGCGTCCATGCCCTCCTCGTGGAGGACGAGAGGGATGTCATAGAGGCTGTCGGCGTCGGCCGCGTTGACCACGGCCCGCACCTCGACGTCACACAGGTTGGAGATCTTGCGCTTGAGCTCGGTGGAGATCTCGTCCGCGCTGCGGCACACGATGACGTCGGGCTGGATGCCCCGGCTGCGGAGCTCGGTGACCGAGTGCTGGGTCGGCTTGGTCTTCTGCTCGCCCGCCGGGCCGATGAGGGGGACGAGGGTGAGGTGGACGTAGCAGACGTTCTCCCGGCCGACGTCGAGGCGGAACTGCCGGATGGCCTCGAGGAACGGGAGGATCTCGATGTCGCCCACCGTGCCGCCGACCTCGGTGATGACCACGTCGACGTCGTCGGTGGCCAGGACCTTGATGCGGCGCTTGATCTCGTCGGTGATGTGGGGGATCACCTGGACGGTCTTGCCCAGGTAGTCACCCCGGCGCTCGGCGGCCAGCACCGACTGGTAGATCGAGCCCGTCGTGGCGTTGGAGTCCCGGGTCAGGCTCTCGTCGATGAACCGCTCGTAGTGACCCAGGTCGAGGTCGGTCTCGCCCCCGTCGTCGGTCACGAAGACCTCGCCGTGCTCGAAGGGATTGAGGGTCCCCGGGTCCACGTTGATGTAGGGATCGAGCTTCTGGATCGTCACCCGCAGGCCCCGGGACTTCAAGAGTCGACCGAGGGATGCTGCGGTGATCCCCTTGCCCAACGAACTGGCCACACCACCCGTTACGAACACATGCTTCGCCACGGGAGATGGACGGTAGCATCGCTCGGCCGGGACCGGGCGGACCCCGCCTTTGCGCCCCGATCGCCCTGCCGTGACCGACCCCGCCCCCGCCGCCGCCGACGCCCCCGACCAGGCCGGTCCGCGCCGACCCCTCGACCACCCGTCGGGACCTGCTCTGGCTCACCGGGCTGGCCCTGCTGCTGCGGCTGCCGACCTTCTTCGCCGTCAAGCACCTCACCTTCGACGACGGCGTCTTCGGCGCCTCGGCGGTGGCCATGCGCAACGGTGGCGTGCCGTTCCGGGACGTGTTCTCCAGCCAGGGCCCGCTCTTCCTCCCGCTGGTCTGGATCGCCGACACCCTCGGCCTGCACTCCCTCAACGGACCCCGCCTCCTCGGCCTCGCCTCCGGCCTCGTGTTGGTCGTCGTCCTCTACCTCGCCGGCCGCGAGCTGGGCGGGAGTGCCCGGCGCCCGCATCGCCGGTGTCATCGCCGCGGTGACCGGAAGCAGCATCGCCGTCACCGGCTCCATCGCCGCCGACGGACCCGGCGATGGCCCTGGCGTCCACCGCGGTCCTCCTGGCCCTCCGCTACCGCCGCGAGCCCTCCACCGGACGCGCCGTCCTCATCGGCATCGCCCTGGGCGCCGCCATCATGGTGAAGGCCCTTGTCCTGCCCGCGGCCGTGCCCGTCGGCCTCATCCTGCTCTGGGGCCGGCGCCCGAAGGACTGGTTCGCCGCCGTCGGCGCCGCCGTGGCCGTCGGCCTGGGCCTCTCCCTGCTGTGGGGCTTCGCCGACGTGTGGGACCAGTCGGTGCATCTACCACCTCGACGCTCCCGGCGGCTCCGATCCGGGTCGCCAACCTCAAGAAGCTGGTCAGCACCCTGACCACCCGCGACGTGGCCCTGGTGGCCACGGCCCTGCTCACCCTCGTCGCCGTCGTGCTGCGCCACCGGGCCGGTGACGAGGTGCGGGACGATCGCCCCGACCAGGGCGTCGGTCCGGCCGTGCCGATCCTGCTCTGGGCCTGGTTCGTGGCCATGTTCGTCATGCTCTGCCTCGAGCACCCGATGTGGCGGCCGCACATCTCCGAGCTGGTGCCGCCCAGCGCCCTGCTCCTGGCCTGGTACCGCCCGCCGGCCAAGCCCGCCGCGGTGGTGATCGCCCTGGGGACCATCTTCATGGTCGCCACCTACGCCGGCCCGTCCCTGTTGTGGGCCGGCGACTACGAGGGCGACGAGGCCGTCGTGGTCGAGACCCTCCGCGGCCTGCCCGACGGCGCCGTGGCCATCTCCGACGAGCCCGGCCAGGTCTGGCGGGCCGGGCTGCGCACCCCCGACGACCTGGTCGACGGCTCCGCCCTGCTGACCGACTCCGGCCGGGTCACCGCCGACACCATCGCCGAGGCCGCCGCGGCCGACGAGGTCTGCGCCGTCGTCGTCTGGTCCGACCGCTTCGGCCAGTTCGAGGACCTCCCCGACCTGCTGGCCGATGAGGGCTTCGAGGTGGCCGAGACCTTCGGCGAGCCCGACGAGAACCGCGCCCTCTACCTCAAGGCCGACTGCACCCCCTAGGGCTGAGGGGACCGACAAGGACGCAACCACGGGGGCATGGGGTCGGGCTGCAATCCGTCGGGGGCGTACAGGACGTCAAATCCCACGCTCCGTGATGACCGCCTGGTCATCGCACCGAATCAGTTGCTTTCGAGGCCCGAGCTGTCGGATTCCGACAGCTGAAGCCTCGAGCGCTCGGGCCGGCCACCCAACGTGGGATTCGCTCGCCCCCGACGACGCTCGGCCCGTCAGGACGCCCCATCGTTGCCATCGGTGTCGGTCCCCTCGGCTCGAGCGCCGGCCGTGACCGGTTCCCGCTCGGGCTCCACGGCCGGGGCGTCGATCTCGGCCTTCCACGGCGGGTCCTCGGTGCGCAGGACCAGGTAGACCAGCGAGGCGTTCATCACCCCGAGCATGAGGCCGGGGACGGCGATGCCGGAGTCGTTGAGGGCGAAACCGAGCGTGGCGGCGATGACGAAGCCGACCCTTGCCGCCCGTTCCTGGGGGACCACCTCCTGGAGGCGCTGCAGGCGGCCCGGCGCCCGCCAGATCAGGTAGAGGATGAAGGCGAAGACCACCGGGAGCATCAGGGTCCACTCCGAGGACGCCAGGACGGCGAGGTTGGCCCCCAGCTTGCGGATCACCACCGTCTCGAAGGCGCCGAACCCGTCGTTGCCGATGTCCTCGAACAGGCGGCCGAGATGGGTGCGGCTCTCCTCGGGCCGGGCCAGGTCGAGGAAGCCGGCCAAGAGGAAGACCACCAGGGTCGTGAAGCCGACCACGATGACGGTGCGCAGGCGGATGCGGATCCCGAGCAGGACGAAGGCCACCCCGGCGAAGGTCGGCACCATGGTCAGCGCGCCACCCACGTCAGAGCCCCACAAGGGCGAGGCGTCGATGACCAGCACGGCGCCCAACAGGCCGAGGGCGACCGCGATGCCGCGCCGACCGCCGACGCGTGAGGCGAGGAGCCCGGCCAGGATCGTCGCCGACGCCGCGATCTGGGCGAAGGCCAGGTTCCCGATGCCCGCGAACCGGCCGGCGACCGTCGGCGTGTACCCGAACACGGTGTTGAGCTGCAGGGGTGCGCCGACCATGACGTCGACCAGCAGCACACCGAGCATCAGGCCGAGGACGGCCAACAGCGGATCCGCCGGCCAACGCCGCAGGAGGCGCTGGGCGGCGTAGCCCAGCAGGCCGCCTCCGAGGATCAGGAAGGCCCAGTACGCCGGCGCCCCCCACTCATGGAACGGGAGCGCCCCCGCGAGGTAGGTCAGGGGCAGCACGGCGAGCACGGCCAGGCTGGCGACCTCGACGGCGTGGCGGCTCCGGGACGACTCCCGGTTCAGAGCGCGCACGGCGATGACCCACAGCGCGAGCTGGGCGACGACGAACACCGTGGCCACCAGGGCGACCATGTCGTCGCGCCACTGGGCCTCGGCGTTGGTCTGCTCCAGCCAGGCTCGGCGGTCCTCGGCCGAGCCACCCGTGCCCGAGCGTTCGAAGCGGCGACCCTCCATCGAGTCGGGCCGGTCGATGTCCAGCAGGGACAGGATCGTGGGGGCCACGTCGACCAGGGTCACGAAGCCACTCCGACGGGTCACCGCGGACTTGAGGAGACCGGGTTCGACCCCCGGGGCCCGCAGAGCGGCGACCGTCAGGTGGTCACTGCCCGTGGCCGGGTACGGGCCGATGACCAGCACGGCGTCGGTGGCGGGATCGACCCGCTCCAGCAGGCGCCCCAGCAGCTCGTCACTGCGCTCCAGGGCCTCTTGGCGTTGGCGGGTCCGCTGCTCGGCGGTGGCCAACGGTCGGTAGGTGTCGGCCCGGGCCAGGTCGGAGGCCTCGACGAGGACCACCGCCCGGTCCACCCAGGCGTCGTCGAATGCGGTGGCGACCTCCTGTTCGTCCAGCCGGAGGCCGTAGGGCGCCTCCGGTGCCGGCTCGAGCAGGTCGTCACTGACCCGGCCGGCAGGCACGAGCCCCGCACCGTCCATCAGGCCGATCACCGCCTGACGGGCGTAGACGGTCGGGGGCTCCTCGTTGGTCCCGTCGGCGCTGCCGATGACCGCCGGATGGGCGCCGCCCTCCCGCAAGGCATCACCCAGGGCCCCGACTTCGGCCCCGAAGTCCAGGTCGTCGTTGATCTCCGAGAGCGCCGGCAGGGCCAACGTGAAGAGGCCCTCGTCGACCGTCGTGCCCGTCCGGCGGGTGAACACCGCATCGGCCGGTTGACCCAGGTACGACTCGCCCACCTCGAAGCCGAGGCCGTCGAAGTCGTCGTCGCCATCGGCCCGGGTCCCGGCGTTGAGCGTCGCGTACCCGTCCCCCGGGGTCGTCCGGCGGTCCACCGCCCGAGTGGACAGGCCGCCGATGGCCGACTCGTCGAGCAGGGCCGAGAGGTGGGGCAGATCGAAGTCGTTGGCCTCGGCCCAGCTCATGGTCGGCATCGAGAAGACGAGGACCCGTTCGGCCCGGGGCGCCTCTTCGGCCCCGGCGGCGTCTGGAAACGCGCTCACCAGGGCGACGCCCGCGAGGAGGACGAGCAGGAACCGCTTCATGCCGGGACCGACGACGAGCGGTGCAGCGGGCCCGGCAGCAGGTGCAGGCCCCGGACCGCGCCGTAGTACAGGCCACCCACCACCAGGCTGACGACCGTCAGGCACAGCGCCGTGGCCCAGCGCCCGTCAGGGGCCCAGAGGTCGACGGCGACCCACGCCACACCGGCCAGGACGGCGGTCAGGGCCGTGACGGCCGGGAGGCTCCGGGGCCAGAGGGCGACGTGCCGGTGCCGGCGGAGCCGCAAGGCCAGCCAGGTCGTCCCGAGCAGGAAGCCCACCGTGTGGCCGAGGCCCAGGGCGAAGATCCGGTCCGCACCGTCGGTGACCGGGACGAGAGCGATCATCAGGGCGACCCCGATCAGGGCGGAGGCGACCGCGGCCAGCGCCGGGGTCCGGCTGTCGTCGAGGGCGTACCACGCCGCGGCCAGGAGGCGGAAGGCGCCGTAGGCGGGCAGCCCCAGCGCCAGCCCGGCCACGCCTGCTGCCATGAGGGCCACACCGTCGCCGGCGTCGGCCTGCCCGAAGGCGAAGACCTCCATCGCCGGCTCGGCCAAGACCACCATCAGGGCCGCGATCGGCAGCACGACCACGCCCAGGGAGGCCAGGGACCAGCGCATGGCCTCACCGAAGCCGACCATGTCGGCCCGGTCCACGTCGTCGGCCAGCTCCGGCTGCACCGTGGTGTGGATGGGCTGGGCGAAGATCCCGTAGGGAGCCAGGAAGAGGTAGAAGGCCACCCGGTAGGCCACCACCCCGCCCTCGACGCCGGCACCGAGCACGATCGCTGCTCCCAGCAGGAGGGCGGCGCCGGTGTGTTGGAGCACGGCCCAGCTCGACAGTCCGAGCAGGCGACGCACCCCCGGGTCCCGAGGCGCCCAGCGAGGCCACAACCGGAAGCCGGTGCGGGCCAAGGCGATGGTGGGGATGGCCACGAAGGCCGCCACCCCGAGGGTGCCACCCAGGCCCAGCAGCATCACCTCGGTGGGGGTCAGGTCCAGGCCCGGATCGGGGCCGGCCACGATGCGGAACACGATGAGGGCGCTGACCAGCACCACGGTGTTGCCGATCGGCGCCAGCGCCGGGATGACGAACTCCCGCTTGGCGTTCAGCAGGGCGATGGCACAGAACCCGACCGGATAGAGCAGCAGCTGGGGCAGGAACCACCGCAGGAGCACCGTGGCCAGCTCCTGTTGCTCCGGCGGGGCGTTGGAGGCACCCGTGAGCGCATCGGCCAGCCACGGGGCCGTGACCATGCCGATCACCGCCAGGGTCCCGAGCACCAGGAGGGCCAGGCCGAGCAACCCACCGGCTTGGCGCTCGGCCTCGTCGTTCTCCCGGCGGGTGAAGAGGTCGACGAAGGTCGGCACCAGGACCGCGGACAGGGCGCCGGCGGCCAGGAGCTCGAAGATGACCGTCGGGAAGGTGTTGGCCGCCTCGAAGGTGTCCCCGAGCCACGTCGTGCCCAGGATCGCGGCCACGACCAGGACCCGGGCGCCGCCGAGGACTCGGGAGGCGGCTGTGGCCGCCCCCATGCCGACGGCGGAGCGGCCGACCGAGGCGGGGGCGGTCATGGCGATTCGACGGGTGCGGGCGAGACGGCCTCCGCACCGTCACCCACGCCGAAGTGGCCGACCTCGCCCTGGCGGCCCACCACGAGGGCGAACACGGTGATCGTGGGACCGAAGGGGAGGTCCAGCGCATCCACCGTCGAGATCTCGGCGCTGAGCGTGGGCGAACCGAGGATCACCGACAACGAGTCGGCCCGATCGGGGCCGTCCTCGGACTCGCGCCACACCTCGGCCACGACCACGGCGCCCGCGGTGTCGGCGGCGGCCACGGCGAAGGCCTCGGTGTGGGCCGAGCTCCCGAGGTCCGACTCGGGCCCCGACACCAGGACGAAGAGCACCCGACGGGGGCGTAGCGCCTCCACGTCGGCCAGCGCCTCGTAGGCGACGAGGTCGAGGCCCGAGATCTCGTCCAGTGCCCCCGTGCCGTCGCCGACGACCTCGACCCGGGAGGTCAGGTCGCTGACCAGCAGGGACGCGGCCCGGGTCTGGAGCTCCTCGACGGTGGCCTCGCTGTCCAGGTCGACGGTCTCGGCCAGCGCGCCCCGGGTGGCGTCGTCCTCCAGGGTCCAGGAACCGTCGACGGTGAGGATGCCCCGGACGGTCGAGCCGGCCTGGCCGAGCAGCTCGATCGTGCGATCGACCGGGTCCCGGTCGACACCGTCGTCGGTGACCACCACGGTCACGGTGTCGGCCAGGCGCCCGTCGACGGAGAGCGCCGCGGACTGGTTGGTGAAGTCGGTGAGGTCATCCACCTCGGCCTGCAGGGCGTCGTTGGCCGCCTGGCGCTCGTCCAGGTTGTCCGACACCTCGTCGACCCGGTTGCGCAGGCCCTCGACGATGGCCCGGTCGATGACCGTGGAGCCCACGACGATGCCGATGGCCAAGGCCAGGAAGACGGCGACGATGCTGACGATGTGGAAGCGGAAGGAGATCACGAGAAGGCGTCCCGGATGCTGAGCCACACGGCGTCGAGGAAGACCCGCAGCGAGTCGGACACGGCCACCATCACCAGGATGACGGCCAGGGCGGCGGCGAGCAGCATCACGATGTCGCGGCGCCGGACCCGGCCCTCGTAGAGCCGGCTCACCCCCTTGGCGTCGACGAGCGTGGGGCCGAGGCGGAGCCGGGTCAGGAAGGTGGAGGCCATGCCGGGCCGCCCCTTGTCGAGGAACTCGATCATCGTGGCGTGGGTGCCCACGGCCACGATCAGGTCGGCCCCGGCCTCGTGGGCCAGGATCATCGCGGCGTCCTCACTGGTGCCCTCGACCACGAACTCCTCGTAGTCGACACCGAAGGCCTGCAGCTCCTCGAAGCCCGGGTTGTGGCCGTTGGGGTGGACGTGGTGGATCAGGTCCTTGGCCACCTCGAGGGCCCCGGCGGTGACCGAGTCGAAGTCGCCGATGATCATGTCGGGCTTCAGGCGCTGCTCGAGCAGGGCATCGGCGCCCCCGTCGACGCCGATCAGGACAGGCTGGTACTCGGCGATGTAGGGACGGAGGGCCCGCAGGTCCTCCTTGTAGTCGTGGCCCCGGACCACGACGAGGGCGTGGCGCCCCTCGAAGTCGGTGTGCAACGGCGGGAGCTGCAGCGGGGCGAAGGTCAGCTCCGCTTCGTGGCGGACGTACTCCAGGGTGTTCTCGGCGAAGCGCTGCAGCTCCGCGCCGATGGTGCGCTTGGCCTCGTCGACGACCTCCTCGAGGCCCTCGGTCGTGCACCGCAGCCCGGACGCGACGACCTCACCGTCGACCAGCAGGTCCCCGCCGTCGATGGTGACCGCCGTGCCGTCGGGGAGCTCGTCGAGGACGTGGGAGCCGACCTCGTCGATCAGGGGGATGCCGGCCGCCACCAGCCGCAGCGGCCCGTGGTTCGGGTACCGCCCGGTGATGGACCGCTTGGCGTTGACCACCGCGGCGACCCGGGCCCCGACGAGGCCGTCGGCCGCCACCCGGTCCAGGTCGGCGTGGTCGATGACCGCGATGTCGCCCGGCTCGAGGGTCTTGATCAGGTCCTTGGTCCGCTTCCCCACCCGGGCGCGCCCCGCGACACCGTGCGGTGCGGCTTTCTTGACACGGCGGAGCATGGAGGTCTGGCTGGTCCATCCAGGAGTCGAGACGGGTCCGGTCCAGGGGGCGTCGACACCCGAACCGTCGCTCCACGGTAGCGGACAGGGGCCTGAACCCCCGGAGAACAGGGGTCGAACCAGTGACCGTCGCCGGCGAGGTGGTCGGCGTCTTCGGTGGCCGCCCGAACCTCCCGGAGGGCGGGCCTTTGGTCACGGCCTCCGGCCGGCTCTGTCCAACACCCGCAGGGGCCCGACGCGGTCGATGACCTTGCTGAAGCTGACCGCCTCACTCGCCAGGTTGAGGGCCAGGACGCCGAGGAGCACGATCGTCCTCGTGGTCGGCGCCGTCGCGATGACCACGCCCAAGCCGATGACGCCGCCGAGGACGTTGGCCCCGACGTCGCCGAGCATCATCTGCTCGCGGAGGTCGGGCCAGAGGAGGCCGGCCGCGGCGCCGGCCACGACGGCGACGGCCAGCAGCTCGGCGGGGGCGCCGGTGGCCGCCACCAGCACCAGCGAAGGCCAGGAGCGACACCTTCAGCGTCCGGCCCGGCGCCCGGTCGAAGAGGTTGGCGGCGTTGGCGCAGAGGGCGATGACGGCGGCGTCGAGGACCACCCGGCCGAGCGAGTCCGAGCGGGGGCCCTGCGACCGCCACGATGGCCACGGCGGCGCCGCCGAAGAGCTTGAGCGAGCCGGTGGTGAAGCGGCCGTGGCGCAGGGCCTTGAGGTGGCCGCTGAGAACCCGCCCGACTCCCCCTCCCCCGCCAGGTCGTCGAGCAGCCCCAGCAGGCCGAGGCCGAGGGCCAGGATCAGCACGGCCGCCCGGGGGCCGTCGGTCGACCGCGTTGGGCTCCCAGTCGAGGGCCTCGGCCAGGGCCAGGGCCGTCTCGGAGGCGAGCACGGCGAGGGGCAGGATCAGGCCGACGGCGGTCGGGACCGACAGGCCCCGGTGGTTCTGGCGCTGGAAGATCTCAGCGGCGAAGGTCGGGCGCAGCATGAGCCAGCCGCCATAGCCCGCGGCGCAGCCCGCCAGGAACCCGACGAGGACCGTCACCGGGCGGCGCGGCGGGACGCGGCCTCGTCCAGCAGCTCGCGGGCGTGCTGACGGGCGGTGGCCGAGTCGGGCTGGCCCGACAGCATGCGGGACAGCTCCACGACCCGTTCGTCGCCGGCAACGGGACGGGCGGTGGTGGCGGTGGACTCCCCCGCCACCTGCTTCTCGATCATCACCTGGGCATCGGCGAAGGCGGCCACCTGCGGCAGGTGGGTGACCACGAGGACCTGGTGCTCGTCGCCCAGCTCCGCCAGCGCCGCGGCCAACGCCAAGGCCGTCGTGCCTCCGATGCCCGCGTCGACCTCGTCGAAGACCAACGTGGGCGGCGCCTCGGTGGTCACCAGGCGCAGGGCCAGCATCGTGCGGGCCAGCTCGCCGCCCGAAGCCACCTTGGCCAGCGGCTGCGGTACGGAGCCCGGGTTGGCGCTGAACTGGATCGTGACGTCGTCACCGGGGTCGGCGCCGACCTCGATGGCCAGGACGGGCGTTGGGCATGGCCAGCTCCCGGAGGCGGGCCACCGCGGCCTCGGCCAGGCCGGGGGCCGCGGCCCGGCGGGCCCGGCCCACCTCGGTGGCCGCCTCGCTCAGGGCCTTCTCGGCCCTTGCCCGGCGGTCGTCGAGTTGGGCGGCTCGTTCTTCGTGGGACTCCAGCTCGCTCAGGCGGGTGGCGGTCTCAGCCCGGAAGGCCAGGACCTCGGCGAGGGTGTCGCCGTACTTCCGCCGCAGCTCCGACAGCAGGTGGCGCCGCTCTCGCACGGCGGCGAGGCGCTCGGGGTCGGGCTCGATGGTCTCGGCCGCATCGCGGACCTCGGCGCCCACATCCTCCAGGTCGGCCTGCAGGCCGACGAGGCGCGTGGCCAGGTCCCGGAACGGCGCCCGATCGGCCAGGGTCGCGCCGGCCGCGGCCAGGCGGTCCCGGGCGGCGTTGTCGCCCAGCAGCAGCTCCGCGGCGCGCTCGGCCGCCTCCCGGTGGGCGACCGCGTCGCCCAGGCGGTCGCCCTCGGCCTCGAGCTCCTCGTCCTCGTCCGGACCGGTGATGGCGGCGGCGTCGATCTCGGCCACCTGGAAGCGCAGCAGGTCGAGCTCCCGGGCCCGAGCGCGGTCGTCGCCGCCCAGGTCGGCCAGCGCCGCCTCGACCTCCCGGAGCTCGGCCTTGGCCGCCTCCAGGCCGGACAGGTCGACGTCGCCGAAGCGGTCCAGCGCGGCCCGCTGGGCCGCACCCCGCAGCAGCGACTGGTGGGCGTGCTGGCCGTGGAGGTCGACCAGCTGCTCGCCGGACTCGCTCAGGGCGGCGGCGGTGGCCAGGCGGCCGTCCACGTAGGCCCGGCTCCGCCCGTCGGCCGGGATCACCCGCCGGAGCACGACCTCCTCGTCGCCCGCGACGAACCGGCCCTCGACCACGGCCTCGTCCCCCGCCGGGCCGACCAGGACGGGATCGGCCCGCCCGCCGACGAGCAGGTCGACCGCCTCGACCAGCAGGGTCTTGCCCGCGCCCGTCTCCCCCGTCAGGGCGGTCATGCCGGGGCCCAGCACCAGCTGGAGCCGGTCGATGACACCCAGGTTCTCCACCGCCAGCTCGACCAGCATCAGGCGGTCAACGGTCGGCGAGGCCGAACTTGGCCTTGAGGATCTGGTGGAAGTCCCGGGCGCCGAAGGTCACCAGCCGGGCGGCGTGGGCCGACGCCTGGCACTCGATGGCGTCACCGTCCACCAGGTCGACCACCGGCTGGCCGTCGACGGACAGGGTCGCCGGGCGGTGGCCCTGGACCTCGAGGCGCACGACCTCGTCGGCGTTGAGGATCAGGGTGCGGTCGAAGAGCATGTGGGGCGAGACCGGCGTCAGCAGGATCGCCCGGTGGTCGGGGGCCACGATCGGGCCCCGGGCCGACAGCGAGTAGGCCGTCGAGCCCGTCGGGGTGGCCACGATCAGGGCGTCGGCCGCGTACGTCGTGAAGAAGTCGCCGTCGAGGTCCACGCCGAGGCGCACCGTGTGACCGGCGGACGTGCGTTCCAGCACGGCCTCGTTGAGGGCCACCCACCGGCGCTCGTCACCGGCCGCGCCGAGGGCCAGGCGCACCTCGAGCAGCATGCGCTCCTCGATCCGGTGTTCGCCGGCGAAGAACCGCTCGAGGGAACGGGTCAGGTCGACGGGCTCGATCTCGGTCAGGTAGCCGAGCTGGCCGAAGTTGACCCCGAGCACGGGCACGTCGTCGGCCGCCACCAGGCTGACCGTGCGCAGCATCGTCCCGTCCCCGCCGAGGCTGACCACCAGGTCCAGGCCCTGACCGAACCAGTCCTCGGGCACCCCCCGGTCCTCGAGGCCGGCCAGGTTGGCGTCGGGCTCGGGGAGCTCGACCTCGTGGCCCTGGTCCGCGCCAACTCGCCACCTGCGGTGACCGCGGCGGCCTCCTCCCGCTGATGGTGCAGGACCAGGCCGACCTGCTCATCTCTTCGCCCGGCTCGCGCCCTGCGGCCCTCGGCCCGCCAGCGCTTCGCCCCATGCGGGGGGCCCAGCGGGGGCACGGACGTGCAGCAGGTACTCCACGTTGCCCGCACCACCCTTCAGCGGAGAGACCATCTCCCCCATGATGACGGCTCCACGCTCGGCGAGTGCGCTTCGTACCCCGGCCAGGGCCGCCTCCCGCACCTCGGGGTCCCGGATCACACCCTTGCCGCGGCTGGCCTCGGCCTTGCCCACCTCGAACTGGGGCTTGACCAGCAGGACCAGGTCGGCCCCCGGGTGGACCAGGGCGAGCAGCGGGTCGAGGACCGTGCGCAGGGAGATGAAGGAGAGGTCCCCGACCAACAGGTCGACCGGCCCGCCCAGCTCGTCGAGGTCGATGGCCCGGATGTCGGTGCGCTCCCGCACCGTGACCCTGGGGTCCTCCCGGATCTTGGGGTGGAGCTGGCCGCGTCCGACGTCGACGGCGATGACCGGACGGACAGCCCCGCTGCAGCAGGCAGTCGGTGAACCCACCGGTGGAGGAGCCGGCATCCAGGGCCCGGCGCCCCTCGACCGGGACGGCGAAGGCCTCGAGCGCGGCATCCAACTTCTCGCCGCCCCGGCTGACGAAGCGGGGCGGGTCACCCAGGATCAGGACGGGCTCGCCGGGGTCGACCAGGCGGGCGGGCTTGGTGGCGATGGCGCCCCCGACGGTCACCTTGCCCGCCTCGATGAAGGCGTGGGCCTGCTGACGGGATTCGACCAGCCCCCGGCGGACCAGGTCCTGGTCGAGGCGCCGGCGGGCGCCCAGCTACTTGGCCGCCGACTTCTTGGCGGCGGGCTTCTTCGCCGCCGGCTTCTTGGCCGG
Source organism: uncultured Microthrixaceae bacterium (assembly GCA_963777805.1). Classification (GTDB taxonomy): domain Bacteria; phylum Actinomycetota; class Acidimicrobiia; order Acidimicrobiales; family DATDAH01; genus DATDAH01. Next base: position 63,904 of record CAVZRY010000009.1, on the reverse strand, counting down.
CGCCTTCTTGGCCGGGGCCTTGGTCTTGCGCTCCACGGCGGCGATCCGCTTGGTCAGGGCGTCGATGTCGGCCTGCGAAGCGGGCTGGACCTTGGCCAGCTGCTCCTTCGCGTCGGCCATCTGCTCCTTGACCTCGGTCCGGATGCGGTCCGACAGCGCCTCGCTGGACTTGCGGGACCGTTCGACCAGGTCCTTGACCGCGGCCTGGGTGTCCTCGGCCCGGACCTCACCGGCCTTCACGAGGTCCTTGATGATCTCCTCGGCCCGCTCACGGGTGACCTGGGCGTGGGAAACGCCGGCGTCAAGGTATTTGCGTACGACATCGATGGCAGCCACGACCAGCACGGTACCTGCGCCCGGGCGTCGATGCTTGGTTGCCCGGCGACCGACCGTCAGCGGCTGGCGAGGCCCTCCTCGACCAGCCAGTCGCGGGCGACGTCCCGGGGGTCCTCGTCGTCCTCGGTGATGCGTCCGACGAGCGTGCGGAGGGTGTCGATGTCGAGGGCGGCGCTGACCGGTTCGAAGAGGTCGTCGATCCCGGGGGCGGTGTCGTGGCTGTCCTCCCGGATCGTCACCGCCGGCTGTTCGGCCACGAACGCGCCGAGGTCGTCCTCGAGGAACTCGAGATCGTCGGTGGCCAACGCCGGGGTCAGCCGCTCGACCAACGCAAAGGGGCAGAACGTCCCGTCCTCCACCAGCTCGATGAGCCGGTCGGGCGCCACCGGGTTGACGAGGCGGGGACGGACCCGGGTGTCCGCCGCCTCGGCCAGGGCCGACAGGCCGGCGGGGTCGGCCGAGGACACACAGACCAGCGCACCCTCCTGCGGCTCGGCCAGGGCGGCGGCCAGCCCACTGAGGTCGCTGATCCCCCGGTCCTCGATGACCTCGGGCGAGCCCACCACGCCGACACCGGTGTCCGCCGGCGCCGGCGGAAGCCAGACGATGCCGTTCTCCTCGAGGTCCTCGTCCCGCACGTCCTCGTAGAGCTGGAACGGGTCATCGCTCGGACCGATCTCCCGGAGCAGGGCCAGCCAGCCGGTGCCGGTGGTCTCCCAGTAGAGGTCGACGAGGCCGGCCAACTGGGCCTCCCGGGTGGCCTGGGTGTCACCCACGGCGAGATCGTCGGTGACATCGACCCCCGCCGCCACCAGGGCCTCGACCGCGATCCAGCCGAGGAGCTCGTCGACCGGGTGCGACGGGCTGCCGACGGCCAACGGCACGCCGGCCAGCTCGGCGTCGACATCGCTCTCCCACGTGAGGGCATCGAGGGGTTGGACGGGCTCGTCCTCGGGGACGTCGGCCGCGCAGGAGACCGCCAGCCCGCCGACGAGCACCACGGCGGCCAACCGACGGGCGTTCACGATGCCAGCGCCCCGTCGACCAGCTCGGCGAGGTCGTCGGCCACGAAGTCCGGCGTCGGCACGACGGGCAGGGCCGTGGTCACCCCGGACAGGACCAGGCCGAACCGGTAGCCGAGGGCCACGGCGAAGCGGCCGTCGGTGTCGGGCCGGTCCCCCACCATCACCCCGTCGCCGCCGACCCGGGCCCGCAGCAGGTCGGCCATCGGCGTGTTCGGCTTGCCCGCCACCTCGGGGACGACACCCGATGCCGTGCTCACGGCCGCCAGGATGGCCCCTCCGCCCGGGATCAGGCCGTCAGGGGTCGGATAGGTGGCGTCGTCGTTGGTGGCCAGGAGCCGGGCGCCACCCCGGACCGCCGCGCTGGCGGCCACCATCCGCCCGTAGTCGAAGTCCCGATGGAACCCGACGACGACGACATCGGCCTTGCCCTCCCGCACGGTGCGCACGCCCCGGGCGGCCAGCGCCTCGTCGACCCCGGGCCCGGCACAGACCAGCGCCACCTCGCCGGGATCGACCAGGGCCGCGGCCGCCATGGCCGAGGTCAGCACGTCGCCCGCGGCCGGGATGCCGTGGCGGGCCAGCTTGGCCTCCACGAACCCCACCGGCTCCGAGGAGTTGTTGGTCACGAACACCACCGACTCGCCGGCGGCCCGCAGCCGGGCCACGGCGTCGGCGGAACCGGCGATGGGCTGGTCGCCGAGCCAGATCACGCCGTCGAGGTCGAGGGCCCAGGCCACGGGGCATGTTCGCACGGCCGGACTGCCAACTCCGATCCCGCGCCTGCCACGATGGGCCCATGGCGCGCTTCGAGCCCTTCCGGGGCCTCCGTTACGACGACGAACGGCTCGACTACGGCCAGGTCACCGCCCCGCCGTACGACGTGATCGACGAGGCCGAGCGGGCCGAGCTCGGGGCCAAGCACCCGAACCAGGCCGTCCACCTGGACCTGCCTCTCGACGACGGCGACACCAGCCGCTACGACGTGGCCTGCCGGACCCTTCGCCAGTGGCGGGACGACGGGGTCCTCGTCGAGGACGAGGAACCGTCCTTCTACGTCTACCGGATGGGCTACAAGGACGACACCGGCCGCCTGCGCCAGACCGCCGGGGTCATCGGCGCCCTCGAGCTGGCCAAGCCCGGCACCGGCGGCGTGCTCCCCCACGAACAGACCACGCCCAAGGCCAAGAGCGACCGGCTGGAGATGCTGCGGTACTGCAGGGCCAACCTGTCGGCGGTCTGGGGCCTGTCCCCCGCCGAGGGCCTGTCGGGCCTGTGCGAGCTGCCCGGTCCCCCGGTCGCGGCCTGGACCGACGGCGAAGGCGTCCACCACCGCCTCTGGCCCATCAGCCAGCCCGGCATCGTCGAGGCCATCGCCGCCGCCGTCAGCTCTGAGCCCGTCGTCATCGCGGACGGTCACCACCGTTGGTCGACCTCACTGCAGTACCGGGACGAGCGCCACGCAGCCGGCGACGGCGCCGGCCCCTGGGACCTGGCCATGACCTATGTCGTGGAGCTGGTCGAGGAGCAACTGCTGGTCCAGCCCATCCACCGTCTCATCACCGACCTGCCCGACGGCGTCGACCTCGCCGGAACCCTGGAAGCGAACTTCGAGCTGTTCGACGCTGGTCCCCTCGGCCCCGAGCTGCTGGACCGGATGGACGACGCCGGTGCCCTCTGCCTGGTCACCAAGGCCGGCGCCCAGCTCCTGCGGCCCCGCCCCGAAGCCATGGAGGGGGTCCGGGACCTGGACAGCAGCCGCCTCGACCAGGGCCTGCGGGCGGTCCCCGAGCACACCCTCACCTACCAGCACGGCGTGGAGAACATCCTGGCCGCCGTCGACTCGGGACGGGCCGACGCCGGCGTCCTGCTCCGCCCCGCCACCGTCGAGCAGATCATCGACATCGCCCACGGCGGCGAGCTCATGCCCCCCAAGACCACCTTCTTCTGGCCCAAGCCGCGGACGGGCCAGGTCTTCCGCCTCCTGGACTGACCCCGACCCCGTACTGGCGCCTGATTGCGGCGTTCTGGCCCCTCGATCGGGCGCCAGAAGGGGTCGTTACCCCTCGACGGTCCAGGTGGCGCCGCTGTGCAGCAGGGCCGTCAGGTCGCCGGGGCCGGAGCGCTCTTGCGCCGCGGCGATCTGCTGGGTGGCCTCGGTGGCGTACTCGGGGCGCTCGACGGCCCGGAAGACGCCGACCGGCGTGGGCTCGTGCGGGCCCGAGGCCAGGCGGGACAGCGTGAAGGCCAGGGCCGGGTCGGGCCGGGTCTCGTCGTGGACCAGGATGTGCGGACTCGTCGACGTCGGCCACCTCGGCGATGCGGGCGTAGCCCTGGGCGTCGAGGACGACGCAGCGCTCGTTGTCGTCGCCGAAGCGGATGGGCTGGCCGTGCTCCAGCGGGATCAGCATCGAGGCCCGCTTCTCCTTGCCGGTGACCGCCTCGAACGCGCCGTCGTTGAAGACGTTGCAGTTCTGGTAGATCTCGACGAAGGAGCCGCCCTGGTGGGCGTGGGCCCGCCGGAAGGTCTCCATCATGTGCTTGCGGTCCATGTCGTGGGTCCGGGCCACGAAGCCGGCCTCGGCGCCCAGCGCCAGGCTGATGGGGTTGAACGGCGGTGTCCAGCGAGCCGAACGGGGTCGACTTGGTGACCTTGCCCACCTCGCTGGTCGGTGAGTACTGGCCCTTGGTCAGGCCGTAGATCTGGTTGTTGAACATCAGGATGTTCAGGTTCACGTTGCGGCGCAGGGCGTGGATCAGGTGGTTCCCACCGATGGACAGGGCGTCGCCGTCACCGGAGACGACCCAGATGTCCAGGTCGGGACGGGCCATGGCCAGGCCGGTGGCCACCGCGGGGGCCCGGCCGTGGATGGTGTGCATCCCGTAGGTGTCCATGTAGTACGGGAAGCGGGCGGCACAGCCGATGCCGGACACGAAGACCGTGTTCTCCCGGCGCACGCCCAGCTCGGGCATGAGCATCTGCACGGCGGTGAGGATCGAGTAGTCCCCACAGCCCGGGCACCAACGGACCTCCTGGTCCGAGGACCAGTCCGCCTTGGTCGTGACGGGGACGTCGGTCGTGCTCATCAGTCCTTCTCCAGCTCGGCCAGGATGGCCCGTTCGATCTCTCCGGACGTGAAGGGCAGCCCCTTCATCTTGGTCACGCTCTGGGCGTCGACCAGGAAGTTGCCCCGCAGCAGCAGCGACAGCTGGCCCAGGTTCATCTCCGGGACCAGCACCTTCGGGTAGGCCTTCACCACCTCGCCCAGGTTCCTGGGGAACGGGTGCAGGTGGGTCAGGTGGGTCATGGCCACCTTGTGGCCCTTGGCCCTCGCCCGGTGCACGGCGCCGTCGATGGCGCCCCACGTCGAGCCCCAGCCCACGACCAGCAGGTCGGCGTCGGCGGGCCCGTCGACCTCGAGGAGGGGGATGTCCTCGGCGATGTGCTCGATGCGCTCGGCCCGCAGGTGGACCATGTGCTCGTGGTTCGCCGGGTCATAGGAGACGTTCCCGGTGCCGTCCTGCTTCTCGAGCCCGCCGATGCGGTGCTCGAGGCCGGGCGTGCCCGGGACAGCCCACGGTCGGGCCATGTCCTCGTTGCGCAGGTACGGCAGGTAGATCGGGTTGCCGTCACCGTCGGTGCCGTTGGCCTCGGTGGTGAAGGACACCGAGATGTCGGGCAGGTCGGCCACATCGGGCAGCAGCCACGGCTCGGCGCCGTTGGCCAGGTAGCCGTCGGAGAGCACCAGCACCGGGGTGCGGTACTTGAGGGCGATCCGGGCGGCCTCGATGGCGGCGTCGAAGCAGTCCGCCGGGGACTTCGGGGCGATGATCGGCATCGGCGACTCCGAGGAGCGGCCGTAGAGGCCCATCAGCAGGTCGGCCTGCTCGGTCTTGGTGGGCAGGCCGGTCGACGGACCCCCCCGCTGCACGTCGATGATGATGAGCGGCAGCTCGAGGCTGATCGCCAGGCCCATGGCTTCGGCCTTGAGGGCCAGGCCCGGGCCGCTGGTGGTGGTCACCCCGAGGTGTCCGCCGAAGGCGGCGCCGATGGCGCTGGTGATGGCCGCGATCTCGTCCTCGGCCTGGAGCGTGCGCACCCCGAAGTTCTTGTGCTTGGACAGCTCGTGGAGGATGTCGGAGGCCGGGGTGATCGGGTAGGAGCCGAGGAACACCGGCAGCGCGGCCAGCTGGCCGGCGGCGACGAGACCCCAGGCCAGGGCGGTGTTGCCGGTGATGTTGGTGTAGGTCCCGGGCGCCTTGGGGGCGGGCCGGATCTGGTACGGGTGGTCGAAGAGCTCCGCGGTCTCACCGAAGGCGTGGCCGGCTTTGAAGGCGGCGGTGTTGGCGGCGATGACCTGGTCCTTGCCCGCGAACTTCTGGGAGATCCAGTCGAGGGTCGGCGCCTCGGGCCGGGTGTACATCCAGCTCAGCAGGCCGAGGGCGAAGAAGTTCTTGGACCGCTCGGCGTCCCGGGGCTTCACGCCCAGGTCGGCCACCGACTCCTTGGTCATCGTGGTCATCGGGACCTCGAAGACCGTGTAGCCCTTGAGCGTGTCGTCCTCCAGGGGACTGGCGTCGTAGCCCGCCTTGGCCAGGTTGCGCTCGGTGAAGGCGTCGGTGTTGACGATGATCGTCCCACCGGGCTCGAGCACGCCCAGCTCCGCCTTGAGCGCGGCGGGGTTCATGGCGATCAGCACGTTGGGCGCGTCGCCCGGCGTGGTGATCTCGTGATCCGAGATGTGGACCTGGAACGCCGAGACGCCGGCGAGGGTCCCCGCCGGTGCCCGGATCTCCGCCGGGAAGTCCGGCAGGGTGCTCAGGTCGTTGCCCCAGAGGGCGCTCGCGCTGGTGAAGCGGTCCCCCGTGAGCTGCATCCCGTCGCCGGAATCGCCGGCGAAGCGGATGATCACCCGGTCGATGGTCTCGACCGCGTGGTCGCGGGCAGCAGTGTCGGCCACGTCTCTCCTTTGAGCTCGTTGGTCCGAGGGTCGACGTTACCCGGCGGGACCTCCCTCGCCATGCACCCGCCGACGATCGTTCAGGTGACGACGATGGTCACCTGGCCGCTCGGGTGGATGGTGCACTCGCCCACGAACTCCCCCGCCTCGGTGAAGCGGTGTTCGAGCCGCTGGCCCGGCGCCACGACGTACGGGCCGACCTCGTGGGTGCGGTCGTCCTGGTTGTCGATGACGAGGGTGTCGCCGACGTGGACCTCGAGCCGACTGGGCAGCAGGGGCTCGTCGGCCTGGTCGAGCAGACCGGTGCCGGCGGGCACCACGACCTCGATCACCTGGGGCTCGGGGTCCTCGGGACGCACGGCGACGACCACGCCGACGGTGATCAGCGCGCCGGCGACGAGGCCGGCCCCGATCACGAGGGCCGCGAACAGGCCGCGGCTCACGCCCTGGCCTCCGCGTCGAGGGCCACGATGGCGTCGGCGATGTCGTCGGGCTGGGTGCCGAAGGGGAACTCCCAGATGACCGCACCGGTGTCGTCGATCACGTAGACCGCCGCGGTGTGGGCCATGAAGTAGGACCCGCTGGGCGTCTCGCCCTCGCGGTGCCAGCTCGCCCCGACCCGGTCCCCGGCCTCCCGCAGCGTCGCCCGGTCCGGCGCCCGCAGCGCGTGGCCCCGGCCCGGGTCGATGAAGTGGGTCATGTAGTCGGCGATCTCGGTGCCCTCGTCCCGTGCCGGGTCGACGGTCACCATGCCGACCGACACCCGCGAGGCGAGGTCGGGCGGCAGGTCGCCGGTCGCCGTGCTCAGGTGACCGAGGGTCAACGGGCACACGTCGGGACAGCTGAGGTACCCGAAGTAGAAGAGGAGGTAGCCACCCGGCTCCGCGGTGAGCGGGAAGGGCACACCGGCGGCGTCCTCGGCGTAGTCGACGAAGTCGAGGTCGCCGAGCTCGGGGGCCGGCGTCCGGCGGAGACCGACGGGACCGTCGACCGCCGCCGGCTGGGCCGCGTCGTCACCGGAGCACCCGGTGGCCAGCAGTCCGAGGACGAGCGACGAGGAGGGCCGACGCCACGCAGGCGCCGACCCTCCCCCGGCCCTCAGCCACCCATGTCTCCGGACTCGTCGGTGGGCATGTCGACGGCTTGCACCGGGGCGTCCACGGTGATGGTGCACCCCCCGTCGAGCTCGAGGTCGACGGTGACCATGTCGCCCTCGGTCAGCTCGGTGGTGAGGCCCATGGCCATGACGTGGAGCCCGCCGGGCTCCAGCAGGACGGTCTCACCCGCCGGCAGGTCGATGCGCTGGGGATCCAGCGGCGTCATCTCCATGACCCCGTCGACGGCGACCATCTCGTGCAGCTCGAAGTCGGCGGCGAAGTCGCCCGAGGCGCCGATGAGGGCCGTGTCGACGTCACCGTTGTTGGTCAGCTCGAGGTAGACCGCGGTGTTCTCCGCCGGCGGGAGCCGCACGAAGGCGCCGGTGATCTCGATGGCGTCACACGCGACCTCGGTCGACGGTGCCGTGGTGACGGCGGCCGTGGTGTCGGTGGCCGCGTCGTCGGTGCCGCTGTCGTCGCCGCAGGCGGCGAGGGCGACGATGGCCAGGAAGGACAGCACAGCCAGGGCCGCGCGCGTCCGGTGGGTTCTCTGCATGGTGTTCCTCTCTTCGGGGGCGGCGCCCGAGGCGCCACCCGGACTGGGGGGGGTTTCGGTCAGTCGGGAAGGGAGGGCGGGGCTCGGGCCTGTGCGGAGGCGACGACACCGAGCGGCAGCGGCGCCACGGCCGAGAACAGCACCGTCCAGCCGTGCGCCGGCGGTGGGGTGAGCAGGGGGCTTCGGCTGGGCAGCCGCAGTCGGGATCCGGCGGCGAGCACCCCGTGGGTGACCCCGGCCAGGAGCGGGATCAGGGCGAGGCCGATCCAGACCGCCGGCTCGGCGACGACATCGCCGAGGGTCCCACCCTGCGCCAGGCGTTCGAGGGTCTCCTGGGCCAGGAAGAGCACGCCGATCGCCCCGGCCAGCTCCCGGGTGGGTGGGATGCGGGATCCGAGCAGGCGCATCGCCCGGCAGGTCATCATCCACACCGCGACGGCGGCCGCGACCACCAGGCCCACGCGGGCCACCGGCTCGAGGTAGGCGTGGCCGTCCGCGGCCATCGCCCGGCCGAGGGGGTCAGGATGGGCGATCAGGTAGGCGAGCTGGTGCAGGAGCACCACGGCCCCCGCGGCGACCAGCCACGTGGGCGAGGAGGGCCATCGCCGCGCGTCGGGCGGCTCCCGGTCGCCGGGTGTCGGACCTTCGCTCACCCCTCGACCGTACGGCCGGGGGGTGGGATCGTCCCGGGACCTAGGTCCCTTTGCGCGAAGGGATCAGGCGATGGTGACGGACTCGTCCAGGTAGATGTCCTGGATGGCGTTGAGGAGCTCGACGCCCTCGGCGGTGGGGCGCTGGAACGCTTTGCGGCCCGAGATCAGGCCGAGGCCGCCGGCCCGCTTGTTGATGACCGCGGTGCGCACGGCCTGGGCGAGGTCGTCGGAGCCGCTGGAGGCGCCGCCGCTGTTGATCAGGCCGATGCGGCCCATGTAGCAGTTGGCCACCTGCCAGCGGGTCAGGTCGATCGGGTGGTCGGTGGTCAGGTCGTCGTAGACGGCCTGGTGGGTCTTGCCGTACCCCGCCAGCGCGTTGTAGCCGCCGTTGTTCTCCGGCTGCTTCTGCTTGACGATGTCGGCCTCGATGGTCACCGCCATGTGGTTGGCCTGGCCCGTGAGGTCCGCGGACAGGTGGTGGTCGACGCCGTCGACCTTGAAGGCGCTGTTGCGCAGGTAGGCCCAGAGCACGGTGAACAGCCCCATCTCGTGGGCCTCCTGGAAGGCCTCGGAGACCTCCTGGATCTGGCGGGTGGACTCCTCGGAGCCGTAGTAGATGGTCGCCCCGACGCCGGCCGCGCCGAGGTCGTAGGCCTGCTGCACCGAGCCGTACATGACCTGGTCGGCCTGGTTCGGGTACGTGAGCATCTCGGCGTGGTTGAGCTTCACGATGAAGGGGATCTTGTGGGCGTACTGCCGGGAGACCGAGCCCAGGACGCCGAAGGTCGTGGCCACGGCGTTGCAGCCCCCCTCGACGGCCAGCTCGCAGATGTTGCCCGGATCGAAGTACTTCGGGTTGGGGGCGAAGGACGCTGCGCCCGAGTGCTCGATGCCCTGGTCGACCGGGAGGATCGACACGTAACCCGTCCCACCGAGTCGCCCGTGGTCGAACAGCGACTGGAGGCTGCGCAGGACCTGGGGGGTGCGGTCGCTCTGCTGGAGCACCCGGTCGATGTAGTCCGGGCCGGGCAGGTGCAGATCGGCGGCAGGGATGCCCTTCGACTCGTGGCTCAGCAGGGATTCGGCCTCATCGCCCAACAGGCTGGCGAGATCGGTCACGTGGTCACTCCTCTTGGTGTACGAACACCTCCAGAGTAGCCAGCGCCCGCGCCAGCGCCCGAGTGCGGCCGGCCTTCCGGCGGGCGGGGAGGACATCGCTCGCGAGGACCTCGACCTGCGAGCGCGTGGCGCCGCCCGCAGACCAGAAGCGGCGCCGGGTGCGGCCGACGACCACGACCTCGGTGCCGGGCTCGAGACCCCGGGCGTGGGCCGGGGGGCTGACGGCCACGACGGGCACGGTGTCGGCCCGCTCGTCGGAGCGGGGCACGGTCACCTCGTAGCGCACCAGCAGGTCACCCGAGGCCAGGGCGACCTCCTCGGGCGCCCGGGACAGGTGGCCACGCAGCACGGCCAGGTTCAGGGTGGGGACGGGGGTGGGATCGGACATCGGTTCCTCCGGATCGGCGCAGGTGGCGCGTGGGGCTGACGGTCGGGGGAAGCGACACCGATCACCCTACGGAGGGGGTGGGACAGCCTCGCCAGTGGTCCCCGACCCGCCCGCCGGTCGGGGCGGGGGCGACGGGTACGGTTCCCGGGTAGGAACGCCGGGGACCAGGGGGTACCCGACCATGACCGAACCAGCGGTGGCCGCGTCCGTCGAAGTACGGATGCCACAGATGGGTGAGACCGTCACCGAGGGCACCATCACGGCCTGGCTGAAGGCCCCGGGTGACCGCATCGCCGTGGACGAGTCGCTCCTCGAGATCAGCACCGACAAGGTGGACTCCGAGATCCCCGCCCCCGTCGCCGGCGTCCTGGCCGAGATCGTCGTCCCCGAGGGCGACACCGTCCCCATCGGCGAGCTCCTCGCCCGCATCACCACCGACGACCGCGACAGCCCGCGCCCGACACCGAGCCGAGATGCAGAGCCCGACCCACGACACCCCAGAACCGCTGCGCAGCGGAGCGGAGCAGCCCGCGGCGCCCGCCGCATCGGCGAAGCCGGCGGAGCGGAGGCGGAGCAATGTGACGGAGCCGGCAGAGCGGAGGCGAATGTGACGACCTTTCTGTCCCCCGTGGTGCGGAAGCTGGTGGACGAGCACGGGGTGGACCCGACGACCATCGAGGGCCACGGTCGGGACGGGCGGGTCACCCGGGACGACGTGCTCGCGCTGGTCGACGCCCACCCACCGGCGTGCGGACCGCCCGGGGGTCCGCCACCTGCCCTTCACCGCCATCCGCCGGACGATCGGGCGCAACCTGGTCGCGTCGCTGGCCACCGCGGCCCACACCCTCGTCGTGGTCGAGGTGGACTACGCCCGGGTCGCGCCCGTGCGGGAGGGCACCGGCCTGACCTGGCTGCCGTTCATCGCCCGGGCCGTGATCGACGCCCTCGCCGACTTCCCGCTGCTCAACGCCCACGTCCGCGAGGACGGTCTGGACGTGCACGACGAGGTCCACCTCGGGATCGCCGTCGACCTCGACCACGAGGGCCTGGTCGTGCCCGTCGTCCGGGACACCCGCCGCCTCCGCCTGCCGGCGCTGGCCGACGCCCTCAAGGAGGCCGCGCTCGCCGCCCGGGAGCACCGGCTCGCCGCGGACGACTACGCCGGCGGGACCTTCACCCTCACCAACGCCGGGCGCTACGGCACACTGCTCACCGCGCCGATCATCAACCAACCCCAGGCCGCGATCCTGTCGACCGACGGGGTCAAGGTGCGGCCCGTGGCGGTGCCCCTCGACGGTGGCGGTCACGGCCTCGCCTTCCACCCGGTCGGCAACCTGGCGCTGTCGTTCGACCACCGGGCGTTCGACGGCGCGTACGCGTCGGCCTTCGCCGCCCAGGTGCGCGACACGCTCGAGCAACGGGACTGGAACGAGGAGGTGCGATGAGCGGCGCAGCCGATCGGCGGGCCGAACCGGCCCGCAAGCCGATGAGCCGTCAGGCGAAGAGGCATCAGCAATGACCGCAGTGGACGACCCCCCGACCCGCCATCCGCTGGCCCCCGCCGACCGGCCCGAGGCCCCCGAATCCATCCGGGGGGTCTCGACCGCCGAGGCCGTCGACGACTTCTGCCTGGCCTGCGTCTCCCGCGCCATCGACGACCGGGAGATCAACCTCCAGAAGCAGAGCCGGGTCTTCTTCCAGATCTCCGGCGCCGGCCACGAGGCGCTCCTGCTCGGCCTGGCCCGCCACCTCCGCCCCGGCCACGACTGGTTCTTCCCCTACTACCGGGACCTGGCCCTCGTCCTCGGCCTCGGGGTGTCGCCCTACGAGGTCCTGCTCCAGGCGGTGGGCTCGGCGGAGGACCCGGCCTCCGGCGGCCGCCAGATGCCGGCGCACTGGGGCCACGCCGAGCGCCACATCGTCACCCAGTCCAGCCCGACCGGCAGTCAGTGCCTGCCCGCCGTCGGGTGCGCCGAGGCCGCCCGCTACCTGTCCCGTCGCCCACACCTGCCGGGCAGCACGGCGCACGGCGACGAGCTGACCTACGTCTCCCTCGGCGAGGGCGCCTGCTCGGAGGGCGAGTTCTGGGAGAGCCTCAACACCGCCTGCACGCTGCACCTCCCCGTCCTCTACGTCGTGGCCGACAACGGCTACGCCATCTCGGTGCCCACCGCCGACCAGGCCCCGGCGCCGGTGTCGGACCTCGTGCGGGGCTTCAAGGGCCTGGAGGTCCACCGCTTCGACGGCACCGACTACTGGAAGGTGCGCAAACGGGGCGCCCGGGCCGTCGCCCACGTGCGGGCCGGGGTCGGGCCTGCCCTCCTGCACGTCGACGTGACCCGTCCGTACTCCCACTCCTCGGCCGACACCCAGTCCAAGTACCGCACCGCCGGACGAGCTGGCCCTCGAGGCGGCCCACGACCCGTTGCGCCGCATGGCCGAGACCCTGGTGGCCGCCGGCGTCCTGACCCTCGACGAGGTCGACGGCATCGCCGCGGCCGCCCGGGACCTGGTGGCCGAAGCCGCCACCGCCGCCCTGGCCGCGGCCCGGCCCGACCCGGCGACGGTCCTGACCAACGTCCGGGCCCCCGACGGGCTCACCCTCGTCGAGGACCCCGGTGACGACGAGCCCGTCACCTTCGGCGAGGCCATCAACCGGGCCCTGCACGACGCCGATGGCTGCCGACGAGCGGATCCGGGTCTTCGGCGAGGACGTGGCCGACGCCCGGGAGGCGCGTGCTGGCCGAGCTCGAGGGCAAGGGCGGCGTCTTCGGCACCACCCACGGCCTGCAACGGGAGTTCGGCCAGGCCCGCTGCTACAACACGCCGCTGGCCGAGGCCAACATCATCGGCCGGGCCGTCGGCCAGGCGATCCGCGGGCCTGCGCCCGGTCCCCGAGATCCAGTTCTTCGACTACATCTGGCCGGCGACCCAGCAGCTCAAGAGCGAGGCGGCCACCATCCGCTGGCGCTCCAACGGGGCCTTCACCTGCCCGATGGTCGTGCGGGTCCCGATCGGCGGCTACCTCACCGGCGGCGCCATCTGGCACTCCCAGTGCGGCGAGTCGATCTTCGCCCACGTCCCCGGCCTGGTCGTCGCCTTCCCGTCCCGGGCGCGCCGACGCCGTGGGCCTCCTGCGGGCCGCGTCTGGCCGGCGAGGACCCCGTCCTGTTCCTGCGAGCACAAGCACCTGCTGCGCCAGCCCTACGCCGAGGACCCGTACCCCGGCCCGGACCACCTGATCCCCCTCGGGCCGGGGCGTGATCCGACGGCCCGGTCGGCGACCTCACCATCGTGACCTGGGGGGCCACCGTCCAGAAGTCGGTCCTCGCCGCCGAGGCCATCGTCGGCGACGGGCGGGAGGTCGAGGTCATCGACCTCCGCACGATCGTGCCCTGGGACCAGGACCTGGTGGCCGAGTCGGTGGCCCGGACCGGCCGGCTTCTCGTGGTCCACGAGGACGTGCTGACCGGCGGTTGGGGTGGCGAGATCGCGGCCTGGGCGGCCGACACCTGCTTCACGGATCTCGACGCGCCCGTGCGCCGGGTCGCCGCCGCCGACTGCCACGTCCCCTATGAGCCCACCCTCGAGGACGCTGTGCTCCCCCAGGTCGCCGACGTCGAGACCGCCGCCCGGGACCTGCTCGCGTTCTAGTGCCGTAGCGTCGCGGTGTGGCCGGGATCGACCAGGACGAGGCGGAACGGCTCTTCGATCGCCGGTGTCGGGCCTGGGTGGCCGAGGACGTCGAGGGCTACCTGGACTGCTTCACCGAGGACGTCCAACTGACGGTGCCGGGGCGCGATCCCGTCGTCGGCCGGTCCGCCTACGAGCAGGTGGTGCGCACGGCCTACCAGTGGGCCGCGCCGATCGCCTTCGACATCCACCACCTCGCCGTCGACCCCGGTGGCGCCGTGCTGGCCGAGTGGACCATCACCGTCCGTCGGCGCGACACCGGTGCGGAGGTGTCGTGGCGGGGCATGAGCACCTGCGGTCTGCGGGACGGCCGGATCGAGTGGTGGCGCGAGCACTGGGACCCCGCCCAGCTGCGCCCGAAGTCGTGATGGCCCCCGGTTCTGGCGCCTGATCCTCCGGCCAGGACCGGCAGATCAGGCGCCAGTTCGACGGGTCGGTCCTTGACCGGGCTCCCGCCGGGTGGTCGCGTGGGGTGATGGCGGATGATCTGGACGTGGAGGAGGCCCTGGATGCCCTCTACGCGACGCCACCCGAGGACTTCACCGCCGCCCGCAACGGCCTGGCCAAGGCGCTGAAGGCGGCCGGCCGCAAGGAAGAGGCGGCCGGGGTCACGGCGCTGCGCAAACCCAACCGACTCGTGTGGGCGTTGGACCAGCTGGCGCTGGACGACGACCCGACCCTGGCGCCCTTGCTCGAGGCGGTCGAGATCGTGCGGGACGGCGGCGGCGAGGACCTGAAGGCCGCCGTGGCCGACCTGCGGGAGGCGGTCGCCGTCGCGGCCCGGTCGGCGGCCGGCCGCCTCGACCCGAAGCGACCCACCGACCGGCCCGAACTGGCGGCCGCCCTCAACGCCGTCGTGGCCGATGCGCAGGGTGCCGAGCTGCTCGCCTCGGGCCGACTGCTCGAGGTCCCCGCGCCCGACGCCTTCGCCCTGGGCCCGTCACTGCCCGCACCGCCCCCGAAGAAGAAGCCCGCACCGAAGGCAAGACCCAAAGCCGGTCCGAAGGCGGATGCGGCCCCGCCTGTCGACCAGCTCGCCGTCCGCCGGGCCGAGAAGCGCCGCCAGGAGGCGGCCAAGGCGGACGACTCCGCCCAGCGGGCCCTGGCCCGCGCCGAGAAGGCCGCCGCGGCGGAGGCCGAGGCCGTGCAGGCGGCCGATGCCGAGCGGGCCGACGCCGCCGACGCCCTGGCCGCCGCCGAAGCGGCCCTGGCCACGGCCCAGGCCGAGCTCGACCGAGCGGTAGCGGCCGGCACGGCGGCCGCCGAGTCCCAGGAACGAGCCGCAGCCGCTCTGGCCGAGGCCCAGGAACGAGCCGACGCCACCGCCGCCGAGTTCGACGCCGCCACCTCGGACCTCGACGCCCTCACCTGACCACTCGTCCTCCTGCCCAACGAAAACGAGGCAGGGAAGGGGCGTGGGGACGGGCCGCACCTCGTCGGCGGCACTCCAATCCCACCGCCCGTGGTCAGCCCCACTTCTGGCACCGGATCTACGGGCCCCGACCGGCAGATCCGGGGCCAGAACGCGGGAGCGAGTCCGAGTGGTCCGATTCCGCCACGGAGCGTGCGCGAGCACGGGCGTGGACGGGCCGGTTCGGAGCGGCCCGACGCCCCCATCCCTGCCATCGGTGTCGGTCCCCCAGCCGACCAGCCCGAACGGCACCATCCCCTCCAACACCACCAGCCGGACCCCGTCCCTGCCATCGGTGTCGGTCCCCCCACCCGGCAGCCGGACGGGTCGGGCCTACTTGAGGGCTTTGAGGCGGCGGCCGACGTCGCCGAAGCGGGCGTCGGCTCGCTGGATGCGCTCGAAGAGGTCCCGGGCCCGGGCGACGTCGCCGGCCCGCTCGAAGAGGTCGGCCAGCGCATAGGCCCGGCGCAGATGGTGCTCCCGGGGCTGGCGGGGCAGGCGCCACTTGCCCTTCTTGTCATCCGACAGCAGGTCGATCGCCTCCTGCACCTTGCCCTGGTCGGCCAGGGAGCCGGCGGCCACGATGCGGCCTTCGGTCACCAGCTCCGCCGAGGGCGAGGCCTGGCGCAGCTCCTCCCACAGCTCGGCCACCATCGCCGGACGCTTCAGGGCCCGGTAGCAGTCGGCCAGCACGGGATGCTGCTCGGTGGAGCCGGTCATCGACCGGAAGGCCTCGAGCTCGGCTGCGGCCAGCTTCCAACGCCGCAAGCGATAGAGGGTGAGTCCGTTCAGCTCCCGGACGGCCGGGACCCCCGGGGCCCGTTCCGCCAGGTCACCCAGGATCCGGCGGGCGTCCTCGAAGCGCTCGGCCCGGAAGGCCTTGGCGGCGTCCTTGATCCGCTTCTCGTGGTCGCCGGCCCGCTTCCCGGATTCCTTGGCCAGCTTCTTGCGGTCGTCGGCGGACAGGTCGACGTCGACCTGGTCCCGCGCCTCCCGGGTCGAGTCGGGCGCATAGCCGCCCTCGTCGTGGACCTCGTCCTCATCGAACTCCTCGACCCACTCGTCGAGCTCGACCTTGGCCCCGCCGACGGCGCCGTCGTCGCGGCGCTCGCTGCACGGCCTTGCGCCACTCGTCGGTGGCGGTGTCAGGCCGGGGGGTCTCCATCTCGCCGGCCCCGCGTCGGGCGACGCCGCCCCAGGACTTGGGGCCCCGGCGACCGTCGTCGCGGCACGGGCTTGCCCGGTCGACTGCCCCCGCTACGCCGGGCCGGGTTCGGCCCTCTGCTGTCCTTGTCCCAGGAGCTGCGCTTCTCGCCCGGCTTGCCGGATCGCCCCTTGGGGCCACCCGAGCTCGGGCCGCCTCGGCCTCGGGAGCCCGACGACGGACCACCCCGGCCCTTGGGACCAGAGGAAGGACCACTCCGGCCCTTCGGACCGCCTCGCGACGGACCGCCGGACGGACGTCCCTTGCCGCCGCCACCGCCGGGCGGGCGCGCTCCACCACGTCGGTTGCTCTCAGCCACGTCCCGGAGGCTACCGAGCCCGACCGACGCCGGGCGTCGGCGGAAGCTCCTCCTGACCCCGGACGCGAGAGAGCCCCCAGCCGTAGCTGGGGGCCCTCATCGTGCGAAATCGGCGGCGACCTACTCTCCCGGGACGTCTCCGTCCAAGTACCATCGGCGCAGGCGGGCTTAACTTCCGTGTTCGGAATGGGAACGGGTGTAACTCCGCCGCCATCACCACCGAAACCTCTGCTCTCCAAAGGGCGCGAGCCCTCGAGAACTCCACAGCGAGCACGAACATCTTCGTTCTGAACCAAGCCCTCGGCCGATTAGTACCGGTCGGCTGAACACATTGCTGTGCGTACACCTCCGGCCTATCAACGTGGTCGTCTACCACGGGCCTTACCTGGTTATCCAGTGAGGAGTCTCATCTTGAAACGGGCTTCGCACTTAGATGCTTTCAGCGCTTATCCCTTCCGCAGGTGGCCAACCAGCCGTGCCCTTGGCAGGACAACTGGCACACCAGAGCTGCGTCCGTCCCGGTCCTCTCGTACTAGGGACAGCCTTTCTCAAACTCCTTACGGCTACAGAGGATAGGGACCGAACTGTCTCACGACGTTCTAAACCCAGCTCGCGTACCGCTTTAATGGGCGAACAGCCCAACCCTTGGGACCTGCTTCAGCCCCAGGATGCGATGAGCCGACATCGAGGTGCCAAACCTTCCCGTCGATATGGACTCTTGGGGAAGATGAGCCTGTTATCCCCGGGGTACCTTTTATCCGTTGAGCGACGGCGCTTCCACACGCAACCGCCGGATCACTATGCCCTGCTTTCGCACCTGCTTGACGTGTATGTCTCGCAGTCAAGCTCCCTTGTGCCATTGCACTCGACGGCTGATTGCCAACCAGCCTGAGGGAACCTTTGGGCGCCTCCGTTACTCTTTAGGAGGCGACCGCCCCAGTCAAACTACCCACCTGACACTGTTCCCGATCCGGATAACGGACCTGGGTTAGAGTTCCAGCAAATGCAGGGTGGTATTTCAAGGTTGCCTCCACACTGGCTGGCGCCAATGCTTCCAAGGCTCCCACCTATCCTACACAACACATACCAAAACCCAATATCAAGCTGTAGTAAAGGTCCACGGGGTCTTTCCGTCCTTCTGCAGCTAACGAGCATCTTTACTCGTACTTCAATTTCGCCGGGCCTATGGTTGAGACAGTGGGAAAGTCGTTACGCCATTCGTGCAGGTCGGAACTTACCCGACAAGGAATTTCGCTACCTTAGGACCGTTATAGTTACGGCCGCCGTTTACCGGGGCTTAGGTTCAGAGCTTCGTCCCGAAGGACTAACCCTTCCCCGTAACCTTCCGGCACCGGGCAGGCGTCACAGCGTATACAGCGCCTTACGGCTTCGCACGCTGCTGTGTTTTTAGTAAACAGTCGCTATCCCCTGGTCTCTGCGGCCCCCTCGAGCTCAGGACGCGAAGTCCATCACCTGTTGGGGCCCTCCTTCTCCCGAAGTTACGGAGGTATTTTGCCGAGTTCCTTAACCATAGTTCACCCGATCGCCTTGGTATTCTCTACCTGTCCACCTGAGTTGGTTTGGGGTACGGGCACCGTGAAAGCTCGCTAGAGGCTTTTCTTGGCAGCATAGGATCAGTGACTTCGCCTGAAGCGGCTCGGTTTCACGTCTCAGGATGATGAGGGCCGGATTTACCTGGACCTCTCCCTACACGCTTACCCCAGGACAACCATCGCCTGGGTTCACCTACCTTCCTGCGTCCCCTCATTGCTAGCCGCCCAGCTATCGGTTCGGTTCGTCTACCCGAAGGTAGACAGCCCCTAGCGACTGCTGCTTGGCTTGGGCGCGTTCACAGTGGTACCGGAATATCAACCGGTTGTGCATCGACTACGCCTTTCGGCCTCGCCTTAGCTCCCGACTTACCCTGGGAGGATTAGCCTTCCCCAGGAACCCTTGGACATTCGGCGGAGGGGTTTCACACCCCTCTTTCGCTACTCATATCAGCATTCTCACTCGACCACGGTCCACGCCGGTTCACACCGACGCTTCGCTCCGAGATCGACGCTCCCCTACCACTCGTACTAGGTACGAATCCGCGGCTTCGGCTCCATGCTTGAGCCCCGTTACATTGTCCGCGCAGGATCA